>NZ_FODD01000020.1 GCF_900110255.1 Actinacidiphila rubida
CCGCAGCGAAATGTGCGCGGCCCCCGGGTGCGTCGATGGAGGTACCCGTATGCACATTTCCGAGGAGACGCTTCCGGAGCGCCCCCGACCCCACGAACAAAGGGCACGCACACCAGGGGCGCGAGGAACTGCGCGAGCAACCACCCACCGGCCGGTGGACGGCGACGCACCGCAAGGGGCAGGACGAGCCCCGAAGGGGCGCGGGGAACGGCGCGAACAGCCACGACGAGACCCGCAGACGGCAGCGCGCAGCGCGGGGCAGGACGGAAGCCGAACCCCAAAAGCCCCGGTGGCACCCCGTCGGCCCCCGGGTGCAACCCGGACGGTGTATCCGGACACGCTGTATGGTGGAAGCGACACCCCGGTGGACGCGCAGCACCCGGTGCCGGGGGAAAGACACGGAAAGCAGGGACTGGAATGACGCTGACCACCACCCCCTTCGGGGTGCGCGCAACCGCCGCGGACATCCTCGACGGAGTCGACCTGAGCGGGCGGCGAATGATCGTCACGGGCGGCTCCTCCGGGCTCGGCGTCGAGACGGTGCGCGCGCTCGCGGAGGCGGGCGCGGAGGTGACCGTGGCCACGCGGAACCCCGCCGCCGCCGAGCCGCTGGCCAAGGAGTTCCCGGGGATGCGGGTGGCCGCCCTCGACCTGGCCGACCTGCGGTCCGTCCGGGCCTTCTGCGACGCGTGGAGCGGGCCGCTCGACGCCCTCGTGGCCAACGCCGGCGTGATGATGCTCCCCACCCGGCAGCTCACCGCGGAGGGCTGGGAGACGCAGCTCGCCACCAACTACCTCGGCCACTTCGCCCTGGCCGTCGGCCTGCGCGACGCGCTCCGGCAGGCCGACGCGCCGCGCGTGACCGTCGTCAGCTCCGGCGCGCAGCTGCGCGCGGGCGTCGACCTCGACGACCCGCAGTTCGAGCACCGCGCCTACGACCCCTTCGTCGCCTACGCGCAGTCCAAGACCGCCGACGTGCTGCTCGCCGTCGGCGTCAGCCGCCGCTGGGCCGAGTACGGCATCACCGCCAACGCGTGCGCGCCCGGCTGGATCCACACCAACCTCACCCGCCACCTCGACCCGGCGACGATGCGGGCGTTCGGCGCGATGGACGACGACGGCAACCTGCTCACCCCCGACTTCTACAAGACCCCGGCCCAGGGTGCGGCCACCACCGTGCTGCTGGCGGCCTCCCCGCTCCTCGACGGCGTCACCGGCCGGTACTTCGAGGACAACCAGGAGTCGGAGGTCGTCGACGGCGGCGCGGAGGTGATGGCGGGCGTCGCCAGGTGGTCGGTCGACCCCGCGGCCGCGGACCGGCTGTGGGACCTGGCACTCCCCGTGGTGCAGGGGGACGCGTTCTGATGGACTGAGGCCCGCGGACCCCGGTCCGCGCGCACGCGAACAGACTGGAAGGTGCCCGATGAGACCCGTGACCCGACGCCAGGCCGACCACCACGCCGCGCGCTCGGCCGCCACCCGGGCCCAGGTGATGGCCGCGCTGGAGCGGCTGCTCGACGCCGGCGAGAACTACTCGGAGATCAGCGTCCAGCGGATCCTGGAGGAGGCGGGGGTCTCCCGGGCCACCTTCTACGCCCACTTCCCGGGCAAGTCCGACGTCCTGGTGCAGCTCAGCGACGACCTGCGGGAGTCGGTGCTGGCGCTGGCCCGGCAGTGGGACCCGGCGGGCGAGGGCGCGGGGGCCGAACGGTTCGCCCGGTACTTCGAGGACGTGCTCGCGATCCACCGCGCCCACCAGGGCGTGCTCACCGCGGTACGCGAGGCGGCGGCGTACGACGCCGCGGTGAGCGACTTCTACACCGCCGACCTCGAAGGCTTCGACGAGACGGTGCTGCGCACGCTGCGGTCGGAACAGGCCGCCGGCTCCACTCCCGCGGACCTCGACGCGGTCGCGGCGAGCCGCGTCATCGTCTGGGGCGGCGCCCAGGCCATCGCCCACCACATCCGCGTCGACGACGGCCGCGGCGACGCGGCGTTCGCCCGCGAGCTCGCCCGCATCTGGTGGCACGGCGCGTACCGCCGTCCGGCGGGGGACTAGGCCGCGTCCGTCCCGCCCCGGGCCCGTCCCGCGGCGCCTGCCCCGCACGCGCGCCTCAGCCCGGCGGCCGGGTGCCTCCCGTTGTCAGTCGTCGGCGCGGCTCGCCGCGCGCTCACCCCCCGCCCGGCGGCCGGGAAGGGGGCCCGTGGCCGTTCCCCGGGTGTCGGGGCCCGGCCGCGAGGTGGGAGATGTGCTATCCGTCCGCGGGGCCCGGGCTCCGCCGAAGCCCGGCGAATATCCCGGGGCGTGCCCAGGCCCGCGGGGATAGGGTCGGGGGATGGCAGCCGAGGTCGAGAGAGACATACCGGTCGGGTCCGCCGCGCCCGCGGGCGCGGTGCTGCGGCGCCTGGAGTACGGGCTCGCGCCCGCGGTCCTCGCGTTCGAGCGCGCCAACCGGGCCTACTTCACGCGCTTCATCTCGGACCGCGGCGACGAGTACTTCGCGCGGTTCACCGAGTTCTTCACGGCGCTGCTGGCCGAACAGGCCGACGGGGGGTGCGCGTTCTACGTGCTGGTCGCCGAAGACGGCTCCGTGCTGGGCCGGTTCAACCTCGTGGACATCGAGGACGGTACGGCCGAACTCGGGTACCGCGTCGCGGAGTCCGCGGCCGGGCGCGGTGTCGCGACGGCGGCCGTCCGCGCGTTGTGCGGGTTCGCGGCGGAACGGCACGGCGTGCGCACGCTCAAGGCCGGGACGTCGGACGCGAACGTCGCGTCCCAACGGGTCCTGGCCAAGGCCGGGTTCACCCTCGTCGGCCCGGCCGACCCCGCGCACCTCGGCGGCAAGCCCGGCCGCTGGTACGCGCGCGAGCTGACCGCGGAGTGAGGGCGGCGGCCGAGTGCGACGGCTGAATCCCGCCAGCACCCCGCGGATCGCCGCACCATGATCGACCGCATGAACCCACTCGAAGGACACGCAGCCCTCGTCACCGGCGGCAGCCGCGGCATCGGCGCCGCCATCGCCCTGCGCCTGGCCGAGGAGGGTGCCGACGTCGCGCTGACGTACCGCACCGGCGCGGACCGGGCCGCCGAGGTCGTCGACCGCATCAAGGGCACCACCGGCCGCCGCGCCCTCGCCCTCCAGGCCGACAACGCGGACGCCGCGGCGCTCGTCGGCGCCGTGGACGAGACCGCGGCGACGTACGGCCGGCTGGACGTCCTGGTCAACAACGCGGCGATCTTCCTGGCCGGCCCGCTGGAGGACGTCACCCTCGCCGATCTCGACGGGACCCTCGCCGTCAACGTCCGCGCCGCGTTCGTCGCCTCCCAGGCGGCCGTGCGCCACATGGACGCGGGCGGCACCGGTGGCCGCATCATCAGCATCGGCAGCAACGTCGCCGTCCGCGCCGCGTTCCCGGGCCTCGCGCTCTACGCGATGAGCAAGACCGCGCTGATCGGCCTCACCAAGGGCCTGGCCCGCGAACTCGGCCCCCGCGGCATCACCGTCAACCTCGTCCACCCCGGCCCCACCGACACCGACGCCAACCCCGCCGACGGCCCCTCCGCCGCCGCCATCGCCGGGTTGACGGCCCTCGGCCGCTATGCCGCTCCCGCAGAGATCGCCGCCACGGTCGCCCACCTCGCGGCCCCCGCCACCCGCTACCTCACCGGCGCCACCCTCCCCGTCGACGGCGCCTTCACCGCCTGACGGCGGTGGGGTGCCGGAGGATGCTGGAGGAGAGCCCCTCCATTTTCAAGCTATAGCTGGTGGGGGGCCTTGCCGCAAGGGCCCCCTCGTGGTGCAGAATTCCCAGCCGGTGGCGGAAAACGGCGATATGCCGGGTTCGTGCCATGTGTGGCGATACGCGGGTGAAGGGGATTCTCTTGAGCGGTGGGTTCGACGGGGTGGACGTCGTCGTGGTGGGCGGCGGGCCCACGGGGATGATGCTGGCGGGGGAGCTGCGGCTGCACGGCGTCGGCGTCGTCGTGCTGGAGCGGGACACCGTGCCGACGGCGGTCGTCCGGTCGCTCGGGCTGCACGCGCGCAGCATCGAAGTGATGGACCAGCGCGGCCTGTTGGAGGAGTTCCTCGCGCACGGACAGCGGTATCCGCTCGGCGGCTTCTTCGCCGGGATCCGCAAGCCCCCGCCGGCCGGCGGCCTGGACACCGCGCACGGCTACGTCCTCGGCATCCCGCAGCCGGTGACCGACCGGCTGCTGACCGAGCGCGCCGCCGCACTCGGCGCGGAGATCCGGCGCGGGTGCGAGGTCGCCGGGCTGAGCCAGGACGAGGCCGGCGTCACCGTCACCCTCACGGACGGCTCGTCCCTGCGGGCGCGCTACGCCGTCGGCTGCGACGGCGGCCGCAGCACCGTCCGCAAGCTGCTCGGCGTGGGCTTCCCCGGCGAGCCCAACCGGGCCGACACCCTGCTCGGCGAGGTCGAACTGACGGCCTCACCGGAGATCGTCGCCGCCGCCGTCGCCGAGGTGCGCAGGACCCAACTCCGCTTCGGCATCGGCCCGTCCGGGAACGGCGCGCACCGCGTCGTGGTGCCCGCGGCCACCGTCGCGGAGGACCGCTCCGTCCCGCCGACCCTGGAGGAGCTGCGACAGCGACTGCGCGCGGTCGCGGGCAGCGACTTCGGTGCGCACGCGCCGCGCTGGCTGTCCCGGTTCGGCGACGGCACCCGGCAGGCCGAGCGCTACCGCGTCGGCCGCGTACTGCTCGCCGGCGACGCCGCGCACGTCCACCCGCCGATCGGCGGGCAGGGCCTCAACCTCGGCATCCAGGACGCGTTCAACCTCGGCTGGAAGCTCGCCGCGGCGGTGGCCGGCTGGGCGCCGCCGGATCTGCTCGACAGCTACGAGTCCGAGCGGCATCCGGTGGCCGCCGAGGTCCTGGAGAACACCCGCGCGCAGGCGCAGTTGATGTCACCCGACCCGGGGGCGCGGGCCGCACGCCGCCTCGTCGCCGAACTCATGGACTTCGACGAGGTCAACCGCCACCTGACCCTGAAGATCACCGCCACCGGCATCCGTTACGCCATGGGCGGCGGCCACCCCCTGGTGGGGACGCGGCTCAAGGACATGCCGCTGAAGCAGGGCGGCCGCCTCTACGCGTTGACGCGCACCGGCCGCGGCCTGCTGCTCGACCCGACGGGCGAGCTCCCGGCCGCGGGCTGGGCCGACCGCGTCGACCACGTCATCGACACCAGCGACGAGCTGACCGTCCCCGCGGTCCTGCTCCGCCCCGACGGCCACGTCGCCTGGGCCGGCACCGCCCGGCCGGACCTGTCCGCCGCACTCCACCGCTGGTTCGGCCCCCCGGCCCCGCCCGGCGCCGGGGCCTGAGACCTGGCTCCCGCGCCGGGGTGCGGACCCCGTCAGCGGCCGGTGACGCGGCGCAGCGCCTTGTGGGTCCGGCCGCGACGCAGAAGGCGCTTGAGGTCGGGCTCGGCGGGCTGGGAGTACAGGACGAAGTCGGGATGGCGGTGGACGCCGGGGGCGGACGCGGCCGCGGCCGCCGCGTCGCGCACCGCCGTGAGGTGCGCGGGGGTCAACTCAAGCGCGCGCTCGCGCGGTTGGTGGTCCGCGCCGATCGGGTAGTCGCGGCCGGGGCGGCCGGTCATCTCGATGTGGCAGCCCAGCACATGGGTGACGGGACGCGTCGCCGCGAACGCCACCAGGCGTTCCATGGTCGCCAGATAGGCCGCGGCGTCGAACGCGAAGAGCCGGCCGGGCAGCACCGTGTCGCCGGTGAGCAGCACGCCCGTCCAAGGGTCGTGGAGGGTGACGGCCGCCTCGTGGTGGCCGGGGGAGTGCAGCACCTCCAGCACACGCCCGCCGAGGTCCAACCGTCCCGTACGGTCGGGGACTTCGGGGTCCAGCCCGAAGAACTCCTGGACCGCGGCGGCCTCCCGCGGCACCACGGTGGTGCGGGGCCGGTCCGCGAACTGCGGGTCCGCCGCCACGTGGTCGCCGTGCCCGTGCGAGTGGGCGACCACCAGCGCGTAGTCCTCCCGCGGATGCTCCCGCAGCCACGCGTCGACCAGGCCGTCGACCGTCGCGCGCAGCGGGAACCGCTCGGGCTCCTCGGTCGCCCCGGTGTCCAGCAGCAGCGCCCGCTCGTTGCCGAACAGCAGGTAGAGGAACGGGGCTTCGTAGCTCAGTGACTTGCTCTGCCGCATGATCACGGTGTGCTCGTCGTAGTGGTGGACCTGGATCGGCGGCTCGCCGCCGTCCTTCCGGCGCCGCCGCGCCGAACCGGTGCCGTGCCGCCAGGCCACGTCCAGCGAACCGGGCCGCGGAGCCGCGCTCGTGAAGTCCACCGCGCCCGTGCTCGTGCCCGTGCTCGTGACCTCGGCCGTGTCAGCTGCCGGCCGCGTCGTGTCCGTCATCGCCGTCCCCCATCGTCTCGTGTGCCTGAAGCGGCGTCGCCGCCATGAAGTACCGGACAAGGCGCTGCCCGGAGTGTCGTTCCGACCCGCCGCCCGCCGCGGTCCTGGCGAGGTACGGCCCCAGCAGGGCCAGCCAGGCCGCCTCGATCTGCGCCGCCTCCTCGGGGGAGACGAGCGCGAGCCCGGCGACCACGCCGGCCTTGCCCCGCCACTCGGGGCTCTCCTGGCCGCGGCGGGTGCCGTAGTCCAGCACGGCGCGCAACTCCCGCTCGACCACGAGCCGTTCGAGCTCCCGGCCGACGACGGCCGCGCCGCTCGCGACCCGCACCGCCGGCTGCTCCGGCGGCACCCGCCACCTGCGCTCGCGCCGGTCCGCGCCGGGCTCCGCCTCCTCCACGAAGCCGTACTTCGCCAACTGCCGCAGATGGAAGGAGCAGTTGGCCTGCGGTACGTCCAGCTCCCGGCCGCACTCCGCGGCCGTGGCCGGCCCGATCGCCGCCAGCAGTTCCATGAGGTCCAGCCGCAGCGGGTGCGCCAGCGCCCTGATCGTCTTCGGGTCACTGATCTCCATGTGTCAAAGAGTACTTTGGGATCCGCAGATGTCAACGCATTCTTTGGCTTTTTCTCACGCGGGTCCCCGGCAAGCTCCGGCCCCGACCCCCGCGGGCCGCCTCGCGGCGGCCGGCGACGCGCCTGCCCGGCCGGCGGGCTCAAGTGGGTGGCGCGGGGGGGCCGTGCCCCGGTCCGTGGCGGTCGGGGCTCGGGCCCCGCCGGGGCGGGGTGGGTACTCCGTCGGAGGGTTACTCCTCGGCGGGGAGGGGGGCCGTCGGGTCGGGGACGTGGGGGAGGATGTCGGTGAGGTAGGACGCGACGGTCGCGTCCCAGCCGACGTCGTGCTGGGCCTGCTCCGACAGGTACCAGCGGTGTTCCAGCAGCTCGTGGTAGAGCTGCGCCGCGTCCATGCCGCGGCGCTGGTCGACCGGGACCGCCCGCACCGCCGGGCGGAACACCTGCCGCACCCATCGGTGGGCCAGCACCTCGGGCCGGGCGCCGGGCAGCCCGTCGGCGGTCAGCTTGCCGGACGGCGCGTAGTCGTCCTGGGTGGCCATCCAGCTCTCCAGGTCGTTGAGGAGGCTGCGCGCCTGGTTCTCCTCGGTGTCCATGCCGGTCAGCCGCAGCAACTGGCGCTGGTGGTGGCCGGCGTCCACGACCTTCGGCAGGAACGTCACGGTGTCGCCCTCGGGCGAGCGCTCGATCTGCATCTCGGCCACGTCGAAACCGAGGTCGTTGAGCCGCCGTATCCGGCGGTCGATGTACTGCCGCTTGCTCGCCGGGTACACCGACTCGCGGGTCAGCTCGTGCCACAGGTCGCCGTAGCGCGCGGCGATCGCCTCGCCGAACGTCACCGGGTCGACGGAGGGGTGCAGGGAGCCGCCCGCCTCCAGGTCCATCAGCTCGCCCGCGATGTTCACCCGGGCCAGCTCGATGTCGTACTCCCGCTGCCCGCGCGAGAGTTCCGGCTGCAGCTGCCCCGTCTCGGCGTCCACCAGGTAGGCGGCGTACGCGCCCGCGTCACGCCGGAACAGCGTGTTGGACAGCGAGCAGTCACCCCAGGCGAAGCCCGCCAGGTGCAGCCGCACCAGCAGGACGGCCAGCGCGTCCAGCAGCCGGTTCACCGTCCCCGGCCGCATCGTCGTCTCGAACATCGCGCGGTACGGCAGCGAGCCGCCCAGGTGCCGGGTGATCAGCGCCGGTTCCAGCGGGGTGCCGTCGGGGGCCTCGCGGCCGGTCACCACCGCCATCGGGTCCACCGCGGGTATCGCGAGCCGGTCCAGGTCCCGCAGCAGCCCGTACTCGCGCTCGGCCGCCCACTGGCTGACCTCCTTGATCGCCACCACCTCGTCGCCGGCCCGGGCGAACCGGACCACGTGCCGGGAGATGCCGCGGGGGAGCGCCACCAGGGTCTCGTCCGGCCACTGTTCCAGCGGGACGTTCCAGCACAGGTCGAGGAGCGCGGACGGGTGGTCGGCGTCGGTCGCCGTGATCTGCAGGGGCATGGCGGGGACGTCCTCTCCTGGGCCGGCCGGGCGCTGTCGTCCCGGGCAGCCCGATGGTGCCACGCCCCGGGTGCGGTCCGGCCTGCGGGTTCACAGGGCGGACACGGCGACCCGCCCGTGCGTCAGCTGATCCGCCGCACCGCCCGGAGCGCCTCGGACGGCGGCGCCGCGGGACCCGCGGGGGCGGACCCCGTCACGAAGGCGGGGTACTCCTGGGCCAGCCGGTACCCGGACTGGAGTGCCGTCAGCCCAGGGTGGTGCGGATCTGGCCGGTGAGGATGGCCGCGTCGAGCAGCGCCGTGCTCGCTCCGCGGCCGGAACGCCGGTGCTGCGCGAACAGCCGCTTGGTGAGGTGGACGGCCTCGGGCGGGCAGTGCAGCAGGCGCCGCAGCCACAGGTCCGAGATCGCGCGGTCCACGTCCGCGGCCGCCTCGACCCGCTGCACGAGATCGAGCTGGCGGGCGTAAGCGGCGGTGAACTTGGTGCCGGTGAGCATCAGTTCGAGGATGCGCGACTCCCCGCCCAGCTCGATGAGCCGGGCCAGGCCGCCGCCCCACGCCGGGACGAGGCGCACGTACAGCTCGGGCATGCGGAACTCCGCCGTGTCCGCCGCGATGCGGAGGTCGCAGTTCACCGCGAGGACGAGGCCCGCGCCGATCACCCGGCCGTGCAGCCGGGCGATCGTCGGGACGGGCAGGGTCTCCAGTGCCTCGCACACCCGGCGGCCCTTGTCGAGGCTCGCCATCGTGCTGCTCCCGCTCGGGTCGTGCACGAGGCCGTCCCGGAGCTCGGAGCGGTCGGCGCCGGCGCAGAAGTCCGCGCCGGCGCCGGACAGGACAAGGGCCCGGCAGTCGGACACCGCCGCGGAACCGAGGACGTCCAGCAGCTCGTCGAGCATGGCGTCGTTCAGCGCGTTGCCCGTGTCGGGCGAGTGGAGCTCGACCCGGAGCACCTTGTCGTCCTGGTGGACGCGCAGGAGCTGGTAGGGCGAGGAGGGCGTGTTGGGGATCATGGTCTCTCAGGCGAGTGCTACGTGGAGGCTCCGCGGTCGCCGGAAGACGACGCGGGGGGCCCATTGGGGTGTGCGGGCCAGGCTCAGGCGCGGGAAGCGGCGGAGTAGCCCGTGCAGCAGGGTCTGCGCCTCGAGGCGGGCCAGCGGCGCCCCCAGGCAGTAGTGGATGCCGCTGCTGAACGCCAGGTGGCCCTGGTTCGGGCGATGGATGTTGAAGGAGTCGGCGTCCTGGTGCCGGGACTGGTCGCGGCCCGCGGCCGCGACCATGAGGTGCACGGTCTCGTCCGTGCGGATGTCGACGCCGGCGAGGGAGGTGTCGGTACGGGCCACACGCGTGACGACATGCGTCGGAGGGTCGTACCGCAGGGCCTCCTCGACGGCACCCGGCACGCCCTCGGGATGCCGGGTCAGGTACCGCCACTGCCACTCGTGGCCGAGCAGGGTGAGGACGGCCTGCGACAGCATGGTCGCGGTCGTCTCCAGGGCCGCGAGCAGGACGAACAGCGCCAGGTGGTAGACCTCCTCGTCCGCCGCCTGCTGGTCGTCCTCGATCTCGTCCCAGGCCGTGATCCACCGGGAGACCGGATCGTCACCCCGGTCGCGGCGCCGCTCGGCCACCAACGTGAGGAAGTAGAGGCGCAGTTGCGCGACGGCCCGGTCGGACAGGGCCAACTGGCTCGCCGACGGCAGGAGTTCCTGCGTGTAGACCATGTCCCTGGTCAGATCCCGCAGGAGTGGGAGGTCCGCCTGCGGGAGGTTCAGCCAGTGGCCGATCGTCGCCACCGGCAACTCCTCGCTGACGACGGAGTGGAGGTCCGCCACTCCGCCGCCCATGCTGTGCAACTGCTCCTCCAGACGGTCGAGGAGCTTCCTGGTGATGACCGTGACCGGGGCCTGGAGCTCGTCGATCGTGGACCGGTCGAACATGCCGCCGGCCGAGCGCCGGACGCGCGCGTGGGCGAGGCCGTTGAGTGCCGGCAGCGTCCGGCTCATCTCCGTCGAGGAGGGAGAGGACCAGCGGGTGGACTCCGGCTGCCGCCTGCGCCATGCCGAATCCGGTTCCAGCCAGTCCTCCCTCGCCCGCAGGACGTAGTCGCACAGGTCGTACGAGGTGACGACGTGTCCGCCCCAGGGGGCTGCCACGACCTCCCCCATCGCTCGCAATTCTCCGTAGATCCGGAAGGGGTCCGCCTGGCCTGCCGCTGTCCGCAGACGAGAGAACAGCGGCGCAGCTCGACGCTGATCGACGGGCGGAGATATCGCGGGCTCCACAATGCCTCCTTGAGGGCTCACAGCACGCTACCGGCCGCTATGCCTACCCAGGCGGTTGAACTGTCACTCAGTCAGAACTAGCCATCGTCAGTTGCCTCGGTCACACGTCTCCGTCACTCGCCCGCGCCACACGCCTCTGCCACTCGCCGCCGTCACGCGCGACTGTCATGAGCCGTTTGTCATGGGCCGTTTGTCATGCACCGTTTGTCACGTGCCGGTGTTCATGCGCCGGTTGTCACTCGCCGTTGATCCATTCGACGAGCCGGCTGAACATTCCCTTGCGGCGCCGCGGGGCCTCCTGGGCGGACGGGGACGCCGCCGACGGCGCGGACGGCACAGGGGCGGCCGCCTCCACCGCCGGAGCCGCGGCCGGTACGGCACCGGCCGTGCCGTCGGCGCGCCGCGGGAGCGGGGCCGGCTTGGTGAACCGCACCGGCAGCGTCACCAGCGAACGGGTCCACGGCTCCTGGTTCCACGCCAACGCGGAGAACTCGCACCGCAGTTCGACGTCGGGCAGCCGGTTCAGCAGCGTCTCGACCGCCTTCACCGCGATGACCCAGGCCGGGTCCTTGGCGGGGCAGGCGTGCGGGCCCGCGCCGAAGGCCAGGTGCGCCTGGCCGTTGAAGTCCCGGCGCTCGTTCGGGTCGGTGTTGGCCGCGGCGAAGCTGATCAGGACGGGGTCGTTGGCGCGCAGGACGCGGTCCCCCACCTTGACGTCCATCACCGGGTAGTGACCCGCGTAGTTCGCGATCGGGGCGTAGTTCCAGAGCACTTCGCTGACGGCGTCCTCCACCGACAGGCGGCCCATGGCGTACTTGTCGTCGCCCAGCATCAGCGCGATGCACGTGCTGATCGCGGCCGCCAGCGGAGCCGTGCCGCCGGACAGCATGGTGACGAGCTGGTGCATCGCCTCCTCGTCCGTGAGGCCCGCCTGATGGGTCAGCAGGTGCGAGGTGACGTCCTCACCGGGGTGGCGGCGCTTGAGGGCGATGAGTTCGAGCAGCGAGCCGCCCAGCAACTGGTCGGCCCCCGGAGTGCCGGTGAAGATGCCGGTGATGCCCGTGATGATCCGGTCGCCGAGCTCCGGAGGGCAGCCGAAGAGGGTGCCGAACACCAGCAGCGGCAGCGGGCCCGCGTACTCCTGCACCAGTTCCGCGTGCCCGACGGGGCTGCTGAACTGGCTGATCAGGTATTCGGCGGCCTGCTGGGTCTGCCGTGCGAGCAACTGGACGTCGATGGCCTCCAGGCTGCCGGTCACGGCCGCGCGCAGGCGCGCGTGCGCGGCGCCGTCGGCGAACAGCGCGTTGGGCCGCCATCCCATCATCGGCAGCGCCGGGCTGTCGGCGGGTATCCGGCCCTCCTGCAGGGCCGCCCAGTTGCGGGAGTCCCGGGGGAAGGTCGCGGAGTCCTTGAGGATGGCGAGCGCCACCTGGTAGTTCGTCACCAGGGTGGCCTCGACGCCCTCGGCGATGTCCACCGGGGCCGTCGGACCGAACGTCCGCAGGTAGTTGTAGTGGGCTTCGGGGTCGGCTCCGAAAGCCTGGCCGTAGAGCTTGACGTTCTCCTGAGCGGGACCACCGGGCGGCGGGCCGCCGATGTCGGCGTGATGTTCCATGGGGTTCCTAGTCCAGGGACAGAAGGTGGTTGACAAGAGTGATGAGCGCTTTGCCCGATGAGGCACGATCACGGACGTCGCAGCCGACGACCGGCGTCTCGGGGGAGACGCTCAGAGCCTCACGGACCTCGTCGAGAGGATAGGTCCGCTGCTCGTCGAAGTGGTTCACGCCGATCACGTAGGCCAGCCCGAACTGCTCGACGAGGTCGAGCACGGCGAAGGACTGCTTCAGCCGCTCGGGTCGCGGATCGACCAGGACCAGTGCACCCAGAGCACCGCGTGTCAGGTCCTCCCACAGCTCCTTGAACCGCTCCTGGCCGGGCGTGCCGAACATGTACAGAACCAGGTCGTCGTACAGCGTGAGGCGGCCGAAGTCCAGGGCGACGGTGGTGGTCGACTTCTCCGGGGTCGCGGACAGGTCGTCGGTGCGCGCGCTGAGACTGGTGATCGTCTCCTCGGTCGTCAGCGGCTCGATCTCCGAGATGCTGGAGATGAACGTGGTCTTGCCGACCCCGAAGGGGCCCACCACGAGCACCTTCACCCATGTGGGCTCAGTTGCGTCCACTGGCACGTCTGATCACGCTCCGAGCTGTTCTTGGAGACCGGCACGAATCCGGGCGAGCAGTGCCCTGTCCGCCTGGGTGGCCTTGGGGATGGGGGGCCGTGCGACGATCAGTTCCTCGTCGCACAACTGGGTGAGCAGGGCCCTGCCCACCCCCAGCGGAACCTGGATCCGGGCGGCGACCTCGTAGACCGGCAGGTGGCGTCCCGAGCTCAGCAGGTCCCGGATCAGGGCCGCTTCGGGGAGGATGATCCTCGCCTCCAGGCCCTTCGCGGTCACTGCGACGAGCGAGTCACGGCTGAGCTCGTTCTCGGTGGGAAGCGACGCGCCCCCGGTGAGCACGAAGGCCGGTACTAATGAGTTCGTCAGTTCCAGCTCGCTGTCCGGGTCCATCAGGCGTTCCTCGCCATCTGCGCGGCCGGCCGCAGGCTGCTCAGCACGAGGTCCTGCATCCGGCCCGCGAGCTCTCCGATGTCGCCGTCCGGCTCCGCCATCGCGGCCAGGGACCCGCCGTCCTGTGTGGAGATGCTCACCAGCCAGCCGTGGCTGAACTCGACCACGGTCTGCCGCAGTTGAGGGCTCCCGTGCAGGCCCGCGAAGGGTCCCGTGGACTTGCTCAGGCCCTGCAGCCCGTGCATGGCCGCCGCGAAGAGGTCGGCGATGTCCGCACTCATGCCCTCCGAGGCGCCGCCCGGCATGCCGTCCGGCTGGACGAGGATGGCCCGGGTCGCCTTGGGGACGGAGGCGAGCATGTCGTTCAGGATCGGCACCACCCGCGCGGGGCGCGGCGGTTGACCACTCGCCGGGCCCGACGCAGCGCTTCGCCGAGGCGATGCCTCGGTGCGCGCGGGGGCCGTCAGCTCCCTGCCCAGACGCGTGACGAGCTGCTGCATGTTGAAGCTGATCTGCTGCATGTCGACGTCCGGCCCGGCCGCGGCCGCGAGGTACGACCCCTTGCCGGCCGCCACGACGAACACCAGCCCGTGATCGAACTCGATCAGGGTCTGCTTCCACTCATGCGTCGTCTGGGGCCCCACGATCAGTCCGGTGGCCCGGCTCAGCGACTGGAGTCCCGCGACCGTGGCCGCGATCGCCTTGAGCGGACGCTCGTCCAGGCCGTGGCTGGCGCCCTGTGCCACGCCGTCGGCCGACAGCAGCACCAGGTGCCGTGCGTGCGGCGTGTCGTCCACGACGCCCTGGAGCATCCAGGAGTACTTGTCCTTGTCGCCGATCAATGGGTCTCGTCTCCCTCGGTGGAGACCGACAGCACACGGCCCTCACGAGTACCCTGCTGCAGCCCGCTGAGCCGGCGCGCGAGGGTCTGACGATCGTTCGGTGCCTGTGCCGCCGGTGGTGCGGACGACTCGTCGAGGCCGGTCTCCAGGGTCCTGACGGCCCGTCGGGGCAGGCCGTGGGCCGTGGCGGCCTGGATGTGAACAGCTCCCTGGTCCTGCCCCTGGTCCTGCCCGGGCCCCTGGGTCGTCTGCGGCATCTGCGGTTCGATGGGCTCCTCCGTCAAGAGCTCGTTGGGCAGCAGGACAACCGCCCGAACGCCGCCGTACGCCGACCGGCCCAAGACATCGACCTGGAAGCCGAACTGGCTGGCGAGCATGCCCATGACTGCGAAGCCAATGCGCGGGGGATTGCCGAGTTGGGAAATCGTCGGAACGAATTCACCACTGAGCAGTGCGGCGGCCCGCCGCTTCTCCTCCTCGTTCATTCCGATACCCGCGTCGTCGATGACGACGCACAGGCCGTTGTGCACGTTCATGAATTGAACGGTCACGTCCGTATGCGGAGGAGAATAGTCGGTGGCGTTGTGGAGAATTTCTGCGATCGCGAGGGAGACGGCCGGAATCACTGGCGCCCGCAGCGCGAAAGGACTCTGGTCCATAATCTTGACGCGGCCGTACTGGCGAAGTGTGGACAACGCGCTTCTGACCACGTCGTAAACACTTGCCGCCTGGCGCCTGCGGCCGAGGGACCCGCCGCAGGCCACCGAGATGGTCTGCAGGCGCCGCAGCGTCTGGGTGATCGCGTGGTTGACGTTGAGCAGGTCCGGAAGCACCGGATGCCCGCCGTACTTCTGCTGGATGCCCTCCAGCTCGGTCTGGCTCCGGACGGCGAGACTCTGCAGCGTCGCCGCCCACGCCTTCATGATCGCCATCGTCCGTGACTCGGCGTCAGCGGAGGCCTGGGCCATCGCCAACTCCCGGTCCTGCAGCATCCGCTGGCGTTCCTGCTCCTGCCGGGCGTTCTCCTCGGCGAGGCTCCCGTAGTCCGCCTGCGCCTTGCGCAACTGCTGGGCCTGGCCCGCGATCACTCTGGCCCGGTTGCGCCCCTGTATCCATATCACGACGGCTGCGGCCAGAAACACGACAGCCAAGGTGCCCAGAAACACGTTTGCGCTACTCATGGAACTCTTTCCTGGCATAAAGCCTGCTGCAGCCGTAGGTAGTGCATCCTTGCGGGTAAGCCGATCAAACGCGATGTGTGTCTGACCGCAGTGGCCCAGGCCGGCGACGTCTCCCGACTGGGCGCCAGTTCGAAGTAGATCATGATCACAGGTTTGAAGATGCTACCACTGGCATAGTCAGCTTTCACCCGGCGTGAGATGCCCCAAAAATAACCTTTGGCGGGTATTTCACGGTCTTCGCGAAATTGTCGCTGATCGCTCCGCGGGAGCCCTTCCTCCGTACGCGTCCGGGGCAACATTGCCCTGACTGCGGAGGCGGCTTTCGGAAATCCGGTGCGCTGATCCGGGCGGTTCCGGACAGAACCCGTGGCCTGCCGCCGCCTTCCCGCGCGCCCTTTGCGGGCACGCGTCGGCCGGAAGGCGGCCTGGTATCCGGAAATTCACCCGAACGAGTGCGGTGACGGCGCGCGTGCACCGTGTGTGTCCGGGAGCTGGAAGCTACCCCTTCGGGCCGTCCAAGACGGCCCGACACGGCGGTAGTGGGGAAAATCCAGAACATCCCCGCTGCGCGCGAGGTCAACCACGCAGGTCAGCGCTGGTCGCCGCCCGCGACGGCGATCTGGTGAAACGCGCCCCGTGGCTGCCGCGAGGCCCGGCCCAGGCGTGGGCGCGCGACCTCGTCGGGCCACTGGTCACCGTCCCCGCGGGCAGGCGCGACGCAGACGAACGCGCCTGCCCGCTCTCGACGGTGCCGCTCGGCGTCAGGCGACCTCCTCCGGCCGCACCACCTCGGTGATCCCGCGGGCCGCGAGGTGCGCGGCGTCCCCGGCTCGTGAGGCCAGGACCGTCGTGGGCCGCGCGCCGTCCGCGGTGAGCCGGGCGAACGCCTCGAAGACCGCGCCGCCGGGTGCGCACGTCGAACGGTCCGCCACTTCCGGGGCGTCGCCGGGCGCCGCGTCGCCGTCCCAGCGCGCCGGAACGTCCACCACCAGGGCGGTGGTGCGCACCGGCGGCGCGTACGTGCGGCCACGCCGGTCGGCCACGATGCGGCGGATCGCCTCGCCGGCCGGCTTCACCTGCCGGTCGTTGGTCAACAGGCCCAGCGAGTACTCCAGTTCGGGGAAGTCCGCGAGGGAGCGGGAGACGTCGTGCGAGCACCACCACGTCACGCCCCACACGTCCGAACAGTCCAGCGCGTTCGCGACGGTCGCCTCGGTGAAGGCGGCCGCGTGCTCCGCGGGGACGAGCGGCGCGGGCGCGCCGACCTCCTGCAGCCACACCGGGCGGTGCGGGTCGTCCGCCCACGCCTTGGACAGCTCGATCATGTACGCCGCGTGGTGCTCGGTCGCCGTGCCGGTGCGGCCGTGCCGCTGCGCCGTCCCGTTGAACACCCAGCTGTGCACGGCCGTCACCGCGCCGATCGTCGCCGAGTGCTCGGGCGTGAAGGCGTGGCCGTCCTGGTACCAGGCCGCGTCGTACTCCGCGTGCAGGTGCAGCCGCCCCGGGGCGCCCTCCTCGCACGCGGCCAGCAGCCGCCGCAGCCACGCGCCGGCCTGCGCCGGGCCGATCCGGTCCGGGTCCGGGTGCGGCGGGCCCGAGAACTGGTTGATCTCGTTGCCGATGGTCATGCCGAGGAAGTTGGGCCGGTCGGCGAGGGCCGCGGCCAGCGTGCGCAGGTACTCCTCCTGGCCCGCCACGACGTCGGGGTCGGTGAAGATGTTCCGCCGGTGCCAGGTGCCGGTCCACGCGGGCAGGAAGTCGAAGCTCGACAGGTGTCCCTGCAGTCCGTCGACGTTGACGTCGAGACCGCGTTCGGCCGCGGCGTCGGCCAGTGCGACGAGCTGTTCCACGGCCCGCGGCCGGATCAGCGTCCGGTTCGGCTGGAACAGCGGCCACAGCGGGAACACCCGCACATGGTCCAGCCCGAGCGCGGCGATCGAGTCCAGATCCGCGCGGACGGCGTCGATGTCGAAGTCCAGCCAGTGGTGGAACCACCCCTGGCTGGGCGTGTAGTTCGCGCCGAAGCGCACCCCAGTCGAGCTCATGCCCCCAGCATGACCTGCCCCGATTCCGCGCGGAGCGCCGGGGGTGGCGGGAGCGGCGGGCGGCGCCCCGCCGCTCGGGACGGCCGCCGGGGACGGCCCGCCGGGGTGGTCGCCCTACCGGGGCGGCGGGGGTGCCGTCAGGACGACGTGGGCCGCGGCGACGTCGAGGGCGGCGTGGCCGGTGGACTTGAACACGGTGATCTCGTGCGGGTGGCGGCGGCCGGGGTGGCGGCCGGACAGGACGTCGCCGATCAGTACGGCACGCTCGGGCGGCAGACCCTGCAACTCGTGCGCACCCGCCGGCGGTGCGGCCGTCACCGCGCCCCGCCACTCGGTGAACAGGGCGCCCGCGCGCACCGTCCCGGCGTCCAGCTCCGGGCCCTCGGAGCCGCCGACCGAGCTGACGTGCGTACCCGGCGCCAGCCAGGCCGCCTCGACCACCGGCCGGTGCGCGCCGGTGCAGCAGAACACCACGTCGGCGCCGCGCACCGCGTCCTCGATCGGCGCGGTCAGCGCCCCGGGGCAGCTCGCGGCCAGGGCCCGGGCCCGGCCGGGGTC
The DNA here is from genome assembly GCF_900110255.1 of Actinacidiphila rubida. Lineage (GTDB taxonomy): Bacteria > Actinomycetota > Actinomycetes > Streptomycetales > Streptomycetaceae > Actinacidiphila > Actinacidiphila rubida. The sequence goes on from NZ_FODD01000020.1 coordinate 17,934, forward strand.
GCGCCCCGCGACGACGACCTCGGCACCCGCCGGCCCGTCCGCCGGCGTTCCGCGTCCCGCGGACGCGCCGGCGCGGGGACCCCGCCCCGTCGCGGCCAGCAGGGCGAGTTGGGCGGCGGCCTGCGCGCCCGTGCCGACGATCGCGATCCGGCGCGCGTCGGGCCGGGCCAGCACCCGCATCGCCGCGGTCGCCGCGGCCGCGGTGCGCACCGCGGTCAGCGGCTCCGCGTCCACCAGCGCCGTCAGATGCCCGCGCCGCTCGTCGAACAGTGCCACCACGCCCCGGTGGCCGCTGCGGCCGGGCCGCTCAGGATCGGGGAAGACCGTCACGAGTTTGGCCGCGAGCCCCAGCCCCGGCACGTACGCGGGCATGGCCCCGAGCAGGCCGTGCGGCCCGTGCGCGGCGATCCGCGGCGGCGCGCTCACCGTGTCCTCGCTGATCGCGATCAGGGCCCGCTCCACCGCCTCCATCACCCGCAGCGGGTCCAGCGCCGCCCGTGTGGCGGCCGGTCCGAGGATCAGCGGGCCCCCGGCCGCGGCGTCCCGGTCGCCCGGTGAATCGCCCGGTGAATCGCCCTGCGAAAGGGGCGAGTTGGGGCGTGCGGGGTCAGTCATGCTGCCTCCTCGGGGTGACCAGCGCCTCGCCCAGCCTGTCGACGGCCGTCGTCAACTCCGCCCGGAGCGCGGGCAGTCGAGGGTCGGCGAACTCCGCCGACGGGCCGACCAGGGTGATCGCGCAGATCGGCCCGGCGCCCGCGGCCGTCAGCGCGCGGCTCAGCGAGGCCACCAGCGGTTGCTCGCGGCCGCGTTGGAGCGCGAAGCCACCGGCCGCCGTGCCGTCCAGCGCCGCGAGCAGCCCGCCGGGACCGTCCAGGGGATGACCCGCCTCGCGGGCCGGGCGCAGGTACGGCAGGCGGGCCGGCGCGTCGAGCGCGGCGACCAGCGCCAACGGGCCGGAGAACCGGTGCACCGGGAGCAGCTCGTCGCGCAGGTCGCTGATCATCTCCAGCCGCGGCGGCCGCACCACGTCCACCACCCGCGACCGGTCCGCCGTCAGCACCTGGAGGTTGGCCATCATGCCGGTCGCCTGCGCCAGCCCGTCCAGCACGGGGCGCGCGACCAGGACCAGCGACTGCGCCGCCGCGGCGGGGGAGAGCTGCAGTACCGCCGGCCCCGGCACGTAGTGGTCGCCGAACCGCAGCACCCAGCGGCGCCGGACCAGATCGCCCAGCACCCGGTACGCCGTCGCCCGGTTCATCCCCAGGGCGTCGGCGATCTCGCTCAGCCGCAGCGGCCGGTCCGACCGGGCGACCGTCTCGATCAGGTCCAGGGCCTTGTCCACGGCGGACGTGGCGGACACGGGCACGGGCGGCCCTCCCTCACTCGGCGGCTCTGGGGTACGGTACGGCCCAACCGCGGTCGTTGCATCTGACGAGCGCAGTGTTTCACACCGTGAAATCAGCAGAGCCCTCATGCAGGACCATCAGGCAGGGCAATCGTGCAGGAAGAGGCAGGCCCGGTGACCGAACCCGTCCCCGCCCCGGCGCCCTTCGCGCCGGCGCCCCCCGGCGCCCTCGTCGTCTACCGCGGCGCCACCCTCATCGACGGCACCGGCGGCGCGCCGCGCCCGTCCACCACGGTCGTGGCCGACGGCGAGCGGATCGTGCGCGTCGCACCCGACGCCGAGACCGACCCCGCCGACCACCCCGGCGCCGAGATCGTCGACCTCACCGGGCACGTGCTGCTGCCCGGGCTGATCGACTCCCACCAGCACCTGGCCACCCCGCCCAACCGCCCCGTCGCCGAGGCGACCCTGCGCCGCGACCTGCTCGGCGGCGTCACCGCGGTCCGTGACATGGCCGACGACCTGCGGGAGATCGGCGACCTGGCGCGCGCCGCCCTCGTCGGCGAGATCCCCGCACCCGACATCCGGTACGCCGCGCTCATGGCCGGCCCCACCTTCTTCGACGACCCCCGCACCCATCAGGTCTGCCAGGGCGCCACCCCCGGCCGCGCCGCCTGGATGCAGGCCGTCACCGAGGACACCGACCTGCCGCTGGCCGTCGCCCGTGCGCTCGGCACCTCCGCCACCGCGATCAAGGTCTACGCCGACCTGCCCGGCGAGCGCGTCGCCGCCGTCGCCGCCGAGGCGCACCGCCAGGGCGCCCTGGTCTGGGCGCACGCCACCGTCTTCCCCGCCACACCGGGCGAGGTCGTGGCCGCCGGCGCCGACAGCGTGTCGCACGTCACGCTGCTCGCCCACGAGGCCGCCGGCCGCCCGCTCACCAGCTACCGGGACAAGCCGCCGGTCGACCACGCGAGCCTTCTCGGCGGCGACCACCCGCGGATCGAGCGGCTGCTGGCCGTGATGCGGCGCCGCGGCACCATCCTCGACGCGACCGCGAGCATGGCGGACCGCCTCGCCGGCGAGGCCGCCGCGAGCGGCGACGCCGAGGCGCGCCGCAGGGCCCTGGACTCCAGCGCCCTGTCCGCCGCGCTGACCGCGCAGGCCCGCCGGGCCGGCGTCCAGGTGAGCGCCGGCACCGACTGCGACCCCGATCCCGCACAGCCCTGGCCACCGCTCCACCAGGAGATCACCTTCCTCGTCAGGCGGTGCGGCTTCAGCGTCGAACAGGCCATCCACAGCGCCACGTTGGTGGGAGCACGGAGCATGGGCGCGGCCGCCGACATGGGTTCGGTGGAGGAGGGGAAGCTCGCCAATCTCGTCGTGCTGGCCGGGAACCCGGTCGCCGACATCGCCCGTCTCGACAGCGTCGTGCTCGTCGTCAAGCGCGGCCGGCGACACCCCCGCCTGGAGGAGCAGTGACCGCCGCCCCCGACACCCCGCTGATCGTCAACGCCCTCGGAGAGCTGCACAACCCGAACGCGGCGCTCGACGCCGCCTCGCGACTGCAGCAGGCCGGCGACGAGTTGGTGGTCGACGCCCGCGCCCTCGACGAGGCCCGCGCCTCCGGGCTGACCGCGGTCACCATCACCCTCGGCTACGTCATGGGCGACCAGCCGCCGTTCCGCCACACCCTGGACGAGATCAGCGTCTGGAACGGCATCCTCCACGACCACGCGGACCGCCTGCTGCACGTCCGCACCGCCGCCGACATCCACCGGGCCCGGCGCGAGGGCCGGATCGGCGTCATCTACGGCTTCCAGAACGCCGTCGCCGTCGGCGAGGACCTCAGCCGCGTCCGCACCTTCGCGGAACTCGGCGTCCGCGTCGTGCAGTTGACCTACAACCAGGCCAACCACATCGGCGACGGGTCGATGGCCCCCGGCAACCGCGGCCTCACGCCGTTCGGGCGCCAGCTCGTCGAGGAGCTGAACGACCAGCGCCTCATGGTGGACCTCTCCCACAGCGGCGAGCGCACCTGCCTGGAGGCCGCGGCCCTCTCCCGGCAGCCGGTCTCGATCAACCACACCGGCTGCCGGGCCCTCGCGGACCTGCCGCGCAACAAGACCGACGAGGAACTGCGGCTGGTCGCGTCCCGCGGCGGCTTCGTCGGCATCTACTTCATGCCGTTCCTCACCACCGACGGGCACCCCACCGCGGACGACGTGGTCGACCACCTCGTGCACGCGGTGAACGTGTGCGGCGAGGACCACGTCGGCATCGGCACGGACGGGCCGGTCACCGCGATCGACGATCTCGACGCGTACCGCGCGGCCATCGACGAGCAGGTCGCGGAGCGGCGGCGGGCCGGCGTCGGTGCGGCTGGTGAGCGACCGGGCGTCGTCCCCTTCGTGGTCGACCTCCGCGGCGTCGACCAGTTCCGCCGCGTCATCACCCTCCTCGCCGCCCGCGGCTGGTCCTCCACCCGCATCGCGAAGATCATGGGCGGCAACTTCCTCTCCTACGCGGCCCGCGTCTGGCCGACGGGCTCCGCCCCGGGCTGATCCGGCCGACGGGGTGCCCCCGGGGCTTGCCCTGTTCGGCGCTCGTCCTGCCCCGTGCGGTGCGTCGCCGTCCGCCGGTCTCGTCGTGGTTCCTCGCGCAGTTCCCCGCGCCCCCTGCGGGGCTTGTCCAGCCCCCGGGCCGCCGTTGCCGTCTGACGGTTCGCCGTGGTTCCTCGCGCAGTTCCCCGCGCCCCTTCGGCATCCGGGCTGCCCCCGGGGCGCCGTCGCCGTCTGCTGCGCCATCTCGGCTGGTCGCGCAGTTCCCCGCGCCCCCTGCGGCTTCCGGGGTGCCCCCTAGGCGCCGTGCCCGTCTGACGGTCTCGTCTCGGCTTGTCGCGCAGTTCCTCGCGCCCCTGGCGGTGCAGGTTCGTGGGTGGGGTCAGGGGCCACTCCGGGAGTGTCTCCTCGACCTTTGCATGGCGACTCTTCCCGGGACTTACCCGGGGCCTTGCAAAGCTCTGCGGGGACACACCCGGATCGTCCCCTTCCGGCCCGTCCCCGTCTGCGGGAGGGCCGAGCTTGGCCGTGTCCCATGTCCCCCGCCGCACGGTGGGTAAGCGGGAGGGGGTGGGGAGGAAGTGCTCCCCGCAGAGAAATGTGCGTGGCCCCCGGGCAACAACACGGACGAACCCGTATGCACATTTCCGAGGAGACGCTTCCGGAGCGCCCCCGACCCCACGGACAAAGGGCACGCATATCAGGGGCGCGGGGAACTGCGCGAACAACCACGACGAGACCCGCAGACGGCAGCGCGCAGCGCGTGGCACCCCGGAAGCCGAGCCACCCACCGGCCGGTGGACAACGGGCAAGCCCCGGGGGCACCCCGTTGGCGCGACAAGCCACGACGAGACCCGCGGACGGCAGCGCGCAGCGCGTGGCACGCCGGAAGCCGAACCACCCACCGGCCGGTGGCGGCCGGACTACCGACGCGCAGGGGCGCGGCATCACGTGCCGCGAGGTGTCGGGACGGCCGCACTGGCAGTACTGAGCGCGCCGGTACCGTACGGCGCATGGCACTGGTGCGTGCGTGTCTGCGCGACGGATCGGGCGGGAGCCCCACCGTCGTGGTGGAGGAGGCCGGGCAGGGGGACGCCGAGCGGCGGGCCGCGGCGGGGGAGTGGGGCGCGTCGCACGCCGTGTTCGTCGAGGTGGTCCACGAGGGGGCTCCCGGCCTCGCCGCGTCCCTGCGCTTCTTCACCGCCGCAGGCGAACTGCCGGCCTGCGGCCACGGAACGGTCGCGGCGCTCGCGTTCCTCGCCGCACGCGCGCCACGCACCCCGGCCCCCGCCGCGCTCCGCGTCGAACTGCGCACCGCGGCCCGCGCGTTCACCGGTCTCGTCGAGCGCCGCGGCCGGGGGTTCGCCGCGTCCTTCGACCCCGGTCCGGTCGTCCTGCGCGAACCCACCGCGGACGAGCGGGAGCCGGTGCGGGACGCGCTGGGCCTGACGCCCGGGGACGAGGAGGCCGAGCCGCGCGTCGCGTCCGCGGGGCGGCCCCGCCTCCTCGTCCCCGTCGCCTCGCGGGCGCGGCTCGCGGCCCTCGCCCCCGATCTGGACCGGCTGCGCGCCGCGTGCGACCGGTCCGGACTGCTCGGCGCCTACGTCCACTCCCCGCCGGACCCCCAAGGGCGCCTCGCCGCCCGCATGTTCGCGCCCTCCATCGGCGTTCCCGAGGACGTCGCCAACGCCAACAGCACCGCCTGCCTGGCCGCGCGCCTCGCCGTCGAGGACCCGTCCGGGACCGTCAGGATCGCCGTCGACATGGGCGACTCGCTGGGCAGCCCGGCGACCGTCACCGCGACCGCCACCGGCCCGGGCGCGCCGGCCTCCGGGGTCCTCGTCGGCGGCACCGCGGTGCTCACCCGGGCCACCTCCGCCTCGTGACCTTCGCACGCAATCCCACGGAATCAGACAGCCAGGGGAGCGCTCTCAGCAAATTAAGCAACAAATATTGACGCGCGCCGGGGGTGCGCGTAACTTCCGACCCGGTCGCCCACCAGCGTGAACTCAGCTGCCGCATAGATGACTTGAAGCTCCCACCCCCCACCAGCCAGGAGCACACCATGCGCAGAAAGAGACGAGCCGCTGCGTCCGCCCAAGGGGGCGGCGCACTGGGACGAGTTCTCCGGATCAGGAGCGTCCTGCTGTCGGCCGTGGCCTCGCTCGCCCTCGTCCTGGGGGCGCTGATCAGCCTTCCGGCCACCCTCTCGCAGGCGGCGGGCTCGCTGCCGTGCGACATCTACGGCGCCGCCGGCACCCCGTGCGTCGCGGCGCACAGCACCACGCGCGCCCTCTTCTCCTCGTACAACGGGCCGCTGTACCAGGTGACGCGCGCCTCGGACGGCGCGGCGACCGACATCGGCCTGCTGTCCGCGGGCGGTTACGCCAACGCGCAGCAGCAGGACGTGTTCTGCCAGAACACCACCTGCCGCATCTCCAAGGTCTACGACCAGACCTCGCGCCACAACGACCTGCTGCCGGGCCCGGCCGGCACCGCCGGCGGTGTGGACCGCGGCGCGGACGCCGGTGAGATCGCGGTCAGCGCCGGCGGCCACAAGGTCTACGGCATCTGGATCTCGCCCGGCGTCGGCTACCGCTACACCGGTGTGGCCTCCGGCGTCGCGGTCAACGGCCAGCCCGAGGGCGCCTACATGGTCGCCAGCGGCACCCACGTCGGGTCGGACTGCTGCTTCGACTACGGCAACGCCGAGCGCACCCCGTCCGACACCGGCAACGGCCACATGGACGCCGTGTCCATCGCCACGACCTGCTACTTCGCGCCGTGCACCGGCTCGGGCCCCTGGGTCGAGGCGGACATGGAGAACGGCATGTTCCAGGGCGACAACGGCTCCAACACGGCCAACCAGGGCAACAGCAGCACGTACGTCACGGCGATGCTGAAGAACGACGGCCAGACGACGTACGCCATCAAGGGCGGCAACTCCCAGTCGGGCGGGCTGTCCACGTGGTGGAGCGGCGGGCTGCCCACCCGCGGCGGGTACCGGCCGATGCAGCAGGAGGGCGGCATCATCCTGGGCACCGGCGGCGACAACAGCAACCGGAACATGGGCACCTTCTTCGAGGGCGTGATGGTCGCCGGCTACCCGACGGACGCCGCCGACAACGCCGTCCAGTCCAACGTCGTGTCCGTGGGCTACTCCGGCGAGACGAACGTGCCCAACGGCCCGCAGGGGACGATCACCGGCCCCGGCGGGCAGTGTGTGGACGTCGCCGCCGACGACACCGGCACCAACGGCACCGCGGTCCAGCTGTGGAACTGCCAGTCCTACGCCGAGGACCAGCACTGGCAGCACAACGCCAACGGCTCGCTGAGCACGATCGGCCGCTGCCTGGACATCAACGGCAACGGCACGGCGGCCGGCACCCAGGTCGAACTGTGGGACTGCAACGGCGTCGGCGGCCAGAAGTGGGTGCAGCGCTCCGACGGCTCGCTGTTCAACCCGCAGTCGGGCCGCTGCCTGGACTCCCCGAACGGCGCCACCGGCAACGGCACCCGGCTCCAGATCTGGGACTGCAACGGCGCCGCGGCGCAGAAGTTCAGCGTCAACGGCGGTGCCCCGGTCGCCGGTCCCGGCGGGAAGTGCCTGGACGTCGACGGTGACGACGTGGGCGGCAACGGCAAGGCCGTGCAGCTGTGGGACTGCCAGTCCTACGGGGTGGACCAGCACTGGTTCCACAACGGCAACGGCACCCTGGCGACGCTCGGCCGCTGCCTGGACATCAACGGCAACGGCACCGCCAACGGCACGCAGGTCCAGCTGTGGGACTGCGACGGCGCCGGCGGCCAGGTCTGGAACCAGCAGTCGGACGGCTCGCTCGTCAACCCGCAGTCCGGCCGCTGCCTGGACTCGCCCAGCGGGGCGACCGCCAACGGCACCCGGCTGCAGATCTGGGACTGCAACGGCAGCGCCGCCCAGAAGTTCGCGCTGACCTGACCTGACCTGACCTGACCTGACCTGACCCGACCCGACCCGGTGGCGCGGGCGCACCTCGGTGCGTCCGCGCCACCTTCGTGCGGGGGCGTTCAGGCGCAGTCGGGGCACAGCCCCCGGTAGGTGACCTGGACCGCGCTGACGCGGAAGCCGAACCGTTCCTCCGCGGGCAGGTCGGCCAGCGGGTCCCCGGCGGGGCGGACGTCGCGGATGCTGCCGCAGCCGGAGCACACCAGGTGCTGGTGCGGCCGGTGCGCGTTCGGGTCGTAGCGCTTGGCGCGCCCGTCCGTCGCGACCTCCATGACCTCGCCGAGCTGGACCAGCTCGCCCAGCGTGTTGTAGACCGTCGCCCGCGAGATCTCCGGCAGGCGCCGCGCCGCCCGGGCGTGCACCTCGTCCGCGGTCAGGTGGACGTGGTCGCCGTCGAGGACCTCCGCAACGACGCGCCGCTGGGACGTCATCCGCCAGCCGCGCCCGCGCAGTCGTTCCAGCAGGTCGCTCATCTCGTTCACCTGATTCGGATCATGGACACCGGCACCCTGACAGTCCGGGTCCGGAACCCGACGGGTTATGCGTTTGGCGTCCTTCTTGACTTGGACTCCGTCCATCGTAGGATCGGTTCCGGTGGTAGCCAAGGCCCGGAAGGATTTCCCATGTCCGACAGCAACGACGCAAACGTCGCACCCGTGACGACCGACGAGGGCAGCCAGTGCCCGGTCGCCCACGGGCGCGCCCCGCACCCCACGCAGGGGGGTGGGAACCGTGGCTGGTGGCCGGAGCGGCTGAACCTGAAGATCCTCGCGAAGAACCCCGCCGTGTCCAACCCGCTGGGTGAGGACTTCGACTACGCCGCCGCGTTCCAGACCCTGGACCTGCCGGCGGTCAAGCGGGACATCGCCGAGGTGCTCACCACCTCGCAGGACTGGTGGCCGGCCGACTTCGGGCACTACGGCCCGCTGATCATCCGCATGGCCTGGCACAGCGCCGGCACCTACCGCATCAGCGACGGCCGCGGCGGCGCCGGCGCCGGGCAGCAGCGCTTCGCGCCGCTCAACAGCTGGCCGGACAACGGCAACCTGGACAAGGCCCGCCGCCTGCTGTGGCCGGTCAAGAAGAAGTACGGCCAGTCCCTGTCCTGGGCCGACCTGATGATCCTCGCCGGCAACGTGGCCCTGGAGTCCATGGGCTTCGAGACCTTCGGCTTCGCCGGCGGCCGCGCCGACGTGTGGGAGCCCGAGGACGACGTCTACTGGGGCCCGGAGACCACCTGGCTCGGCGACGCGCGCTACAGCGGCGACCGCCAGCTGGAGAACCCGCTCGGCGCAGTCCAGATGGGCCTCATCTACGTCAACCCCGAGGGCCCCAACGGCAACCCGGACCCGATCGCCGCGGCCCGCGACATCCGCGAGACGTTCCGCCGCATGGCGATGAACGACGAGGAGACCGTCGCGCTGATCGCCGGCGGCCACACCTTCGGCAAGACCCACGGCGCCGGCCCCGCCGAGAGCGTCGGCGTGGAGCCCGAGGGCGCCCCGCTGGCCGAGCAGGGCCTGGGCTGGAAGAGCACCCACGGCACCGGCAAGGGCGGCGACGCGATCACCAGCGGCCTCGAGGGCATCTGGACCGACACCCCCATCACCTGGGACGACAGCTTCTTCAAGATCCTCTTCGGCTACGAGTGGGAGCTGTTCCAGAGCCCGGCCGGCGCCAACCAGTGGCGGCCGAAGGACGGCGCCGGCGCCGGCACCGTGCCCGACGCGCACGACGCGTCGAAGACGCACCAGCCGACGATGCTCACCACCGACCTGTCCCTGCGCATCGACCCGGCGTACGAGCAGATCTCCCGCCGCTTCATGGAGAACCCCGCGGAGTTCGCGGACGCGTTCGCCCGCGCCTGGTTCAAGCTGACCCACCGCGACATGGGCCCGATCGTCCGCTACCTCGGCTCCGAGGTGCCCTCCGAGACGCTCATCTGGCAGGACCCGCTGCCGGCCGTCGACCACCCGCTGGTCGACGACGCGGACGTCGCCTCCCTCAAGGAGCAGGTGCTGGCCTCCGGCCTCACCGTCTCCCAGCTGGTCTCCACCGCCTGGGCGTCGGCCTCCTCCTTCCGCGGCAGCGACAAGCGCGGCGGCGCCAACGGCGCCCGCATCCGCCTGCAGCCGCAGCGCGGCTGGGAGGTCAACAACCCGGACGAGCTCGGCACGGTGCTGAGCACCCTCGAGGGCGTCCAGGAGTCCTTCAACTCCGCGCAGTCCGGGGGCAAGCGGATCTCGCTCGCCGACCTGATCGTGCTGGCCGGCGCGGCCGGCGTCGAGAAGGCCGCCAAGGACGGCGGCGTCGAGGTCCAGGTCCCGTTCACCCCGGGCCGCACCGACGCCACCGCCGACCAGACCGACATCGAGTCGTTCGCCGCGCTGGAGCCGCAGGCCGACGGGTTCCGCAACTACACCGGCAAGGGCACCCGGCTGCCGGCCGAGTACCTGCTCGTGGACCGCGCGAACCTGCTGACGCTGAGCGCCCCCGAGATGACCGTCCTCGTCGGCGGCCTGCGGGTGCTGGGCGCCAACCACGCCGGGTCCACGCACGGCGTGCTCACCGAGCGCCCGGGCGTGCTGACCAACGACTACTTCGCCAACCTGCTCGACATGGGCACGGCGTGGACGTCCACCTCGGACGACCAGTCGACGTTCGAGGGCCGCGACACCGCGACGGGCGCCGTCAAGTGGACCGGCACCCGCGCCGACCTGGTGTTCGGCTCGAACTCCGAGCTGCGCGCGGTCGCCGAGGTCTACGCGAGCGACGACGCGAAGGAGAAGTTCGTCCGCGACTTCGTCTCCGCGTGGGACAAGACGATGAACCTGGACCGGTTCGACCTCGTCTGATCCGGCCGGCCGCCGCCGAGGCGGCCGACCCGCACGACCCCGGCGTCCCGGCCGGCCCCGCGAAGGGCCGGCCGGGACGCCGTCGTTGACGCCTGCGCGGCCCGTACCCGCGCGGGCGTCAGCCCGGCAGCTCCGCGGGCAGGCCGAACCGCGGCAGCAACGCGTTGTCGCCGAAGCGCGTGACGGCCCCGACGCCGTCGCCCGCCAGCGTCAGCACCACCAGCCCGTAGGCGTGCCCCGTCCCACCGCCCAGCCCGCTCAGGTACGCGCCGAACGCCGGGCCGCCGTTGGCCCGGGCCGGCCGCAGCCGCAGCGCGCCAGACCCCCACCACGGCAGCGCCCGGTAGAACCCGGCGATCGCCGCGCGGCCCCGGTACTCCAGCGGCTCCGGCGGCATCGTCAGCCGCGCGTCGTCCGTCAGCAGCGCCACCAGCTTCTCGACGTCCGCCTCCTCGATCGCCGCCGCGAACCGCCCGGCCAGCGCCCGTTCCCGCGCCGAGCGCGGCAGCGGCGCCCGGTCCCGGTCGCGCCGCGGCAGCTGACCGTCCAGCGACGCGCGGGCCCGCAGCAGGGCGCTGTTCACCGACACCCCGCTGGCGTCCAGCAGCTCCGCCACCTCCGCCGCGCGGAACCCCAGCACGTCCCGCAGCACCAGCACCGCCCGCTGCCGGGGAGGCAGCCGCTGCAGCCCCGCCACGAACGCCACCGTCAGCGACTCGCGTGCCTCGTAGCGGGCCTCGGGCCCGGGCGCCGCGTCCGGCAGCTCCGCCAGCAGATCGTCGGGATACGGCTCGTACCAGCGCGGCTCGGTGCGGCCGGTGGGCTCCGGCGCGGCGAGCGGCGGACGGGCCGGCAGCACCGGGCGCGGCCGGCGGCCCGCGTCGCGCAGCACGTTCAGGCACCGGTTCGTCGCGATCCGGTACAGCCATCCCCGGACCGAGGCCCGCCCCTCGTACCCGTGCAGCCCCCGCCACGCCGCCAGCAGAGTCTCCTGCACCGCGTCCTCCGCGTCCTGCACCGACCCGAGCATCCGGTAGCAGTGCAGCTGCAGCTCCCTGCGATAGGGCTCGGTCAGCTCCTGGAACGCCTCACCGTCGCCCGCCCTGGCCCGTGCCAGCGCCGGCCACGGCGCCGGCCTCCTGCCCGCCGCCACCTGTCCCATCGACGACACCTCCCGCCTTCCGCTGTAAGGACACCGTCCGGGCGCGGAAATCATCGGCGAATCCCCGTCCGCCGCCGGGTCTCCACCAGTGAACGGACCGTGCGCCCCGCACGGACGCGCCACCGAGGAGACATATCGCCATGACGACCATCACCGATCGCACCGTCCTGATCACCGGAGGCAACCGCGGCATCGGCCGGGGACTCGTCGACGAGGCCCTGGCCAGGGGAGCCGCCCGGGTCTACGTCGGCACCCGCCGTCCGCTGACCGCCTGGGACCCGCGGATCACCCCCCTCACCCTCGACGTCACCGACCAGGACGCCGTGCGGGACGCCGCCGCGCGGGTGGAGTCCCTCGACGTCCTGGTCACCAACGCCGGCGTCGCCCTGCCCGACGTCCTCGACGACCGCGCCGCCCTCGAACGCCACCTGGCCGTCAACCTGTTCGGGACGTTCGACGTCACCCGGGCGTTCCTGCCGCACCTGCTGCGGAGCCGGGGCGCCCTCGTCGCCAACCTGTCGGTGAACGGTCTCGCGCCGCTGCCGGTGCTGCCCGCCTACTCGGTGTCGAAGGCGGCCGCGTTCTCCCTGGTCCAGTCGCTGCGGGTGCTGCTCGCCGACCGCGGCGTGCGCGTGCACGCCGTCATGACCGGACCCGTCGACACCGACATGACCCGGGACCTGGACGTGCCGAAGGCGCCGGTCAGGGCCGTGGCGCAGGCCGTCTTCGACGGTGTGGAGAAGGACGAGGAGGAGATCTTCCCCGACCCGATGTCGGCGGAACTGGCCGACGGCTGGCGCGGCGGCATGGTCAAGGCGCTGGCCCGGCGGCTCGCCGAGATGCCGACGGGCCTGCCGGCCGCGCTCTGAACGACTTCAGGCCGCGCTCCGGCCCCACCCCGGCCACTCGCTGGCCAGACTCTCATCGCGCTCCGACCGCAGGAGGCACGACCATGAGCACCACCCCCGCACACACCGCCCCGGACACCACCGACACCAGGACCACGCCGGGCAGCGCGCTGGTCATCGGCGCCGCGGGCAGCATCGGGCGGGCCGCCGCCGACGCGCTCGGCGCGGCGGGCGCGCGCGTCCTGGCGGCCGGCCGCGAACGGGACGCCACGGATCCGGCGCAGGTCGCCGCGCTGCTCGCCGAAGCCGACCCGGACCTCGTGGTGGTCGCCGCCGGCGCCCGCCCGCGGATGGCGCCGGTCGCCGCGCAGGACTGGGAGTCGTTCTCGGCCGCCTGGAACGTCGACGTCCGCATCGCCTACGAGGTGGGACGCGCGGTGCTGGCCCGGCCGCTGCGGCCCGGCTCGACCGTGGTGATCGTCTCCAGCGGCGCGGCCCTCGGCGGGTCGCCGCTGTCCGGCGGCTACGCGGGCGCAAAGCGCATGCAGATGTTCCTCGCCGGATACCTCCAAGGCGCCGCCGACGCCCGCGCGTCGGGCATCCGCTTCGTCGCGCTCGTCCCCGGCCAGCTGGTGGCCGGCACCCCCATCGGCGAGGCGGCGGCCGCCGCGTACGGCGCGCAGGACGGCCAGTCTCCCGCGGACTACCTGGCCGCCCACTACCCCGTCCCCCTCGACCCGCCGGCCGTGGCCCGCGGCATCCTCGCCCTCGCCGGCGGCGCCGGGCCCGCCGGGGCCACCGCCCTGATCGTCACCGCGGAGGGCCGCCTGCGCCCCCTGTGACCGGGCCACCGCCCCGCTGCCGGCCGCCCCGGGGTGGCCGGCCGGCGGCGGGGACACGGCTGCGTAGTGGGGCGCGTTCGGCTCGTGGAGCGGCCCGGAGAAGGTGAAGGTCCAGGCCGCTCCGACCGCCGACGTGCTGGCCCCCACCGCCACCTGGCAGCGCGCCTCCGACACGGACGTGGTCACCCGCCCGGCCTTCGCCGGCACCTGCCCGTAGCTCGTCCCCACTCCCGCCCCGCCCCTGCGGACGTCCGACGCCGCGGGGGCGGGGCGTCATCCGCCCTTCCTGGGCGGGGGCGGCCGATTATCGTGGGCGCATGATCACCCACATCGCACCCGAAGGGGTCGCCCCCGCCACCGGTTACAGCCATGTCGTGCTGGGCGAGGGCCGGTTGGTGGCCGTGTCCGGTCAGATCGCCCTGGACGAGCGGGGCGAGGTCGTCGGCGTGGGGGACCCCGCGGCGCAGGCCCGCCAGGTCTTCGAGAACCTCCGGCGCTGCCTGGACGCCGCGGGCGCCACCTTCGCCGACGTCGTCAAGTTCACCTTCTTCGTCACCGACGTGGCGTTCCTGCCCGCGGTCCGCGAGGCCCGCGACGCGCACGTCGACACCGCCAGCCCGCCGGCCAGCACGGCCGTCCAGGTCGCCGCGCTGTTCCGCCCCGAACTGCTGCTGGAGGTCGAGGCGCTGGCCGTCCTGCCCACCACCTGATCCCGGTCAGCTCGGGGACGCACTGAACGCGCTGGGCGGGTGGCGGACGCCGTGGACGCGGCGGACGGGTGGCGGACGCGGCGGGCTCAGGCGGGCGGGCCCTGCCCGTTCCAGGCCAGCCACGACTGGACGGCCGGCGCCGGCAGGGCGGCCTGCTGCCCGAACGCCGCGAACGCGCTGCCGACGGCCGCCGGCGGCGCGGCCGCCGGGCCGAACACCTGCTGCGCGACGGCCGTCGCGATGCTCATCGCCGGCCCGACCGTGCCGCCCGACACCAGCGCGCCCAACCCGCCTCCCGCCTGTACGAGTTGGAGCACCATCCGGCGGTTCTCCGCGCGGGCCGCCTCGTACGGGTCGTACGCCACGACCCGCCGCACCGCGTCGGCGATCACGTCGACCGGCAGGAACAGGTGGCGCCCGATGCCGGCGACCGCGACCTGCAGCACGCTGTAGTGGTGCGCCAGCGGGTCGAGTTCCGAGCGGTACTGGACGCGGGCGGTCCGCGCGAAGTGCTCGCCCCCGCTCACCGACATGCCCAGCCGCACCAGCAGCGGCACGATGCGGCGCGCCGCCTCCTCCTCGCCGACCGCGTTCGCGTACGCGTGGAACGCGTACGTCGCCACCGCGTCCCGCGCGTCCGGCTCCAACTGCGGGACGACGAGCGCCTGCTGGGAAGCGGGCACAGGGGCCGCCGCGAGCTGGTCACGCGTTCGCGGGTCCAGTTCCAGCGCGTCCAGCACCCGCCAGCGCAGCGCGTCGTTGTACGCGTTCACCGAACCCCGCGCCAGCGCCGCAACGTTGACCACCTGCCACACCAGCCGGCCGACCGCCTCGCGGCGCCGCCGGTCGTCGTGGCGGACCTTCGCCCGGGCCAGGCCGCCCCCGACCACGCCCCCCAGCGCGGCAAGCGCCTCCACCAGTTCGGCCTCCTCGGCCCGCTTGCGCGGCGACACCCCGAAGTTGCGCTCCCAGAACGTCCGGTTGCGCTCGTTGGTGTACCGCGCGAGCCGGCCGGAGGCCGCCGCCCCGAACGACGCCGCCTCGTCCACCATCCGCTGTGCGGCCTGCTGCGCCTCCGGGGCGTGGTCGAGCATCCGCCGCACCTCACCGAAGAGCGTCGCTCCGCGCGTGCTCGGCAGGTAGCTTTCCAGCCGGGTCAGCCCCTGGCCCATCGTCCGCGCGACCTGAGCGGTCATCGCGCCCTCCCCTCCCTGATCCCTGATCCCTGATCCTTGGTGGCCGGTGGCCGGTGGCCGGTGGCCGGTGGCCGGTGGCCGGTGGCCGGTGGCCGGTGGCCGGTGGCCGGTGGTGGGCGGCGGATTGCCGTTCGCCCAGCCGCGCCCGCGTCCGAACCCGCGTCCGCGTCCGAACCCGCGTCCGAGCCCGGGTCAGCCGAAGCTCACGGGCACGTCCGCGTTCCACGCCACCGAGTTCGCCGACGCGAAGCTCTGGCCGTCCACCACCGCGCCCATGCCGGACGACGCGACCCAGTGCAGCGTCATCGTGTGCGCGCCGAGATCGACGCTCCCCTGGATCTCCAGCGTCGTGCTGCCCGCGGGCCCCGGCGTGACCGACTGGCCCTCGAAGTCGACCTCGGAGCCGGAGACCGTGTAGGACCCGCCGAGCGGCACCCCCACCGTGTCGACCGTGGTGAAGCTGAACGAGCCGTTCGGATACAGGTCCAGCACCGAGTTGGCCGCCCGGTTCTGCGCCGCGGACTGCCAGGCGGGCCGGCCCTGCACCATCTCGAACTGCGTCAGACCGGTCGCGCGCACCTCGCCCGGCACGGTCGGGGTGGTGTCGCCGGAGTCCCCGGCCGAACCCCCGCTCGACCCTCCGTCCGACCCTCCCGAGGCGTCGGACCCGCCGGACCCGCCGTCGTCCGACGGCGTTCCCCCGTTGTCCGGCGTGCCGCCGTCGTCCGTACCGGACGAGGTGCCGTCCGTCGCCGGGTCCGTCGACGGCGACGACACGTCATCGGCCGGCTCCGTCACCGACGTGTCCGGGCCCGTCGGCGTCGGCAGACCCCCGTCCTCGCCATGGGAGCCGCCGCCACAGCCGGCCAGCACCACCAGCACCACCGGAACCGCCGGCCACACCGCCCGGCGCCACGTCCGCTTCACACCCGCCCCCTTCGATCCCCCTGACCGGCCGTCCGTCCGAGGCCGTCCCCGGGTTCACGATAGGGGCACCAATACGGCACAACCCATCCCAGATCCCTGGGATATTTCCTACGCTTCAGGCATGTCAGGCAACGGCCAGCCGGCCGGCAAGCGACCGCCCGCTTCTCGGCCCGCCGCCCCCGTCCCCCCGTCTCCCGCCTCCCCCGCCACCCCCTCGGCACAGAGCCCCGGCACGCCCCGGCCCGACCGCGCGCGGCAGCCCCGGGACGCCCGCGGGTCCCGCGCACCCGGTCGCCCGCAGGAACCGCTCGACGCCCTCGCCGCCGCCAGCGCCGACCTGCTGCGCCAGGTACCCGCCGACGTGTGGTGCGGCGTGATGCTCGACCCCGCCACGCTCCTCGACACCGGAGGCCTCCACGAACACGGCTTCCCGGCCGAACTCATGCCGCGGCTCTTCGAGATCGAGCACGGCACCCAGGAAGGCACCGAGCACATACGTGCGCTCGCCGCCCGTCCCGGCACCACCAGCCTGCTCAGCCAGTCAGCGGGCGGCGCCCCGGCCCACACCGGCGGCACCTACTACCGCGACATCCTGGCCCCGGCCGGCCTGTCCGACGAACTGCGCGTCACCCTCAAGGCCGACGGACGCACCTGGGGCCTGCTCGTCCTGTGCCGCGGACCGCGCTCGCGCCCCTTCACCGCCGAGGACGTGCGCCGCGCGGCGGCCGTCAGCGGACCCGCCGCCACCGCACTGCGCCGGGCCCTGCTGCTCAGCGGCGTCGACAGCGCCGGCGCGCCCGGCGCCCCCGGACTCGTCGTCACCGACCGCGACGGGCAGGTCAGTTCCGTCAGTCCCACCGCCGCATACTGGCTCGGACAGCTCGCCGAGGACCACCGCGCCGGGCAGCGGACCTCCTCCTACACGCTCTCCGCGATCCTCCAGCAGGCCGGGCACGCCGCCGACGGCGCCACCGTCTCGGCGCGGGTGCGGGCCCGCAGCGGGCGCTGGATCACCCTCAGCGCGTGGCGTCAGGGCCCGCCCGGCGAGGAGGTCACCTACGCGGCACTGACCCCCAGCCAGCCCAGCGAGCTGGCCGCCCTCGTCCTCGACGCCTACGGCCTGACCCAGCGCGAACGGGACGTGACGCAGCAGGTCCTGCTCGGCCGCGCCGGCGCCGAGATCGCCGCGGCGCTGCACATCAGCGAGTACACCGTCCAGGACCACCTCCGGAAGGTGTTCGACAAGATCGGCGTGCGCAGCCGGCGTGAGCTGACCGGAACCCTCTTCCTGCGCCACTACCTGCCGGCCCTGCCGCACCCGCCCCTCTCGACGGACGGACGGCTCGTCGACGCGGCCGGTCACTGAGGCGGGGGGTACGCGGCGGCGGTTCGTCGCCGGTGGCGACCGGGCGGCCCTGGCCCGGACCGGCGTTCGTCCCGGGTGGCACCGGGGGCGTCGCGTACGCCCGTCCGTCGGGTTCAGTGCGGGCCGCGGGCGGTCCGTCGGGCTCAGCGTGGGCCGCGGCCCGGTCCGCCCGGGTGGAGGCCGGCCGAAGACCGGCGCCCCAGTGGGAAGTTGGGGCGCCGGCCGTCACGTCGCGCCCAGGGCCAGTCGGTCCACTGCCTCCCGCACCGGCCGCACGCCGTCCTCCGCGCGGATCGCCTCGGCCACGGCTGTCGCCCGCTGCCCGTACGACGGGTCGCCGATCGCCTCGCGCACGGCCGCGCCCAGCGCGTCCGCGGTCAGCCGGCGCAACGGGACCGGTCGCGGCGCGACGCCGAGCGAGGCCAGCCTGCGGGCCCAGAACGCCGCGTCGAACTGGACCGGCACCGGGACGGCCGGCACTCCCGCCCGCAGTCCGGCCGCGGTCGTCCCGGCACCCGCGTGGTGCACCACCGCGGCCATCCGCGGGAACAGCAGGCCGTGCGGCACGTCCCCGACCGCCAGCATGTCGTCGCCCTCGGCGCGCAGCCCGCTCCAGCCCCGCTGGACGACGCCGCGCACCCCTGCCGCGCGCAGCCCCCGCGCCACGGCCGCGCTCAGTTCCGCCGGGTCCGGCACCGTCGCGCTGCCCAGCCCCACGAAGACCGGAGGCGGACCCGCCGCGAGGAACTCCTCGACGTCGTCCGGGAGTCGGGCCCCGGGGGCTTCGTGCGGCCACCAGTACCCGGTGACCGCCAGCCCCGGGCGCCAGTCGGCGGGGCGCGGGACCACCAGCGGGCTGAAGCCGTGGAAGACCGGCCAGTCCGCCCGCTCGTACGCCCGCCGGGTCGCGCGCACGCCGCGCCGGGGCAGCCCGAACCGGGCCCGCAGCGCGCGGCAGGCGTCCGGGAAGACCAGGTCGAGCGCCGCGCTCACCGCGCCGGCGCCCAGCAGGTTGGCCGGGCCGCCCCACGACCCGGTGCCGATCATCGGCGGTGCGAACTCCCGGGTCCCCGACAGTGGTTGCAGGTAGACGCCGACGCACGGCACGTCCAGGCCCTCGGCGATCACCTGCCCCAGCGGTGCCACCGCCCCGTTGACGAGCAGGAGTTCGCTGTCGACCGCCGCCGCCAGCAGGGCCTCCGCCACCTCGCCGACCAGCGAACGCGCCAGTCCCAGCAGCCGGGTCAGCTTCCCGGCCGGGCTCCACGACCGGTGCAGCCGCTGGCCGGACCGCGACGCCAACTCCGCCCGCGGATCGACCGGAACGGCGCGGAAGCCGAGCCCGGCCGCGGCCACCGGGCCGGCGAACCGTTCGTGCGTCACCACCGTCACCTCGTGGCCGGCCCGCGCCAGACCGTGGCCGAGCCCGGTGTACGGCGCGACGTCGCCCCGTGAACCCGCCGTCATGATCGCCACACGCACGGTGATCAGTATGGCCCCCGGCGAGGCCCCCGCAAATACGTTGCGTGGCACGGGCGTCCCCGCCTAGCGTCCCTTGACCATGCAGTCCCGTGCGGGCGCGGCCGTCGTGTCCCGGCTGCGACGACGACGCATGGATCGGAGGTGCGGAGCGGCATGACCCGAATCGACGCGCTCTGCTTCGACGCGAACGACCCCCAGGAACTCTCCCGCTTCTGGGGAGAGTTCCTCGGCTGGGAACGGACCGACGAGGTGGACGGCCCCGCAGTCCTCCCCGCCGACGACACCGGGTTCCGGCTGCGCTTCCTGCCCACCGAGGCGACGAAGTCGCGGCAGAACCAGATGCACTTCGACCTCACGAGCCGCACCCCGGAGACCCAGCAGGAGACGGTGGACCGCGCCCTCGCCCTCGGCGCGCGGCACATCGACATCGGCCAGCGTCCCGAGGAGCGCCACGTCGTCCTCGCGGACCCCGAGGGCAACGAGTTCTGCGTCATCCCGGCGGGCAACTCCTTCCTCGCCGGCTGCCCGTTCATCGGCGCGGTCTCCTCCGACGGCTCCCAGGCGGTCGGTTACTTCTGGAGCAAGGCGCTGGACTGGCCGCTGGTGTGGGACCAGGACGAGGAGACGGCGATCCGCTCGCCGCACGGCGGCCCGAAGGTCACCTGGGGCGGCCCGCCCGTGGCGCCCAAACACGGCAGGAACCGCCTCCACTTCGACCTCGCGGTCCCGTCCGGCGGCGCCCCGGCGTCCGCGGCCGACCGCCTCGTCTCCCTCGGCGCGGCCCGCGCGGACACCGCCCCCTGCGCGCCCGGCTGGATCGCCATGACCGACCCCGACGGCAACGAGTTCTGCCTCCGCCCGGCCCGCTAGCGGTCCTGCTCGACGACGCGAGGGAGCCGCGGGCAGCGAGCGTCGTGCTACGACTGGCCAGCGGCCGTCAGGCGGGCGTAGACCACGACGTTGCCCAGGTAACCGGTGGCCCTCGCGTAGCCGCCACCGCAGGTGAGGAGGCGCAACTCCGGTTCACGCGTGGGGCCGTACACCCGCTGGTCCGGAAACGCGGCCTTGGCGTAGACCTCGACGGCGTACACGGAGAACACGGCCACGCTCCGGTCGGCGCGCGTGACCAGGACGGTGGCGCCCTTGTGGAGAGCGCCCAGGCCGTAGAAGACGGCCGGGCCCCGGGTCGTGTCCACGTGGCCGTCCATGATCGCGTTCCCGGCCGCGCCCGGACTCGGGCCGCCCTCGTACCAGCCGACCAGCTCGCCCTTCTCCGCCGGCGGTACCTGCAAGTGCCCCGCGGCGTCCGCGCCCAGAGGCATCACGGGGGCGTCGACCCCGATGCGGGGAATCCGGATACGGACGGGCGGCGCGTCCGCCATGGCGCTCGGCGGCCGGGGCGCGGGGGTGCTCGTCCGGGGCGCGGGGGCGGGGGAGCGGCTGGGAGCCGCGGAGTCCGGGGGTGCGGAGCCGGTCGTCACGGGAAGCGCGTCGGCCGCGGACGGGACCGGCGGCGCGGGCGGCGCGGGTGCGTTCCTGGCGTGCAGGCCGTCCACGGCCAGCCAGCCGCCGGCCCCGATCGCGGCTACCGCCACCACGGTGACCGCGGCCCGCGTCAACGGTCGGTGGGACCTCATGCGATGCCCTCCCCAGCGGCCGGCTGTGGGTCTGTGGGGCGCGGCTGCGTCGCCCGCGCCCCACGGTCATGGGCCTCGTGCCCTCGGGTGACGCGACTCCGTACCGCCGGGCGGATCAGACGTCGCCGCGGACGGTGGTGCGGACGTCGCCGCGGACGGTCACGGTGGCGCGGCGGCGGCGCAGCGCGGCCAGACCGAGGAGGCCGGAGGCCACCAGCGCGCCCCCACCCGCGAGTTCGGCGGTGTTCACGCCGGCCGGCGACCCGCCGGACCCGGCGTCCACCCCGCCCTTCAAGCTGCCGCTCGGCACGAACGCCGAGGTGGTCGGGAATCCCTGGCTGCCGCACGTGACACGCGCGGTGACCCCCTGGACGGTCACCTTCACCGTCCCCTTGACCACGGTCACGACCTTCGTCCCGGCGGGCGTGGTGAAGGTCGTCCCGGCGCCACCCGTGCCGCGGATGGTGCCGTCGCTCTGCGCGACCTGCAACTGGCCGACACCGGCACACGCCACGATGTCCCCGTCCTTCAGGAGCAGGCTCCCGCCCTCGCTCCGCCCCTTGAACGGTGTCCCCGCAGTTCCCCCAGCGGCCTGCGCCGGTGCGGCCACCGCCACCGTCATCGCTGCGGCCACGACCGCCACGCCGGCCCAGGCCCTCACCCCGCGGGGCACGCCCCTTCCCGGCCGTCCGGCCGTCCTCTCTGCCGACATCAGTCCTCCTCGTGCACCAGGAGCCGACGTGGATCGCCGGCCTCCGGGCAGCAGTGTCCCGCGCAGAAGAGTGCTGTGTATCCGCCGATAGAGGGATCAGTAGAAAATATACGTCTTTGCACCGGATCCCGGCCGCTCCAACGTGCGTTGAGCTCGGCTCGGCCCAGGTCAGCTCAGTTCTGGTCGGCTCGGCCCGGGTCAGGACGAGCTCACCGCGGGGTTCCCCTCGCTCCACACCTTGGTGACCTCGCGGTGGGTGATCCGCCAGCCGTCCGGGGTGCGGCGCAGCCGGTCCTCGTAACGGCCCCCCGCCAGGAGGTTCTCCCCGCCGGGCAGGCCGCGGCGGACGTGCTGGGCCTGGAAGTAGCAGGTGTGCTCGGCCTCGTCGCCGTGGACGACGACGACATGGTTGCCGTTGAGGTGATGAGTGGCGTCGTAGTGGCCCATGCCGGCGCTGAGCCGGGCCAGGATCGCGTCCCGCCCGCGGACCTGCTCGCCGGAACCGCTGTACGCCCAGGACGCGTCCTCGGCGAACACGCTCCCCAGCAACGTCCAGTCCCTGGTGTCCAGGGCCGTCGCGTACGCGACGGCGACGTCGACGATCGCGGCGCGGTCTCGGTACTCCTCGGACATGGAGCCGCCCTTCATCGGTGCACGCGGGGATACGGAGTTGATGCTCGGTGACCGCCGAACAGCGCGCAAGGACGACGGGCGCGACCGCGGTGAGGGATGGATCGCGGCTGCATCCCCCGTCGAGCCGGAACGGAGCGAGCCCCGATCGTCGGTCGACCCGGCCGTGCCACGGCGACCGCGACATCCGCGCCGCCCGCCGTTCGCACCTCGCTAGGCTCTCGCCCCATGTCCGAACTCCAAGGCCTTCACACCGCGACGATCAACGCGATCGTCGACCACGCCGGTCGTGCGACGCTCCCCCTCCAGCGGGCTCACCGCGACGAGCGCCACGCAACCGCCTTCTGGTTCAACGAGCTTGTGGAGACCACGGCTGAAGAGGAGGTCGTCCGGCAGTACCTCGTGACCGCGGGTGAGCCTTCGCGGATCGATCTCGCCGAGTTCACCCTGCGCCCCCAGCTGTGCGCGCCCACGATGAGTGCCACGAAGCTGCTGATGCCGGACTTCGCCGACCAGTGGATTCACCTCGACGGTCTGGGCGTCGCGGTGATGCCGACCTCCGGGCTGCACGCCCACGGCGCTCGCAAGGGGTGGCACTGGACGACCGACGAGATCACCGACGGCATCGCGGCCAGGGAAGAGGACCTGGCCGGCATCGGTGCGACCCCGGTCGCGGCCTACGCGCTGGGTCACCTCGCCGAAGAGGCCGACGACGCCCGGGAACAGGCCGTCGTGATGGGCGAGGTCGCCCGCACCGGCAGCGGCGGCGACATCCGGTGGATCGGCGACCTGCCGCGAGGGTGCGTCGGTGCGCCGGTCTTCTTCAGCCGCGGCCTGGGC
This sequence comes from Actinacidiphila rubida, assembly GCF_900110255.1. GTDB lineage: Bacteria > Actinomycetota > Actinomycetes > Streptomycetales > Streptomycetaceae > Actinacidiphila > Actinacidiphila rubida. The sequence goes on from NZ_FODD01000020.1 coordinate 41,032, forward strand.
GGCGACAGGTTCACGATGCTGTGCCTGGGCGTGGCCCTCCCCGGCGAAGGCAGCCACACGATCGCGACCTTCGACCGCATCCGCACCGCCCTCTCCGCCCTCGCCGCCCCCGCCCCTGAACCGGCCCCCGAGCCGCACACCCCTGCCCCACCGCTCCCCGCATCCAAGCGCCCCCGATGGTGGCGCCGCAGCTGACCCCCGGGTCCCGAACGCGAACGCGTTCCCGCAACGCCTCACCGGGAAGCCGGGCTTGGCCCGTCCCCACACTGGGGGCGGCACGTTGCCACCATCGTCGCCGCGGCTGAGCCGGAGAGAGGCTGAGGCTTGGAAGCCTCGACGGAAGCCCTAGAGTGCGCCCATGGAGATCGTCGGCCTCGGTCCTGTCACCCTCGATGCTGACTTCGGCGACTACGTGAGCCGGTCGCTTCCCGTTCCGGTCTTCGGGCACGCCCCCTGCCGATTCGTCGTCGTGGGCTATGACGACGACGAGGCGAAGGTCGACTTCGAGGCGGCCATCAGTGCGTTTCTGGGGCTCGGCGAGTCGGCCCTGAGGTCCGCTTCCGTGCCGGTCTTCCAGTACTACCTGGATGTGAAGGCCGAGGTGGGCGGCGATGAGGGCCTCGTGTCCATCGCCGGACCGGACGACGTCTGGTCGCATGTCCGGCCCGGCGGTGAGGTGACCGTCCAGCGGGACGCCCATGGCGACCGACAGGTATATGTCTCAGCGGAGTGCGAATGCGCTTGGGAGCCCGAGCACGGTCTTCAGATCGTGTTCCGCGGCGGTTGCTCGGTGACGAAGGTAGGCCCATTCGACAGTCACCTCACCAACGTCTCCGCCTTCGGCCGCGCTGATCTCGCTGACGTCGTCTACCACCGATTCGGCTAAGGTCCCGCAGCGCTGAGGTCCGACCGCACTGGTCCTCCTTCGCCGGGAGCTCCCCGCGCGCAAGTCCCTGGAATCGGTGTGCGGTGGCGTTCACGGAGTCAGTGGAGTTCGCACTCCCACGGCTCGAAGCGCGCCTCTCCCGGGGGGAGTTGTCCCGTGCAGTACTGGTAGAGCCACGCCGCAGCGCGACGCTCCGCGTACTTCTCGTTCACCGGCTCCCCCTGCCCGTCCAGTTCGAGGACGTTGGCGAAGATGGCGAAGCAGATCTCCATCTGCGAGGGCGACTCCCTCAGGTGCTCCCAGTAGTCGATCCCGGCCAGCATCGGGTGACCGACCGAGCCACGGGCGAGCCATCCGGCGAAGCGACGAATGGCTCGCGAGGTGCCGTGACTGAGATGTGCGGGCATGCGATGACCCTAGGCCTGCCCGAAGGGGAGGGGACGCGTGGGCGGCCGCGCGCGCCTGAGGGACCCGCAGAACCGGGGCGAGCGAGGCCCTGCGGAAGCAGTTCAGGCCGTCGCGCTGAGCGAAGCGTGAATGCGGCTGACGGCACGCAGGATCTCGTCCCGGTTCTTCGCCCGCTTGATCCACACCGGAAGGCGGGCCACCAGCGTCATCTTCCGGCCGGTGTCGTACCAGGGTGCTCGCTCTCGAAGCGAGGCTTGGACGAAACGGCGTATCACGTCGAGGTGTTCGAGGTTGTACGCCCACAGCCACCCGTTTCTAGTGCGGACCTGAAGCAGCAGGGGTGCACCGAAATACGGATCCGTCGCGCGCTGAACCGTGCCATGCACCAACGTCACGTGACGGCCGCTCCACTTCCGCGACAGACCGCAATTGCCACACACCATGCGCCTCGGCAAGAACAGCGCTCGACTTCTCCGCCCGGAGTCGTCGGGGGCCGGGATGACGCGTGCGGCCCGCCCGCAAGCCGGACATCGCACAAGGATCAGGCTGATGACGTCGTACTCGGTGCTGCGCGGGTCTCGGAACCGCGCGGAGTGCCGGGCCATGCGGAGATTATGCGGTCGACCGTCGGACCGATGCATCACCATTCGACTCCGCGAGACTCACGCTGATCACCGCTACGAGAAGGGGCGCCGGTCTCCCGGCGCGGCAGCCATCCGATCCGCGGCCGGCAGCTGTGCCACGGGCCCCGCGGCTGTGGGATCGTCGTGCGGTGAGAAACCAGCAGGCGCCCGTCGCAGGAGATCGCCCTGAAAGGGCTTACGGCACGGTCCCGTCCACCGGCAGAGCGCTGCGGGCCCGCTCGGGGCGCGGCCGGCTCGTCGGGGGCCCGGGGACGGCCGCGGCGTGAGCGCACTGAGGGCCGGGCGCATCAGGACCGGGCGGCTGGACCTGCTGCCGCTCCTCGTCGAGCATGCGGACGAGATGGCGCTCGTGCTGTCGGACCCGGCCCTGCACACGTTCATCGGCGGTGCTCCGGACACGCCGGACGCCCTGCGCTCGCGCTACCGGCGCATCACCGCCGGCTCTCCGGACCCGGCCGTGTCCTGGCTGAACTGGGTGATCCGGCTTCGTGAGGAGTCCTGCCTGACGGGCACGGTGCAGGCCACCGTCAGCCCATCCGCGCGCGGCCCGGTCGCCGAGGTCGCCTGGGTGGTCGGAACCCCGTGGCAAGGGCGAGGGCTTGCGACCGAAGCGGCCGCAGGACTCGTCGGCTGGCTGAGCGGACAGCCGGTCCACGCCGTCATCGCCCATGTCCACCCCGACCACCGGGCGTCCGCCGCCGTGGCCGCCGCCGTCGGGCTCGCGCCCACGGACGAACGGCACGAAGGCGAGATCCGCTGGCAGCGGTGCCTCAGCCGGGACTGAGACCGTGAGTCCCAGGCGGTGAGCCGTGCCGGTGCGGCCCCTCGGAGCGAGGGCCGCACCGGGCTCAGTGTCAGGGCGGGCGGAACTCACACCCGGGCCAGGGCGAGCCCGGGCTCACACCCGGGCCAGGGTGAGCCTGGGCTCAGTCCCGGGCCAGAGCGGGCGGGGCCGCGTTCACGCCCCAACTCGTCGGCTGGGACGAGAGGTTGACGTTGATCGTGCCGGACCGGAGCAGGTCCTGGTGGGAGAGCCAACTCTGGTTCAGCGCACCACCGTTCGTGCTCACCGACGACACGTACTGCATCTTCGACGCGTCGGCGCCGGGCGCGTTGATCGCGATGGTGTGCCCGTGCGCCGGCCGGATCTCGACCTTGTCGAACATAGGCGCACTGATCACGTACGTCGCGGAACCGGGCTGCGCCTCGAAGATGCCGGCCATGGCGAAGACGAGCAGGGACGACGTGGCGCCGAGATCGTCGTTGCCGGGCATGCCGTACGCGTTGTCCGTGAAGAGCGTCCGCAGCGCGCGCAGCACGGCCGAGGTCTTCCACGGCGCGCCCGTCCACGTGTACATCCACGGAGCGCTGAAGTCGGGCTCGTTGTTCGGGTTGAACGCGAAGTTGTTGTGGTAGTCGTAGGCGCCGGTCACCCAGGAGTCCTGCGCGGCCTTCGCCGGGTCGGTGAGCACGGTCGGCATGTCGAAGAACTTGTCGAGCCGCTGCTCGGCCTGCGCCTGGCCGCCCATGAGCCCGAAGAGCGTCTCCGGGTCCTGCTGGGCGAGCCACTGGTACTGCCACGCCGTGCCCTCGTGGAACGGGGCGCTCTGCGTGGGGTCGGGGTCGCCGGCGACGGAGCCGTCGGCGTTCCGCGCCACCGGGAACCCGGTGAAGCCCTGCGACGTGACGCCCGGCTCCCAGAGCTTGGTGAAGTCGTCGCAGCGCGAGGCGAGCGTCGCGGCCTTGTCCTGCTGCCCCAGGCTCTTCGCCATCGTGGACAACGCGCAGTCGGCGAGCGCGTACTCGAGCGTGGCCGAGCCCGCCTGCCGGCTGTCGCCGTACGTGTAGCCGGGCAGGTTCTGGTAGGCCACCCAGCCGTTCTTCACGTACGACGGATTGCCGTCACGGCCGCGGAAGATCGACTGGTCGGCGGGGACCTCGTTGACGTTCTTCCACAGCGCGTCGAAGAGCTGGTTCGCCGTACTGCCGTCCAGCAGGCCGCGGTTGTAGATGTCGACGATCCACGGAGTGATCGGGTCGCCGCTCATGACGTTGGTCTCGCTGTTGGCGAGCGCCCAGCGCGGCAACCATCCACCGTCCTGGTAGATGTGCAGCACGGACTTGGCCATGTCCGCGGCCCGGCCGGGTTCCAGCAGGTCCACCAGCTGGTTCTGCGAGCGGTACGTGTCCCAGAGCGAGAACATCTGGTAGTAGGTGGAGTCGGCCTGGTGCACCTTGTCGTCGAAGCCGCGGTAGCGGTGGTCGACGTCGGACCCGATCGCCGGGTCCAGCAGCGAGTGGTACAGCGCGGTGTAGTAGGTCCGCTGGTCCGCGGTGCTGCCACCGGCCACCCGCATCCGGTTCAACTCGTCCTGCCACGACGCGTGCGCGGCGGAGCGGGCCCTGTCGAAGGAACTCGGCTGCTCGGCAGTGCGGTTGAGGCGCGCGCCGTCGATCGAGGTGTAGGAGAGGCCGACGGAGGCGCCCACCTGGCCGCCGCCCTTGGCCGGGTCGAACGTCACCCACGCACCCGCGCGCTGGCTGCCGCGCGACGCGTCACGCTGGTTCGGCGTGAGCGTGTCGTCCGTCCACGTGCCGAAGCTCGCGAACTTCCGGTCGAACCTGGCGCTGAAGAAGATCCGGTAGCGCTCCTTGCCGGTCTCACCGCAGAAGTTGCCCCCCTGCAGCCAGCCCTCCACGGTGTCGTTCCCGACCACGTGGACGTCACCGGCGTAGGTGCTGCCGTTGCTCTGGCCGGCCTCGATGAGCACGTTCTCCTGCCCCGACCCGGCGGGGTAGGTGTAGCGCTGCTGGCCGGTCCGCTCCGTCGCGCTCAGTTCGCTCTTGATGCCGTTGTCGAACGTCACGCCGTAGTAGCCCGGTGCGCGCGTCTCGTGGTCGTGGCTGAACGTCGCGCCGTACTGCGCCGGGTCCGACGACGTCACGGCGCCGGTGGTCGGCATGAACCGGAAGTTGCCCATCGTCTGGCAGCCGACGCCCGACAGGTGGGTCATGCTGAAGCCGAGGATGCTGTTCTGGGCGTAGTCGTACGAGGCGTAGTGGTTCAGCTGCGTGTCCGGGCTCAACTGCACCATGCCGAACGGGACCGCGGCCCCCGGGAAGGTGGTCCCGTCCCCGTTGTTGCCGATCGAGGTGTCGACCAGCGTGGTCGGGTCCTTGGCGAATCTCGGCCCCGCGTCGGCGGCGTCCGCGAAGCCGCCGGTGGTGGCGGAGGTCACGGTGACGGTGGTGGCGAAGGCCAGGGCGGCAACCACGCGTTTCCACGCTCTCATGGCGATCCTTCCGTGCGACAACGTTGTCAGTCCCGCCCGACCGATCCTGGCCGCTTGGCGCTGCACCGTCAATCCCCCCAGGCTCATGCGTTGCGGTCGTCCCGGGCGGCCCGGCGCCTGCGCGCCGGGGTGGGCGGTCGCCGTGGAGTGGCGCGCCGTGCGGTCGTTTCCGGACGTCGCATCCGGCCTCGGGTCGGCGGTCCTGCGCTGGGGTCATCGCCGATTCATGCCTCGATGCGGACGGGAATGAATGACGTCAGGTCCGCCGCAAATCCGATGCATTCACCATTGCGGATCGTGTCAGGCTCCCGGAATTTCGGAATCCGATAATCCGCTCCCGTGTGAGCGGGTGCCTGATTTCGGCCAGCGGCCAAGGCTGGCGGAGACGGACTTCGGACGTGTGGATGTTCAGCCTTCAAAGAAATATTGATGCAATTGCCTTGTTGCATGCACCATGAAAGCCGGGCATGTCTGGACAAGGATGCATGAAGTGGGCGGAGAGGTTTTCGGTCAATGAGTTGAACCTCCCTTTACGGTCGAGTGCGGGCCTTCATAGGATCGATTCCGTTCCCAACACGGGGAATCAGGGGAGGGGATTTCGTGAAGATCAACGGGAGATCCGTCATATTCGCCGTCTCGAGCGCGGTCCTGGCGGTTGGAGCTGTCGCGGCGCCGGCCACCGCGGATGCTCATCACTCCGGTGCCGCCGTCACTGCCGGTGCCTCAGGAGCCACCGTCACCGTCCACCACCGCGGGGACGGCACCCAGCCGCCCGCGGAGTTGGGCAACCCCTCGGAATGGGGTGAGGTGACGTTCACGATGAGCGCCTCGGCGGGTACCGTCAGCCCGATGTCGGAAGCGTGCACCAACCCGTCCAGCGGGGGGACCTGGTGTTACGGCTGGTACTCGACCGGGCTCACGCCGCCTCAGAAGTTCTGCTACTCGAATTACCTGCAGGAGACGAAGGGGCATGCGTCCACGGTGAAACTCGCGGGCGGCACGCGCCGCGTGCACGCCCTGGCCGGCGACGTCTCCGAGGCGAACCTCACCGCGGGATTCGCCTACACCTGTTCCACCTACTACAGCGTCGACTAGCCAGGCGCTGAACCCCACCCGGCGGTAACTCCACCGAACATGGGGTAGGTTGGTGCGCCGCTCTGAGCCTGCCCGGTTTGCCCGCGCGGACTCGGAGCGGCGCCATCTCCAGCTCTGGCCCACTCGCTGAACGGGGAAGTGACATCGCACGCTTCACGGGTGCTCGCGTCGTGCCGGTCGCCGGCTCTCTCGGGGCGGGGCTCCTGCTGGGGCTCGCGGGCCCCGTCGCCGGGAAAGGGGACAACGCCGCCTGTACCGCCGCGAGTATCGTCCTTTCCAGCGGCTGGCCGTGGGCCTGTTACGCGTTCGTGGTGGGTTTCCTCCGCCGGTCAAGGATCGAATCGGCGGTGCTGGCGTCCTTGGGTCTGGCAGTCGGCGTGATCACGTACTACCTCTTCAAGGACATGGACCCCACCGTTCCGATCGGAATGGATTCCGCCACCTCCGTTCCGGACGGCCTGAGATCCGGTGCCTCCAGCGGGGGGCAGATTCTCGTGTGGGGAACAGCGGCGTTCCTTTTCGGTGCGCCGGTAGGACTCGTGGGGAACGTCGCGCGCACGCCCGGAGTGGGCGGCCTTCCGTTCCGTCTGCTCGTTCCGCTCATCGCCTTCTTCGAGGGCACCGAGCGGCTGGGTACCGAGGCTCACGCGCAGGGGACGACGTTCTCCCTGACCTGGAACGTGGTGCGGGTCGCCGCGATCCTTTCCGCTGCCGCGCTCGTCGGCCACACGGTGTGGAGCCGGCGCGCCAGGCGGTACGACACCGAGGAGCCTGCGGAAGCCGGCCTGGCGGAGAAGCGCCGCTGACAACCGGCGCGACGGACGGCCACCTCACCCGCACTTCCGCGAAGCCCGTTCGGTCCGCGGGTCCGCGCTCTCAACCACCCACGCCCGAGCGTCCGTTCGCCCCCGCGGGAACGTCCGCCACCAGCCGCGGCCGCCCACCGGCCGGTAGACTCGCCGCCGGCGAGGAGAGCCGCGGGGACCGCGTCCCCGGACGGGGCACCGCAGGCTCTCATGGGGACGGTTCGAGCGAGGGGCGGCCGCGTGTCCACGGGGAACATGTTCAGCGTCTACGGGCGGATGACCGCGCTGCCCGGCCGGCGTGACGAGTTGATCACCGTGCTCCGCGAGGGCTTCCTCGCGGGCGGCGACGACAGCGGCCTGCTCACCTACAGCATCAACACGGCCTTCGACGACCCGGACACGATCTGGCTGACGCAGCTGTGGATCGACAAGGACGCGCACGACGCCACCACCCGCTCCGAGCCGGTCGCGGCCGTGAGCCGCCGCCTGCCTCCGCTGCTGGCCCGGCAACCCGAGGGCTTCTACGGCCGCGCCGTCCACGTCCACGGCCTGACCCCCGGTCCTGACCCCCGGTCCTGACCCCGGGTCCTGACCCCCGGTCCTGACCCCGGGTCCCGACCCCCCGGGTCCTGACCCCGAGTCCCGACCCCCGGGTCCTGACCACGCGGCGTCAGCTCAGGTACGCTCGCCACACCCTTGGCCGGTCCGCGGCCCGCTCCACGAGCCGCCCGCCACCCGCCCACCCGCCCGCTCCTCGCCCCGCCGCCGGCCGCCTCACGCGCCCGGCGCCGGTGCCTTCCCGTGCCGCTTCGCGAGCAACCCGGCCAGCACCATGGTGAAGACGCCGATCGCGACGCCGCACAGCGTCCACAGCACCCGGTCGCCCTCGGCGCCGTAGTCGGAGGGCTGGGGGAGGTCCACCAGGATCAGCGCGGCCGCGGCGATCACGGCGGTGTAGAGCGCGTAGTTGCAGGTGCGTACCGCCACGCCGTGCATCAGCAGGACGAGGGCGACGACCTCGAGCCCGTGCGTCACCGCGAACAGCTTGCGGCCGGTCTCGGCGGCCGGAATCAGCAGGAGGAGCCCGGCCACGACCGCGCCGATCACCGCCCCCGCCAGCCGCTGCAGGGCCGTGACGGTGGCCTGCTCCAGGCTCGGCTTCATCGCGACCAACGTGGCGATGGGCAGCCAGTAGCCGTGGGACAGGTCCAGCCCGAAGGCGAGCGCGACGGCGCCGGCGAGGGCCAGCGCGCGGATGACGGCGAACGCGATCACCGCCGCGGTCAGCGGGCGCCGCGACGTGTCACCGGGGAGTTCCATCAACGGTTGGGAGGAGTCGTGTCGCCCGCCGACCAGCCACCACAGGAACTCCACCACGATCCACAGCGCCGACCCCGCGGCCCAGGAGGCCACCTGAGCCCAGGTGTAGTCGGTGATGCGGGAATGATGATGGAGGCTGACGGCGACCCCCAGCGCGACGATGAACCACACGTTCAGCAGCATCGCCGTGACGAATCGGCGGACGCCGAACGTGACGGCCAGGCCGCACACCACCGTGACGAGGAAGGTCGCCAGCACCAGCCAGCCCCACGCTTCCCCGCCGATCCCGAAGGCCAGGGCGGTCAGCCCTGCCCCGAGCAGTCCGAACACGGACAACCGCACGGCCCGGTCGCCGAACCCGCCCCCCGGGTCGGACAGACCCGTCAGCACCACGCCGAACACCGCGCTGAGCAGGTACTGCTCGTAGCCGATCGCCCAGAAGACGATCATCGGCACCAGCAGCACGTCCAGGACGGCCACGCCCCGCGCCCAGTTCAGCTCCCCGCGCTTCAACGCGAACACCTGGGACAGCCAGCCCCTGACCTTCCCCGCGTGAGCGGGACCCTGCTCCTGTCCGCTCACACTGGCCATGACGGTCCTCGCTGGGTCGGGTGGCGCGCCGTGCCGCACCTGCCCGCATTCTGCGACCGGACCGGGACGGCCGCGAAGCGACCCGCAGGGGGCCGGGGGAAGACGGCCGGTCCGTCAGCCGTACGGCGCTGCGCCGCGTCACCCTCCTGGTGGTCCCCCCGAAGGACCCCGTGGGCCCGTGGGCCGGGCGGCCGTCGGTGATCCGTCCGCGCCGCGCGCCGTGCGCGCACCGGCCGGAGGGACGGGCGGGGCGCACGGGAGTGCGGTGCGGAACCGTCAGCCGGCGGCCGGGGCGTCGATGACCCGCGTCCACCCGACGGTCAGGGCCCACTGGTTGTCCAGGCCACCCGTCACCGAGACCGCGACCGACGTCTTCGCGCTGCCGAGCGCGATCTCGTTGGAGACGCCCGGGCCGGAACCGCAGGCCACCTCGGACGACGCGATGTCGCCGAGGTGCACCAGGACGCTGCCCGGTCCGCTGCAGAGAGCCACCACGTCCACCGTGCCCTTGGGGATGCGGGGGAGCGTCGTCAACCGCACGGACCCCCGCCCGCCCGCGGTGCGGAACAGGATCTTCTGCGAGCTCAGGGGCAGGCTCGGCGCGTGCCCGGGATCGTAGGCGCCGGCCGGCCGGACCGCCGGCACCTTCCCGCTCGCGGACGGGGAGGGGGACGGGGGCGGGGACCCGAACGGGGATGCGGACACGGACGAGGACGGGGGCACGGCCCTCGCCGCGGCCGGCTGTCCCGACCCCGAGCAGCCCACCACCCCGCCGACGAGCAGTACGCAGCACCCGGCCACGGCCGAGCGCTTCACTCTTTCCACAGACATCCGGTTCTCCCACCACGGCCACGGAGTTCGGCGACGCCGGCACGGCCGGTGGACCCCCCCCGTCCGCTGTGCGTTGACCAGGCGAGACGTTAGACGGCCGCGGACGGAAAGGGAACACGTGCAGGCGCCCGGGAACGCCACGGCGGCTCCCTCACCCGCGAGACGGTCCTGCGGCCGGCGTGCCAGGATGCATCGTCAGAGGTTTGCCGCCCGGGGCCCGTTGAGCCCTTGCCACTGATCCAGCGGAGCAACGGCCCGCCCCGGAGGCCCGGATGCCCTACTACCTGCTCACCGTCGAAAGCTCGCGCCGCTCCGGCTTCGGCCACCAGGTCGAACCCACCGTCAGCATCATCGAGTTGGCGTCCCGCGTGAACGACCTCGACGTGCCCCTGCCCGGCGACCGGCTCCTGCTCCGCCTCCCGGACGGGGGGACGTGGACCGCCCCGCTGGCCCAGTTCGGCATCGAGGCGTGGCGAGGTGACGACGGGAAGGCCCACAGCCGCAGCGATCCCGCCGACCCGAGGTTCACGCTCGCGATCGGCGGCCAGGGCGGGCCCGACGAACTGCCCGTGGGAACGCGGATCCGGCTCGACGACACCGTGCCGACGCAGGGCCACCGGACCAAGGGCTGGAAGTACATCATCGAGGCGCTCGCGTCGGCACCATGGCAGCGGCGCGACCCGGACGCGACCGCCGACCCCGACGCGACCGCCGAGCCGAACGCGACGGCCGACCCGGACCCGGACGAGGCGCGATAGGTTCGGGACCAGCGGAGTTGACTGGTCCCGAGCTGGGGGAGCGTGCCGTGGCCGCCGAGAACACCGAGATCGCCGAGCACGAACTGACCTCTCCCTGGCAGGGCTTCCTCGCGGGGCCGACCGAACGGGCCCTCGAACGAGGCGAATCGGTGACGGGCTCCGCCGCGGGACGGCCGGCGGCAGGCGTCGTCGTGCTGTCCGGATCGAGCGGTCGCATCGAGCGCGACCGGTGCCGGCTCCTCGCCCGCGCGGGCGTGACGGCACTGTCGATCCGCTGGTTCGGCGGGCCCGAACAACCGGCCGGTGTCTGCGAGATCCCGCTGGAGACCTTCGCCGCCGCGACCGAGCTGCTGCGCGACCGCGGCGCCGCGCGCGTCAGCCTGCTCGGCGTCTCCAAGGGCGCCGAGGCGGCGCTGTCGCTGTCCACCGTCTCGGGCTGCGCCGACGCCGTGATCGCCCTGGCCCCGACGTCGGTCGTCTGGGCCAACGTCGGCCCGGGCCGGGACGGCCACGACCGCCCCTACCGTTCCTGCTGGACATGGCAGGGCCGCCCCCTGCCGTTCGTCCCCTACGACGAGACCTGGACGCGACGGGAGCCGGAGGGCGCCCCGGTCTCCGTCCTCGGCTGGTACGAACGCAGCCTCGCGACCCACGCCGACCGGCTCGCCGCCGCCGCGATACCGGTGGAGGCGACCGCCGCCGACCTGGTGCTCGTCGCGGGCGGCGCGGACCGCATGTGGCCCTCCCTGCGCTTCGCCCGCGAACTCGCCGGCCGGCGTGCCGCACACGGCATCGGCACCACACTCGTCTCCCACCCGGACGCGGGCCACCGGGTCCTCTTCCCCGACGAGGTCCCCCCGGCGCCGTCCACCACCTTCGACCACGGTGGCAGCCCCGAGGCCGACGCGGCCCTCGGCACGACCGCCTGGCCCACCGTCCTCGCCGCCCTTCGCGGCGCCTGAACACCCGTGCCCCACTGCGGTCGCGGCCTGACGCGAGGCGGAAGGATCACGCCCCATGAGTTCGGGTCAATGGACCACCCACCACGTCGTCCTGGACGCCGCCACGGTGACCAAGCGCTTCCGCCGGGGGAGTTGCGAGGGCGCTACCCGGGAATGGCGTGCGCTGGAGCTGCTCGCGCGCCACGCCCCCGGGCTGGCTCCCGTCCCCGTGCGTGCGGATCTCACCGCCGACGAGCCGGTGGTGGTCATGTCCCGTTTGAGCGGGCGGCCGTTGAGAGGCCTGCCGCTCGGTGACGACCAGGTCGGGGCGCTGGCCGCGGCGATGGCCAGGGCGACCGAGGCCGTGCCGCGGGATGTGCTGGCCGGCGTCCCGCCGCGGCGCGGACATCCGGGAGAGCTCATCGGCCACGTCCGTGCGTGGTTCCCGACGGCCCGGCCGCATGCCGGGCGCGTGGTCGGGGCGGCCATGGACCAGGGCATGGAGTGGCTGGCCGGTTCAGGGGAGGCGGCCTGCCGCGGGCCCCGACTGCCCGGCGTCTTCGGTCGGGGTGACGGGAATCCCGCGAACTTCCTGTGGGACGGCCGGCGCGTCCTGATGGTCGATTTCGAGGACTCCGGGCGCAGCGACCGCGCTTTCGAACTGGCCGAGATCACCGAGCACGTGGGCAGTTGGGTCGAGGAACAGCCTCTCGACGTCGCGTCGTTCCTCGGCCACTTCGACCTGACCGCCGACGAATCCGCCCAGCTGGTGACCTATCGCCGTCTGCTCGCCCTCGTATGGCTGTTCCTCCTCACCTTCGACGACCCCCAGGCGCCGAGGAATCCCCCGGGGACCGCCGCACGGCAGGCAGCCCGCCTGCGGGAACTGCTGGCCTGAGCAGCCCTTCCGCCAGCACCGGTGGCGAGCCGTCGCGGTCGCCGCGAGCCACGGGGGTCGTCGCGCCGGGGTCGTCGCGCCGGGTACGGACGCCTATTGCGACAGCGGCCCGGCGTCGAATGCCCGTCCTTGCGGCCCGAATTCCCCGTACCGGCATCCGCACCGACAATTGGTCGGGAAAACAGTCCGTAACCCCGGCGTACGATGACGTGAAGGTCCTCTCCTCCCGGGAGTCTGTCGCCGTGCCACTCTTTCTCGTCGGATCGCGGGCGAGCAATCTCGCGAAAACGCAGGTGCGCGCTTATCTCGCGCCCCTTCGGGAGCGATTTCCCGACGTGACGTTCACCCACCGCGTGATTCTGGAAGGCGGCGACAAGGACCGGACCTCGCGCATGGCGGACGTGTCGGCCGTGAGCGGCGGAAGCGCGTTCAGCTCGGCACAGGAAGCCGCCCTCGCCCGCGGGGACGTGGACGTCGTGATCCACTCGCTCAAGGACCTGCCGACGGCGAACCCGCCGGGCCTGACGCTGCTGCCCCCGCCGGGACGCGAGGACGTACGGGACGCCCTCTGCGGGTCCACGCTCGCCGGACTGCGCAAGGGCGCACGCGTGGGGACGGGAGCGCCGCGGCGCATGGCCCAACTCCTCGCCGTCCGGCCGGACCTGGAGGTCGTGCCGATCCGGGGGAACGTCCCGCCCCGGCTGAAGAAGATCGAGACCATGGGTCTGGACGCCGTGGTCCTGGCGGCCGCCGGCCTGCGCCGCCTCGGCCTCGACGAGGCGATCACCGAACTCCTGCCGCTGGACACGTTCCCGCCGTCCCCCGGGCAGGGCGCCCTCGGCATCCAGGTCCGCGAGGACGACCGTCCCCTCCACGACCTCCTCTCCACCGTCGGCGACCACGCCGTCCACGCCCAGGTACGCGCCGAACGCGCCCTGCTCGCGGAGCTGCACGGCGGATGCAGCGTGCCCGTGGGCGCCTACGCCGAGACCCGGCCGGACGGCTCCCTCACCCTCCACGCCCAGGTCACCTCGCTGGACGGCACCCAGCGCGTGTCCGGCTCCGTCTCCGGCCCCTCCGACGCCCCGGAACGCCTCGGCACGACCCTGGCCGACCACCTCGTCTCCCAGGGCGCCCGCGCCATCCTCACCGCCATCCGCGGCGACGCGGGGGCGTAGCGCGGCCGAGTGAGGCTGCGGCGGCCGGTGGAGCGCTTCCCCGTGGAGCTGCGACGAGCGGCCGTCGACCGTCAGCCCCCGCTCAGCGGGAAGCAGGCCCGATGCCGCCACCGCGTCCCGTCGTGGACCAGCAGGTCGACCGACGACACGCGCGCGGAGACGGGAAGCCCCGCGGCCAGATCGGCCTCCACCTCCGCCATGACCGCCTCGTCCTGCCCCTGGGCGACGGTCAGATGGGGCACGACATCGTCGAACTGCCCACCGAACGGCGGATGTTCCGGCCACCGCTCGACGACCGCCTCGGTGAGGCGCCGGAAGGGGCCGTCGGGCTCGGGCACGAGGTACAGCACCCCGGGGAACCGCCCGCACCGCTCGAACCTGACGTCGAACGCCCGCTCCCGGCACAGGACTTCGCCGATCCCGGCCATGGCCTCCGCGTCGAGCCGGCTCGCGGGGAGGAACGGAAAGAGCACGGTGACGTGCGCCGGCACACCCGCCCGAGCCGACGGATCCAGCCGCTCACGCCACGCCCGCACGACCGGTTCCGCCCCCGGGGCCGTCACGACCAGCCCCGACCGCCCCGCCTCGAACCCCTCATCGCTCATCAGTCGTAGAAGTCCTCTTCGAAGGCGTCGGGGTCGGTGACCCAGCCCGCGTTGAGGACGAGTCGGGACGTGCGGTGCAGGGCGAGGAACCCGAACGGACGGTCGAAGCGGACATCGATCTCGCGGGCCCGGAAGGGGTGACGCGGGATGCCGGCCGCCATGCCGGACAAGGCAGTGACGGCCGCGGAGCGGTAGCCGCGCGCCCCGAAGGTCGCCGTCATCGCCTGCGCGGCTTGCTGGACGGCCACGGGCTCGGCGCTGATGCCGGGGAAGTGACCGTGCGAGGCGTCCGTCGCCGCCCGCAGGCCGAACAGGTCGGCGCGCTTCAGCAGGTCGTGGTGGGCCTTGACGGTGAACGGCACGGTGGACACATGGAGCGTCGGCTCCCCGTCGACGCTGGGGACGCGGCTCACGGACAGCCCGGGGCCCGGGTCGCCGTCAGGGAGGCGATCGCCGGGGACGACGGCTCGGCGGTCGTGGAGCGTGGCGACGGCGGCGGCCAGCACCTGGCCCGCGGTGGCCTCAGGCGGCCCGAGGTAGAGGTGGACGTCCGTGCCGTGGGTCCCGACGACCTGAAGTTCGGTGAGGGGACCGGCTGTCGTGTCCGCGACGCCGACCCGGTTCAGCAGACTCGTGCTCCGGTGCAGGCCGGCCAGGTTCCTGTCCTGCCAGGGGCCCGCACCGGCCTCCATCACGCCTGGGCGGAAGGGCCGGATCCAGTCCGTGCGGAGGGTCAGGGCGCTCGCCAGCACCAGCAGCGTCTCGTCGTCCACGGCGACCGGCATCGCGTCGATCCGCCCGTCCGTGCACGCGGACGCCCACGCGTCGAGCCGCGACCGGTCGGCGACCGGGTCGCCGGTGAGCCGGCGGTGCACGTCGGCGGGCAGGCGGTCCAGCCAGGCCGCTTCGACGGGCAGGGTGCCGCGGGTCCACAGGCCCAGCGCCGCACTCAGGCCGGGCATCGCCCCGAGAACGGACAGCACGTCCCGTGCCGCCGCCGCGGCGTCGTCCGCCGGGATGCCGAGTGCGGCCGAGAGCTCCCGCCGGGCGGGCCCCGCGGCACCGTCGGCCAGGAGCCCGAGCAACGGCCACACCCCCACCGCGGCCAGCACGGTGCCGGCCGGCGGCAGGTCGGCGACCCACCGCGCCGTCAGCCCGTTGACGGCCTCGACCGTCGCCCGACTCCCCATGCGTGCCCCTTCGTCGCTCCCGGTTCCCCGCGAAGGTAGAGCGGGGGAGAGTCGCCTGGCGAGCGAATTCCACGTCACGACTTCTGGGCGAACGCCGTTGCTGCGAGGGCGGGTTGGGCCCGGCGGGGCCTTTGAGTGCGCGGCCGACCGGGCGCCGGCCCCGGACTCGTCCCCGTCCGGGGCCCCGGGCAGTTCCGTCTCAACGTGCCGAGTAGCCGATTCCCGCGATGTCCTCGGCCAGATCCGCGAGAGCGATCTCCGGATTCAGGGCACGGACCACTTCTTCGGTCAGGGGCCGTGAGGCGAACACGTGGCGAACGGCCGCCAGATCGACCGGGACCTCGTAGTAGTCCTCGGCCCACTCCTGAAACGCTTCCGGTGAGCGATCCACCAGCAGAGCGAACAGGTACCGGCTTCCGTCCGGGTCTCCGTTGCCTCGTTCGGGAAAGTCGATCGTCCCCGCGCTCCAACTCTCCCCGTCCGCCTGTCGCCAGAGGCACGCCGTGACGACGGGCATCCCGTCCTCGTCCCCGAACGCCGGCTCCTCGACGCACGGCCGGAAGACCTCCGGAACCTCGTCGAGCACCCCGGGCCACGGGCCGTCCCCCGCATAGGGGCTCATGGGCGATTCGTGGTCGAAACCACGGACGTACGCGCCGGCGGCGGAGAACACGATCGCGTACTCGTTGCCTGACCCGTCCCGCATCGAGGCCATCGACTCCTCCTCGGACCAGTGGTCGTCGAACGAGCAGTAACGGCTCTCCCAGTCAGGGCTCAGGACCGCCTCCAGGACGGCCAGGGAACGGCAGTGCTCACGAAGCACCTCTATCTCGGGCAGCACCCGAGCAACATCATGAACGGTCACCGTCCCATCCAACCGCAGCCCCGGACACGCGACGCCACCTGGGAAAGCGCGCGAGGTTCGCGGGCGCGGGGTGACGGGGCTTCAGAACGGGCGATCGGTCGTGCCCAGGACGGCGAGTTCGGTGCTGTCCAGCACCTTCGCGTAGGCCTGCGGCTCGCCGCGCACGTGGTCCACCGGGCCGGCGGCGAAGTCCAGGAACGCGGCCGGATCGGCGTCCCGGGGTGTGCCGTCGGCGGTCTGCTTGTCCCAGTGCGGCCGAGTGTCGTAGCGGTGTGCGCGCACGTGGCGGCTTTTCCCCGGCCGCCGGCGGCGCCGCTGGACGGTGCACCCGGGGGTCAGGCCGCCCGGCCACCCGCCCGCGGCCGGAGAACGCGGTACGGGACCGGTCTCGCCGACGGCGGGCCGGTCCCAGTACGGCACGTCGTGAGGTTCAGGAAGTGCCGTGCACCCAGCCGGGAGCACAGTCGGTGATGGGGTCCCCCGCTGTGTGCTGCCCCAGGCACGGCATGTAGTTCACGGTGATGTTCTCCGCCATGTTCGTCCCGTAGGAGTAGCTCACGATGGTGTCGCAGCCCAGGTTGTTCCAGATGTTGTCCGCGATGCCGGACTCCGGTGCGTAGACCTTGGCGACCGCGGCGTGCCCGTCGCACGACTGGTCGCTGATATGGATCACGTCACCGTTGTTGGTGAACCACACGCAGGCCCCGCCAGTCGGGTTGCAAAGGGTGGGACCGTCGGCCGACGCGCTGGCCGACTGGGTGACGCCGATCGCGAGGGCGGCGACCGCCCCGGCCACCGTGAAGGCTCGGGCGGCTCGTCGTGCGTTCATGCGTGGTGGTTCCTGTTCTGTTGGTGGGTCGTGAAGGAACGTCTGGCGTGCGGCGTACGTGGGTGCACCGAGTGCGTGCTGCCAGGCGTATTGGTTGGTGCTTGTGTGACGCCGTCCGCTGGGGCCAACGGGCCACATCCGGGCGGGCGTTGCCTTCCTGACCGGGTCTGGAGGTGACGATGGAATCACACCCGATCGCGCCGCGGGCGGGCGCCCGTTCACCTGCCCGGTTCTGAGCGCCGAGCAGCCTCGCCCGGCCTGTGTGCTGTTCGGCGGGCCACACCCGCGAGGGCGCCTCGGGTAAGCCGTCTGCTTCCTGCTCGTGCAGCACGTCAACCGCCGCACCGACGACGGCGGATGACTCCAGCGGTGGCGGTGACTCCACGGTGGCGGTGACTGCGACGGTGGCGGTGACGGTGACGGTGACGAAAGGGTGACGGGGAACGGATGGTTCCGGCCGTACCCGGCCCCTAGGTTTGAGGCACAGCCGCTCGAGGTTCCCGATCACAGGGGGTGGGCGGGACGGCGGCTGATCGAGCATTCTTTCCGGCCGCTCTCGGGCGGCCCTGTTCCCAGGGGGGATTTCCATGTCCGTTGTCGTTTCTGCTCCCGCCATGTGCCGTCGCCGTGCCGCTCTCCGCGTGATGGTGGGTTCCGTCGCACTGGCGGGTGCGTTGGGAGTGCCGGCGGCCGCGGCGTATGCCGACCAGGGCGCCACGCCGACACCGTCGGTCTCCGACAAGGGCGGTTCGGGGCAGGGGCCGGTGACGCCGGCCGGGGTGCTGGTGCACACCGACGCGCTCAAGGGCGGTCTGACCGCCAAGGTGTACCGGTTCGGCACGACCGCCCCGTACTACGGCGCGGACATCACCAAGAGCGGAAAGCTGCTGGGGTCGCTGACCGCCGGGTCGGGTCACGCGTCGTCGCAGACCAGGGTGTTCGACGACGTGTCGGTGACGCTGTACGGCGACGGCCGGGTGACGTCGGCGGCGGACAAGGGCGGTTCCGGGCAGGGGCCGGTCACCGACACGCGGTGCACGGTGACGCACCGCCAGAGCATCGGTGCGGGCACCGCGGCCCTGATGACCATCAGCCCGACCGGCCCGTCCGTGCTGTTCCAGGTGGCCGGCGAGACGGGCGTGATCCCGGGCCTTTCGCTGGACCGCCACCACCCCAAGCTGCCGGCCGGGCACTTCACGGCCGAGATCCTGCGTCCCGACAGCACCCGGCCGCAGTTGCTGACGAACATGGAAGGCGGCGGCCACAAGGCGATGATCACCGACTTCCCGCGTCTGCCGCAGGGCTGCCACTTCGACTACACCACCACCGAGGGCACTTCGGGCACCGGCACACCCACCGCCGCCGCTCCGACCGCGACGCAGCAGACCAACGTCGTGCCCAAGGGCTCCGTCGCCGCCGGCTACCAGGCTCGGGACAACGCCGGGCACCAGACGCTCCTGGCCGTGGGCGGCTCTGCCGCGGCCCTCGGCGCCGCCGGCATCGCCTTCGTCGCGGTGCGCCGCCGCCGGGCCACCACCACCCGCTGACCGCGACCGGAGCCAGGCCATCACCGCCGCCGGGCGGCCCGCGCACATCCAGCGGGCCGCCCGGTCCGGCATTACCAGGAGCCCACCGTGCACACTCCCGCCACGTCGCGCATGCGACACCGCCTGACCTCGCTGCTGCTCGCCCTGCCCCTGGCGGCCCTCGTCACGGCCTGCGGCAGCAGCCACCCGCGGACCACCGCACCGGCGAACCTTCCTCCGGCCGCGACCCACACGCCCCGCCCGGGGCAGGGGAGCGGCGCGGCGATGCCGGCCTCCGAGCCCGTCCGCGTCACCATCCCCGCGGCCGGCGTCGACACCGGGCCCCTGCTGCGCCTCGGGCTCAACACCGACGGCACCCTCCAAGTCCCGTCCGTGGAGCAGGCCGACCGCATCGGCTGGTACACCGGAGGCGTCACGCCCGGCCAGAACGGCCCGGCCGTCCTCGTCGGCCACTTGGACACCGTGAACGGCCCCGCCGTCATGCGCAACGTCACCCGCATCAAGCCCGGCGACCGCATCACCGTCCTGCGGGCCGACGGCACCCGCGCGGTCTTCTCCGTCACCAGCCTGCAACAGGTCAGCAAATCCGGCTTCCCCACCCAGCGGGTCTACGGCAACACCAGCACTCCGCAACTCCGCCTCATCACCTGCGGCGGCACCCTCACCGGCGGCCACCACCCCGACAACATCATCGTCTACGCCACCCTCACCCCATAGGCCGCGGCCGAAGGGCGGGTTGCGGGTCGTCTCGATTCCGCCTCCTCGTAGCCCATGCGCGGGCAAGCGGGCCAGGGAGCCGGTTCTCCAGCCCAGCCAGGTCAGGTGAGGTGAGGTGAGGTCAGGTCAGGTCAGGTCAGGTCAGGCAAGCCTCGGCGACGGTGACGTCCTCCGAGACCTTGCCCCCGGAGACTCCGACGGCACCGATCACGCGGCCGTCGGTTGTCACGATGGGCAGACCGCCCCCGAACGTCACCAGCCGGCCCTTGGCGACCTCGACGTTGTACAACTCGCCGCCGGGCTGGCGCCTCGCAACCCCAGACGCCCAGCCTGAGCCAACGTCCCCCGGGTTGAGGTGGCCTGCCCCTCGCTCAGCCGGGCAGCACCTCGAGCAAGCGGTCCGCGAGGATGGCTGCGGAGTGCGGGTTCTGGCCCGTGATGAGGTTCCGGTCCTCGACCCTGTAGGGCTCCCAGATGGGGCCGCGGCTGAAGTTCACGCCGACCTTCTCCTTGATGTCGGTCTCCAGCAGCCAGGTAGCCCTGGAAGCAAGACCCACCCCTTCCTCTTCCTCGTTGGTGAAGCAGGACACCTCGTAGCCCTTGAAGGGCGATTCGCCGTGAATCCTTGTGGCGAGGATCGACGCCGGGCCGTGGCACACGATCGCCAGCGGCTTGCCCGAGGCGAGCTGCTGCGTCAGCAGCCGGCCGACGTCGGCATCGAACGCGAGGTCGGCCATCGGCCCGTGGCCGCCGGGAAGGTACACCGCGTCGTAGTCCTCGAGACGGACGTCCGACAGTTTCAGGGGACGCCGCATCACCTCGGCGGAGCGGATGATCTCCTCCAGCTCCAGGGCCCCGTCCTCGCCGCCGGCCATGGACGGCCGCAGGCTCATCATGTCCACGTTCGGTGTCACGCCGCCCGGCGTGCCTACCGTGACCTGGTGCCCGGCCTCCGTGAGTTTCTTGTACGGCATCGCGAATTCTTCGGCCCAATAGCCTGTCGCGTACCGGGTGCCGTCCTTGAGAACCCAGTACGTCGCCCCGCTCACGATGAAGAGTACTTTCGCCATTGCGCTTAGCCTCCCGGCTGATTTCCCGACCAGGGGCCCAACCTCTTCAAGCCTAGGCACACGCGTCATGCCTCGCATGCGGGCACCGAGCGGACGGACCGGCCGGTGGGCCCCAAGGGACTCAGCCGGCAGGAATTGAGAGCCGGGTCCGGCGGCCTGGCAATCCAAGGGCCAGGATGCGGCCGGACACCGCGTGGCGGGTCCCGCACGCTTGGTCACTCCCGCCTGTGCGTCTGTACATCAAACGGTCGGGAGCCACGCGCCACGCGAGGAGGAGGGGGCCCTCCGACGGGTTCCGGTGCCATTCTGCGGGAGTCGCCAACAGGGGAGCCGCCATGCCGGAGTCCCCAGCCCGCGTCGTCGCCGACCCTGCTCCGCTCGGATTGGCGGCGTTTGGCTGCACGACCCTGATGCTCAGCCTGTTCAACGCCGGGATCCGGCCCGCGCTGATCGCCGCGCTCATCCCCACCGCGTTCCTGCTCGGTGGCGTCGTTCAACTGGTGGCCGGGATCTTCGAGCTGAAGCAAGGCGCGACATTCGTTCTGGATGTCGTACGCCGCCTACGCCCGCTTAGCTCTGCCACGTCGGAGCCCCTATGCACGGCTGATGTCACGCTGAACGCGATCTGAGCGGCATCGATCGATCCCTCCGCACTCGCTGAGAGCTGGACTCGGAACAACGCGTGAAGGGCGAGACTGCGCGTCTCTAGGCCTCGGTCTCGATGCCGCTGCATCCTCGGCGCACAACGGGCCTTGTTCCACCTCGGCTACGGCATCGAACATACCGCCGCCGCTGCCGGCCAGCACATCAACACCGTGCTCCAGGCTCGCGGCATCACGCAGCCCTACCCCCGCTGGAACGAACAGTCCCACGTCAGCGGTGAACAGGCGCTCGCCGTGGCGCGGGCCGTGGGGAGCCTGGCTGCCTGCGACTAGCGATCTGCCTTCCAGCTCGACGGGTCATCGCTGCCGGAATCCGCCGGGAAGTCTGAGCGCAGACTGCGCGCGCGACGGCGCTCGGACCAGCCACCCCGAAGCGCGCGACGGCCCCCAAAGCACAGGCTTCGCAGGGTGGCCAGGGCCAGCGCGATGACAAACACGAAGGCAATCGCAACGACAGCGCCCCAGCTAGGGCCATTTCGGTACAGATCAATCCCGCCGATAGCCACCGTCAGAAACGCGCTCTGCACCACGTTGTCGCGTCGCACCATGACTTCCCCCTGTCCGCCCCACCCCTGATATCGCCGCGGCGGCGGGACTCCCGGCCAGGTCCGCCCACCACCACGGCTCTCCCCGCCCGTCCGAAGACCGACAGGACAACCCCAGGATGCCCCATACCAACCCCGCCCCGCTGCTGGCCGCGGCCTTAGAGTTCGCTTCCCGCCGGCTCACTCGCTACTCACTCGGGACCCGTGCACAACAACGATGAAGGGCCGGACTCAGCGGGACTGAGTGCGGCCCTTCATGCGTGGCACTTACGCTGGTCAGGGGACTGATCACCCTGCTTGTCGCGAAGTGCCCCCGGCAGGATTCGAACCTGCGCACACGGCTCCGGAGGCCCCGCGCGTCTCACCTATCTCACCAGGTCAGAGGGTCGGGTGTGTCTGGTCACGGCGAATCTGTCCACACGTAGGCCGCGTCCGGGTGGGGCCCTCGACGGCGATCGACGTGGGGCCGTGGATGGACTTGACATGCGGCGGGCCCAATCGTCGTTCGACACAAAGCTGCTTGGGGTGTCAGCGCGGTGATCTAGGGTCCACTCATGACCGCTAGCGTCGATGTGATCAACCCCGGTGACGTACGTACGCGCACTGAGATCCGTGCAGCGTTCGGCGGAAGCCCTCAGGGAGGGATCTGTCCCTCTGACCACAAGCACAGCGTCAACTTGTACTCGGACCCGGACGTGGGCGAGCAAGCGGGCTACTACGACGGCTGGTTGGCTGAGCAAGACGAGCAGGGGTCGGTCTTCGAGTACACCGGTGCAGGCAAGTCTGGTGACCAGACCTTTGGCGGATTCGCCGGCTCAGGTAACCGCGCGATCCTGCGACATGCAGAGCAGGGCCGCGTGCTTCGCGTGTTCACTCGCGTGGGCAAGGTGCCTGGGAGCGATACAAAGACGCACCGATACCTGGGGATGTTCACGCTGGACGGCATGCAGCCGTACGTCTGGCGCCGAGTCCATGGCGAAGATGGTCAGGACCGCAGTGTCATCGTGTTCCGGCTGCGTCCCGAAGGCACTGTTCAGCATGCAGTGCAAGACGTGATCCCTCCCGCTGAAGAGACCACGGCCGAGTTCGTCCCCTACCAAGCTGTTACCTCGGCGATGTTCCAGTCCGAACCGGCAACCACCGGTGCTCTGCCGTTTCCCAAGCAGCGCGTCCGCAAGGGGGGCACCGCACGAAAGCCTGCCCCTAACGCGGAGACCAGCGGTACTTTCGTCGTGCCTGAGGCGTTCGGCGCCAAGCTGAGCATCCGTGCCGCCACGGCCGCGACGGTAGCCGTCCGACATGAGGCCGAATTGACGCAGACCTACAAAGCTCACTTGGAGTCTGCTGGCCACAAGACCGGTGCGTACCAGATCAGAGTCAAGGGCCTTACCTCAACGCTTCGTACCGACCTATACGATGCAACAGATCACGTGCTTTACGAGGCAAAGGGATCGAACTCCCGAGAGGACATCCGGATGGCTCTAGGGCAGATCCTGGACTACAGCCGCTACATCAAGGCGCCTGAACATGAGGGCGAACCGAAGCGCGTAATTCTGCTGCCGTCAGCGCCCACGCCCGACATGTTCACATTGCTCGATCGCTACGACGTCGAGGTGGTGTATCGATCCGACGATGGCCATTTTGTTGGATCGATCGTTCCCTAGGTGGCACGAGTGCAATTCAGTTCTCCGTCGCCCCGCTTCTAGCGGTAGAGGGGTATTTTGCGTTTATTCTTCTAAATCGCCCAACGGTTGGAGATGTGTCCCAACGGTGCCGCTCCGGCATAGGGGATTAGGTCGAGCGGATTCATCCAGGCATCAGAGAAGTGGATGTTGAGATGAAGCGCCAGCGCGAGCAGGATGTCTTGCTCGGGTTCGGCATCGATCTGGAATAGCGAAGCGCCCGCCACCGGAGACCTGAAGAGTGAACCCGTGCGAGGGTCTCCCCATTGCAGATGCCCCTTGCCGGCGACCCACACGCTATCCGGCCATTCAATGGGGTTCCGGGTCCGGCACCAGTCCACAAGATGAGACCCGATGGTCTCCAACTTGAGGCTGTCAAACGCCACAATCATGCCCGATGTTGGAAAGAAGTCATGCGTCTCGCCGTACGCCTTGGTGGATCGGACGATAATGCCAGAAATAGGACGGTATGCCGTCTTGGGCATCCTGCGCATCCGGCTGATCTTGCCGCAGGCGTCCAGCAGCTGTACCCCGTCGAGTTTGGTCTTAACCTCGACCACGCCGTACACGCATTCGTTCGGAATGATGCGGAAACCCTGAAGGGTAGTAAAGGGTGGTGTGCCACGGTCAATAAGGACAATATCCGACTGGGGCGATACGTCACCATTCGTTGCGATGACCTCTACGTTGTGTACAGCTTCGACGTGAGTCGGTAGGTACCCACTAAGAAACTGCTGGATGAGTACCTCGCGTGACGTTCCGGCCTCGCCGTTATGATTGAAGTTCTGTGACTGCTCGAAGTCGGCGCGCATCCTTTTCGCGACAGAGCTAAGGATCTTTCCCAATTTTTCTGAAGTCATCCCTTGATCATACGTTGTGCTCGCCAGGTCGGCTCTGGGTTCGGTCTGCCAGTAGAGGCGGGGAGCGCATAGTTCCTGGGTGATACGAAGGGTGTGACGGTGATTTGAATCGGCTACCGATCCTGGTATGCCTGATTGTTCGAAAGGAGAGCTATGGGCGAGTACGGGCTGATAGACCTATTCGCCGGAGTCGGCGGTCTGGATCTAGCCGCGCGTAGCTTGGGTGTTCCGGCGGTTGGTATCGAGTGGGATCACGATGCTTGCGCCATTCGCCGGGCCGCAGGGTTGGCAACCGTGGAAGGAGATGTCCGTACTTTCTCCCCGGCCGACTTTCCGCATGCGAATGTCCTGGTGGGTGGACCGCCGTTCCAGCCTTTCTCCGTCGCCGGCCAGGGGGTGGGGAAGCGCCCTATAGTGGGTGTGCAGCAATTTGCGCGACGTGTGGCGCATCGGGAGGTATCTCGGCATGCTTGGCCGAGATGGACGACGAGCGTACGGGCCTGGTATTGGAACCACTGCGGTGGGCCCTTGCTGCCGTGGATGCGGGACGCCCTTATGAATCCGTCGTGCTGGACCAGGTGGCAACCGCATTGCCAGTCTGGGAAGAAGTGGGGGAAGTGCTCCTCGCTGAGGGTTACTCGGTCGTGCACGGAGTGTTGAATGCCGAGGAGTTCGGTGTCCCACAGACGTGCCGTCGTGCCGTGCTCATCGCCCGCCGTAGTGGAGCGGCGGCACTCCCGCGGCCGACGCACCAGCGGTATCGCAAGGATGTGTCAGGCGCTG
Organism: Actinacidiphila rubida; assembly: GCF_900110255.1. Lineage (GTDB taxonomy): Bacteria > Actinomycetota > Actinomycetes > Streptomycetales > Streptomycetaceae > Actinacidiphila > Actinacidiphila rubida. The sequence goes on from NZ_FODD01000020.1 coordinate 66,036, forward strand.
CGAACGACCTAACGCTTCCCCAATGGGTGACCATGGGTGAGGCGTTGAAACGCGATCGGCCGTTCGTCCTAGTTTCCCACTACGGCTCTATTGGAGATCCAACGGCTCGCAGTCGGCGCACCTCCGACCAGCCGGCTCCCACGGTCACAGGGAAGATCCACCGCAGCAGCATCGTGACCGCAGAAGGGATCGACTTGGACAGGCTAGGGGTCGCTGAGGCAGGCTGTCTGCAAGGGTTTCCGAGCAGCTATCCATGGTCAGGGAAAGGAATTTTCCAGCAAATCGCTAACGCCACGCCGCCATGCTTGGCCGAACACGTGCTCACGGCCGCGCTCGCTCTCGACCAAGAATCCGCCTCCGACCGTGCTGGGGCTGTGGAGTGACCCTTTGGGCAGTGAAGAGAATGCCTCACTATGGTGATCAGCTCCTGAACTGTGACCCAGCAGTCGGCTGGCGGAATCTGTTCTCACGACCTCTTCGCTCCGAAGCAGTTCTGGTGCGCTCATGACCTGTCGTTGCGTCCCCGGCTTCCTGCGCAAACAGTCGACTGCCGTCCGCCGGAATCCTCTGAAGCACAGGGCGGTTGTGGCGCAGTTGGACGCTCAGCGACTCGTCGCTATGAGCCGACACTGGTTAGGTCGCACGGCGCCGGTGGGCGGCTTTTCCCGTCAAAGGGTGGTCCACGACCGCGGAGTCATCGCAATGCCAGCCGTGCAAGTTGGGCCGCGGGTCAGTCAGATGCCGGCTCTTCTGGGCTGGGATCCGATTCGCCCCTTTTTAGCTCCTCTGATAGCTCAGGATTGTGCAGTTTTGAGGCCGACTTCTTGGGGCGGGCGTCGACTAGAATCCCCGTTATCTTCTTGCCGCTTACTTTCGTAACCAGAGCGGCTGCCCTATCGATCTTTTCTTTTATTTCAGGTGCGCAATGAGCATCGGTGTATCCGATTGCTACGAAAAAGCCGCAATTTACTTCTTCGGATACTTGATACTGAGGCTGTTGCGCCAGAACGCCATCCCAGAATTTACTGTTACGCACCAGCTTAATCTCGACAAGTGCGCGACTGTCCCATCCTTGGGAGAATTTGAAGTCGACCGGACCGCGACCGGCATTTGATTCGCCGGTCAAGTCGATGTTGTTGGCGCGGCAGTAGTGTATAACCGAACTGCGAAACAGTGCCTGCCCCGCTCGTTCCTCTCTTGCATGCCCATCATGCCAAAGCAATTGCCAGGCGTCTTGCTCCTCGATCCCGTGCTTATAGGATGCGACTACTGTCGCAATGAAACTCTCGAAGTCTTCAGGTTCTTCAGGTATGTATCGCAGAGGTGATTCCCGTGCGATCTTCGATCCGAGTTCGTACCACTTGACCACGAGTCCCGGGTCGTCAGATATTGAGTAAGGTTTTTTCTCCTCTTCTTCGAGTGCGTTGAGATATAGAGCTACAACGTCAGGGTTTTGGCGTGCAAGCTTAGCTTTTTCTCGGCGGCCTACATTGCGAGCGATGTCGAAGGTCAGGTCGCCACGTAACTCCGCTGATGCAGTCGACCAGGCGTAGCTCCAGAATCCGTCCGGAGTGGCTACGGGAATCTGTCTGAGGAATCTTTCTGGGGTGAGCAGTACAGGCTTGTTGATGTAAGGGTTAATCGGGAGCTCGAAAACTCCAGATTTCCAGCGACAGAACTCGCTGTCCCAGGTGGCGTTGGCCACGGTGACGCGGCTGCCCTTGATGCCATGCCGCTGGGCGACTTGCTGAGTGTACGATATGAAATAGCTCTTCAAGATATTGCACGTCATGTCGCTGAGTCGGTCTACTCCCATTCCGCCTTGGAACAGGTTTAGCATCTCCATGTGTGCGATTCGGTTGATGCCAAGGCCGGTGGCTACTTTTACCCCCTCTAGCATATCCGACTGTAGGCCTTTACCTGATCCGGAGCCGTGGGGAGAACCCTCCGCTACTCCGAGGCAGAATTCGTAGGGTTCGGGAAAAAGAAGGAGTTTTTGGGCTTGCTTCCAGGAGATTCCCTTTTCGTCTCCATCGGATTCCTTGACAAGTCCGAACACCATCTCGAAGAAATCGATGAGGTGGCCGTGTGCGCCAGTCCAGTGCCCTTCTTTCTCTTCCCAGATCAAAAAGGGATCGATGAAGAGCTTGGTATCGGACGGCAAAAACGTGTCGAACCAGTCGTCCTCGGAAGTGGTGGATAAGGAAAAAATCTCACTGAAACGCATAGACCCTCCCCTATTGTGCGGTGTGATGAGTGTGGCACTGGTTGTAGCCATTTGGGTAGAGGGCGTCTGAGCGCGGGTGTCAGCTCATCACGACCCCCACTCACCACTCGCCCCAACTTCCGTCCCGTCTGCCGTCGGCCCGCACTCCTGTGGAGCGGGCGTGGTCCCTGGCGTCCAGGTGGAGCGCGCCACTGTACGAACGACCTGGACGCCAGGGACCACGTCTGCTCGGCTTGTCCCGGGTCGATGGCAGTCGGGAGGGGAGTTCCCGCACCCCTTCCACGATGCTCGCGCGGTCGCCGGTGGGGCCTGGTCCATCTCGGAGCCTGAGCGCCCCCGCCGGAGGCACGTCTTTGATCCCGGCTGTGCGTACTCGGCTCATGCCATCGGCCTCCCCCTCGTGGGCGCGCGCGGCGCGGGCCGTGCCGAGCGGGGCGGAGACAGGAGCGACGGCGCGGCCAGGCGCCGGACGCGCGCCCGGCGGAGCGGCAGCGACGCCGGGTGCCTTGAAACCGTAGAGAAGGTTGTTACTCACCGCACGGGCCGGGCTCTGGGCGCTCAGGGGAATGTCCTTGGCTACAGGCACACTGCTCCCATGAGTGAGCAGACCATCCTCGCGGACCGTTCGGATGCCGATCTGACCTGGGTGAGGTCAATGGGCGGTCCGTTGGTGGTCGTCCCTGTGTCCGCGCTGGAGCGCTGGGGCGGGTGCACTATGGACAGCTTGATCCTGGACGGGTCCCGGCGCGACGACTACGCCCGTGCGTGTGAGGTGGAGGAGTACGCGGGTGTGATCCCTGTGGGGGAGGCGTCCGCCTTGGTACTCGGGCAAGAGCCGGCGACGACTTGCTATGTGCCAGAGCACAGGGTTTTCGTGCGGTGGCTGGCTGCTGATTCCGAGGCTGAGCTGTTCGAGGCCGTCGAGGCTGTGTTGGCTGGCCCGGACACAGCTTGGGAGGACGGCGGTACTTGGACGACGGACGGCGATGCGGTCCTCATGGACTCCGCCGAGGCAGGAGCGGATCTCGGAGTGGAGTACCCCACTGGAGGCGGCTTTCCGGATCAGGCCCCGGTTCCCATTCCTGCCGGGACGTGGCGTGTGCGCGCGGTCCACACGGGAGGGGAGTCCCCGTGGGTCGGGGTGGTCCAGCTCCTGCCGGCTTCGTGAGCGTGGTGGGGGCTGATGCAGCCCCCTGTACATCGAGGGGCGCTCACCTGGTCCGAGGGCCTGATCATGGATGGGGCCTGAACGTGTCCGCGCATGGTGGGGCGTTGGGCCTTCGGTGGACCAGGGCGAGGAAGGTGACCGGGCGGGCGGTCCATTCGATCGTGGTTGTGGCGTGGTGGGCCACGTAGAAGCAGGGCTTGCCTGCCTGGAGAGCTTCCACGGCGTCGAGTTGGCCGGTGGTGAGCCAGGCCCAGGCGACACGGGATGCGGAGCGGTCCAGGGCGGGTGTGATGGTGCGCAGGGCGATGCGGATCCAGCGGATGGCATCGGCAGCCGTCGCTACGTCGATGGAGGCGACCAGCGTGGGGGCTTCGCCCGGCGCGGGGCTCTGGGTCCAGCACTCGCACCAGTAGCCGGGGCGGAGTAGACGCGTGGGGTTGTTCATCGGGAGCTCCCGCGCGGGTGGATGGTCAGGCGGTAGCGGCAAGCGTCGTCGGCGAATGTCACGCTGTACGGGGCGCCTTGTGCAAGGACGGCCATCGCGCGTTCGTGCTCGGCCATGTCCGTCAGCCAGTGGCGGCCTGGGCGGGCGTATGGCTCGTCGAGTTGGTCAGTCACGTCCTGGGCGCGGTTCCTGAGCCAGCGCAGGGCCAGGCGCCGGTTTTGCGGGGCGAAAGATCCCAGGGGGATGACGTGTCCGCTGGCCGCGTGGGCGGTGACCTCGCACCAGTAGCCGACGCCAACCGCCGTCCCTTGTAGGGGACTCAGAGCGGTAAGCACGTGGCTCCATCCACACCTGTGGACGAGAACAAGTACGCCGTGACCGTGCGGCCGTCCTCGCCTCCGAGCGTCTCGACGTGCTGAGCCAGCGCCGCCACCATCCCCAGCCCGCGGCCGTGGGTGCCCCCGTCGTCCGGGTGCTCGACTGTCGGCACGGTCTTCGCGCCGCCGGCATCAGTCACCGACACGCACACCACGTGCTCTGACAGGGCCAGGCTGACGTGGAAGGACCCGGCCGGATCACCGCTGACCGTGTGCAGGAGCGCGTTCGCGCCCAGCTCGGTGACGATCAGCGCCGCGTCGTCGGCGTGCGGCGAATCGCCCAGGACTTCCCGGGTCCAGCGCCGTGCGCGACCGACTTCCTCCAGCGAACCCGGGCAAGTGAGTCCCCAGATCCGCACTCTACTCATATACTCGTCCATACAAGTTCCTTTGTGCTGGTAGGCGGCCATGGGTAGAGAGTTCGAGCTAGACGAGTTTCACGCCGTCGTGCGCACGCACGGCCGGCGGGGATGTGGCGTCGAGAGCGTCCAGGACGCGGATCGCGTACGCCTCGTCTGCGAGTTCGGAGACTTCGTCGCGGGTGGCCCAGCGCAGGGCACTGGTCTCACTGCCGGTGGCGGGTCGGCCGTCGATCGCCTCGCAGCGGAAGACGAGGGAGACGATCAAGCCGGTCATGTTCTTGTAGACGCCGGTAAGGGTCGCGGGCAGTGCGATCTTGACACCGGTCTCCTCCAGGACCTCGCGCTGGAGAGCGTCGGGGATGGTCTCGCCCGCCTCCAGCACTCCGCCCGGCGGTTCCCAATGTCCGTTGTCCCGGCGCTTGATGAGCAACGCGCGGCCTTCGTCGTCGACGATGACTCCGGCGACGCTCACCGAGTGCGGGCGCTCGATCGGCACGTACCTGATCCTCTCGGGTGGCTAGGCTCTCCACCGTAGCAACAAGGGTCGGCCGCTCGTCTAGATATCCAAAGGAGTACGCATGCCCGTTATCCCCTCCGGTGCGCTCGGTGCACTGGACCCGACGAGCGACCGGGCGGTCTTCCGCCAGATCGCCGACCAACTACGCGAGGCCATCGACAAGGGACGATTCTCCGAGGGCGACAAGCTGCCGTCGGAGACCGAACTGGTCGAGCACTACGGCGTCTCGCGGATGACCGTCCGCAACTCCCTGTCCGTCCTCCAGGGCGAAGGTCTCGTGTTCTCCGAGCACGGCAAGGGCGTCTTCGTCCGCCCTCGCCCCCCGGTCCGCCGCCTGGCCTCCGACCGGTTCGCCCGCCGCCACCGCGAGCAGGGCAAGTCCGCGTTCACCGTCGAGGCCGACGCCGCCGGCAGTCACCCCACCGTGGACAACCTGGAGGTCAAGGAAGAGCGGCCGAGTCAGGACATCGCCACCCGTCTCGGCGGCCCCCGCCGCGTGCTGGCCCGGCACCGCCGCTACCTCCTCGACGGCCGCCCCGTTGAGTTCGCCACCTCCTACCTCCCGTTGGACATCGCCCGCGGCACCCAGATCGCCGAACCCAACCCGGGCCCCGGCGGCATCTACGCCCGACTCGAAGAACTCGGCCACCGCCTCGACCACTTCGAGGAAGAGATCCGCGCCCGCATGCCCGCCCCCAGCGAGGTTCGCACCCTGCGCCTGGCCGCCGGCGTCCCCGTCATCCACCTCATCCGCACCGCCTTCGACACCGGGGGCCGCGCGGTCGAGGTCTGCGACACCGTGATGGCAGCCGATGCGTACGTGTTGGCCTACCAGCTCCCTGCCACGTGACCAGGGCGGATGACGTGACGGGTGTTCAACTCCCGCTATTCGTACGCCTCCAGAGGTAAACTCGTATAGACGAGTAGGTGGGGTGTGTGGCACAGTGGTTCTCGTGCCCGGGTCTTCGGGTACGACGAATGGCACTTGTCTAGACGACTAGCTGTCACACTGTGAGGAGACTCAACCTTGCGTTCCATCCGTGTGGAGACCTCGGCGGCAACGATCCTGCTGACCGAGGCTCCGGAAACGAAGATCAAGGACCGGCAGACCGGAGAGGTCGCCACCGACGCGAACACCGGTGAGGCGCTGATGACCGTCGGCGTCGTCTACATCGAGGACGGGGAGTCCTCGCTGGTCAAGGTGACCGTCCCGCAGAGCGGCGTGGGCGAGGGGTTGGCGCTCGGTGCTCCGGTCGCGCTGCCGGGGCTCATCGCCCGGCCGTGGGAGAGCACCTTCAACGGTCAGCAGCGGCACGGCATCGCGTTCCGCGCCGCTGCCGTCACCCCGTCCGCCTTCCCGGCCCAGGTCGGAGCCTGATCGGCATGTCCGACCTGACGACGATGTTGGAGGTGGGTGGCTCCCTCGCCGCTGTCGGCGGTGGCGCTGCCTACCTCCGGGCCGAGCAACCGGCCGCGTACTGGTCCATGGTCGGCCTGCCGCTTTCGGCGGCTCGCCTCGTGAGCTCGTACGGGTCGGTGATGGACGCCTGCGGGCTGACCGTGGCCCCGTCCCGCTTACGCACCCTGGCGGTACGGGCCACGACCCGGCGAGAGGTGCGGCCTGTCCCTCCCCGGCGAGGCATCATCCGCCCGACCACGACCGGTATGCGGCTCCGCTTGCGGCTCGCTCCCGGTCAGGAACCGGCGGACGTCGCCGCCTCGGCCGAACGGCTGCGGCATGCATGGGGCGTGCACGCCGTGTACGTGTCCGTGGTCAAGCCGGGTGTCGTCGAACTGCGGCTCGTCGGCTTCGACGTGCTGCGCAAGGTCCGCATGCCCCGCAAGGCCGGCGGTGACTTCCTCAAGGTGCCGGTGGCGCTGCGCGAGGATGCGACCGCCTTCGTGCGGGACTATCGCGCGATACCCCACCAACTGACGCTCGGTGCAACGCTGGCGGGCAAGTCCATGTACCTCCGCCACCTGATAGCGGGGCTCGCCTCGCAGCCCGTCGCCCTGGTGGGGATCGACTGCAAGCGGGGCGTCGAGCTGGCCCCGTTCGCCTCCCGGTTGTCCGCCCTGGCGACCGACCCTGAGCAGGCTGCCGACCTGCTTCCCGCGCTCGTCCGATTGATGGAAGACCGGTACGACCTGATCAAGGCCCGGCAGGGCATCGCCTCCTCGACGCCGGACGGGGACATCACGTCCGACGCGTGGGGGCTGCCCGAATCCGAACGGCCCGTGCCCGTTGTGCTGTTCGTCGACGAGGTGGCGGAACTCTTCCTCGTCGCGTCCCGCAAGGACGAGGAACGGCGCGACGAGATGGTGACCCACCTCATCCGGCTCGCCCAGCTCGGCCGGGCCGCCGGCATCTACCTGGAGGTCTGCGGACAGCGCTTCGGCGCCGAACTCGGCAAGGGCGCGACCATGCTCCGCGCCCAGCTCACCGGACGCGTCTGCCACCGCGTGAACGACGAAGCGTCCGCCAAAATGGCACTCGGCGACATCGCCCCCGAAGCTGTCATGGCCGCCTGCGCCATAGCTCCCGAACGCCCGGGCCTCGCCGTCGCCGGAGACACCTCCGGCGGCTGGTCCCGCATCCGCACCCCGTACCTGTCCCTCGGAGACGCCGCCGCCATCTGCGACGCGTCCGCCGCCCTCGTACCGGCCCTGCCCGCGCTGGACCCCTTCCGGCCCGCTGTCCCGGCTCGTCCGGTCGGCGCGCCCGACCCACTTGCCAAGCGCCGTCCCGTCACGGGCTGAACCCGCGCCCTCTTCTCGTACAACGCCACGTCCCTACCCCGTCATGTCCTGAACCGAGAGAGGAGGTCCCGCGCGTGCGTGCTCGCCTGGCCCGTATCGACGCCGTGCTCGTCCAAGCCGTCATCGCCGCCGCGCTGTCCTTCGCCCACCTGCACGACATCGCGGGCGCCGCCGGACAACACGGATGGAAGGCGTGGGCCTACCCGGTCTCCGTGGACCTGCTGCTGGTCGCAGCCTGGAAACGGCTCCGCGGCGGGACGAGCAAGGGCGCCGCCTGGTGCTGGTTCGTGATCGCGCTGTCCGCGTCGCTCGGCGCCAACATCGCCACCGCCGGCCTCCTGGACGCGCACGCCGTGCCCGCATGGCTGCGGATCCTCGTCGCCGGTTGGCCTGCGGTCGCCTTCCTGGGCGGAACGCTCCTCGCACACAGCGCTACCCGGCCGGATCCGGCGGCCCCGCCGGAACCCGTCACTACCGAAGCCAGCTCGGCGCCACCGCCCGCTCGTCCCGCTCCTGCGGTCCCGGCAGTCCCGGCTGCGCTGGTGGCTCATGCCCGCAAGGTCGCAGCCGAGCACCTCACTCGCACCGGCAACGCCATCGACACACCGACCCTGCGCGCCCGCCTCGGCGTCCCCGCACTGCTCGCCGAAGCCATCGCCGCTCAGCTGTGAAGGAAGACCTCATTGAGGAGGGAGGAGACCCGCACGCTTCCGCCTGCGCCGCCTGACCTCCGCCACGACAAACCACAAAAACATGAAGACGCACAGGCTGATCACCTGCCACAACGACTCATGGGCCCACAACCGGGCCGTCGTGATGGCGAGTCCGAACAACACCACCAGCGAAGCGATGCAAAGCGCGAGGCGCACTCGCTGACTCATTACGGCTCCTGACCCCACAGTTCGCGCGGGGCGTTCCTCGAACACCCACGGCCACGCGATCTGCCTACCGGCCCTCACCTCAACCAGGCAACCAAGCACCAGGAAAGGAAGGTTTCCCGTGTCCGCCCGTCGCCGTTTCCGCAACCTGATCCGCATCGGGCCCGTCCAGGTCGGCACCGCCTACGACCAGCGGGGCCGGGAGAAGCACACCGCCGCCTGCACCGCGCCGCGCTGCGGCTTCTCCAGCGAGTACGACAGCCGCTCCGCCGCAGAACTGGCCGCCCGCACCCACCGCTGCCCCGCCCGCTGAAAGGACCGTCCACCCGTGACCGTCAGCTTGCCCCTGGTCGTCGTCCTCGGCGTCATCGCCTGGGCCGCGATCAAGTTCCTCGGCATCCGCCTCTGGGTTGCCGTCTTCATCGCTCTGTTCGGCTTCTACCTGGCCCACACCTTCCTGGCTCCTGCCATCGACGACAGCACGCGCACCGGAGTGGGCGTCGTCAACGGCACACACACCTAGACGAGTAGTCGAGAGAGGTTCCGCCGTGCTCCTCAGCCCCAAGTACCCGCAGACACCCACCCCCTCGGCCCACATCACCACGGCGCCCGTCTCCGTCCAACACGCGCACCAACCAACCGTCTGCGCCTGCCAGGCGACCACTCCGCCCGCTGCGCCTCCCCGGCGCGTGACGCCCGCGGCCGGAGTCGTCGTCGGGGCCATGGCCGCAGTCATCACGGTCGGCGTCGTCCTCACCGCGCTCCTGGTCGCCGTCGCCGTCGCGGCCGTCTCGGTCGCCGTCGTCGCCCTGGTCCTGCGCTCGCTCCTGACGCAACCGCGTCAGCGCTGACCTAACGACCTGCCGGGGCGGCACCGACGCCGCACATCCGCCGCCCCGGCCCCCATCTCTACGCACCGAAGCCCGTGAAGGGAGCTCCGTCATCACCCGCGCAACACCGCCCCCGCTGCCCGAACTCGGCGCCCTGGCCGCGCTCGGCACCATGCCCGCACTCCTCCGCCAACTCTCCGGACTCGGCGGCTGCACCCACCCCATCCGACTCGACGGCCACCGCACCGAACACGAACTCAACCCCACGACCGGCGAGATCGGCCCGGCCGTACACCGCCTGCTCTCCGACCAACTGGCCGCCGGCCACCTGCTCGTCCGCTGCAACAACCGCCGCACCACCCGCTGCGCCGCCTGCGCCGAGACCTACCGCCGCGACACCTTCCACCTGATCACCGCCGGACTCCGCGGCGGCAAGGGCACCCCAGAAGACGTCACCGACCACCCCCGCGTCTTCGCCACCTTCACCGCCCCCGGCTTCGGCCCCGTCCACAACCGGCCCGACTCCGGCACCTGCCGCTGCGGCACCGCACACCCCGCCGACGCACCCGAACTCGGCACCCCGCTCAACCCCGACACCTACGACTACGAAGCCGCCGTCCTGTGGAACGCCTATGCCGGAGCCCTGTGGCGCCGCTTCTCCATCTACCTGCGCCGCGAGATCGCCAAGCGCGCCGGGCTCAGCCAACGCGCCTTCCGCGACCACGCCCGCGTCTCCTTCGCCAAGGTCGCCGAGTACCAGAAGCGCGGCGCGGTCCACTTCCACGCCGTCATCCGACTCGACGGCCCCGACGGCGGCACCACCCAACCGCCCGCCTGGGCCACAGCCGACCTGCTCACGGACGCCATTCGTGCCGCAGCATCCGCCGCCTGCGTCACCGGACCCACCATCGACGGCCGACCGCACACCTTCGCCTTCGGCCGCCAACTCGACGTCCGCACCATCCGCGGCGCCGACTTCGCCGGCTCGACCGCACTCACCGACCGTGCCGTCGCCGCGTACATCGCCAAGTACGCCACCAAGGGCGCCGAGACAGCGACGGGCACCCTCGACCGCCCGATCCGCTTCCTCGCGGAGCTCCCGCACCTGGCCATCTCCGACCATGCGCGCCGGATGATCCGCACCGCGTGGAACCTGGGGGCCCGCAAGGAGCTGGAAGAACTGAGGCTGCGGGCCTGGGCTCACATGCTCGGCTTCCGCGGCCACTTCTCCACCAAGACTCGCCGCTACTCCACCACCCTCGGTGCCCTCCGCAACGCCCGCGCCGAGTACCGCCGCGCCCAAAGCAGCCAGGCACGCCCGCAGGAGACCACCTACGTCCTCTCTCACTGGGCCTTCGCCGGCACCGGCCTGACTCCCGGCGAAGCCTGGCTCGCCGCGACCCTCGAACCCGCCCCCGGAACGGAAGGAGAATCCACATGGATGCCCGTCGCGACGAGTTGATGACCGTTCCCCAGATCCTTGCGGAACTCGGGGGAATCTCGCGACGGACCTTCTACCGCTGGCGAGAGCTGGGGGAGGGGCCCGTCGCGTTCAAACTCCCCAATGGTGAGCTCCGGGTGTGGCGGAGCGACTTCCGGGCGTGGCTGCGAGAACTGGAAGGAGCTGCGGCATGAAGTCGCTCGATGTGAAGGTCTGGGGTGTTCGGAAGCGGAACACGCAGAAAGGTTCCTACGACGTGCGGTGGTCGGTCGCCGGCCGCGTCTTCTCGGACTCCTTCCGTACGAAGGGGCTGGCGGACAACTTCCGCTCCAAGCTGATGCGGGCCATGCGCGACGGCGACGAGTTCGATGCCGAGTCCGGGCTGCCGGAATCCATGACAGAGAAGAAGTCACCACTCTCCTGGTACGACTTCGCGTTGAAGTACCTCGCAATGAAATGGCCGCACGCCGCTCCCAACACCCGGAATTCGATCAATGAGTCACTGGTGACGGCGACTCTCGCCCTACTCGATGACCGGCCCGGCAGGCCGGCGAATGACGTCCTCCGTACCGCACTGCGGAACTGGGCCTTCGTGCTTCCTGGCCCCGCCGATCGCGAGATCCCCGCTGAGATCGGCAACGCACTGCACTGGGCAGCCAAAGCCGCACGGCCACTCTCTGACTTGGCCGACCCGGTCATTGGGCGTGCGGTGCTCGATTCGCTCAAGCTCAAGATGGACGGTACGGCTGCGGCTGCCGAGACAGTGCGACGGAAGCGACGGACGCTCGTCAACGCCGCTCACTACGCGGTGGACCTGGGGGAGTTTCGGGAGAATCCGCTCACCGTGATCCGTTGGCAGAAGCCCAAGGTGTCAACTGACGTTGATCCCCGCGTGGTGGCGAATCCGGAGCAGGCTCGTGCACTCCTTGTCGCCCTGTCCTACGTGGGTGGCTACAGCCGAGCCCGGGGCCGGCGCCTGGTGGGCCTCTTCGCTGCCATGTACTACGGCGGCCTGCGTCCCGCTGAGGCGGTCGGGCTCGCGGAAACGGATCTGGTTCTCCCGGATTCAGGCTGGGGCTCTGCCCTTCTTCACCGCACGCGTCCGATCGTCGGGAAGCAGTGGACCGACTCCGGCGAGAGCCATGACGACCGCGGGCTGAAGAACCGGCCGGCTGAGGCTGTCCGGCGCGTGCCGATCCCTCCGCATCTCGTGACGGTCCTCCGGGAGCACGTCGACACCTTCGGGACGGCTGAGGACGGGCGCCTGTTCTTCAGCGAGACCGGGGGAGTGGTCGCCTCCTCGACGTACTCCCGGGCCTGGAAGGAAGCCCGGGCCCTGGCACTGCCGCCGGCCGCGGCCGCCTCTCCTCTGGCCCGGCGGCCGTACGACCTGCGGCACTCCGCACTCTCCACCTGGCTTAACGCCGGTGTCGACGCCACAGAGGTGGCCGAACGGGCCGGCAACAGCGTGGAGGTGCTGCTGAGTCGCTACGCCAAATGCCTCGACGGCAGGCAGGAGGTAGCCAACGGCCGGATTGAGGAGCTGCTGCGCGAGTACGAGTGACCAGTCTTGTGCCTGACTCAGGCCCCCAGGGATCCTGGGGGCCTGAGCGTTGTCTCTGATAGATCTGCAGGAGCCGGCCTGCTGGTGTGCTGTCAGCTCGACGTTGTCATCGCGCGGGTTTCGTCTGGAGGCCCCTGGGCGGCACGCACCTCAAGCCGCATGCGTGCTCGCACATTTTCTTGCTGCGAGACGATTGAATCCAACAGGACAATGACCCGGTCAAGCCTTTCCAAGCGAGCAGGTGACTCTTCCCCGCCTGCGATCTTCATGAGCTCCCTATAGGCGATCGTGAGCCGGTCGTTGACCGTGTACTCAAGTTCAAGTACTGCGTCGCTGGCCACTAGCTGAGCCTCGGCCCGGGTATCCCGTTGGGTACGCCGGGCGTTACTGACCTCCGCTGCTTCTGCATCGAAGGATCCCGATTTCAGTGCATAGGCGTATGCGAGCATCGCGTCTCTATAGTGGCGATCATGAGCGTTGAGCTGCACGTAGCAGTCGCGGAGCTGGTCGATCCTGCGTTGATCCTTGGCTGCCCGTCGTTTCGCGGCACGGACCCGTTCTTCGTGCTCCAACCTCCGCGACTCTGTCCGTTGAGCGAAGATTTGAGTGACCACTGCTGACGTCAGCGTGCCGCCAACGCCAACGACTGCAACGATCACAGAGATCGTTTCGCCTGACATCCCCACCCCTTGGCTACCTAGTTCCCCTGATGCGCAGACGGTAGCTAACACCCGAACGGCTCGATCGAAGCGCTGATCGTCATGAATGAGCTGCTGCTGGCCTGCAACCGCGACCTATGCCCTATGAGGGCTCCTTCGCCACACGGCCCTTGTTCGCCTGAGCTGACCTGGGCAGATGCTCCAAGATCCTGTCCACGTACTGTCCACAGCCCCCGTCATAGGGCCGCATTCGACGGCATACGCCTGCGCACATGCAAAAACCCCGCCGTCAGCGTTTCGGCTGGTGGCGGGGTCTTTTGGCACCTACTGCGAGGTGCCCCCGGCAGGATTCGAACCTGCGCACACGGCTCCGGAGGCCGTTGCTCTATCCCCTGAGCTACGGGGGCGACGGGAAGAACACTACCAGCTCGAGGGGGGTGGGCCGGACAGGGTTTCGTGGGGGTGGGGGAGGCCGGGAGGAGGGGGAGGCGGGGGTCGGGGGGAGGCCTGTGGAGTGGCGGTGGGCGGGCTTCGCGGAGGGGGCGGGGACGGGGCCGGTGAGGGGCAACGGGGGGAGGGAGGTTCACCCGTGGCGGGGAAGAAAGGGGAAAAGGGGGGCGGCTCCGCGGCCGCGCGCCTAACCTTTCTGGTGTGACGGGCGCGTCCGGCCGGGTCCTTGTGGTGGATGACAACAAGGTGATCCGGCAGCTGATCAGGGTCAACCTTGAGCTGGAGGGCTTCGAGGTCGTGACCGCGGGCGACGGTGCCGAGTGCCTGGAGATCGTCCACAGCGTGTGCCCCGACGTCGTGACCCTGGACGTGGTCATGCCGCGGCTCGACGGGATCAGGACCGCGGCCCGGCTGCGGGCCGACCCGCGGACCCGCGGGCTGGGCATCCTGATGGTGAGCGCCGGGTCGGTGGCCGACGGGGTCGGGGACGCGTATCTGGCCAAGCCGTTCGAGCCGGCCGAGCTGGTGGAGACGGTGCGGCGGCTGGCTCGCCGCGCCTCGGGCCGCGAGCAGCCTCCGGAGCAACCGCGTGGCCGCACCGCCGCACATCCGGGTGCTTGAGCCAGCCCGACGCCTCCGGTCCGCCCCGGCCGAGCCCGACGTCCACGCCCCAGCCCAGCCCGAGGCGCCCGCCCCGCCCCGGCGCAGCCGGACCTCGGCGTCCTGACCTGGCGGACCGGCCGTCCGCCGCCCGCCCCGAGGGGCCGTCCCAGCAGGTGAAACCCCCTCGCCGTAGCACCCCCGTCCTCGCCTACGCTTGCCCCCGTGACACCCGCCGACCTCTCCCGCACCGTCCTGGCGACGGTGCGGCGTGCCGTCCTCGCGGACGAGCTGCGGGTGGACGTGGACGCGCTCCCCGAGCGGATCGCCGTGCAGCGGTCGTCGCGCCCGGGCTGCGGGGACTACGCGACGAACGTCGCGCTCCAGCTCGCCGGCCCGGCCGGGCGCTCCGCCGGTGAGGTCGCGACGATCCTCGCCCGCCGGCTGGAGAAGGAGCCGGGCATCGCCCAGGTCGACGTCGCCGCCCCCGGCTTCCTCAACATCACCCTGCACGCCCTCGCCCACCACGACGTCGTCCGCGAGGTCCGCGAGCAGCGCGAGGCCTACGGGCGCGGTGACGGGCTGGCCGGCGAGGCGGTGACGGTCACCGCCTCCGGCGGCCCGGACGCCGTGCGCGCACCCGTCGTCGCCGAGGCCGTCAACCTGCTGCTGCGCGCCGCCGGCGCCGGCCCGGGACCGTCCGAGCCGGTGCGGGTCGAGGAGCCGGAGCCCGGCATCCTGGACGGGCTCGGCCGCGACGCCGCCCGCTGGGCCCTGCTGCGGCCCCCGGCCGAGGACCGGCCGCGCCCGACGGCCGAGCTGCTGCGCCAGCACGAGTCCAACCCGCTCTTCCGGGTCCGTTACGCCCACGCCCGCACCCGGGCCCTGCTGCGCAACGCCCGCGACCTGCACGTCGACGTCGACGCTCAGGTCCCGGTCGACGCCCACGCCGAGCCCGCGCCGGGCGGCGGCGGCACCGATCCCGGCGGCCCGCCGCCAGGCGACCCGCACCATGCCGCCCACCACCCCGCCGAAACCGAACTCCTCGGTCTCGTGGCCGACTTCCCCCGCGTGGTCGAGACGGCGGCCCGCCGCCGCGCGCCGGACCGGGTGGCCCGCCATCTGGAGCGGCTCGCGGACGCGTTCCTCCGCTTCCACGACGAGTGTCCCGCGCTGCCCCGGGGCGACGAGAAACCCTCGGCCGTCCACGCCGCCCGCGTCCGCCTTGCCGACGCCGCGGGCATCGTGCTCGCCGACGGCCTGCTCCTGCTCGGCATCAGCGCCCCCGACCACCTCTGAGATCCCTCCACGGACCTCCGAGATCCCTGAACAGAAAGCCCGAGAGACGTGAGCCGCTCCGCACACCCCGCAGGTCCCCGCCACGCCGACGTCCTCCCCGAGGGCCACTACCAGGCGCCGCCGAGCGACCTCAACCGCCTCGACCCGCGCGTCTGGTCGCGGACCGTCACCCGCAACGACGACGGCGCCGCCGAGGTCGGCGGGCTCGATGTCCGGGCGCTCGCCGAGGAGTTCGGCACGCCCGCCTACTTCCTGGACGAGGCGGACTTCCGGGCCCGCTGCCGCGCCTGGCGGTCCGCGTTCGGGCAGGACGCCGACGTCTTCTACGCCGGCAAGGCGTTCCTGTCGCGGGCCGTGGTCCGCTGGCTGACCGAGGAGGGGCTGAACCTCGACGTCTGCTCGGGCACGGAGCTGGCGGTGGCGCTGGACGCCGGGATGCCCGCCGAGCGGATCGCGCTGCACGGCAACAACAAGAGCACCGCGGAGATCGAGCGCGCGGTGACCGCGGGTGTCGGCCGGATCGTGCTGGACTCGTACCAGGAGATCGTGCGGGTGGCGGCCGTCGCGCAGGAGCACGGCGTGCGGCAGCGGGTGCAGATCCGGGTGACGGTCGGCGTCGAGGCGCACACCCACGAGTTCATCGCGACCGCGCACGAGGACCAGAAGTTCGGCCTGGCGCTCGCCGACGGCATGGCGGCCGAGGCGGTGCGCCGGGTGCTGCGGCTGGACAGTCTCGAACTGGTCGGCATCCACAGCCACATCGGCTCGCAGATCTTCGACATGGCCGGCTTCGAGGTGGCCGCGCGCCGTGTCGTGTCGCTGCTCGCGGACGTCCGCGACGAGCACGGCGTCGAGCTGCCGGAGATCGACCTGGGCGGCGGCCTGGGCATCGCCTACACCTCCGAGGACGACCCGCGCGAGCCGCAGGACATCGCCAAGGCGCTGAACGAGATCGTCACCCGCGAGTGCGAGGCGGCGGACCTGCGGGTGCCGCGGCTGTCCGTGGAGCCGGGCCGGGCGATCGTCGGCCCGACCGCGTTCACGCTCTACGAGGTCGGCACGGTCAAGCCGCTGGAGGGGCTGCGCACCTACGTGAGCGTGGACGGCGGCATGTCGGACAACATCCGCACCGCGCTGTACGACGCGGAGTACACCGTCGCGCTGGTGTCCCGTACGAGCGACGCGCCGCCGATGCTCAGCCGGGTGGTGGGCAAGCACTGCGAGAGCGGCGACATCGTGGTCAAGGACGCGTTCCTGCCGTCCGACCTGGCCCCCGGCGACCTGGTGGCCGTGCCGGCCACCGGCGCGTACTGCCGGGCCATGGCGAGCAACTACAACCACGCGCTGCGTCCGCCGGTGGTCGCGGTCGCGGACGGGGACGCGCGGGTGATCGTGCGGCGGGAGACGGAGGACGATCTGCTCCGCCTGGACGTGGGCTGACCGAAAATACACGGCAAGATCGCCGGGCGGACGCCATATCGTCCGGTGATCAGCCGGTCTCGCGATCCGGACAGGGAGTGGCTTCTCCCGTCCGGTGCGTGAGACTGGTGACCTCCGCGCGGTGGGCTCCCCGCGTGAGGACCGGGCCCGGCCCCTGGGCCCCGGGGACTCCGCCCGCGCGCACAGAAGTCGATGCAGGACGAGAAACGAGGTCGGATGATGCGTACGCGTCCGCTGAAGGTGGCGCTGCTGGGCTGCGGTGTGGTCGGCTCCGAGGTCACGCGCATCCTCACGACGCAGGCCGACGACCTCGCCGCGCGGATCGGCGCGCCGATCGAGCTCGCCGGGATCGCCGTGCGGCGGCCCCACAAGGTGCGCGAGGGCGTGCCCGCCGAACTGCTGACCACGGACGCGACGGCGCTGGTCAAACGCGGCGACCTCGACGTGGTCGTCGAGGTCATCGGCGGGATCGAGCCGGTCCGGACGCTGATCACCACCGCGTTCGAGCACGGCGCGTCGGTCGTCTCGGCGAACAAGGCGCTGCTGGCCGCCGACGGGGCGAGCCTGCACGCCAAGGCCGCGGAGCACGGCGTCGACCTGTACTACGAGGCCGCGGTCGCCGGTGCGATCCCGCTGATCAGGCCGCTGCGCGAGTCGCTGGCGGGCGACAAGGTCAACCGGGTGCTCGGCATCGTCAACGGCACCACCAACTTCATCCTCGACAAGATGGAGTCCACCGGCGCCGGCTACAGCGAGGCGCTGGACGAGGCCACCGCGCTCGGCTACGCCGAGGCCGACCCGACGGCCGACGTGGAGGGCTTCGACGCGGCCGCCAAGGCCGCGATCCTGGCCGGTATCGCCTTCCACACCCGTGTCACCATCGACGACGTGCACCGCGAGGGCCTCACCGAGGTGACGGCCGCGGACATCGCGTCGGCGAAGAAGATGGGCTGCACCGTGAAGATGCTCGCGATCTGCGAGCGCAGCGCCGACGGCCGCTCGGTCACGGCCCGGGTGCACCCCGCGATGATCCCGCTCAGCCACCCGCTGGCCTCCGTCCGCGAGGCCTACAACGCCGTCTTCGTGGAAGCGGAGGCGGCCGGGCGGCTGATGTTCTACGGTCCCGGCGCGGGCGGCGCACCCACCGCCTCCGCCGTCCTCGGCGACCTGGTGGCCGCCTGCCGCAACAAGCTCGCGGCGACCACCGGTGCCGGCGAGTCCGCCTACACGCAACTGCCGGTCAGCCCGATGGGCGATGTGGTCACCCGCTACCACATCAGCCTTGACGTGGCGGACAAACCGGGCGTCCTGGCTCAGGTCGCCATGGTGTTCGCCGAGCACGACGTGTCGATCGACACGGTGCGTCAGCAAGGCAAGAATCAGGGCAGCGGCGACGAGGTCGCCGTCGAGCAGGGTGCCGGTGGGCGACGGGCGGGCGAGGCGTCCCTCGTCGTCGTCACCCACCGCGCGTCGGACGCCGCGCTCTCCGCGACGGTCTCCAGCCTGAGGAAGCTCGACACCGTGCGCGGAGTCGCCAGCATCATGCGTGTGGAAGGGGAGTAAGGCCGCCATGAGCACCACCGACGGAACCATCGAACGACCGCGAATGTCCGGCACCCACCAGTGGCGCGGCATCATCGAGGAGTACCGGGACCGGCTGCCGGTCACCGCGAGCACCCCGGTGGTCACGCTGCTGGAGGGTGGCACCCCGCTCGTCCCGGCCCAGCTGCTGTCGGAGCGGACGGGCTGCGACGTCTACCTGAAGGTCGAGGGCGCCAACCCGACCGGGTCCTTCAAGGACCGCGGTATGACGATGGCCATCTCGCGCGCCAAGGAGGACGGCGCGAAGGCCGTCATCTGCGCGTCCACCGGCAACACCTCCGCGTCGGCCGCCGCGTACGCGGTGCGCGCCGGAATGGTGTGCGCGGTGCTCGTGCCGCAGGGCAAGATCGCGCTGGGCAAGATGGGCCAGGCGCTCGTGCACGGCAGCCGCATCCTGCAGGTCGACGGGAACTTCGACGACTGCCTCGACCTGGCGCGCGGGCTGAGCGAGAAGTACCCGGTGGCGCTGGTCAATTCGGTCAACCCGGTGCGCATCGAGGGGCAGAAGACCGCCGCGTTCGAGATCGTGGACGCGCTCGGCGACGCCCCGGACATCCACGTCCTGCCGGTCGGCAACGCGGGCAACATCACCGCGTACTGGAAGGGGTACCGGGAGTACGCGGCCGACGGGGTCTCCACCCGCAAGCCGCGGATGTGGGGCTTCCAGGCGTCCGGGTCCGCGCCGATCGTCAACGGGGCGCCGGTGCGCCAGCCGCAGACCATCGCCACGGCGATCCGGATCGGCAACCCCGCGTCCTGGACGTTCGCCGAGGAGGCCCGGGACGACTCCGGCGGCCTCATCGAGGCCGTGACGGACCGTCAGATCCTGTCCGCCTACCGGCTGCTGGCCGCCAGGGAGGGCGTCTTCGTCGAGCCCGCGTCGGCCGCGTCGGTGGCCGGACTGCTCAAGGCCGCCGAGGAGGGCCGCGTCGACGCCGGCCAGCGGATCGTCTGCACGGTCACCGGCAACGGGCTGAAGGACCCCGACTGGGCGGTGGCCGGAGCCCCGCAGCCGACCACGGTCCCGGTCGACGCGGACGCCGCCGCCGACCGCCTCGGCCTGCGCTGACGCCGGTTTTCCGGTGGGGGCGCACGCACCGCTGACGACACGCATCACGCGCGGTGCGTGCGCCCTATGTCGCAGGGGAACCTTCCTTCGATAGGCTTACCCCGGTGGCACCGCAGAGTGCCCCGCATCCGGCGGATGCCAAACCGCCATTCCTGCCCAGCCGCGCCGGCAATGGAGCCGCGCCCGCAGGGCGCACCGCACAAGGAGATTCGTCGAACGATGGCCGGTCCCGCGTTCCGCGCCGCCGCAGTACGGGTGCGCGTCCCCGCGACCAGCGCCAACCTGGGCCCCGGTTTCGACGCCTTCGGCCTGGCCTTGGGGCTGTACGACGACGTGGTCGTCCGTGTCGCCGACTCGGGCCTGCACGTCGACATCGCGGGTGAGAGCGCCGACACGCTGCCCCGCGACGAGAAGCACCTGGTCGTGCGGTCCCTGCGGACCGCGTTCGACCTGCTCGGCGGGCAGCCGCGCGGCCTCGAGGTGGTGTGCGCCAACCGCATCCCGCACGGGCGCGGCCTCGGCTCCTCCTCCGCGGCGATCTGCGCCGGCATCATCGCCGCCCGCGCCGTGACGATAGGCGGGCCCGCCGTTCTCGACGACACCGCGCTGCTGGAGCTGGCCACCGAGATCGAGGGCCACCCCGACAACGTCGCGGCCTGCCTGCTCGGCGGATTCACCGTAGCCTGGACAGAGGGCGGTGCCGCCCGGGCGGTCCGCATGGACCCTGCCGCTTCACTGATTCCGGTGGTCTTCGTGCCCGCCGCCCCGCTGCTCACCGAGACCGCGCGCGGCATGCTGCCGCGCAGCGTCCCGCACGTCGACGCGGCGGCCAACGCCGGCCGGGCCGCGCTGCTCGTCGAGGCGCTCACCAGGCGCCCCGAGCTGCTGCTGCCCGCCACCGAGGACCGGTTGCACCAGGACTACCGGGCGCCCGCCATGCCCGAGACCATCGCCCTGGTGAACCGTCTGCGCGCCGAGGGCGTCCCCGCTGTCGTGTCCGGCGCCGGGCCGACGGTGCTCGCGCTGTGCGACGAGGGGGACGCGGACAAGGTCTCCCGGCTCGGGGGCGAGGGCTGGGCCGCCCATCGTCTGGCGCTCGACCCGACCGGGGCCAGTGTCCTGCCGCTCGTCGGGGGGCAGTGACACGATTGCCGGTCGAGGAGAGGGGGAATATGTGTGGGATCCGGTAGTGTTAATCTCAAGCCAGCATTCGCCGCCCAATGGGCGCGATGCGCTGTGTCCCCGCCTCTGCTGAATGAGGATGCCGAATGAGGCAGCGGACGACACATCTTCCGGGAGCCTCCCACACCGCATAGGCAGCCTGACTGGGGAGTCGGACAGCCTGCCTTCGCAGTGTCGAGCACGCTCCGGATTCGGTACGAGTTCCAGCTCCGGAGTCGGTAGGAGTTCCGGGGGCCATCTCCGTACCGAGAGCACGTATGTATTTCTGCCGCCATCTGGCGGACCACCGCCCCGGATCTGAACAGCGGAAACGCCCAGACCCGGACAGCACGACCGGTCGCCGAGCCATTCAGGCCGACGTCCGCTCCAGGGAAGGACCCTTCGTGAGCGACACCACCGATCTGATGGGCGTGCGCGCAGACAACACTGTCGCCGCGTCCGAAGCCGCTGCGCCTGCCTCCGGTGCTGCGCCCAGCGCCGCACGGCGACGCCGGTCCGGTACCGGTCTTGACGGCATGGTCCTGGCCGAGCTCCAGCAGCTCGCCTCCGGCCTCGGGATCAAGGGCACGGCGCGGATGCGCAAGAGCCAGCTGATCGAGACCATCAAGGAGCGTCAGGCCGGCGGCGGCGCCGCCCCGCAGGCCGAGGCTCCCGCGGCCGAGAAGCCCAAGCGCCGCGCCACTTCCCGGACGCGCGTCGAGCAGTCCGACGAGGGCAGCGCCGCGGCCGCGGGTGGCTCGGCCACCGCGACGAGCGACCAGCAGATCGAGATCCCCGGCCAGCCGGCCGGTGACAAGGGCGAGAAGTCCGCGCCGAAGGGCGAGGCGAAGACGGCCGAGCAGGCCGGCGGCCGCGCGGAGCGCGCCGCCGAGGCCGCCGCCGACACCGCCGAGGGCAAGGGCGACGGCAAGCAGGGCGGCGACGACCGCCAGGACCGCCAGCGCGGCCAGCGCGGCGACCGCCGCGAGCGGCAGCGCGACCGCCGCAACCGGGACGGCGACGACCGCCAGGACCGCCAGGACCGGCAGGACCGCCAGCGCGGCGGCCAGCAGGGACAGCAGGGCCAGGGCGGCGGCCAGAACCAGCAGGGTGGCGGCGGCCAGCAGGACGACGACGAGTTCGGCGATGGCCGGGGCCGGCGCCGCGGCCGCTACCGCGACCGCCGGGGCCGCGGCCGGGGCCGCGAGGACTTCGGCGGCAGCGAGCCGCAGGTCGCCGACGACGACGTGCTGATCCCCGTCGCCGGCATCCTCGACATCCTCGACAACTACGCGTTCATCCGCACCTCCGGCTACCTGCCGGGCCCGAACGACGTGTACGTCTCGCTCGCCCAGGTCCGCAAGAACGGCCTGCGCAAGGGCGACCACGTCACCGGCGCGGTGCGGCAGCCCAAGGACGGCGAGCGCCGCGAGAAGTTCAACGCGCTGGTGCGCCTGGACTCCGCGAACGGCATGGCCGCCGACTCCGGCCGCGGCCGCCCGGAGTTCAACAAGCTCACCCCGCTGTACCCGCAGGACCGCCTGCGCCTGGAGTCCGACCCGGGCGTGCTGACCACGCGGATCATCGACCTGGTGTCGCCGATCGGCAAGGGCCAGCGCGGTCTG
The DNA here is from genome assembly GCF_900110255.1 of Actinacidiphila rubida. Lineage (GTDB taxonomy): Bacteria > Actinomycetota > Actinomycetes > Streptomycetales > Streptomycetaceae > Actinacidiphila > Actinacidiphila rubida. Next base: position 88,510 of record NZ_FODD01000020.1, read on the forward strand.
ATCGTGGCCCCGCCGAAGACCGGCAAGACCATGATCATGCAGGCGATCGCCAACGCGATCACCACCAACAACCCCGAGTGCCACCTGATGGTCGTGCTCGTCGACGAGCGGCCCGAAGAGGTCACCGACATGCAGCGGTCGGTGAAGGGCGAGGTCATCTCCTCGACCTTCGACCGCCCGGCCGAGGACCACACCACGGTCGCCGAGCTGGCCATCGAGCGCGCCAAGCGCCTGGTGGAGCTGGGCCACGACGTGGTCGTGCTGCTCGACTCCATCACCCGCCTGGGCCGCGCGTACAACCTCGCGGCGCCCGCCTCCGGCCGCATCCTGTCCGGTGGTGTCGACTCGACCGCGCTCTACCCGCCGAAGCGCTTCTTCGGTGCCGCGCGCAACATCGAGGACGGCGGCTCGCTGACCATCCTGGCCACCGCGCTGGTCGAGACCGGTTCGCGGATGGACGAGGTGATCTTCGAGGAGTTCAAGGGCACCGGCAACATGGAGCTCAAGCTCGACCGCAAGCTTGCCGACAAGCGCATCTTCCCCGCGGTGGACGTGGACGCGTCCGGCACCCGCAAGGAGGAGATCCTGCTGGGCGGCGAGGAGCTGGGCATCGTCTGGAAGCTGCGCCGGGTGCTGCACGCCCTGGACCAGCAGCAGGCGATCGAGCTGCTGCTGGACAAGATGAAGCAGACCAAGTCCAACGCCGAGTTCCTGATGCAGATCGCGAAGACCACCCCGGGCAACAACGACTGACCCCACCGCCGGGCGCCCGCCCGGCAGTTGGGGGAGTACCGGATCTTCTTCCCTTGCTGATGCCCTGCCCGCCGGCCCGCCCGGCGGGCAGGGCTTTTTTCGTTGACCTGCCGTCGACCGTCTGTTGACGTCCCGCAGAGTTCCGCCGAAGGTTTCGCTCGACGTTTCTTTACCGAATCATGTGACGGACCGATTCTGTGCGGCTGGTGTGAACCCGTACGGCGGTCATATGATCGGCCAGCCGCAGGTGGGGGGGAGTCCATCTTCGGACCCGGTCCCGCGCCGGCGGCCCAACGGCCCGCCCGCGCCCGGACGGGTCCGTTTTTTTCTGCGCCTTCCACTCACTCCTGCGTGCACGTTTCCGGTGCCGCCGCGCCGTGTCCCACGCGCCCGCGGCACGACATCCGAACATCAGGAGATCTGAGTGTCCTCTGCCCACCAGGGCGTCAAGCCCGGACGGCGCAGCCTCAAGGCGCTTCCGGTTGCCGCCCTTGCCGTCGGCACGGCGGGCCTGTTCCTCACGGCCCCGTCCGCCCACGCCGACGGCACCCCGCTGCCGCACGCGTTCAACGCGGCCGCGACCCACAGTGCCGCGAGCCCGGCCGAGTTGAAGTCCCGCATCGCCGGAGCGGTCCGCACCGCGGCCCGCACCGTGTCGCGCTCCTCGCTCGCCGGAAGCACCACCACCGGCAGCAGCACCACCGGCCCCAAGGCCACCCCGTACATCATCGGCGGCACCACCACGACGTTCTCCCAGGCGCCGTGGATGGTGCAGCTCTTCTACTACGACGACAAGGGCACCGCGTCCACGTCCGACGACGTGGGCTTCTTCTGCGGCGGCACCGTCGTCAGCCCGACGAAGATCCTCACTGCGGCCCACTGCGTCAAGGGTTACGACTGGTACGACAACGGCGCCATCATCACCGGCACCGACCAGCAGCCCACCACGGACGCGGCTGGCAACACCGACTTCCACGGTGGCACGGTCAGCGACCTGAGCACGCAGTGGAACCACCCGTCGTTCAACGCTACGACGATCGACAACGACGCCGCGCTGCTCACGGTGGACCCCGGCTACCCGATCGCGTCGACCGCCAAGGCGCTGCCGATCACCAGCAGCACCGACACGGCGTCGTACGCGGCCGGCAAGACGGCGACGGTCTACGGCTGGGGACGCACGTCGTCCACCACCCAGGACCCGTCGCAGACGCTGAAGACCGCGCCGATCCCCCTCAACTCGGACGCCACCTGCACCCAGTGGGCCGGTACCGAGTTCGTGCCGGGTCACATGGTCTGCGGCGGCTCGCCCGCCAGCGGCACCGACACGGGCACCGTCACGCCGTGCAACGGCGACTCCGGCGGTCCGCTCGTGGAGAGCGGCAAGATCATCGGCATCGTGTCGTGGGGTGTCGAGGACTGCGTCGAGTCCGGTGCCCACAGCGTGTTCACCAAGGTGAGCACGTACGCGGGCGCGATCAACCAGCGCATGGACGACGCGAGCCTGCTCGGCGCCAACTCCGGCGACACCCTGGCGGACCTGTTCGCCCGGACGCCGGCCGGCGAGGGCTACATGTACCAGTCCAAGGGCAGCAGCTTCGCCACCCGCCTTGACGTCGGCCCGAGTTGGAGCACCTTCAACCTGGTGCGGCAGGCCGACCTGAACGGCGACTGGGTTGGGGACCTGGTGGTCCGGGACACGTCCGGCCACCTGCGCTTCCTCAACGGCATGGACGGTTCGGCCACGGACATCGGCGCCGGCTGGAACGCGATGAAGTCGATCACGCTGCCCGGTGACATCACCGGTGACGGCAAGTCCGACCTCTTCGCGACCGACAGCTCCGGCGTGGCGTACGTCTACCCGGGCACGGGCACCGGCAAGTTCGGTACCCGGATCAAGGTCGGCTCGGGCTGGGGCATCTACGGCTCCGTCATCTACGGCAAGGGCGACCTCACCGACGACGGCAAGGCCGACCTGGTGACCCGCGACAGCACCGGTGCGATGTGGCTGTACAAGGGCACGGGCGTCGCGTCCGCGCCCTGGGCGGCCCGCGTCAAGATCGGTGCCGGCTGGAACACGTACAACGCCTTCGCCTCCACCGGCGACATGACCGGTGACGGCAAGGCGGACCTCCTCGCGCGCGACACGGCGGGCAAGCTGTGGCTCTACAAGGGCACCGGCTCGTCCACCGCGCCGTACGCGGCACGGGTCCTGATCGGCGCGGGCTGGAACATCTACAACCTGTTCGGCTGATCACCGTGAACACGCTCAGTGACCGCGACCGCAGGTCCGGTCACTGAGCGGGTTTTCACCCGGGACTCCCGCATATCCCCTGTTCAGGGGGTGTGCGGGAGTCCTGTCGTATCACCCGGATGGTCCCCCGGATGCCGGAACCCGCACCCCGGGCGCACGATGGAGAGTCCGACAAAACGGACCTACGCCGGAGGTGCCGCCCATGGTCGACGATCAGCTGCCGCGGACCGGCTCCAGCCCCAGCGGGGCCGGGGACGCCCGCAGGCGCCGCCGGCGCGGCCTGAAGATCGTGGCCTGGGTGACGGCGGGCCTGGTGCTCGTGGGCGCCGGCGGAGCCGCGTACCTGTACGAGCGGCTGAACGGCAACATCCACAGCGTCGACATCAACCGCGCCCTCGGCGGCCACCGCCCCGCCCCGCTGGGCAACGGGGCCATGGACATCCTGGTCCTCGGCTCCGACTCCCGGTCGGGACCCAACAAGGTGTACGGGCACAACAGCGGAGCGCGATCGGACACCGCGATGATCGTGCACCTCGCCGCCGGCCACCGCTCGGCGAGCGTGGTCAGCATCCCGCGCGACACCCTCGTCGACCGCCCGGCCTGCCGGACCGCGAAGAGCGGTACGGCGCCCGCGGCCTCCCAGGTGATGTTCAACAGCGCCTACGACGTCGGTGGGCCGGTGTGCGCCGTCAAGACCGTCGAGCAGCTGACCGGGCTGCGCATGGACCACTACATCGAGGTCGACTTCACCGGGTTCAAGAACCTGGTCAACGCCCTCGGCGGGGTCCCGCTGACCACGAGGCAGGCCATCAACGACCCCAAGAGCCACCTGGACCTGCCGGCCGGCAGCCACACCCTGGACGGCGACCAGGCGCTCGGCCTGGTACGCACCCGGCACGCGATAGCCGACGGCAGCGACCTGGGCCGCATCCAGCTGCAGCAGGCGTTCATGCGCGCCCTGGTGGACCGTATGTCCGGCATCGGGCTGTCCACCAGCCCCGGCAAGCTCTTCTCGGTCGCCGACACCGCCACCAGGGCCGTCACGACCGACACCGGGCTCGGCTCGGTCAACAAGCTCATGGGCCTGGGGCAGAGCATGCAGCACCTGAAGGCCTCGCAGGTGCACATGGTGACGCTGCCGGTGCAGTTCGCGGCCGACCGCAACCGGGTCGTCCCGATCCCCGCCAAGGCGGCGATGGTGTGGTCCGCGCTGCGCGCCGACAAGCCCATTCCGCCGGCCGCCACCAAGGGTTCGGTGGCCAACGAGGTCAAGGCGCGCAAGGTCGTCAGCGCCCGGGAATGAACCGGCCCGGCCCCTGGTTTTGGGAGATGCGGTCAGTACTGGCAGACTGGTCCGCTGGTCCCGGTTCACGCACCCGCAATTCCGCGCGTGCGACCCGGTGCCCTCCCGAACCTAGGAGAATCCCTTGAAGCGCGACATCCACCCCGAGTACGTCGAGACCCAGGTCACCTGCACCTGTGGCGCGTCGTTCACCACCCGCAGCACCGAGTCGAGCGGCCAGATCCGCGCCGACGTGTGCTCCGAGTGCCACCCGTTCTACACGGGCAAGCAGAAGATCCTCGACACCGGCGGTCGCGTCGCCCGCTTCGAGGCCCGCTTCGGCAAGGCCGCCGGGTCCGCCAAGAAGTAGCGACCCGCGAGCGCCGGTCCACGGCCGCCCCCAGGGCGGCCGGACCGGCGCTTTGTCGTCCCGCACACTTCTTCTTCTTTCACTCCAGGGATCCATGATGTTCGAGGCGGTCGAGGACCTGATCGGCGAGCACGCCGGTCTTGAGAAGCAGCTTGCCGACCCCGCGGTGCACGCGGACCAGGCCAACGCACGCAAGCTCAACAAGCGCTACGCGGAGCTGACCCCCATCGTCACCACCTACCGCTCCTGGCGGCGGGCCGGCGACGACATCGACACCGCCCGCGAGCTCGCGGCCGACGACCCGGACTTCGCCGCCGAGGTCAAGGACCTGGAGAGGCAGCGCGAGGAGCTGACCGACAGGCTGCGGCTGCTGCTGGTCCCGCGCGACCCCAGCGACGACAAGGACGTCATCCTGGAGGTCAAGGCGGGCGAGGGCGGCGAGGAGTCCGCGCTGTTCGCCGGCGACCTGCTGCGGATGTACCTGCGCTACGCCGAGCGGGTCGGCTGGAAGACCGAGATCCTCGACGCCAACGAGTCCGACCTCGGCGGCTACAAGGACGTCCAGGTCGCCGTGAAGGCCAAGGCGAGCCACGAGGCCGGCCAGGGCGTCTGGGCGCGCCTGAAGTACGAGGGCGGCGTGCACCGTGTGCAGCGCGTGCCGGCCACCGAGTCGCAGGGCCGCATCCACACCTCCGCGGCCGGCGTGCTCGTCACGCCGGAGGCCGAGGAGGTCGAGGTCGAGATCGGCCCCAACGACCTGCGGATCGACGTCTACCGCTCGTCCGGCCCCGGCGGCCAGTCGGTCAACACCACCGACTCCGCGGTCCGCATCACGCACCTGCCCTCCGGCCTGGTGGTCTCCTGCCAGAACGAGAAGAGCCAGCTGCAGAACAAGGAGTCGGCGATGCGCATCCTGCGCTCCCGGCTGCTCGCCGCCGCCCAGGAGGAGGCCGAGCGCGAGGCGTCCGACGCCCGGCGCAGCCAGGTCCGCACCGTCGACCGCTCCGAGCGGATCCGCACCTACAACTTCCCGGAGAACCGCATCTCCGACCACCGTGTCGGCTTCAAGGCCTACAACCTGGACCAGGTGCTCGACGGCGACCTGGACGCCCTGATCCAGGCGGCCGTCGACGCCGACTCCGCGGCCAAGCTGGCCGCCGCGGGCGACGCGGCCTGAACGGGGAGGACGCGCACGTGAACCTGCTGCTCGCCGAGGTGGCCCAGGCCGCCCAGCGGCTCGCCGACGCCGGCGTGCCGTCGCCCCGGTTCGACGCCGAGGAGCTCGCGGCCTTCATCCACGGCGTCAAGCGCGGCGAGCTGCACACCGTGGCCGACGCGGAGTTCGACGCCCGCTACTGGGAGGCCGTCGCGCGCCGCGAGGCGCGCGAGCCGCTCCAGCACATCACCGGCCGGGCCTTCTTCCGCTACCTCGAACTCCAGGTCGGGCCAGGGGTGTTCGTGCCCCGCCCGGAGACCGAGTCGGTGGTCGGCTGGGCCATAGACGCGGTGCGCGCGATGGACGTCGCCGAGCCGCAGATCGTCGACCTGTGCACCGGCTCCGGCGCCATCGCGCTCGCGCTGGCCCAGGAGGTGCCCAGGTCACGGGTGCACGCGGTCGAACTGTCCGAGCAGGCCCTGGAGTGGGCGCGCAAGAACACCGCCGGCAGCAAGGTGGACCTGCGGCACGGCGACGCGCTGACCGCGTTCCCCGACCTCAACGGCCAGGTGGACCTCGTCATCTCCAACCCGCCCTACATCCCGCTCGGCGAGTGGGAGTACGTTGCGCCCGAGGCCCGCGACCACGACCCCGAACTCGCCCTGTTCTCCGGCGAGGACGGACTGGACACCATCCGCGGCATCGAGCGCACCGCGCACCGGCTGCTGCGTCCCGGCGGCGTCGTCGTGATCGAGCACGCCGACTCCCAGGGCGGCCAGGTGCCGTGGATCTTCAAGGAGGACGCGGGCTGGGCGGACGCGGCCGACCATCCCGATCTCAACAACCGGCCGCGCTTCACCACCGCCCGCAAGGCGACGCCGTGACCACGGCACCAGCTCAGCAGCTTCAGGAGGTCAGCTAATGGCACGGCGATACGACTGCTCCGACGCGACCGACCGGATCACCGGCCTGCGCGAGGCCACCTCGGCGATCAAGCGCGGCGAACTCGTCGTGCTGCCCACCGACACCGTCTACGGCATCGGTGCGGACGCCTTCGACAAGGACGCGGTCGGCGACCTGCTGGAGGCCAAGGGGCGCGGCCGCAACATGCCCTCGCCGGTGCTGGTCGGCTCCCCGAACACCTTGCACGGCATCGTCACCGACTTCTCCGAGCAGGCGTGGGAGCTCGTCGACGCCTTCTGGCCCGGCGCCCTGACGCTGGTCACCAAGCACCAGCCGTCCCTCAACTGGGACCTCGGCGACACCCGCGGCACCGTCGCGGTCCGGATGCCGCTGCACCCGGTCGCCATCGAACTGCTCACCGCCACCGGGCCGATGGCCGTCTCCAGCGCGAACCTCACCGGGCACCCGTCGCCGCAGGACTGCGACAGCGCCCAGGAGATGCTCGGCGACTCGGTGGCCATCTATCTCGACGGCGGTGCCACGCCGGCCGCCGTGCCCTCGTCCATCGTGGACGTCACGGGCACGGTGCCGGTGCTGCTGCGGGCCGGGGCGATCAGCGCGGAGGAGCTGCGCAAGGTCGTACCCGACTTGCAGGAGCGCAGTTGACGCCCGATGGGCGTGGCATACGGGGGTACGAAGGCGCACCGACCGTCCCGGCACCGGGCGGGGGCCCGGCAGGGCTGGGCTCGCGCGACGTATTCCGGGTGCTCCACGTCTGCACGGGGAACGTGTGCCGCTCGCCGATGGCCGAGCGGCTGATGAAGCACGGCCTGGCCCAGCGGGTGGGGGCCGCCGGGTCGGGCATCATCGTGGAGTCGGCGGGCACCTGGGGCCACGAGGGGGCGCCGATGGAGGCGCACGCCGCGGCGGTCCTCACCGAGTTCGGCGCCGACCCGTCCGGCTTCGTCGGACGGGAACTGCTCGACGACCACGTCATCGACGCCGACCTGGTGCTCACCGCCACCCGCGACCACCGGGCCCAGGTCATCTCCATGGGCCACGCGGCCGGGCTGCGCACCTTCACGCTCAAGGAGTTCACCCGCCTGGTGCGGGCGATAGACACCGCCACGCTGCCCGAGGACGGCGTCACCGCCCGGGCCCGCGCCCTGGTGCAGGCCGCCGCCGCGCTGCGCGGCTGGCTGCTGGCCCCCAGCCCCGACGCGGACGAGGTGCACGACCCCTACGGCGCGCCCGTGGGGTACTTCCGCAGCATCGGCGACGAGATCCAGACCGCGCTCGACCCGGTCGTCACCGCGCTGACCGGAGTCACCGCCACCGTTTAGGGCGCATCCGCAGCGCGGCCCCCCGCACCCGCCCCTACAGTGGGAGGCGAGATCGCCTCTCCCGCAGGGAGTGCACCATGCCGGTCGCCGACATCACACTGACATCCGCGCCAGCCCTGGCGGCCGACGCACGGCCCGCAGCCGGCGGCCCGTCCGCCGCCACCCCGATGCCCGCGGACTTCGCCGCGCTGCGCCGCCAGGACCCCGAGCTGGCCGGCGTGCTGCTGGCCGAGCTGGACCGGCAGAGCAGCTGCCTGCAACTGCTGGCGGGGGAGAACTTCACCTCCACCGCCGTGCTCGCCGCCCTCGGCTCGCCGCTGGCCAACAAGTACGCCGAGGGCTATCCCGGCCACCGCCACCACGCCGGCTGCGAGCTGGTGGACCTGGCGGAACGCCTCGCCGTCGAGCGCGCCACCGCCCTGTTCGGGGCGGCGCACGCCAACGTCCAGCCGTACTCCGGCTCCTCCGCGGTGCTCGCCGCCTACGCGGCGCTGCTGGTGCCCGGCGACACCGTGCTCGCCACCGCTCTGCCGCACGGCGGCCACCTCACCCACGGCTCGCGCGCCAACTTCTCCGGGCGCTGGTTCCACTTCGTGGGCTACGGCACCGGCCAGGACGGGCTGATCGACTACGACCAGGTGCGCGACCTGGCCCGCAAGCACCGCCCCAAGGCCCTCGTGTGCGGGGCCATCGCCTACCCGCGGCACCTGGACTACGCGGCCTTCCGGGAGATCGCCGACGACGTCGGCGCCTACCTGATCGCCGACGCCGCGCACACCCTGGGCCTGGTCGCGGGGGGCGCCGCCCCCAGTCCGGTGCCCTACGCCGACGTGGTGTGCGCCACCACCCACAAGACGCTGCGCGGACCGCGCGGCGGCCTGATCCTGTGCGGGGAGCACCTGGCGGACCGGGTGGACCGGGCGGTCTACCCGTTCTCCCAGGGCGGCCCGCACATGCACGCCATCGCCGCGAAGGCCGCCGCCTTCGCCGAGGCGGCCACCCCCGCCTTCTCCGCCTACGCCCACCAGGTCGTCGCGAACGCGCGGCTGCTTGCGGAGGCGCTGTGTGCGGAAGGTCTCGATGTGGTCACCGGTGGCACCGACACCCACCTCGTCACGGCCGGCGTCGGCCCGCTCGGCCTCGACGGGGCGACCGCCCGGGGACGCTGCACGGCGGCCGGGATACTCATCGACAAATGCCCCATTCCCTACGACCCGCGGCCCGCGGACGGCTGCACCGGCGTGCGCCTGGGCACTGCCGCGGTCACCACCCAGGGGATGGGTGAACGAGAGATTCCGCAGGTCGCGGGGCTGATCGGGCGGGCGCTGCGGGAGGACCGGGACACCGGTGCGGACGTCGCCGAGCTCGTGCGGCGCTTCCCGCCCTACCCCGGTTCCTACCCCGGCCGCTGACCCGGCCGCCCGCCCCGCGGACCCCTGGACCACGGCCTGCGCGGCCGTGGTCCCAACCCCGGGACTTTCCCGCCGCGGCGCGGGTGCAACCGTCCGCGCTCCCTGTGAGTCTCGGAAGGTGTTCGCCGTCTCGGCCCGGCCACCACTAGGGTGTGACGCTGTGAGGTACCCCCGGACGTCCGCGCGAGCCCGTTGCGCCTTCGCACCCGTCGGAGGCGGCTCGTGCGCGAGTATCTGCTGACACTCTTCGTCACCGCGGCCGTGACCTATCTGCTGACCGGCCCGGTGCGGAAGTTCGCCATCGCCGCGGGCGCGATGCCTCCGATCCGCGACCGCGACGTGCATCAGGAGCCCACCCCGCGGCTCGGCGGCATCGCCATGTTCGGCGGGCTGTGCGCCGGCCTGCTGGTGGCCGCGCACCTCAGCAACCTCGGGGACGTCTTCACCCTGTCCAACGAGCCGCGCGCGCTGCTGTCCGGCGCCGGGCTGATCTGGCTGCTGGGCGTGCTCGACGACAAGTGGGGCGTGGACGCGCTGATCAAGCTCGGCGTGCAGATGATCGCCGCCGGCGTGATGGTCCTGCAGGGCCTCACCATCCTGTGGCTGCCGGTGCCGGGCGTCGGCACCGTCGCCCTCACCCCGATCCAGTCGACGCTGCTGACCGTCGCGCTCGTCGTCATCACCATCAACGCGGTGAACTTCGTGGACGGCCTCGACGGGCTGGCGGCCGGCATGGTCTGCATCGCCTCGATCGCGTTCTTCATGTACGCGTACCGCATCTGGTACGGCCACGGCATCGAGGCGGCCGCACCCGCCACCCTGTTCAGCGCGATCCTCATCGGGATGTGCCTCGGCTTCCTGCCGCACAACATCCACCCGGCGCGGATCTTCATGGGGGACTCGGGCTCGATGCTGATCGGCCTGGTGCTGTCCTCGGGTGCGATCTCCATCACCGGCCAGGTCGACCCCGACGCGATCACCGGGTTCACCGGGTCGACCCGCGAGACCGTCCACTTCATGGTGCCGGTCTACATGCCGCTGCTGCTGCCGATGACGATGATCGCCATCCCGGCCGCGGACCTGGTGCTCGCGGTGGTGCGCCGCACCTGGAAGGGCCAGTCGCCGTTCGCCGCGGACCGCGGCCACCTGCACCACCGGCTGCTGGAGATCGGCCACTCGCACGCCAGGGCCGTGTGGATCATGTACTTCTGGGCCGCGCTGATCGCCTTCTCCGCGGTGGCCTTCTCGGTGCGGTCCTCCAGCCTGGGCATCGTGCTGGTGATCGTCGGCCTCAGCGCGCTCGGCCTGGTCGTGCTGCTGCTGCCGCGCGTGCGGCCGCGGGCCCCGCGCTGGGCGGAGTCGGTCGTTCCGCCGCGGTACCGCCGCCGTCGCCGCCGGATGGCGGCCGCCGCGGCCGCCGCCGAGCGGGAGATGCGCTCGGCCGACCGGCCGGCGCTCAACGGCTCGACCGCGATCGGCGACCGCTCGCGCCTGCCGGAACGCCGCAGCCCGGTGGACACCCGCCGCTGAGCAGGGCGGATCCCCGGCACAGCCGCGGCACATCCGCGCGGCATCCCCGGCACATCCCCGCACACCGCGGGACCGCTGCCGCGGCTGACCGCCCCCGGTGCGCCGAGTCGGATGTCTCACACCCGAACAAGGTCCGCGAAACGCCCGAACGCCCTAAATTGGGCGGCGTGTCGTGGTCACAGTCATGTGACAGGCAGCACACCTCCATGGTAAAGACCGCCTCAAATACTTTGTGATACCGTTCACGAAAGCAGGGAAGTCGCCGATAGACCGGAGGAGTGGTCTACCGGCGCGAGGCACACCCTCGCTCCCTGACTACGCTCGTCTCCGACGACACCCGCTTGCCCAACTCCCGCCGGAGGAGCAGTCCCTATGCAGAGCAACGATGCCCGGATTCTCCGCGGCTCGGCCTACGCCGCCGCGCCCGTCGGTGTGATCGCCACCGTCGTCAGTGCCTTCGCCGCAGGCGAAAAGGGCCTGGTCGGTGGGCTGGTGGCGATGGCCGTGGTGGCCGTCTTCTTCGCGGCGGGGTCGTGGGCCCTGATGCGCCTGACCCAGGACCGCCCGCAACTCGCCATGAGCGCGGGGATGCTGGTGTACGTGGTGCAGATCCTTCTCATCGGCGTCTTCATCGTCGCCTTCAAGGGCACCACCGCCTTCAACGGCCGCGCCTTCGGCCTGACTCTGCTCGTGACCGCGCTCGCCTGGGTCGGCGGCCAGATCCGCCAGACCCTCACGAGCCGGATGCTCTACGTGGACCCGCTGCCGTCGGTTCCTCCGCAGGAGGAGGCGACCCCGGTGAAGACGGGCTCCACCGATGGTGTCTAAGGGGCGGGTAAAGAGCGTTCAAGCTGATCTGCTATCGTCCGGAATCGCATCTGGACGTGGAGGCCCCCTGCACTTGAGGAAGGTGCTGCCCCCGCGCCCATCGGTGTACTCGATTCCAGGGCCGCGGACGCGGCGCGGAATCCGGGTGACCGGTCTTCGATGCGGGCTCCCAGCGGACCGTGGCGGCTTTGCCACGCCTCGTTCGCAGTGCCGACCAGCGGCCTCAGCAGCCGCGCAGACACACAAGGTTGCCGTTTCTTATGCGTCACGACGAAGGAGTCACGGGTGAGTGCCCACACGCTGCTCGCTGAGGCTGGATGTCACATCCAGCACGACTGCGCATTCCCCGCTCCGGGCCTCAACTCGTTCGACTTCAAGCCGATCTTCAGCATCGGCAGCTTCGACTTCACCAAGCCCATGCTGCTCGCGCTCATCTGCATGGTGCTGGTGGTCGGGTTCTTCTGGGCCGCGTTCAGCAAGCCCAAGCTGGTGCCGGGCAAGATGCAGATGGTCGGTGAGATCGGCTACAGCTTCGTCTCCCGCAGCATCGCCCGCGAGGTGATCGGCAAGAAGGGCGACAAGTACGTCCCCTTCCTCACGTCGGTCTTCTTCTTCGTGTGGATCATGAACGTGATGTCCGTGATTCCGCTGGCGCAGTTCCCCGCCACCTCGCGGTTCGCGTTCCCGGTCGGCCTCGCCGCGCTCGTCTACATCACGTACATGTACCTGACGTTCAAGACGCACGGCTTCCGCGGCGGCATCAAGAACCTTGTCTGGCTCGACGGTCTGCCCAAGCCGCTCGTGCCGCTCATCGTGGTGCTGGAGTTCTTCTCCAACGTCATCCTCCGGCCGTTCACCCTCGCGGTGCGGCTCTGGGCCAACATGTTCGCCGGCCACATGCTGATCGTGATGTTCAGCGTCGCCACCTGGTACCTGCTGACCCCCGCGTGGTTCGCGGCGGTGTCCGGCGGTTCCTTCATCGTCGCGATCCTGCTGACCGCGCTCGAGGTGCTGATCCAGTTCCTTCAGGCGTACATCTTCACGCTGCTCGCCTCCATCTACATCAGCGGAGCGCTCGAAGAGGGCCACTGACCCCCAGCACCGCCTCTCCACCACCGGACTTCCGCTGGGAACCCCCCAACGGACCCCACCGCAAAGGAAGACAAGGACAATGTCTGCCGAGTTCGTTAACCTCGCCGCCGCCACCGTCGCGGGTCGTCTGGGCGCCGTCGCCTACGGTCTCGCCGCCATCGGCCCGGGCGTCGGTATCGGCCTGGTCTTCGGCCACTCCATCGAGGCCATGGCTCGCCAGCCCGAAGCCATGCCGATCATCCGCACGAACATGTTCCTCGGCTTCGCGCTCTGCGAGGTGCTCGCGCTGCTGGGTCTGGTCGTGCCCTTCATCTTCCAGAGCTGAGCTGTCCCTCACCGGTAGCTCAACTCGACGAAAGGTTCAGACATGATGACCTTCCTGGCGGCTGAGGGGGCCCAGAACCCGCTCATCCCCGACACTGCCGAACTGATCGTCGGCCTGCTCTGCTTCTTCATCGTCTTCGGCATGCTCGGCAAGAAGCTCCTGCCGAACATCCAGAAGACCCTGGAGGAGCGCCACGACGCGATCGAGGGCGGCCTCGAGCGCGCGGAGAAGGCCCAGGCAGAGGCCAACCGCACGCTTGAGGAGTACAAGGCCCAGCTCGCCGACGCCCGTCACGAGGCTGCCCGGATCACCGAGCAGGCGCGTGAGCAGGGTGCGGCGATCATCGCCGAGATGCGCGAGGAGGGGCAGCGCCAGCGCGATGCCATCATCGCCGCGGGCCACGCCCAGATCGAGGCGGACCGCCGTCAGGTGACGGTGACGCTGCGCCAGGAAGTCGGCCGTATCGCCACCGACCTGGCCGGCAAGCTCGTCGGCGAGGCGCTGGAGGACAACGCCCGCCAGAGCCGCACCATCGACCGTTTCCTCGACGGGCTTGAGGAGTCGGCGTCCTCGACCGCTGAGGCGGCGCGATGAATGGCGCGAGCCGCGAGGCGCTGGCCTCCGCGCGCGAGCAGCTCGACGCGTTGACCGACAACACCTCGGTCGACGTGGCGAAGCTCGCCGACGAGCTGGCCGCCGTCACCGTCCTGCTCGACCGCGAGAGCACGCTGCGCCGTGCCCTGACCGACCCGGCCCAGCCCGGTGACGCCAAGGCCGCACTCGCGCAGCGGCTGCTGGGCGGGCAGCTCGGCAGCGACGCCCTCGACGTGGTCACCGGCATGGTGCGGGCCCGCTGGTCGCAGTCCCGCGACCTGGTGGACTCCCTCGAGGAGCTCGCCGACAGCGCGGACCTCATCGCGTCGGAGCGGGCCGGCGGTCTGGACGACGTCGAGGACGAGCTGTTCCGGTTCGGCCGGATCGTCGGGGGCAGCGGCGAGCTGCGCGCGGCGCTCACCGACCGCGTCGTCGGCACCGAGGCCAAGACCCGCCTGCTGCACCAGCTGCTGGACGGCCGGGCCAACCCGGTCACCGAGCGCCTGGTCATCCGGCTGGTCACCGCACCGCGAGGACGTAGCCTGGATGGCGGGATCGAATCCCTGTCCAAGCTGGCCGCCGCCCGCCGGGGCCGGATGGTCGCGGAGGTCGTCTCGGCGACTCCGCTCAGCGACCGGCAGAAGGAGCGGCTCGGCGACGCGCTGGCCTCGATCTACGGCCGTCGTGTGCACCTGAACCTCGACGTGGACCCCGCGGTCCTCGGCGGCGTGCGGGTGCGGGTCGGCGACGAGGTGATCAACGGTTCCATCGCGGATCGCCTCGACGAAGCGGCCCGGCGCATGGCCGGCTGACAGCCACCAACTCAACAGGTATGAACGCGGCCCCGAGTTGGGCCGACAGTGTCCCCTGGGGGAGTCCCCCAGACCCCCCAGAATTTCGGGCCCAACAAGGAGAGCAGGGAACCCAGATGGCGGAGCTCACGATCCGGCCGGAGGAGATCCGGGACGCGCTGGAGACTTTCGTCCAGTCGTACCAGCCGGACGCCGCCTCGCGCGAGGAGGTCGGCACGGTCAGCGTTGCCGGAGACGGCATCGCGAAGGTCGAGGGGCTTCCCTCGGCGATGGCGAACGAACTGCTGAAGTTCGAGGACGGCACCCTCGGCCTCGCCCTCAACCTTGAGGAGCGCGAGATCGGTGCCATCGTCCTCGGCGAGTTCAGCGGCATCGAGGAGGGCCAGCCGGTGCAGCGCACCGGTGAGGTGCTCTCGGTGGCAGTCGGCGAGGGCTACCTGGGCCGCGTCGTCGACCCGCTGGGCAACCCGATCGACGGGCTCGGCGAGATCGCGACCGAGGGCCGCCGCGCCCTGGAGCTGCAGGCTCCCACGGTCATGCAGCGCAAGTCGGTGCACGAGCCGATGCAGACCGGTCTGAAGGCCGTCGACTCGATGACGCCGATCGGCCGCGGCCAGCGTCAGCTGATCATCGGCGACCGCCAGACCGGCAAGACCGCCCTGGCGATCGACACGATCATCAACCAGCGCGACAACTGGCAGTCCGGCGACCCGAAGAAGCAGGTCCGCTGCATCTACGTCGCCATCGGCCAGAAGGGCTCCACCATCGCGGGCGTGCGCGCCTCGCTGGAGGAGGCCGGCGCCCTGGAGTACACGACGATCGTCGCCGCCCCGGCGTCCGACCCGGCCGGCTTCAAGTACCTCGCCCCGTACACCGGCTCGGCCATCGGCCAGCACTGGATGTACCAGGGCAAGCACGTGCTGATCGTCTTCGACGACCTCAGCAAGCAGGCCGACGCCTACCGCGCGGTCTCCCTGCTGCTGCGCCGCCCGCCGGGCCGTGAGGCCTACCCGGGCGACGTGTTCTACCTGCACTCCCGTCTCCTGGAGCGTTGCGCCAAGCTCTCCGACGACCTGGGCGCGGGCTCGATGACCGGTCTGCCGATCGTCGAGACCAAGGCCAACGACGTGTCGGCGTTCATCCCGACCAACGTCATCTCGATCACCGACGGCCAGTGCTTCCTGGAGTCCGACCTGTTCAACGTCGGCCAGCGGCCCGCGCTGAACGTCGGTATCTCGGTCTCCCGCGTCGGTGGCTCCGCGCAGATCAAGGCCATGAAGAGCGTCGCCGGCCGGCTCCGCGTGGACCTCGCCCAGTTCCGTGAGCTGGAGGCGTTCGCCGCCTTCGGTTCCGACCTGGACGCGGCGTCCAAGGCGCAGCTGGAGCGCGGTCAGCGCATGGTCGAGCTGCTGAAGCAGGGCCAGTACGCGCCGTACGCGATCGAGGACCAGGTCGTGTCCATCTGGGCCGGTACCACCGGCAAGCTGGACGACGTCCCGGTCGTGGACGTGCGCCGCTTCGAGCGCGAGCTGCTCGCCTACCTGCGCCGCGAGAACAAGGCGCTGCTGACGGGCATCGTCGAGACGGGCAAGCTCGAGGACGGCACGATCGACGCGCTGACCGAGGCCGTGGCCGCGTTCAAGAAGCAGTTCGAGACGTCCTCCGGCGCTCTGCTGGTCGAGGGCTGATCGTATGGGCGCACAGATTCGGGTCTACAAGCGCCGGATCAGGTCCGTCTCCGCCACGAAGAAGATCACCAAGGCGATGGAGATGATCGCCGCCTCGCGCATCGTCAAGGCGCAGCGCCAGGTGGCGGCCTCTTCCCCCTACGCCGACGAGCTGACTCGTGCGGTGACGGCGGTGGCGACCGGTTCGAACACCAAGCACCCCCTGACCACGGAGGCCGAGAACCCCACTCGCGCCGCGCTGCTGCTCGTCACGAGCGACCGTGGTCTGGCGGGCGGCTACTCGTCCAACGCGATCAAGGCGGCCGACCGGCTCACCGAGCGGCTGCGCGCGGAGGGCAAGGAAGTCCTGCCGTACGTGATCGGCCGCAAGGGCCTGGCGTACTACAGCTTCCGCGACCGTGACGTCGTGGACTCCTGGACCGGGTTCTCGGACAGTCCGCAGTACGCCAACGCCAAGGCCGTCGCCGCGCCCCTCATCGAGGCGCTGACGACGGACACGGCCGAGGGCGGCGTGGACGAGCTGCACATCGTCTTCACGGAGTTCGTGTCGATGATGACGCAGACCCCGGTCGGGCGGCGGCTGCTGCCGCTCAGCCTGGAGGACGCGGGCACCGCTGGTGAGGAGGCGGCCGCCGAGCGCAAGAAGGGCGAGGCGCTGCCGCTGTTCGAGTTCGAGCCGTCGGCGGAGGGCGTGCTGGACGCGCTGCTGCCCCGCTACGTCGAGAGCCGGATCTACAACGCGCTGCTGCAGGCCGCCGCTTCCGAGCACGCGGCCCGCCGCCGGGCGATGAAGTCCGCCACCGACAACGCGGAAGACCTCATCAAGTCGCTCACGCGGCTTGCCAACGCGGCCCGACAGGCCGACATCACCCAGGAAATCAGCGAGATCGTCGGTGGCGCGAGTGCTCTGGCCGACGCGAACGCGGGGAGTGACTGACCACTATGACCACCACTGTTGAAACCACTGCCACCGGCCGCGTGGCGCGGGTCATCGGCCCGGTCGTCGACGTGGAGTTCCCCGTCGACGCCATGCCGGAGATCTACAACGCCCTGCACGTCGACGTGGCCGACCCGGCCGCGGACGGCCAGATCAAGACGCTGACCCTGGAGGTCGCGCAGCACCTGGGCGACGGCCTGGTCCGCGCCATCTCCATGCAGCCGACCGACGGCCTGGTCCGCCAGTCCGCGGTGACCGACACCGGCAACGGCATCACCGTGCCGGTCGGCGACGTCACCAAGGGCCGCGTCTTCAACACCCTGGGCGCGATCCTGAACGAGCCCGAGGCCGAGGCCGAGGTCACCGAGCGCTGGCCGATCCACCGCAAGGCGCCCGCCTTCGACCAGCTCGAGTCGAAGACCGAGATGTTCGAGACCGGCCTGAAGGTCGTCGACCTGCTGACCCCGTACGTCAAGGGCGGCAAGATCGGCCTGTTCGGCGGCGCCGGCGTCGGCAAGACCGTCCTCATCCAGGAAATGATCATGCGTGTGGCGAAGCTGCACGAGGGCGTTTCCGTGTTCGCCGGCGTCGGCGAGCGCACCCGTGAGGGCAACGACCTGATCGAGGAGATGGCCGAGTCCGGCGTTCTCCCGCAGACCGCGCTGGTCTTCGGTCAGATGGACGAGCCGCCGGGCACCCGTCTGCGGGTCGCGCTGGCCGGTCTGACCATGGCGGAGTACTTCCGCGATGTGCAGAAGCAGGACGTGCTGTTCTTCATCGACAACATCTTCCGCTTCACCCAGGCCGGTTCCGAGGTCTCCACGCTGCTCGGCCGCATGCCCTCCGCGGTGGGCTACCAGCCGAACCTCGCGGACGAGATGGGTCTGCTCCAGGAGCGCATCACCTCGACCCGTGGCCACTCGATCACCTCGATGCAGGCGATCTACGTGCCCGCGGACGACCTGACCGACCCCGCACCGGCGACCACCTTCGCCCACCTCGACGCGACGACCGTGCTCTCGCGGCCGATCTCGGAGAAGGGCATCTACCCCGCGGTGGACCCGCTGGACTCCACGTCCCGCATCCTGGACCCGCGCTACATCTCGCAGGAGCACTACGACACCGCCTCGCGGGTCAAGGGAATCCTGCAGAAGTACAAGGACCTCCAGGACATCATCTCCATCCTCGGCATCGACGAGCTGGGCGAGGAGGACAAGCTCACCGTCTCCCGCGCCCGCCGCATCGAGCGCTTCCTGTCGCAGAACACCCACGCGGCGAAGCAGTTCACCGGTGTCGACGGCTCGGACGTGTCGCTGGACGAGTCCATCTCGGCGTTCAACTCGATCGCCGACGGTGACTTCGACCACTTCCCGGAGCAGGCGTTCTTCATGTGCGGTGGCCTGGAGGACCTGAAGGCCAACGCTGCCAAGCTCGGCGTCAACTGACTCGGGCGCCTGGCGCACGCGTGACGGGGGGCGGCCCGGCCCATTGGCGCCGCCCCCCTCTCGCACCCCTTATTCTGTGTCTTACGCACCCGTCGCAGGCGGTGGGTGCCAACCCGAGGAGCCGTCTTGGCCGATCTTCACGTCGAGCTGGTCGCCGCGGACCGTAATGTCTGGTCCGGCGAGGCCACCATGGTCGTCGCCCGCACCATGTCGGGTGACATCGGCATCATGGCCAACCACGAGCCGCTGCTCGGGGTGCTGCGATCCGGTCCGGTGACCATCCGCACCAACGACGGCGGCACGGTGATCGTCGCGGTCCACGGCGGGTTCATCTCGTTCGCGGACAACAAGCTCTCCATCCTGGCGGAGATCGCCGAGCTGGCCGACGAGATCGACGTCGACCGTGCGGAGCGGGCGCTGCAGGCGGCGAAGTCCGAAGCGGACGCCGGCGCCGAGCGGCGCGCCGAGGTGCGGCTGGCCGCGGCGGCCGGAACGCACTGAACGGCGTCAGCCGACCGCAGGACCACGGTGCCGCGGACTGCCCTCAGGGGCGGTCCGCGGTTCCGGCAATACAGGTAGCGACACGCGGCAACAGGCAGTAGCGGCGGTCGCAGCAGGCAGCAGGCAGCAGGGCGCAGTACCAGGGCCGCGGCACGGGGCCAGCAGCCGTTTCTACGCGAGGAGGTCGGTGAAGTGATCGTCTCCGTGGAAGTGCTGGTCGCCCTGGTCGTGGCGGGTGTGCTCGGCCTGTTCCTCTTCGGGCTGCGCCGGCGCCTGATCCAGCGCCCCGGCGGCACCTTCGACTGCTCGATGCGCGCCGCCCCGGCCGAGGACGCCGATCCCGGCGGCAAGGGCTGGGTGTACGGCGTCGCCCGCTACAGCGGTGACCGTGTGGAGTGGTTCCGCGTCTTCTCGTACGCGCCGCGCCCGCGCCGCGTGCTGGAGCGCCCCGCGATCGAGGTGCTGGGCCGGCGCGAGCCGCAGGGCTCCGAGGAGCTGGCGCTGCTGTCGGACGCGGTGGTGCTGCGCTGCGAGCACAAGGGCGCGCGGCTGGAGCTCGCGATGAGCGACGACGCCCTGACCGGTTTCCTGGCGTGGCTGGAGGCCGCTCCTCCCGGCCAGCGCGTCAACGTCGCCTGAGCCGCTCTCCGCGGCCCCGGGCCGGCGTCCCGGCCCTCGCGTCGGGCCGGCCCCTCGGGCCGGCCCCAGCACCGCCTCAGCCTTGTTCTCAGCGGTTCTCGCCGGGCACCCACAGGACGTCGCCGCGCTCCTTGTTCGCCGTGCGGGCGAGGATGAACAGCAGGTCCGACAGCCGGTTGAGGTAGGTGGCGGTCAGCGGGTTCATGCCGGCGCCGTGCTCCTCCAGCGCCGCCCAGGTGGACCGCTCGGCCCGGCGCACCACCGTGCACGCCTGGTGCAGCAGCGCCGCCCCCGGGGTGCCGCCGGGAAGGATGAAGCTGCGCAGCTTCTCCAGCTCCGCCAGGAACCGGTCGCACTCGGCCTCCAGCCGGTCGACGTACCCCTGCTCGACGCGCAGCGGCGGGTGCGCGGGATCGGGCACCACGGGCGTCGCCAGGTCCGCGCCGACGTCGAACAGGTCGTTCTGCACGCGGACCAGGACCGTCACCACGTCCTCCGGGAGGGCGCCGAGCGCGAGCGCCGTCCCGATCACCGCGTTCGCCTCGTTGGCGTCGGCGTAGGCGGCGATCCGGGAGTCCGTCTTCGCGGTACGGCTCATGTCGCCCAGCGCCGTGGTGCCGTCGTCGCCGGTGCGGGTGTAGATGCGGGTGAGGTTGACCATGGATCAGAGCTTAGGGTCTGCGCGGACGCCCGGCCGATGCGACCAAGGACACACGGTGACGCGGCCGACATCCTGTCGCGCCGGATGGTGAACGGGCGTTAAGGTCCGGCCAGATACCCGGAATTGTCCATGGGAGAGGTGTGTGACGTGGCGAAGAAGCTCGCCGTCATCGGAGCGGGACTGATGGGCTCCGGCATCGCGCAGGTGTCGGCCCAGGCCGGCTACGAGGTCATCCTGCGGGACGTCACGGACGAGGCGCTCGCGCGCGGCAGGGACGGAATCGCCGCCTCCTACGAGAAGTTCGTCGCCAAGGGCAAGCTGAGCGCGGAGGACGCGGCCGCCGCGCTGGACCGGATCACCACGACCACCGACCTGGACGCGGCCGCCGAGGCCGACCTCGTCGTCGAGGCCGTCTTCGAGAAGATCGAGGTCAAACAGGAGATCTTCCGTACCCTCGACCGCATCGCGGGCGAGGGGACGGTGCTGGCGTCCAACACCTCGGCCATCCCGATCACCAAGATCGCCGCCGCCACCGCCCACCCCGAACGGGTCGTCGGCACCCACTTCTTCTCGCCGGTCCCGCTGATGCAGCTGTGCGAGCTGGTGCGCGGCCACAAGACCAGCGACGAGACCCTCGCGCGGGCACGGGAGTTCGCCGAGAGCGTCGGCAAGACCTGCATCGTCGTCAACCGCGACGTGGCCGGCTTCGTCACCACCCGGCTCATCTCCGCGCTCGTCGTGGAGGCCGTCAAGCTCTACGAGTCCGGGGTCGCCACCGCCGAGGACATCGACGTCGCCTGCAAGCTCGGCTTCGGCCACGCGATGGGCCCGCTGGCCACCACGGACCTCACCGGTGTCGACATCCTGCTGCACGCGGCGGACAACATCTACACCGAGTCGCAGGACGAGAAGTTCGCGCCGCCGGAGATCATGCGCCGCATGGTCGACGCCGGGGATCTGGGCCGCAAGAGCGGCCAGGGCTTCTACACCTACTGAGATCGATCACCCACAGGAGTGAATTCGGTATCGGTTCGCTCACAGACGGCAACTTCTCTTTGCGACGGACCGTCAGTTGTGTGAAGACAGACGGATATGCGCCGTCAGCACGGGCCCTGCCGTTCGAGACGGGGGCTCCGCCAGCACTGCCCGGGGAGTGACTATGCACATCAGGGGCGACCACGCCGAGCTGGTCGTCGGGGGCCGACTCGACGTCCGCAGCGCGGCGGACGCCCGTACGGCCCTGCACACCGCGGTCGACTCCGGCCGCGGTGACCTGGTCCTCGACCTGACCGAACTCGACTCCTGGGACGCCACCGGACTCGGCGTCATCATGGGCGCCCACCGCCGTGCCGGCCGCGCCAACCGCAGGCTCGTGCTGCGCGGCGTGCCGCCGCAGATGCAGCGGCTCCTGGTGGCCACCCGGCTGCACCGGATTCTCGCCATCGAGTCCTGAACCCGTTTCCGTGAGGTGACGTTGGGCACGTCACGGGAGCGCCGTACCCCCGGTACTTCATCGTTGCGGCGGGAGCCTCTAGAGTTTGGCCATCGATGGCCAGGAGGCGTGCAGCTGTACGCCGGGGTTGGGCGATCGGGCCGGAGGCCGGCTGCCGAGGCAGACGGGGGCCCGAGCAGGCCCCCTCACGTGACCCGCCCTGGGGGGCGCACAACATGGAACAGCACAGCGGCCGGCCGGGCGAGGAGCGGATAGCCCCGGAGGCCGCCGGAGAACCGGTGGAGCCCTTCGGCCTGCCCGTGTTTCCCGGAACCGCCGAGCCGGGCCGCCGCCCGGCGGCCGAACCGGGCACCGGGCGCGTCGTCGACCTCCGGGCCGCCGGCCGCGGCGAGGGCCTGCTGCCCGCGCTGCCCGGCCAGGGCGACGACCCCGGCGAGGCGTTCGGCGCGCGGCCGGCCGTACGGGACGCGGGCGCCGGCGGTGTCCTCGACACCTACCGCGCCCCCGGCGCGCTCGACGTCACCACCGCCGGCGGCCCGTCCGGCGCGCCCGCGGACACCGGCGCGTTCGGCGCCGCGCTGCCGGCGGCCCCCGAGCGGCCGGCGCTGCCGCAGCGCCAGCCCGCGGCCGACCGCTCCGGGCTGCCCCAGTTGCCCGTGCGCCCGGCGCCCGAGGCGCAGAGCGGCACCCCCTTCGACGCGTTCGGCGCCTCGGGCGGCTCCAGCAGCCCCTCCGCGCCCGCCGGTGGCGGCTCCGACCGCACCACCCCCGGCCTCGGCAGCTTCGGCTCGCTCGGCGGCAACGGCAGCTTCGACGGCTTCGCGGCCGGCTCGCCCGCCCCGCGCTCGGACCTGCGGCCGCTGTCCGACCGCGCGCCCGGTGCCGAGCCGGGCGCCGGCGACACCGCCGCCGGGCCGGACGCGCCGGGGCACGGCGACGTGGCGCTGTTCGACAGCGCCCTGCCCGCGCCGCGCACCCCGCGGCCGCCCCGCGATCCGCTGCTCGCGGGGGACACGCCCAGCGGCGGCTCCGCCCGCGTCAGCCGGGTCGCCACCACCGAGTTCCTGCTGACCGTCAACCCCATCGACGGCACCGAGGTCGTGCCCAGCCCGCCGCAGGAGCGGCGGACGCCGGCCCGGCGCACCCCGCAGGAGCGCGCGGCACGGATGGACGGCGCCCGCCCCACGCCGCCGCCCGGCCCGCCCACCCCCGAACTCCCGCTGCTGGAACGGGACGAGGAGCGCGAGCGGCTGATCCGGCTGCTGGCCCGCGGACGTTCCGTCCGGGTCACCGGCGCGTCCGGCTCCGGCCGCAGCTCCCTGCTGGACTCCGTGGCCAACGCCTGCGGCGACCTCGCGCCCGACGGCGTGCTCCGGCTGTCCGGCTACCGCCGTAGCACCGCGGACGTGCTGCAGGACCTCCACACCCTCGTCCACACGGGCGAGGGCTACCGGCCCGATCGCGCCGAACTGCTCACGCTGCTCGCGGGCGTCGGCGCCGTCGTCGTCCTGGACGACCTGGAGCTGGGCGGCAGCGCGCTGGAGGAACTGCTCGCCGCCGCCCCCGAGTGCGCGTTCCTGATGTCCGCCACCCCGGACGTGCCCGCGCCCGCCGCCGACTCGATGGTCGAGGAGGTGTTCCTGTCCGGGCTGAGCCGTTCCGCGTGCATCGACCTGCTGCAGCTGTCGGCCGGTCGGCGCCTGGCCGAGGACGAGACCGCCTGGGCCGCCGACCTGTGGTTCGAGTCCGAGGGACTTCCACTGCGGTTCGTCCAGGCCGGCGCGCTGCTGCGGCAGCGCGACGCCCTGCGGATGCCCGTGGAGCCTCCGGACTGGGACGACTCCGTGTGGGACAACGGCGCTCCCGGCGCGGCCGCGCCGCTCGGCCTGCAACTCCCCGACCTGTCCGGCTTCGACGGTCCGGCCGCGGGCCCGCAGGACGCGGCGGCCGCGCACCGCACGGCCGGGTCGCCCGCGGGCGCGCCGCCCGCGGCCGCGCTCCCGGCCGCCGAGGTGCCGCTGCCCTCCCTCGCGGAGAGCGCGGCCCCCGCGGACCTGCTCGCCTCCCGCCTCAGCGAAGCCGCGCGCGAGGCCCTGGCGTTCGCCGTCGCCCTCGACGGCGAGTGCCCGCACCCCTCGCACCTGCCCGCGCTCGTCGGCGACACCCACGGCGACGCGGCGCTCGGCGAACTCACCTCCGTCGGCCTGGCCGTCCCCGTCGCGTCGCACTTCCGGCTCGCCGCCGGTGTCGTCCAGCAGCTGGCCGCGAACCTGCGCGCGGACGGCGAGCTCTCGGAGATCCAGGCCCACACCGCGGCCGTCCACTACACCTGGTGGACCGGTCACCCCTCCGTCACGCCCGAGCGGGCCGCAGGCGAGTCCGAGGCGATCCTGAGCGCGATGGCCGCGTGCCGCGACGGCGGCAACGCCAGCGCCGCGGTGCTGCTCGCGCGCACCGTCGCGCCGGTGTTCGCCGCGGCCCTGCACTGGGGCGCGTGGGAGCGGGCGCTGCGGATCGGCCAGGAGGCCGCACGGCTGACCGGCGAGGTCGCCGAAGAGGCGTACTTCCACCACGAGTTGGGCGTCCTCGCGCTGTGCACCGGCCACCTGGACCGGGCACGCGCGGAACTCGAGGCGTCCATCGCACTGCGCGGCGCGCTCGCCGACCGCAAGGGCACGGTGGTCGGGCGGCGCACCCTCGCGCTCGTCCTGGACCGCGAAGGGGCCACGGGCGGCGTGCCGTTCGACCTCGAGATCGACGGGTTCGGCAGCGCCGGCGCCGCGGTGACGATGCCGTTGCCGCCGGCCGCGGAGCCGGCGGCGGTCCTCATCAGTGCGCCGAAGACGCCGGGCGGCGCGACGGCCCACCGCGGGGTCGCGGCCAGGCGGCTGCCGCTGGTGGGCACCCGGCGCAACCTCATCGTCGCGGGCTCCGGCGCCCTGCTGGTCGCCGCGCTCGGCACGGTCGTGGCGATCGGGACGTCCGGGGGCAAGGGCGGCGACACCCCCAACCAGGTCCAGCCCATCGAGTCCGTCCAGCAGGACGCGCCCACCGACACGACGGCCCCCCCGGAGGACGGCACCACCGCGCCCGCGGCGCCCGCCGTCTCGTCCACGAGTCCGTCGTCCAGCCCCTCGACTGCCCCGACCACCCCCGCAGGCGGGCAGCCCCCCACGACCCCCACCGGCGGCATCACCTCGCCCCCGGCCCCCCCGACGTCGCCTGCGGCGGGCGGCGGGGGTCCCACCCCGACGCACACGTCGAGCCACCCGACGACGCCGCCGACCAGTACGCATACGACGACGTCCACGCCGACGCAGACGCCATCCACGCCGACACAGACCCCTTCGACTCCCACGGATCCGCCGTCGGTCGGGACGGCCCCCCAGTCCTCCTCCACGGGTCCCACGCCCTGACGCGTACGGCGTCATAGCTGCCCCGCGGGGCCTGTCGCCGCCGTGCGGTCGGTGGGGAACCCCGCGCCCCTGCCGGGGCCCGCTGTGCCGCGGAGGGAGGGCACCTTCAGGGGCGCGGGGTCCCCCAGACTCCGTCCGGGAGGTGCCCCCAACGCGACCAGCCAGAACGGGCGGGAGGTCGGCAGTGGGCCTGCGGGGGCACCCCGGGTGCCGCCGACCCACGGGCCGGAGGCCAGCCGCGGGCCTGCGGGCGCGCACGCCGGGTGCCGTCCACTGCCGGGCCGGAGGCCGGACTCGGGAAGGCCCGAGGGAACCTCAGAAGAGGCGAAGCTTGTCGTCCTCGATGCCGCGCAACGCGTCATAGTCGAGGGTGACGCACCCGATGCCGCGGTCGGTGGCCAGCACCCGCGCCTGCGGCTTGATCTCCTGCGCGGCGAACACGCCCTTGACCGGCGCGAGATGGGGATCGCGGTTGAGGAGTTCGAGGTAGCGGGTGAGCTGCTCGACGCCGTCGATCTCACCGCGCCGCTTGATCTCGATCGCCACCGTCCCGCCGTCGGCGTCCCGGCACAGGATGTCGACCGGCCCGATGGCCGTGGGGTACTCGCGGCGGATGAGGGTCCAGCCCTCGCCCAGCACCTCCATGCGGTCCGCGAGGAGCTCCTGGAGGTGCGCCTCCACCCCGTCCTTGATCAGCCCGGGGTCCACGCCCAGCTCGTGCGAGGAGTCGTGCAGTATCTCCTCGATCGAGATGATCAGCTGCTCGCCGGCCTTGTTGGTGACCGTCCAGACGCCGTCCTCGCCCTCCTTCATGGAGCAGGGCGGCGACATCCAGTTGAGCGGCTTGTACGCGCGGTCGTCCGCGTGGACGGACAGGCTGCCGTCGGACTTGATCAGCAGCAGCCGGGTCGCCGAGGGAAGGTGTGCGGAGAGCCGGCCCGCGTAGTCGACGGAGCAGCGGGCGATCACGAGACGCATGGTGCGCAACGCTAGCAGCATCGTGAGGCCGCCCGGACCTTGGGGCGAAAGCCCGGCCAAGTCCGGCCAACCCCGCGATACCGAGGAAAATTGGCTGGTTGTGGGCGTCGCCGCCTAGTGCTGCCGCGCGCCGGGCGCCTACGGTTGAAGCCCGGATCCGGCGTGCGTCCCCACGGCCGCCCCGTCCGGGGTCATCCGTCGGTTCGACCCCGTCGCGGTGCGGGGTCACGAGAGGAGTACCCATGTCGCTCGACGTCTCACCGGCCCTTCTCGAGCAGGCCGAGCGAGGCGAGGTCGACGAGCAGGAATTCGTCGACTGCGTCCGGACGTCCCTCCCGTACGCCTGGGAGATGATCAGCTCACTGGTGGCGCAACTCAAGGTTGACGGGGGGGATTTCGCCGACAACCAGGTGCCGCCGCCGAGCGAGAAGGAGCGTGGGCAGTTGCTCCGCGCACTTGCCAGCGACGCGATACGAGGTGCCCTGCAGCGGCACTTCGGGGTGCGGCTCGCGTTCCAGAACTGCCATCGCGTGGCGGTCTTCCCGCTGGACCCCTCGGCCGAGGCGAGCCTCGGCCGCTTCACCTCCATCCGCTCCCAGATCCTCAACCAGTCGCCCGAGTTCCGGGACTGCTGACCGCCCCGGGGGCCGCCCGCGGCCCGCGACCGGCCCGGCGATCTCCCGAACCGCCTTGGTACACCTGCTTTTTCAGGCCAGTTCCGGGAGCACGTCAGCGCCCAGCCGCGCGACGTTCTGCAGGGTGGCGTCCAGGTCGCCCGAGCCCTCGGCGAGCAGGGCGAAGCGGGTGATGCCGGTGGCCTCGGCGGTCGCCGCGAGCCGGTCGGCGCACAGCCGGGGCGTGCCCACCGGGTGCAGTCCGCAGAGCAGTTCGGTGTAGGCGTGCGGGTCGCGCATCGCGCGCGGGCTGCCGTCGTGGGTGCGGTGTGCCGCGAGACCCTGCTGGAGCCAGCCCGGCATGGCCTTCAGCAGGGTCTCCACGGCGTCCTGGTGGGTGTCGGCGACCTGGACCACCCCGGCCGACACGTGGCCCGCCGCGGCCGCCGCCACGGCCTCGGGGGAGTGGCCCGCGGCCAGCGCGGTCCGCCGCCACAGGGCGGCCATCCCCGCCTTGTCCTCGTCGCCGCAGTGCATGCCCAGCATCATCGGCAGGGCCCGTTCCGCGGCCAGTCTGACCGTGCCGGGCGAGGTGCAGGCGACCACCACCGGCGGCCCGCCGCCGTCGAGCTCGTCGGGCCGCGGCACCACCGGCACCTCGGGGAACGCGAACCGCGGGCCGTCCGCGCCCACCGCGGGTTCGCGCAGCCAGCGCATCAGCAGGTCGAGGGACTCGGGGAAGCCGCTCTCGAAGGCACCGATCCCGGCGCCGAAGACGGTCAGGTCCACCCAGGGCCCGCCGCGTCCCACGCCGAGCGTGAAGCGGCCGCCGGACGCCAGGTGCAGCAGCGCGGCCTGCTCGCCGAGTGCCACCGGGTGCGCGGTCGGCAGCACGCTCACCGCGGTGCCCACCCCGATCCTGGACGTGCGTCCGAGCAGCACCCCCGCGAGGGTGACGGCCGACGGGCAGACCCCGTACGGCACGAAGTGGTGCTCGGCCAGCCACACCGCGTCGAGCCCCGCGGTCTCCGCGGCGTCGGCGGTGGATATCGCCCGGTGCAGCGCCTCACCCTGGCCCTGTCCGGGGA
Source organism: Actinacidiphila rubida (assembly GCF_900110255.1). GTDB lineage: Bacteria > Actinomycetota > Actinomycetes > Streptomycetales > Streptomycetaceae > Actinacidiphila > Actinacidiphila rubida. Next base: position 116,581 of record NZ_FODD01000020.1, read on the forward strand.
ACTGGGCGGCGAGGACGAAGGTTCCCACGCGCATCGCTCACTCCCTCCTGCGGGGTCTAACGGTTGGCACGTGCCGTAGGCACGGCTTGCGCAGACGTTTTCATGATTTTCGGCAGCTGTCCCGAAGACCGCGGGAGTGCCTGCACGCCCCCTCCGGGCGCGTACGCTGGAGTGCTGCCCCTACCGCAGAGCCCGTGAGGTGATCGTGTCGCCGCGACGCAACCAACCGCACAAGCCGGCGCACGGCCGGGACGACGACGAGCGCGAGCCCGGCGGCGGCTTCCAGGACACCGAGTCCTGGCAGGGCGAGGAGTGGATCGTGCGGCAGGTCGCCGGCGGCCCCAAGCACTACCGCTGCCCGGGGTGCGACCAGGAGATCCCGCCCGGCACCGGGCACGTCGTGGCGTGGCGCGAGTACGGGGGAGTGGACGACCGGCGGCACTGGCACCGCGCCTGCTGGAACGCCAGGGACCGCCGCACCAGCAGGGTGCAGCGGTCCCGGAACGCTCCGCGCCACTGAGGCACGGCAGGTCGGCGGCCCGTCAGGCGGTCAGGCGTCGCGGTTCTTCAGCACGAGGAACCCGCCGGCGAGCGCGGCGGCCACCCACACGGCCATGATCAGGATGCCGCCCCACGGCCCGTACGGGGTGTGGTTGTCGGAGGTCTGCACGACCTGCATGATCTTCTGGCCGGCCTGGTCGGGGAAGTACTTCGCGACGTTCTTCACCTTCGGCACCGCCCGCAGGATCGGCGACACCAGGAAGAAGAACGGCATCAGGATGCCCAGGCCCAGCATCGGGCTGCGCAGCATCGCCGCGGCGCCCACGCAGAACAGCACCAGCAGCGTCATGTACAGCCCGGCGCCGAACACCGCGCGGAAGACGTGCGGGTCGCCGATGTGCGCCTTGTGCGAGCCGAGCAGGGCCTGCCCGAGGAAGAACGTGATGAAGCTCGTCGCCATGCCGACGACCAGCGCCAGCAGCCCGGCCACGGCGACCTTCGCGGCGTAGAACGAGCCGCGCTGCGGCACCGCGGCCAGCGACGTGCGGATCATGCCGGTGCTGTACTCGGTGGCGATCACCAGCACGCCGAACACGATCAGCGCCAGCTGGCCGAGGGAGGTGCCGAAGAAACTCGTGTTGGTCGGGTCGAACGTCGCCTTGTCGCTGTCCGACATCGAGCTCCACTGGTTGTTGAACACCAGGCAGATGACCGCGCCGAGGCCGACGGTCACGACGAAGGCCAGCACGAGCGTCCACACCGTGGAGCGCACCGACCGGATCTTCGTCCACTCCGACTGCAGGACGGCAGAGGGGCTCGCCATGTCAGCGCCCCTTCCCGGAGCCGGGGTTGCGCCACTGGGCGCCCCACTCCTGTGCCGGGGGCTGCTGCCCGGGAGCCTGGCCCGCGGGCACGCCCTGCGCGATCACGTCCGGACCGCCGGCGCCACCCTGACCGGGCGGCAGCGACCCGCCCGCGTGGTACTCCACCGACTCCGCGGTCAGCTGCATGAACGCTTCCTCCAACGATGCCCGCTGCGGGCTCAGTTCGTGCAGCACCACCTGGTGCTGCGCGGCCAGCGTGCCGAGGTCGGCCGCGTCCGCGTCCTGGATCTCGAACGCGCCGTCCGAGGTGGTCACCACCGTGTGCCCGGCCGCCGCCAGCACGTCCTTGAGCCGCTCCGGCTGCGGGCTGCGCATGCGCACGAAGGACCGGGAGTTCTTCTCGATGAAGTCGGCCATCGAGGTGTCGGCGAGCAGCCGGCCGCGGCCGATGACGATCAGGTGCTCGGCGGTCAGCGCCATCTCGCTCATCAGGTGGCTGGAGACGAAGACCGTGCGGCCCTGCGCCGCCAGGCCCTTCATCAGGTTCCTGATCCAGTGGATGCCCTCGGGGTCGAGGCCGTTGACCGGCTCGTCGAACATGAGGATCTCCGGATCGCCGAGCAGCGCCGCCGCGATGCCCAGACGCTGGCCCATGCCCAGCGAGAAGCCCTTGGAGCGCTTCCTGGCCACCGCGGTCAGACCCACCGTCTCCAGCACCTCGTCCACCCGGTGCCGGGGGATGCGGTTGGACTGCGCCAGGCACAGCAGGTGGTTGTAGGCGGTGCGGCCGCCGTGCACGTCCTTGGCGTCCAGCAGCGCCCCGATGTACTTCAGGGGCTCGCTGAGCTGGGAGTAGTGCCTGCCGTCGATCCGCACGTCGCCGCTGGTCGGCGCGTCCAGGCCGAGCAGCATACGCATAGTGGTCGACTTGCCCGCGCCGTTCGGCCCGAGGAAGCCCGTCACCACGCCGGGGCGCACGGTGAAGGTCAGATGGTCGACAGCGGTCTTGTCCCCGTACCGCTTGGTGAGCCCCTGCAACTCAATCATGGGGGCGAGGCTAGCAAGCACGGCGGAACCCCCGCCCGAGGAGGGACGGGGGTTCCGGGGAAATGCCTGTGAAGATCTGCCGCCGAGGTCAGCGGGACTGCTGCGCCGGGACGCCCCGCGACAGCGGCTCGTCGTCGGCGGGGGCGCCGGCCGCGGCGACCGCCGCACCGGTCAGCGTGGCCAGCATCTCGCGGACGTTGGTCAGCTGGGCGTTGATGCTGTCGCGGCGGTTGGTGAGCGCCGCCAGCTCGCGCTCGGATTCGCTGCGGATCCGGTCGGCCTTCGCGTTCGCGTCCGCGACGATGTCCTCGGACTGGCGCTGCGCGGTCTCCACCGTCTGGCGGGCGCGGCGCTCCGCGTCGGTGCGCAGCTTCTCCGCCTCCAGGCGCAGCTGCTCGGCGCGGTGCTCGATCTCCGCCAGGCGCTTCTCCGCCTTCGCCTGACGGGACGCCAGGTCGCGCTCGGACTGCTCGCGGCGCTTGGCCAGGTTGGTCTCGAAGTCCGCGGCGGCCTGGGCGGCCTTGGCGCGGGTCTCCTCGAACAGCGCGTCGGCCTCCTCGCGCTTGGCCGCGGCGTCCTTCTGCGCGTCCGAACGCAGCTGCGTGGCGTCGCCCTTCGCCTTCTCGACGATCCGCGCGCCCTCGTCCTCGGCCTTGGCCCTGCGGTCGGAGGAGTAGGCCTCGGCGTCGCTGCGCACCTGCGCGGCGGCCGACTCGGCCAGCTCGCGGTGCTGTTCGGCGGCCCGGCGGGCCTCCTCGCGCAGATCCTTCGCCTCCTCCTCGGCGAGGCGGAGGATCTTCTCGACCCGGGCCCCGAGACCCGCGTACGACGGCTCCGAGTCGTTCACCTGAGCCTGGGCGTTCTGGGTTTCGAGGTGGAGCTCCTCGATGCGCTTCTCCAGTGCGGTGATCCGGGTCAACGCGCTGTCACGGTCGGCGACGAGCTTGGTGATGCGGTCGTCCACCTGTCCGCGGTCGTATCCGCGCCGCACGAGCTCGAAGCCGAAGGGGGAGGAAGTGTCGCTCATGGGGTTCCTGTCGATTCAGACCGGTGAGGTGATAGGGGAAATCCTAGGGGCCTTTGCGGCGTGTCACCGAGCCATTGCGGTTTCGGTGTGGAGAATGACCGCTCAATCGAGTGGTGCATCGTCGATGCGCTTGCCACCCGTCCGAGCGTTGCCGGCACCCGCGCCGGCAGCGACAGTACTCTTCGATCCGCCGCCGCCGTGAGGTGCCTCAAAGGATTCCAACGCCTCCAGCACATCCTGCACACGCGAGATCTCCGCGTTGATGTCCTCCCTGCGGCGCGTGAGCGTCTCCAGTTCGCGCTTCCCGGCGGTCACGATGCGCTCGGCCTCCGCCGTGGCCTCCGCCTTGACCCGCTCCGCGTCACGGTCGGCCGCGATCTTCTTCTGCTCGGCCTCCTTGAGCAGGCCCTCGGCCTTCTTCACCGCGGCGATCCTGACCTTGCTGGCCTCCGAGGTGGCCGTGGACTTGACCTCCGCGGCCTTGGCCTCCGCCTCGGCGAGCTGCTCGGTGGCCGCGGCCACCAGCTTGTCCACCCGCTCACCGACGGACTTCATCGCCTCGGAGGCCTCCTTGCGGGCCCGCTCGTGCAGCTCCTCGACCTCCGACTCGACCCGGCGGCGCAGCTCGTCGCTGCGCTCGCGGATCGCCGTGGCGTCGGCCCGGGCCTCGCCGAGCATCGTGTCGGCGTCGTTGCGGGACCGCTCGACGTACGTGTTGCCCTCCGCGGTGGTCTCGGCGACGATCCGCTCGGCCTCCGCGCGGGCCGCGCCCACCATGGCGTCAGCCTGCTCCTCGGCGGCGGCACCGGTCCTCACCGCCTCCGCCTGGGCCTTGCCGATCAGCTCGTCGGCCTGCTCCGCGGCCTCGCTGCGGCGCTTGTTGGCCGCCTCACGGGCCTCGTCGAGGATGCGCTGCGAGGCGGTGCGGGTCTCCTCGGCGTCGTGCTCCGCGGAGTCCAGCGCCTGCTTGGCCATCGCGCCGAGCCGCTCCGCCTCCTCGCGGGCCTTGGACACCAACTGGTCGGCCTGGGACGCCGCGTCGGCCCGCATCCGGTTGGCGTCCTCGCGGGCCTCCGCGCGCAGCCGGTCGGACTCCTCGATCGCCTCGGTGACCGTGCGGTCGGCCAGCCGGCGGGCCTCCTCGGCCTCCTCCTGGGCCTCCCGGCGCATCCGCGAGGCGTCCTCGGCGGCGCGCTCCCGCTCGGAGTTGGCGTCCGCGTGCAGCCGGTCGGCCTCGCCCTGGGCGTCGGCGCGCAGCTGCTGCGCGGCGTGCTCGGCGGCCGCCCGCAGTCCGGTGATCTCCTCCTCGGCCTCCTGGCGCAGGTTCGCGACGGAGTCCCGCACCTGCTGCGCGGTCGTCTCGGCGGCGCCCACCATGTCGGTGGCCCGCTGCTCGGCCTCCGCGGCCAGCCGGTCGGCCTCCGCGGCCGCGTCCTCCACCCGCTTGCGGGCGGCGGCCAGCAGCTCGTCGCTCTCGGTGCGGGCCTGCGCCCGCTCCTGCCCGGCCTCGGCCCGCGCCGACTCCAGCAGTTCCTCGGCTTCGCGCCGGCGCCGGGACGCCTCCTCCTGCGCGGCGCCCAGGGCCTCCGCGGCCTCCACGCCGGTGCGCTCGGCCGCGGCCGCCGCCTCGGCCCGCAGCCGGTCCGCGGTCTCCTGGGCCTCCGCCCGGCGCTGCTCGGCCTCCGTGGCCGCGTCGGCCTGCAGCCGGACGGCCACCGCCTCGCCCTCGGCGCGGGACTGCGCGGCGTCGGCCGCGGCCTCGTCGCGCAGCCGCTGCGCCTCGGTCGCGGCCTGCTCCTGCAGGGCGCGGACCCGCTCGGCGGTCTCCTGGCGCAGCCGCTCGGCCTCCTCCGCGGCCTCGCCGCGGATCCGGTCCGACTCGCCGTTCGCCTCGCGCAGCGTCTCCTCGGCGGTGCTGACCCGGGTCTCGGCCTCCTCGCGCAGCCGCGCCAGGTCGGTCCCGGCCTCGTCGCGCATCCGCGCCACGATCGTCTCGCCCTCGGCGCGCTGCTCGGCGGCGGCCCGCTCGGCCTCCTCGCGCACCGCCGCGGCCTGGCGCTCGGCCTCGGCCCGCAGCTCGTCGGCCTCGGCGCGGGCGCCGCGCAGCGCCTCCTCCGCCTTGACCTGGAGCGCCGACGCCCGGTCCACGGACTCGGTGCGCATCCGGTCGGACTCGGTCGCCGCGTTCTGCCGCACCTCGTCGCCGTCGGCCGTGGCCTTCGCCAGCAGCTCCTCGGCCCGGCTCGCGGCCTCCTCGATCTGCTGGACGGCCTCGCGGCGCGCCTCGCCGCGGATCCGCTCGCCCTCGGCGACCGCGTCGGCCCGCAGCTGCTCGGCCTCGCCGCGCAGCCGCCGGGCCTCCTCCTGCAACTCGACGGTCCTGGCCCGGTACTCCTTGGTGTCGTCCTGGGCCGCGCCGCGCAGCTCCTGCGCCGACTCCTCGGCCTGGGCGCGCAGCCGGTCGGCCTCCGCGTCGGCCTCGCGGCGGATCCGCTCGGCCTCCTCGGTGGCGGCCTTGGTCGCCGACCGGGCGTCCTGGGACGCCTTGGTGAGGATCTCCTCGGCCGACCGGGCGGCCTGCGCGAGCTGCGCCGCCGCGTCCTCGGTGGCCCTGGCCTTCGCGGTCTCCGCCGCCTCGGTCCGGATCCGGTCGGCCTCGCCGCGGGCGTCGGCGAGCGCCTGCTCGGCCTCGGCCTTCGTCGCGTCGGCCTCCTTGGTGGCCTCGCCGACCATGCGCGCGATCTCGGCGCGGGCCGTGCGGGTGCGCTGCTCGGCCTCCGTCTCGGTGGCCGCCAGGCGCTTGGCGGCACCGGCCGTGGACTCCTCGCGCAGCCGGTCGGCCTCGGCCCGCGCGCTGCGCAGCGACTCGTCGGCCTCGCGCAGCCGCTCCTCGGCCACCCGGGACAGCTCGGCGGCCCGGGACCTGGCCTCGTCGGACTCGCTGCGGCTCGACGTGCGCAGCTGCTCGGCCTCGCTGGTGGCCTCGGTGGCCTGTGCGGAGGCGGCGGTCAGCAGCCGCTCGGCGTCGGTCCTGGCACGGCGCAGCAGCTGCTCTGCCTCGGCGCGGGCGGCCTGCGCCTCCGCGGTCAGCCGCTGGTTGGTCTGCTCGGCGGCACGGGTGGCCTCGGACTGCGCGGCGGCGATCGCCCGCTCGGACTCGACCCGCGTCTCGTCCAGCAGCCGGCGGGCCTGCGACTCGCTGCGCGCCCGCAGCTGCTCCGCCCACGCGACGTTCTCGTTGACGTGGCTCTCGACGGTGCTGCGCCGCTCGGCGAGCTCGTCGTCCAGCTGGCGGCGGCGGGCGATCGCCTCGGCGTGCCACTCCGCCTCGAACCGGGACCGGTGCTCGGCCTGCTCCTGCAGCAGCCGCTGGGTCTGCGCCCGGGCCTCGCGCAGCTCGCGCTCGGCGTCGGTGCGCAGCTGGTCGGCCTGCATCTGGGCGTTGCGGAGCAGCTGGTCGGCCTGGTGGCCGATGTTGTCGTAGGCGGGGCGGGACGCGAGGGCACGCCGCGCCTCGTGCAGCTTGGCGCGCAGTACCTCGACCTGGTACCCGAGGTCGTCGGCATGGTCGACCGCCTTGCCCCGCTCGGTACGCAGCCGTTCCATCTCGGCCTCGAGCAGGGAGAGGTGGTCGTCAGCCCGGTAGCTGTCGTTGCCCCGCACTCCGCGGTCCCATCGGTCTCCTGGCGTCCTCACCCGCCCACCGGGTGAGATTCTCCGTCACTCCGTCGGTGGACGGAGTGGTACGAGGAATGGTGTCAGATCAACATCGGGGAACGGGAGACCGCAGTCGGCAGCCCGCTCCTCGGACCCGGCCACTCTACCGGCCGTAGCGGGCGTTGGGTCAGTGGTCCTCGGAGGCCGAGGCGGAGGTCACGATCTCGGTGAGCACCCCGTGGCAGTCCTTGGGGTGCAGGAACGTGATCCGGGAGCCCATGGTGCCGATCCGCGGCGCGTCGTACAGGACACGCACGCCCTTGTCCCGGATCGCCTCCGAGTCGCCGTCCACGTCCTCGGAGCCGAAGGCGATGTGGTGGACGCCCTCGCCGTTCTTGGCCAGCCACTTGCCGACGGCCGAGTCCTCCCGGGTCGCCTCCAGGAGCTGGAGGTAGGAGGAGCCGCCGTCGGAGGTCCCGCTGATCCTCAGCATCGCCTCGCGGACACCCTGTTCCTCGTTGACCTCGGTGTGGGTCACCTCGAAGCCGTACGTGGCACGGTAGAACTCGACGGTCGCGTCGAGGTCGAAGCAGGCGATCCCGATGTGGTCGATGCGCGTCAGCATGCACACAGTGCACCGCATCACCATGTGGTCACGCAACGTGCGCGCCATCACACGCTATGGCCGGTGACCGATGCCTCTACTCCTCAGTACATTGACGATAACCCTCGTTAACATCCTCTCTTCGCATGAAGGGGCCGCACCATGAGCAGCCAGGCAGCACGCACGTCCGTGATCGTCGCAGGTGCCCGCACGCCGATGGGCCGCCTGCTCGGCGGTCTGCGCGGCTTCACCGGGGTGGACCTCGGTGGCATCGCGATCAAGGCCGCCCTCGAACGGGCCGGGATCTCCGGCGACCAGGTGCAGTACGTGATCATGGGCCAGGTGCTGCAGGCGGGCGCCGGCCAGATCCCCGCCCGCCAGGCGGCGGTCAAGGCCGGCATCCCCATGAGCGTCCCCGCGCTCACCGTCAACAAGGTCTGCCTGTCGGGCCTGGACGCCATCGCGCTCGCCGACCAGCTCATCCGGGCGGGCGAGTTCGACATCGTGGTGGCCGGCGGCCAGGAGTCCATGACCAACGCCCCGCACCTGCTGCCCAAGGCCCGCGAGGGCCACAAGTACGGGGCGATCGAGATGCTCGACGCGATGGCGTACGACGGCCTCACCGACGCGTTCGAGGGCATCGCGATGGGCGAGTCCACCGAGAAGCACAACGGCCGGCTGGGCATCGAGCGGGCCCCGCAGGACGAGTTCGGCGCGCTGTCCCACCAGCGGGCCGCCGCCGCCCAGAAGAACGGCCTCTTCGAGGCCGAGATCGTGCCGGTCGAGGTCCCGCAGCGCAAGGGCGACCCGGTGCTGGTCAGCCAGGACGAGGGCATCCGCCCGGAGACCACCGCCGAGGGCCTGTCGAAGCTGCGCCCCGCGTTCCCCGACGCCTCGGGTGCCGGCACCATCACGGCCGGCACGTCCTCGCCGATCTCCGACGGCGCCGCCGCCGTCGTGGTGATGAGCAAGGCCAAGGCCGAGGAGCTGGGCCTGGAGTGGCTCGCCGAGATCGGCGCCCACGGCAACGTGGCCGGCCCCGACAACTCGCTGCAGTCCCAGCCGTCCCACGCCATCCGGCACGCCCTGGGCAAGGCCGGGCTCGGCGTCGACGACCTCGACCTGATCGAGATCAACGAGGCGTTCGCCGCGGTCGCCGTCCAGTCCATGAAGGACCTGGGCGTCACCACCGACAAGGTGAACGTCAACGGCGGTGCCATCGCCCTCGGCCACCCGATCGGCATGTCGGGAGCCCGTATCGTGCTGCACCTGGCACTGGAGCTCAAGCGCCGCGGCGGCGGCACCGGCGCGGCCGCGCTCTGCGGCGGCGGCGGCCAGGGCGACGCCCTGATCATCCACGTGCCGGGCAACTGAGACACGGGAACGCGACGGGACGCGACGGCGGGCGCGGGGGACCCCGGGCCCCCGGGAACTCCAGGAACCCCAGGCACCCCAGGCACCCCAGGAACGGAGAAGCGGTTCGATGGTGGACGTTGACCAGCTGGTGCGGGACGCCCGGGACGGGCGGCCGCGCGCGGTGGCCCGGCTGATCTCGCTGGTGGAGGGGGCGTCCCCGCAACTGCGCGAGGTGATGGCGGCGCTCGCGCCGCTGACCGGCGGCGCCTACGTCGTCGGCCTGACCGGCTCGCCCGGCGTCGGCAAGTCCACGTCCACCTCGGCCCTCGTCACCGCCTACCGCAAGGCGGGCCGCAGGGTCGGGGTGCTCGCCGTCGACCCGTCCTCGCCGTTCTCCGGCGGAGCCCTGCTCGGCGACCGCGTCCGGATGTCCGAGCACGCCTCGGACCCCGGCGTCTACATCCGCTCGATGGCCACCCGCGGCCACCTCGGCGGCCTCGCCTGGGCCGCCCCGCAGGCGATCCGCGTGCTGGACGCCGCGGGCTGCGAGGTGATCCTCGTGGAGACGGTCGGTGTCGGGCAGTCCGAGGTGGAGATCGCGGCGCAGGCCGACACCTCCGTGGTGCTGCTGGCGCCCGGCATGGGCGACGGCATCCAGGCCGCGAAGGCCGGCATCCTGGAGATCGGCGACGTCTACGTGGTGAACAAGGCCGACCGCGACGGCGCGGACGCCACGGCCCGCGAGCTCAACCACATGCTGGGCCTGGGCGAGTCCCGTGCGCCCGGCGACTGGCGGCCGCCCATCGTCAAGACCGTGGCCGCGCGCGCCGAGGGCATCGACGAGGTCGTGGAGGCGCTGGAGAAGCACCGCGCGTGGATGGAGGCCGCCGGCGTGCTGGCGGAGCGCCGGGCCAGGCGCGCGGCCGGCGAGATCGAGACGATCGCGCTGACCGCCCTGCGGGCCCGGATCGGCGACGTGCACGGCGACCAGCACCTGGCCGGGCTCGCCGCCAAGGTCGTCGACGGCGCCCTCGACCCCTACGCGGCGGCCGACGAGCTGGTCGCGGAGCTGACCCGCGCCTGACGGGCGCGGGTGACGGCGTGCCGCCGCCCGTCCGGTGGGCGGGCGGCGCGCGTCGGCGGGACGGCCCCGGCCCGGGCGCGCGCCCGGGCCGCGAGGGCGCCACCCGGCGTCAGCCGCCCAGGCGCTCCGCGCGCAGGTGCTGGGCCACCGGCAGCATCGCCTGGTGGTACGAGGTGAGGTCCTCGGGCGTGATCAGGTCGATGAAATGGGCGCGCACGGACGCGACATGGCGCGGCGCGACCTGCCGCATCGTGTCCCAGCCCTGCTCCGTGAGCACCGCGTAGAGCCCGCGGCGGTCCTCCGCGCAGTCCTCCCGGCGGACCAGCCCCGCCGCCTCCATGCGGGTGATCTGGTGCGAGAGGCGGCTCTTGGACTGGAGCGTCGAGCGGGCCAGATCGCTCATGCGCATCCGGTGCTCGTCCGCCTCCGAGAGGTTGACCAGGATCTCGTAGTCGTTGTTCGTCAGCCCGAAGGGCTGCAGATCGCGCTCGAGCTGGTACATCAGCAGCCGGCTGACATCGAGGTGGACGCGCCACGCTCGCTGCTCGTCCTCGCTGAGCCAGTCGTCCGTGACGCGCTCCGCAGTGTCGGTCTCCATGGGGGAATCCTACCGGCGGTTGAATCGCGGAGGATCGCCAGGGTAGCCATACGGTCACCGTGAGAAACGATGCCGGCGCGCGCATGATTACGCGCTCGCCGCTCGCCGCTCGCCGCTCGCCGCTCGACGTCCGGGCCCCGGCGCGCCGGGAGCCTCCTCCAGTTGACGCTTGATTAAGCACATGCTTGATTAAGAGCATGAGCACTCCCGTGGACGACCGGCGCCTGGACGCCGTCTTCATGTCACTGGCCGACCCCACCAGGCGTGACATCCTCAAGCGCCTGTCGGCGGGCGACGCGACCGTCAAGGAGCTCGCCGAGCCGTACGCGATGACCCTGCAGGCCGTGTCGCAGCACATCCGCGTCCTGGAGCAGTCCGGGCTGATCAGCCGGGGCCGCTACCGGCAGACCCGGCCCTGCCGGCTCGAACCGGAGGTCCTGGAGGCCGCGGTGTCGTGGATCGAGGAGAGCCGGCGCACCTGGTCCGCGCGCATGGACCGGCTGGAGGCGCACTTGGAGCGCCTGCAGGAGCAGGCCCGGGACGCGGAGCAGGAGGAGCGGTGAGCGAGGACGCGTTCGTCTACCGGCGGACCTTCGACGCCCCGCGCGACCTGGTGTGGCGCTGCCTCACCGAGCCCGCCGAACTCGCGCGGTTCTGGGGTCCGCGCGGCATGAGCACCCCCCTCGACGGCATCGTCGTCGAGCTGAGGCCCGGCGGCCGCTTCGAGACGCTGATGACCGGCGAGCACGGCAGTCACCGCATGGTCGCCGTCTTCACCGAGGTCGTCCCGCCGGAGCGGCTGGCCTGGACCGAGCGGGCCAGCGGCATGGAGACCACCAGCACCCTCCAGGACCTCGGCGACGGGCGGACCGAGGTCGTCATCCATCAGCGGCACGTGCCCGAGGCGATGCGCGTCCCCGAGGCCCGCGCCGGCTTCCTCACGTCCCTCGACAAGCTCGAGGCGCACCTCGCCTCGCTGACGCAAGGAAAGGACGGATCATGACCGATCAGCAGCCCTGGGTGGCGACGGCGTACACCCGCCTCGCCGACCTCCTCGACGACGGGCCCGCGGAGGCCTGGGACGCGCCCTCGCTGTGCGAGAAGTGGCTCGTCCGGCACGTCGTCGCCCACGTCACGATGCCCGTGCGGCTCACGCCCGAGCGGTTCGGGGCGGAGATGGCCGCGGCGGGCGGCGACTTCACGGTGCTCTCCGACACCGTCGCCGCGCGCGACGCGGCGCTGCCCGCCGCCGACCTGCTGGCACAGCTCCGGTCGCCGGAGCTGCACGCGTGGCAGCCGCCGGGCGGCGGCGCGGACGGCGCGCTCAGCCACGCCGTCATCCACTCCCTCGACGTCACCGTCGCCCTCGACCGGCCCGCGGCCGCGCCCGCGGACGCGCTCACCGCGGTCCTCGGGCAGCTCACCGCGTCCGGAGGCGGCTGGTTCGGGGTGGACCTGTCCGGTGTGCGGCTCGATGCCTCGGACGCGGACTGGAACTGGGGAGCGGGCACGACCGTGCGTGCCGGCAGCGGTGAGCTGGTGTCCCTGCTGAGCGGCCGGACGCTGCCCGACGGACGGGCGCTGCCCCGCGGTTGAGGCGCGCCCGGCCGTGGATGGCCGGTCGCCGGTCGCCGTTCGCCTTTTACCGGACGCGGACGCGGGCGCTGCCCGCGGACGGGTCCGCGGGCAGCGCGGGCCGGTGTCAGCGGCCCGCGCCGGCGCCGGGCACGCCCGGTCCCGCCTGCCCGGGCACGCCCCCGGTGTTCACCTCGCCCATCAGCGTCTCCGTGGACTGCAGCAGCACCTGACCCGCCCCGGAGAACTCGAACTGGTGCTCCTCGCCGGAGGCGCCGCCGATGCCGGTCAGCGCCCGGATGCCGCCGAGCACACCGCGCATGTACGCGTGGTCGTAGTGGTGGCACGGCGACGGGCAGTCCGCCCAGCCCACCAGCGCCTGCGGGTCGACCCGGATCGGCGGCTCGACGAAGTGCACCGCGCCGTTGGACGCCGCGACGAACGTGCCGGTGCCGATCAGCGTCAGGAAGCCCGGGATGATCGACTGCTTGAGGGCCAGGCCCGGCTGGAACGCCAGCAGGTTCCCCGACCGGATCGTCAGGTTGCCCTCGTCCAGGTCGTACGAGTTGATGTCGTACGACCGGTCGGCCAGCAGCATCTTGCCGCGGCCCTGCGCGACCACCCAGTCCGCGGCGTGCAGCGGCGAGTGGAAGTTCGCCGCGACCAGCCGGTCCAGCGGGCCGTGGCCGATGGCGTGGAAGTCGACCTGCCCGTAGTAGGCGATCATCTTCCCCTTCTGCAGGAACCACTGACCGTCCAACTCGACGCTGAACGCGTACGGGTTGACGTTGTCGTTCGACGGCAGCGAGTACGGGTCGAACACGACCGGTCCGGCCCCGGGCGCGGACACGCTCACAGCTTCTCCTCCGACGCCTGCACGTACACCATTCCCTGTCCGGACAGCTCCAGCTGGAACGCCTCGCCCGAGCCGCGGCCGACCATCTCGCGCCAGCCCAGCGCGGCCGTCAGCTTGTTGCGGACGTCGCCGCGGTGGGCCACGTACGCCTGCGGGTCCACGTGCACCGGGTGCTGCGGGGTGATCGGCAGCTCGATGACGCCGCCGTGCGCCATCACCGCGACCGAGCCCTTGCCCCGCAACGTCGTGGTGAACAGGCCCTGGCCGGTGACCTGGCCGCGTATCACGCCCATCACGCCGCCCTGCGAGCCCATGAACATCGTGCCCTGCTGGAGCGAGCCGTCGAAAGCGAGCAGCCGGTCGGCCTCCACGTAGAGCGTCTCGCCGGTGAGGTCGACGGTGTGGATGTGGTGGCCGCCGTGCCCGAACATCACCGAGCCGTGGCCCTCGACCGTCATCAGCGGGGTCGCCTCGTTCGCCAGCCGGCGGCCGATCATCGCCATCGCGCCGCCCTGCCCGCCGGTGATGTTCGGGGTGAACGACACCTGGCCGCGGTAGGCGAGCATCGCGCCGCGCTGGCTGAACATCCGCTGTCCGGGCCCGATCGGCGCCTCGACCATCTTGGAGTTGATCCGGGTGAACGGCATCTAGAGCTGACCCCCGATCGTGTTGCGCTCGCTGGGCTGCACGTAGACCAGGCCCTCGCCCTCGAAGCGGATCTGGAAGCTCTCGCCGGAGCCCTCGCCCATCAGGGTGCGCCAGCCCACCGACGACTGGAGCTGCTGGCGCAGCTGCCCGGTGTGCGCCACGTACGCGCCGGGGTCGACGACCAGCGGGTAGGCGCCGGAGACCCGCAGCACGATCGCCGGGCCGTCGGACATGATCGCGGCCTGCCCGGTGCCCTCGACGGTGGTGGTGAACAGGCCGTTGCCCTGCGAGGCGCCGCGCAGCCCGGTGAAGGTGGTGCCGGTGCGCAGCGACGGTTCGGTGGCCAGCAGGTTGCTCGCCTCCACGTACAGCTTCTCGCCGGTCAGGCGCACCAGGTTGATCTCGGTGGCGCGGTCGGCGAAGTAACAGGTGCCGTGGCCCTTGACCTCCATGACGGCCATCGCCTCGCCGGTGATGCGGCGGGTCATCATGCCGCGCAGGCCCTCGCCGCCGCCGGTCATCTTCTTGAAGGTCATCTCACCGTCGTAGGCGACCATCGCGCCGTTCTTCGCCTTGACGGCGTCGCCCGCGAGGTCGACGGCGAGCACCCGCGAGCCGTGCAGCCGGAACACCGCCATGTCAGAGCTGGTCCGCCGCGCGCTGCCGCACCGGCAGCGGCTCCTTGCCCGGGCCGCCGGGGGCGCCGCCTGCGGCGGTGTCCGCGCCGCCGCGCCCAAGGTGCTCGCCCGCGGCCTCCTCGACCTCCATCAGTGACTCGCCGCGCCGTTCGGCCTCGAACGCCGCGTGCCCGCCGCGCAGCCCGAACAGGCGCTTGCCGATGAGGATGTAGAGGACGGCGACGACGTTCAGCGCGAGCGTGCCGATCTTGAAGTAGCTGATCTTCTCGGTCAGTTCGTAGATCTCGATCGGCAGGAAGGCCGCGGTGGCCACGACCGCCAGGTACTCCGCCCAGCGCTTGCCGAACCACAGCCCGACGCCCTCGACCACCTCGATCAGCGCGTACGCGCCCAGGCCCGCGGCCGCCTTCTGCAGCGTGGACTTCTTGTAGTCGAAGGTCTTCTGGATCGTGTCGACGACCGGCGAGTGGTCCAGGTCGTAGCCGAAGTGCCGGGCCACCGGGCGGAAGACGGTCAGGTCCTTGTCGAAGAGCTCGCGCACCGAGTCCTGCGAGTTGCTGAACCTCCACACCGCCCAGGCGGCCAGGATCACCAGGAGCCCGCGCAGCACCCGCTCGACGGCCAGGAAGCGCAGGATGAACAGGTCGCGCAGCGCCCGCCCGCGCGGCACCAGCGGAGCCCGGTCGGCCGGACCCGAGCCGTGCGGCTCGCCCAGCACGAAGTCGCCGCAGCGCAGGCAGCGCCACGCGGTGCCGACCGCGGTGGGCGCGTGCAGCTTCTCCTTCAGCCGCGGCTCGTCCGGCGCGTACGTGATGTGGCCCTTGCGCGCGCAGTGCCGGCGGTCCCAGTCGATGCTCATCGGCTTCGGTGATCCCTGTGAGTGGTCGGTGGACGGACGGTACGTGCAAGGGGACGCTACCGTCCGGCGGGCGGTTGCCGACCCCCGTGCCGCGCCATCGATACGGTCCGGTGATAATGGACGGCGAGCTTGTGATCACGTTCACAAGACTGACGCAGACGATCTCGCCCCGCTGCCACCGCAGCGCCCCCCGACAGATGAGGTTCCCGTGGACCTGAAGACCGCCGCCGCCCTGCGCAGGCTCCGCCTGGTGTCCGCCCCGGAGGCGGTGTCCTTCCTGCTGCTGCTGATCTGCTCGGTGCTCAAGCGCACCACGGACTTCAACGCCGTCCCCGTCATGGGCATGATCCACGGCGTCCTGTTCATCCTGTACATCGTGTTCTGGGCCGACGCCTGGAACCGCACCCGCTGGCCGCTGGGCCGCGCCGCCCTGTACGCGGTGCTGTCCGTGCTGCCGACCGGCGGCTTCTTCGCCGAGCGCAAGCTCGCCCGCGAGGGCGAGGCGGCCGTGGCCGCCGCCCGCGAGGCCGAGGCCGGCGCCGGGGTGAGCGCGGCATGATCGTCGCCTTCTCGGTCACCCCGCTGGGCGTCGGGGAGGACGTCGGCGAGTACGTCGCGGACGCCGTGCGGGTGGTGCGCGAGTCCGGCCTGCCGAACCGCACCGACGCCATGTTCACCTCCGTCGAGGGGGAGTGGGACGAGGTGATGGACGTGGTGAAGCGGGCCGTGGCGGCGGTCGAGGCGCGCGCGCCGCGCGTCTCGGTGGTCCTCAAGGCGGACATCCGGCCGGGCGTCACGGACGGTCTCACCTCCAAGGTGGAGACCGTCGAGCGGCTGCTCGCCGACTGAGCCGCCCCGAGCCCGGGCGTCCTGCCCCGCCCGGTCCGTGCTCCCTCGGACCGGCCCAGTGCGGACCGGCCCAGCGCGTACAGGCGTCGCTCAGGCCAGGCCGCCGGTGGCCATCGCGATGCCCAGCGGCGTGCGCTCGTAGAGCACCTGGTGCCCGTAGCGGCGCGACGCCAGCAGCCCGGCGTCGCGCAGCACCGCCAGGTGCGCGGACACCGACGACATCGCCATCGCGTGCCGGTGGGCGAGTGCCGTGGTGGTCGTCGGCGCGTCCAGGCCGGTGAGGATCGCCGCGCGGTTGGTGCCCAGCAGCCGGACGAGCGCGGTGGACGCGGTCGGGCCGGTCTCCTCCCACAGGCCGCCGATGCCGCGCGCCGGATACACCACGGTCGGCTGCCACGGCGGGTCGAACGGGCTGCCGGCCTCCGGCCAGAAGAAGACGCTGGGCACCAGCACCAGCCCCTGGCCGCCGCCCCGCCCCTCCGGCGGCCGGTCGCCCTCGCGGCCCAGCCCCTCGGGCTCCGGCGGCAGCGTGGCCGGGCCACTGGTGACCAGCGCGCCCTCCGTCCAGGTCAGCTGCGGGTGCAGGCCCGTGAACAGCCGCTGCATGCCGCCGTCGGCCAGCCGCCGGGCGTGGTAGGCCACGTCGGCCTCCAGCACCGCGCGCAACCGCGGCCAGTGCGGGGCCAGCAGCGCCGACCACACCTGCTCGTACAGTCCGGCCAGTTGCCGCACCGTGCCGGCCGGGTCCGCCAGCAGCGCCCGGCCCCTGCGGGTCCGGTCGGCGCCCGGCGTCTGCGCCAGGGCCGCGGCGATCTGCGCGCGGGCCTCCCGAGGATCGGTGGCGCGGACCGCCGCCAGCTCCTCCTCCAGGGCCGCCAGCGGCGCCTGGGGGACCGGGTGCAGGAAGTCGGGGCCGTGCCCGTTCTCGGGCACCAGCAGGCGCAGCGGCGCCAGATCCAGCCCGGCGGCGATGGTGCGGGCCTGGCGGAGCCACGGCAGGTGGTAGCCGTGCCGGTCCGGACGTGAGAGCGTACGCACCGCGCCCTGGGCCTCCCGCAGCGGCGATATGGCGAAGCGGCAGCGGAGCAGATCCTCTGCCCCAAACCGCATGCGAAAAGACATCACGCCCCCCAAGATTCGGCTGGGGCCGAAAGACTACGACGGGTGGGGCTTGTGCCACCAGTGTGATGTCATGACAACGGACAGCGAACACCCGCCACACGGTGGCAACCCCCCTTCGCCGGCCGGTCCTGATGTCGTCTCCACCACCCCCGGAGACGAGGAAAAGGCAGGCAGCAAGTACAGCGCGGTGTTCGCCGTGGCGGAGTTCCGGCCGGTCTTCGCCGCCCACGTGCTGTCCGTTCTCGGGTACGTGTTCTCCCAGGTGGCCCTCGCGGTCCTGGTCTTCGAGCGCACCGGCTCGTCCTTCCTGACCGCCCTGGTGTTCGCGCTGTCGTTCCTGCCGTACGCGCTCAGCGGTGTGCTGCTGTCCGGCATCGCCGACCGCTACCCCGCCCGCCGGGTACTGGTCAGCTGCGACCTGCTGTCCGCCGCGTGCGTCCTGGTGATCGTGCTGCCGGGCACCCCCCTCGCGGTGCTGTTCGTGCTGGTCGCCGCGCAGGCCATGATCGCCCCGCTGTTCACCGGCACCCGCGCGGCCAGCCTGGCTGACATCCTCCAGGGCGACGTGTTCATCCTCGGCCGCTCCCTGATCAGGATCGTCACCCAGACCGCGCAGATCGCCGGCTACGGCCTCGGCGGCCTCGTGCTGGTGTGGCTCACCCCCCGCCACGCGCTGTTCGTCACCATCGGCACCTTCCTCAGCTCCGCGCTGCTGCTGCGCTTCGGCACCCGCGACCGGCCCGCCCGGGTCACCGGCGGCGGCGCGATGATGCGCCAGTCGCTCGCCTCGTCGGGCGCTCTGCTGGCCCATCCGCGGATCCGCGCGCTGCTGCTGATGTGGTGGGTGCCGCCGATGTTCTTCGTCGTCGCCGAGGGCGTCGCCGCCCCGTTCGCGCACGAGGCCGGCGCCGGGTCCGCCGGGTTCGGGCTGTTCCTGGCCGCCATGCCCGCCGGCACCGTCGTCAGCGAGATGGTCGCCGGCACCCTGCTCGGGCCCGCCGCGCGCGAGCGGATCGCGCTGCCGCTCGCCGGGGTCAGCCTGCTGCCGATGGTGGCCTTCGCCGTGCACCCGCCGCTGCTCGTGGGCG
This sequence comes from Actinacidiphila rubida, assembly GCF_900110255.1. Taxonomy (GTDB): domain Bacteria; phylum Actinomycetota; class Actinomycetes; order Streptomycetales; family Streptomycetaceae; genus Actinacidiphila; species Actinacidiphila rubida. The sequence continues at coordinate 134,914 of NZ_FODD01000020.1, forward strand.
TCGTCCTGCTGCTGCTGACCGGCCTGTGCGCGGCCTACACCCTCGGCATGGACAAGTGGTTCGTGCAGGAGGTGCCCGAGGACATGCGCGGCCGCGCCATGTCCCTGCTCGGCGCCGGCATGATGACGTTCCAGGGCCTGGGCATGACCGCCGGCGGCCTGCTGGCCGAGTGGACGCCCCCGTACGCGGTGATCTGCGGTGCGGGCGCGCTCGGCACCCTGAGCCTGCTGCCGGTGCTGCGCTCGGTGCGCCGGAGCCGGGTGCCGCTCGCCCGCGCCGCGTCCACCACGCCGGTCTGACGGGCACGGGGGATCCGGCGCCGCACACGACGGCGCCGCGGACACCCCGACGGGCCCGCGGCGGCGGGACGGGAGACCGGCTCAGCGGCGCGTGAGATAGGCGTGCATCCCCCGGTGCAGCGCCTTGTTGACCGCGCCCTGCAACGGCAGCTCCCACTCGCCGACGGTCTCCACCGCCTCGCCGCCGGTCCCCAGCTTCCAGCGCAGCAGCCCGTACGCCCGCGACGCCGGGTCGAGGTCGTCCGGCACCCCGCGCATGTCGTACACGGCCGCGCCCGACGCCTGCGCGTCGCACAGCATCCGCCACTGCAGGGCGTTGCTCGGCCGCACCTCGCGCCGGTGGTCGGCGGACGCGCCCGTCAGGTACCAGACCCGCTGCCCGTCCGGCGCGGTGACCAGGGTGTGCGCGGCCAGCAGCTCGCCCTCGTGACGCGCGGTGTACAGCCGTACGGCGCCCGGCCGTTCGGCGTTGAGCGCCGCGTACTGGCGCCGGTAGTAGTCCAGCCCCCGGCCGAGGTCGAAGCCGTCGCGCAGCTCGGTGACCCGCAGCAGCGCGTGGAACGCGGGCAGCGCCTCCGGGCCCTCCGTGCCCGTCCGCACCCCCGCCCGCGCCGCCTTCTTCACGTTCCGCCGCCACTCCTGGTTCAGGCCCGTCCACAGGTCGTCCCGGCTCCGGCCGGCCAGCGGGACCTCGAACACCAGCCGCGGCTGCGCGTCCCCGCCCTGACCGTCCTCACCGCAGCGGTGCCAGCCCGCGTCCCGCAGCCGGTCGGCGACCGCCGCACCCAGCGGCTCCACCAGGTCCGGCAGCACGTCCCCGATCCGCCGGCCCGGCCCCGCCGCGCCCTTCAGCGTGGCGGCCGTCCACCGGCGGTACGCCAGCGGCGGCCCCATCCGCACCGCGAACGCCCCGGTGCCGCGGAGGTGGCCGAGCAGCGGCTCCAGCCAGCCGTCCAGCCGCGGATCCGCCCAGTCCACGCACGGGCCCTCCGGCAGATAGGCGAACGACCTCCGCACGCCCGGCAGCTGGCGGTACAGCACCAGCGCCGTGCCCACCAGGCACTGCCGCCCGTCGAACCAGCCCAGGTGCTCCGCCCGCCACCCCTGCTTCACCCGCGCCCACGCCGGCGTCTGCAGGAAGCTCACCGGGCACGCCCGCCCCACGCGCTGGAACGCCGCGTGCGCCTCCGCGGGGATCGGACGGAGCGTCCGCCCCTCGCCGGGACGCACGGGCGGCTCCGGCGCGGCGGACGCCGGGCCGGTCGGCTGGTGAGTGGTCATCGTCAAGGCGTCGCCTCCGCGCTGCCGGGCGGCCCACGGGCGGGCCGCTCACCCCTCTCACGCCTGTGCCGCCCCCGAGGTGACCGAGACGTTCGCGACAGGACCGCCGGCTTTCCCCCCGCCCCCGCGGCAGGGCAGACTTGCGCCTCCGCGCATCGGCGGAACAGCAGGTGGGCCGCGTGCCGCACCCGGGCCGCGGCCCGGGACGGCCGGTCCAGGGGGAGGGCGGCACGGTGGGATCGGCAGTGGAGACGGCCGGGGGGCGCAGGGCACACGCCCGGCCCCCCTCGCTGCGGCGCAGCGGCACCCTGATGGTGGCCGGTTCGCTGGTGTCCAGAGCCACCGGCTTCGTCCGCCTCTCGGTGGTCACCGCCGCGGTCGGCACCGCCGCCACCGGCGACGCGTACGGCGTCGCCAACACCGTCCCGAACATCATCTACGCGCTGATGATCGGCGGCGCCCTGCAGTCCGTGTTCGTCCCCGAACTCGTCAAGGCCGCCAAGGAGCACGCCGACGGCGGCCGCGCCTACACCGACCGGCTGCTCACCCTCTGCGGGGTCGCGCTGGCCGTCATCACGCTGCTCGCCGTGCTCGCCGCGCCGCTGCTGGTCAGCGCGTACGCACCGGACTTCAGCGGCGGCCAGCGCACCCTCACCGTCGCGCTCGCCCGCTACTGCCTGCCGCAGATCCTCTTCTACGGCCTGTTCACGCTCCTCGGCCAAGTGCTCAGCGCCCGCGAGCGGTTCGGCGCGATGATGTGGACGCCGGTGCTCAACAACGTCGTCGTCGTCGGGGTGTTCGGCCTCTTCCTGGCCACCGCCCGCGGCGGCGTCTCGCACCGCGACGCGGTGCTCCTCGGCATCGGCAGCACCGCGGGCATCGCGGTGCAGGCCCTCGGCCTGCTCCCCGCCCTGCGCGGCGCCCGCTTCCGCTGGCGCCCCCGCTTCGACTGGCGCGGCTGGGGGCTCACCGCGCCGCTGCGGGCCGGCGGCTGGACGCTCGCCCTCGTCCTGGTCAACCAGCTCGCGTACTGGGTCGTCACCCGGCTGTCCACGTCCGCCGGCCAGCACGCGCTCGCCGCCGGCCACCACGCCGGCGTCGGCTACGCGGCCTACAGCAACGCGTACAGCCTGTGGGTGGTGCCGCAGGGCATCGTCACCGTGTCCGTGGTCACCGCGATGCTCCCGCGGATGAGCCGGGCCGCGGCGGACGGCGACCACGCGGCGATCGGCGCGGACCTCTCGCGCGGGCTGCGGATCTCCGCGACGGCGGTCGTCCCGGCGGTGCTCGGGTTCCTCGTGCTCGGGCCGCAGATCACCGGCGTCGTCTTCCAGCACGGCGCGACGGGCGACGCGGACGCGGACGCGGTGGCGGCGGTGCTGGCCGCGTTCGCGGTCGGCCTGCCCGCGTTCGCGGGCCAGTACCTGCTGGCCCGCGGCTTCTACGCACTGTCCGACACGCGCACCCCGTTCTTCCTGAACGTCGTCATCGCCGCGGTGAACGCGGCGCTCGCCTGGGCGAGTTACGTGCTGCTGCCCGCGCGCTGGGCGGTGACCGGCATGGCCGGGGGCTACGCGATCGCGTGCACCGTGGGGCTGGCGTGCACGGTGACGCTCCTGCGCCGGAGGCTGGGGTGGCGGCCGGGCGTCCTGCGGCACCACCTGAGGCTGGTCGCGCTGTTCGCGCCGGGCGCGGTCCTGGCTTTCGCGGCCGCGCACGTTCTCACGGCACGGCTCGGTACGGGTCTCTCCGGCGACGCGGCCGGGTTGGCCGTGGGCGCGGCGTGCCTGGCTCTTCCCTTCGCGAGGAAGTCGCTCCGCTCGGGTTCGGGTTGAGACGGCGGGGTGCCCCCGGGGCTTGTCGGCCGTCCACCGGCCAACGGGGTGCCCCCGGGGCTTGCTGGGTCGGCTTCCGGGGTGCGCCCGGGGCTTGTCGGCCGTCCACCGGCCGGTGGGTGTTCTCGGCCAACGGGGTGCCCCCGGGGCTTGTCGGCCGTGTGCCGCGCCGTCGTGGCTTGTCGCGCAGTTCCTCGCGCCCCTGATGTGCGTGCCCTTTGTCCGTGGGGTCGGGGGCGCTCCGGAAGCGTCTCCTCGGAAATGTGCATACGGCTACCTCCATCGACGCACCCGGGGGCCGCGCACATTTCTCTGCGGGGAGCACTTCCTCCCCACCCCCTCCCGCTGATCCACCGTGCGGCGGGGGACATCGACACAGCCAACGCCCTCCCGCAGACGGGGACCGGCCGGAAGGGGACGATCCGGGTGTGTCCCCGCAGAACTGTGCATCCACCCGCCCAGCCGAGCGGAAGGACGGTGCACGCACAGTTCGAGGAGACACTCCCGGAGTGGCCCCTGACCCCACCCACGAACGTGCACCGCCAGGGGCGCGGGGAACTGCGCGACCAGCCACGACGAGACCCGCGGACGGCAGCGCGCAGCGCCGGGCACCCCGTAGGCCGAGAACACCACCGGCCGGTGGGCGGCCGACAAGCCCCGGGGGCACCCCGTTGGCACCCCGTGCGGGGAGGACGCGGAAAAAAGACTTGTCACGTCGGGGGCGCGGCGCGCGTGAAGAAGGGTGGGAGGGACGAGAACAGATGAGCGCACCCACGGGGACCCGCACGGACGACTTCGACGAGTTCTACGCGGCGACGGCCAGAAAGATGGTCGCCGTCGTGTACGCCGTGACCGGCGACATCGGAGAGGCCGAGGACGCCGTGCAGGAGGCGTACGCCCGCGCCTGGCAGCGGTGGGCCCGGCTGACCGAGGAGGGCGACCCCGCACCGTGGGTGCGGACCGTGGCCCTGCGGCTGGCGGTCAGCACGTGGCGGAAGGCGCGCAACCGGATGCGCGCCCACTTCCGGCACGGGCCGCCCCCGGACGCCCCGGCGCTCGCGCCGGACCGCGTGGCCCTGGTCGACGCCCTCCGCACGCTCGGCGACGACCAGCGCACGGCCGTCGTGATGCACCACCTCCTGGACCTGCCGGTCGAGGAGATCGCCCGCGAGACCGGCGTGTCCAACGCCGCCGTCCGCACCCGGCTCAGCCGCGGCCGCAAGGCGCTCGGCGCCCGGTTGCAGGACGAGCCGGAGGACCCCGCAGCCCCCGACCACCCTGCGCGCCCGCCGCGGTGCCGCACCGAGGAGGTGCCCCTCCATGGCTGACGAGTTCGGCCCGACGACACCGGCCGAACCTGACCCGATCGACCGGCGGATGCGGCAACTCGCCCGCGAGGCCGAGCCGTTGGTGGTCCTGGCCGGCCCGGCCGCGGCCCGCCGGCAGGGGGAGCGCCGCACCAGGCGGCGCCGCGCCGGCGCCGTGGGCCTGGCCGCCGCGCTCGCCCTGGGCATCGGCTCGTGGCAGCTGCTGCCGCGGCTCGGCGCCGACCGCGCGGGCACCGTGCCCGCGGCGACGGTCCCGGCGCCGGCGCCCCGGCCCAGCGTGGCGCTCGCCGCGCGGCTGGAGGCGGAGCTGCTGCCGCCGAGCGCGCTGCCGCTGTACCCCAAGCGCCAGTGGGAGACGCTGCCCGCCGCCGTGGCGGCCGCCAAGTTCCCCGAGCCCTGCCCGGTCGCCGGTTACGACGTCCACCCGCTGGCACAGGCCCGCAGGGTCTACCGCACGCCCGACGGGTTCGTGGCGTACTACCGCCTGTACGCGATGCCGTCGGCCGACGACTCGGCCACCGCCGTGAAGTCACTGGACGCCCTGATCAAGGGCAAGTGCGGGTGGGTCGCGAGCGACGGGTCCGGCGGGACGCCGGGCTACGGGTCGTGGCCGGCGTCGGGGTCGGCGGGCGGGTCGGGGGGCCCGGGCGCGTCCAGCACCGTATGGGTCGGCCGCAGCGGCGGCTACCTCGCGGTCCTGGACGTCACCGGGTCCGACGTCAAGAACGGCACCGTCGGCGGCCCGTGGCCGGGCGCGTGCATCAGCGCCTCCCTGGCCCGGCTGTCCGGGAGTGCCGCAGGCCCCGACACCCACGAACCGTCGGTCGACGTGCGCAGCTCACCGTCCGCCTCGTTCCACTGCTGACAAGGATTCCGCACCCGTGTCCCACTTCCGCTTCCCCCGGTCCTTCGCGCTGCCCGCCGTCCTGCTGGCCGCCGCGCTGCCCGCCACCGCCTGCGGCGGCCACGGCGCCGCCGCGGGCCGCGATCCCGGCAGCGCCCCTGCCACGACCGCGACGGCCGGGGCGCACGTCACCGTCAGCCCGGCCGCCGAGCGCAAGGACGTCGCGCCCGGCGCGCCCGTCAGGGTCGGCGTCACCGGCGGCACCCTCGCGGCGGTGACCGTCACCCCCGACGGGAAGGCGTCGGACGGCGTGACGCCCGTCGAGGTGACCGGCGCGCTCGACGCCGCCCGGCACACCTGGACGTCGGACCGCACGATGACGCCCGGCACCGCCTACACGGTCGAGGTCACCGCGGAGGACGGCGCGGGCCACCGGACGCGGACCACGAGCACCTTCACCACGGCCGCCGCGGCCCTGGTCAACGGCGTCACACCCACCCCGCTCAACCACGCGGTGGTCGGGGTCGGCCTGCCGGTCTCGCTGGCGTTCGACCGGCCGGTCGCCGCCGCTGACCGGCCGGCCGTCGAGCGGGCGCTGCACATCACCACCAGCCCGGCGGTGCCCGGCAGTTGGGGCTGGCTCACCGATCCGACCACCGGCGTCCAGCGGGTGGACTGGCGCCCGGACGCCTACTGGACCCCGGGCACGACGGTCACCCTGACCGCCCGGCTCAGCGGCGTCGGCACCGGCGGCGGCCGCTACCTGCGCCGGGACATCCACGACACCTTCCGCATAGGGACCGCCCGGATCTCCTACGCCGACCTGCGCCGCCACACCCTGCGGGTCACCGAGGGCGGCCGCACCGTGAAGACCCTCAGGATCTCCGCGGGCCGGCCCGAGTACCCCACGTGGAACGGGCGCATGGTGGTCATGGACAAGCAGTCCACGGTCCGGATGACGTCGGCTTCGGTCGGCATCGCCACCTCGCAGGACTCCGCGGACTTCTACGACGAGGACGTCAAGGACGCGGTGCGGATCACCACTTCGGGCACATTCGTCCACGCGGCGCCCTGGAACGCGCGGGTGATGGGGATCAGCAACGCCAGCCACGGCTGCATAGGGATGGACACCGCGGACGCGCGGTGGTTCTTCGACCGGGCCACCCGCGGCGACCTGGTCATCACCTCGGGGTCCACCCGCGCCACCGTCGACGAGGGCAACGGGTACGGCGAGTGGAACCTCTCGATCGGCCAGTGGCGTGCGCTGAGCGCACTCGGCTGACCCCGGAACGAACGCGGTCCGACCAAAAGCTGGACACCCGTGCCCAGTATGTGACCGGCGGGTAGGCTCGGGCGCGTGCCGAAGCCCCTGAGCCTGCCCTTCGACCCGATCGCCCGCGCGGACGAGCTGTGGACCCGTCACTGGGGCGGTGTGCCCTCCATGGGCGCGATCACGTCGATCATGCGCGCCCAGCAGATCCTGCTGGGACAGGTGGACGCGGTCGTCAAGCCGTACGGGCTCACGTTCGCGCGCTACGAGGCGCTGGTGCTGCTCACCTTCGCCAAGAACGGCGAGCTGACCATGTCCAAGATCGGCGAGCGGCTGATGGTGCACCCCACCTCGGTGACCAACACCGTCGACCGGCTGGTGGCCTCCGGTCTGGTCGCCAAGCGCCCCAACCCCAACGACGGCCGCGGCACGCTGGCCTCCATCACCGCCAAGGGCCGCGAGATCGTCGAGTCCGCCACCCGGGACCTGATGGCGATGGACTTCGGCCTGAGCGTCTACGACGAGGAGGAGTGCGGGGAGATCTTCGCGCTGCTGCGGCCGCTGCGGATAGCGGCCGGGGACTTCACCTCCGAATGACGGCCTCGCCCCGCCGCGGGCACCGTACCCGCGGGTGACGGGGAGGGCCGACATCACGGGGCGAATCGGCGGCGCGTAGGCTTCCGGCCATGAAATCCAGCGTGCTGACCCGCTACCGCGTGATGGCCTATGTGACGGGTGTGCTGCTGATCGCGCTCACCCTCGGCGTCATCGCCAAGTACGTGCTCGACATCAACGGTGCGGGCACCTTCACCACGGCCGTCGGCTTCGCGCACGGCTGGCTCTACGTCGTCTACCTGATCTTCGCGTTCGACCTGTGCTCCAAGGCGAAGTGGCCGCTCGGCCGGATGGCGTGGGTGCTGCTGGCCGGCACCGTGCCCACCGCCGCGTTCTTCGTGGAGCGCCGCGTGACCCGTGAGCTGGGCCCCAAGGTCGTCTCCCAGGGCGCCGGCGAGCCGGTCAAGGCCGCCTGAGACCCCCGGCCGGCACCCGCCCGGGACCGGGCCGGTGCCGTCTGAGACCCGGCTCACTCACCCGGTGGGCCGTCTTCCCATCGACATTTACTAGGACGTCCAAGTAAATTCGAGGGTATGGACGCCCACGGCATCGAGACAGGCCGCCAGCGCTGGCAGGCACGCTACGACGCCGCGCGCAAGCGCGACGCGGACTTCACCACGCTCTCGGGTGACCCCGTCGAGCCGGTCTACGGGCCGCCGGCCGGGGCCGACGTCCCCGGGTTCGAGAGGATCGGCTGGCCGGGGGAGTACCCCTTCACGCGGGGGCTGCACGCCACCGGGTACCGGGGCCGCACCTGGACCATCCGGCAGTTCGCCGGGTTCGGCAACGCCGAGCAGACCAACGAGCGCTACAAGATGATCCTGGCGGCCGGCGGCGGCGGGCTCTCCGTCGCCTTCGACATGCCGACCCTGATGGGCCGCGACTCCGACGACGACCGCTCGCTGGGCGAGGTCGGCCACTGCGGCGTCGCCATCGACTCGGCCGCCGACATGGAGGTCCTGTTCAAGGACATCCCGCTCGGCGACGTCACCACGTCGATGACGATCTCCGGGCCCGCGGTGCCGGTCTTCTGCATGTACCTGGTGGCCGCCGAGCGCCAGGGCGTCGACCCCGCGGTGCTCAACGGCACGCTGCAGACCGACATCTTCAAGGAGTACATCGCGCAGAAGGAGTGGCTCTTCGCGCCGGACCCGCACCTGCGGCTGATCGGCGACCTGATGGAGCACTGCGCGACGTCGATCCCCGCCTACAAGCCGCTGTCGGTCTCCGGCTACCACATCCGCGAGGCCGGGGCCACGGCCGCGCAGGAGCTCGCCTACACCCTCGCCGACGGCTTCGGGTACGTGGAGCTGGGCCTGAGCCGCGGCCTGGACGTCGACACGTTCGCGCCGGGCCTGTCCTTCTTCTTCGACGCACACCTGGACTTCTTCGAGGAGATCGCGAAGTTCCGCGCCGCCCGCCGGATCTGGGCGCGCTGGATGCGCGACGTCTACGGCGCCACCACCGACAAGGCCCAGTGGCTGCGGTTCCACACCCAGACCGCCGGCGTCTCGCTCACCGCCCAGCAGCCGTACAACAACGTGGTGCGCACCGCCGTCGAGGCGCTGTCCGCGGTGCTCGGCGGCACCAACTCGCTGCACACCAACGCGCTGGACGAGACCCTGGCGCTGCCCAGCGAGCAGGCCGCGGAGATCGCGCTGCGCACCCAGCAGGTGCTGATGGAGGAGACCGGGGTGGCCAACGTGGCCGACCCGCTGGGCGGTTCCTGGTACGTCGAGGCGCTCACCGACCGCATCGAGGCGGACGCGGAGAAGATCTTCGACCGGATCAAGGAACTGGCCGCCAGGGCGGTGCCGAGCGGGGAGCACCCGATCGGCCCGATCACCTCGGGGATCCTGCGCGGCATCGAGGACGGCTACTTCACCGGCGAGATCGCCGAGTCCGCGTTCCGCTACCAGCGCGCGCTGGAGAAGGGCGAGAAGGGTGTGGTCGGTGTCAACCGGAACACCGGCTCGGTCACCGGCGACCTGGAGATCCTGCGGGTCAGCCACGAGGTGGAGCGCGAGCAGGTGCGGGTGCTGGCCGACCGCAGGACCAGCCGGGACGACGCGGTCGTCCGCGCCTCGCTGGACGCGATGCTGACCGCCGCCCGCGACGGCCGGAACATGATCGCGCCCATGCTGGACGCGGTCCGCGCCGAGGCCACGCTCGGCGAGATCTGCGACGCGCTGCGGGAGGAGTGGGGCACCTACACCGAGCCCGCCCGCTTCTGACCGCGCCCGCCGGCCGCCGAGCGGATCTCCGCCACCGCCACTGCTCGTACCCTCGTAGTCACTTGAACCGGCCTGACTAGGAAGGATTTTCGTGGCCATCGAGGCGATCGTCGGCGACGACGGACTGATCCACATCCGCGACACGGAGCAGCCGGAGGTGGTGGCCGTGACCACCCCCGCCAAATGGGACGCGTTCGTGAAGGGCGTCAAGGCGGGGGAGTTCGACCACTTCGTGGCAGGCGTCGAAGTCGACGCCTGAGCCGCACTACGGCGGCGGCAGGTGCAGCGCGCCGAGCCCGCCGACCAGGAGGCGGGCGAGCTGCCGCGCCCACTCCTGGTCGACGGGCCCGGAACTCACCATCACCCGGTGGACGACCGTGCCCGCGATGACGTCGAAGATCAGGTCGTCCCGCGACGGGTCCGCCCAGGCCCGGCCGGCGTCCTGTGGCCCGTGCGCCCCGTCCAGGGCTGCCGGTGCGCCGTGCGCGCCCTCCGCGCCGCCGGCCCCGTCCCCGCGGCCACCGCCGTCCCCGCCGTCCCCGCCGTCGGGGGGCAGTTCGCCGCGCTTCTGGGCGCGCTGCCGGCCGAGCGTCACCAGGTGCTTCTGCCGGTCGACGATCGCCTCCCGGATCCGCAGCCGCAGCGCCTCGTCGTGCGTGGCCTCCGCGACCACCGCCATCAGCGCGGTCCGCGTCTCCGGCCGTTCGATCAGCTCCGCGAACCGCAGCACCACGCCCTCGATGTCGGCCGCCAGGCTGCCGAGGTCGGGCAGCTCCAGCTGCTCCTCGAACAGCGCCGCGATGGCGTCCACCACCAGCTCGTTCTTGCCCGCCCAGCGCCGGTAGAGGGTGGTCTTGGCGACGCCCGCGCGGGCCGCCACGTCGCCCAGCGCCAGCGCCCCCCAGCCCTGCTCGGCCAGCGCCTCGCGCGTGGCCTGCAGGATCGCCCGGTCCGCCGCGGCACTTCTGGGGCGCCCCGTGCGTTTGACGGACGAACCCGACGACCCAGACGACTCTTGGGACCCCGGGGATCCCGACGGCGGCGCCGCGGTGGTCGCGGTGGCCGGATGCGTCGCGGCGGTCGGGGTGTGGGGGTCCATAGCCGGACCATACCGGCCGGTAGGTTCGCGTGGAGTGACCGGACTCACATCGCCCCCCGCCTCCGGTGCCCCCGCGTCGAGTTACGCTACGACCCGTAGCGAAACCATGCGAGTCTGCCGGCCGGTGCCATCACCCGGCAGGGGGGCGCGAGGACGGGAACGCGACGACCACACGCGCGGATGGGGATCCGCGCACGGAACACGGCAGCGACCGCGGCGGCACCGCGGACGTGCGCCCCCCGCACCCCCCGCAATCCGGCGGGGATCCGGGGTCTGTGCACGCTTTGCTCCACGAGGGGGGAGGATTGGCCTCATGCAGCCACGGAACATGTCCATGAGCGGCGTGGTCGACCTCGCCGCCCTGAAGGCGGCCGGAGAGGCCAAGGCGAAGGCCGAGGAGGCCCGGGCCCAGCGCCAGGGCGCCGGCGACGCCGCGCCCGCGTCCCCGCTCGTCATCGAGGTGACCGAGGCGACCTTCGAGAGCGACGTCCTGGAGCGCTCCGCCGAGGTCCCGGTCGTCATCAGCTTCTGGGCCGACCAGGCCGAGCAGAGCAAGCAGCTCAACGCCACGCTGGAGCGGCTGGCCGGCGAGTACCGGGGCCGCTTCGTGCTGGCCACCGCCGAGGTCTACGCCAACCAGATGCTCTTCCAGCAGTTCGGCGTGCAGGGCGTGCCGGCGGTCTTCGCCGTGCTGGCGGGCCAGGCCATGCCGCTCTTCCAGGGCAGCGCGCCCGAGGACCAGATCACCGAGGTGCTCGACCAGCTGGTCCTGGTCGCCGAGCAGCGCTTCGGCATCGTCGGCCCGGACGTCGACCCGGGCGCCGCCGAGCCGGCCGAGCCCGCGCCGCCGCGCCCGGCCACCCCGCAGGAGCTCGCGCTGTCCGCGGCCCACGAGGCGCTGGACGCCGGCGACCTGGGCGGCGCGGTGCAGGCCTACACGAACGTGCTGGCCGACGAGCCTGCCAACCTCGAGGCCAAACTCGGCCTGGCGCAGGCGCAGTTGCTCAGCCGCGTGCAGGGTGCGGACCCGCAGGCGGTGCGCGCCGCGGCGGCCGGTGCGCCGGGCGACGTCGACGCGCAGCTGGCGGCGGCCGATCTGGACCTGGTCGGCGGGCACGTCGAGGACGCCTTCGGCCGCCTGGTCGACACCGTGCGGCGCACGGCGGGTGACGACCGGGACGCGGCGCGGCTGCGGCTGCTGGAGCTGTTCGAGGTGATCGGCCCCGACGATCCGCGGGTGGTCGCGGCGCGGACCGCGCTGGCGCGCGTGCTGTTCTGACCTCGACGCCCGGACCTGTACGGGTGTTCGGTTCTGCTCAGAGATTTAGCGACACGGCGACCGCTCTTTATCAAACCGTGATAGTGAGCGGTCGCTGTTACTTCTGGTAAGAAGTCCGCCCGGCTTTGTTCGGCCATCCGCCCAGATGTCGGTTTTTATTCCGGCCCGAGCGGTCACGCAGAGTGATGTCACTCCTTGTGGCGATCATGGCATGTCCACACTTCCGTTACTCGCTGGTAATGAACCCCCTTGTGCGCGGGCCGGGAATGGACCACGATCGGCCAAGCTCGGTCCGCAGCCACAGCCCGGCAGCCAGTCGGCGCGCCGGCGGCGGGTCCCCGCCGAGCGGGAGTGCGCGGCATATGCCGCAACTCCGGGACAGGGGGGTCTCCGTCCGCTGGATGGAACCAACCGGATGGAGCCTGTCCCGCAGGTTGCGCGAGAGCGTGGCCAGTGGTTGTCGCTCGGGGGTGATCGCCGACGTTCGGACGCCGCCGTCCGTGACTCCCCCAGGGAGGGACGGCCCACCGCTCACCGGCGCTCTCCTTCCCGAGGACGTAGCACTTCTCCCATCCCAGGCCAGGACCCGAACGAGCCCGGCCGGAGATGTACGTCCGAGAAGGAGGAAGTATGGAGTCGCACGTTCGTGGCGGTACCAGATGGAAGCGGTTCGCCGTTGTCATGGTTCCGTCGGTCGCGGCCACCGCCGCGATAGGCGTGGCCCTCGCGCAGGGCGCGCTCGCCGCGTCTTTCAGCGTGTCCGGCCAGGAGTTCAAGGTCACGGCCGACACGCTGCACGGTGACGGGTTCGTCCAGTACGGCAACGTCGACGTGGAGCACAACGGCACGCCGCACGCGGTGGCCGTCTCGGCGTTCACCGACGCCACCATTCACGGCCTGTGCCAGTCCGTGGTCGTCCCGACGCCGATCGGCGACGTGACGCTCAAGCTCACGGCGGGCAACAACGGCAAGGTCGTCACCGCCAAGAACCTGTACATCGACCTCGACCAGCTCGACGCCGATGCCACGTTCAACGACATCAACATCGGTGTCGCGGCGGGCAACACGGACTCGTCCTACGCGCACGTCGAGGACCAGGTCGGCAAGGACGAGAAGAACGGCGGCGCCGCTTCTTTCGCCCAGGAAGCCAAGTCCGCGGACCTGGTCGGCGTGAAGCAGACCGCCTGGGCGACCAGCGCGGGCACCTTCAAGCTGGCGGGCCTGAGCCTGCGCCTGCACAAGGGCTCCGGCCCCGGGGTCGAGTGCTACTAGGCACCGACTGAGTGGTCAGGGCGAGCCGCGCGGGATGCGGCTCGCCCCGGCCACCGACGAACTTCACCGCCATGCCAGTCCCAGGGAGCTGTTTTCCATGAGCGCCGAGTCGACAGGACTGCGTGCCCGCATCCGCTACGGCCGCCTGACGTTCCGCCACTGGCGGTGGGGCCGCCCGTTCTGGGCGGGCCTGCTGACCATCGTGGCCGGTGTGCCGATCGCCTATTTCCCGTACGCGAACCTCAGCATCGGCCAGTTGACCGTGCGGATGGCGACCACCGCGGGCTCCGGCTCGCTGATCATCGGCGTCCTGCTGTTCGTGCTCGGCCTGACCATGTGGTTCCAGTCCGCGGTACGGATCTTCGCCGGTGTGGCGGCCATCCTGCTCTCGCTCGTCTCACTCGTGATCTCGAACTTCGGCGGCTTCCTGGTGGGCTTCCTGTGCGCGCTGCTCGGCGGCGCGCTGGCCGTCTCCTGGGCGGCGGGCACCCCGGCCACCGACGAGCCCGGCGAGAAGGCGGAGCGCCCCGACGGCCTGCCCGACGCGGGCGGAGACGGCTTCGAGCCCGTCCCGGGACTGACCGACGCGCCGGCCGTCCCCGCCCAGGCGGGCGACCCGTTCGCGCGGCCCGAGCCGGTGCCCACGGGCGCGGGTGGCGACGACGACACCATCGAGAAGGGGAGGCACCGTGCTGGGTGATGCCGCTCAGCCGGCCGAGAGCGACGGGTCCCGCAACAGAGCGACCTCGGGCCCGCGCCACGCGGCCCCGCGCAAGTCACTGCTGACCAAGCTGCACGTGCCCGCCGGCAAGGCGGTGGCGCTCGCCGCGATGCCCACCGCCGTCCTGATGGGCATGGGCTTCACGCCGCACTTCGCGCAGGCCGACGAGATGCCCAAGACCCCGTTCAAGCCGGGTCCGTGCGTCAGCCAGCCGGACACCCCGTCCCCGGACGCGACGTCCACGGCCAAGGACGGCACGAAGGCGACGGCGAAGAAGGCGCAGCCGAAGACCTCGGCGACCGCCACGCCGAAGCCGAGCGCGTCGCCGAGCCCGTCGGCGAGCGCCCCGGCCAAGACACCGACGAAGAGCACCGCGACGACGGCGCCCACCGCCCCGGCCGCACCCAAGGCCCCGGCGGCCCCGACGGCGACCACCAACCCGCTGGACCCGCTGGGCCTGGGCAACCTGCTGGGCGGACTGCTCGGCACCAGCCCCAAACCGTCGACAGCGCCAGCGACAGCGACGCCGTCGCCGTCACCGACGGCCACCACGGCCACGCCGAAGCCGTCGGCGAGCCCGAGCGCCACGACGTCCGCGCCCGCCGCGGACGACAGCGGCCTCGCGGGCACCGTCAAGAAGGTCGTGGGCGGGACCACGAACACGCTCCAGAAGGCCACCAAGGGCCTGACGGACACCGCCAAGGCTCCTCTGTCCGGCAGTACCGCCAAGTCCGGTACGACGCCGCTGGACGGCTCTCAGGGCTACCCGTGCCCGACGTACGACGCCAAGGCGCTCGCGAACGCCACGACCGAGGGCGGCATACCCCTGCTGCCGGACGCGCCGTTCACGCTGAAGACCACCAAGCTGACGCTGCACGGCCTGAACTACGACGGCATCGTGCAGGTCCGCACGTGGAGCGGCCAGGTCAAGGACGTCCTGAAGTTCACGGCCACCGGGATCGACATCAAGGACCTGTGGCAGATCGTGGACGCCCCCGGCGGCGGCCACACCTGGGTCAAGAGCGCGCCCGGCTCGACCTCGACGTTCAAGAACGGCACGGTCACGCTGTACACCGAGTCGCTCAGCGGCAACCTGCTGGGGCTGATCCCGGTCACCTTCACCCCGAAGGCGCCGCCGCCGCTGACCCTGCCGGAGCTCTTCTTCACCAACGCCACGGTGGTCAACGCCGGCCAGTTCGGCGGGGATCTGCACGTCCCCGGCATGCAGGTGCTGCCCGGTCAGCCCTGACCGCGGCCCCGCACCCGCCTGACGGCGCGGCAGCCCCACGGCGAGACGGTCGAAAAGGCGCCGCGCGGCCCGTGCCCCCTTCCCCGGGGGCGCGGACCGCGCGGCGTTCTGCTGCGTGCGCGCGGGCGCCGGCGGTCAGTTGCTGACGTCGCCGAGGTGGTGCACACGCACCAGGTTCGTGGTGCCGGGCACGCCGGGGGGCGAGCCGGCGGTGATGATGACGGTGTCGCCGCGGCCGTAGTCGGAGAGCTTCAGCATCTCCTGGTCGACCTGCTGCACCATCGCGTCGGTGGTCTCGACGTGCTCCATCACCAGCGCCTCCACGCCCCACGTCAGCGCGAGCTGGTTGCGGGTCGAGGGGTCGGTGGTGAACGCCAGGATCGGCGCCGGGACCCGGTAGCGGGCCAGACGGCGGGCGGTGTCACCGGACTTGGTGAAGGCCACCAGCGACTTGGCGTCCAGGAAGTCGGCGAGCTCGGCGGCCGCGCGGGCCACCGCGCCGCCCTGGGTGCGCGGCTTCTTGCCGGGCGCCAGCGGCTCCAGGCCGCGGCGCAGCAGTTCCTTCTCGGCCGCCTCGACGATGCGGGACATCGTCTTGACCGTCTCCACCGGGTACTTGCCGACGGAGGACTCCGCGGACAGCATCACCGCGTCCGCGCCGTCCAGGATCGCGTTGGCCACGTCGGAGGCCTCGGCGCGGGTGGGACGGGAGTTGGTGATCATCGACTCCATCATCTGGGTCGCCACGATCACCGGCTTGGCGTTGCGCCGGCACATCTCGACCAAACGCTTCTGCACCAGCGGGACCTGCTCCAGCGGGTACTCCACCGCGAGGTCGCCGCGGGCCACCATCACGGCGTCGAACGCCATGACGACGTCCTCCATGTTGTGCACCGCCTGCGGCTTCTCCACCTTGGCGATGACCGGGACCCGGCGGCCCTCCTCGTCCATCACGCGGTGCACGTCGCGGACGTCCTTGGCGTCGCGGACGAAGGACAGCGCCACCATGTCGGCGCCCATCCGCAGCGCGAAGCGCAGGTCGTCGATGTCCTTCGCGGACAGCGCCGGGACGTTCACCGCGGCACCGGGCAGGTTGATGCCCTTGTGGTCGGAGACCACGCCGCCCTCGACCACCAGGCAGCGCACCCGCGGGCCGTCCACCTCGATGACCCGCAGCGCCACGTTGCCGTCGTTGATCAGGATCGGGTCGCCCGTGGAGACGTCGCCGGGCAGGCCCTTGTAGGTGGTGCCGCACTCGTTCTTGTCGCCCGGCACGTCCTCGGTGGTGATGGTGAACTCGTCGCCCGCGACCAGTTCCACCGGACCGTCGGCGAACTTCGCCAGACGGATCTTCGGGCCCTGCAGGTCGGCGAGGACGCCCACGGCGCGGCCGGTCTCCGCCGACACCTTGCGGACGCGCTGATAGCGGTCCTCGTGCTCGGCGTGACTGCCGTGGCTGAAATTGAAGCGGGCCACGTTCATGCCTGCCTCGACCAGCGTCTTCAGCTGGTCGTAGGAGTCGACGGCGGGGCCCAGGGTACAGACGATCTTGGCTCGGCGCATGGGCGCTATCCTATCGGTTTGTTCCGCTCCGGAATATTCCTGGGCTACGGGGTCGTGAGGGGGCCAACCGCCTCGCCCTGGTGCGGTCCTCCTGCTGTCCATGCTCCTGCGGTCACTGGCGGAGGGCCAGCTCGTAAGTATCCCGGGCGATCGCCAGCTCCTCGTCGGTGGGGACCACCGCGACCGCCACCCGGGACGACGGGGCCGAGACGATCCGGGGGCCGGCCGCCCGTACCGCGTTGCGGACGGAGTCCACCACGATGCCCAGCGGCTCCAGATCGCGCAGCGCCGCCTCGCGCACCGCGGCCGAGTTCTCCCCGACCCCGGCGGTGAACACCACCGCGTCCACCCGGCCCAGCACCGCGGTGAACGCGCCCAGGTAGCGGCGCAGCCGGTGCACGTAGACGTCGAAGGCCAGCTGGGCGCTCTCGTCGCCCTCGGCCATCCGCCGGCCGATCTCCCGCATGTCGTTGGCGCCGCACAGGCCCAGCAGACCCGAGCGCTTGTTCAGCAGCCGGTCGACCTCGTCGGTGTCCAGCCCGCCGACCCGCTCCAGGTGGAGCAGCACGCCCGGGTCGACGTCGCCGGACCGGGTGCCCATGACCAGGCCCTCCAGCGGCGTCAGGCCCATCGAGGTGTCGACGCACACCCCGCCGCGCACGGCCGACGCGGACGCGCCGTTGCCCAGGTGCAGCACGATCACGTTGACGTCCCCGGGCGCCCGCCCCAGCAGGTCGGCGGTCGCGGCGGAGACGAACGCGTGCGAGGTGCCGTGGAAGCCGTAGCGGCGGATGCCGTACTTCTCGGCGGTCTCCGCGTCGATCGCGTAGCGGGCCGCCGCCTCCGGGATGGTGGCGTGGAAGGCGGTGTCGAAGACCGCGACCTGCGGCAGGTCGGGCCGCAGCCGCCGGGCGACCGCGATGCCGGTGATGTTGGCCGGGTTGTGCAGCGGCGCCAGCGGGACGAGCCGCTCGATCTCGTCGACCACCTCGTCGGTGATCAGGGTGGGTGCGGTGAAGCGGGTCCCGCCGTGCACCACCCGGTGCCCGATCGCCGCCAGCTGCGGGGAGTCCAGGCCCAGGCCGCGCTCCCTGAGCTCGGCGGCCGCCCGGTCCAGCGCCGCCGCGTGGTCGGGGACGCCGCCCTCCTCGCCGATCCGCTCGACCACCCCGGAGGCCAGCCGGCTCTCGTCCGCCATGTCCAGCAACTGGTACTTCACCGACGACGAGCCGGAGTTGAGCACCAGCACCCGCGTCGGTGCCGCCGTGCCGTTCACGCGTCCCCCTGGGCCTGGATCGCGGTGATCGCGACCGTGTTGACGATGTCCTGGACCAGCGCGCCGCGCGACAGGTCGTTGACCGGCTTGCGCAGGCCCTGCAGGACCGGGCCGACGGCGACCGCGCCCGCGGAGCGCTGCACCGCCTTGTAGGTGTTGTTGCCGGTGTTGAGGTCGGGGAAGATCAGCACCGTCGCCTGGCCGGCGACCGCGGAGCCGGGCAGCTTGGTCGCCGCCACCACCGGCGAGACCGCCGCGTCGTACTGGATCGGCCCCTCCACCAGCAGGTCCGGGCGCTGCCCGCGGACCAGTTCGGTCGCGGTCCGCACCTTGTCGACGTCCGCGCCGCTGCCCGAGGTGCCGGTGGAGTACGACAGCATCGCCACCCGCGGCTCGACGCCGAAGCGCGCCGCCGTCGCCGACGCCTGGATCGCGATGTCGGCCAGCTGCTCGGCGTTCGGGTCCGGGTTGACCGCGCAGTCGCCGTAGACCAGCACCCGGTCGGCCAGGCACATGAAGAACACCGAGGACACGATGACCGCGCCGGGCCGGGTCTTGATGATCTCGAAGGCCGGCCGGATGGTGGCGGCGGTGGAGTGCACCGCGCCCGAGACCATGCCGTCGGCCAGGCCCTCCTGCACCATCAGCGTCCCGAAGTACGAGACGTCCGCGACCACGTCGTAGGCCAGCTCGTACGAGACGCCCTTGTGCGCGCGCAGGTCCGCGTAGCGGGCGGCGAACCGGTCCCGCAGCGGCGAGGTCTGCGGATCGACGATCTCCAGCCCCGAGGTGTCCAGGTCGATGCCCAGGTCGCCGGCCCGCTTGCGGACCGCGCCCTCCTCGCCGAGCAGCGTCAGGTCGCAGACCCCGCGGCGCAGCAGCACCTCGGCCGCCCGCAGGATGCGCTCCTCGGTGCCCTCCGGCAGCACGATCCGGCGCCGGTCGGCGCGGGCCCGCTCCAGCAGGGCGTGCTCGAACATCATCGGGGTGACCCGCTCGGAGCGGGCCACCGACAGCCGCTCGGTCAGCTCGGCGGTGTCCACGTGCGTCTCGAACAGGCCCAGCGCCCGCTCGGCCTTGCGCGGGGTGCCCGCGCCGAGCTTGCCGTCCAGCCGGAACAGCTCGGTCGCGGTCGGGAACGAGCCCGACGGCACCGCGAGCACCGGCGTGCCCGGCGCCAGCCGGGTCGCCAGCGCCAGCACGTCGGAGCCCGGCCGCTCGTCCAGGGTCAGCAGCACCCCGGCGATCGGCGGGGTGCCGGCCGAGTGCGCGGCGAGCGAGCCGATGATCAGGTCCGCCCGGTCGCCGGGCGTCACCACCACGCAGCCCGGCGTCAGCTTGGACAGGAACGTCGGCAGCATCGCGCCGCCGATCACGAAGTCCAGCGCGTCCCGGGACAGGCCCGCGTCGTCGCCGAGCAGCACCTCGGCGCCGAGCGCCTCCGCGATCTGCCGGACCGTCGGCGCGGCCAGCGCCGGATCGTCGGGCAGCACGTACACCGGCACCGGCACGGTCCGCCGCAGCTGCGCCGCCGCGGCCGCCGCCGTGTCGGGGGCCACCCGGTTGGCGACCATGCCGATCACGTCGCAGCCCAGGTTGGTGTAGGCGTGCAGGGCGTTGCGGACCTCGGCGACCACCGCGTCCGCGCTCTGGTCGCGGCCGCCGATCACCGCGATCACCGAGGCGTTGCACTCGTTCGCCAGCCGGGCGTTGACGCCCAGCTCGGCCGGCAGGTTGGTGTCGGCGAAGTCCGAGCCGAGGATCAGCACGGTCTCGTACTCCTCGGCGACCCGCAGGTAGCCCTCGACCAGCCGGGCGGTCAGCGCGCCCTGGCCCTCCTCGGCCTGCAGCTCGGCGGCCTCGGCGTATCCCATGCCGAACACCGTCGCCGGGTCCTGGGTGAGCCGGTAGCGGCTGCGCAGCAGCTCGAAGATGCGGTCCGGGGTGTCGTGCACCAGCGGCCGGTAGATCCCGACCCGGTCGACCTGGCGGGTGAGCAGCTCCATCACCCCCAGCTCCACCACCTGGCGGCCGTCTCCCCGGCCGACCCCCGTGACGTAGACGCTGCGCGTCACCCCTGCACTCCCGTCCTGTGTCGTCCGCCGCGGCTGCCCGCGGGGCGGCCGCATCCGCCCGGCCTCCCGCTCGCCCCGTGCGCGCCCCCGCGGTCACCCGCGCGCACCCACGACGCTAGCGCCCCCGCCCTGACGGCGCCCGCCGGGGCGGCGGCGCGGGGGACCCGGCGGGGGAGCCGTGACGGGGGCCGGAACGGGGTTCGGTGCGTGGGCCGGCACGGGGAGGGTGCGGGACGGGTGCGGGCCCCGCGCGGCCCGGCGCGCGCGGGTGCGGGCGCCGTCCGCGCTCCGGGTGCGGGGTCCCCGTCTTCCCCGCACAGTGCACGTAGGGTGAACACAGCGGACAAGGAGGGCGATGCGGTGGAAATCCTCGCGACCGGCGTGCAGCGCGACGAGCGGCCCCTGCTGGAGCGGGCCTTCGCGCCCCGCCACGACGTCCGCTGCCTCGAGACGTTCCTGACCGCCGACACCCTGCCGCTGGCCGCCGGCTACGAGGCCGTGTGCACCAGCGTCAACGCGGTGCTGGACGCGCCCGTCCTGGAGGGCCTGGTGCGCGGCGGTACCCGGCTGATCACCCAGCGCTCCACCGGCTACAACAACATCGACCTGGACCACGCCGAGCGGCTCGGGCTGACCGTGGCGCGGGTGGCCGAGTACTCCCCGTACGCGGTCGCGGAGTTCGCCTGGACGCTGGCGTCCGCGCTCAACCGGCGCATCGTGCGGGCCGCGAGCCGCACCCGGGACTTCGACTTCCGGCTCGACGGGCTGCTCGGCCGGGACTTCCACGGCCGCACCGTCGGCGTGATCGGCACCGGCCGGATCGGCACCGCGCTGACCGCCGTCGCCCGCGGCTACGGCATGCGGCTGCTGGGCTGGGACATCTCCGTGAACCCGGAGTGCACCGAGATGGGCATGGAGTACGTCGAACTGGACCGGCTGTGCCGCGAGGCCGACGTGATCAGCCTGCACGTCCCGCTGGCGCCCTCGACCCACCATCTGATCGGTGCCCGGCGGCTGGCGGACATGAAGGACGACGTCCTGCTGATCAACACCAGCCGCGGCGCCCTGATCGACTCCACGGCGCTGGTGGACACGCTGCGCGAGGGCCGGCTCGGCGGCGTCGGCCTCGACGTGTACGAGGAGGAGGCCGGCGTCTTCTTCTACGACAAGTCGCTGGAGGTGATGACGGACGACGTCCTGGCCCGGCTGATGACCTTCACCAACGTGCTGGTCACCTCGCACCAGGCGTACTACACGGTGGACGCGGTCGAGCAGATCGTCGCCGCCACCGTCCGGAATGTGGACGACTATCTCGCCGGGCGGATCACGGAGTGCACGCTGGTGCCGAAGTCGCCCTGACCGGCTGTCCGGTCCCAGGGCCCGCCCGACCGTTCATCCCGGGTTTTCACGGATCTCTGGAGACGAAGTCCCATGCGCATCGGAGTCCTCACCGCCGGCGGCGACTGCCCTGGCCTCAACGCTGTCATCCGGTCCGTCGTGCACCGCGCGCTGACCGGTCACGGGGACGAGGTGATCGGCTTCGAGGACGGCTTCGTCGGCCTGCTCGAGGGCCGGTTCCGGCCGCTGGACCTCAACTCGGTGAGCGGCATCCTGGCCCGGGGCGGCACCGTCCTCGGCTCGGCCCGGCTGGAGCGTGCCCGGCTGCGCGAGGCCGCCGACAACGCGCAGGACCTCTCCGCGCAGTACGGCCTCGACGTGCTGATCCCGATCGGCGGCGAGGGCACGCTGACCGCCGCCCGGATGCTGTCCGAGGCCGGGATGCCGGTGGTCGGGGTGCCCAAGACCATCGACAACGACATCAACGGCACCGACCGCACCTTCGGCTTCGACACCGCGGTCACGGTGGCCACCGAGGCCATCGACCGGCTGAAGACCACCGCGGAGTCCCACCAGCGGGTCATGGTCGTCGAGGTGATGGGCCGGCACGCCGGCTGGATCGCGCTGGAGGCGGGCATGGCCGGCGGCGCCCACGCGATCTGCGTGCCCGAGCGGCCCTTCGACCCGGCGGACCTGGTGTCCGTGGTCGAGGAGCGGTTCGCCCGCGGCAAGAAGTTCGCGGTGATCTGCGTGGCCGAGGGCGCCCACCCGGCGAAGGACACCATGGACTACGGGGTCGGCGAGATCGACAAGTACGGCCACGAGCGGTTCGCCGGCATCGGCACCACCCTCGCCCGCGAACTGGAGGCCCGGATGGGCAAGGAGGCCCGCCCGGTCATCCTCGGCCACGTCCAGCGGGGTGGCGTCCCCACCGCCTACGACCGGGTGCTGGCCACCCGCTTCGGCTGGCACGCCGTGGAGGCCGCCCACAAGGGCGCGTTCGGGCACATGACCGCACTGCACGGCACCCGCGTCGCGATGGTGCCGCTGGCCGACGCGGTCACCCACCTCAAGACCGTCCCCGAGGACCGCATGGAGGAGGCGGAGTCGGTCTTCTGACGCGCTCCGCCGCCCCTGGGGAGGACCGTCCGGCCGGCGCGCCGGACGGTCCGGTCCCCGGCTCAGCCGGTGTAGGCCGCCAGCGCCTTGGTGAAGTCGTACGTGCCCTGGCTGATGCCGCTGCAGGTGTCGCCCGCGGACTCGCCCGAGCCGCACGCGCGGTCGCGGTTGAGCGCCCAGAAGGACACCCGCGCGAGGTGGTGCGACTGGGCGTACGCGATGATCGACCGGAAGTTCGCCAGCGAGACGGTCTCGCCCGCGCTGTCCGTCCTGCCGTTCATCGACGACAGGCCCACCTTGCGGTACGCGGCGTCGGAGGACAGGTGGTAGGCACTGGCCACCGCGTTCTTCAGGCCGTCCACCGCGGTCTTCGTGGTGGCCAGCATGTCCGTCGACCCCTGGTCGTAGTCGAAGGGCATGACGGCCCACGCGTCGATGTCCAGCCCGGCCGCCGCGCCCTTCTTGATCAGGTCCTTGCCGTCCGCGTCCGGGCCGGTCGGGGTGGTGCCGAAGGTCAGGTAGATCTTCAGCGACGTGTTGTTCGCCCGGATCGTCCTGAGTGCGTCGACGACGCGCTGCCGCACCGTGGACGAACTGACCTCGCCCGCCTCGATGTCGATGTCGATCGACTTCAACTGGTAGGCGTTGATCACCTTCTGGTACGCGCCGGCCAGCGCGGAGGCCGAACTGCACTTCTGGCCTAGCTTGTTGCCGCTGTAGCCGCCGAACGAGACGGTGACGTCGCCGCCGGCGGCGCGGATCTTGCCGATGGTGGACTGGTCGGTGCCGCCCGTCAGCGCGCGCGAGCCGTCCCACTTGGGGTTGCAGCCGCCGTCGGACAGGACGAACGCCATCGTGAACTGCTTGATGCCGGTGGCCGACATGACCGACGTCGCCGACGGCGGGTTGCCCCAGCCGAGGTAGAGGTACGGCGCGGCGATGCCGCTGGGCAGGGAAGTGGCCTGCGGCTGGGCGGCGCCGGCGGTGGCCGCCGGGTTCGCCGCGTGAGCCGCGCCGGTGGCAGCGAGGGCGGCGGCCGCGGCCAGGCCGCTGGCGGCGGCGACGGCGATCGTGCGGCCGCGGGTGCCGGTGAACAGGCGCATGTGGGGGACTCCTTGCCGTAGGGGGAGGGGGACAGGAGCGGAACACACCGCCCCCGGAGGGGCGTGGCCGGAACGCTAGTGGCCTCCGACCGGGCCCGGCAAGGGGTTGGTTAGGAAAGTTTCCTGTTGACTTCCACGTCCGGCGGAGACGATTCCCTGACACGACGGTCACAGGGCCGTGGCGCGCGGAACGACAACCAGCACCCCGGGTGGCGGGTCCAACTGTGCATGAGGGAGGCGGACTTGCCCGCCCCTCTCCTGCACAGTCCGCACGGCGCCCTGACCGTGCGACACACGCATCCGGGGGGACACGTTGAACACCACCGCACGCACGGCCCGTTCGTCCACCGTGGTGGCGGGGACCGGACTCCTGCTGGCCGCCGCGGTCCTGGCACTCGCCCCGGGCGCCACCGCCGCGCCCGCGGACTCCGGGCCGCCGTCCCTGTCGGTGTCGACCGCGGCGCCCGCCGAGATCGGCGCGGCCGGCCTGCCCGTCGCCTTCACCACCAAGGTCACCAACACCGGCCCGAACGACACCTCTTACGCGCGGCTGATCTACCGGATCGACGCGACCACGGGGGTGATGCCGGACGCCGTCAGCCTGGAGTACCGCCTGACCGGGACGGTGTGGAAGAAGGTCCCGCTCACCTACGCCGGCGGCGTGTTCTCCGGCGAGGTGCCGGAGACCTTCCCCCTCGCCGCCGGTGCGTCCCGCACGGTGCAGATGCGCCTGGGCATGCCCATGGGCACCCCGCACAACGGCGACAGCAACGGCGGCACCCGGCAGCTGAAGATGACCACGCTGGTGTCCTACGGGGCGTCCGGCGCGGCCACCGGAGAGGACCATGACACCGTCAAGGTCGACGGCCTGTCCACCGCGCTGTCCGGCGTGCCCCGTACCGCGGTCGCCGGCGGCCCCGCGGTGACCTTCACCGCGTCCGTGACCAACCCGAGCGCCTCGGCCTACGCGAACGTCGACGACGTGCTGTTCACCAACCGCCACACCACCGTGCAGGTGCTGCGCGGCGGCCGGTGGACGACCCTGACGCCGCGCACGTCCGCCGCCGAGCCCGACCTGTACGGGTACGACGTCGTCGGCAGGGACGCCTCCCTGGCGCCGCACAGCCGCACCACCGTCACCGTCCGCCTGACCTACCGCAAGGACGCCCCGCTCGGCGCCGCGAGCCTGAACCCCTGCGCGATCGTCAACGAGAGCCCGGACGAGCCGTTCCGCGGCACGACCGACTGCGGGGCGTTCACGACGATCACCGTGAAGGCGCCGGGGAGTTCGCCGTCCCCGACCCCGTCGGCGTCCACGTCCGCGTCCGCGTCGCCCACGCCGTCCGGTACCCCGGCTGCGACGTCCGGAACGACGTCCGGCACGACCTCGGGCACGACCACCGGTACCACCTCGGGCACCACCGGCACGACGGCCGGGGACGGCTCGCAGCTGGCCAGGACCGGCAGCGGCGGCAGCACGACGGCCGCGGCCGTGGGCGGCGCGTTCGTCCTGGCCGGAGCGGGCGCGGTGGGCTACGTCGCCCTGCGCCGCCGGAGCACCCGGGCCTGACACCTCGGAGCCCGGCACATCGGGACCGGCACACACGGGTGGTCCCGCCGCATCCGCGACGGGACCACCCGTGTGTGCCGTGCGTCCGGAGTCAGCCCAGCGGCTTCAGCCACACGGTGGCGAGCGGCGGGAGGGTCAGCCCGATGCTGTGCCGTCGGCCGTGCCAGGGCGTGGCCTCGGTCTTCAGCGGACCGTCCTGCAGCGCGCCGCTGCCGCCGTACCGCGGGTCGTCGGTGTCGATCACCGGCGTCCACTCGGTGTGCGCCAGTCCCTCGGGCACGCCGACGCGGTAGTCCTGCCGGACCACCGGCGCGAAGTGGCTCACGCACAGCAGCGGGGAGCCGTCCGCGGCGTAGCGCACGAACGAGAAGGCGTTGTCCTCCGCCGCGCCGCCGTCGATCCACTCGAAGCCGTCCGGATCGGTGTCCCGCTGCCACAGCGCGGGCGTCGCCGCGTACACCGTGTTCAGGTCGCGCACCAGGTCCCGCACGCCGCGGTGGTCGCCCGCCGCCGAGTAGGCCGCGTCGACCAGCCACCAGTCCGGGCCGCTCTCGTGCGACCACTCGGCGCCCTGGGCGAACTCCTGCCCCATGAAGAGCAGTTGCTTGCCCGGGTGGGCCCACATGAAGCCCAGATAGGCGCGCAGGTCGGCGCGCTGCTGCCACCAGTCGCCGGGCATCTTGCTGACCAGCGCCTGCTTGCCGTGCACCACCTCGTCGTGCGAGATCGGCAGCACGTAGTTCTCGCTGTACGCGTACACCATCGAGAACGTCATCTCGTTGTGGTGGTACTTGCGGTGCACCGGCTCGTGCGCGACGTAGCCCAGCGAGTCGTGCATCCAGCCCATGTTCCACTTCAGGCCGAAGCCGAGGCCGCCGAACCCGGTGTGGCCCACCTGGTGGGTGGCGCGGGTGACGCCGTCCCACGCGGTGGACTCCTCGGCGATCGTCACCACGCCCGGGCAGCGGCGGTACACCGTGGCGTTCATCTCCTGGAGGAACGCCACCGCGTCCAGGTTCTCCCGGCCGCCGTACACGTTGGGCAGCCAGTCGCCGCCCTCGCGCGAGTAGTCGAGGTAGAGCATGGACGCCACCGCGTCGACCCGCAGGCCGTCGATGTGGAACTCCTCGCACCAGTACACGGCGTTGGCGACCAGGAAGTTGCGGACCTCGGTGCGGCCGAAGTCGAACTCCAGCGTCCCCCAGTCCGGGTGCTCGGCGCGCCGCGGGTCCGCGGGCTCGTACAGCGGCTCGCCGTCGAACCTGGCCAGCGCCCAGTCGTCCTTCGGGAAGTGGGCCGGGACCCAGTCCATGATCACGCCGATGCCCGCCCGGTGCAGCGCGTCCACCAGGAACCGGAAGTCGTCCGGCGTGCCCAGCCGCGGCATCGGCGCGTAGTACGACGTCACCTGGTAGCCCCAGGACCCGCTGAACGGGTGCCCGGCGACCGGCATCAGCTCCACGTGCGTGAAGCCCAGGTCCCGGACGTAGGCAGGCAGTTGCTCGGCCAGGTCCCGGTAGCCCAGGCCCGGCCGCCACGACGGCAGGTGCACCTCGTACACCGAGAACGGCGCGCGGTGCACGGGCACGTCACCGCGGTGCGCCAT
The DNA here is from genome assembly GCF_900110255.1 of Actinacidiphila rubida. Taxonomy (GTDB): domain Bacteria; phylum Actinomycetota; class Actinomycetes; order Streptomycetales; family Streptomycetaceae; genus Actinacidiphila; species Actinacidiphila rubida. Next base: position 161,890 of record NZ_FODD01000020.1, read on the forward strand.
CCACTCCCCGTCGCTCCAGGAGTAGTCGGACTCGGTGACGACGGAGGCGGTGTCCGGCGGGATCTCGGCGGCGCGTGCCATCGGGTCCGCCTTCAGCTGGCGGGAGCCGTCGCGCCGGGTGATCTCGAACTTGTAGGCGGTGCCGGCGCCGACCCCCGGCAGGAACAGCTCCCACACGCCGGAGGCGCCCAGCGAGCGCATCGGGAAGGCGGTGCCGTCCCAGTACGTGAAGTCCGCGGCCAGCCGCACGCCCTGGGCGTTCGGCGCCCACACCGCGAACCGGGTGCCCGCCACGCCGCCGTGCGTCATCGGCTGCGAGCCGAGCGCCTTCCACAGCTCCTCGTGCCGGCCCTCCTTGATCAGGTGCAGGTCCAGCTCGCCGAGCGCCGGCAGGAAGCGGTAGGGGTCGTCGACGACCTGCTCCGGGCCGTCGTAGACCACCGCGAGGCGGTACGCCGGGACCTCCTTGAGCGGCGCGAGCACCGTGAACAGGCCGTCGCCCTCCGCCTCCAGCTCGATGCGGCGGTCGTCGACGAGCACGGCCACGCACCGGGCGTACGGCCGCAGCACGCGGAACCGGACGCCGCCCGCCTCGGGGTGCGCGCCCAGCAGGGAGTGCGGGTCGTGGTGGCCGCCGTTCAGCAGCCGCCACCGCTCGCCGTCGTCGAGGGACGGCTTGCGCGTGCTGGTGCTGCTGCCGGTGCCGACGGCGCCGGGCGTGCCGCCCTTCGCGGCGGTGGCCGCCTCCGCGGGGGCCGCCGCGGAGACAGGTGCGGCGGCCGGGGGAACGGGAGCGGGCGCGCCGACGGGCGCCGTCGAGCCGCCCGCCTTGACCTTGGCCGCCTTCTTCGAGCCCCCCTCGGAGGACGTGGCCGACGTCTTCGAGCCGTCCTTCCTCGCGCCGTCCTTCTTCGCCCCGTCCTGCGCCGACCTGGCCGGCTTCCTGGCACCGCCCCCGTCCTTCGCCGGCTTCTTCCCGGTGGCGCCCGCGGCCGCCGCCGGCTCCGGTGCCGTGCCCGACGCGGGCGGGAGCGGGGTCGAGGCGTCGTAGCCGCGGGCGGCGGCCTCCGGGGTGGCGCCCTTGGGCACCCGGCCGTTCGGGGTCTCTTCGCTGCGCGGGCTCACGGTCGGCCTCTCCTTGACGATGTGGAAGGTGCGGCGTGCGGTTCACGGGTGCGGCGGGCGCGGGTCCGCCCGGCGGGGAGCGCTCCGCCTGGCGGCGGACGGCGCCCGTCAGGGGCGCGGGAGCCGTGGCGGGCCCGGGGTCCCGCCGGGGCCGGGGGCGCGCCCGGCGCGGTCACGGGGCTCACGGCGTGCTCGCCAGGCGGGCCAGCGCCGAGAGCGGGATGGGAAGCCAGGCCGGTCGGTGGCGGGCCTCGTAGCGGGCCTCGTACACCGCCTTGTCCGTCTCGAAGGCCCGTATCAGCACGGGCTGGTCCCGTGGGTCGAGGCCCGCGACCTCCGCGTAGCCGGAGCAGAACGCGTCGCGGTGCCGGGCCGCCCAGGGCCCGTTGCCGCTGTGGTGGGCGGCGTAGTCGAACGAGCGGAGCATGCCCGCCACGTCCTGGACCGGCGGTGCGGGCCGGCGCCGTTCGGCCAGCGGCCGGGCCGGCTCGCCCTCGAAGTCGATCAGCACCCACGCGCCGTCCGGCCCGCGCAGCGCCTGACCGAGGTGCAGGTCGCCGTGGATGCGCTGGACGAGGACCTGGCCGGGACCCGCGCCCGCCGCGCCCCCGGCGCCCGCCTTCGCCAGGTCGTCGAACGCGGCCCGCAGCGCGCCCGCGTAGGGGCGGACCGCCGGGACCTCCGCGGCCGTCTCGTCGAGCCGGCGGGCCATGCCCGCGGCGATGCGTTCCAGCGCGGGGCCGCCGAGCGGGCGGACCGGCAGCGCCGCGGCCAGCGAGGCGTGGACCTCGGCGGTGGCACGGCCGAGCCCCGCGGCCTCGGCGCGGAAGTCGCCGTCCTCCTCGACGGAGGCGAGGGCCAGCGCCCAGCCGTCCTGCGAACCGGGCAGGTAGCGCTGCAGGACGCCCAGGGTGAACGGTTCGCCTGCGTCGGGCCCGCGCGGATCGTCCGCCTCGAACCAGGCCACGGGTTCGGCCACCCGGGTGGATCCGGCCCGGGCCAGCGCGAGCGACAGCTCCAGGTCCGGGTTGGTGCCGGGGGAGACCCGGCGGAAGAGCTTGAGGATGTAGGCGTCGCCGTAGACGAGGGAGGTGTTGGACTGTTCGGCGGTGGACACCCTGGGCGCCAGCCCGGGCGGGAACTCCGCGTGCGGCTCGGCGGTGAACCGCAGCGGCCCGCTGCGGCCGGGCAGCCGCAGCCGCTCCAGGAGCAGCGCGGCCAGCCGCGGGTCGTGCGGCGCGTCGTAGAGCGTCAGGCCGTCGTAGGGGCCGCCGACCGCCGGGCCGAGGGCGGCGCGGACGAGCGCCGGGGGCAGCAGCGGATGGGCGCCCAGCAGCAGCTGGTAGCAGTCGGGCGCGCGGCCGGGCTGCTCCACGTCGACCAGCAGATGGAGCAGGCCGAGCGGGCCGAGCCGGCCGCCGGGTGGGACCAGTTCGGTCGCGGCGGCGAGCCCGAAGCGACCGATGGGCAGGCCCTTCCCGGCGAACCAGCGCTGCCGGGGCAGCCAGCCGCGCAGGAGGGGATCGAGCGAGCGCAGCAGCCCCGGCACGAGATCGCGGCCGGGTGCGGGAGGCGCGGAAGGGGTGGACGGAACACGGGTCCAGGAGCTGTCCGACATGACGTCCTTTCCCCGGGGAGTCGCGCACCCGGCCACTACGACGAGCGGCGGGGGCGCCAGCCTCCCGGATCACGGGTTCGGGCTGTCCGGCGACACGGGGAGCCTGCCCCGGGCGGGTGACAGGAAACCGCCGTACGGGCTGCTGCGGGATTACTGCTGGATATGTACGGATACTGCCAAAGGTCCGTCATGACCGCACCTCGGGACGGGCCTTGGCCATGGCCTCACACCGGCCCGCGGCCGTTGGGCCGTCCGGAGGACGCCGCGACCGCCGTACGACAGCCGGACCGGGCCACTCGGGCGCCATCGCACGACCGCCGCCGGCGCGGCCGCGATCGTCGAGGTCAGCGCTGCGGGACCGTTTCAGCGCCGCAGCGCATTCTCACCCAGGGGGCCGGCGCTCCAGACGCGGCCGGCCCCCCGACGTCACGACGGGTCGCGGCGCAGGCGGAACCAGTAGAAGCCGTGGCCCGCGAGGGTGAGCAGGTACGGCAGCGTGCCGATCGCGGGGAAGCGCACCCCGCCGATCAGCTCCACCGGATGACGGCCCCGGAACTGCCGCAGGTCCAGCTCGGTGGGCTGGGCGAACCGCGAGAAGTTGTTCACGCACAGCACCAGGTCGTCGCCGTCCTCCCGCAGGAAGGCCAGCACCGCCGGGTTGCTCGACGGCAGTTCGGTGAACGAGCCGACGCCGAAGGCACGGTTCTGCTTGCGGATCTCGATCATCCGCCGGGTCCAGTGCAGCAGGGAGCTGGGGGAGCTCATCTGCGCCTCGACGTTGGTGACCTGGTAGCCGAAGACCGGGTCCATGATCGTCGGCAGGTTCAGCCGCCCCGGGTCGGACGAGGAGAACCCGGCGTTGCGGTCCGGGGTCCACTGCATCGGGGTGCGCACGCCGTCACGGTCGCCGAGCCAGATGTTGTCGCCCATCCCGATCTCGTCGCCGTAGTACAGCACCGGCGAGCCGGGAAGCGACAGCAGGAGCGCGGTGAACAGCTCGATCTGGTTGCGGTCGTTGTCCAGCAGCGGGGCCAGGCGGCGGCGGATGCCGATGTTCGCGCGCATCCGCGGGTCCTTGGCGTACTCCGCGTACATGTAGTCGCGTTCCTCGTCGGTCACCATTTCGAGGGTCAGCTCGTCGTGGTTCCGCAGGAAGATGCCCCACTGGCAGCCGGAGGGGATCGCCGGGGTCTTGGCGAGCACTTCGGAGACGGGGTAGCGGGACTCGCGGCGCACCGCCATGAAGATGCGCGGCATCACCGGGAAGTGGAACGCCATGTGGCACTCGTCGCCGCCGGCGGCGAAGTCGCCGAAGTAGTCGACGACGTCCTCCGGCCACTGGTTGGCCTCGGCCAGCAGCACGGTGTCCGGGTAGTGGGCGTCGATCTCCTCCCGCACCCGCTTCAGGAACTGGTGGGTGCGCGGCAGGTTCTCGCAGTTGGTGCCCTCCTCCTGGTACAGGTACGGCACCGCGTCCAGGCGGAAGCCGTCGATGCCCAGGTCCAGCCAGAACCGCAGGGCGGCCAGGATCTCCTCCTGCACCTGCGGGTTCTCGTAGTTCAGGTCCGGCTGGTGGGAGAAGAACCGGTGCCAGTAGTACTGCTTGCGCACCGGGTCGAAGGTCCAGTTCGACGTCTCGGTGTCGACGAAGATGATCCGGGCGTCGGGGAACTGCTTGTCGTCGTCCGCCCAGGTGTAGTAGTCGCCGTAGGGCCCGTCCGGGTCGGACCGGGACTGCTGGAACCACGCGTGCTGGTCGCTGGTGTGGTTCATGACGAAGTCGATGATGACGCGCATGCCGCGCTGGTGGGCGGCGTCCACGAACTCCACGAAGTCGGCCAGGTCGCCGAACTCCGGGAGGACCGCGGTGTAGTCCGCCACGTCGTAGCCGCCGTCGCGCAGCGGCGAGGCGAAGAACGGCGGCAGCCACAGGCAGTCGATGCCGAGCCATTGCAGGTAGTCGAGTTTGGCCGTGATCCCCTTCAGGTCGCCGACGCCGTCGCCGTTGCTGTCCTGGAAGGAGCGGACGAGGACTTCGTAGAACACCGCCCGTTTGAACCAGTCGGGATCACGGTCCTTGGCCGGGGTGTCCTCGAAGGTGTCAGGAACGGGTTCGTTGACGATCAACTGAGTGACCCTCCGATCGATGGAGACGGTCGCAGGGACAGGAGGTGCGCGGGCGCGCGGCCCGGCTCAAGACGCACGTAGTTGTCCCTGCCCCAGTGGTAGGTGTCGCCGGTGAGCTCGTCGCGCACCGGGAACGACTCGTGCCAGGAGAGGCCGAGTGCCGGCATGTTCAACGACACGGTCGCCTCCTGGGTGTGGAACGGATCCAGGTTGACGACCACCAGTACGACGTCGTCGCCGTGCCGCTTGGAGTACGCGAGCAACGCGTCGTTGTCCACGGGATGGAAGGTGACGTCCCGCAGCTGCCGGAGCGCCGGGTGACGCCGGCGCAGCCGGTTCAGGGTGGTGAGCAGCGGGGCCAGCGAGCGCCCCTCCGCCTCGGCGGCGGCCCAGTCACGCGGCCGCAGCTCGTACTTCTCGGAGTGGAGGTACTCCTCGCTGCCGGGGTGCGCGGGGGTGCCCTCGCACAGCTCGAAGCCGGCGTAGACGCCCCAGCTGGGGGAGAGCGTGGCGGCGAGGACGGCCCGGGCCTCGAACGCGGGGCGGCCGCCGTTCTGAAGGTACGCATGCAGGATGTCAGGGGTGTTGACGAAGAAGTTCGGGCGCATCCAGCCTGCCGTCCGCCCGCTCAACTCCTTCATGTAATCCGTCAGTTCCGCTTTGTCATTACGCCAGGTGAAGTAGGTGTACGACTGCTGGAACCCGACCTGCCCGAGCAGGCCCATCATCGCCGGACGGGTGAACGCCTCGGCCAGGAAGATCACGTCCGGATCGGTCCGGTTGATGTCGGCGATGACCTTCTCCCAGAACACCACCGGCTTGGTGTGCGGGTTGTCGACCCGGAAGATCCGCACGCCGTGGTCCATCCAGTGCCGCAGCACCCGCAGCGTCTCCCGGACGATCCCGGCGAAGTCCTGGTCGAAGGCGATCGGGTAGATGTCCTGGTACTTCTTCGGCGGGTTCTCCGCGTAGGCGATCGTGCCGTCCACCCGGTGCGTGAACCACTCCGGGTGCTTGGCCACCCACGGGTGGTCGGGCGAGCACTGCAGCGCGAAGTCCAGCGCCACCTCCAGGCGCAGCTCGCGGGCCCGCGCCACGAAGTGGTCGAAGTCCTCCAGCGTGCCCAGGTCGGGGTGGACCGCGTCGTGGCCGCCCTCCGGCGAGCCGATCGCCCACGGCGAGCCGACGTCGTCGGGTCCGGCCTCCAGGCTGTTGTCGCGGCCCTTGCGGAACGCGGTGCCGATCGGGTGGATGGGCGGCAGGTACACCACGTCGAAGCCCATCGCGGCGACCGCGGGCAGCCGCTCGGCCGCCGTGCGGAAGGTGCCCGAGCGCACCGGCCGGCCGCCCTCGACGACCGCGCCCTCCGAGCGGGGGAACAGCTCGTACCAGGAGCCGAACAGCGCGCGCTCCCGTTCCACGACCAGCGGCATCGGGCGGGAGGCGCTGACCAGCTCGCGGAGCGGGTGCCGGTCGAGCGCCGCGACCACGTCCGGCGCGAGCGCCGCCGCGTGCCGGGCCGGCGCGGGCCGCTTCGCGTCGCGCATCGCGTCGACCGCGGCCAGCACCGCCGGCCGCCCGTCGTTCTTCGGCACCCCGTTCGCGGCCCGCTCGTAGAGCTGGGCGCCCTCGGCGAGCACCAGCTCGCTGTCGATGCCGGCCGGGATCTTGATGCCCGCGGTGTGCCGCCAGGTGGCCACCGGGTCCGACCACGCCTCGACCGTGTACGTCCAGCGGCCCTCGGCGGTCGGCGTCACCCGCGCGCCCCACCGGTCGCTGCCCTCGCTCAGCTCGGCCATCGGCGTCCACGGCCCGGACCGGCCGGCCGGGTCGCGCAGCACCACGTTGGCGGCGACCGCGTCGTGGCCCTCGCGGAACACCGTGGCCGTCACCTCGAACGTCTCGCCGACGGCAGCCTTGGCCGGCCTTCGGCCGCAGTCCACGGCCGGACGGACATCGACGACAGGAATACGACCGATCATTTCCTCACCTGGCAGCTCGGGGTACCGGGACTTCGGGACGGGCGGCGTGCACGGGGCGGCTTGTACGGGGCGGCTTGTACGGTGCCGTCGGGATCGGGTGACGGCGAAGGGGGGCTCACGCTCTTTTTAACTGTTCCTGGCGGTGCCGGCCTGCCCGCACGGCCCCCCGGGTACGCGTTCACCCGGGTGGATGCCTCCGTCGCACGGACACTGCGGAGCCTGCCCCGCGATCCGCCCGGGAACGCATGACCTGACGGCGTTTCGGGAGCGCGACCGGTTTCCGGCACCGCACGCCCGCGCGGCCGACCGGCCCAACACTCGCCTCCGTGAGCCGCCGTTCGAGCGTTTGAACCACCGGTTTGCGGACAGCACCCGGTGACTCCCCCGCCATCGGAGCTACGGTCGAAGGGTGAAGGCAATCCGTCGTTTCACCGTGCGCACCGTCCTGCCGGAACCTCTGCGCCCGCTGGGGGAACTGGCCCAGAACCTCCGCTGGTCCTGGCATCAGGAGACCGGGGAGCTGTTCCGCTACGTCGACCCCGAAGGGTGGCGGGCCGCCCAGGGCGACCCGGTGCGGCTGCTCGGCGCCGTATCCAAGGAGCGCCTCGCCGCCCTCGCCACCGACCGCCGCTTCCTGCGCCGGCTGGCCGCGGCCGCGGAGGACCTGGCCGACTACACGGCCAACCCCCGCTGGTACCAGGAACAGAGCGACCTGCCGGCCGCCATCGCCTACTTCTCGCCCGAGTTCGGCATCACCTTCGCCCTGCCGCAGTACAGCGGCGGCCTCGGCATCCTCGCCGGCGACCACCTCAAGGCCGCCAGCGACCTCGGGGTGCCGCTGATCGGCGTCGGCCTGCTGTACCGCCACGGCTACTTCCGCCAGACGCTGTCCCGCGAGGGGTGGCAGCAGGAGCAGTACCCCGTCCTCGACCCCAACTCGCTGCCCGTCACCCCGCTGCGGGACGCCGACGGCGTGCCCGCCCGGGTCACCCTGCAGCTGACCGGCGGCCGCGCGCTGCACGCCCGGATCTGGAAGGCCCAGGTCGGGCGGGTACCACTGCTGCTCCTCGACTCCGACGTCGAGGGAAACGAGCCGGCCGAGCGCGACGTCACCGACCGGCTCTACGGCGGCGGCAGCGAGCACCGGCTGCTCCAGGAGATGCTGCTGGGCATCGGCGGCGTCCGGGCCGTCCGCACCTACTGCCGCATCACCGGCCACCCCGAGCCGGAGGTGTTCCACACCAACGAGGGGCACGCCGGCTTCCTGGGCCTGGAGCGCATAAGGGAGCTGGCGCTGGAGGGGCTGGACTTCGACGCCGCCCTGGAGGCGGTCAGGGCCGGCACGGTGTTCACCACCCACACCCCCGTCCCCGCGGGCATCGACCGGTTCGACCGCGAGCTGGTCGGCCGTCACCTCGGCGACGGCGGCGAACTGCAGGGCGTCGACATCGGCCGGATCCTCGAACTCGGCATGGAGACGCACCGCGGCGGCGACCCCAACCTGTTCAACATGGCCGTGATGGGGCTGCGGCTGGCGCAGCGCGCCAACGGGGTGTCCACCCTGCACGGCGCGGTCAGCCGGGAGATGTTCGCCGGGCTGTGGCCCGGGTTCGACCCCGAGGACGTGCCGATCACCTCCATCACCAACGGCGTGCACGCCCCCACCTGGGTGGCGCCCGAAGTGCAGCGGCTGTGCGCCGCGCACGCCGGCCAGCAGGTCGCCGAGGACGCGCTCAGCGTCGGCGGCGCCGAGCGCTGGGAGAGCTGCGCCGGCATCCCGGACTCCGCGCTGTGGGAGCTGCGCAGGACGCTGCGCGAGCAGCTGGTGGAGGACGTGCGGCACCGGCTGCGCGCGTCCTGGCGGCAGCGCGGCGCCGGCGAGGCGGAACTCGGCTGGACCGACCACGTCCTGGACCCCGACGTGCTCACCATCGGCTTCGCCCGCCGCGTCCCGTCGTACAAGCGGCTCACCCTGATGCTGCGCGACCCCGACCGGCTGATGGAGCTGCTGCTGCACCCCGAGCGGCCGATCCAGATCGTGGTCGCCGGCAAGGCCCACCCGGCCGACGACAGTGGCAAGCGGCTCGTGCAGGAGCTCGTCAGGTTCACCGACGACCCGCGGGTGCGGCACCGCATCGTCTTCCTGCCGGACTACGACATGCGGATGGCCCGGCTGCTCTACCCGGGCTGCGACGTCTGGCTCAACAACCCGCTGCGCCCGCTGGAGGCCTGCGGCACCTCCGGGATGAAGGCGGCGCTCAACGGCTGCCTGAACCTGTCGGTGCTGGACGGCTGGTGGGACGAGTGGTTCGACGGCGACAACGGCTGGGCGATCCCCACCGCCGACGGTCTGGCCGACGAGGACCGCAGGGACGCCCTGGAGGCGGCGGCGCTGTACGACCTGATCGAGAACCAGGTCGCGCCGCGGTTCTACGACACCGGCGGTCACGGGCTGCCGCAGCGGTGGATCGAGATGGTCCGGCACACCCTGACCACGCTCGGGCCCAAGGTGCTCGCCGGCCGGATGGTGCGGGACTACGTCACCCGGCTGTACGCGCCGGCCGCCCGCTCGCACCGGGCCATAGAGGGTCCCGCCGCCGAGGAGCTGGCCGCCTGGAAGAAGCGGGTGCGCCAGCAGTGGCCGCAGGTCTCCGTCGAGCACGTGGAGACCTCGTCGGTGGAGGGCACGCCCGAACTGGGGTCGACCCTCACGCTGCGCGCCCAGGTCGCGCTCGGTGACCTGGACCCGACGGACGTCGACGTCCAGCTGCTGTCCGGGCGGGTGGACGCGGCCGACCGGCTGCCGGCGCCGTCGGTGCTGTCCCTCAAGCCGTCCGGCCGGCCGGACATCTCCGGGCGCCACAACTACGAGGGGCCGCTGACCCTCGACCGCACCGGCGCCTTCGGCTACACGGTGCGGGTCCTGCCCTCCCACCCGCTGCTGGCCTCACCGGCGGAGCTGGGCCTGCTCGCCGTGCCGGCCGAGGCGCAGGGCATGACCGCGGGGGTGCTCCGCTAGGGGGCACGTCGGGTGGGACCTGGGCGTGCGCGAGGCCCGCACCGGAGGGTGCGGGCCTCGCGGCAGCCGGTCGGGGCGGTGGGACCGCCCGGTGGGAATCGGTCAGACGGTGCGGATGTTCTCGGCCTGCGGGCCCTTCTGGCCCTGCGTCACGTCGAACTCGACCTTCTGGCCTTCGAGCAGCTCGCGGTAGCCCTGCGCCATGATGTTCGAGTAGTGCGCGAAGACGTCGGAGCCGCCGCCGTCCTGCTCGATGAAGCCGAAGCCCTTTTCCGAGTTGAACCACTTCACGGTTCCGGTTGCCATAATCCATCTCCTACTGGTGGGGCAGTTTCCAGATCCGCACTGTACGGACCGGGATCGCCGTAGATGATCACCCCACACCGATGAATTCCGGCAAAAGCCAAAAGTGCACCCGTATCGCAATCATCCGGACGTACGTCCGGCCGTCCGGGTGACTGGTGCGCCACCCGGACGGCTCGGTGCTGATCGGTTCGGTCCGGCCCGTTCGGCTCAGCCGGCCGGCCGGTTCAGCTCACGTTGACCGCGGTGTCGTCGATGACGAACGAGGTCTGGAGGCTGGAGTCCTCGGTGCCGGTGAACTTCAGGGTCACCGTCTGGCCGGCGTAGGAGGACAGGTTCACCGACTTCTGGGCGTAGCCGGTGTTCTTGTTGAGGTTGGAGTAGGTGGCCAGCGTCGTCGAGCCGGCGGTCAGCGTCAGCTTGTCGTACGCGGTCGTGGTGGTGGTCTCGGCCGTGTCGATGTGCAGGTAGAAGGTGAGGGTGGCGGTGGTGCAGGACGCCGGCACGGTCACCGACTGGGACAGCGTGTCGGTGTGGGTGGTGCCGTAGCCGTTCAGCCACGCCTTCCACGAGCCGCTGTGGGCGGCCTCACCGGTGCTGTTGTCGATCACGCCGCTGGAGGCGGTCCACGGCGCGGCCGTGCCCGTCTCGAAGCCCGGGTTGCCCAGCAGCTGTGCGGCGGTGCAGCCGCC
>NZ_FODD01000070.1 GCF_900110255.1 Actinacidiphila rubida
TGAAGGCCCACGGCGAGGTCGTCCTCGACCTGTCGGGAGTGACGTTCATGGACTGCTCTGGCCTGCGCGTGCTCGACCACGCCCTGCACCTGGCAGGCGAGCACGACTCCCGACTGATACTGCGAGGCGCCAACACTTCAGTGCTCCGGCTGCTGAAACTCACTGGCATGCACCGGCACCTGACCCTGCAACCCTGACCGGCACACCTTCAGCCGCACCGGGACGGAAGGCGGCAACACCATGACCACCACCACCGGCACGTTCATCCACCACATCCAGGAACGCGGCGAATACGCCACACCCCAGGAAGCCGACCGCGCCGCCCGCGTCGTGCTGACCCTGCTCGGCGCCCACCTCGTCGGCGACGTACGCACCCGCCTCGCAGCACACCTGCCCAACGACCTCGCCGACATCCTCCTCAACCCCCTGCAAGCCACCGAACCCCTCTCCCCCGACCGATTCGTACGCGCCACCGCCGCCTGGATCGAAGGCGCCACCGAGCAGACCGCCCTGTGGGACATCGGCGCCGTCCTGAGCACCACAGCCGACACTGCCGGCGACGACCTCATGCACGACGTCCTGCTCCAACTACCGCCCGGCTACGACAACCTCTTCGGACCACCCCACCACCCCACCCACCCCTGACGACACACCACCTCGCCCGCGACCAGCCCCACAGGAGACACGCCGCCATGACCTGGCACCAGCTCGTCCAGCAGGTCCGCCACCACGGCCACTACACCACGGACCAGGAAGCCGAAAACGTCCTGCACGCCGTCCTGGCCGCCCTCGGCGCACAACTCGTCGGCGAGGAACGCTGCGACCTGGCCGCCACCCTGCCCGAACCGGCCCGCACCATTTTCGCCCAGCAGATCCCCCTCACCCAGCCCCTGACCGCCCCGGCCTTCGTCGGCACCGTCGCCCACACCCTGGGCACCACCCCGGCACAGGCCCGCTGGCACACCACCTCGGCCCTTGCCGCCCTCACCCACCTCGCCGAACTCACCGGCCGGCCCCTCACCGACCGCCTCCTGGCCCAACTCCCTCGCGGCTACGCCCTCCTCTTCTGCCGCCCCGAACTCACCACCGCCGCTTAACCAGGCCAAGCACACCCCCGGCAACCGCCCCGATGAGGCCCTCCTCAGCGCCGAACCGGTTCGTACAGCAGGTCCGGCGAACGCCGACAGCCGACACTCCGCCTCGGCCTTCCCGGCCAGGCCGCCCGTTACCCCCTCGCAGGGCTGCCCCGGTTCCCTTGGCAGGACTCATAGGCACTCCCGCTCAGATCAGCAGGTCGAAGAGTTCGAAGGCCTCGTCCCACTGGTCCGTGGAGGGACGGCGGGTGTCGCGGGCGATGGTTTTGAGGGCGCGGGCGAGGGCGACGCTGAGGCCGCCGGCCAGGTCCGGCAGCCGCTGCTGGGTGTCCTCGGCGGCGTCCATTCCGAGGTCGGGGCGAGCGGTGAGCTGGTCGAGCAGCGGACGCAGTTCGATGCCCTCCTCCAGTTTCTGGAAGGCGTGGATGCTCTCTTGCAGGCCTTTGGTGACCGGGAGATCCTGCGGCTCGATGATGTCCCGGTCGTTGGCCTTGGCGTCGGCGGTGCCGATGACGAAGAGGTCGTAGAGCTTGGCGTCCACGAAGTCGTTGTAGCGCTTGAGGTCGTTCTTGCTGACGTCGAGGCCGGCGGCTGCGCGGAAGAAGCGCTCGAATTTGGGAACTCCCATGACGGGCATGTCATTTTCCCTTTCTCGCGGCGGTGGATGGGCTGAGGTCATCGGGTGGCGGGTGGTCCCACCTCCCCGAGGTGTTCGTGTGCCAGGCGGACGGCCATGGCGCCCTCGCCGACTGCGGAGGCCACGCGCTTGACCGAGCCGCTGCGGACGTCGCCGACGGCGAAGACTCCCGGCAGACCGGTCTCCAGCGCGAGGGGGACGCGGGCCAGGGGCTTCCAGATGTCCGCTGTTGCCTGGGCCACGTCCTGCCCGGTCGGAATGAAGCCGCGTCCATCCAGGGTGACGGCGTCGGCGAGCCAGGACGTGGCGGGGCGCGCGCCGATGAAGACGAACAGGGCGCGGGCTGCCAGCACCTGCTGCTCGTGGGTGCGGTTGTCCTCGACGACGACTGATTCGACCCGGTCCTCGCCCGTCACCTCCCGGACTTCGGTGTGCAGCCGGACATGGATCCGGGGGTGCCGCTCGATCCGGTCGATCAGGTAGCGGGACATGCTGTGTTCCAGGTCTCCGCCACGGACCAGAAGATGGACGGCGGGCGACTCGCGCGCCAGGAACAGCGCTGCTTGGCCGGCGGAGTTACCGCCGCCGACGACGGTCACCGTGTCAAGGCGGCAGGTCCGCGCCTCCCAGACGGTGGCGGCGTAGTGGACCCCGAGTCCTTCAAACCGCTCGACGCCGGCGGCGGTCAGCCGCCGGTAGCGGGCGCCGGTGGCCACCACGACGTTGGTCGCGGTGAGCGTGCCGCCGTCGGCGAGCCGCACCAGGCTGGTCCCGTCGCGCTGTTCGAGGCCGGCGGCCTCGGCGGGGACGTCGATCCGGGCACCGAACCGGTTGGCCTGTACGACGGCGCGTTCGGCGAGCTCCATGCCGGAGATCCCGGCGGGGAAACCGAGGTAGTTCTCGATCCGGGAGGAGGTGCCGGCCTGGCCGCCGGTCGCCACGGCGTCCAGGACAACGGTGGAGAGTCCCTCGGAGGCGCCGTATACCGCGGCGGCCAGGCCGCCGGGTCCCGCGCCGACCACCACCAGGTCACAGACGCCCTTCGCGGCGGTCTCGGCCCGCAGCCCGATGGCTTGGGCGAGTTCAACGTTGGAGGGATTGCGAAGCACCCGGTAGTCGTGCCAGACAACGATCGGGGTCTCCTCGGGAGCGATACCGAGACGCATCAGCAGTGCCTCGGCCTCGGTGTCCTTCTCAAGATCCGCCCAGCGGTGAGGAAGGCGGTTGCGGGCGGCGAACTCCAGCAGCCGCCGGGTGTCGGCGGAGAAGGGGGAGCCGATGATGCGGAAGCCCGTGCCGGTGCCGGCCAGCATCGTACGGCGCAGCAGGTAGGCCCGCAGGATCACGTCGCCGAGCGCGGGTTCGCGGGTGAGCAGGTCGCGCAGGGCGCCGGAACCCACAGCCAGTACCTCTCCGGGCCTGTTCACCACCGCGCTGACGAAGGCGGTCTGGCCCTCCAGTACACCCAGTTCGCCGAGGAAGCTGCGCGGACCGTGCCACTGGACGACGTGGTCCAGATCGTCGTGGGTTTCGACCACGGCCACCCTGCCGCTGAGGACGACGAAGAACTCGTCAGTGCGTTCGCCGGCCCGGAAGAGGTGTTCCCCCTCGCAGACCTGCCGTTTCTGTCCGCAGGATCTCAGGATCGTGATCTGGTCGTCCGTCAACCGCGGGTAGGCACCGTGGACGTCGGCCGTCGGGGTCAGGGTCGGCACGGTTCGCTCCCTTCGTCGGAAGACGCGGAGGCGGAGGGCAGGGTTCGGAGGACAGCCAGAGCAGCGGCACTGGAGGAAGCGTCAGGCCGGCCTGCCGGGCTCAGACCATAGCCTCGTGTACGAAACACCACCGCCAGTCCTCACCAGGCTCGAGTGATTGCACGATCGGGTGCCCGTCGGTCGCCGCGTGAGCACGCGCATGGCGCATGGGCGAGGAGTCGCAGCAGCCGACGTGGCCACAGGTCAGGCACAGGCGCAGATGCACCCACGGAGATCCCATGCGCAGGCAGTCCTCGCAACCCTGCGGTGTTCTGGGCGTCACGGGCCGGACCATGGACAGGTGCGGGTCGAGAAAGGTGGTCATGACGGCCTCCCGGAGGCGGAATCGGCTGATCCATGGGACGCAGACAGCGCCTCGTCCACCCACTGGCGCAGCGCGTTCGCGGGCGCGGCGCCGGTCTGGCGGGCGACTTGCCTGCCCTGGTCGAGAATCAGCAGGGTGGGTACCGCTTGGACTTCGAAGCGCCGCGCCAGCCCCGGCGACTTGTCGATGTCGACCTTCACGAGCTTGATCCGCCCCGCCAAGCGCTCCGCGACGTGTTCGAGGGCGGGGCTCACCATGCGGCAGGGACCGCACCAGGTGGCCCAGAGGTCCACGAGCACGGGCAAGGTCGCTTGCTCGGCGATCTCCCTGAAGTCTGCGTCGCCTGCTTCGGTGATCCACGGCAGCGGCGCCCGGCAGTTTCCGCAGCGCGGAGTGCCCTGCGCGGCGGCGGGTACGCGATTGGTCCGGCCGCAATTGGCGCAGGTGACCGTCCGTGCCGAGGTCTCGGCCCCATCGGTGCCACGGTCGGCGCGGTCGGCGCGGCCTTCGTGAGACGTACTCATCACGGCTCCTGGGGCTCGTCCTGGAGGGTGACGGCCAGTTCGCCGCCCTCGGCGTCGACCAGGATGGTCACGCCCTCGCGTGCCTCACCGCTGAGCAGCGCGCGGCCGATCCTGGTCTCGACCTCGTGCGAGATGAAGCGGCGCAGCGGCCTGGCACCGTAGACCGGGTCGTATCCCTCGGCCGCGATCAGCCGGCGGGCCTGCTCGGTGAGGACGAGCGTGATGCGCTGCTCGGACAGCCGGTCGCGCAACTCGGCGAGGAGCAGATCGACGATGCGCTCGATCTGCGCGATGCCGAGCGGGTGGAAGAGGACGATGTCGTCGACGCGGTTGAGGAACTCGGGGCGGAAATGGCCGTTGAGCTCGGTCATCACCATCGCCCGCGCTTCGGGCTTGATCTCGCCGGCCTGGGTGGCGTCCTGGAGCAGGTACTGGGAGCCCAGATTCGAGGTCATGATGACGACGGTGTTGCGGAAGTCGACGGTACGGCCCTGCGCGTCGGTGATCCGGCCGTCGTCCAGCACCTGGAGCAGCGTGTTGAACACGTCGGCGTGCGCCTTCTCGATCTCGTCGAAGAGCACGACCGAGTACGGCTTGCGGCGCACCGCCTCGGTGAGCTGCCCGCCCTCCTCGTAACCGACGTAGCCGGGGGGCGCGCCGACCAGGCGGCTGACAGTGTGCCGCTCCTGGTACTCACTCATGTCGAGGCGGATCATGTTGGTCTCGCTGTCGAACAGCGCGGCGGCCAGCGTCTTGGCCAGCTCGGTCTTCCCGACGCCGGTGGGGCCGAGGAAGATGAAGGAGCCGATCGGCCGGCGCGGGTCGCGCACTCCCGAGCGAGCCCGGATCACCGCGTCGGCGACGAGTTGGACGGCCTCGTCCTGCCCGACCACCCGCTCGCGCAGGATCTCGTCCAGCTTGAGCAGCTTCTGCCGCTCGCCCTCCTGCAGCCGGGTGACGGGGATGCCGGTCCACGCGGAGACGATCTCGGCGATCTCGTCGGCGGTGACCACCTCGCGCAGCAGCCGGGCCTCGCCCTGTTTGGCGGCGAGCTGTTCCTCCTCGGCGGCCAGGCGGCGCTCCAGTTCGCTCACGGTTCCGTAGCGCAGCTGAGCGGCCCGGTTGAGATCGTAGGCGCGTTCGGCCTCTTCGGCCTCCTGCCGGGCGCGCTCCAGCTCCTGGCGCAGTTCCTGGACCTTGCGAATGGCCTGACGCTCGGCCTCCCACTGCGCGTGCTTGGCGTCCACCTCGCCCCGCAGATCGGCCAGTTCACGCCGCAGGTCCTCCAGCCGGGCGCGGCTGGCCGCATCGGTCTCCTGATCCAACGCAGCCTCTTCGATCTCCAGCCGGGTGGCCCGGCGGCTGAGCTCGTCGAGTTCGGCGGGCATGGAGTCGATCTCTGTCCGCAGTCGCGCGCACGCCTCGTCGACCAGATCGATGGCCTTGTCGGGGAGGAAGCGGTCGCTGATGTAGCGGTGGCTGAGGGTGGCAGCGGCGACCAGCGCGTTGTCCTGGATCTTGACGCCGTGGAAGATCTCCAGTCGTTCCCGGATGCCGCGCAGGATGGAGATGGCGTCCTCGACGGTCGGCTCATCCACCAACACGGTCTGGAAGCGCCGCTCCAGGGCGGCGTCGGACTCGATGTGTTTGCGGTATTCATCGAGCGTGGTCGCGCCGATCATGTGCAGCTCGCCGCGGGCCAGCATGGGCTTGAGCATGTTGCCCGCGTCCATGGCGCCCTCGGCGGCGCCTGCCCCGACGACGGTGTGCAGTTCGTCCACGAAGAGCAGGATCCGGCCCTCGGCGCTCTTGACCTCGGACAGCACGGCTTTCAGCCGCTCCTCGAACTCGCCGCGGTATTTGGCTCCTGCCACCAGCGAGCCCATGTCGAGCGAGAACACCGTCTTGTCCCTCAGCCCTTCGGGCACGTCGCCGCGGACGATCCGCTGGGCCAGGCCCTCGACGATGGCGGTCTTGCCGACACCGGGTTCGCCGATCAGCACAGGGTTGTTCTTGGTCTTGCGGCTGAGGATCTGGATCACCCGGCGGATCTCGGAGTCCCGGCCTATGACCGGGTCGAGGCGGCCGGTGCGGGCCTCGACAACGAGGTCGCGCCCGTACTTTTCCAGGGCCTCGTAGGCCTCTTCGGGGTTGGCGGAGGTGACCCGCTGGTTCCCGCGCACCGTGGTGAGGGCGGCGAGGAAGGAGTCCTTGCTGACGCCTTGTTCGCCGAGGCGCCGGCCGGCCGCGGTGGCCGAACCTTCGTCCACCAGGGCGAGCACCAGGTGCTCGGTGGAGACGTATTCGTCCTTGAGCCGCCTGGCCTCCTGCTCCGCGGTCTCCAGCAGCCGAGCCAGCCGTTGGGTCACCATTACCTGGCCGGGCGTGGCGCCCGGACCGGTCGTGCGTGGGCGCTTGGCGAGATCGGCCTCGACGGCGGCGCGCAGCGCTGCCGGGTCGGCGCCGGCGTCCGCCAGCAATCGGGTCGTCAGGCCGTCCTGCTGGTCGAGCAGAGCCAACAGCAGGTGCTCCCCGTCGACCTCGGTCTGGCCCATCCGTACCGCGACGCTCTGCGCTTCCTGCAGCGCTTCCTGGGACTTCTGGGTGAGGCGGTTCATGTCCATGTCGTCGGCTCCTTGGCGGCTCTTTCGCTGCGCCGCAGTGCGGTTTCCAGGCGTTCGATGCGGTCGAGCAGGTCCACGACGACGCCGATGGCCGCGTAGTTGAGGCACAGTCCGTCCCGCAGTCGCTGCACCCGGGCGATGGCCGACGGCGCGCTCGGCCGGAACCACAGCCGCCCTCGGGCGTCACGCTCGGCGTCCACCAGCCCGAGGGCGACGAAACGGCTGACGAGTTCGGGCGGCAGTCCACTTCGGCCGGCCACTGCGGCCATGGTGAGCTGATACGGGCTGGGACTGGTCCGGTAGATGCGCACCAGGGGGTAGGCGGCCCTCGTGCCGGCCTGTCCGGTGCCTTCGGCGGGAGAACGGCGTTCGGCTCTCATGTCTGCTTCCTCGGGTCGAAGGAGGAGACGGCGGCCAGTTCCTCGAACAGCTCACGCTCGCGCGGGCTGGGCGAGGGCGGCACCATGACCTGGATCTCGGCGTAAAGGTGCCCGGGGGAACCTTTCGGGTGTGGCATTCCCTCACCGCGCAGTCGCAGCCGGCGGCCGGTGGAGGTACCGGGCGGCACATGCACCTTGACCGTCCCGCCCGGACCGGCGACGGGAACCGTCGCCCCCAGCGCGGCCTCCCAGGCCGTGACCGGCAGATCGACGTGGATGTCGCGCCCGACGAGGCGGTAGCGCGGATGGGGGGCGATGCGGACCACCAGGTAGAGGTCCCCGGCGGAGTCCGGGCCGCGGCCCCGCCCGCCCTCCCCCGCGAGCCGGATGCGCTGCCCGTCGACGACGCCGGCCGGGATGGTGACGTCGTAGCTGCGTTCGCCTCCGGGCCCGCCCAGGGTGATCTTCCGTCGGCCGCCGCGGTACGCCTCCTCCACGCTGAGGACGAGTTCGGCCTCCTGGTCCGCGCCGGGGATCGGGCTGCCCCGCCGGGCGCCGCCGCCCCGGCCGCCGAACATGCCTTCGAAGAGGTCCTCGAAGTCCATGCCGGAGGTGTCGAACCCGGTCTCCGTCCAGGTCCGGGCGCCTGTACGGCCTCGGGTGCCTCCGGAGGGACCGCCGCGGTACCCGCCACCGAAGCCCTGGCTGGCCGCGACACGCTCGTCGTAGTCCTCCGGAATCTGCCGGAAGTCCGGGCCGAAGCGGTCGTACCGAGACCGGGTGTCGGGGTCGGACAGCACGCTGTAGGCCTCATTGATCTGCTTGAAGCGCTCCTCGGCTGCCGGATCTCGGTTGACGTCCGGGTGGTAGCGGCGGGCCAGGGTGCGGAACGCCTGCTGGATCTCGGCGGCGTCGGCGGTGCGGGGAATGCCCAGCACCTCGTAGTAGTCGTCTGCCATGGCGGCCTCACTCCTGCTTGCGGCTGACCGCTACCGCGGCCGGCCGCAACTGGCGGCCGGGTTCGCCGTAACCTGGCCGCAGCACCCGGACGACGGTGCCCGGAGCGGTGCCGGGTTCATCCACCACGGACACCACCTCGTGCTGCTCGGGGTCGAAGGGCACACCTGTCTCCTCGTGACGCGGGTATCCCAGGCTTCGCAGCACCTCGACGGCCTGGTCCCGTACCGCCCGGACCCCGCTGACGATCGCACCGGGATCGTCGGCGCCCGCGTGCGCGAGGGCCAGTTCGAGGTTGTCGACGACCGGGAGGAACGCCGCGGCCACCCTGGACCGCTCGGCCTCCCGTTCCCGGGGAAGCTCACGGGTGTAGCGCTTGCGGAGGTTGTCCAGGTCGGCAAGAGCTCGGCGCCACCGGTCCTCCAACTCCTCCACTTCTGGACCGCCGGGTACCGGCGACGGCTCCTGCTCCCCGACTGCGGGAGCCGACGGCGGCGCCTGGGGTGCGGGCGTCCCATCGGGCGACGACCGGTCGGGCCCGGGCGGGGAGCGGTCCTCGGCGGGAGGTGTCTGTTCCTGATCCGGCATGTCGCCGCCTCAGCTCTTGTCGAAATCGGCGTCGATGACGTCGTCGTCGCCCCCAGGGGATCCGCCCTCGGGACCCTGACCGGTTTCCGCGCCGGTCTGGACTCCACCGCCGGCTTCGCCTGGTCCGGCGGCGTGGGCGGCGAGCGCCGCATAGATCTGCTGCAGTTCGGATGCGAGGTTCCGGGACCGTTCCGCGGACGCCTCCTCCTTGACGGCGGTACGCGCCTCGTCGATGAGCATCCGCGCGCGCGCCCGCTCGTGCTCCGGGGCGGCGTCGCCGAGGTCGTCCAGGCGTCGTTCCACCTGGTACGCGGCGGCGTCGAGTTCGTTGCGGGCGTCGATGGCTTCGCGCAGGGCCAGGTCGCTGGCGCGGTTGCTCTCCGCCTCGTTGATCATCCGCTCGACCTCGGACGGATCGAGGTTGGAGCCTTCGCTGATGGTGATCGACTGCTCGGCCCCAGTGTCCCGGTCCTTGGCGCTGACCTTGAGGATGCCGTTGGCGTCGATGTCGAAGGTGACCTCGATCTGGGTCTCTCCGCGCCGGGCCGGCCGCAGGTTCTCCAGCCGGAAGCGGCCCAGCACCCGGTTATCGGCGGCCAGTTCACGTTCGCCCTGGAGCACCACGATGTCCACGGCCGGCTGGTTGTCCTCGGCCGTGGAGAACGTCTCGGACCGGCGGACGGGGATGGTGGTGTTCCGCTCGATGATCTTGGTCATGACGCCGCCGGCCGTCTCGACACCAAGCGACAGCGGGGTGACGTCCAGCAGCAGGACGTCCTTGACCTCGCCCTTGAGCACACCGGCCTGGATGGCGGCGCCCAGCGCCACGACCTCGTCGGGGTTGACGCTCATGTTCGGGTCCTTGCCGCCGGTCATCCTGCGGACCAGGTTCTGCACGGCCGGGATACGCGTGGATCCACCGACGAGAATGACCTCGTCGATGTCATTGTCCGTGACCTTGGCGTCGCTCATCGCCGTCCTGACCGGCTCCAGGCAGCGCTCCACCAGGTCCGAGGTGATCTGCTCGAAGGTGGAGCGGCGGACCGTCTCGGTAAGGTGCTTCGGCCCGGAGGCGTCCGCCGTGATGAACGGCAGGCTCACCTGAGTCTGGCTGACCGAACTCAGCTCGGTCTTCGCCTTCTCGGCTGCCTCGAACAGGCGCTGCAGAGCCTGCGGGTCCTTGCGCAAGTCGATGCCCTCGGCCTTCTGGAAACCGTCCGCCAGGTGGTCCACCAGCCGGCGGTCGAAGTCGTCGCCGCCCAAGTGGGAGTCGCCTGCCGTGGCGCGGACCTCCACCACGCCGTCGCCGACGTCCAGCAGGCTGACGTCGAAGGTGCCACCACCGAGGTCGAAGACCATGACCGTCTCGTGGCCCTTCTTGTCCAGGCCGTAGGCCAGGGCCGCGGCGGTCGGCTCGTTGATGATCCGCAGGACTTCGAGGCCGGCGATCTTCCCGGCGTCCTTGGTGGCCTGGCGCTGAGCGTCGTTGAAGTACGCCGGTACGGTGATGACCGCCTCGGTCACCTTCTCGCCGAGCGCCTTCCCGGCGTCGTCGGCCAGCTTTCGCAGTACCTGCGCGCTGATCTCCTCGGGTGCGTACTGCTTGCCCTTCACCTCGAAGCGGGCCACCCCGCCGGGCCCCTCGACCACGTCGAAGGAGACCGCCTTGGCCTCGTCGGAGATCTCACCGTAGCGGCGGCCGATGAACCGCTTCGCCGAGGTGATGGTGCCCTTGGGGTTGAGGATCGACTGCCTGCGCGCCAACTGTCCGACCAGCCGCTCGCCGTCGTCAGAGAAGGCGACCACCGACGGGGTCGTCCTGGACCCCTCCGCGTTCGGGACGACAGTGGGCTCGCCGCCCTCCCAGACGGCGATGACCGAGTTGGTGGTGCCGAGATCGATGCCTACTGCCTTCGCCATGGGAATCTCCTCTGTCGCGACGCGCAACCGACCGATCGGCGCGCTGCCGGGCGTCGGAGCCGTGCGCACCGCACCTTCCGCCAGCCTCGCGCGGCAAGCCGCTTGGTTACCCGCCCCGGCGGGACCAATGCGCACCGCCGTTCCCGTCCGCCAGGACAGGGACGGCACGGCTCTCGGGTGAAACCCCGAGCCGAGCGGCGTAGCGTTGAAGGTTAAAAGCCGCTGTCGAGCCGCGAATGGACCTGCGATGGACGCTGCTCCCTCGCCGACGGCCGGGCCTCACCATCCCATCCCGCTGCCAGGGGCCGCCGGACACACACTGCTACGGCTGGTGACGGTCATGCTCGACGGCGACGACGAGCGTGAAGTGCTATGGGGTGCGATGGCGGCGATCGCCGCCACCGGCCCTTTCACCGCCGAAGCGGCGTATGCCGTGCACGACGGTCTGGCGCGGCGATGCCTACCGTCCCGGGTAGTTGCCTCCGCCACTCTCCAGCCGGGGAGCGCGGCGGCATCCGAGCCGGCGGAGGTGGAGCCCACTGGCGAAGCCGCGGGTGAAGCGGCCGCCGCCGAAGAGGTGGCTGCCGCCCGGCTCGACCGCCGGATCGGCGCTCTGGACGGCTACAGCCGGCACCTGCAGGAGTTCGGCGAGCTATGGGTGCAGGCCATCGCGCTGCGGTATCAGGACCACTGCCTGGGCTATCTCGTCGTCCGGTCCCCGACTTCGCCCTCTGCCGATGAGACCGCCTTGACCGACCTGCTTGCCCAGCAGACCGGGATCGCCCTGGCACGCTTCGCCGGGAACCGAGGAGAGCCGGCCCGCGCCGGCCCGGAGAGCTCGCTCGGCATCGGGGACCAGCTGGGAACCGACAGCAGATCGCCCACCGCGGGCCTCGGCACTACCGTGTCTGCCCTGACCTCGCGACTCGCCCTCCACGACGCGCTCTCCCGTGCCGGCGCCTCCGGCAAAGGCGAGGCCGGAGTCCTCCAGGTCCTGCACGACAACACGGGATTCGCGGCCCGCACCGAGGACCGCTTCGGCAACCCGCGGGCCTGGGCCGGCCCCAGCGGCCGGAACGAACCACAAAGAGGGCCCAGTGGCAGACCGCCCCCAGAACCGGAGTACCAGCGCCAGGATGCCCTGATTCAGAGCGCGCGGCGCCGGCCCGGCGCCGTCCGGGACCGGGACCGTCTGGTCGTCCCCATCCAGATGGCCGGAGATCTGCTCGGCGTGGTCGCCCTGGTCGATCCGAACCGGCGAGCCACGGAAACGGACAGCTCGGCGCTCGAACAGGCTGCTCTGGTGCTGGCTCCTCTGCTCTCCCACGAGCGCAGACTGGCCGAGCTGGAGCCACATCTGCGCCGCGACCTGGTCAACCGGCTGATCACGGGTGAGGGGACCAACGACGCCTTCACCCAGGCGGCAGCCCTGGGCCACGACCTGAACCGGCCGCACAAGGCCGCCGCACTGGAGTGGTCCGAAACGACCGAGCGGGCTGAGGTCGGCGACGCGGTGGCCCGCGCGGCCCGGCGGCTGCACCGGGACGTGCTCGTCGGCTCTCGCGGCGCGACCACCGTCGTCCTGGAGGCCGACGAGGACCGACGTGATTCCGGAGGCGAGCTGTACAGGGCCGTTTCGGACGAACTCGGCACTGCAGCCGGCTCGATCGGGGTCGGCGGCCGCTGCGACGTCTTCACCGAACTGCCGCACTCCTACGATGAGGCGGTCCGTGCCCTCACCGTCCGCCGCCGTTCTCAGGATCCGAACGGCAGCACCAGCTTCGAGGACCTGGGCCTATGCCGCATGATGGGCTCCGGCGAAGGCGAACGGGAAGCCGACCGCTTCGTCGGCGAATGGCTGGGGCTGCTGCTGGACTACGACTCCCACCACCACACCGAGCTGGTGACGACACTCGCGCACTATCTGGAGAGCGGCTGCAGTTACGACGCGACGTCCGAGACGCTCCTCATTCACCGCAGCACCGTGCGGTACCGCCTCCAGCGCATCTGCGAGATCACCGGTCACGACCTCGGCGAGGTCGAGACACGTCTCAACCTGCACATCGCCACCCGCATCCGCAACGTGCTCGACGCACCACGCCGAGTCGACTGAGTCGTCCGCATTCACGACATGGCATAAATTGCCCTGCGATGAGTACTGAACAACGATGCTTCGGGATCGGGATTCCTGCGCTGCGGTCACCGAGAGACGACACGGGACGACAGCGGTTGGCCGCGGTGCCGTGCTGCACCGGAGCACCCCCGGGACTGCGGGCTCTCCCGGTGGATCCCCGTCCCGAACCGCCTCCGCCTCCCACCCGCTGATGGACGACCCGGAACCGACGGGTACGGCGGAGACTCCTCGGCCCCAGGTCCTTCTGATGGCTGATCCGGGTTGGCCGACCGAGGTGGCCGCGCGGCTGAAGGAAGACCTCGCCGATCTGCTCGCGGACATGGCGGCCGACGTGGACTGGCACATCACGGTGGAATCGAGTTCCTTGGGAGTGGTCGCGGCGAGCGACCTGCCCCTGATGGTGCAGGCGCTCAACGAACGTCTCCAGGGGCGGACCTGGGACCTGGCGGTGTTCCTCACCGACCTGCCCTACCGCGACCAGGCCCGGCCGCTTGTCGCGATGTTGAGTCCTTCGGACCACATCGCCCTGCTCTCTCTGCCGTCCCTGGGCCTGTTCCGCGTCCCGCGTCGCGTTCGTGACGCCACGCTGGGTGTCATCACCGAACTCCTCCCTGAGGCATCAGGCACCACGCGGGTTCCCGGAAGGATCCAGTACGCGGGCCTGCGGCGGAATTACGTTCTGCCCGGCGCAAGGGGACGGTTGCGGCTCCTGTCGGGAATGGTCCGGGCCAACAGACCCTGGCTGCTCTTCCCCGGCCTGTCCCGCGCCCTCGCAGGCGTCTTCGCCACTGCCGCGTTCGGACTGATCAGCAGCGACGTGTGGTCGGTCAGCCTGCACCTGGACGCGGTTCACGACGCCGTATTGATGTTCGCGTCCATTACTGCCCTGGTCACCTGGCTCATCGTCGACCACGAACTGTGGGAACGGCCCAGCAGCGAGATCGCCCGGCAGCGCGCGGCACTGTACAACGCGGCCACGGTACTCACCCTCTACATCGGGATCGCCTGCCTGTACGCCGCGCTGTACGTTCTCGTCATCCTCACGACGGTGTTCGTACTCACCCCGGAAGCGCTGAATCCCGTGATCCGCCACGATCCGAGCGCCGGTTACTACCTGTCCTTGGCGTGGTTCATCACGTCCATGGGGACCGTGGGTGGCGCGCTGGGCGTCGGACTCGAGGACGAGGACGCGGTCCGCCAGGCGGCCTACGGCGAGCGCCAGCGGCAGAGCCAACGCCAGGACACCGACTGGCCGGGAGACGGCTGAGCCCCGACGGCCACGGCACACAACCCGATACGCCGCGCTCGTGTCCGACCGACCGACGAGGAGGCAACGATGGATCGCAGCGCGTCATCCACAGAGTGTGTCCTGGTACTCGACGCCGGCTCATCAAGTCTGCACATCACCCTGTTCGGGGCGGATGACACACAGATCGCCCGTCACGACGCCGAGAAACCGCCGGGGCCCGAAACGGTGGAGGAGTTGCACGACTTCCTGGCCGGTGTGCCCACGCCATCCGCCGTAGGACATCGCCTCGTCCACGGTGGCCCGCGTCTGAGGGAGCACACGCTGATCGACGGACCGGTGCGCGCGTTGCTGGAGGAGGCCGCGCCTCTGTCGCCCCTGCACATGCCCCCCGCACTCGCCGTGGTGGACGCTGCCCGTGAACTACTGCCCGGCATTCCCCACGTCGCCTGTCTCGACACGGCCTTCCACGCGGAGCTGCCCCTCGCTGCCTATCAGTACGCAGTCCCCGAGCAGTGGCGCGTCCAGTACGGGTTGCGCCGCTACGGCTTTCACGGTCTCTCCTACACCTGGTCCCTGGCGCGCACCGCCGACGTGCTGGACCGCCCCGTCGGCGCCCTCCACGTCGTCATCGCCCACCTGGGCGGTGGCTGCTCGGCCTGCGCCGTGCGCAATGGCCGCAGCGTTGACACGACGATGGGCCTGACTCCGTTGGAGGGGCTGGTGATGAGCCGTCGCAGCGGCAGTATCGATCCGGGAGCCCTTGTGTGGCTGCAACGTCAGCACGGACTGAGCGCGAAGGAGATCGAGGAGACACTCCACCGGCACTCCGGACTTCTCGGCCTCTCGGGCACCTCGGGGGACACGCGCGACCTCGTGCGCGCGCGTGCCGAGGGAGACGCGTCCGCCCAGGGCGCTCTGGCCGCCTTCGTCCACAGCTGCTGCCGCGGCATCGCAGCGATGGCCGCCTCGCTGGACCACCTCGACGCTCTGGTCTTCACCGGCGAGATCGGCGAGGACCAGCCCGAGGTGCGCGAGGAAATCTCCACGCGCCTGTCGGTCCTGGGGGTACGCGGCGGGCTGTCCGTCCCCTCGGAGAAGGAGCTGCGCGAGGACGGAGCACGCAGGATCGACGCATCGGGCACGGGCGTACCGGTGATCGTCGTCGCCACCGGGGAGACTCAGCAGATCGCCGCGGAAACGCGCCGCGCCCTCGTCCGCCGTCAGGACTGAGGCAGGATGGCGGCCAGCGAAGCGGGAAAAATGGCCCTCGTCAGTGGAGAATGCTCACCGCGCGGGCGATCACAAGGAGTGAGGTCACCAAGGCGGCGATGGCCTGTACGCCCATCATGACCTTGGCCCGAGTGGACAGCGGCATGGTGTCCGTAGGACTGAAGGCACTCGAGTTCGTCACGGAGACGTACAGGTAGTCGATCAGGACGGGCATCCAGTCGGATGTGGCGCTGGAGCCGTCCGCGACTTCCTGAACCGCGTCGTCGTCCTCGTCCTGGGGGAAACGGAAGTCCGCCAACGGCAGGTCGGCGCGCCGGGCCTGTGTGCGCATGACGGGGCCGCCCCGGTCCAGTTCCCAGTACGCCAGACCGAAGACGATGATGTTGGTGAGCCAGACCTGCAACGCGGCCACCAACAAGGCACGCCCGTCCTTCACCCCGGCATAGACCAGGTCGTGGATCAGGATGCCGAGGGCGACCAGATTGCTCGCAGCGATGACCAGCACGAGCGTCAGAGACAGAACACGGAATGCCTTGGTCTGCCGCGTCAACCGTTTGGGGTTGACCGCGATGAGTGGTACGAGCAGCAACATTTCCAGTGCAGGCAGCACGTAGCGCGGTGCCACCAGCAGCCGTTGCGGCAGGCCCACGTAGAGAGCGATGGCGGCGAGGATCGCGATCACACCGGGCAAGCGGGCCTCTCCACGGCGCTCGTGCCGGGGACGCCTGGTCCGGGCATGAGCGAGCCGGTGCGCCATCGCTGTGTCCCTTTCGTCGGCCGTCGCCCGCTGTAGCTCAACTTCCCTGCAGTTTGCGTGCCGCATGGGGCACCGTGCTCGCCCCGCCCCTGTCAGCTCGCAACCCTCGACCTCGATTCCGTCTACCCCTTCGAGTGCTCCAAGACCTCTGTCGGGCATTCCGGATCGCCCATCCGGACGGCATCGAGCCGCGGCCACTCGGGCTGAACACGTAGCACCGCGGGCTGTCGCCATCGGTTCAGCCGGCGGGCTCGCGCATGCCGCACGCGACGCTGTAAGGAGGCGGCGGCGCGGCCGACAGGATCCCGCAGGACGTTCCGGTTAGGCTCCCACCCGTGACGTGGCTGCGGGCCCTCGGGGAGGTCGTGCGATCCGGGCTCACGATCGAGGAGACACGGCTGGAGCCTCTGCTCGCACTGCGCACGGCGACTGGTGTGGCGATCGTCATCGGGCCGGCGCTGTGGCTGGCATCCCCTGCGTACGCCGCGGCCGCCGCCCTGGGCGCGTACTCCGCGGGTGGCGCCACCTTCCAGCGCACGTGCCGTCCACGCAAGGTAATCGCACTCGGAGCGGGCGCGGGACTGGCGCTCAGTACGTTCGTGGGCTACCTGGCGGCGGGACGACTCGTGACGTTCCTGCCACTGCTGGCCGTATGGGCCTTTGCCGCGGGGATGGCGTGGGCCGTCGGATCGACTGCTGGGATCGTCGCGGCGACGACCGTCGGAAGCATGCTGGTGACCATCACCCTGCCCACGAGTGTCTGGCGAGCGCTGGAACACGCCGGAGTCATCGCGCTCGGAGGCGTGGCGCAGGCCGTGCTGATCTTTCTGTTCCCGATCCGCCGTTGGGGGGCGCATCGTGACGCGCTCGCCGACGCCTTGGCCGCAGTGGCGGACTACGCCCGCCGACTGCGGCACGACCCGACCGCCCCGTTCGACCCTTGGCCGTTGATGACGGCCCGGGACGCGGCTGCGGTGACGCCGTCACAGGCCCGCGCCCGTCCCCCGGTCCTCCACGGTCCCCGGGGACTCGCGGAGCGCATTCGGCCGGTCGTCGCCGCGCTCGCCGATCCTGACGTCGGCGCTCCGGCGGAGGGACCCGGGAGGGACCGCGCTCGGGAGCTGCTCGACGCGGCCGCGGACGTTCTGGACACGGCCGCCCGTTCGATCCGCCTCGGCACTCCGGCAGAGGTCCCGCCCGAGAGCATGGACGTCTTGCGCGTCGACAAGGACGACGAGGTGCTGCAGGGGTCCGCGCGGCAGGCCGCCGAGCAGCTCGTGGAACTGCTCAACGAGGCCATGGAGATTGCCAGGACTGGTGACGAGAGCGAGAGGACATCCACTCCGCCCGGCCGCGTGGGCGCGGAGTTCCTGGTGCGCCCGACCATGCTCCGACTGGCCCCGGTCGTCATCCGGGCGGTCCGCCGTGAGCTCCGCCAGGACTCGCCCGTGTTCCGGCACGCCATCCGCCTGGCGGCGGTGGCCCCGCTCGGCTACGTGCTCGCCACGCGGCTGCCCCTCGGCCACGGCTACTGGGCGCCCATCACCTCGGTGATGGTGATGCGACCGGATTTTCACCGGACATACGCGCGCGCGGTGGCCCGTCTCGCCGGGACCCTGGCGGGGGTCGCGCTCGCCACCGGGATGGTGCAGGCCCTGGGCTCGGGCACCCATGTATGCGCCGCGCTGGCGGTCGTCTCGGCGGGCCTGTCGTACACGCTGATCCGTACCGGCTACGCCTACTCCCAGTGCTTCACCGCCGCGTACGCCGTCTTCCTGCTGGGAATGGGCGGTCAGATGTGGGAGCAGACGGTCCCGGAGCGGGTGGTGCTCACCCTGCTCGGCGGAGCCCTGGCCATGCTGGCGTACGTGGTGTTCCCGGCATGGGAGACGCCCCGGCTGCCGGGCCGGCTTGCGGACTGGCTCGCCGCGAACGGACGCTATGCGGCCGCGGTGCTCCGCAACTACGCCGAACCGACTCGGGAGCATCACGCCGACATGCGTAGGGCACTGCTGGCGAGCAGGGAGGCAGGTGCGGCCTGGCAGGAGTCGTACGACAGGGCGAGACAGGAACCGGTCCGACCTCGGGGTCTGACGTCGCGCGAGGCGCAGGAGGCGCAGGAAGCACTCAAGGGGTTCGGCCGGGCGGCGATGCTCATGGAGAGCCAACCCCCGCGGGCCGACAGGCGCTTCGTCCCCGAGTCGAAGCGGTTCGCCGAGGCCGTGGAAGCGGACACCGCGCAGGCGGCAGTCGACGTGCGCGAGCACAGGAATCCGGACTGGCGACGCGTGAAGGAGGCGCTCCACGCATGGGATCGCGCGGCCGGGGATCGAGGCCCGGTGGTGCGGCGCGGGGCGGAACTCCAGAAGCGGGCCTTGGACGACCTTGCGACGGCCGTGAGCCGCACACCTCTGGAACGGGACGTCAGCTCTGCTCGGGAGGACCAGCGAGTGCGTGCGGTCGTGGCAGCCGAAGGTGACGAATCGGGAGTGGCACACCGGGGCGGGTGACAGATGTGGCTACCTGAAGCTCGTACCGATCAAGGCGGCTCCATCGTGCGCTCGCGCTGGTTCTGCCGGACCTCCGGACGCTGGTGTGAGCGAGGCCCGGTGACGGCGCCTGTCGCGCGGTTCCTGGCGCGATGAGGTAATCAGAAGCGGTGGACAACGACGCGAACGACCCCTTCGTGCATGTCCGGGGCGCCAGTGAGAACAACCTGCGGGACATCGATGTCGATGTCCCGCGGGACGCGATGGTCGCCTTCACCGGCGTCTCCGGTTCGGGCAAGTCCTCGCTCGCGTTCGGCACGCTCTACGCGGAGGCCCAGCGGCGCTACTTCGAGTCCGTAGCACCGTACGCCCGAAGGCTGCTGCAACAGGTCGGCGCACCACATGTGCAGGAAATCACCGGACTGCCACCGGCCGTGGCCCTGCAGCAGCGGCGCGGCTCGCCCAGCTCGCGCTCGACGGTCGGCACCATCACCACACTGTCCAATCTGCTGCGCATCCTCTACTCCCGTGCCGGCACCTACCCGCCCCGGGCCTCACGGCTGGAGGCCGAGTCGTTCTCGCCCAACACCGCGGCCGGCGCCTGCCCGCAGTGCCACGGGCTGGGCGTCGTGCACGACGTCGCCGAGGACCTGCTCGTCCCGGACCCGTCGCTGAGCATCCGCGAGGGGGCGATCGCCGCCTGGCCGGGCGCCTGGCAGGGCGCCAACCTGCGCAGTGTCGTGAGCGGTCTGGGGATCGACATCGACCGACCGTGGCGCAGGCTCAGGAAGAGGGACCGGGACTGGCTGCTGTACACGGACGAGCAGCCCTCCGTGTACATCGAGCCGGAGGAGGACCGCATCGACTACGGCTACCAGGGCAAGTTCTGGAGTGCCCGCAAGCACGTCATGCACGTCCTCGCCGACTCCAAGAGCGAGAAGATGCGCGAACGAGCGCTCCGGTTCGTCAGGAGTGTGCCCTGCCCCGCGTGTCACGGCAGCGGACTGCGACCCGAGGCTCTCGCCGTGACCTTCGCCGGACGTTCCATCGCCGAGATCAACGCGATGCCGCTCACCGAGGTCGTGGCGCTGCTGCGGCCCGTCGCGGGGCGGTCCGAGGCCGACGCCACCACGTCGACCGCACGATCCGGGGAGACGACCGAGGTCGCGGTCCGGATCTGCGGCGATCTGGTCTCGCGGGTCGACGTGCTGCTCGACCTGGGCCTCGGATATCTCAGCCTCGGGCGCCGCTCGACGACCCTGTCGCCGGGCGAGGCGCAGCGCCTGCGGATCGCCACCCAGCTGCGCTCGGGGCTGTTCGGCGTCGTCTACGTCCTCGACGAACCCTCCGCGGGCCTGCACCCGGCTGACGCGGAACCGCTGCTGGACGTGCTGGACCGCCTCAAGGCCGCGGGCAACTCGCTGTTCGTCGTGGAACACGACATGGACGTCGTACGGCGCGCGGACTGGGTGGTCGACATCGGCCCCGGCGCGGGCGAAGGCGGCGGACGCGTGCTGTACAGCGGCCCGGTCGCCGGACTCGAGCGGGTCGGGGCGTCGACCACGAGCCAGTACCTGTTCGGGCGCGCCCAGCCGATCGATCACCGCCCGCGCACACCGCACGGCTGGCTGCACCTGAGCGGCGTCTCCCGTCACAATCTGCACGACGTGTCCGTCGACGTACCGCTCTGCGTACTGACGGCGGTGACGGGCGTGTCCGGTTCCGGGAAGTCGACGCTGGTGACGCAGGTGCTCGCCGAGGTCGTCCGCGGCCAGCTCGGACTCGCGCCCGAGGAGCCCGACGAGGCGCAGCTGGAGATCGACGTCCAGGACGCGTCGGGGGTCGAGTCGTTCGACCGGCTGGTCCGGGTCGACCAACGGCCCATCGGCCGAACTCCCCGGTCCAACCTGGCCACGTACACGGGGATGTTCGACGCGGTGCGCAAGCTGTACGCGGAGACGGACGAGGCCAAATCGCGCGGCTACTCGGCGGGGCGGTTCTCCTTCAACGTGCCCGAAGGGCGGTGCGAGACCTGCCAGGGCGAAGGATTCGTCGCGGTGGAACTGCTGTTCCTGCCCGGCACCTACGCGCCGTGCCCGACCTGCCAGGGAGCCCGGTACAACGCCGAAACGCTCGAGGTCACCTACCGCGGCAAGAACATCGCGGAGGTGCTGGGGCTGTCCGTCGACGCCGCCGCCACGTTCCTGTCCGGCGTCCCGGCCGCCTCCCGCAGTCTGGAGACTTTGCGCGAGGTGGGACTGGGGTACCTGCGGCTGGGGCAGCCCGCGACGGAACTCAGCGGTGGTGAGGCGCAACGCATCAAACTTGCCACCGAACTTCAGCGAGCCCGCCGCGGGCACGCGCTCTACCTGCTCGACGAGCCGACGGCTGGGCTGCATCCCTCGGACATCGCGCTGCTGCTGCGACAGTTGCACCGGCTCGTCGACGCCGGCAACACGGTCGTCCTCGTCGAGCACGACCTCGACACGATCGCCACCGCCGACTGGGTCATCGACCTCGGGCCGGGCGGCGGCGACGCCGGCGGGCGGGTGGTCGCGGCGGGCCCGCCGGCCAAGGTGGCCAGAGCACGCCGCAGCGCCACCGCGCCCTACCTCGCGGCCCGGCTCGCGCGCTCCTGACGACGGCGCGAGGGGCTGAGTACGGGTCAGCCGCGGTCCGAACGGCCGGCACCCGGACCAAGGAGTGCTGAAGGTTTCCCCGGTCGCCCCGGAACAGCCAATTGGGGTGCGGCGGGAGCAGTTCGTCGGCGAGGACGCCTTGAGGCATGCCGCCCGACGCGGGAATCGGCCTGCAGGGCTCGTCAGCCGGGCTGGTCGTTGTCCTTCAGCGCACCCCATCCGTGCCAGCGGTCGATCTCGATCCACGCGCTGTAGCGGCGCCGGTCGCGCTGCCCGTAGTCCTTGCCCAGGTACTGGCGGGACAGCCGGTCGATGCCGGACAGGTCGGTGTCCTCCTGCAGGTCGACGACGCGGCCGATGATGGTCACATGGGTGTACCAGCCGCCCTCGTCGAGCACGGTGAGCGACACCCTGGGGTCGTTGCGCACGTGCTGGAGCCGGACGCGCCCTTCGTCCATGTTGATGAGCACACGCCCGTCGTCCCACAGGTACCAGGTGGCCGCGGTCACCGGCTGGCCGTCACGGCGCAGCGTGGAGATGACGGCGGGGTTGGCTTTCTCCAGCATGGCGACGGCGGCTTCGGGCAGGGGCGGCTTCGACACGGGTCATCCTCCACGACGTACGGCGGGACGCTTTTCCACCACCAGCATGATTGCCCGGGGCAGCGCCGCGCGCACGCACCGCCCCGCGCGCAGCCGAATCTGGTGCTGCGAAATCCGGACCTCGAACTCCGAGAGCTGACCGGCCGGCCAACCGCTGCTGGCCGTGACCGTCAGCCGGAACCAGCGCCGGACGGTGGCGGGCAAGCTGAGGGTGACGGTGTCTTCCGCCGCCGGGTCGAAGGGATAGGCAGCTGCGGACTCCACAGTGGTGAAGGTGGAGTCGTCCGCGCCGGCCTGCAGGGACAGCGTCTAGCCTCGCGCTTTCACCAAGTGGGGTGTCCGAGGCTTGATCAAATAAGCGGAGAGTGCTCCTGACCTGCAACGATGGGACTTGTCTAGGGTCCTGTTGGCTGCATGGGAAGAAGCACTCTCCAGGTGAAGAAGCGTATCGGGTCGTACCCGCGTGTCCGCATCGAGGGCGGCGGCCGGGCGGTGGTCTCGCAGGCCGGGGGCGTGCTGCTGGTCGAGACCGTCCGCAAGATCGGCTTGGACACCGCGGTATCAGCGGCGATGATGCCGTGGCGGAAGGCTCGGGCGGTGCACGATCCGGGCAAGATCCTTCTGGACGTGGCCCTGGCGGTCGCACTGGGCGGGGACTGCCTCGCGGATGTCGCCATGCTGCGGGCCGAGCCGGCCGTGTTCGGGCCGGTGGCCTCTGACCCGACGGTCTCCCGCCTCATCGACACCCTCGCAGCCTGCGGGGACATGGCCCTGCAGGCCATCCGGGCCGCACGGGCCGAAGTCCGCCAACGCGTCTGGCAGTTGGCCGACCGGGAAGCGCCTGATGCGGACGGGACGGTGACCGTCGACCTCGACGGGGTGCTGGTGATCGCGCACTCGGACAAGGAGGACGCCGCACCCACCTGGAAGAGAACCTACGGGCACCACCCGCTGATGGGGTTCGTCGACCACGGACCGGGCGGCACCGGTGAGCCGGTCGCGGCCCTGCTCAGGCCGGGGAACGCGGGCTCGAACACGGCCGCCGACCACATCACCGCCGCTCAACTGGCCCTGGCCCAGCTGCCGAAGAAGTACCGGCGCGGGCACCGGACCCTGATCCGCACCGACTCCGCGGGCGGCACCCACGGCTTCGTCGCCTGGCTCGCCCAGCGGGGACGGTGGCTGTCCTACTCGGTCGGCATGGTGATCACCGAGGCGATCCACCAGCATGTGCTGAAGGTTCCGGCATCGGCCTGGACAGCGGCCGTCGAGGCGGACGGCGAGATCCGTGACGGGGACTGGGTCGCCGAACTCACCGGCGACGTCCTGGACGGCTGGCCCAACGGGATGCGGCTGATCGTCCGCAAGGAACGACCCCATCCTGGAGCCCAGTTGAGGCTCACGGACGCGGACGGCATGCGGCTGACCTGCTTCGCCACCAACACGCCGGGCCGGCCGATCGCCGAACTCGAGCTCCGCCATCGGCTGCGGGCCCGGGCCGAGGACCGCATCCGGGCCGCCCGGGCCACCGGTCTGCGCAACCTGCCCCTGCACCGCACGGCCCAGAACCGGATCTGGCTGGAGATCGTACAGATTGCTCTCGACCTGCTGGCCTGGATGCCGATGCTCGCCCTGACCGGCAAGCCCAGGCTCTGGGAGCCCCGCCGACTACGACTCCGGCTCTTCACCACAGCGGGACAGCTCGTGACCACCGGGCGTCGGCGGCTCCTCCGCCTGGCCCGGCACTGGCCCTGGACCAGCCACATCATCACAGCTCTCGAGCGGCTCGCACTCCTGCCGAACCCCGGCTGACCAGCGGATTCCCCGTACCTACGACAACAGCTCAACACCCGGAGCAGTGGAACCCGGCGCCACCCCGAGGCGACACTCGGGCCCCAGGCATGCACAGCCTTCGCCCACGGCACGAAAACGGTCCACCGACTCCGTCGGCGGACCGTCACGAAACTTCGAGGCTAAGGGTCCGTCCACGACGGCGCGTTACGGCTTCCGGCTACTCGGAGATCCAGGTCCAGAACTGGTCCGGGTAGGGACCGTATGGCCATGTG
>NZ_FODD01000047.1 GCF_900110255.1 Actinacidiphila rubida
GACGAGGTCGGCTACATCCCTTTCGAGCCCGAGGCCGCGAACCTGTTCTTCCAGTTCATCTCGGGCCGCTACGAACGTGCGTCCGTGATTGTGACCAGCAACAAGCCCTTCGGGCGCTGGGGCGAGGTCTTCGGCGACGACACCGTCGCCGCAGCCATGATCGACCGTCTCGTCCACCACGCAGAAGTGATCTCCCTCAAGGGCGACAGCTACCGCATGCGCGGCCGCGACCTCGGACGGGTTCCCGCCGCCAACACCGGGGAATGACCAACATCAACTGACGCAAGGGGTTCACTTTCACCTGCCGGAAGTGGGTCACGATTCAAGCGTCGCCGACACCCGGGGTTAGTGCGCTCTCGCGGGTGGTTTGAGGGCTGGGTCTCGCCTTCCTTGGCACGTTCTTCGTCCCCATGGGTAGAAGGGCCTCGGGCTAACGGGGGCAGGGTCGCGAAGTACGGCGGTCATCGTCCCTCCTGCCTCCAGCGGTTTCTGACAGGCCGATGGGCAGCCGGATGGCGGCCCACCTCCGCTCGGGCGGGGTGGTCCGAGGAGCATCCTCCAGGCCGTGCAGACGAAGTTCTCAGCGCGCAGGCAGGGCTATCCGGCGAACTCGTGGCAAGGTCCGGCATCGATCGGGTTCCCGCGCGCGAGCGGGGATGGTCCGATCCCGTTGTTCCAGGCAATGCCATCGACGGCGTCTCTACGCCCGCCAAGCACGGCGCGCGGTCCGCCCCATCATGATCCGCTGAGCAAGGAGGGGCTGATGATGCCGCAGGGGCCAACTCGAATCGCGGCGCTACCGACCGCAGGCCCGCCTGGCGCCGATCATTCTGAGACTTACCCGCGTCCATCGAGCCCTCCTCGCCGACCACCGCCGACACAAGATCCGGACCCACTCCGGACCAGCCCTCGCCAACGAACCCCGCACTCAGCCAACCTCCCAGGTCAGGGTAGGTGCACCTGCCCTACCACCAGCAGACCAAGAATCTGCTGGACTGGCGAGAGTTCTTCGCCACCCACTCGTTCCTCGTGGACGCAGGTGGACCGCCTTCGTGGACGTCACGGTCACGAAGATCCTCGAAGCTTCCAGTTCAGGGCCGTGCAGTCGCAGCGTTCCTGGCAGGCGGACCGCTTGCTTCAACGAGCGGTAGCCGTCGCATGAGCAAGACGGAGCGACAGCAGATAGCACGGAAAATACCGTCAGGCAAAACGCGTTTTC
This sequence comes from Actinacidiphila rubida, assembly GCF_900110255.1. GTDB lineage: Bacteria > Actinomycetota > Actinomycetes > Streptomycetales > Streptomycetaceae > Actinacidiphila > Actinacidiphila rubida. The sequence goes on from NZ_FODD01000047.1 coordinate 1,220, forward strand.
TCACGACGATGGATCGTGAACCGCAAGCCAGCCGGTGGCACTTCTCCCATGGAGAAGCGCCACCGGCTGGCTGGACTTCGCGCGTTCTCCGTCCATCGTCGTGTCCCGCCCCTGTAGCCGACGTCAAGGAAGTGCATGCCGCAGAAGCTCTCCGGATCTCCAGCCCCCGCTGACACCGCCCGTCCCTCCACCGGTCCCCCGCCGATCGGCCTACAGATGCCGGCCCTGCTCAACACTCGAGAGGTGGCCCGCCTGCTTCGTGTCGACCCCTCGTCGGTGCGCAGGTGGCGGGCCGAACGCCCACCGCAGGGTCCGCCGTTCATCCGACTGTCCCAACGCGTCGTCCTGTACGACGCCGCGGAGGTCCGGCAGTGGCTGAACAAGCACCACAGCACTCAGGCTCCCCAGCGAAAGGGGGCCTGATTTGCCCTACCAGCACCAACTTCCCATAGCAGTACCGCTGTCCGACGACATCGAATACCGCCCCGGACGCTACCTCCCCTACCGTGCCCGGGTGCGCTGGATCGATCCGGCGACCAAGCGCAGGCGTTCCCTGTCGCAGATGCAACCGACAGCGGAAGCCGCGCAGGAGTGGATCAATGAGCTGAAGACATCGGCTGCTCGTGGCATCGATCCGGCGACCTCGAATCAGACACTGGCCGAGTACGGCAACGCCCAGATGCAGTTGGCGCTGCGCGGCCTGGAGCCCAAGACCACCGACCCCTACCTGGCCGGGTGGCGGCTGCGCGTGGTGCCGGCACTCGGGCACCTGCCGCTCACCGCGGTCACCAACGGCGCCGTCGACCGCACCGTCTACGCCTGGATCGCCGACGGCGAGGGCCGCTCGACGGTCAAGAACAGCCTGGCAATCCTCGTCCGGGTCATGGAACAGGCTGTACGCGACGGGCTGATCACCGTCAACCCCGCCCGAGTCAAGGGATGGCAGCGCCAGTACCAGTTGGCCGAAGACGAACTCGACGACCCCCGCTCGCTCGCCCTGCGCGACTGGAACGCCCTCACACAGCTCGCCTCAGCCCTGGTCGCCCGCTCCTACCAGCAGTACACCGGGTGGGGAGAGGCCGTGGTCTTCGCCGCCTGCACCGCAGCGCGCATCGGCGAAGTCTCCGGAGTGCGCGTGAAGGACATCGATCGGCACCACTGGATCTGGAGCCTACGCCGGCAGACCACACCCTCCCCCGGAGGCCTGGCCGACAAGAACACCAAGGGCAAAGTCGCCCGCCGCGTCCCCCTCATCGAAGAAATCCGCCCGATGATCGCCCGGCGCCTGCTCGCCGTCGGCGACAACCCCGACGCGCGCCTGTTCACCGGCCCCCGAGGCGGACGCATCACCACTGCCATCCTGCGCGACGCCACCCACTGGGACGACGTCGTCCGCTCCCTCGGCTACGAACACCTACGCCGCCACGACCTGCGCCACACCGGACTGACATGGATGGCCGACGCCGGAGTCCCCCTGCACGTCCTGCGGTTGATCGCCGGCCACGGCAACCTGCAGACCACCCAGCGCTACCTCCACCCCGACCTGCAGTCCGTCGTGCGCGCCGGCCAGAACCTCAGCGGCCACCTCACCGGAGTCAAAACCCCTCCTCCGCCCACCCCTGGCCTGTCCGCAACACTCAGGCGGTTGTAGGGAGTACACAATTGGGACTCGGACGTCGTGATCTTGGTCCCCAGGAAAACACGCCCTGACCTGCGGGTTTTCTTGAGTAACCGTCCCTGCGTGGTCCCCAGGTACTGACGCGTCATCAGATGACCATCGTTTCCGAAAAAGACGAAGGGCCCGCTGACCTGGCAAAATGCCAGCTCGCGGGCCCTTCTGCACCGTCGGGACGACAGGATTTGAACCTGCGACCCCTTGACCCCCAGTCAAGTGCGCTACCAAGCTGCGCCACGTCCCGGTGCCTGGTCGGCTCGGGGGTTTCGCCCCCGGGTGACCGTGCACGAGAACAATACCGCACCTCGGGGGGTGTTCGCTCGCACCCCGGGGGTGGGGGCGGGGGTGGGGGAAATGGCTCGGCGGGGATGAGTAGGGGTACTCATGTGGGGTGGGTCACGGAGGCGGATCCTCGGGGTATGACGAAGGTGATTCCTCAGCAGCAGACGACGGCGGCGTTCGCCGTCCAGGCTGCGATCTCGTTCGCGCTGTCGCTGGGCGCGATGGTGGTGGGGGTGGCGTATCTGCCGGTGGGGGCCTGGGTGCGGGCCTTCCTCGCGGTGGGGCTGCTCTATGTGGTGACCTCCGCGTTCACGCTGGCCAAGGTGATCAGGGACCGGCAGGAGGTCGGCCAGGTGGTGAGCCGTGTCGACCAGGCGCGGCTGGACAAGCTCCTCGCGGAGCACGACCCGTTCAAGGTCGAGGGGATGTGACGGGCCCGGGCCGGCGAACGCCGGTCACCGCGCCGCGGGGTCGTCGCCCAGCAGGAAGCGGGCGCCGGGCCCGCGGCGCGCGGCCGTGTCGCCGGGGTTGGACAGGCCGCAGCGGCTCACGGAGAGGCAGCCGCAGCCGACGCATTCGGTGAGGCGGGACCGCAGCTTCCGCAGTTCCGCGATCTGGTCGTCGATGCGCTGCTGCCAAGCGGTGGCGATGCGGTTCCACTCGGCCGTGGTCGGCACGTGGTCGTGCGGGAGCTGGGCGAGCGCCTCGCTGACCTCGTCCAGGGACAGGCCGATGGTCTGGGCGGCCCGGATGAAGGCGAGCCGCCGCAGCGTCGCGCGCCGGTAGCGGCGCTGGCCGCCCGCGGTGCGCTCGGCGTCGATCAGGCCGAGCTCCTCGTAGTAGCGCAGCGCGGAGGGGGCGTGGCCGCTGCGGGCGGCCAGCTCGCCGATGGGCAGCAGGTCGCGCGAGGTGATCGTCATGCTCCCGAGCGTAGCGCTTGACCTCAAGCGGGCTTGAAGTTGCACAGTCGGAGCCATGGCAACGATGACGGGGACCCGCCGATACGGGTACGACGAGCTGCGCGCGCTGATGTCGCGCATGACCGGCGACGAGAAGCACGGGCCCGCGGCCACGTCGACGCTCGACGTGCTGTGGGTGCTGTACGACCGGATCCTCCGGGTCTCCCCGGAGACCGTGGACGATCCGGCGCGCGACCGCTTCCTGCTCTCCAAGGGACACGGCCCGATGGCCTACTACGCGGTGCTGGCCGCCCACGGCTTCCTCCCCGAGGAGTGGCTGACCGGCTTCGGCGCGTACGACTCGCCGCTCGGGCACCACCCGGACCGGACGCTGGTCCCGGGCGCGGAGATCGGCTCGGGCTCGCTCGGGCACGGCCTGGGCCTCGGCGTGGGCAGCGCGCTGGGGCTACGGGCCCAGGGACTGACCGGCTCGCGCGTGTGGGTGCTGGTCGGCGACGCGGAGATGGACGAGGGCAGCAACCACGAGGCGGTCCAGTACGCGGGCGCGGTGGGCCTGGAGCAGCTGCACGTCGTCGCCGTCGACAACGGGTCGGCGACGTACCCGTGGCGCGGTGGCCTGGCCTCGCGGTTCGAGGCCGAGGGCTGGTCGGCGGTGACCGTCGACGGGCGCGATCACCAGGCACTCCACGAGGCGTTCACGGCGCCGCATCCGGGGCGCCCGCACGCGGTCGTGGCCCGCGTCGAGTCCAAGGACGCCGCGCAGGCGGCCAGGGCCACGCGCATCGCCACCGGCTCCGGCACCGCCGCCAGCACCGGTACCGGCACCCACTAGGACACGGGGGAACTTCGATGGACACCATGCGTGAGCGATTCGCGACCGTCACCACCGAGCTGCTGGAGGACGACCCCCGGCTCGCCCTCGTCCTCGCGGCGATCTCCGCGGACCTTTTCAAGGACGCGGCCCGCGCCCATCCGGACCGGGTGATCGACGTCGGCATCCGCGAGCAGCTGCTGGTCGGCGCGACCGGCGGGCTCGCCCTGACCGGCCTGCGCCCCATCGCGCACACCTTCGCGAGCTTCCTCGTGGAGAGGCCGTTCGAGCAGGTCAAGCTGGACCTGGGGCACCAGGGCGTGGGCGCGGTCCTCGTGAGCGCCGCCGGCTCGTACGACAACGCGGCCGGCGGCCGCACCCATCAGGCGCCGGGTGACGTCGCCCTGCTGGACACCCTCGACGGCTGGACGGTCCACGTGCCCGGCCATCCGGACGAGGCGGAGGCCCTGCTGCGGCACGCGGCGGCGGACGGCGACCGGCGGGTGTACGTGCGGCTCAGCAACCACGCCAACGCCGAGCCGCTGCCGGGCTCCCCCGGGCGCTTCCAGGTCGTGCGGGACGGACGCGGCGCGGTGGTGCTCGCCGTCGGACCCATGCTCGACGCGGTGCTGCGGGCGACCGCGGACCGGGATGTGACGGTCCTGTACGCGTCGACGGTCCGGCCGTTCGACGCGGCCACGGTGCGGGCGGCGGTGAACCGCTCGGTGCGGCCGGACCTGGTCGTCGTCGAGCCGTATCTGGCCGGCACGTCGGCGCCGTTCGCGGCCGAGGCGCTGGCCGCGTTCCCGCACCGCGTGCTGGCGCTCGGCACGCGCCGCGAGGAGTTCCGGCACTACGGCACCTGGCAGGAGCACGTGGCAGGCCACGGCCTCGACGCGCCGGGGCTGCGCGGGCGGATCGACGCGTTCCTCGACGCGTGAGGACGTGACGGGTCCGCGGTGCCTGGCCCTCCAACGGGAGGGTGGCGTCGGAAGCCCCGCGGCACGAACGTCAGGCGCCGGCGGGTTCGGGCCCCACGTCGGGACCGGCCGACGCGGGCGGCGCGGTGGACCCGCCGGACGCCGACCCTGAGCCGGACGCCGGCGCTGAGCCGGACGCCGGATCGGTCTGCGCATCGGACGCGGCACCCGACGGGGATGCGGCGCTGACGGACCCCGCCGCACCGCCAGGTGCACCCGAACCCGCACCAGCGCCAGCGCCAGCGCCACCCGCGCCCGCACCCGGCACGCTCGTCACCGCCGCGTCGTCGTCGCCGGCCACGGCGACCGCGCCGCCGGTGCCGGCGCCCGCCTCGCCCGTCCCCGTGGTCGTCATCGCGATCGCCTTCTTCGGCGTGCCGCGCGCCGCCATCACGTGCCGGCGCGCGTCCTCCGCGCTGTTCTGCGCGCCCAGGGAGCCGAAGTAGAAGCCCGCGACGGTGGCGAGCACCGTCATCAGCGCGGTGACGATGGTCTTGCGCAGGTCGCCGGAGTCGGCGCCCGCGGAGAGCATCGCGAAGGCGAGGGCGAAGCCGACCAGCGCGAGGATGAGGACGGCGATGATGCTGCGGGTGAGGCCGCGGACGCCGCGGGGCTCGCGCAGGTCGCGGAGGAAGTCGCGGACCTCGTGGTCGGTGGCGGCGCGGTCGATGAGGTGGTCGGTGAGCTGCTGCCGCCATGCGGTGGCCCGCCGGACGTCCATGACGAGCGGGATCACCGCGATGGCGGCGATGACGACCACGACCGCGGCGATCAGCACGAACGCGGTGCGCCCGCTGAGGCCGGATATGGGCTGGGTCTGGGCGGCCAGGTCGGCGGCCCGCGGCAAGGCGGCGCCGTGGGTGAGGAGGTGGGCCATCGCACGGTCTCCCGTTGTCTCAAGGGGCGGGCAGGATCCCAGCGCGCGACCGGGACGGTCAAGTCGGCTGCCAGGAAGGCCCGTTCGGCGAGAGGAAGGGAAAGGAGCAGGCGACGGGAAGGAGGTGACGAGGCGGCCGCAAGGGGGTCGCGACGCGACGGGAAGGGGGTGGTGAGGCGGCGGGAACGCGCGGAGGGGGCAGTGGGTCCGATCCGCGGGTCCGATGCATCTAGCGGCGGGGCCTCCCTCGTGAGCAGAATCGGTCACGCCGGATCATTGGACGCACACATCACCTCACCGGCTCGGCCACCACGGCCCGACGCGTCGCGAAGCACGCACCGAGAACGGCGGACCGCCACCGCCGGACCGGTCACCGCGCACCGCGGCCGGCGGCGTGACCGGGCCCCGAGGACCGAGACCTGAGGACCCGAGGAGCACCACGATGCACGAGGCGCCGCCCGCCGGGCCGCTCCCCTACTACGAGGACCCGTCGCCCGGCACGGGAGCGCTCCCCCCGCGGGCCTGGTGGGCGCATTCGGACGCCCGCCGGGTGAACCTGGGCGGCGCGTGGCGGTTCCGGCTGTCGGCGAGCGCGGGCGCGGAGGACGAGTCGTTCGCGCGTCCCGGGTTCGACGCGTCCCGGTGGGACGTCCTGCCGGTGCCCTGCCACTGGCCGTTGCAGGGCCACGGGATGCCCGCGTACACCAACGTGCGCTACCCGTTCCCCGTCGATCCGCCGCACGTTCCCACGGAGAACCCGACGGGCGACCACCTGCGGCACTTCGACCTGCCGGACGACTGGCCGGGCGGTGCGGCGGTGCTGCGCTTCGACGGCGTCGAGTCGTGCGCGCGGGTGTGGCTCAACGGCGCGGAGCTGGGCGTGTTCAAGGGCAGCAGGCTGCCGGCGGAGTTCGAGGTCGGGGAGCTGCTGCGGCCGCGCGGCAACGTGCTGGCGGTGCGGGTCCACCAGTGGTCGTCCGGCAGTTACCTGGAGGACCAGGACATGTGGTGGCTGCCCGGGATCTTCCGGGACGTCACGCTGATCGAGCGGCCGGAGGGCTCGGTCACCGACTTCTTCGTGCACTGCGGCTACGACCACACCAACGGCCTGGGCACGCTGCGGGTGGACTGCGAGCCGCGGGGCACCGTCACCGTGCCGGAGCTGGGCCTGGACATCCCGACGGGCGAGCCGGTGATCGTGCCGGTGGAGCCGTGGTCGGCGGAGGTGCCGCGGCTGTACGACGCGGAGTTGGCCACCGAGGGCGAGCGCATCCCGCTGCGGATCGGGTTCCGCACGGTCGCCGTCGAGGACGGCGTGCTGAAGGTCAACGGGCGGCGGATCCTGCTGCGGGGCGTCAACCGCCACGAGTTCGACCCGGACCACGGCAGGACCGTGGACCCGGAGACGATGCGCCGGGACGTGCTGCTGATGAAGCGGCACAACATCAACGCGGTCCGTACGAGCCACTACCCGCCGCAGCCGGCGTTCCTGGAACTCTGCGACGAGTTGGGGCTGTGGGTGCTCGACGAGTGCGACCTGGAGACGCACGGTTTCGAGGAGGTCGGCTGGCGCGGCAACCCGGTGGACGACGAGCGGTGGACGCCGGCCCTGCTGGACCGGGCGGCGCGGATGGTGGAGCGGGACAAGAACCATCCGTCGGTGATCATGTGGTCGCTGGGCAACGAGTGCGGCACCGGCCGCGGCCTGTCGGCGATGGCCGCCTGGATCCGGGAGCGGGACGCGGTGCGCCCGATCCACTACGAGGGCGACCTGTCGAGCGCGGACGTCGACGTGTACTCACGGATGTACGCCGACCACGCCGAGTGCGAACGGATCGGCCGGCGCGAGGAACACCCGCTGGAGGACGCCGCGTTGGACGCGCGGCGGCGCGCGATGCCATTCGTGCTCTGCGAGTACGGGCACGCGATGGGCAACGGCCCCGGCGGGCTGGGCGAGTACCAGGCGATCTTCCACGCGCACGAGCGGTGCCAGGGCGGCTTCGTGTGGGAGTGGATCGACCACGGGCTGCGCCGCAGGACCGCGGACGGCAGGTCGTACTTCGCGTACGGCGGGGACTTCGGGGAGGAACTGCACGACGGCAACTTCGTGTGCGACGGGCTGCTGTTCCCCGACCGCACCCCGTCGCCGGGCCTGGTGGAGCTGAAGAAGGTCGTGGAACCGGTACGCATCGAGGCCGACGCCCGGCGCGGCACCGTCACCGTCACCAACCTCCATGACTTCGCGGACCTTTCGGGGCTGTCGTTCGGCTGGGTGTACGAGGAGGGCGGCGAGGTCTCCGACGAGGGGCGGCTGAAGGTGCCCGCACTGGCGCCGGGCGAGAGCGCGGTGGTGGAACTGCCGCTGATGCCCAGGGCCACGGGGCGTGGTGAGGCGCTGTGGACGGTGCGGGCGGTGCTGGCCGAGGACACCGCGTGGGCGCCGGCCGGGCACGAGGTGGCGTGGAGCCAGTTCGCAGTGGATCCGGTCGTGCGCGGCGCCAGGTCCGTGGCGCGCCCGGGGAAGCCGCACGCGCCGCGGCGCGCCGAGGGCGGCATGGTGGTGCTCGGACCGGGCGTCTTCGACGCGTCGACCGGGGTGCTGCGCTACTTCAACGGCATCCAGGTGACGGGTCCCGCGCTGGACGTGTGGCGGGCGCCGATCGACAACGACCGCGGTATGGACTGGTATCCGCAAGGTCAACTCGACCGTCAGTGGCGGGCGTCGGGGCTGCACCGGATGCGGCACCGGGTGGTGCGGGTGACCGTCGGCGGGGACACGCTGACGGTGGTGACGCGGGTCGCGCCCGCGGCCTCGGACCTGGGGCTGCGCACGGTCTCCACGTGGTCGTCGACCGGTGACCGGCTGACGGTGGCGGTCGACGTCACGCCCGAGGGCGAATGGACGCTGCCGCTTCCCCGGCTGGGCCTGCGCATGGGCGTGTGCCCGACGATGGACCAGGTCGACTGGTTCGGCGGCGGTCCCGGCGAGGCGTATCCCGACACCCGGGCCGCGTCCCGCATCGGCCGCTACCGCTCGGACGTGGACGCCCTGCAGACGCCGTACGTGCGGCCGCAGGAGAACGGCGCGCGGGCGGACGTGCGCTGGGCGGAGCTGCGCCGCGTCGACGGTTCGGGCCTGCGGATCGACGGCACTCCCCCGTTCTGGATGACCCTCCGGCCGTGGAGTACCGAGGAGCTGGACGCGGCCGAACACACCCACGACCTCGTCCCGAGCGGCACGCTGTGGGTGCACCTGGACCACGCGCTGCACGGCGTGGGCAGTCACGCCTGCGGGCCCGAGGTCCTGCCGGAATTCCGGCTGGCCGCCGCGCCCGCCACGTTCGCCTTCACCTTCACCGCGCTCGGCGACCCCGGCGCGCCCCTGCACACCCTTCCGGAGCCGTCGTGACCAGTCCCACCGTGCGCCCCTACCGACCGGCGGACCTGCCCGCCCTGTACGACATCTGCCTGCGCACCGCCGACGCGGGCCAGGACGCCACCGGCCAGTACCCGCCGCAGGGCCGGGAGTTGCTGGGCGCGATCTTCGCGGCGCCGTACGCGGTGCTGGAGCCCGACCTGACGTTCGTGCTCGACGACGGGCACGGCGACGCGGTCGGCTACGTGCTCGGCACCGGCGACACCGCCGCGTTCGTCAAGCGCTTCAGGGACGAGTGGCTGCCGGGCGTCGCGGACCGCTGGCCCGCCCCGGCCGGGGAGCCCGTTACGCCCACGGAGGCGATGGCCGCGCTCCTCCATACGCCTGAGCGCATGGTGCTGCCCGAACTCGCGGCCTATCCCGCCCACTTGCACATCGACGTGCTCCCGGACTTCCAGCGCGGCGGCCACGGGCGGGCGTTGATGGCGGCGTACCTCGCCGCGCTGGCGCGGCAGGGCGTCCCTGCCGTCCACCTGGGGATGCTCACCGTCAACACCCCGGCACGCGCCTTCTACGACCGCCTCGGCTTCCACGAGATCCCCGTGACGGACCCGGGCGTCCTCACCTACCTGGGAAAGGCGACGGCCCACGGGCGGACCCGCGAGTGATCCCGGGGCGCCCTGCCCCGCGGTACGCCCCGACCCGGCCCTTGGCCCTGGGCCCCGCGCTCACCAGGCAGGACTTTTCGCAGGTCGGACCGTTAAGGTCGGGGACATGACGACATCCCTCGCCACCAGCGCCTTCGATCTGCTGAGCCTCGACGCCGTGCAGGACCAGGAGGAGCTGCGCCGGGTCTACGACGTCCCCAAGGACGCGGCCCTCCGTAAGCAGATGAGCGAACTCACCGATCAGACGCGGCGGTTGATCGGATGCTCCTCGCTGGTCCTGATCGCGAGCGCGGACGCGGAGGGCAACTGTGACGTTTCCCCGCGCGGCGGTCCCGCGGGGTTCGTCTCCGTCCTGGACGCACGGACGGTGGCGATACCGGACGCGACCGGCAACAAGCGTCTGGACACCCTGCGGAACGTCATCGCCACCGGACGGGCGGGCCTGCTGTTCGTCATCCCGGGGCGCACGACGACCCTCAGGGTGAACGGCCGGGCCTGCGTCTCCACTCGCCCGGAGCTGCTGTCGCAGCTGACCGCCGTGGGCAAGCCGCCGGCCAGTGCGCTGGTGCTGGGGATCGAGGAGGTCTACCCGCACTGCCCCAAGTCGCTGCTGCGCAGCGGGGCGTGGAAGCCGGAGCAGTGGCTGCCGACGGACGCCCAGCCGACCTCGGCCGAGGTGACGCTGGCCCAGCTGCGGATGCCCGAGCTGACGATCGCCGACATCGAGCAGGCGGAGGCGGAATCGCTGAAGTACCGCTACGAGTAGCGGGAGCCCTCGCCCCGGGGGCGCGCGCGGAGGAGGCGAGGTCAGGCCCTACCGTTGCGCCATGCCGACGAACCCGACACGAGTCGAACTGCACCCGTTGACCCTCGCCGACCAGGACGAGTTCTGCTCGCTCGTGCGGGCCAGCGTCGAACTGCACACCCCGTGGATGCAACTGCCGTCCACGGCGGAGGCGTTCCGGACGTGGATGCATCGCTTCGACGACGGCACCAACCGCGGGTTCCTGATCCGTGTCAAGGAGACCGGCGAGGCCGCCGGCACCGTCAACATCAACTCGATCATCCGGGGCCGCTACCAGGGCGCGTCCCTCGGCTACGCGGCCTTCGCGCCGTCGGCCGGACACGGCTACATGGCCGAGGGGGTCGCCGCCACCATGGCGCACGCCTTCGGCGAGCTGCGGCTCCACCGGCTGGAGGCGAGCATCCAGCCGGCGAACAAGGCGTCCCTGGCGCTGGTCAAGCGCCTGGGCTTCACGTACGAAGGCGTCTCGCCCGCCTACCTGTACATCGACGGGGCCTGGCGCGATCACGAGCGGTGGGCCGTCACCGCGCCGAGCCCCTGGACCCCCGACGCGTCCCTTCCCGCGGTCTGAGGGTCCGCGCCGACAGCCCCTACGCGGGGCTGGCGGTCTCCAGATCGGTCGCGCCGTCGTCCTTCGACGCCGCGGCCCGCGGCGGGTGTGCGGGCCAGCCGCCCGCGGGGACGACGGCGCACTCGCGCCACCACCAGTCGTCGGGCTGCGGGTCGGCCGGCTCGAAGGGGGCGCCGACGCGCGGCGTGGCGATCTTCGCGCCGTGCTCCCGGGCCGCGGCGACGGTGCCCTCGCCCGGCTCGGCCCACGGGTGCTGGGCCAGGTTGAACGTCGCCCAGTGGATCGGCATCATCACGCCGGCCGGGGTGCCGCCCGACAGGTCGGTGTGCGCCTGCATGCCCTCGGCGGGCGTCATGTGGATGTCCGGCCAGAACCACCCTAGGAAGACGCCAGAACATGGGGCGCTCTTGCGCGGCAGGTCCGACAGCAGTCCGAGCACCAATCGCCCAGCTCGGCACCGGGGTTCGACCCGCGCGAAGCGCCCCGCTATCCGGCCCATCAGGCCATCGAACGCATCCTGCCAACGGGCAGGGTCTACGCTGTGAGCTGCGGCCACCGCATGATCGTTTGTCTTCACACACCGATGATCAACAGTGGCCGCAGCCATCTCCGCCGGGAAGCCAGCATCGCTGGGCGAAAACGGTTGTCCATCCCTTCTCGTCAGCCCCGTAGGAGGCAGAAGGGATGGCCGGCCGGATCTGCGAAGATCCTCCAACCGCGGGTGTCGATGTGGAGCAGCGTCGCACCAAAGCCGAGGACCTGCTCCTGGGCCCGGTCAAGGTCGGGGACATCGAAGTCCAGATGGAACTGCTGCGGGTACGTGCTGTCCGGCCACCGCGGCGCCCGGTGATCCTTGACGCGCTGGAACGCAAATACCAGGCCAGAGCCCGTGTGAAGGGTCGAGAAGTCGTCACTGACTGCCCACCTGCGATCGGGCTTGTTGACCGTACCGCCGAGGAGCGCTTGGTAGAACCGAGCGAGTTCAAGGACATCCGGACAGTCCAAAACCACGCACTGCAGCTTGCCGATCACCGATGACCTCCAACAGCACGGGCCCCTGGCTCTGGTGAGCCACGGCCCTCCGCGCAGGAAGGCGCTGCGTAGGACCGCCGAGCGCGTAGACCTTAGCCGCGTCTTCCGCCACTCGTCCGTCACATCACGATCTACGGCTGGAGATTAACAGAATGAGTCGGCTGGAATGACTTACCGTCAGGTGGCGTTTGCGTGCACGTCGGGATGCGTGACGAGGGGGTGTGCGGCGGCTACTGGGTTGGACAGGCGGAAGCCGTGGGAGATCGAGGACGGGCTGTGGGAGCGGATCGAACCGCCCTTGATCCAGGCGGTGCCGCCGATACGGGGCAAGCGCGGACGGCCCCGCCGACGCCCGGAGGAGGTGTACGCCGACCGCGGCTACGACCACGACATCTACCGCCGCCAGGTCCACAACCTTGGCATTCGCCCCATGATCGCTCGCCGCGGCACCGAGCACGGCACCGGACTGGGCACCCGCCGCTGGGTCGTGGAAGCCGCCTTCGCGCTCCTGCATTGGTTCCGCCGCCTGCGCATCCGCTGGGAGATCCGCGCCGACATCCACCAAGCCTTCCTCACCCTCGGCTGCGCGATCATCTGCTGGCGACGCCTGACGACCTCCAGCAGGGGCGCTACGATCGGCCGGCCCCGACACGATGAAGATCCCAAGAAAGCAGAGGTGCCATGGCGATGGGCGGACTACGGGACGTACTGGCTGGCTGGACCGACTACGACGTGGCAGGCTTCGAGCTCGGAAAGATCTTGGGGGTGTTTCCGCGGGACCAGTCGTTCGGCGGGGTCAAGCGGATGTTCTGGATGGACGGTTACCCGCTCGGTGAGATGCTCGTCGACGTCCTCGACCGGATGGTCGAGGCAGGCGTGCTGCTGAAGAACGAGGACTTGCAGTACCTGTGGAACCCTGACGAGCCGAACCTGTCGCTCACGCGGGACGACATCGAGAAGCGCAAGCGCTCGTCCTGAACGGGAGAGCGTGACTGCCGCCTGGGGGTCACTACGCGCCGCCGGGTTTCGCATCCCCGGCGCGCACGCAAACCCGCGTCGCCATGGGCGTCCAGCACCAAGGCTCCCCTACAAATCGCCTCGGGCCGATTCGGGGCTCAGCGCGCTGAGGGGGAAGCTGGTCCGTGGGTCGACGTCGTAGGGTGACCAGTCTTGAACCTTGCGGATACGAAACTGGGCCGGCTCGACGTTCACCGCGGCGATGAAGACAATGCCGTCTCTGAGTCGTTGGTAGCCAATGGAGTACCCCTCTGCTGCCGCAGTCTCCCCGGTATCCTCCGGATTCGGTGCATCTCCGGTCCCCGTCCACAGTTCTGAGTTCCTGAGCTCCTCCATGGTCTGGTTTGTGGCCAGCGGTCCTTGCGGCCGGCCGGGAATCGGGAGCACATCACCGCCAAGAGCCACGTGGGACGCCCGGAACCTCGCTTCGCTCCTGTCGTAGCGTCGTCCCGAAGTGCACACGATGACGAGGGAATCGCCTGCCGACCACCCGAGCATGACCTCTTCAGCAGGCGCGCCGATCAGTCCGTCCCAGTGGATGAACCATCGCCTCGACGCCGGACCGCGGCCCATCGTGGGCTGACCGTCGTCGAACTGGAAGAGATCGAACTCTGGCGGAACAAAACGAATCAAGTCGACCACAACTCCCATTTTTGTTCTCGCACAACGCAATTCGAGTGGGTCACCGAGCTCGGTCAGCGTTGCCTCTCGACAGTGAGGACGCCCTTGAAGTTGATGCGGTTGATGCAAACTCGGCAGAGCACAGCGTCCACGGCGCCGCCAGCCAGGCCGCACCCCCTAGTGCGACTTCGCTACGAGTCCCCTCCGAGCCGGACCACGCGCACTGTGATTCGGGAGGCAGCACCGACGTTAGGCAGCGGAGTGAAACTACGGCTCGGCGCTTCTCGCACTTGACGAGGTAGGCCGTCCAGCGCCAGCACGAGCCGCTGCCTGTCGCTGGCCCCCAGCCGCGAAAAGGCATCCGTGAGCCGCGCCAGGTCGCTGTCTTGGTCCGTCATCACGCCTCCGACGCAAGCTCAGACACCTGCGAGGAATCAGCCTTGACCGGCGGCCAGACTGCCCAGCCGTTGTCGGGAGTGACCGCAACACCTCGCCACCACGGGTCAGGCTCGGGGCAAGCGGTGGGCTCGAAGGGTTGGCCGACGCGGGGCGTCGCGGACAACTGTCCGGCCCTGTGCGACGCAAGCATCGTGCGCTCGGCAGGCTCAGCCCAAGTGTGGAACGCCAAGTTGAAGGTTCCCCAGTGGATGGGGAGCAAGACCCCGCCCGGCTGGCCCCCTTGCAGGTCAAGGTGGGCGCGCAAGCCTTCGTCCGGTGTCATGTGGATGTCCGGCCACTGGCCCGGATCGGGCTTGCAGTCGCAGGGCTCTCCCGGCATACAGTCAGTGTGGTTCTTCGGCCAGAACTCGGAGTACGCGCCGATCTGGATCATCGTCGCGTCGAACGGGCCGTGTTCGGCGCCGATGTCGGCGAAGCCGGGGAAGTAGCCGGTGTCGCCGGAGTGGTAGATCCGGTGGGTGCCGTCCGTGACCACCCAGGACGCCCACAGCGTCTGCTGGCGGCCGCGCAGCCCGCGGCCGCAGAAGTGGCGGGCCGGGGTCGCGGTAAGCGTGAGGCCGCCGACCTCGGTGGACTCGTTCCAGTCCAGCTCGCGCAGCCGCTCCGGCGGCACGCCCCAGTGCTCCAGGTGGCTGCCGACGCCCAGTGGCACCGCGAAGAGCACGTCGCTCGCCACCAGCGCCATGATCGTGGGCATGTCCAGGTGGTCGTAGTGGTCGTGCGAGATCACCACCACGTCCAGGCCGGTGAGGGCCTCCAGCGGCACGGGGGTGGGGTGGATGCGGCGCGGCCCGGCGAAGGCGAAGGGTGAGCAGCGGCGGCCCCACACCGGGTCGAAGAGCACCCGCCGGCCGCCGATCTCGGCGAGCACCGACGAGTGGCCCATCCACGTGAGGCGCAGGCCCGAGACGGACGGCCGCGCGAGGTCGGCGAGGGTGGTGGAGTGGACCGGGATCGGGCGGGCCGGCTTGCGGGAGAGCCGGGCCTCCTTGCGCATGTTCGCCGGGAGGGACTTGATCAGGCCGCCGCTGGGCACGCTGCGGGCGCCCACCGGGTTCACGAACGCGCCGTCGGCGTAGTTCGGGGACTTCAGGATGCGCTCCAGCCGCGCCCCCGTCGGGTCCGCGCCGAACGGTGCGGGGCGCAGCTTCACGAGGCGGGACGGCGGTCGGCTGACGCCGGTCACGGGTCCTCCAGGCAGATCGTCGGGCGGCGGGGTGTCCGCCGCCCTCCATTATGCGGGGGTGCTGTGACGCCGCCCGGGCGCCGCCGTGGGAAGCCGGGTGGCCTCCACCGGTTCCTCACACCGCGGCGGGCCCGGTGCCGGCGGTGCCGCCAGGTGCGAACTCGAGCTCCACCGCGTCACGCACCGGCACGTAACCCAGCTTCTGGTAGAGCCCGTTGCTGACGGGGTTGGAGAGGTCGGTGACCAGCAGCACCTCCTGGGCTCCGGCGTCCAGCGCCGCGCGGGTGACGGCCGTGACGACGGCACCGGCGTAGCCGCGGCCGCGCAGGGCCCGCGGGGTGTAGACGGCGACGACCCGCACGGCCCCGGCGGCGGGCACGGTGGAGCCGGCCATGGCGACGGGCGTGCCGTCGGGCAGTTCCCACAGGGTGCGGCCGCCGTGCGCGATGGCGTCGTACACCGCCTGCTCGCCGCCGGGGAGGGCCCCGCCGACATCGACCGCGTACTGCTGGTGCCAGCCCCACACCAGATCGCGGTCGCGGGCGTCGGCGACGCGGGCGTTGCCGGGCGGTACGGGTTCACGCGGGGTCAGGGCGGCGAGCCGGTGGAAGCGGGTGTCGCGGCGCACCACGACGCTCTGGCCGGTGCCGGCAGCCCAGCCGTCGGCGAACGCGCGGGCCGCCGCGGCCTCACCGCGCACGCCGGCCGGCGGGCCCACCGTCCCCGAGGCGACGGCGGCCGCCCAGGCGGCGGGCAGCGTGGCGGCCGCCTCCGGCGGGGCGCCGGTGATCAGCGGTGGGTGCGGCGGGGTCTGCAGGACCGCCGCCGCCACCTCTCCCCCGGCGTCCGGGCGCCAGAGTCCGAAGACCGGCCGGGCGGCCCCGTACGCTCCCGCGCCGCGGCGGCGGAGCGTGTCGAGGATGGTGAGCTGGACGGAGTGCTCCACGGCGCGGGAGCGCAGGAAGGTGTCGGCGCCGGCGGCGAAGCCGTCGAGATCGAGGTCCAGGTTCCATCCCATCGGTCCATCGTGTCCCACGCCCACGGGCGGCCGCACACGGTTTTCCGCGCCCGGACGGACGGCCGGCTCCGGCTCCGGCTCCGGCTCCGGCTCCGGCTCCGGCTCCGGCTCCGGCTCCGGCTCCGAGCGGGCGCTCCCACGGCGGGATGCCCCCGCGGGCTCGCGGGTCAGCTCGTCGCGGGCGGCCCGCGGGCGTCAACTCCTCGCGGTCGGCCCGCGGGCGCCAGCCGCCCGCCGCCCGCCGTCAGCGCCCGCGGCCCGTGCCCGTCAGCTCGTCGCGGTCAGCCCGCGTCGCGCCAGCAGCGGCTCCACGCGCGGCGGGCGGCCGAGGACGGCCTCGACGGCCGCCATCGGGTCGACGCTGCCGCCGCGGGACAGCAGTTCGCGGCGGAACGTGTCGCCGTTGCCGCGGGTCATCCCGCCGTGCAAGGAGAACCAGTCGACGGTGTCCGCGTCCAGCACCTCGCTCCAGATGTAGGAGTAGTAGCCCGCGCTGTACTGGCTGCTGAAGATGTGCGCGAAGTACGTGGTGCGGTAGCGGGGCGGGATCGCGGGCAGGGCCAGGCCCGCGTCCTGGAGGGCCCGGGCCTCGAACGCCAGCGCGTCGCCGGGGTCGGTGCCGGCCGGCAGGGTGTGCCACGCCCAGTCGAGGAGCGTCGCGGCCAGGTACTCGACGGTCGCGAAGCCCTGCCCGAACTGCGCGGCGTCCTTCATCCGGCGCACGACGTCGGCCGGCATCGGCTCCCCGGTCTCGTGGTGGACCGCGTACCGGCCGAGGACCTCCGGCCACAGCGACCACATCTCGTTGACCTGGGAGGGGAACTCCACGAAGTCGCTCGGCACGCTGGTGCCGGAGAAGAACGGGTAGCGGACGGCCGAGAACAGGCCGTGCAGGGCGTGCCCGAACTCGTGGAAGAGCGTGTCGACCTGACTGAACGTCAGAAGGGTCGGCTCGCCCGGCGCGGGCCGTTCGATGTTGTGGTTGTTGACCACGACCGGCCGCCGGCCCAGCAGGTCCGACTGCTCGACCAGGGAGTTCATCCAGGCGCCGCCGCGCTTGGACTCGCGGGCGTGGAAGTCGGCGAGGAACAGGCCCATGCCGGACCCGTCGGCGTCGAACACCTCGAAGACCCGGACGTCGGGGTGGTAGCCGGGCAGGTCGTGGCGCTCCTCGAGGGTGATGCCGTAGACCTGGCGGGCGGCCCGGAAGACGCCGTCGTGCAGCACCCGTTCCAGCTCGAAGTACGGCCGCAGGGCGGCCGCGTCGACCTCGTAGCGGGTCTTGCGCACCTTCTCGGACCAGTACGCCCAGTCCCACGCCTCGATCGGGCCGCCGGCCAGCTCGGCGAGGGCCGCGGCCTCCTTCTCGGCGTTGGCGACGGCCGGCGGCACCAGGCGGGCCAGCAGGTCGGTGACGGCATGGGTGCTGCCGGCGGTGCGGTCGGCGACCACGTACGCCGCGTGGGTCTCGTAGCCGAGCAGGGCGGCGCGCTCGGCGCGCAGGGTGGCGATGGTGACGGCGAGCGGGCCGTTGGTGTCCTGGGCGCGGTCCAGGGACGCGGCCAGCAGCCGGCGGCGCACCTCAGGGTCGTCGAGCTGCGCGAGTTCCGGCTGGTTGGAGAAGTTCTTCAGGCTCAGCACCCAGTGGCCGTCGTGGCCGGTGGCGCGGCCGTTCTCGGCGGCGGCCGCGACGGCGTCGGCGGGCAGGCCGGCCAGTTGCGCGGCGTCGTCGAGGACGAGGGCGCCGTCGCGGCCGGCGGCGAGCGTGTTCTGCCCGAACGCCGTGCAGGCGGCGGCGATCCGGGCGTTGAGGTCGCGCAACCGGTCGCGGTCGGCGGGCGACAGCCGGGCGCCGGCCCGCACGAACACCGTGTGGTAGCGCTCCAGCAGGCGCAGGGACTCCGGGTCCAGGCCCAGGGTGTCGCGGGCCTCGTAGAGCGTGGAGATCCGCTGGTACAGCGCGGAGTTGAGGTGGAGGGCGTCGCTGTGCTCGGCCAGCAGCGCGCTCACCTTCGGCTCGATCTCCCGGACGGCCGGGGTGACGTGCGCGGACGCCTGGTTGGAGAACGCGGCGTGGACGCGGCCGAGGAGGGCGCCGGCGCGCTCCAGGGCGACCAGCGTGTTCTCGAACGTCGGCGGGTTCGGGTCCCCCGCGATCGCCTCGATCTCCGCGAGGTGCTCGGCGATGCCGCGTTCGAGAGCCGGAAGGTAGTGCTCGTCGCGGATGTCCGCGAACGGCGGCAGCTCGTACGGCAGGGTGCTGGCGTTCAGGAACGGGTTCGTCGTCACCGTCCCGACCCTAACGCCCGCGAGGGCGCGCCGCGCCCGCCCCCGGACAGCGGGCGCCTCCCGGCGGGAGCCGGGAGCCGTCCGGGGGCAGGACGACGGCTGGGCACCGTCAAAGGGTGCGGGGGGACATCACTCTCATCCACTCTTGCGGCGGAATTCGCGGGCACCGCCGGCGCGGCCGTGCGCGCCGTGGATCTTGGACTGGTCGGGGCCGGCGCCGCCGGCCGCGCCGCCGCGCTGGGCGCCCTGCTTGCGGGCCAGCGCCTCGCGGAACTTCCGCTTGACGTCGTCCTCGTCCGGTTCTGCGCCCTCGGGGTCGGTCTCGGGCTGGTCGGCCGCGGTGATGTCCTGTGCGGCGCCTTCGGCGGCCACGGCGGCCTGCTGCTCTCGGTCGGTCATGGCACCAGCCTCGCACGCCGGGGCCCGGCAGCCCACCCGATATCGCCTGGACGGACGGCGCGTGTACGGTTCCGGTCACCACCGCCGAGGAGGTTCACGATCCATGACCTGGCTGTTGTACGGCGCCACCGGGTACACCGGACGCCTGATCGCACGCCGCTCCGCCGCTCGTGGCATGCGTCCGGTGCTGGCCGGCCGCAGTGCCGCCAAGTTGTTGCCGCTCGCCGCGGAACTCGGCCTGGAACACCGGGTGTTCGGGCTGGACGACGCGGCCGCGATACGCCGCGGGCTGGAGGGTGTCGACGCGGTGGCGCACTGCGCGGGGCCGTTCGTGCGGACCGCGCTGCCGATGGCGCAGGCGTGCGTCGACACCGGGACGCCGTACCTGGACATCACCGGCGAGATCGACGTGTTCGAGTCGCTGCACGCGCTGGGGCCGCGCGCGGCGGCGGCCGGCGTGGTGCTGCTGCCGGGGGCGGGTTTCGACGTGGTGCCCACCGACTGCGTGGCCGCGCTGCTCGCGGACCGGCTGCCGGACGCCACGCAGTTGGACCTGGCGTTCCTGGTCGGCGGCGGGGCCAGCCCGGGCACGGCGCGCACGGCGCTGGCCGGTGCCGCGGAGGGCGGCAGGATCCGGGCGGGCGGGGAGATCCGCGCGGTACCGGTGGGCTCCCGGCAGGTGCGGGCGGTGTTCCCGTCGGGCGCCAGGACGGTGGTGTCGGTGCCGTGGGGCGATGTCAGCACCGCGTACCACTCGACGGGCATCCCGGACATCACCACGTACACGGCCGTGCCCGCGCCCGCGCTGGCCGCCAGCCGGGTGCTGCGGGTGGGGCCGCTGCGCGGGGCCCTGGCCGGTCTCGCGGGCCGGGTGGTGCGCGGACCCGGCGAGCGGGCACTGGCGGGCACCCGCAGCGAGGTGTGGGGCCGCGCGAGGGATGCGGCGGGCAACACCGTCACCGCGACGCTCACCGGCCCGAACCCGTACAGCATGACCGCGGACGCGGTGCTGCGGATCGTGGAGCGGCTGCCCTCGCTGCCGGCCGGATTCCGGACGCCGTCGATGGCGCTGGGCGCGGACTTCGCGGGCACGCTGGAGGGTGTGACGGTGACGATGGAGGCGCTGCGGTGAGCGACGGCCGGACGTCCGCCGGCGGCCCGCGGGTGCGCCCGGCCCGCCCGGACGAGGCGGCGGCGCTGACCGCGCTGGTGCTGCGGTCCAAGGCACACTGGGGCTACGACGAGGCCTTCATGGCCGCGTGCCGCGACGAACTGACCTTGACGGCGGGCGAGATCGCGGGGCGGCGCACCGCCGTCGCCGAAGTACCCGACCCGGACGGCGTGTTCGGCGCGTTCCGCGTGGTGGGCGTGGTCACCGTGGAGGGCGAGCCGCCGCGCGGCGCGATCGGGATGATGTTCGTCGACCCGGACGCGATGGGCCGCGGTGTGGGCCGGCTGCTGTACGCCCACGCGCTGCGCGTGGCCGGGGACCGGGGTTTCAGCGGGCTCTCCATCGACGCCGACCCGAACGCCGAGGGCTTCTACCGGGCGATGGGCGCGGTCACCGTGGGCCGTACGCCGTCCGGTTCCGTGCCGGGCCGGACGCTGCCGCTGATGGAGGTGCGGGTCGGCACGGGTGGGGGCGCCCCCGTCTGAGGGGCGCCCCCACCCGCGGCGGCCGGTGCCGGCCGCGGGGCGGTCACTTCTTGCGGGCGACCGCCCCGTAGAAGCCGATCCGCTTGACCTCGTCGGGGTCGGGCGGGGTGGCCGGGCGCCACAGCGGCACCTGGACCAGTCCGGGGTCGAGCAGTTCGAACCCGTCGAACAGGGCCACGACTTCGTCGTAGGGCCGGGTGTTGAGGGTGGCGGTCGCCTTGTTGTAGACCTTGAACACCTCGGGCAGGCTTGCCGCGTGGAAGTCCGCGGTGGCGTGCGACAGCACCAGGTGGCTGCCCGCCGGCAGGGCGTCGCGCAGTGCGGCGACGATGCCCGCGGGATCCTCCTCGTCCTTGATGAAGTGCAGGACCGCGACGAGCATCAGGGCGACGGGCTGGTCGAAGTCGATCAGCCGGCCGATGGTGGGGTGTTCGAGGATGCTCTCGGGCTTGCGGACGTCGGCGAGGAAGAAGCCGGTGTTGCCACCGCTGCCGGTGAGCCGTGCGCCGGCGTGGGTGGCCACGATCGGGTCGTTGTCGACGTAGGCGACCCGGACGTCGGGCGCCTCGGCCTGCGCGATCTCGTGGGTGTTGGGCGAGGTCGGGATGCCGGTGCCGATGTCGATGATCTGCCGGATGCCGGTCCCGGTCAGGTACCGCACCGCGCGTTGCAGGAAGTCCCGGTTGGCGCGGGCGGCGGGGATGATGTCGGGCAGGAAGTCGATGACGCGCTGCGCCGCCTCGCGGTCGACCTCGTAGTTGTCGCGCCCGCCGAGGTAGAAGTCGTACATCCGCGCCGGGTGCGGCCGGCTGGTGTCGATCTCCTCGGCGGTGAAGCCCTGGTCGGTCCGGTCGGTCACGACGCGCGCTCCTGGAGCCGGCCTATCGCGCCGTACACGCCGACCGGGCGGTCGGGGACGTCGGTGCTGTCGTCGGGCCGCCACTCGTGGACCTGGACGAGTCCGGGTTCGACGAGGTCGAAGCCGTCGAAGAGGGCGAGCACCTCGGCGTGCGTACGGGGGGTGAGGGAGGCGGTGGCCCTCTTGTAGACCTCCGCCACGTTGTCGGCGCGCTCGCCGTGGAAGTCGCCGGTGGCGTGCGAGAGCACCAGGTGGCTGCCGGCCGGCAGGGTCGCCCGGTAGGCGGCGACGAGGCCGGCCGGGTCCTCCTTGTCGGCCACGAAGTGCAGGACGGACACCAGCATCAGGGCGACCGGCTGCCGGACGTCGATCAGTTCGCCGATCGTGGGGTGTTCCAGGATGCTCTGCGGCTTGCGCATGTCGCCGAGGAAGAACCCGGTGTTGCCGGTGCCGAGCAGCCGCGCGCCGGCGTGCGTGGCGACGATCGGGTCGTTGTCGATGTAGGCGACGCGCACCGACGGGTCGACGGAGTGCGCGATCTCGTGGGTGTTGGGCGAGGTGGGGATGCCGGTGCCGATGTCGATGATCTGCCGGATGCCGCTCTCGACCAGGTGGCGCACGGCCCGCCGCATGAAGTCGCGGTTGGCGCGGGCACCCAGGACCACGTCGGGGGCGACGTCCAGGACGCGTTCCGCGGCCTCGCGGTCGACCTCGTAGTTGTCGCGGCCGCCGAGGTAGTAGTCGTACATCCGCGCCGGGTGGGGGCGGCTGGTGTCGATCTCCTCGGCGGAGAAGCCCTGGTCGGTCACGCCGTCCTCCGGGTCCGGTCGTCGGTGTCGTGCGGCTGGTGCCGCGGCCGGCTCCGGGCGTACCGGAGCCGGGCGCTGTCGTGGTGGGTCGCGGTCGTCACAGGAGGAAGTCGGCCTGGCCGGCTTTGGCGCCCTGGATGAACGTGGTGATCTCGAGGTTGGTGTAGATCAGTGCCGGACCGTCCGGGTCGGTGGACTGGCGCAGCGCCACCCGCCCGTCGTTGAGCTTCTTGGCCTCGACGCACGAGCCGCCGTTGCCGCCGCTCCAGGGCTTGCGCCAGCCGTCCGCGCCGAGGTCGGCGGCCGGCATGCCGTTGTAGATCGCGTCCGCGCTGCCGCGGCCGCTGTCGTGGAGGTCGTCGTGGGTGGCGGCGGCGAATATGCCGGCGCTTCCGTCGTTGAAGCGATCCATGGTTCAGATCTCCTTGCGCATGCCATCGAGGATGGCTTTGGTGCTGTGTGCGGGCGCTGCCTGCGCGCACATCCGGTCCAGCGCTTCCAGGAACGTGGAGACGTCATCGCGCTCGTCGAAGTAGACGCCGCCGACCAGGCTTTCGGAGTAGGCGATGTCGGGGAGTTCCTGGACCTGGAACCGGAAGATGTGGAAGGGCCCGTACATCGCGGGATGCGGCCCGGCGGTGAAGGGGATCACCTGCAGTCGTACGTTGGACAGTTCGGTGGTCTCGATGAGCGCGCCGAGTTGGTCGCGCATGACGGCGCGGCCGCCGATGGGGCGGCGCAGCACCGTCTCGTCCATCACCACCCACAGCAGCGGTGCGGCCTCGGCGCGGGTGAGCAGGCTCTGCCGCTCGATCCGCAGGGCCACCAGCCGCTCGATCTCGGCCGAGGCGGCGTGCGGCAGGCCCGCGCGCAGCACCGCTCCGGCGTAGTCGGGAGTCTGCAACAGGCCGGGCACGTAGTGCGGTTCGTAGGCGCGGATGACCGCGGCCTCGCCCTCAAGGCTGACGAATGCGCTGAACCAGTCGGGAAGTACGTCGCGGAAGCTGTGCCACCAGCCGGGCCGGTTGGCTTCGCGGGCCAGGGCGAGGAACCCGCCGATCTCCTCGGGCGCGGTGATGCCGTAGGTGGTGAGCAGCTTCTCCACATAGGGGAGTTTCAGGCCGACTTCCGCCTTCTCCATGCGGCGGATGGTGGCGTGGGTGACGTCGAGCGCCCGGCCGGCCTCCTCGTAGCCGAGCCCCGCCTTCTCACGGAGGTCCTGGAGGCGTTTGCCGAGGACCATCCGCAGCACCGTGGGAGCGCCTCCCTGCCGCGGGTCCGTCACGTGCCTCAACCTCCAACTGCCGTAACTGACAAGCAGTGTGGCACGACGTCAGCAATCACGACAGCGTGTTCGCCATGATTCTGCAAATTACAGAACGGACCTTGCCATGTGTGAGGAGGCAGCCTCATAGTGTCAGGGTGGTCACCTCACCTGACACCCTCCGGCACGACGGCCGGCACGGTGTCGGCGACCCCTGCCGCCGTGACGTCTTCCGGCTGCCCGCGCTGAGCGCGTCCGTGGCGGACGCCCGCGGGCGGGTTCGCGCTCGCCTCGCCGAGTGGGGTCTGGACGCCGAACTGCGCGACGACGCGGGCCTGGTGGTGACCGAGCTGTTCACCAACGCGGTGCGGCACACCCGCAGCGAGAAGATCACCTGCACGGTGCAGGACACGGGCTCCGTGATCCGGCTGGAGGTCACCGACCAGGGCCGCGGCACCAGCGTGCCGCTCCCCTGCGACGCCCAGGAGGACGAGGAGGGCGGCCGCGGGCTGCTGCTGGTGAGCCTGCTGTCGGTGGCCTGGGGCTCGGACCCCGCGGAGAGCGGCCCGGGCCGCATGGTGTGGGCCGAACTCGCCGCACACCGGGCGCACCGCGACCCGCCCAGGCCGCTGGGCGGCGATCCGCCCTCCGGGCTCCCGCCGGTCCACGGCTGATCGGCGGCTCCCCCGCCAGCGGGCACCCGGGCCCTCCCGGCTACCGCAACGGCAGCAGGTCGGGACGCTTCGGCGCCCGTTCGTCGCCCGAGGACTCGCCGCGCAGCCTGCGCCCGATCCACGGCACCAGGTGCTGGCGGGCCCACTGGATGTTCTCCCGCCGGACCTCCGACGGCAGCCGCCGCGACTGCGGCGGCCACGGCTCGTCGGGGTCGGCCGGCGGTTCGAGACCGAGCACCTGCGCGGCGCGCAGCGCGATCCGCGTGTGCCCCTCGGGCGACAGGTGCAGCCGGTCCTCGCTCCACGCCCGCCGGTCCTGCACCGCGCGCAGCGACCACAGGTCCAGCACCGGGCAGTCGTAGCGGTCGGCGATGGCCCGCACATGCGCGGTGTAGGTGGCGATCTTGCCGCGCAGATGGCGCAGCACGGGCACGCCGCGGGTGTCGAACCCGGTGCACACCAGGACGGTGCCGACCGCGGAGGTGAGGTCGGCGACCGCGGCCTCGAAGCGCTCGGCGATCGCGTCGGGGTCGGTGCCCGGCCGCAGGATGTCGTTGCCGCCGGCGCAGAACGTCACCAGGTCGGGGGCGAGTTCGACGGCCCGCGGCACCTGCTCGGCGACGATCTGGTCCAGCAGCCGGCCGCGCACGGCGAGGTTGGCGTAGCGGAAGTCGCCCGGCGGCTGCCCGGCGGCGTGCCGCTCGGCGAGCAGGACGGCCAGGCGGTCCGCCCAGCCGACCACGGTGCCGTCCGGACCCGGGTCCCCGACGCCTTCGGTGAAGCTGTCCCCCACCGCGGTGTACGACCCGATGGTGCTTTGGGTGATGTTGCGCGAATCGTCAGCCACGTCCGGACATCTTTCTCCTGCGGATGTGACCTACGCGACCGTAGGGAGGCGTTGACGCGGCGTGATTCATCCCACGGGGTCAACCCCGGCGTAGATGGAATACGGCGGCGTCCAGGTCGCCGCCCAGCGTGGTGCGCAGTCCGTGCTCGGCCAGCACCGCCCCGCGCCGCACCACGCCGGTCGCCACGTCCCGGTAGGCGGCGCCCGGTTGGAGCCCGCGCAGCCGCAGCGGCGCGGCCGGTTCACCGAACCGCTGCGCCTGGAGCCAGGCCAGCACCACCGTGTCGTCGCCGAGGACGTACTGCACGGCGCTGACCCCGCCGTCCCCGGGCGGCCGCAGCCGGTACAGGTCGCCGTCGTGCACCACCGGGCGCACCGACTTGTAGAGGGCGATCCACGAGGCTGCCTCCGCGCGTTTGTGCGCGCCCCACTCCAGCAGGTCGCCGTCCAGGCCCAGCACGCCGGCCATCGCCGTCACGAAGCGGAACCGCATCGAGGCGCCGCGGTGGTTGGGGCCGGGGGCGCGGCCCGCGGTGACGGGCGCGGACATCGCGGACGCCGGGTGCAGCTGGCTGAAACCGTGCTGGACGGCCAGCCGGTCGAGCGGGTCGGTGGTGGCGGAGGTCTCGACCTGGCCGACGCGGGCGAGAACGCCGAGGTCGGTCCGCCCGCCGCCGCCCGCGCCGCTCTCCACGGTGAGGTCGGGGTGGGCCGCGCGCAGCCGGTCGAACAGGGCGTACAGGCCGTGCACATGGCCGGTCCACAGTCGCTGCGGGTAGCGGTCGCCGGGCCAGCCGGCCTCGGTGAACGACCGGCTGACGTCCCAGGCGAGATGGTCGACGGGCGCGCCGTGCAGCAGCGCGTCCA
The DNA here is from genome assembly GCF_900110255.1 of Actinacidiphila rubida. Classification (GTDB taxonomy): domain Bacteria; phylum Actinomycetota; class Actinomycetes; order Streptomycetales; family Streptomycetaceae; genus Actinacidiphila; species Actinacidiphila rubida. Next base: position 27,182 of record NZ_FODD01000047.1, read on the forward strand.
GCTCGCCGGCGACGTGCGCGAGCACGTCAGGGCGGGCGAGGTTGAGGACCAGCCGCCCGGCCTGCTCGGCGCCGCGCCGCCCCGGCTGGCGCTGCACCCAGTCCGGGTGGGCGCGGTGCAGGTCGCCACCCGGTTCGACGGTCTCCGGTTCGACCCGCACACCCAGCCGCATGCCCAGGCCGTGCACCTCGTCGGCGAACTCCTTCAGCGGGCCGCCGCCCGGGAGACTCCCGCCCGGACGGCCGCCGCCGCGTGCGGACCCCTCCTGCGCGCCGAACAGCGAGCCCCGGCACGCGTCCACGACGTACAGCTCCACGCCCATCTGCGCGGCTCTGCGGGCCAGCTCGCGGTGCTGGGCCAGGTCGGGGCCGGGCGCGGCCGCGGCGCCCGCACCGTGCGCCGTGGCGGCCGCCGGGGCCGACGGGCCGGCGGGCGGCCCGGGACGGTAGGCCACGGGACGCAGCGGGGCGGTGTGCGGCGGGCCGCCGGGGAGCACGTGGTCGCGCTGGTAGGCGTGCCAGGCCCGGCTGGCGGCGCCGAAGCCGCCCGCGCTGTAGAGGCCCGCGAAGACCGGGCTGGTGTAGCCGCCGCCGGGCGTGAGGCGGACCAGCCCGGCGTCGTCGTGGCCCGCGCCCCCGGTCACCTGCACGCGGCCGCCGGGCAGCGCGGCGATCGCGATCCGCCACGAGCCGGACCAGGCCAGCGCACCGGACCAGACCTGGCCGTGCTCCTCGCCGGCCTCGCCCTCGTCGAGGGCGAACCACGGCAGGTGCTGGTGGGAGGTGTGGCCGCGGCGGCTGCCGATGACGTGCTCGCCGGGGGCCAGCGGGGCCCGCGCGAGCTGGGTCTCCGCGCCCCAGCGGCCGTGCAGCTGGGACATCCGCCAGGCCGGGCGGTGCGGCAGTGTCCAGGTCGCCGCGTCGGCCCGCAGCAGCTCCAGGGCGGGCGTGCCGGCGTGTCCCACGTGGCCGGCGGTGATCCACCGTTCGACGACGTCGCAGGCGGGACGCAGCCGGTAGTGGAGGGTGAGGTCGAGGTGGTGCAGGGAGTCGTGGAAGTGCAGTCGCAGCTCCTCGCCGTCGGGCCCGGCGGCGATCTCGTCCTCCTCGAAGCACCACTCCGTGCCGCGGACCGGGCCGTCACCGCCCGGCCCTTCGCCGCCGTGCTCCGAACGGACCGACAGGGCGGGCCGGACGAACCGGGGGCCTCCCTCGACGGGGTACTCCTCGCGGCCGTCGAGCGCGGATTCGAAGGGCCGCTCGGCCGGTGGCGGCTCGGCGGCCAGCGCCTCGGCGTCGGGCAGGGCGATCGGAGCGCCCCAGTGCAGGTGGAGCAGCTCGTCGCGGTCGGTGACCTGGAGCGCGTAGGCGCTGCCCGGTCCGGACAGCAGCCAGAGCCGGCCGGATCCCCCCGTGTCGATCATGTCCCGCCCCTTGCTCCGGTCAGACCGCCCGTCGCCCCGGTCAGATCCGGACATCATGGGCCCGGGCACGGCACGGAGCAATGGCCCGCCGGACACATACCGTTCGGTATGTCGTTCCCGTGCTGCCGTATCGTCGTCTGTGGCCGAGCATGAGCGGTGACCGACGACGAAGGAGTGCACGTGACGCAGGAAGTGCGGCAGTCCGTCCCGACCGGGGACGAGTCCGAACTGACCGGGGTGCGCAATTTCCGCGACGTCGGGGGCCTGCCCACGGTCGACGGCCGGCGCGTGCGGCACGGCGTGCTGTTCCGCAGCGGTCACCTCGCCCAGGCCACCGGTGACGACGTCGCCTTCCTCGAGTCCCTGGGCCTGCACACCGTCTTCGACTTCCGCAACCGCGACGACATGGCCCTGGAGGGCCCGGACGCCGAGCTGCCCGGCACCCGCAACCTCAACATGCCGCTGAGCGATCCGGCCGAGGGTGCGGGCTTCTGGCACATCGTGCGCGACGGCGACCTGGCGGCCCTGCGCGAGCTCCTCGGCGACGGCAGGGCCGCCCGCCGGATGGCCGCGGCCTACCGCAAGCTCGTCCTGGAGCGCACCGCCGAGCACTCCCGGATGCTGGCCGAGCTCACCGACCCCGAGGACCCGGCGGTCCCGGCGCTGCTGCACTGCGCGGCCGGCAAGGACCGCGCGGGCACCTCGATCGCGATCATCCTGCTGGCGCTGGGCGTGGAGCGCTCCGCCATCGAGGAGGACTACCTGCAGAGCAACGCCCGGCACCGCCGCTACAAGGTGGTCCGCGGCGACGGCAGCTCGGGCACCGCCATCGACCCGGCGATCACCGAGCTGCTCAGCCCGCTGTTCGAGGCCCGCGTGGAGTACCTGCGGATCGCCTTCGACACGATCGAGGAGGAGTGGGGCTCGGTCGACCGCTACCTGGAGGAGGGCCTGGGCCTCACCCCCGAGCGCCGCGCACGGCTCCAGGAGCGGCTGCTCACGGACTGAGCGCGGCCTGCGGGCGGCCCGCCATCCCCGCGACGGGCCACCCGCAGCACCCGGGCCTCAGGCCCACCGGTCGAACCGCCCGGGCCGGCATCCCGTCCCCCGCGTGCTGTTGTCGTGCCGCGCCCCAGGGCCCCGGCGCCGCGGGGGCGCCGGGGTCGCGTCACCGGTTGGCGACCGCCTGTTTGACGAGCGTCTTGCCGAAGTCCCACATCAGGCCGCCGCCGTCGTGCGCGTCGTCCATGACGTCGGTGAACGCGGTCACGAAGCGGTCGATGTCCGCCTCGTCGACGACGAGCGGCGGGATCAGCTTGATGACCTCGATGTGGTCGCCGGACACCTGCGTGAGGATGCGGTGCCGCTGCAGCAGCGGCACGACGACCATCTGCGCGAACAGGCCCTTGCGGGCGGCCTGCAGCATCGTCCAGCGGCTGCGCAGGCCCAGCGACTTGGGACGGCCGAACTCGATGGCGACCATCAGGCCGCGGCCACGGACGTCCTTGAGCATCTCGTACCGGTCGGTGAGCGCGGCCAGCCGGGTGCGCAGCAGCTCGCCGGTCCGGCGGGAGTTCTCCACCAGCTGCTCGTCCTCGATGACCGACAGGCTGGCCAGACCGGCCGCCATCGCCTGGGCGTTGGAGCCGAAGCTCGCCGAGTGGACCAGCACGCGGTCCATCGAGGAGTAGACCTTCTTGAAGATCCAGTCCCGGCCGAGCGTCGCGCCGACCGGCACGTACCCGCCGGACAGCGCCTTGGCCACCGTCACCAGGTCCGGCTCCACGCCCTCCTGCTCGTACGCCCAGAAGGTGCCGGTGCGGCCGAGGCCGGTCTGCACCTCGTCGCAGATCAGCAACGCCTTGTGCTTGCGCAGCAGTTCCTGGGCCTCGCGCAGGAAGCCCGGCGGCATCATGTGCACGCCGTGGCCCTGAATGGGTTCGACGATCAGCGCCGCCACGTCGCCGCGCTTCAACTCGCGGGCCAGTGCGTCGAGATCGCCGAGTGCGATCTCGGTGTCGGGCAGCAGCGGCGCGAAACCCTCCTGGAAGCCGGGCTCGCCGTTGACCGACAGCGAGCCCGTGGTCAGGCCGTGGAAGGAGTGGGTGCAGTACAGCACCCGGGGCTTCCCGGTGGCGTAGCGGGCGAACTTCAGCGCGGTCTCGACGGCTTCGGTGCCGCTGTTGCCGAAGAAGACCCGGTCCAGGTGCGGGGTGTGGGCCAGCAGCTTCTCGGCGAGCAGGCCGGGCAGCGGCTGGCAGTCGAACCGGGTGAGGTCGGGCAGCCCGGCATCGAGCACGTCGTGCAGTGCCTTGCGGACCACCGGGTGGTGGCGGCCCAGGCCCTGCACGCCGAACCCGGCGAGCATGTCGAGGTAGTCGTTGCCGTCGACGTCCCAGAAGTGGGCGCCCTCCGCCCGCTCGTAGACCTTGTCGAAGCCGATCGTGTGCAGCATGCGCGGCAGTTGGTGGTTGAGGTACCGCGTGTGCAGGTCGTAGCGCTCGCCGCCGCGCTCGGCGAGCAGCGTCGCGAGGTCGAAGCCCTTGGGCTGCCCGCCCGCGTCCGCTCCTGCGGCGTCCGGACCGCCGGCCTCGCGCCCGCCGCCGCCCGTTCCGCCCGCGTCCGGTCCGCCCGCGTCCTGACCGGCCGCCGCGTCAGACGATGTCATCGCTCACCTGCTCCTTGCGTGCGTGGATCCGTTCCGAAGTATGCGCGGGCCGGGCGTGCGGCGGGGCGACGGGGTCGCCGGCCGGTGTGCTGCGCGCGGTCAGGCGGGTCAGGGCCGCGCCGATGCCGCCGGCGATCTCGGCCGGCGTGAGGCCGATGTCGGCGAGCACCTCGCCGCGCTTGGCGTGCGCGAGGAACTGCTGCGGGATGCCGAAGTCGCGCAGCGGCACGTCCACCCCGGCGTCCCGCAGCGCCTGCGCGACGGCCGAACCGACTCCGCCCGCACGGCCGTTGTCCTCCACGACCGCCACCATGCGGTGCCCGGCGGCCAGTTCGGGCAGCGCCGGGTCCACCGGCTTGACCCAGCGCGGGTCGACGACGGTGACACCGATACCGCGCCCGGCGAGCAGGTCGGCCGCGGTCAGGCAGGTCGCGGCGAGGGCGCCGACCGCGACGAGCAGCACGTCGGGCCGCTGGTCGCCGGTGGGACGGTGCAGCACGTCCACGCCGCCGACCCGGTCGATCGCCGGCAGCGGCTCGCCCGCCGTCTCCTTGGGGAAGCGCACCACGGTGGGCGCGTCCTCGACGGTGACGGCCTCCCGCAGCTGGGCGCGCAACTGGTCGGCGTCGCGCGGCGCGGCGATCCGCAGGCCGGGCACGACCTGGAGGATCGACATGTCCCACATGCCGTTGTGCGAGGCGCCGTCCACTCCGGTCACGCCCGCGCGGTCCAGCACGAACGTCACACCGCACCTGTGCAGGGCGACGTCCATCAGCACCTGGTCGAACGCCCGGTTGAGGAACGTCGCGTAGACCGCGACGACCGGGTGCAGGCCGCCGGTGGCCAGGCCGGCCGCCGACGTGGCGGCGTGCTGCTCGGCGATGCCGACGTCGAACACCCGCTTCGGGTAGGCCGTCGCGAACGCCTCCAGGCCGACGGGCTGGAGCATCGCGGCGGTGATCGCGACGACGTCCGGCCGCTCCCGGCCGATGCGGACCATCTCGTCGCTGAACACCGAGGTCCAGGACGGCCCTTGGGACGGCGCCAGCGGCATGCAGGTCAGCGGGTCCATCGCACCCACGGTGTGGAAGCGGTCCGCCTCGTCCTGCTCGGCGGCCGGGTAGCCGCGGCCCTTCTCGGTGATGCAGTGCACGAGCACCGGGCCGTGGAAGCGGCGGGCCCGGCGCAGCGCGGTCTCCATCGCGGCGATGTCGTGGCCGTCGATCGGGCCGACGTACTTCAGCCCCAGGTCCTCGAACATGCCCTGCGGGGCGAAGGTGTCCTTGAAGCCCTTCTTCGCGCCGTGCAGCGACTCGTACAACGGCCGGCCGATCACCGGGGTCTGCTGCAGGACCTGCTTGCCCCAGTCCAGGAAGCGCTCGTAGCCGTCGGTGGTGCGCAGCGTGGCCAGGTGGTTCGCGAGGCCGCCGATGGTGGGCGCGTAGGAGCGCTCGTTGTCGTTGACGACGATGACCAGCGGGCGGTCCCTGGCGGCGGCGATGTTGTTCAGCGCCTCCCAGGCCATGCCGCCGGTCAGCGCGCCGTCACCGATGACCGCGACGACGCGGTCACTGCAGTGCCGCACCTCGTTGGCCTTGGCCAGGCCGTCGGCCCAGCCCAGCACGGTCGAGGCGTGGCTGTTCTCGATGACGTCGTGCTCGGACTCGGCCCGCGAGGGGTAGCCGGACAGCCCGCCCTTGCTGCGCAGCTTGGAGAAGTCCTGGCGACCGGTGAGGATCTTGTGGACGTACGACTGGTGGCCGGTGTCCCACAGGATGCGGTCGGCGGGCGAGTCGAAGACCCGGTGCAGCGCGATGGTCAGCTCGACCACGCCGAGGTTGGGGCCCAGATGGCCACCGGTTCTGGCCACTGCCTGGACGAGGAACTGCCGGATGTCGGCGGCCAGTTCGTCGAGCCGGCCGTCGGGCAGCGCCTTCAGGTCGCGCGGGCTGTGGATGTTCTCCAGCATCGACATGTGCAGACCTCGTTCCCTGTTCCCTGCCGGTGATGCGGTGTGTCCTGTGAACGTCCCCGTGGTGTCCCGTACCGCGTGCTGCCCCCGTGACGCGGGTGAGCGGCCGGCGGCGGGTACGCGTGCGGGCCACCGGTGCGGCGTCGCCGCCGCCGGTGACCCGTACGCGTCCAGCCGGTCAGCCGCTCACCCGGGCCGTCACTTCGCGCGGTTGGACGCGACGGTCTCCCGGGCGGCGCGCAGGGACTCCTTGAGGGAGCCCATGGTGGCCAGCACGGCCGTCGGCTCGTAGCCGCAGTGCGCCATGCAGTTGTCGCACCGCTCGTCCTTGCCGCGCCCGTACTTGTCCCAGTCGGTCTTCTCGATCAGCTCCTTGTACGTCGGCACGTAGCCGTCCGCCATCAGGTAGCAGGGACGCTGCCAGCCGAACAGGGAGTAGTTCGGGATGGCCCACGCGGTGCACGGGAAGTCGGCCTTGCCCTCCAGGAAGTCCAGGAAGAGCGGGCTGTGGTTCAGCCGCCACTTGCGCCGGTTGCCGTCGCCGAACGCCTTCTTGAACAGCTCGCGGGTCTGCTCCACGCCCAGGAAGTGGTCCTGGTCGGGGGCCTTCTCGTAGGCGTAGGCGGGCGACAGCATCATCTCGTCGACCTGCAGGTCGTCATTGAGGAAGTTGAGCACCTCGATGATCGTCTGCGGGGTGTCGGTGTTGAAGAAGGTCGAGTTCGTGGTGACCCGGAAGCCGCGCCGCTTGGCCTCCTTGATCGCCTCCACGGCCTCGTCGAAAGTGCCTTCCTTGGCCACCGACTCGTCGTGCCGCTCTCGCATGCCGTCGATATGCACGGTAAAGGCGAAGTAAGGAGACGGCGTGAATTTGTCGATCTTCTTGCGGAGCAGCAGGGCGTTGGTGCAGAGGAAGACGTACTTCTTCTTCGCCACGAGCTGACGCACGATCTCGTCGATCTGGGGGTGCATCAGCGGCTCGCCGCCCGCGATCGACACCATCGGCGCACCCGATTCCAGCACCGCGCCGACGGCCTGTGCCACCGGCATGCGCTGCTTCAGCACCCCGGCCGGGTGCTGGATCTTGCCACAGCCCTCGCATTTGAGGTTGCAGGCGAAGAGCGGTTCGAGTTCGACGATGAGCGGGAACTTTTCGCGTCGCCTGACCATTTTCTGTTCGAAGAGGTACGACGCGACACGGACGGTCTGACGGAGCGGCATAGCCATCTAGCTCACCTCCAGGGGAGCGCGGTAGTGCGGTGCCATTCGAGAAAGGCGGGAACGAGATCTCTGAGCACCCGGAACGCAAGGATTCCGGTGCGAAGCGTGCCGACGCGGACGAGTTCGTACTCGGGCGTGTCGACGACCACGCGGGCCGCCGCGATGCGGTGCGCCCCTTCGGCCAGGGCGGCACGGCGCATCGCGGCCGATTCCATGTCCACGGCGATGGCACCCGTCGCCGCGAGAGCGGTGCGCTCGGCGCCCCGCACGACATGGTCGGACTCGGCCAGGGTGCCGGTGTGCACGGTGTGCCCGGTGTCCGCGAGGGCCTCCTTGAGCGCGGCGGCCAGCGCCTGGCTCTCGTGCCCGTCATCGGCGACGACGACGTCCCCCGGCCGCATGCCGGGCGCGAGCCCGGCACAGAAGCCGGTGGTCAGGACGGCGGCGTCGGTGTTGCGCGGATCATGCAGGGCGGTACGGACGGCCCGGTCCGCGGCCTTCGGTCCCATGCCGGTACGCAGCACGGTGACCTCGTCCGCGGAACTCCTGGCCGCTCCCCTGCGCAGCGCGAAGCGCTCGATGCGCAGGGCGCACACCACCAGCAACGGTGGCTGGGTACGACCCACGAACTAGGCTCCCTTCTCGGCGGCGGCATGGCCGACGCCGGCGGTTCCGAAAGGCTCGGACCGCACGTAGCGGCCGAGCGCGGTCAGCGGGAACACCATCCGGTAGAGGTGGTAGTTGATCGAGAAGTCCCGCGGGAATCCCGTACCCGTGAAGTACGGCTCGTCCCAGGAACCGTCCGCCAACTGGGTGTCCACCAGCCAGCGGACGCCGCGGGCCACGGCGTCGTTGTCCCGCTCCCCTGCCGACAGCAGCGCGAGCAGCGCCCAGGCCGTCTGGGACGGCGTGGAGTGGCCGCGGCCGATCCATTCGGTGTCGGAGTAGGACCGCAGGTCCTCGCCCCAGCCCCCGTCCGCGTTCTGCACCGACTCCAGCCAGTCGACGGCCCGGCGGATCGCCGGGTGGGAGGCGGGCAGTCCGGCCGAGGCCAGCGCCGGGACGGCCGAACCGGTGCCGTAGATGTAGTTGACCCCCCAACGGCCGAACCAGGCGCCGTTGTCCTCCTGCTCCGACAGCAGCCAGTCGATGCCGCGCCGGGTGTGGTGGTCGTGCTCCAACCCGAGCGCGGCCATCATCTCCACGACGTGCGCGGTCACGTCCGCCGACGGCGGGTCGATGACCTCGCCGAAGTCGCAGAACGGCAGCCGGTTGGGGTACGGGCTGGTGTTGTCGGCGTCGAAGGCGCCCCAGGCGCCGTTCCTGGACTGCATGCCGACGTTCCAGCGGACCGCACGGTCGATCGCGGAGTCCACCCGGGCCTGGTCGGGGTGGGCCACCCGGCGCAGTGCCAGCACCACTTCCGCGGTGTCGTCGATGTCCGGGTAGTTGTCGTTGTGGAATTCGAACGCCCATCCGCCGGGTGCCAGTTGCGGGCGCTGCACGGACCAGTCACCGGGCCGCGTGATCTGCTCCTCGAGCATCCAGTCGGTCGCCTTGACCAGCGCCGGGTGGTCCGCGTCGACACCGGCGTCGGCGAGCGCGATGACGGCCAGGCAGGTGTCCCAGACCGGCGACTGGCACGCCTCGATCATCCGCATGCCGTCCTCGGGCCACACGGCGAAACGATCCAGCGAGTCCAGGCCGGCTTTCAGCACCGGGTGGTCGAGGTCGTAGCCGAGCAGGTGGAGGGCGATCACCGAGTACACGGCGGGCGGCTGGATGCCGCCCCAGCAGCCGTCCGCCTCCTGCCGCTCGATGATCCAGCGGGCACAGGCGTTCATCGCGGTCCGGCGCAGCGGCCGGACGCTGAACCGGCGGTAGAGGTGCAGCGCCTGGTCCAGGCGCTGGAAGACACCGTCCCAGCTGGTGATGGGGGCCTTGCGGCGCCGGGGGTTGGGGTCCGCCGCGTTCACGTGCAGCTCGTCGATCCCGAAGGGCGCCGGGCGGACCGGGCGGTGGGCGCCGACGACGGTCAGCGGCACGATCGTCTGCCGGGCCCAGCAGCCGAACGAGTAGATGTTCAGCGGCATCCACTTGGGCAGGTAGATGATCTCCGGCGGCAGTTCCGGCAGGTCGTCCCAGCTCCACCAGCCGAACAGGGCCAGCCAGATCCGGGTGAACACCCGGCTGGACGCGACGCCGCCCTCGGCCCTGGCCCATTTGGCGGCCAGCTGCATGTGCGCCTCGTCGGGGGTGTCCCCGGCCAGCCGCAGCGCGACGTACGCCTCGACGGTGGCCGACAGGTCGCCCGGGCCGCCGTGGAACGTGGGCCAGGCGCCGTCCTCGCGCTGCTGCGAGCGGATCCAGCGGGCCGAGGCGGCGGTCACCTTCGCGTCGCTGATGTTGAGGAACTGCCGGAGCATCAGGTCCTCGGCGTCCATCGTCACGTTGGTTTCGAGGTCGCCCTTCCACCAGCCGTCAGGGTGCTGCCGTGCCAGGAGGTGGTCTGCGGCGCGCTGCACGGCACGCTGCGCCGCCGCCTCGGGTCCGCCGGTGGGAACAGGGTCCGGCGCCGAGGTGCTGCTGGCCGAAGGTGTCCGGTGGGTTGGCGTACCTGGACTGCCATCGGTCGTCGCTGTCATGGCTTCCCCTTTGCAGTTGAGACTTCTGCGGTGCCGGGGGCGGCCGTCGGCCGTCACATGAGAGGGTCGGGCGACGTCGTGCGCTCCACGTTGCTGTTGTTACTTCTCGCGGACCACCACAAAATCCGCAAGACCTACAAGCTTGTCGTGTACATCTTCGGGCATGTCCACGGTGTCCAGCGCGGCGATGGCGGTCGCGTACTGCCTGCGGGCTTCCTGCGAAGTCCACTCGCGACCACCTGCCTCTTCGATCAACGCCGCGCGCATGGCGAACTCTTCCTCGCTGAAGGCATCGTTTTCCGGATTCTTCGCGTCTGCCGCCAGCAGTTCACCCAACCGCTCGGACGCCGAGCCGCCCGCGGCCAGTGCCGCGACGACCGGGAGGGACTTCTTGCGCTGCCGCAGGTCGCTCCAGGTCTGCTTGCCGGTGGTCGCCGGGTCGCCCCAGATGCCGAGCAGGTCGTCGATCGCCTGGAACGAAAGGCCCAGGTGGTAGCCGTAGTCCTCGAGCGCGTCGGCGTCGGCCTCCGAGGCCCCGCCGAGCACCGCGCCGATGGAGGACGCGCAGGCCAGCAGCGCGCCGGTCTTGTTGCCCTCCATCTCCAGGCACTCCTGGACGGTGACCCGCTCGCGGTGCTCGAAGGAGATGTCCTGCGCCTGGCCGTCGATCAGTTTCCGGGTGGCGGTGGTCAGTCGGCGGGTCGCCCGGCCGGCGTCGACCGTGCCCTGCTCCAGCAGGATCTCGTTGGCCAGCGCCATCAGGGCGTCGCCGACCAGGATCGCCTGGGCGGGGCCGTGCACCTTCCAGACCGTGTCGCGGTGCCTGCGCTGCTCGTCACCGTCCATCAGGTCGTCGTGCAGCAGCGAGAAGTTGTGCACCAGCTCGACGGCCACGGCGCCGGGCACGCCGGTCTCGGGCGGGGCCCCGGCGGCCTGCGCGGACAGCAGCGCCAGCGCGGGACGGACGGCCTTGCCGCCGTCGCCGTCGGCCGGGCGGCCGGTCTGGTCGATCCAGCCGAAGTGGTACGCGGCAACGGTGTCCATCGGGGGGACGAGGCGGGCCGCGGCGGCGCGGAGGACGGGGGTGGTCAGGATGCGGCCGTTTTCCAGCAGCTCGATGACGCTGTCAGCGGTCACGATGTCTCCTCTTGTTGCACCAATTGCACTCATGCCGCCTCCAGGACGCCGTTGTTGCCGGGCAGACCCAGTGCGGACAGGGCTTCCCGGGATGCCTGCAGTCCGCTGCGCACCGCGCTCTCCATCGTCGCGGGCCAGCCGGTGGCGGTCCACGCCCCGGCCAGGAGGACGCCGGGGTCCCGGGTGACCGGGCCCGGCCGCAGTGCGCCGACGCCCGGCGTGGGCGCGAAGGTGGCCGTCCGCTCGCGCGTGACGAAGAAGTCGCGGACCTCCGCGCCACGGACGGCGGGAAGCAGCCGCGCGAGTTCGGGCAGGTAGCGGTCGCGCAGTTCGGCGACCGGCAGATCGATCTCGTCCTGGGCGGCGGACTGGGACAGCGCCAGATACTGGCCGCCGCCGGTCAGTCCCGAGCTTGCGGTGCGGTCGAAGACCCATTGGACAGGGCTGCCGAGAGCCGCGACGAACGGCTGGTCGAGCACCTGTCTGTCGTAGATCACATGGACATTGAGGATCGGCGCGGTGCCGATCCGCAACAGCTTTTCCGGGTCCTCGACGGCTCCGTCGGGCAGCAGGGCGTGCGCCTCACGTTGAGGGACCGCCAGCACGACGGTGTCGGCCTCGAGTTGTTCCGTGCGCCCGGGGCCGGTCTCCACGGTCACCCGGCGCAGCGCGCCGTCGGACGTGATCGCGGCCGCGCGCGAGCGCAGCAGGACCCGGACGCCGGCGGCCTCGAGCGCCGCGCCGGCCCGGCCGTGGTGCAGGTCGCCGAGCGGCGCCGACGCCCAGCCGATGTCGGCGGCGCCGGGGTCGGACAGCAGGCCGGTCTTGAAGACCATCGCGGCCAGGCCGAGCGACGCGTCGCCGGCGGTGGCGTTGAGGGTGGCGACGCCGACCAGGTCCCACAGCGCCTCGACGGTGCGTGCCGACTGGCCGTGCTCGGCGAGCCAGCTGCCGAAGTCGATGCCGTCCAGGGCCGGGTCGGCCGGGTCGAGTCCGCGCAGGGCCAGCGCGGCCCGCCCCACCGAGGCGCGCTCGCGCAGCGACAGGTGCGGGTAGCGGGCCAGGCTCGCGGCCAGGTGCAGCGGCACCGGCAGCGCGGCCCGGCTGAGCCGGCCGGCCCGCCCGGTGGCGGCGTCCACCACCGGTACGTCCAGCCGCTCCTGAAGGGTGACCAGGTCGCGGGCCGCGATGCGGTCCAGGAACCACTGGTAGGCGGTGCAGCAGCGCAGGAAGACGTGCTGGCCGTTGTCGACGGCCAGGTCGCCGCGCCGGAAGGAGAACGCGAGCCCGCCGAGCCGCGGCCGGGCCTCGGTGAGCGTCACCCGCACACCCGCGTCGGCCAGCGCGAGGGCGGCCGTGGTGCCGGCCAGGCCGCCGCCGATCACCACGGCGCGCCGGCGGCCGCGGTCGCCGGCCGGCGCGCGGCCGGCCGGTGACTCGTCGCTGGTGCTGCTCTGCGTGGTGGTCATGCGCCCTCCCGTCGGGCCGCGCCCCTGGGGGTGCGGCGGTCCGTCGCGGAAAGTGACGCGGTGCGCGTCGCCTGGGTTGCCTGGTCGTGGAGGTGCCGTGTTGCGGTGTCCGCGCCCTCGCGGATCGGTGTCACACGTCGCTCCGGGGGCCGCGGGCGATGCGGCGGGCGTCGAGCCCGGCGAGGCCGCGGACTGCGACGTACGCCTTCTCGCGTCCGGGCAGCGACACCCGCCCGCGCAGTATCGCCATCGGGTCGGCGGCGATCCGCTCCAGCAGGCGGCGGTAGATGCCGGCCATGGCCGCCACACAGGCGCCGCTCCTGCGGTCCAGCATGGGCAGCAACTGGTAGCCGGTGGCGAACAGCTGACGGGCCCGGCGGACCTCGAACTCGACCAGACCGGTGAAGTCCGAGCCCGGCGGCGGCGTGTCGCCGTGGAATCCGTCCGCGCACCCGAACTTGGCCAGGTCCTGCGCGGGCAGGTACGTGCGCCCGTTACCGGCGTCCTCGCGGACGTCCCGCAGGATGTTGGTGAGTTGCAGGGCGAGGCCGAGCGTGTCGGCGTATTCGGCGGCACGTTCATGATCGTGCCCATTCGCGGTGCCGAAAACGCCCAGGGAGAGCCTTCCGATCGCACCTGCCACACATCGGCAGTACACGGCCAGATCGTCCCAGGTCTCGTACGTTTCACCCCGAACGTCCATCTGGACGCCGTCGATGAGTTCGTCGAGGCCGTCGAGCGGCACCGGGAACCGGGCGTTGACGTCGGCCAGCGCCACGGCGACCGGGTCGACGTCGTCCTCGGCCACGTCGCCCGCGCGGACGCGCACCAGCACCTCGCGGGTGGCGTCCAGCCGGCGGACCTTCTCCGCCGGGTCCAGGTCGCCGTCGCCGATGTCGTCGACGCGACGGGAGAAGGCGTAGAGCGCGGACATGGCCTGCCGCTTGGGTGTCGGCAGCAGGCGGATGCCGTAGGCGAAGTTGCGGGCCTCGTGTCCGGTCACGACCTCGCAGTACCGGTACGCGGCACTTACCAGACCGGACGTGTGGGCGGAACCGTTCATGGTCCGGCTCACCCCTCTCTTCGCAATGTCGACCCCACCTCGCGCAGCAGCCCGGGCTTGGTGGCCTTGGGCGCACCGGCCAGGACGTCGTAGCCCGCCGCCTCGACCGCCTTCAGCGCGGCCCGCCCGCCGCCGACGAAGCCGGCGAGCAGTAGCCGAAGCCTGCCACGGACGCTGCCCACCAGGGGAGTGCCTTCATCCAACAGGTCCCGGGCGCGCGCCGCCTCGAAGGCGATCAGGTCGCGTACCCGCTTGCTCGCGGTGGGGGCGGCGAGATCCGCCTCCTCCACCGCGAAACGTTTCATGTCCTCCGCCGGCAGGTAGATCCGGTCCCGGCCGAGGTCCTCGGCGACGTCCTGCAGGTGCTCGACGATCTGCAGCGCGGTGCACACCGCGTCGGAGCGGCGGATCCGTTCGGGCGTGGAGGTACCGGTGAGGGACAGCACCAGCCGGCCGACGGGGTTGGCGGACAGCTCGCAGTAGGCGAGCAGATCGCCGTAGGTGGGGTAGCGCGTGACGCTCTGGTCCTGGCGGTTGGCGGCGACCAGGCCCAGGAACGGTTCGGGGGTGAGCCGGTGGCGCCGCACGGTGGGGCGCAGCGCGAGCAGCAGGGGGTGTCCGGGGGTGCCGCCGTCGAAGACGCGGCGCAGGTCGGCCTCGAACGCGTCGAGCATCGCGGTGCGGTCGCCGGCGGCCTCGGGGTCCAGGCCCAGGCGCACCGCGTCCTCGCGGCCGCCGCCGGCCAGGTCGCCGTCGCCGATGTCGTCCACCAGGCGGGCGAAGCCGTACACGGCCATCAGGTCCTGGCGCCAGGCGCGCGGAAGGAACACCGGTGCCACGGGGAAGTTCTCGCGCGCGGCCTTGTCCAGGACGGCCTGGGACGTGTCGTCCCCGGTCACTGTGCGGATCCCGGTACGCAGGCGGCGAGCGTGCCCCGGCACAGCATGGTCCCGATCTTCATGGCCGCCACATCCCCCGTTCTACACCGCCCGGACGAATCTTCCCATTTCGGACACGCCGCACCGGGAGTCGCGCACACCCCGTCTCGCTCATGGCCCAGGCACCGAGTACCGGTACAGCTTACGTCCGGGCACCTCCCGGCGTACGCCGGGGGCGTGACAGGGCGGTCGCGGCATCCGTTGCGCCACCCAACCATTCTCAACACACCGCCCCCGCCGGATCATCCGGCGGGGGCGGTGGTTTCAGGCAACGGTACGGTCAAGAAAGGATGAAGGAGCGGTCACTTGCCGGTGTGCTCTTCATAGGCCTTGATGACGTCGTCGGTCGGACCGTCCATCAGCAGCTCGCCCTTCTCCAGCCACACCACCCGGTCGCAGGTGTCGCGGATGGAGGCGTTGTTGTGGCTCACCAGGAAGACGGTGCCCGCCTCCTTGCGCAGCTCGCGGATGCGCGCCTCGGATCGCCTCTGGAACGCGCGGTCGCCGGTGGCCAGCGCCTCGTCGATCATCAGCACGTCGTGGTTCTTCGCCGCGGCGATGGAGAACCGCAGACGTGCCGCCATACCCGAGGAGTAGGTGCGCATCGGCAGCGAGATGAAGTCGCCCTTCTCGTTGATGCCGGAGAAGTCGACGATGTCCTGGTAGCGCTCGTCCACCTCCTGCTGCGACATGCCCATGGCCAGGCCGCCGAGGAGGACGTTGGTGCTGCCCGTCAGGTCGTTCATCAGCGCCGCGTTGACGCCCAGCAGCGACGGCTGGCCGTCGGTGTAGATCTTGCCGCTCTCGGTGGGCAGCAGACCGGCGATGGCCCGCAGGATCGTGGACTTGCCCGAGCCGTTGGAACCGATGATGCCGATCGCCTCGCCGCGGTACGCGGTGAAGCTGACGCCCTTGACCGCGTGCACCCGGCGGATGTTCGGGTTCGCCTTGCGGGACATCAGCCGGGCGAGGGCCGCGGTCGCGCTGCCCTTTCCGGTGCCGGCGCCGTAGACGGTGTACACGATGTGCACGTCGTCCACGATCACGGTGGGGACGCGCGAGCTCGTGGCGGGAACGGCGTCCGCGACGGTCTGCTGCTCAGCCACGGCCATAGGACTCTTCAGCCTTCCAGAAGTAGATGTAGCCACCGACACCGACCAGCACCGCCCAGCCCACGGCGCTCGCCCAGATGTGCGGCGGGAGCTGTGCCGAGGTGACGCTGTCGATCAGCGCGAAGCGCATCAGGTCGATGTAGACCGCCGCCGGGTTGACGTCCAGCAGGATCCGCACGTAGTGGGGGGCGTGCGCGGTCAGGTTCGAGATGCTGTACATCACGCCGGACGTGTACATCCACGTCCGCAGTATGAACGGCATCAGCTGCGCGAGGTCCGTCATCTTGCTGCCGAGCCGGGCCATGATCATCGCCAGGCCGGTGTTGAAGATCCACTGGGTGATCAGCGCCGGGATGATCAGTATCCACGACGCGTCCGGCACCTCGCCGGTCATCAGGACGATCGCGATCAGCACGAACATCGACATCATCAGCTGCTGGAGCTGCATGAGCGTCAGCGCCACCGGCATCGACGCGCGCGGGAAGTGCAGCGCGCGGATCAGCCCCAGGTTGCCGGCGACCGCACGCACACCCGCCATCACCGAGTTCTGGGTGAACGTGAAGATGAAGATGCCGGTGACCAGGTAGGCGATGAAGTTGTCGATGCCCTTGCTGGTACCGATGAGCAGACCGAAGATCAGGTAGTACACGGCCGCGTTGAGGAGCGGCGTCATGACCTGCCACAGCTGTCCCAGGCGGGCCTGGGTGTACTGGGCGGCGGTACGCGCCTTCGCGAACTCGTTGATGAAATGTCGCCGGCCCCACAGCTGCCGGGTGTACTCCGCCAGCCCGGGCCGGGCACCGCTGACGGTCAGGCCGTACTTGGCCGCCAGCTGGGCGGGGCTGAGGCCTTCGTCGGCCGAGGGAGCCGCCAGGGCACCAACGGCGACCGCACCATCGTGCGTTGTCTCGCTCACAGTTGACACTTTCGTCCTCAAGGTGCGCTCCGGGGGCAGGGGGATTCCCGGACTGCGCCTGATGCTCTCAGGTCTGAGCTTGTCAGATGATCGGGGGTCGGCCTAGTCGGGTCAACCGCCACACCGTACGCCACCGCATGGGCCGGCGTTCTCCGCAGGATGTGGTCCACCCCTCGCGGAAGCCGCCGATCCACGCGCGCAGCGCCTGGCGTGAAGGTCGTCGCACCAGGGTCAGCGCGAACCACACGCCGAGGTACACCGGGACCAGGGGCCACGGCAGATTGCGACGGGCCAGCCACACCCGGTTGCGGGCCACCAGCCGGTGGTAGACCGCGTGCCGGGCCGGGGACGTGGCCGGATGGTGCAGCACCAGATCGGAGCGATAGTCGATCATCCAGCCGGCGTCAAGAGCACGCCAAGCCAGATCCGTCTCCTCATGGGCGTAGAAGAACTCCGCGGGGAGCGCGCCGACCTGCTGGATGACGCTGGTGCGCACCGCGCACGCGCCGCCCAGGAAGGTCGTCACCCGGGAGTCCCGCATCGGGTCCGCGGCCCGCAGCCGCGGCACGTGCCGGCGCTGGGTGACGCCGGTCTCCGGGTCGGCGATCCGGAAGCTGACGATGCCCAGCCGGGGGTCGGCCTCGAAGGCGCGCCGCACCAGTTCGCCGGTGTCCTCGCACGGCAGCAGGCCGTCGTCGTCCAGGAACAGCACCACGTCGACGTCCCGGCCGCCCGGCCCGAACAGCTCGATGCCCACGTTGCGGCCGCCGGGGATGCCGAGGTTCTCCGGGACCTCGGCGGTGCGCAGACCGCCGGGCACGGGAGTGAGCGCGGGCAGCGGGGAGCCGTTGCCGACCACGGCCACCTCGATGGCCGGGCCCTGCTGCTTGGCGACCGAGTCCAGCAGGTCCTGCAGCTCCACGGGCCGGTTCCCCATGGTGATGACGACCGCGCCGACCCTCAGCGGCTTCCCCGGCGTGCTCACTTCAGCCTGCTCGACGCGAGGACGGACACCAGGTGCAGCAGCGTCTGCAGCAGCGCGATCGCCGCCAGCACCGCCACTCCGAGCCGGGTGAAGAACAGGTCGCCGCGGATGTGGTCCACCACGGCCAGCACCAGGATCAGCAGGGACGCCTCGACGCCCAGCACCAGCCGGTGGAACTTGAGCGCGGCCGCGGCCCGGCGGGCCACCGCCACACCGGACGAACGCGGCTCGGACGCCGCCTCCTTGACCGGCGGCAGCCCGCCCTGGTGGCGGGCCACGCCCACCAGGTCGGTCTCGGCCTTGATCAGGACCGCGCCGAGCGCCGCCAGGGTGCCCAGGAACGCCCACAGCCAGTCGATCCGGCCGCCGCCGAACACGTCGGCGGCCCGCAGCCCGAGGCCGACCAGCACGGCGGCGTCGCACAGGTACGCGCCGACCCGGTCCAGGTACACGCCGCTGAGCGAGAACTGCTGCTTCCAGCGGGCGATCTCACCGTCGACGCAGTCCAGCAGCAGGTACATCTGCACCATGACGACGCCGAGCACCGCGCCCGCGATCCCCGGCACCAGCAGCGCCGGGGCGGCGAGCACGCCGAAGACGGTCATCACGTACGTCAACTGGTTGGGCGTGACGCGGGTGTGCACCAGGTGCCGGTCTATGCGGAGCGACAGCTCGCGCATGTAGAGCCGGCCGGCCCAGTGCTCCCCGCTGCGCCGGTCCTTGACCCCGGCGGGGTGAACGACCGGGCGCAGTTCAGCTACTGATGGCTTTGGCATAGTCGGCGTATGCGTCCCTGATCTCGGTGTCGGACAGGTCCAGGTGTTCGAGGATCGTGTAGCGCCCCGGCCGCGTCTGCGGCGCGTAGCGCACGACCTCGACGAACTCCCCCTCGGTGAAGCCGATGTCGGCGGCCAGCACCGGAAGCCCGTGGCGGCGCAGCACCTCCGCGATCAGCCCGGCCTGGTCGGCCGCTCCCCGCAGGTGCATGGCGAACGCGGCGCCGAGGCCGGCGCCCTCGCCGTGCGCCGGCGCCCGCTGCGGGAACAGCAGGTCGAAGGCGTGCAGGATCTCGTGGCAGGCGCCGGAGGCGGGGCGGCTGTCACCGCTGACCGACATCGCGATGCCGGAGAGCACCAGCGCCTCGGCGAGCGTGGTGAGGAAGTCGTCGTCGCCGATGCCGCCGCTGTGCCGCAGCACCGCCTCGCCGGCGGTGCGCGCCATGGCCGCGGCCAGGCCGTCGATCCGCTCGCCGGTCTCCCGGTGCGACAGCTCCCAGTCGGCGATCGCGTTGATGTTGGACACCGCGTCGCCGATGCCGGAGCGGACGAACCTGGCCGGCGCCTCGCGCACCACGTCGAGGTCGATGACCAGCGCTATCGGCGACGGCACGCCGTAGGAGCCGCGGCCGTTGTCGTTGTCCAGCGTGGCCACCGGCGAGCAGATGCCGTCGTGCGAGAGGTTGGTGGCCACCGCGACCAGCGGCAGCCCCACGCGCGCGGCGGCGTACTTCGAGGCGTCGATGATCTTGCCGCCGCCGAGCGCGACGACCGCGTCGTATCGGTTGCCGCGCATCTGGTCGGCGAGCGTGACCGCCGCGTCGATGCTGCCGCCGCCGACCTCGTACCAGTCGGCGCCCGGCAGGGTGGCCGAAAGTCGCCCCTTCAGCGCGGCGCCCGAGCCGTTGCTGATCGCGACGGCCAGCCGGCCGGAGCTGGAGATGCGCTGGTCGGCGAGCAGCGTGCTCAGGCCGTCGAGGGCCCCGGGCCGGATGTCGACGACGACGGGTGACGGAACGAGCCGGGTCAGTACCGGCATGCGATCTCCCTGCCCTTGGCGAGGTCCTCGTGGTTGTCGATCTCCACCCACGACACCTCGCCGATCGGCGCGACGTCGATGGTGAATCCGCGGTCCACGAGCTCCTGGTAGCCGTCCTCGTAGTAGAGGTCGGGGTCCCGCTCGAAGGTGGTCTTCAGCGCGTCGGCGAGGTCGGCGGCGGCGTCGCCCTCGATGAGGGTGACGCCGATGTACTCGCCGGTCGCCTCGGCCGGGTCCATCAGCTTGGTGATCCGGCGCACGCCCTTGCCGGGCTCGACGACGACCTTCATCTCCTCGTCGGCGAGCTGCTTGACGGTGTCCAGCGCCAGGATGATCTTCCGGCCCTCACCGCGGGCGGCCAGCAGGGTCTTCTCGACCGAGACCGGGTGCACGGTGTCGCCGTTGGCGAGGATCACGCTGTGCCGGATCGCGTCCCGCGCGCACCACAGGGAGTAGGCGTTGTTCCACTCCTCGGCCTTGTCGTTGTCGATCAGGGTGAGGGTGACGCCGTACTTGGCCTCCAGGGCCTCCTTGCGCGCGTACACCGCCTCCTTGCGGTACCCGACGACGACCGCGACCTCGGTGAGCCCGATCTCGGCGAAGTTCGCCAGCGTGAGGTCCAGGACCGTGAGGGTGTCCGCGGACCCGTCCAGCCCGTCGGGGCCCTCGCCTCCGACCACCGGCACCAGCGCCTTGGGCAGGGTGTCGGTGTAGGGACGCAGACGCCGTCCGGCGCCGGCCGCCAGCACGAGGCCGATCATGCGGGTTCTCCTGTTTCGTCGTGTACTGCGGGGGCGCCGCCCAGATGGGCGGACACCCAGAAGCGGATGCTCTCGGTGAGGACCAGCAGCGCGAGGGCGACGGCGAGGACCGTCAGCGCGACCGTGAATCCCGTGTGGTGCGCGAGAGCGGCCGCGAGGACGGCCACCAGCAGTGCCCGGCCCTCGTGCCCGCCTGCTGCCCGCACCAGGGCCCGAGGCGGCGCCCCGGTGCCGCCGCGGATGCGGTACACCGTGTCGTAGTGATGGTAGGCGACGGCCGCCACCAGGCCGAAAGCAGCGGGCAACGCCTCGTTTACCTGACAGACGGCGGCAAGTGCCAGGAGGGTTCCGTATTCGGCGGCCCGGAAGAACGGGGGCACCAGCCAGTCGAGGGGGCCGGTCAGCGGGCGGGCGACGGCCAGTCCCGAGGTGACGACGTACACGGCCGCGGCGGCGACCACCCACCAGCTCCCGGCCGGTGCCAGTGCCGCGGTCGCGGCGATCAGCCCGCCGCTGGCCAGCGCGACCAGGGGCGGGGCGAAGGCCGGCAGCCGGGCGGCGAACGGGCGGGTGACACGGGCCACGGCCTCGGCCAGCGGACCGCTGTCGGCGAGGTCGGCCAGGGCCTGCGCGGCACGCTCGGTGCGGTTCGCCCTGCGCGTCAGCGACCGCAGCACGCGTCCCGCGGTGGTGTAGCAGGCGGCCAGCGCGCAGCCGATCAGCAGCACCACGAACGTGATCCGCGGCGTGGTCACGGCGGTGAGCACGGCGATGAGCGCCCAGCGCTCGCCGATCGGCAGCACGATCATCCGGCGCACCCACACCGTCCAGCCGACGCCGTCCAGCCGGTCGGACAGGGCGGCGGTGGGGCTGGTGTTGCCGGTCGCGTCGTGGTTGGCCTCGTTGAACGCGAAGTCCACCACGTGACGGCAGGTCTGGAGCACCATCGCGCCCAGCGCGAGCGCCCACACGTCGTCGCCGTCACGGGCCGCGCCCATCGCGAGACCGGCGTAGAAGGCGTACTCCTTGGCCCGGTCGAACGTCGCGTCGAGCCACGCGCCGAGCGTGGAGTACTGCAGCGAGTAGCGGGCCAGCTGGCCGTCGGTGCAGTCGAGCACGAACGAGGCGAGGAGCAGCACGCCGGCCGCGACGAACCCGCCGCGGGTGCCGGTGGCCGCGCAGCCGGCCGCGATCAGCGCGACCACCAGTGAGGCGGTGGTCACCTGGTTCGGCGTGAGGCCGCGGCGCGCGCACCAGCGGGCGACGTAGCGGGAGTACGGGCTGATGCAGTACGTGGTGAAGAAGCCGTCGCGGGACTTGACGGCGCTGCGCAGCCGCACCGCCTCCTCGTCGACCGCGCTGACGGCGGCCTCGGCGGCCGCGCGGGCGTCCGCGTCGGCGGGCACGGTGGCGACCAGCACGCCGAGCTCGGGCCGGTGGGGCCGGGCGCCCTGGGCGTCGAGCAGCGTGGCGGCGGCGTCGGGCAGCACGCCGGCGGCCGGCGCGGTGCCGGCCAGGGTGCCGTGGGCGGTCCCGGAGGGAGCGTCGGGGGCGGCGGCCAGCGCGGTGGCCTGCCGGTTCCGGCCGGCGGCGCCGGCGCCGGGCACGGCGGTCGTCCCGTCGGCGGTCAGGCCGGCCAGGGCCTGGGCGAGCGCGGGGCGTGCGGCCGGCTTGACGGTCAGGGCGCCGGGCACCGCTGCGGAGTCGAAGCGCGGGTCGGTCAGGGCCAGGCGCAGCGCGTGCCGGTGGCCGACGAAGCGGGCGTCGACCAGGGCGACGCGGTCCGCGGCGGGCACCTCGGCGAGCCGGGCCGCGGCGCCGGCCGCGTCGGCGGCCTCGGCGACCTGGAAGCCCAGCGCCCGCAGGTCGTCCGCCAGCGGCGACGGCGACCCCGCTGCGGACGGGCCGGTGAGAATTGCGGTCGGCAGAGGAACCCACTCCCTGGAAGCGTGCGGAGGCGTGCCTGCCGGGGCGCCCGGAAGGGGGCGCGGGGCCGGACACGACGGCGAGGCTATCGGATGTACGACGGCAGGCGTTCACTGCGTGTTCGCCTGAACGTGGCGCCCCGGGTGTGATCATCATCCCGGATGGAACCCACCTGCGACAACGTCCCTGCTCGTTGCGCCGTCCGGGTGACACATGAGGCGGCCGCCGGCCGCCGTCCCCGGCCCCATCGCCGCAGCTCACCGGCCAGGACGACGGCCCCCGGTACCGGCTTGGCCACAGTGTGTGACCAGTGTGGACGCGCCGGCGCACACCGGTGAGGCCGGGCACACCGGGACCGGGCGGTGCGGGGCTGCCTGGGCGCCCCCGCGGAGGTCGCGCACGGCACGTTCCGGCGGGAGCCGCCCGGACACGCCGGGCACGCGGCGCGGCTCTGCCACTGCGCGCACTCCCGGAGCCGCCGCCCGCCGTGCCCATGCCTCCGGGCGCCGGTGCGCGCGGCTGGCGGGCGCGCCGGTCAGGGCCGTGCGTGAGGCAGACTAAGGGCTTGTCGTCGAACGCGAAGGATGGATATGCCAACCAGTCCTGTCACCGGCCGACCCGGATCGTCCGCCGCCGCTCCGCCCAGCCCCAACGGCACCGGGGAGCAGATCCTGCTCGAACTGGTCGACGAGGACGGCACCACGATCGGCACGGCGGAGAAGCTGTCGGCGCACATGGCCCCCGGCCGGCTGCACCGCGCCTTCTCGGTGTTCCTCTTCGACGACGCCGGCCGGCTGCTGCTGCAGCGCAGGGCACTGGGCAAGTACCACTCCCCCGGCGTGTGGTCGAACACCTGCTGCGGGCACCCGTACCCCGGTGAGCAGCCGTTCGTGGCCGCGGCCCGGCGCACCGCCGAGGAGCTGGGCGTCTCCCCGGTGCTGATGCGCGAGGCCGGGACGGTCCGCTACAACCACCCGGACCCGGCGTCGGGCCTGGTGGAGCAGGAGTACAACCACCTGTTCGTCGGCGTGGTGCGCGACGCGCTGCACCCGGACCCGGACGAGATCGGCGAGACGGCGTTCGTCACGGCGGCGGAGCTGGCCGCCAAGCGCGAGGAGGGGCCGTTCTCCGCGTGGTTCCAGACCGTGCTGGACTCCGTGCTGCCCGCGGTGCGCGAGGTCACCGGCGGCTCGGGCGGCTGGTGACGGGCGGTCCGCGCATCGCCCGGTGACGTGAGGTCGAGGCGGGGCCGGGGTGTCCGGCGGCGCGGTGAGCGCGATGCGTGGGGCGGCGGTTCAGATGATGCCGGGGCGCAGCGGAAGCGCCGCCCAGATCACCTTGCCGCCGCTCGGCGTCGGGGTGACGTCGCAGGAGCCGCCCGCCTCGTCGGTGATCGCCTTGACCAGCAGCAGCCCGCGTCCGCCGGTCCTCGCGTGATCGTTCTCCAGGGCCTTGGGCCGGTACGGGTGGTTGTCCTCGACGGCCACCCGGATCCACTCCGCGCCGACCGCCACCTCCACCGTGACCTCGGGCGAGAGCACGGCCGCGTGCCGCACGGCGTTGGTGACCAGTTCGGAGACGATCAGCAGCAGCCCGTACTCGACGTCGTCGTCGAGCGGCACGCCGCGGTCGGTGAGCAGCGAGCGGACGCCATGCCGCACCTGCGGGACGGAGGAGTCCAGTGCGGGGGCGGTGAAGCGCCACACCCCCTCGTACGCTCTCGCGGCCGGAGCCTGACCCGGCGGGACGTCCCCGCGCACCTCCATGACCGCACCCACCATCGCCTTCGCGTGACCTGTCCGCGCGGTGCCCGCCGGCGCCGCCGGCCGCTTCCGCCTCACGGTTCGAGTGTCCGTGACCGTTGCAGCTGCACGTGCAAGTAACCGTAAGTCCGCACCTTTCAGTGATTCCCGACCGGTGGTGACGGGTTCTGGCGCTCCGGTGACCGGTTCCGCCCGACAGCGGCGTGGATAGGATCGTGGCGCCGCCTCCCGGACGGACGAACGATCGTGAACCCCACGGTTGACGAAGGATTCGAGGAGCCCGCATGGCCGATCCGACCGCGCCAGGACGTTCCGTTTCCGGTCACGGCGCAGCCGAAGCCGCTGGAACCGGCGGCACGGCCTCCGGACCCGTCCCGGCCGGCACGACCGGAACGCCCGGCCTGCACGTCGCCACCGGCGACGGCACCGCGACGGTGACCATCAGCAACCCGGCCCGGCGCAACGCCATGACCCTCGCGATGTGGCGTTCGGTCCCGGTCCTGCTCGACGCGCTGGCCGCCGATCCGACCGTGCGGGCCCTGGTGCTGACCGGTGACGGCGACACGTTCTGCGCGGGTGCCGACATCGCCGAGCTGAGCGGGCCGGAGGGCCCGCGCGGCGCCCAGGCCGCGGCCGTGGCCGCGGAGGAGGCGCTGGCCGCGTTCCCCAAGCCGACGATCGCCGCGATCCGCGGCTACTGCGTGGGCGGCGGCTGCCAGCTCGCGGCCGCCTGCGACCTGCGGTTCGCGGCGGAGGGCGCCCGGTTCGGGGTCACCCCCGCCCGGCTCGGCCTCGTCTACCCGGCCTCCTCGACCCGGCGGCTGGCGGCGCTGGCCGGGCCCTCGACGGCGAAGTTCCTGCTGTTCTCGGCCGAGTTGATCGACCACGAGCGCGCGTTGCGGACGGGCCTGGTGGACGAGGTGCTGCCGGCCGCCGACCTGGACCGGCGGGTCCGCGAGTTCACCGGCGTGCTGCGGTCGCGCTCGCAGCTCACACAGGCCGCGGCGAAGGAGTTCACCGCGGCCGAACCGGGTGCCGAACGCCTGGCCCACTGGGTCGCGGAGGCCGCGGCCAGCGGCGACGCGGCCGAAGGCGCCGCCGCCTTCCTGGAGCGCCGCGCACCGCTCTTCACCTGGTCCCCCGCGAAAGGCTGACCGATGGACGCGCTCAGCGGCGACGAGGTGCGGCGGCTGCGCGCACGGGCCCAGGGCCTGCACGGCGACGGCGGCGGGCGCACCGTGGCGGACACGGCGCTGCTGGCCGGCGGTCTCCAGGCCCAGGACGCCAAGGCGTGCCGTCTCCAGGTGCGGGCCCGGAGCACCGGGCTGACCGCGCCGGACGTGGACGCGGCGTGCGCCGGCCGGCCGCCGTCGGTGGTGCGGACCTGGCTGATGCGGGGCACCCTGCACGCGGTGGCCGCCGAGGACGTGCGCTGGCTGACCGCGCTGCTCGGGCCGCGCGCCGCGGACGCCTACTGGGGGCGCCGGGCCCGGCTCGGACTGGACGAGGACCTGTGCGCGCGGGCGCTGACCGCCCTCGAACGCGTCCTGCCCGGGCAGGCGCTGGGCCGTGACGTGCTGGTGGCCCGGCTCGCCGGGGAGGGCGTCGTCGTGGATCCCGGCGGCCAGGCCCCCGCTCATCTGCTGCTGTACGCGGCGGCCCACGGCGTGGTCTGCCGCGGGCCCGAGGCCGAGGGCGACGCGGCCACGTACGTCCTGGCCGACGAGTGGCTGGACGGGGTGGCCGGCCCGGACCTGTCCGGCGACGCCGCGCAGGCCGAACTCGCGGTGCGGCACGCGGCCTCGTACGGCCCGGTGAGCGCGGCGGACCTGGCCCGGTGGGCCGGGATCCCGCTGGGCGCCGCCCGGCGCGGGCAGGCGGCGGCCGGGGAACGGCTGACCGAGGTGGCGGGCCCGGACGGCCCGCTGCTGGTCGCCTCGGCGCGGACCGGTACGGCGGCCCTCCCGCCTCGGGGCGCGGTCCGGCTGACCGGCCACTTCGACCCGTACCTGCTCGGTTACCGCGACCGGGACCTGATGCTGCCGCCCGCCGTCGCCGGGCGGATCGCGACCGGCGGCGGCTTCCTGATGCCGTGCGTCCTGCGGGACGGCGCGGTGGTGGCGACCTGGCGGCACGAGCGGCGGCCCTCCGGCCTGACGGTCAGGGTGGAGCCGCTGGGCGCCGAGCCGGACCGGGCCCTGCCCGACGCCGCGCTGCCCGACGCCATCGACGCGGAGGTGGCCGACCTCGGCCGCTTCCTGGGCCTGCCCGCCCGCTGGGAGTGGGCGTCCGGGCGGTAAGCGCCGCCGCGGGGCCGGGACCGGCGAGGTGCCGGCTCCGCGATGACGGGGAGTGTGGTGGGGCGGTGCGGTGACGGCGGGATCGCCGGGGCGGCGCCTCAGTCGATGCGGGTGGCGCCGACCGGTTGCCGCTCGGTGACACCGGTGGGCATCGCGGGGTGGCGGCCGAGCAGGATGATGCCGACGACGATGGCGGCCAGTCCCGCGGTCTCCCAGGCCAGCGCCGCGGTCGTGAGCCGCAGCCGGTCCCCGAGGAACCCGACGCCGCACGCGATGCCGGCCAGTGGCTGGGCGGCGGTGAGGGACGGCAGGGACATGCGCAGCGGCGCGGTCTCGAACGCGCTCTGCACCAGCAGCAGCCCGGTCAGTCCGATCACCACGATCCCGTACGGCTGCCAGTGCCCGAAGAGCGAGGTGATCCCGTTGTCCCTGATGATCTGGCCGGAGACCCGGGTGAGGGCGTCCTGCAGCCCGTAGAGCAGGCCCGCGGCCAGGGCGAGGAGGGCCGCCTCGCCCGAGGGCGGCAGGCGCCGCGATCTGAGGGTGAGGAGCAGCGCGAGGCCGGCGACGATGCCGAGGACCAGCCAGTGCCGCAGCGGTCCTGCCTGGGCGCCGCCGCCCTTGGGCTGCCCGGCGACGATGAAGGCCGTCACCCCCAGGGCGAGCAGCACGACGCCGGCCCACCCGCTCCAGCCCAGCGGCTGTTTGGTGAGCCAGCGGGACAGGGCCATGGCGAACAGCAGGTTCGTGGCGGTGAGCGGCTCGACGAGGGAGACCTCGCCGTAGGCCAGCGCGGCCGCGCCGAGCGTGAGGCCGCCGACGAAGAAGGCGATGCCCAGCAGCCAGTCCGGCATCTTGATCAGGTCGAGCAGCAGCCGGAAGGAGAGGAAGTCCGCCATCGGGGCACGGGCCGCCGCGCGTTGCTGCAGCACGAAACCCAGGCCGAGGCAGCACGCGGCACCGACTCCGAGCAGGAACACGGCCACGCGGTCACTGTAACCCGGCAGGTGCCCGACCAGCCCTGATCCGCACCGGTCCGTCCGGTTGGCTCCCGTTCTGCGCTGCTGGTCAGGCGGGTTCGGAGGTCGCGGCCCCGGCTGCGTCCCACACGGTGAGGAAGGCCAGCCGCAGGCACGCGGCGAGCGCCGGGTGCTCGATGTAGAGGGCCGTGGTGGAGCTGGTTCCGGCCACCGGATCGGGCATGTCGCACAGCACCAGCGAGGCGTCGGCCACGACCAGTTTCACCGGCAGGTCCGCGGCGAACCGGCTCTCCTCCCCCGCGGCCTTCGAGCGGCGCACGTTGTCGAGGGTCTCCGGATCGGACAGCGCCTCGTGGGTGTAGATCGCGCGGGCCGATCCGCCGTTGCGGCGCAGCCGCCGCACGGCCCGGATGCCGGTGGTGTTCAGGCCGGGGGCGACGAAGGGCGGTTTGGAGAAACTCAGCAGCTCGTGCTGGGCATGGTTCTGGATGTGGGCGAACGCCTCGGATATCGACTTCGGGTCGCGGAGGACCTCGATGTAGTCCAGCGGCACGGTCTGCGAGCGGCCGTCCGCCCAGATCGGCACCAGGGCCGCGGTCAGGTTCGCCGAGACCCGGTCCAGCCGCTCCAGCGCCTCCCGCTGCAGTGCCATCAGCCGGGCCACCGCCAGCTCGGGCGCGACCGCGGTGAACGTGGCGACGCGTCCCGGGTGCGCGGTGGCGAGCCGGCGCCTGACCAGGGCGTCCAGCACGTCGTACACCCGCTGCCTGGGGACGTCGGCCTCCCGCGCGACCTCGGCCGCGGTGTACGACTCGCGCCGGACGAGCGCGAGGTAGACGCGCGCCTCGTAGCGGGCGAGGCCCAGGGCGACCAGGTCGTTGACCGGTTCTTCCTCCGTCTCCATGGCGCCACAAGCTATACGCCGGAGATCGTCCGGCGGAAGCGACCCGGGGGCCATCCCGAGGTGACCCGGGGTCAATCCTTTGCCATTACCCGGTAGTTCCTTTAATCCGGTCTCATTACCTTCAGCATGGCCACCACTGCACGGGGTGGCAGTGCGCAGGAATGGGCTGGAGTCCTCAGCCAGATCACCAGTGAACGAGCGCCACACGCATCTCCCGGGCGAGCCGCACGATGATCGGTTGTCATGCCCTTGACATACAGATCGCGGACGCCCTCAGGATCGATCCCCCACATGGAGGGCAGTTCATTGCAGTCGACACGTCCCGGCCGGTTGAGAGAGACCGTCCGCCGCGCCACCCTCGCGCTGGTCGCCGCGGGAGCCCTGGTGACCGGCGGCATGGTCGCGGCGGCGGCACCTTCCGTCGCCAGCACGCCGTCGTCGAACGGCGGTTCCGCCACCGCCACCGGCGCCCAGGGCACCTCGCAGGGCAGCGCCCAGCACCTGTGCGCCTCCCCCGCCAAGGGCCACATGTCCTGCCTGTCGCTGGTGCGCACCAACGTCGCGCACCACATGGGCATCACCCCGGACGCCACCCCGTCCGGCTACGGCCCCACCGACCTGGCGAGCGCGTACGCGCTGCCCTCCGGCGGCTCGGGCGCCACGGTGGCCATCGTCGACGCCCAGGACGACCCCAACGCCGCGAGCGACCTGTCCACCTACCGCTCCCAGTACGGACTGCCGGCCTGCACCACGGCCAACGGCTGCTTCCAGAAGGTGGACCAGAACGGCGGCACGAGCTACCCGGCCGCCGACTCCGGCTGGGCCGGTGAGATCTCGCTCGACCTCGACATGGTCAGCGCCGTCTGCCCCTCCTGCCACATCCTGCTCGTCGAGGCCACCTCGGCGAACATGAGCGACCTGGGCACCGCGGTGAACCGCGCCGTCACCATGGGCGCGAAGTACGTGTCCAACAGCTACGGCGGCAGCGAGGACTCCACCGACACCACCTCCGACACCCAGTACTTCAACCACCCCGGTGTCGCCATCACCGTCAGCTCCGGCGACGGCGGCTACGGCGTGGAGTACCCGGCGGCCTCCAAGTACGTGACCGCGGTCGGCGGCACCTCGCTGAGCCGCGCCAGCAACTCCCGCGGCTGGAGCGAGTCGGTCTGGGGTTCCAGCGCCGGCGGTGAGGGCGCGGGCTCCGGCTGCTCCGCCTACGACGCCAAGCCCACCTGGCAGACCGACACCGGCTGCACGAAGCGCACGGTGGCCGACGTCTCCGCGGTCGCCGACCCGAACACCGGTCTGGCCGTGTACGACAGCTACCAGGCCAGCGGCTGGCAGGTCTACGGCGGCACCAGCGCCTCGTCGCCGATCATCGCCTCGGTCTACGCGCTCGCCGGCACCCCGGCGTCCGGCACGACCCCGGCGTCCTACCCGTACGCGCACACCAGCTCCCTGAACGACGTCACCAGCGGCGCCAACGGCTCCTGCGGCAGCAGCTACCTGTGCACCGCCAAGGCCGGCTACGACGGCCCGACGGGCCTGGGCACGCCGAACGGCACCGCCGCGTTCGCCAACGGCACCTCCACCGGCAACACCGTGACGGTCACCAACCCGGGCAACCAGTCCACCGTGGTCAACACCGCGGTGAGCCTGCAGATCCACGCCACGGACTCCGGCTCCGGCCAGACCCTGACCTACTCGGCCACCGGCCTGCCCGCCGGCCTGTCGATCAGCGCCTCGACCGGCCTGATCTCGGGCACCCCGACCGCCACCGGCTCCTCCAGCGTGACGGTCACCGCCAAGGACGGCACGAACGCGTCCGGCAGCACGTCCTTCACCTGGGCGGTCACGACCTCCGGCGGTGGCGGCTGCACCGCCGCACAGCTGCTGGGCAACCCGGGCTTCGAGACGGGCACGGCCGCGCCGTGGACCGCCTCCAGCGGCGTGATCGACAACAGCACCGGTGAGGCCGCCCACAGCGGCTCGTGGAAGGCGTGGCTGAACGGCTACGGCACCACCCACACCGACACGCTGTCCCAGTCGGTGACCGTGCCGGCGTCCTGCACCACCGCCACCCTCACCTTCTACCTGCACATCGACACGGCCGAGACCACCACCACGACCGCGTACGACAAGCTGACGCTGACCGCCGGCTCGACGACGCTGGCCACCTACTCCAACCTCAACAAGAACACCGGCTACGCCCAGAAGTCGGTGAACCTGTCCTCCTACGCCGGCCAGACGGTGACCCTGAAGTTCACCGGCACCGAGGACTCCAGCCTCCAGACCTCGTTCGTCATCGACGACACCGCGGTCAACGTGAGCTGA
>NZ_FODD01000048.1 GCF_900110255.1 Actinacidiphila rubida
CCTTCCGGCCCGTCCCCGTCTGCGGGAGGACCTTGGCCGTGCCCCATGTCCCCCGCCGCACGGTGGATCAGCGGGAGGGGGTGGGGAGGAAGTGCTCCCCGCAGAGAAATGTGCGCGGCCCCCGGGCAAGCCGATGGACGAACCCGTATGCACATTTCCGAGGAGACGCTTCCGGAGCGCCCCCGACCCCACGGACAAACGGCACGCACACCAGGGGCGCGAGGAACTGCGCGACAAGCCACAACGGCGCGGCACACGGCCGACAAGCCCCGGGGGCACCCCGGAAGCCGAAGGGGCGCGGGGAACGGCGCGACCAGCCACGATGGCGCGGCACACGGCCGAACAAGCCCCAGGGGCACCCCGTTGCCACCGGCCGGTGGCCGGCACGCCTACTTGTAGACCTCGCCAGGAACCGGCACTCCCGGTGCCAAAAGCTGCCGCACCGTCACGAACGTGTACCCCCGCGCCTGGAGTGCGGTGATGATCCCGGGGATCGCCGCCACCGTGCCGTTGTATCCGTGGTTCGTGGGATCCACGAGATCGTGCAGCAGGATGATCCCGTCCGGCTTCGTCTGCTTCAGTATCCGCGACGTGATCAACGCGGAGTCCGTCGTGCGGTAGTCCGCCCCGTTCGCGCTCCATTCGACCTCGGCCATGCCGAGGTCCTTGGCGACCGCGGTGACGGTGCCGCTGGTGCGGCCCTGCGGGGGGCGCAGGAGGGTGGGGCGGGTGCCGGTGACCTTCTCGACGGCGTCGCGGCCCTCGGTGATCTCCTTGCGCACCTCGGCCTTGCTGATCTTGGTGAGTATCTGGTGGGACCAGGTGAGGGTCTCTATCTCGTGGCCGTCCGCGGCCATCTGCCGCACCATCTCGGGGTGGACCATGACGTGGTTCTTGCCGAGGGTGAAGAACGTCGCGTGGACGTGGTGGCTGCGCAGGATCGCCAGGATCTGCGGGGTGCGCACGCTGGGGCCGGCGTCGAAGGTGAGGGCCACGCACTTGGCCTTGCGGCAGTCGACCGTGCCGTTCGGGCCGGAGGCGAAGTCGGCCTGGCCCGCGGTGGTGGCGTGGTCCCGCGCGGCGGCCGGTGCGGTCGCGTCGTAGCCGTTGCACCCGGCCAGGCCGAGGACGAGCGCGCCCGTGGTGAGGAGCGCGGCCAGCCCGCGGGCCGGCAGGGTCGAGCTACGCATGCGGGATCTCCCTGTGTCGCGGCCCGCACGGCGCGGGCCGCCCGCGAACTATACACAGGGCGTATACGACGCCCGGCGACCGGCCTCCGGGTCAGACGGCGGGGCGCCGGCGCAGGGTGGGGAGGTACGTCGCGGCGTACACGGCGGTCGCGGCGGCCAGGATGCTGAAGCTCGGCGGCATCCGCGGCACGGCGTAGCTGACGGCCAGACCCGTCCACATCTCGGCGACGGCGAGCGCGCCGGACAGGGCCAGGGCCGGCAGCGGGCGGCCGGTGAGCCGGTGCGCGGCTCCGGCGGGCGCGGCGAGCAGGCCGAGGATCAGCAGCGAGCCCACCGCCTGGGTGGCCTCCGCCGCACACACCCCGGCGAGCGCGAGGAAGCCGAAGCCGAGCAGCCGGACGGGGACGCCGCGGGCCGCGGCCACCGCCTCGTCGAGGGAGGCGAACAGCAGCGGCCGGGCGACGGCCGCGAGCGTCGCGCAGATGCCGAGGCCCACGAGGGCCGCGGTCAGGGCCTGGGCCGAGGACAGGCCGAAGATCGACCCGAACAGCACGCTCACGCCGGCGCTGCCGTTCCCCGCGCTGCGCGAGGTGGTGTACAGGGTCAGGAAGAAGACGCCCAGTCCGAGGATCCAGGAGAAGACGCTGCCGATGGCGACGTCGTCGGCACGCCCGCGGGTGCCCATGCCGCCGAGCAGCAGCGCCACCGCGACGGCCGCCGCGTAGAGGCCGATCCGCAGGTCGGCGCCGAAGGCCAGCGCGGCCAGCGCGCCGGTGAACGCGACGTGGCTGAGCGCGTCCCCGACGAAGACCTGGGCGCGCAGCACCAGGAAGTACCCGGTCAGCCCGGCCGCGGCGGCGATGGCGGTGCCGGCGAGCAGCGCGTGCTGGAAGAAGGGGTGCCCGAAGGCGCCGCCCCAGGCGGCCCACGGGGGTGCGGCGGCGGTGACGGCCGCGAGGGCGCCGGTCATGCCGCACCCGCCGCGGGCAGGAGGGCCCGGCGGGGCAGGCGGCCGGCCGCGAGCCGGGCGAGGCGGGCCAGCACGTACGCGGCGAAGGCGTACGTCGTGACGAAGAAGCCGAGCGGGTAGTCGGAGTAGTAGGCGGTGGTGAGGCCGAGCCAGGTCACGGCGACGGCGATCGCCACGGACAGGGCCAGGCTGCGCACGGGGCGCGCGGTGAGCGTCTGCGCGGTGGCCGCGGGCATCACCAGCAGCGCGAAGACCAGCAGGGTGCCGGTGATCTGGCTGGCCTCGGCGGCGGCCGCGCCGAGCAGGACCAGGAACCCGGTGGACAGCAGCCGCACGGGTACGCCGCGGGCGGCGGCGACGTCGGGGTCGACGGAGGCGAACAGCAGCGGCCGCCCGAGCGCGGCCAGCGCCACGAGGACCGCGGCGGCGACCGCGAGCAGCACCCGCACCTGGCCGGTGGTGATGCCCAGGAAGCTGCCGAACAGCATCGACGTCACCCCGCCGAGCAGGCCCTTGTAGAGGGCGGTGAACAGGAAGCCGCAGGCCAGCAGGAACGCCTGCACGGTGCCGGTGAGCGCCGCCTCCTGCGCGCCGGCGTCGCGGCCGGTGCGCGGCACGGCCGCGATGACCAGGGCGGCGGCGACGCAGAACACGAAGTAGCCGCAGGCCGCGGACGCGCCGGCGAGGACGGCGCCGGCCGCGCCGGGGAAGCCCACCACGGCCAGGGTGTGCCCGGCGAAGCTCTGCCGCCGCAGCACCATGAACCAGCCCATGACCGCGGACGCGACGGCGGTGATGGTGCCGGCCCGGAAGGCGTTCACCATGAACGGGTACGCCCACATCTGCCGCAGGTCGTCGACCGGGTTCCACGACCAGCCGGCGGAGGCGTCGGCCAGTGCCGTGACCGCCGTCATGGCCGGCCGCCGGCGGTGTGGCGGTCGGTGTGCCGGGCGGGCGCCTCGGGCTGGCCGACGACGACGAGCCGGCCGTCGGACGTGCGCAGCACCTCGATCGGCGTCCCGTACAGGCGTGACAGCGTCTCCGCGGTGATGACCCGCTCGGGCGGCCCGGTGACCGCGCCGCCCTCGGCGAGGTACACCACGCGGTCCAGGCGGGACAGGATCGGGTTGACGTCGTGAGCGACCATCATCACGGTCACGCCCTCCTCGCGGCAGATGCGGCCGACGAGCGCCGCGACGGCGGCCTGGTTGGGCAGGTCGAGGCTGTCCAACGGCTCGTCGAGCAGCAGCAGTTCGGGGCGGCGCACCAGCGCCTGCGCGATCAGCAGCCGCTGCTGCTCGCCGCCGGAGAGCCGGCCGATCGGCCGGTGCGCGTATCCGCTCGCGCCGACCAGCTCGACCACCTCGGCGATCCGGCGCCCGGCGTCCCTGCGTCCTGCCGACCAGGGCAGCGGCAGCCCCCAGCGGTCCCCGTCCCAGCCGAGCCTGACGATGTCCAGGCCGCGCATCCGCAGCGAGGGGTCGAAGCTGCGGCGCTGCGGCAGGTAGCCGACCCGCTGCCCGGCCCTGCCCGGTGCGGTGCCGAGCACGCGCACCTCGCCCGAGGCGGGCGGCAGCACACCGAGGAGGACCTTGAGGAGGGTGGACTTGCCGACGCCGTTGGGGCCGAGGATGGCGACGAACTGGCCGGCGCCGACGTCGAGTCCGACGTCGGACCACAGGGTGCGGCCGCCGATCCGCACGGACGCGCCGCGCAGCGAGACGACGGGCGCGGCGGAGCGGGCGGGGTCCGTTCCGGTGTCCTGGCGGGGGACGGCGCCGGGGGTGCGTGCCGGGGTGGTCACGGTCACTTCCCCAGGGCCGTGGCCAGGGCCTGCCGGATGCCGTCGAGCTGGCGGACCTGCCAGTCCTGGAACGACGCGCCGGCCGGGGTGAGGGTCTCGGTGACGGTGGCCACCGGGATGCCCGCCGCCCTGGCCTCCTTGACCTGCTGCTGCACGTCGGGTGTGGCGTTCTGGCTGTTGTACACGTAGACCTTGATCTGCCGGTCCTTGATCTGCCGGTCGATCAGCGCCTTGTCGTGCGCGGTCGGGTCGGTGCCCTCGCTGATGGCGCCGAGGAAGCTCGCGGGCGTCAGCATCTTCAGGCCCAGCCCCTCGGCGAGCGGGCTGACGATGGACTCGGAGGCGCCGATCGGGGTGCCCGCGTAGGCGGCCCTGATCCCGGCGACGGCCTGGGTGTAGGGCGCCAGGGTGCGGGTCTCGAAGGTGTTCTTCAGCCGGTCGAAGTCGGCGGCGTCGGCCGGGTCGATCGTCTTGTAGTCCGCGGTGATCCGCTCGACGACGGTGTGGACGTCGGCGGGCGAGTACCAGCGGTGCGGGTTGCCGCCGGGCCTGACGCCGACCAGGTCGCCGACGTCCAGGTCGGTGCGGTCCGGGGAGGGCGTGGCGGCCAGCAGCTTTCCGGCCCAGCTGTCGTAGCCGATGCCGTTGACGATCGTGAGCCGCGCGGACGCCACGGTCCTGGCGTCCTTCGCGGTGGGCTCGTAGTCGTGCGGGTCGGCGTCGGGGTTGTCGATGACGCTGGTGACGTGGACGTGGCCGCCGCCGAGCTGGGCGGCCAGGCTCCCCCAGAAGTTCTCCGCGGCCACCACCTGGATCGTCCGCCCGCCGCCCTTTCCGTCGCCCGCGGAACCCGGGGTGCCGCCGCCCGTCGCGGACGAGGAGCCGGTGGATCCAGTGGATCCGGTGGACCCGGTGGACGCCGTGGAGCAGGCCGTGGCGGCGAGCGCGGCCAGCACCGCGACTCCGCCGAGGGCCAGCCGGGTCGGCGTGACCCGCGCGAACGGCGCGCGGCGGGCGGGACGCGGTTGACGTCGGTGTGCTGCTGCCTTCATGACGCGGTGCTCTCCTCGCTGGCGCGGGGCCCGGCTGCGGCCCTCTGCGTCCCACCGTAGATGAAAACGACTTTCACAACCATGGTCGTCGGGGAAGTCATGAAAATCATTGCCATCTTGTGACCCCGGGGTCCCCCTCGGTGATCGCTCGCTTACGTGTACGACACACGTGACCGCACGGCGCGTAACGCGGCGCTGCCACAGTCCCCTGGCCAGCAGCGAAAGGGGACATGACCGATGACCCAGTTCAATCGCCGCGACTTCCTGCGCGCCGTCGGCGCCACGGGCGGAGCCGGCGCGATGCTCGCCACCATGGGGGCGCTCGGCCTCACACCGACGGCGCAGGCGGCCACCCGCGGCGCGCCGTACCGCGCGCCGCGGCCCGGCGACTTCACCCTGACCGGGCGCGCCGCCGCGAAGGTCGTGGTGCTCGGCGGCGGCATCGCCGGACTGACCACGGCCTACGAACTCGGCAAGGCCGGCTACGACTGCACCGTCCTGGAGGCCCGCGACCGGGCCGGCGGCCGCAACTTCACCGTCCGCGGCGGCGACACCACCACCGACCTGTACGGCAACCGGCAGACCGCCCGCTTCTCCGACGGCCAGTACATGAACGCCGGGCCGGCCCGCATCGCCCAGTGGATGGTCACCCTCGACTACTGCCGTGAACTGGGCGTGCCCATCGAGGTGTTCACCAACGTCAACGCCGACGCGTACCTCTACAACGAGTCGGCCGGGATGACCGCGCCGGTGCGCTACCGCGCCGCCAAGGCCGACGTGTTCGGCTACGTCACCGAACTGCTCGCCAAGGCCGGCGACCAGGGCGCACTCGACGCCGCGCTGACCGCGGACGACCGCGAGCGCCTGATGGAGTTCCTCAAGGACTACGGCGACCTCGGCGACAGCTTCGACTACACCGGCAGCACCCGGCGCGGCTACTCGGTCTGGCCGGCCGCGGCCGGCGTCCCCGGAGTGGTGGACACCGCCGTGCCCACCGCCTCGGAGGTCTTCGCGTCCGGCGTCGGCCGCTACTTCGCCTTCGAGTTCGAGTTCGACCAGGCGATGCTGATGTTCCAGCCGGTCGGCGGCATGGACCGGATACCCCACGCCCTGTCCCAGGCGATCGGGTCACGCCGGATCCGCACCGGCTGCGCGGTCACCGAGGTCACCGACCGGGCGGACGGCGTCACCGTCACCTACACCCAGGGCGGCCGCACCCGGACCGTCGACGCCGACTACTGCGTGGCCGCGATGCCGCCGAACATCCTCGCCAAGGTGCCGCACAACCTGGGGTCCGGCGTGCAGTCCGCGCTGGAGGCCATCACCCCGTCCTCGGCCGGCAAGATCGGCCTGGAGTACCGCTCGCGCTGGTGGGAGACGGACCACCGCATCTACGGCGGCATCACCGAGACCGACCTGGACGTCACCCACATCTGGCACCCGTCGTACGGCTTCCACGGCCCGCGCGGCGTGCTCATCGGCTACTACAACACCGGCTCCAAGGCCGACTCCTACGCCGCGCTCAGCCCGCAGGCGCGCGAGGCGCGGGCGGTGGCGGCCGGCGTGAAGATCTACGGCGAGAAGTACCGCAGCGAGCTCGTGTCCTCCTTCTCCCACCACTGGCGGCAGTTCCCCTACCAGGAGGCCTCCTGGCACAGCACGCCCGGCGGCCCCGACGCCCCGCGCTACAAGCCGCTCACCCAGCCCACCGGCCGGGTCTACTTCGCCGGCGACTGGCTCAGCTACATGGACGCCTGGCAGCACGGCGCGTTCACCTCGGCGCGCACCGCGGTGACGGCGCTGCACCAGCGCGTGCTGGCCTGACCGCCACGGCGCGGGCCGGGGGGCGTGCCGTCCGCGGCCCCCGGCCCGCGCCGGCGGTCACGGCACCGCCCCCGGCGTCGAACCCTCGGCGTCGCCCCCGCACCGGCTGCGGTCACCGAACTCCCCGCCACCCGTGCGGCCGCCGGCCGTGCCGTAGCCGGTGCCGCCGCGGCGCAGCCACGCCTCGAGCACCGCGAAGTCCCGGTCGGTGAGGCCGTGGCGCGGATCGACGCGGTGCAGCAGCGCCCGCGCGGGGTGCCGGGCCGCGACCCACGCCCGGTCGGTGGCGGTGATCTCGTCGTCGACCCAGACGAACGGCCGGCCGGCCGACCAGCCGAGCAGCGTACGGGTCTTCCAGTGCAGGCCGAGCGGGATCTGCTCGTCCGACAGGTCGGGCCAGCACACCACCGGCAGCTCGGGCAGCCCCAGCAGCGGCGTGATCAGCAGGTTGGCGTCGTACTCCCAGGTCGTGGCCCACACCAGTTCGCAGGGCAGCGCGAGCAGCCGCGGCCCGAGTGCCGGGTCGATCCTGGCCAGCAGCGGGTGCACGGCCTCCAGCTCCGGCGCGGCGGGGCTCTCGTACGTCGGGTAGCGGCCGCCGGGCAGCTCCCCGGCCGCCGCGCCGAACGGGATGAGCGGACCGTCGACGTCGAGGAACAGCAGCGGCGGACGCGCGGGAACGGTCATCTCTGCACCGTAACTCCCTCGGGTTCGGCATCCGGGGTGCACCGCGCTGCGCGCTGCCGTCCGCGGGTCTCGTCGTGGCTTGTCGCGTGCCCCCGGGCCGGCCGGTGGGTGTTCTCGGCCTACGGGGTGCCCCCGGGGCTTGCTGGGTCGGCATCCGTCCTGCCCCTTGCGGTGCGTCGCCGTCCACCGGCCGGTGGGTGGTTGCTCGCGCAGTTCCTCGCGCCCCTGGTGTGCGTGCCCTTTGTCCGTGGGGTCGGGGGCGCTCCGGAAGCGTCTCCTCGGAAATGTGCATACGGGTTCGTACGCATCCGCACCCGGGGGCCGCGCACATTTCTCTGCGGGGAGCACTTCCTCCCCACCCCCTCCCGCTTACCCACCGTGCGGCGGGGGACATGGGACACAGCCAAAGCCCTCCCGCAGACGGGGACGGGCCGGAAGGGGACGATCCGGGTGTGTCCCCGCAGAACTGTGCATCCGCCCGGGTAGGGCACGGAAGAACGGTGCACGCACAGTTCGAGGAGACACTCCCGGAGTGGCCCCTGACCCACCCCCCGACGTGCACCGCCAGGGGCGCGGGGAACTGCGCGACCAGCCACAACGCACCGTGCGACGGGCGCGGCGGCTCGGGGGCTCCCCGGATGCCGAAAGGGGCGCGGGGAACTGCGCGACCAGCCGAGACGAGACCGGCAGACGGCAGCGCGCGGCACCCCGGAGGCCGAAGGGGCGCGGGGGCACCCCGTTGTGCGGGCAGGGGCGTCGCGTCCGTTCAGGACGCCGCCTTGGTGCAGGCGGCGGCTCCGGCGCAGTGCTGGAGGGCGACCAGCTCGGCGTGCAGCGCCGACTTGCGCGCCGGGGACAACGAAGCGGCGGCGTCGTGCAGTTCGGAGGGATCCGCCGCCACGTCGTAGTACTCGCGCTCGCCGTCCGCGTACTCCACCCACACGGCGTCAGCCGTGCGTATCGCCTCGTAGGTGGGCGGGTTGCCGCTGTTGACCGGCGCCGCGTCCGGATCGTTCGCGGCGGAGCCGGGATGGTGGTGCTCGACGAGGACCGCCCGGCGCCAGTCGGGGGCGGAGGAGCCGTGCAGGAGGGGGGCGAGGCTGCGGCCGTCCGCGGTGGGGGGCGCGCCGGCGCCCGCGAGGTCCTGGAACGTCGGGCTGAGATCGACGTTCTCGGCGAGCGCGCTGGTGCTGCGGCCCGCGGGGACGTGCGGGCCCGCGACCACGAGCGGCACCTTGATGTCGGTGTCGTACGCGGTCTGCTTGCCCGGGCGGAGCCGGTACTCGCCCATGTGGAAGCCGTTGTCGGAGCTGAACACGACGTAGGTGTCGCCGGCCAGGCCCTTCGCGGTGAGTTCCGCGCGGACGCCCGCGATCAGGTCGTCGACGGCCTGCACGGAGCGGACGCGCCTGGCGAACTTCTGGTCGATGGAGCGCTGGTCCTTCGCGGTCAGCGGGGTGAGGCCGCGCTGCCAGGCCGGCACCGGCGTCGGCGGCGTGTCGTAGGCGGGGCCGCGCGGTGCCTGGACGCCGGGGTAGAGGTGGGCGTCGCGCGGCGCGGGCGTGGACGGCGCGTGCGGTGCGAACGTGGCGAGTTCCAGCATGAACGGCTTGTGGTCGGTGGCCGCGCCGTCGATGAACGTACGGGCCTTCCGCCCGACGACGTCGGTGAGGTAGTCCGACGGGTCGTGCCCGTAGTGGACGACCTTGCCGTTCTCGTTGAGGTCGTAGTCGAACTCGGGGTAGCCGTTGCCGGCCGCGT
Organism: Actinacidiphila rubida; assembly: GCF_900110255.1. Taxonomy (GTDB): domain Bacteria; phylum Actinomycetota; class Actinomycetes; order Streptomycetales; family Streptomycetaceae; genus Actinacidiphila; species Actinacidiphila rubida. The sequence continues at coordinate 9,289 of NZ_FODD01000048.1, forward strand.
CCCACTCGTTCCAGCCCGGCGGGACGTACGGCGTGCCGGTGCCGTTGGTGTTCCCGGGCTGGTAGCCGTTGAGGTACTTGCCCATGAAGCCGGTGCGGTAGCCGGCCTTCTGCAGGGCGGGCGCGTAGCACTTCTTCTCGTCGCCGTTGCGGTTGAACGCCGCATAGCCGCCGTCGTCGCCGTTGTTGGTGAACACCCCTGTGTTGTGGGGGTAGTCGCCGGTGAAGATCGACGAACGCGACGGGCAGCAGAGGGAGTCGGTGACGAAGTAGTCGTCGAACGTCGTGCCGTCCCGCTGCAGCTCCTTGACGTGCGGCATGTACGGCACGAGGTTCCAGGACAGGTCGTCGGTGAGCACGAAGACGATGTTGGGGCGGGTGGCCGGCCCTCCCGGGGACGCCGCGGACGACGCCGGCGACGACGGGGCGGGGCCCTCCCCGCGGGCCCCGCCGCTCGTGCACGCGCCGAGCAGGAGCACCGCGCCGAGCCCCGCGCAGAGCGCGAGGGCGCGGCGGCGCGGTCGAGGACGATCCGTCATGGCACCAGCTCCCTTTCGTGCGGACCGGAGTGCCGCACGGTAGGGACGGACCTTGTGGGAACTCTGTGATGCGGGCGTCACGGGGGTCCGGACGGGCCGCCGTCAGCGTTGCGCCAATACCGGGTCGTCCGCCGTCAGGGGTGCGTCAGGAGCGGCCGCTGGGCCGCCTGGGGCGGACATACCGTCACTGACGTGCCCCGGGCTTCCTTCCCGGCCCGGGGACCTCGTGCTCGAAGGAGCTTCGCCATGACCGACTCGCTGTACACGGACGACCCCGAGCCCTCCGATCGACTCCCGGCCGGACTGCTCTACGTGCCCGTCCGGCCGGGACCCTACGGATTCGCGGCCCGCATGTTCCGTACTCCGCTCGGCGACCGCACGGCCGTCGGCTTCACCTCGCACCGCCGGATGACCGCGGTCCTCGGCCGCGAGCAGGCGTGCACCAGGCTCTCCGTGCCGGCCCTGCGGGCGCTGGCCGAGCCGCTGGGTGTGACCGCGTTGACGGTCGACCCGCAGCTCGCCGCCCCGCCGGTGCGTCACGAGGCCGGGGCCGCCCCGGCCCCCGTTCCCGGAACGGCCCCGGCCCCCGCCGCCGTGCCCGTGGCCGCGGGCCCCGGCTCCCTTCCCAAGCCGTCGGCGCGGACGGGCTGGGATCCGCAGATGGTCGGCGTCATGCGGGTGACCGCCATGGCCGCCGCCGTCGAAGCGCTCACCCTCTGGATCGGCTGAGGAGGTGCCCAGGATGACCACCGTCATGCCTTCGGCAACACCCGTGACCCCCGCTACCCCCGTCACCCCCGCGACGCCGCCGTCGCCCGGTGCTCCGGGCAGCCCCGCCACCCCCGCGACCCCGGCGCGCGAGGAGCCCCTCACCGCGCCGTGGCCGGAGTCCGCCCGCGTCCTGCCGGGCGAGGGCCTCGCGGTCGGCGGCGTGCCGCTCGGCGAGGTCGCCGAGCGGCACGGCACCCCCGTCTACGTGGTGGACGAGGCCGAGGTGCGCGAACGCTGCCGGACGTACCTGCGGGCGTTCCCCAACGCCGACGTCGTGTACGCGGCGAAGGCGTTCCTGTGCCGGGCCATGGCGCACTGGGTGCAGGAGGAGGGCCTGGGCCTGGACGTGTGCTCGGCCGGCGAGCTGGAGCTGGCGGTCACCACCGGCTTCCCGCCGGACCGCATCGTGCTGCACGGCAACGCCAAGAGCCCGGAGGACCTGGACGCCGCGCTGCGGCTGCGGGTCGGCAGGATCGTCATCGACAGCTCCTCGGAGGTGCCGCGGCTGGCCGCGGCCGTGCCGTCCGGCAGCCGCCAGAAGGTGCTGGTCCGGGTGGTGCCCGGGATCGCGGCCGGCGGGCACGCCCACGTGCGCACCGGGACCGACGACCAGAAGTTCGGCCTGTCCATCGCCGACGGGTCCGCGCAGCACGCCATCGCCCGCGTGCTGGAGCAGCCCCGGCTCGAACTGGTCGGCCTGCACTGCCACTTGGGCTCGCAGATCACCGCGGTCAAGCCGTACCTGGCGGCGGTGCGCCGGATGGTCGGCCTGCTGGCGCGGGTCCGCGACTCGCACGGCGTCACCCTCGAACAGCTCGACCTGGGCGGCGGCCACGGCATCTGCTACCGGCCGGGCGAGCCGGAGATGGACATCGGCGTGCTGGCCCGCAAGGTGTACGCCGAGCTGGCGGAGAGCTGCGCGGCGGCCGGGCTGCCGGTGCCGCGGCTGACCGTCGAGCCGGGCCGGGCCATCGCCGGACCCGCGGGTGTGGCCCTGTACCGGGTGCTGGTCGTCAAGCGCACCGCCGGCACGACGTTCGTGGCCGTCGACGGCGGCATGAGCGACAACCCGCGGCCCGCGCTGTACGGGGTGCGGTACGCGCCGCGGCTGGCCGGGCGCGAGTCCACCGCCCGCCCGGCGCTGGTGACGGTCGTCGGCCGGCACTGCGAGGCCGGGGACGTGCTCGCCGCCGACGTGCCGCTGCCGTCCGACATCCGCCCCGGCGACCTGCTGGCCGTCCCGGCGGCCGGCGCGTACCACGTGTCGATGGCGTCCGGCTACAACATGGTCGGCCGGCCCCCGGTGGTGGCCGTCGACGGCGGCCGGGTGCGGCTGCTGGTGCGCCGCGAGTCGCTGGCCGACATCCGCAACCGCGACGTGGGCCTGTAGGCCCCGGCCACGGCGCTGCGGGCGCCCGCGCGGGCGCCCGCAGCGCGTGTCCCGGACAACCGTTCCTGCTCGCCGGTGAGTTGCCGGCCCCCCGCCCCCGCCGTCCCGGAACGGATCGCACGTCACTCCCGACGCGCGCCGCGGCACCGCTGACCGGACTGCCCCGGATGGTAGAGAGAAATGGAGATATTCCGGATACAGGGGAGTGATGGCTGTGCGCGTGTTCGTTGCTGGTGGAGCCGGGGTGCTCGGACGGCGGCTGGTGCCGCAGCTCGTGGCCCGCGGGCACGAGGTGGTCGCGACGACGACGAGCGCCGACAAACTGGGCGTGCTGGAGCGACTGGGCGCGCAGGGAGTGGTGATGGACGGGCTGGACGCCGGGTCGGTGTCCGACGCGGTCGGCAAGGCACGGCCCGACGCGATCGTGCACCAGATGACCGGCATCTCCCTGAAGCACGCGGGCAAGCCCGACCTGAAGCACTTCGACCGGTGGGCGGAGCCCACCATCCGGCTGCGCACCGAGGGCACCGACCACCTGCTCGCGGCCGCGGAGGCGCACGGCGTCGGCCATGTCGTGGCGCAGGGTTACGCCAACTGGAACGGCCTGCGGGAGGGCGGCTGGGTCAAGACCGAGGAGGACCCGCTGGACATGGAGGAGGGCACCGCCGCGCAGACGTCGATGGAGGCGCTGCGCCATGTCGAGGACGTGGTGGTCAGGGCCGGCGGCGCGGTGCTGCGCTACGGCGGGTTCTACGGCCCCGGCGCCATCGACGACCAGGTGGAGCTGGTGCGGCTGCGGAAGTTCCCGCTGGTCGGCGACGGCGCCGGCTACGCCTCGTGGGTGCACCTGGACGACGCGGCCGCCGCGACCGTCCTGACGCTGGAGCAGAAGGCCCGCGGCGTGTTCAACATCGTGGACGACGAACCGGCCCCGGCGGCGCAGTGGTTGCCGTACCTGGCGGAGTGCGCGGGTGCCAGGAAGCCCATGCGCGTGCCGGTGTGGATGGCCCGGGTGCTGGCCGGCCGGGTCGTGGTGATTATGATGACGGAGGGGCGCGGCTTCTCCAACGCCAAGGCCAAGCGGGAGCTGGGCTGGGAGCTGCGGTATCCCTCGTGGCGCCAGGGCTTCAAGGAGGAGCTGGCTTGACGCGAGCCGAGGAATTCGAAGAGCTCAGGTCCCTGTTGTTCTCGATCGCGTACCGGATCCTGGGCAGTGTCAGTGAGGCCGAGGACGCCGTGCAGGAGACGTGGCTGCGCTATGCGGCCTCCTCCACCCAACCCACCTCCGCCAAGGCGTTCCTGTCGGCGGTGGTGACCCGGCTCTCCATCGACGTGCTGCGCTCCGCGCGGGTGCGGCGCGAGGAGTACGTCGGCCCGTGGTTCCCCGAACCGCTGCTCACCGACCCCTACGAGGACCCCGAGCGGTCGGCCGAGCTGGCCGACTCGGTGTCGATGGCCGCGCTGGTGCTGCTGGAACGCCTCAGCCCGCTGGAGCGCGCGGTGTTCGTGCTGCGGGAGGTCTTCGGGTTCGGCTTCCCGGAGATCGCCTCGGCGGTGGGCCGTTCGGAGGCGGCGTGCCGCCAGCTGGCGGTGCGGGCGCGCCGCCACATGGACGAGGGCCGGCCCCGCTTCGAGGCCGACCGCAGGGAACGTGAGGAGCTGGCGGGGCGCTTCTTCGACGCGTTCCGCGAGGGCGACGTCGACGGGCTCGCCGAACTCCTGGCCGCCGACGTGACGTTGGTGGGCGACAGCGGCGGCAAGGCGCCCCGCGTGGCCGACGAGTTCCTCGGCCTGGGCAACGTGTCGAAGGTGATCCGCGGGCTCGTCGAGCTGTTCGTGCGGGTCGGCGGCTCGGTGGAGCTGCACGAGATGAACGGCCACCCGGGCGGGATCTTCCGCGACCGCGACGGCCGGGTCCTCAACACTTGGACGCTGGACATCCTCGACGGCCGTATCCAGACGATCCGTTCGGTCAGCAACCCCGACAAGCTGGCCCACCTGGGCCCGGTGGCCGACACCCTGGCGCTCAACCGCGACGAGCACCTCACGAAGGACCTGGCCTCGCACCTGGGGGGCACCCGCACACCGGACCCCGAGGGCGGTCCCGGGGCGGATCCCGGGACGGGCCGCGACACGGACGCCTGACCGGACTCCCGCGCGGCGGCCCCGCCTTCGGGCGGGGCCGCCGCGTCTTCGGAGGCGTCCGGCCGGGGGAGGCGCGTCAGCCGAGCCGGTCGAACATGCCCCGCTCGTAGGTGCCGCCCATCATGTTGACGGCCAGGCTCATCCGGTTGGACGCGTTGATCATGCCGATCACGCAGACCAGCGTGCCCAGTTGGTCGTCGTCGAAGTGCTTGCGGACGCCCTCCCACGTCGCGTCGGACACGCCCTTGCCGCCGTCGAGGACGGTCGCCTCCTCGGCGAACGCCAGCGCGGCCCGCTCCGCCTCGGTGAACACGGTGCTGTGCCGCCAGACGGCGACCAGGCCGAGGCGCTGCGGGGTCTCGCCCAGCGCGTCGGCCTCCTGGGTGTGGATGTCGACGCACCAGCCGCAGCCGTTGAGCTGGCTGGCCCGCAGCGACACCAGCTCCTGCAGGTTCCTCGGCAGCGACGACTCGTGGAGCGCGAGCGACGCGCTGTAGAAGCGCTTCGAGGCCTTCGCGGCGGTCGGGCTGTCCAGCAGGTTGAACCGGGGTTCCATGGAGCGTCCTCACTTGTGGCGTTCACGCGGTGTGTGTGCTGCTGCGCTGAACGCACACAAGATGTCAACGACCCCGGGCCTGTGACGGTGTGCCGATGTGACGTGCGCCATCGGCCGCGGCTGTCACGGAAGCCGTCCGGCCGGCGTCCGGTGGGTGGCACGGCGGTCGGGCGGGAGACCGCGGTGAGCCGCTGAGCCTCCCGCCCGGCCCGCGGTCACCGGGCGAACGCGTAGGTCTGGAGGACCAGTTGGCCGCCGATCCGGCGGGTCTCCAGCAGGCGCAGCGCCCGCGTGCCGCCGAGGGCGGCCTCGTCGAGGAGCCGCCCGCCGCTGCCGGCGACGACCGGGAACACCATGAGGCGGAGCTCGTCCGCCAGGTCGTTCGCGATCAGCGTCCGGGCCAGTCGGAGGCTGCCGTAGACGACGATGTCGCCGTCGACCGTCCGCCTCAGTTCCGCGACCTCCTTCACCGGATCCCCGGCGAGGACCGTCGCGTTGCTCCACCGCGCCTGCTGGAGGGTCGAGGAGACGACGTACTTGGGGATGGCGTTCAGCCGGTCCGCCCACGCGCCCTCGCGCGACAGCCACCGCGACGCGAACCACGCGTCGCTGCGGCCGCCCAGCAGCAGGGCCGAGGCCTCCGCCGCCTCCCGCATCTCGTGCTCCGCCCACGCCTCGCGGTCCGCACCCATGGCGTCGGTGAACCAGCCGCCCCCCGGGGTGCCCTCCTGCCCGTCCGGGTCCTGCACCACTCCGTCGAGCGCCGTGTTCGTGCCGATCACGATCCTGCCCATGACCACTCCCTGCGTCTCCGGACGTCCGAACCCCGGCGTCCGACCTGCCCGGCCCCGCCGTTCCGCGCGGGTCTCCCCGCGTTCGTCCCGGTGGGCCGGCTCTCACAGGGGCAGACACCGCACGGTCCGCGAAGTGGGCGGCCGCGGGAGAGCGCGGGAGCGCGCCGGGGATCAGCCGGCGGGGGCGGCGGCGGTCGCGGTCCCGGTGACCAGGCCGGGCAGGACCTGCGCGCGGTCGTCGACCTCCAGCCCCATCTCGACTGCCCGTTCGGGGGTCAGCGCGCCCGACAGGACCGCGCCGACGAGCATCGCGGGACCGGTGAGCGTGACGTCCGCGGCCGGGGCGCCGCCCCGGCGGATCGCGAACCCGTCCGGCTCCAGGATCATGTGCAGCCGCTCGTTGCCGGACCCGCTCCCCGACTCGATGGCGACGACGACGCGGGCGCCGGGCGCGAGCCGGCCGGGCAGCAGCAGCGCCCCGGCCAGCGCCGTCCAGTGCGGCTGCACGGTGTCGGCGGCGCCGGGACCGGACGCCATGTCCTCCAGCCCCCAGCGGGCCAGCGCCCGCACCACGTCCTCCAGTTCGCGGCCGCGGGCGGTGAGCCGGACGAGCGGGGTGCCGACCGGCGGCGGCGCGTCGAAGCGCTCGACGAGCCCTGCCGCCTCCATGGTCCGCAGGCGGTCGGCCAGCAGGTTCGTCGCGATGCCGGGCAGACCGCGCCGCAGGTCGGAGTAGCGGCCGGGGCCCAGCGCCAGCAGCTCGCGGACGATGAGCAGCACCCAGCGGTCGCCCACGACGTCCAGTGCGCGGGCGACGGAGCAGTACTGGTGGTAGCTCTTCACGGCTCCACGCTAGCGCGCATTGACTTCCTCCAGTAGTCGCTTTATTTTTTCAAGTAGAGACCGTGTGCTTCACGCCCCCGGAGAGGCGGCCGTGCCGATGACCTACGACGAGTCCGGCATCATCGACGCCATCGAGCGGCTGGCCCGCACCGACGTGGCGGCGCTCACCCAGGACCAGCTCGACGGCGTCGACCAGTTCCACGCGGGCGGCCCCGAGGCCGTCGACCGCCTCGTCCCCGCACTGCGCCTCGGTCCCGGCACGACGCTGCTCGACGTCGGCTCGGGCTTCGGGGGCCCGGCCCGCCAGATCGCCCGCGCCACCGGCTGCGACGTCGTCGGCGTCGACATCACCGCCGCGTACGTGGAGGCCGCGCGCGAACTCACCGCGCACGCGGGCCTCGACGCGCGGGTGCGCTTCCACCACACCCGGTTGTCCGGCCTCCCGCTGACCGGCTTCGACGCCGCGGTCACCCTGCACGTCCAGATGAACGTCGCGGACAAGCGCGCGTTCTACGCCGACATCGCCGCCCGCCTGCGCCCCGGCGCCCGCCTCGCCGTCCACGAGGTCTGCCGCGCCGGCGACGCCCGGCCCCCGCTGCCCCTGCCCTGGTCGCTCGACGGCTCCGACAGCTTCCTCGCCACTCCCGACGAGCTCCGCCGCGACATCGCCGCCGCCGGCTTCGACCTCGTCGAGTGGACCGACGACACCTCCTGGGCCGCCGACTGGTTCTCCGCCCTCGGCCGCCGCCTCTCCGCCGCCCCCGCCCCCCTCACCCTTCCCGCCCTGCTCGCCGACGGTCCCACCCGCATGCTCAACTACGCGATCGCCCTCACCGACGGCACCCTCACCCTCCACCGCGGCACCTTCACCGCGTCCTGAACACCGGACCACCGCACGCCTGTTGGGACGGACCGGCCCGCTCCGGGACCAGGTCCGGCGCGACCGGCCCAATTGCTTGGCCGCGTGTCCGAGGAGGTCGCTACGCTTTGCGGGCCCTGAGTGGCCCTCTGATCCTCACGGGGCCGGGGCGGTGTCTCCAGGGGGGGACCTATGTCAGACGTTTCCGGCGAGGTGCGCCGGTTCAGGCGGCGTCACGGGAGACCGTGGGCGGCCGCGCGTGCGGCCGTCGCCACCGGTGTCGCCGTCGCGCTGCTCGGCTGGGCGGGACCCAGCCAGGCCAGCTCCGCAAGCGCGGCGGCACAGCCCGCCGCCACCGCCGTGTCCGCCTCCGCGCACCACGCGGAGTCCACCCGTTCGACGCGGCCCCCGGCGCCCACCGCGTCGGCGAAGCCCGCGCCGAGCACGCTCCCGGCCGCGGGCCCCATGGCCTCCGGAACGGCGAAGCCCGAGGCCGCCCCGAAGAAGGCCCCGGCGCCGTCCGCCGCCCAGGTGAAGGCCCTGCGCGCCGCCTCCGCGGCCCGCGCCGCCGCCTCGGCGACACGGGCGGACACCCAGACCACCGGGTGCGGCGCGCCGTTGCCGCTCGACACCGTGCACGCCTGCTCGTCGATCACCCAGGGCGGCACCGACACCTACACCGTCACCACCACCGCCGATGACGACGTGCTGACGATTCAGCTCGCCACGGCCGCCGACGCCGCGTTGACCCTGCGGCTCACCGGTCCCGACGACGCCGTGTTCCGCTGCGTCGGGGGAGCGGGACCCACCACGTGCACCACGGGTCCGGCCGGCGACTACACGCTCACGGTCACCGACCAGTACGGCAGCGGCGCCTACACGCTCGCGGCGTCGTCCTTGAGATCCTCCCCGTGCCACGCGGTCACCGACGCCGATCTGGCCTTCGGCGGGACGCCGTTGACCGGATCGCTCGCCGCCGGCGCCGCCTCCGCGTGCGACGCGTTCGGCGACAGCGCCGCCGCCGGGGACGTGCTGCGGCTCGGCACTCTGGCCCAGGGGCTCCAGGGCACGATGTACGACGCCAACGCCACCGCGGTCTGCTACGCCTCCTCGTACGTCAACGCCTGCACGCTCTCGGGCACGGCCCCCTACCGGATGCTCGTGCAGAGCGTCTACGCGCAGGCCGTCACCTACTCCCTGGCCGTGAACCGGCTGTCCCACCCCTCCGGTTGCACGACGCTGGCCCCCGCACCCTTCGGCGACCCGGGATCCGGCGCGGCCTCCGGCACGGTGCCGGTCGGCGGCGTGACGTGCCGCGCGGTCGCGCTGCCCGCCGGGCCCGCGCAGGTGTCGCTCCAGGGCGGGGCCTCCACCAGCGGTGCCGCCTCCTGGCAGCTGTACACCGCCGACGGCACCCCGGTCTGCCAGGGCAGCGACGACGCGACGTGCGACAGCCTGCCGGGAGCCGGCACCTACAGCCTCCTGGTGGACGACGTGTCGCCCTACGAGGACGCCTCCTACGCGATCGCACTCGTCCCGCTGACCAGCACCACCGGCTGCGCCGCCGCCGTGGGCACGGCCTACGACCTGCCGCCGCTGCACGGCGATCTGGCCTCCCCCGTGCAGGTGGACTGCCAGGCGTTCGACGCGACGGCCGGCGACCGCATCGACCTCACCGCGAGCCCGGACGTCTACGCCGAGCTGAGCGCGGTGATCGTCGACCCGTCCGGCGCGCCGAGCTGTTCGAGGGACACCGCCGACGGCAGCAGCCAGGACGGCTGCGTCCTCACCGGCACCGGCCCCTACCGGGTCGTCACCCACAGCCTGTACGCGTTCACCGGGACGTACAGCATGCGCATCGGCGGCCTGTCGCACCCCGCGGGCTGCACCGCCCTGTCGCCGCAGGCCTACGGCACCGCGCCGGTCCCGTCCACCGACCCCTGCTGGCTGCTCCAGGTCCCCGCGGCGGGCGCGTACGACGTGGGCGGCACGGGGGTCTACCGCGAGGACGGCACGCGGTTCTGCGCGCAGGGCGCCGCCCTGTGCACGTTCCCGGCCGCGGGCACGTACGCCATGGTGTTCCGGCCCGGTTACGTCGACGACGGCACGTTCACGCCCGTGTTCGTCTCCCCGGCGCAGACCGCGGGATGCGCGGCGGGCTCCGACACGGGCTTCGCCACCGGCGCCCTGCGGGTCGACCTGTCCGCGGCGGGCGTGCGCGACTGCCTCACCCTGCCGACCGCCTCCGGCAACGGGCTCTACCTGGCCGCGAGTTACTCCGACGCCGGGTACGTCCCGGACGAGACGGTGTACGACGCCGCGGGCGTCCAGCAGTGCGAGAACACGTACGCGTTCCACGTCTGCAAGCTGACCGGCACCGCGCCCTTCCACATGGTGCTCACCGCGCCCCGGCCGGCCGTCTACGGCCTGACCGTCCAGCGCACCGGTGACAGCGCGGGCTGCGCGGCCTGGCCGCTGTCCGCGTTCGGCGGCTCCACGGGCACGGCGGTGACGCTCACCGCCGTCCGGCAGACCGCCTGCCTGGCGCTCCCCGCGAGCGGGCACTCCACCGCGGAGATGTTCGACTTCACGAACACCGCGAACAAGGTCAACGCCTCCGTCCAGGTCTTCGACGCGGCGGGCGACCAGGTGTGCGCGACCATCGGCAGCTCGACGACGACGTGCCGGTTCACCGCCGGGGCCGGCTACACGGCCGTCCTGGTCGGCGTCGGCACCGCCGACACCTACCACCTCGTGCACCGCGACGTGTCCTCGACGGCGTCGTGCGCCGCCCCGGCGTCGCTGACCGTCGGCAGCGCGGCCACCGACTACACCTTCACCTCCGCGCTCGACTCCCGCTGCCTGCGCGTCAAGGCGGCCACCACGGACAAGCTGTGGCTGTCCGTGCGGACCCCGGCGGCCGCCGCGAACACCGGCGCCGACCTCCTGGTCGTCGACTCCTCGGGCGCCATCGTGTGCTGGCAGTACGGCGCCTCGTGCCGGGTCAGCGGCTCGGCCGACTACGTGGTCGCCGTCCTCGCCTCGAACTACGCGGGCACGCCGATCGCCGCCCACGTGGACACCTGGCGGGTCGGCACCGCCTCCGGCTGGGTGTCCCAGTGCACGGCGAACTCCCTGCCCGCGGACGGCTTCGGGCCGCGTACCGGCAGCCTGACGCAGACCTCGGCGGCCCTCTGCGGAGTGATGCAGGTCAAGCAGCACCAGCTCTGGAACGTGTACCTGGCGACGGGCGACCCGGCGCACGTCCCCGCGCTGGGCATCTACGACGGGAACGCCTGGAACGGCTCCGGCTACGACTTCCACTACCAGTGCATGGAGTCCTCGCCGGGATTCCGGTACCAGTGCTCCGGCAGCACCAGCGCCGCCCAGGTGCTGTTCCTCCTCAGCCCGGGCGACACCGCCCTGCCCGTCCCGTACACGCTCCAGGGCGTGTGCACGTCCCAGTGCGCGACGGGGCCCAAGACCGCGGACGTGACGGCCCTGTCGCCCGCGTCGGGTCCGGCCGAATCGGACAACCAGGTGGTCGTGCACGGCACCAACCTGACGCTCGGCACGACGGTGGACCTGCGGAAGAACGGCCTCTCGGTCATCGACTACCCGATGTCGTACCCCGTGTCCGTCAGCGCCGACGGCACGTCGCTGACGGTGCGGCTGGCCACGTACGGCGTGCCGCCGGGCCGGTACGACGTCGTCCTGGACGACACCGGATACCAGGTCGGCACCCGGTCCCCCGGGTACCTGCCGGGCGGCTACACCGTCACCAAGGCGCCCATCAAGAAGGGCGGCGGCCCGGCAGCCATCACCGAACCCGCCTGGATGGCCGCCTTCCTGAAGAACCGTCCCCACCGGACGGTGACCTACCACCGCTGACCGGGCTCGCACCCGAAGGCCGCGAGGGCCCCGCCGTCCGGCGGGGCCCTTCGCCGTGGAACCGCTCCGGCCGGCCCGGCGCCACCGGCGCCGGTCCCTCCGGGCGCACCAACTGTGCGGCTTCTGTTTGTCCGTTGTACGCCTTGTCCGTGTCTGATGGTGGACGTCCGTGGACAGGACGGGAATACTCCCGCATGTCCACTGCCGTCTCGCTCTGCACGCTCCGGTGTTGGCCTGACAACGTTGTCTTCCGGGTCGGGCCGTGCACGCGCATCGCAACGCCGGAGAGGTCACGTGCCCAAGAGATCCCCACTGCCCCCGCACCGCACGGTGCTTCCCAGACCCGACCGCCGGGGTCCCCGGCCGCTGCGCGCGACGGTCGCCGCACTGCTGACCGGTGCGCTCGGCCTCGCCGCGCTGGCGGGCGGCGGCGTGGCCGCCGCGGCGCCCGGCGCACCCGCGTCCGCGGGAGCGTCCGGCACGGACTGGACGAAGCTCGTCGACCCGTTCGTGTCGACCGGCGGCGACGACGGCAACGACCTCCCCGGCGCGGAGGCCCCGCACAGCCTGGCCAAGGTCAACCCGATGACCACGCCCGGCCGCAACCACTCCGGCTACGACTACAACGAGAAGCACATCGCCGGGTTCACCGCCACGGACCTCGACGGTGTCGGCGGCTCGGGCGGCGGCGGCGACCTGCTGGTCGTCCCGACGTCCGTGCAGTACGACAAGCGCCCCGCCACGAGCACGTACGCGCACCCGTACAGCCACGACGACGAGACCGCGACGCCCGGCTCCTACCAGGTGGGGCTCGGCGCCCTGTCCGGGACCGCGTCGTCGGTGACGCAGGACCCCGGCACCATCGACGCCGAGATGACCGCGACGACGCGCACCGCGCTGGAGCGGTACGCGTTCCCCGCCGGGTCGAAGCCCGAGCTCGTCCTCGACCTCGCGAACAACTTCACCAGCCGGACCCGCGCGACGCTGAAGGCGACGACGCTCCCGGACGGGACCACCTCGATCACCGGCCTCGTCGCCGGATCGTTCAACGGCGCCTCGTACCAGCTGTACTACGACGCCACCACGAACGTCCCCGTGACCTCGCTGAAGAGCTGGGGCGCCGACGGCAGGCTGACCGACGCGACCGCGCAGGACGGCGCCGACACCGGTGCGGTCCTCGGGTTCGACCCGGCCGCGGGCAACGACGTCGAACTGCGCGTCACGCTCTCGCCGATCAGTGCCGAGCAGGCCGCGACCGACCAGCACAACGAGGTCGGCGGGCTCACCTTCGACCAGGCGCGCGCGCAGACCAAGGCGGACTGGAACCGCACGCTCGGCGCCGTCGCCGTGCGCGCCTCGGCGGCGTCCGACCCCGGGTCGACGCTCACCAAGGAGTTCTACACGCACCTGTACCGCATGTACGGGCTGCCGGTGAACGCCACCAGCACCAGCGGGACCTACCGCGGCGTCGACGGGGCGGTGCACCGCACCAACGGCTTCACGTACTACGACGGCTGGTCCACCTGGGACGACTTCCGCAAGTACTCCGTCGAGGCGTACATCGACCCGGCCACCTACCGGGACATGGTGCAGTCGCTCGTCGAGCTCTTCGCCGACGCGCACGCCTCCGGCAAGAGCCTCGGCAGCCTCACCCACTCGGTGCCGACGGTGCGGTGGGAGCGGTCGGCGGTGCTGGTCGCGGACGCGCTGTCGAAGGGCTACAAGAACTTCGACCGGCTCGACGAGGCCTACCCGGCGCTGCTGTCGTACGCCGGGTACTACACCGGCGCGCAGCTGCGGCAGGGCTACGTCACCGGTGACCCCGGCACGACCGTGCAGCGCGGCTACGACCAGTGGGCGCTGTCCGTGATCGCCGCCGCGCTCGGCAAGGACGCGGACGCGGCCAGGCTGCGCACCCAGTCGACGATGGCGATCGACCACCTGGTGAAGTCCGGTGCCTGGACGGCGTCCGACGGCACGCAGGTCGGACTGCTGACCCCGCGCGCGGCCGGCGGCGACTGGCAGAGCGCCGACTACGAGAAGTTCGAGGCGGCCGGCCTCTACCAGGGCACGCTCTGGCAGTACAACTGGTACGACGCCTACGACATGGGCGACCTCATCAAGGCGATGGGCGGCGACAAGGCCGGAAAGGCCGCCGTGGAGCACATGTTCGGCGAGGACTCCACCGCCGCTGACGGCTCGACGATGCTGCACTCCAACGCCAACGAGATCGACCTGCAGGCGCCCTACCTCTTCAACTACGTCGGCGAGCCGAGCCTGACGCAGAAGTGGGTGCGCGCCATCTACACGGGCACGACCTGGAACCGCTACATCGCGACCGGTTCGACGAACGAAGCGCCGTCCTCCGGCGGCGAGTTCACCCCGCCGATCGACACGCAGGTCTACAAGCTCGCCCCGAACGGCTTCCTGCCGACGATGGACAACGACGCCGGCACCATGTCGACCATGTTCGTCGCGGCCGCCCTCGGCCTGTTCCCGGTGACCGCGGGCTCCAGCCAGTTCCAGATCGGCAGCCCGTTCTTCGACTCGACGACCATCACCTACGCCAACGGCACGACGTTCACGGTGAAGGCCGACGGCGTCTCGCCGACGAACTACTACGTGCAGAACGCGACGCTCGACGGCGAGCGGTTCGGCAACACCTGGCTCGACTACTCCCGGATCATCGCCGGCGGCACCCTGGACTTCACGATGGGCGCCAAGCCCTCCTCCTGGGGCTCCCGCACGCAGCCCGCGTACTCACTCGACACCGACTCCGGTGCGGGCAGCGGCGGTTCGGGCACGGACCAGGGCGACACCGTCGTCTCCGCCCGCCCGGCCACCGTCGCCACCGCCGCGGACGGCACCGTCGCCGGCACCGTGGACCTGACCCTGTCCGGCCCGGCGTCGTTCGCCGCCCACAAGGGGACCAGTCTCACCGCGTCCGGGGCGGCGCGCGTCACCGGCCTTCCCGCCGGTGTCACGGCGGACCTCCGCGTCACCGGAAAGGACACGGCGACGCTGTCCCTGACCGGCACCGCGGAGACCGACGCGCACCTCGGCATCGCGTTCCAGGACACGGCCTTCGCGCACGGTGTGCGGGCCTCGACGGTGACCGGCACCGGGGTCTCCCCGACCGACCCGCTGACCGTGTCCGCCGCCGCGGTGTACCGCAAGGCCCTCGTCACGCTCGTCGGCCAGGCGTCCCTGGTGCGCAGCGGCAACTACTCCGACGGGTCCTGGACGCTGTTCCGCTCGGCGCTCGACCACGCGCGGACCGTCCTCGCGGACACCGCCGCCGGCACCGGCACGCTCATGGCCGCGCAGGACACCCTGGAGTCCGCCGGCGACGCGCTCACCATCGACGAGGGCGGCTACGCCGTCCTGCAGGCCGAGTCCCCCGACCAGAAGGACGGCCCCAGCCTGGTGAGCGAGGCGTACTACTCCGACGGCGACCTCGGCGGCGTCACCGAGGGAGCGTGGGAGCGGTTCGCCAAGCTGGACTTCGGCGGGGTCGCCCCGCGGAGCATCTCGGTGCGCTACGCCAACTCGCAGGCCGCCGACGCGAAGCCGAGCAGCGTGGACATCCACGCGGGCGGCGCCGACGGTCCCGTGGTCGGCAGCGTCACGCTGCCCGGCACCGGCGGCTGGCAGTACTACAGCACCGTGCAGGCGGCGGTCACCGACCCTGACGTCCTGCTCGGCGCGGGCGGCGCGACGTTCGTGTTCCACGCGCCGTCCGGCCAGCAGTGGGTGTCGAACTTCGACTGGTTCCAGTTCTCGCCGAACGACGTCACGTCGTCCCCGACGGCCACCCTCGCCACGCTGAGCGCGGCGAACACCACCACGACCGGCGGCGGCACGGTCCCGCTCAACCTCGCGAACGGCATCTTCGAGAACGTCTCCAACGGCGCGTGGGCCGAGTGGCAGGGCACCGACCTGCGGGACGGCGCCGACACCGTGACCGTCCGCTACGACAAGCCCCAGTCGCGGGCCGCGTCGGACTCGCACATCGAACTGCACCTCGGCGCGAAGGACGGCCCGAAGACCGTCGACATCCCGCTGGACTACACCGGTTCGGGCTGGGGGACCCTCGCCACCACGTCCGTGCACCTCGACCCGGCCGTCTTCGCGGGCGTCCAGGACGTGTACGCCGACTTCGTCTCCAGCACCCAGACCTCGTCCCAGCCGTACGTGGCCAACGTGTACACGCTGACCCTGACCCAGCAGGCGGACGCCCCCGTGGCGTTCGACGCGACCGCGTTCCACGCCACCAGCGGCGGCGGACTCAAGAGCGAGCCGGCCGGCTGGACCGGCGCCGGGTCGGCCACCGACCTCGGCGGCACGTACAACGGCGCCTGGCTCGACTACGGCGACATCGACTTCGGGGCCTCCCCGAAGAGCACCGTCACGCTCACCTATGTCAACAACTCGGCGCGCTGCGGCACCGGTTCGGCCGTCCAGCTCTACCTGGACACGTTCGACCCGGCCAACCCGGGCACGCCGTACGCGACGATCCCGCTGCCCGTCACGGGAAGCGCGTGGTCGTCCGGCGGGACGACGAGCCTGACGCTGCCCAAGGCGGTCACCGGCACCCACGCCGTCCACCTGCGGCTGACGACGACCCCGGACTCCTCGCACCCGTACGTCGCGAACCTGGGCCGGCTCACCTTCACGCACGTCGACACGCCCGCCACCACGGACCTGACCGCGCTGCGCAAGGCCATCGACCAGTACCAGGGCCTGTCCGCGGACGCGGCCCGCTACGACGCGATCGACTTCGGCGTGTACCTGCGGGAACTCGCCGCCGCGCGGGCCCTCGTGGCCGCCGCCGACGCGACGCAGCTCGACGTCGACACGCAGACGCGCGGCCTCACCCTGGCCGCGGACCAGCTGGTCCCGCTGCCCCGACTCACCCTGGAGGACCTGGTCACGACCGCGTCCGCCCTCGACGACGCGCGCTACACCGACGCGTCCTGGGCGGCGTTCACCGGGGCACTCACCGCGGCCAGGACCGCGCTCGCCGACGGCACGTCGGCGGACGCGACCCTCACCGCCCGCCACGACGCGCTCCAGCAGGCGGTGTCCGCGCTCGTCACGAAGCCCAGGACGGTGCCGGCCGCGCCCGGCGCGGTCTCGGCCACGTCGTCAGGGTCGTCGGGGTCGTCCGGGTCGTCCGGCACGAGCGTGACCGTCGCGTGGTCCTCGCCCGAGGACACCGGCGGCTCACCGGTCACCGGCTTCAGGGTCACCCTCGACGACGGCCACCAGGTCGCCGTCGCCGATCCGGCGAGCCGGAGCACCACGTTCACGTGGCTGCCGTCCGGCCGCTCCTACACGGCGCGCGTCCAGGCCGTGAACGCCGTCGGCGCCTCGCAGCCGAGCGCCGCCACGGCACCCGTCGTGACGGGCGGCGGCACCCCGCAGAAGCCCACCGTGACGGGCGTGACCACCGACGGCACGCACGTCCGAGTCACCTGGCAGGCGGCCGGCGACGGCGGATTCCCGGTCATCGGCTACACCGTGGCCCTCGACGACGGGACCACCGCGCACGTCTCCGGCACGGCGGACACGGCGCTGCTCACCACCACGAGCAAGGCGAAGGCGCACACGGCCACCGTGACCGCGGTGACCCTCGCCGGCACCTCGGACGGCCCCGCCACGACCACCCCGGCGAGCGCCCCGGCGACCGCCGCCGACCCGGGATACACCCCGTCGCCCTTCCCGGACGGCACCCTCAACGCGACCTACACGTCGGACGCGTGGCCGAAGACCGGCGACGGGAGCGACTACTTCGACGACCTCCTCGCCGGCATCGACGACCTCCACTCCGATATCCTCGCGCCCAACTCCAAGGTGGCCGCGGGCACTCCGCTCACCGCGGAGAACGACCGGATCGCCGTGGGCATCAACAACGCGGCGACGCAGGCGGAGGTGGACCGGGCCGAGGTCGACGCGACGAACAGCGCCACCGTCACCATGGCCGACGGGCTCGGCTCCCGCCTCGGCCAGATCTACGGCGACGCGCTGAAGAGCGGCCGACTGCCGAAGACCAGCGCGCTGTTCTCCCGCGCCACCCAGAGCCTCGACACCCACGACGCGGCGAAGGACCACTTCGGCTACCTGCGTCCGTACGTGCGGCTCGGGTTCGTCGGCGACGGCGGTGACGTCTACGAGTCGCAGGACGGCTCCTACGGCAGCCTCACCACCAGCGGCTCGTACCCCAGCGGCCACACCTACGGCGGCTACGAGGCGGGCACCATCCTCGCCACGCTGCTGCCGGAGCTGGCGCCGTCGATCCTCGCGCGGACCTCGGAGTACGGGAACAACCGCATCGTCCTCGGCTTCCACTACCCGCTCGACGTCATGGGCGGCCGCATCACCGGCCAGGCCACCGTGGCCCACCGGTGGGCCGACCCCGAGTTCGCGAGCCTGCTGATGCAGGCCCACACCGAGATCGAGAACGTGCTGCTCGAGCAGTGCGAGAAGGAGGGCTACGGAGACACGCTCGCGGCCTGCGGCGGCGACGCCTACGACGGGCTGAGCACGGCGCAGGACATCGACCTGTACACGCAGCGCCTGAGCTACGGGTTCTCCCAGGTGGGCAAGGCCGGGCAGACGCTCACCGCGCCGTCCGACGCCGCGGCCCTGCTCCTCACGGCCTTCCCGGACCTCACCACGGAGCAGCGCACGCAGATCCTGGAGCAGACCGCCACGGACTCCGGCTACCCGCTCGACCTCACCGCCGACGGCGGTGCGAGCTGGGAGCGGATCAACCTGGCGGCCGCGATGTCCGCGCACGTGGTGGTCGCCGCCGACGGTTCCGTCAAGGTGACGAACTTCGCGGACGCCACCCGGGCCAGTGCCGCCGACGCCAAGGCGATCACGGTCGGGGGCGTCGCGATCGACGGCTTCGACCCGGCGGTCTCCACCTACGTCGTCGACTGGCCGAAGAACGCGAAGATCCCGGCCGCCACCGCGGTGCCGGCCGAGCCCGGCGCCCGGGTGAGGGTCACCGAGGGCAGCCCGGTCCTGTCGTCCCCCGGCTCCCGGCTCACCACCCGCACCCTCACGGTGACGTCCGCCAACGGCTCCGTCACCCGCACCTACACGGTCGCCTTCCAGCCGACCGACCGCGACCACCGTCCGATCCCCGCGGGAGGCGGCGGGCACTGACCCCCGCGGGCTCCGCCTGACCCACCCCGAAGGGCCCCGCTGATCCTCAGCGGGGCCCTTCGTGCGCGGCGGCGACCGGCGGCGCTCAGCCGGGCAGGTCCTCGGGCCGCTTCTCGGCCAGGTGCCCGGAGAGCAGGCCCGTGGCCTGGCCGACCTCGATGAGGTAGCCGTCGGGGTCGCGCATGTAGCAGCGGATCTCCGCGCCGCGGTCGATCGGCGGCGTCACGAACTCCGCGCCGCGGCCGCTCCACAGGCGGTAGCAGGCGTCGATGTCCGCGACGCGCAGGTTCAGGAAGATGGACGTCGTGTCACCGGGCTCGTAGTCGGCGACGGTGATCCCCGGCTTGTCGGGCGTCGGCGGCCCGCCGGGATTCATCAGGATCCACGTGTTCGCGAGCTTCACGATGCACGGGTTCTCCTCCAGCACGACGGTGCCGCCCAGCACCTTCGCGTAGAAGTCCCGCGAGCGCGCGACCTTGCGCACCGTGAGGAACAGCGTCGCGACGAACCCCTCCTGCGGCGCCGGAAGGTTCCCGTAGTCGATCTGCGGCGGCTTCTCCGTCATGCCCCTGCCTCCCGATCCCCTTGCGCGGCCGTACCTCAGCCCCCCGTCCAACGTAAGCGCGCCCGCCCGCGGGCGCATGCCGGGCGGGGAGGGGCGCCCGAAGCGCCGGGCGGCGGCGCCTCGGCGCGGTCGGGGCGCACGCGTCCCACGCCCCGCGCCATAGCGTGACCGGCCCCGCACCCTGCGGATTCCCCACCGGGCACCACCCCGAAGGCCGTCACGCCGGTGTCCGCGGCACGTGCCGTCATCCCGGCGTGCCGAGCCTCCCCGGCGTCCCCGGCGTCCCTGGCCGCCGGTCCTCACGCCCGGGGCGGTGCCCCACCGCCGCGAGGGGGCTTCCCGGCTCGGTCCTTCGGGCTCGATCGCCGGCCGATGCCGTGCGCGGGAAGCCGAACACCGCGGCCAGGGCGGGCTGGTGGAAGGAGTGGACGTGGCGGATGCCCGTGGGGGTGACGGTGAGGACGACGACTCCGTAGGCCTGGTACGCGCCGTCGGGATCGCGGGTGTACGCCACCGCGGCGGGCTGGCCGTTGGCGGACGTGGGGAGCATGAGCCAGTCGCCGGGCGAACCCAGCACCCAGGTACGGAGATAGGGAACGCAGGTGGCGTTCCCGGCGAACCAGGTCGTGAAGGGGGTCGCCTCCAGCGTGGCGTCCCGGCGCAACAGCCGCTCCAGAGCGGGGGCGTCGGCGTTCTGGAAGGCCGCGATGTACTGGTCGAGGAGGGCGCGGGCCTCCGGCCCGGTGGGCGGTGTGATGTCGTCGGGCTCGGGGGCCAGTGCGCGGAGCCGCGCGCGGGCGCGTTGCAGCGTGCTCTTGACCGCGGCCGTGGTGGTGCCCAGCATGGCGGCGACCTCGGCGGCCGGGAAGGACAGCACGTCCCGCAGCAGGAGGACGGCCCGTTGGGCGCCGGAGAGGTACTGCAGGCTGGCGACGAGCGCCAGCCGCAGGTCCTCGCGCGCGACGACGACGGCGGCGGGGTCGTCCGCCCCGTCAGGTCCCGGGGCGACGAGGGCGTCGGGAACCGGCTGAAGCCAGCGGACCCCGGGTCCGGCGGGTACGGGAGCCGTGCCGGGGTCGGCCTCCGGGCCGCCGAGCCCGGCCGGCAGCACCCGCCGGCTGTGGTGCGCCAGTGCGCTCAGGCAGGCGTTGGTGGCGATCCGGTACAGCCACGTACGCATCGACGACCGGCCCTCGAACGTGCCGTGGGAGCGCCAGGCACGCAGATACGTCTCCTGGACGACGTCGGTGGCGTCGTCCACCGAGCCGAGCAGGCGGTAGCAGTGCGCGAGCAGCTCCCGCCGGAACGGCTCGGTCGCGCCGGCGAACGCCTCACGCTCCTCGACGGCGGCCTCCTGATGGGCTTCGCCCTGCTTCACCATGTCCCTCCGGTCAGACCGAACGGCCGAGGAACGCGGCCAGCCGGTCGGCGGGGCAGGCCCCGGCGGGCGGTTCGACGACGGGCCCGAAGAGGGCGTCCCCTTCCGGACCACGGTAGGCGTCGAGGATCTCGGCCCGGGCCTGGACGAGCAGTTGGCCCGCGAGGGGGCGATCGAGGTCGGTGGAGTGCCCGATCGCGCGGGCGAGGTCCCAGCCATGCGTGAACTGGTCCCTGGCGACCATGCCGGCCAGCTCCGCGCCGGAGAAGACCCCGAACCCCAGATCGATCCGCCTCGTCATCACGCCCGGTGACGCGAAGGCGTCCAGCGCGACCCGGGCGCTCTCGTCGTAACGCGCGAGGAGGTCCCCGCTCGCAGGGTCCTCACCGACGTCCGCGCCGGTGACGGCGCCGGCCCCCCACCAGGCGGAACCGACGACATGGTCGATCAACGCCCGCACGTCCCACGCCCCGCACGGCGTCGCCGCACCCAGATGTTCCGGCCGGACCCCGGCCAGCACCCGCCGGGTGCTCGCGAAGGCCCGCCCCAACTGCCCTGCGCCCGACTCGTCCCGCTGACTCTCCACCACGCGCGGTCCTCTCTCGACGTTCCCGCCCGAGGGCCTCGGGCGACCACAGCAGGTAGACCGCCGGGGTCCGCAAAAGGAATCGCGGCGAGACCCGGTTTCCGGGACGACGACGCCGGGGCCGCCGCTCACTTCGGGCCGCCGCCCGGGGTCACCAGGCCGTACTCGTAGGCAGCGATGACGAGTTGGGCGCGGTCACGGGCGTCGAGCTTGGCCAGCAGCCGGGTCACGTAGGACTTGACGGTCGCGGCGCTGATGGTCATCGCTTCGGAGATCTCCGTGTTCGACAGGCCCTGGCCGATGAGCGTCAGGGCTTCGCGCTCGCGGCCGGTGATCCCGCCGATCTCCCGCTTCGGTGCCGCCGCCCGCCGCGGACGGGTGGTGAACTCCTCGATCAGGCGGCGGGTGACCTTGGGGGCGATCAGCGCGTCCCCGGCGGCGACCACGCGGATCGCCCCGAGGATGTCGCTGACGGCCATGTCCTTGACGAGGAACCCCGAGGCCCCGGCGCGCAGGGCGTTGTAGACGTTGTCGTCGTCGTCGAACGTGGTCAGCACGAGCACGCGGGCGGGGTTGCGGTCGGGGCCATGGGCGGGTCCGCCGTCCTCGGTGATCAGCCGGGTGGCCTCGATGCCGTCCATGCCGGGCATGCGCAGGTCCATGACGACCACGTCGGGATGCAGTTCCCGGGTCATGCGCACCGCGTCCTGCCCGGTCCCGGCCTCTCCGGCGACCTCCATGCCGGGAAGGTCGGCGATCACCATGGCCAGGGCCGCGCGGATCAGCGGCTGGTCGTCGGCGAGCAGGACGCGGACGGCCACTCAGACCTCCGCCGGGACGGGAACGCGGGCGGCGACCCGGAAGCCGCCCTCGGGGCGCGGACCGGCACTGAAGTCGCCGTGCAGGAGCGCGACCCGGTCGCTCATGCCGATGAGGCCGTAGCCCGTGCCGCTGCCCCTGCCGCCGCCACCGGTGCCGCTGCCACTCCGCCCGGTCCCGCTGTCGACGACCACGAGGGAGACGTCGTCCTCGCGGAAGGCCACCGACACCCGGCACTGCCGGCTGCCGGAGTGCTTCATGACGTTGGTGACCGATTCCTGGATGATCCGGAACACGGACAGGTCGATGTCGGGCGGCAACGGCCGTCGCTCGCCGCGCCATTCGACGTCGACGCGCACACCGGCGTCGCGTGCGTTCGCCACGAGCCGGTCCATGTCGTCCAGGCCCGCGGGCGGCGTGCGGGTGCCCGTTCCCGTCCGGGCCTCCGTCCCGTCGTCGGCGTCGTGCAGTGCCCCGACCATGCGGCGCAGCCCCGCCAGGGTTTCCCGGCTGGTGTCCTCGATGATGCCGAGCGCCCGCCCGGCGCCCTCCGGCTGCGTCCGGAGGACGAGCTTGGCCGCTCCCGCCTGGAGGGCGACGACGCCGATGCTGTGGGCGACCATGTCGTGCAGTTCGCGGGCGATGCGCAACCGCTCGGCCGTCACGGCCTGTTCGGCCACCTGCGTGCGCAGCTCCTCGGCGTGGCGGCGTTCCCGTCGCTGGGCGTCCCCCAACGCCCAGGCGAGGACGGTGATCAGCAGCACGACGGCCTCGACCGTCGTGTCCACGTCCAGCCCCTTGGCCTGGCGTACGGCCACGTAGCCGAACAGTCCGGCGAGCGCCGGAACGGCCCCGGCCGCCGCCGTCCGCCGCGAACCGGCCGCCGCGACGAAGTAGAGGGCGGCGCAGACCGGCAGGTACTGGTCGGGTGTGATGTCGGACGAGTGGATGTCGAGGTTCAGGACGAGCGCGCTGAGCACGAGCGCGGCGACCGACCACGGCGGCCGGCGCGTGAGCAACCCGCAGGCGACGCCCACCAGGACGGCCGCGAGGGCCAGTGCGGCCCGCTCCCGCGGGTCCGACAGGAACGGATACCGGGGCGCGGCGGCTCCCCACGGCCCGCGCAACCGCTTGGACGCGGCGAGGACCATGTACAGCGTCGAGAGGGCCCAGACGCACGCGACCACCGGTACCGCGGACACGCGCGCCGTCCAGGGCCGGGTCATTGCCATGCGTCGAGCGTAGGAGCGCGAGGCCGTCCAGCGCATCGGACTGGGGGTGTACACCCTGGGACGGCAGCGCCCGCGTGAGGTGCGGGCCGTGCTCCGATGTGCCGGCACGGGCGCCCTCGGCAGTGTGGCCGCATGACGAACACGAAGGCTGCGGACGAGAGGACGTCGCGAGGGCTGTTCCGGAGGCCGTCCCGGAGGACGGGCCGCGTGCCGTCCCGCGTGCCGTCCCGCGTGCCGGCCGACGGAGAGGTCGTCGTGCGGCTGACGGACGTGCGCAAGGACTTCGGCGACTGCACGGCGCTCGAC
The DNA here is from genome assembly GCF_900110255.1 of Actinacidiphila rubida. Classification (GTDB taxonomy): domain Bacteria; phylum Actinomycetota; class Actinomycetes; order Streptomycetales; family Streptomycetaceae; genus Actinacidiphila; species Actinacidiphila rubida. Next base: position 33,138 of record NZ_FODD01000048.1, read on the forward strand.
GGGGTCTCGCTGGAGATCCGCGCCGGTGAGGCGGTGGCGGTGATGGGCCCCTCCGGCTCCGGCAAGTCGACCCTGCTGAACCTGGTGTCCGGCCTGGACCGGCCGTCCGCCGGGTCGGTCGTGGTCGGCGGCGAGGACCTCGGTGCCCTCGGCGAGAAGGGGCTGGCGCTGTTCCGCCGCCACCGGGTCGGCATGGTCTTCCAGTTCTTCCACCTGCTGGACGACCTGCCGGCGCTCGACAACGTGGCGCTGGTCGGGCAGTTGGACGGGCTGGGGGCGAGGGCGGCCAGGCAGCGCGCCACCGAACTGCTGGAGGGACTCGGGATCGCCGATCGGGGGGACGTCCATCCGGCCTCGCTGTCCGGTGGCGAGCGGCAGCGCGTCGCCGTCGCCCGCGCGCTGATGAACCGTCCGGCGCTGCTGCTGGCCGACGAGCCGACCGGCGCCCTGGACACCCGTTCCGGCGAGGCCGTCGTCGAACTGCTCACGGATCTGCACGCGTTGGGGCAGACGCTGGTCCTGGTGACGCACGACGCCCGGCTGGCCGAGCGGTGCGCGTCCCGGGTGGTCGAGGTCGTCGACGGCCGTATCGCCGGCGCGCGTGCCGTGAGGCGCGACCGATGAGGGCCGTGTGGACCGCGTCCCGTGCCGCGGTCGCGCGCCGCAGGCTGCAGACCTTCGTCCTGGCTGCCGTCGTGCTCGTGTGCAGCGCCACGGCGGTCGTCACGCTGGGCCTGATGGCCGCCGTGTCAGGGCCCTTCGACCGGGTGTACAACGCGGCGAACGGCGCCCACGTCATGGCGGAGTTCGACAGTTCCAAGGCGACCGCCGCGCGGATCGCGCGGACCGCGCGGGCCTCCGGGGTCGAGGCGTCCGCCGGTCCCTACCCGGTGGCCGTCCTGCGCCGGCCCACCGACCAGGGCGGACCGTTCGGGCTGCCCGGCGTCTTCACCGTCGTGGGCCGCGACCGGCCCGACACCGCGGTCGACACGATGAAGGTCTTCTCCGGGCGCTGGGCCACGCACCCCGGCGAGATCGTCCTCGACATGCCGCAGGGGTTCGGCGGCGCGCGGCTGATCGACCAGGAGACGCACGTCCTCGCGCCCGGCGGCGTGGACCTGAAGGTCGTCGGATACGCGACGTCCGTGAGCGACTCGGCCGGCGGCTGGGTCACCCCCGCGCAGGCCAGGGACCTGGGCGCGGCCTCGACCCAGATGATGTACCGGTTCCGCGACGCCGGATCGCAGGCGGCCCTCACGGCGGACATGGCGGTCGTCACGGCCGGCCTGCCGTCCGGCTCGCTGACCGGCACGGGCTCCTACCTCACCCTCAAGGAGCACCTGGCCACGGGTCCGAACACGTACGTGCCGTTCCTGACGGGGTTCGGCCTCCTCGGCCTGATCGCCGCGGTCCTGATCGTCGGCAGCGTCGTCAGCGGCGCGGTGGTCGCCGGCTACCGGCACATCGGCGTCCTCAAGGCCCTGGGATTCACCCCGGACCAGGTGACGGCCGTCTACCTGGTCATGGTGACCGTCCCGGCCGTGATCGGCTGCGCCGTCGGGGCCGCCGTCGGCTCGGTCCTCGGCACGCACCTGGTGCGAGGGGCGTTCTGGGGCATCTCCGGCAACGCCCTGGTCGCGGGCAAGGCGTCCGTTCCGGCCTGGGTCTACCCCGTGGTGCTGATCGGGATGCCCGTGCTCGTCGTGCTGTCCGCGCTCCTCCCGGCGGTGAAGGCGCGGCGCCTGCCCGCAGCGCGGGCGATCAGCGCGGGCGGTGTCCAGCAGACCGGGCGCGCCCCGGCCGTCCAGCGCCGGCTCGGCGGATCGCGGCTGCCCCGTCCGGTGAGCCTGGGCCTGGGCTGGCCGTTCGCCCGGCCCGGCCGCACGGCCCTGACCCTGTCGACGATCGTGCTCGGCGTGACCACCGCGACACTGGCGATCGGCCTGGCGGCGTCCGTCCTGACGTTCGACCGGACGCAGGAGCAGCAGGACAGCGTCCAGGTGACCGTCGCCGTCGGCAACCCGGCGGCTCCGTCGCACCCGGCCGGCCCCGTCCACACCGACGAGCAGCTGCTGGCCGGACTGCGCGCCCTCCCCGGCGCGGCCCACGTCTCCGCGGACGCTCCCCTGCAGACCCGCATGGCGGGCAGCGCGGACGCCGTCCGCATGGACGTCCGGACCGGGGACACCACCGCGCTCCACCCCGACCTGGTGCGGGGGCGCTGGGTGAGCGGTCCGGGCGAGGTGGTCGCGGACTCCACGTTCTGGCACCAGCAGGGTCTCTCCCTCGGCCGGCGGGTCGTGCTCCGCGACGCGGCCGGCCGGCAGGTCGTCGAGACGGTCGTCGGCGAGCAGACCGACGGCTGGGACCTCACCAGCACCGACTGGAACCGCTTCGTCGGCCTCAACTCCACCCGCCGCGCCACGGAGTTCTCCGTCGGGCTCGCGAAGGGGGCCGACGCGCACGCCTACGCGGCGGCGGCACGACGCCTCGATCCCGGCCTGCGTCCGTCGCTGAACACCGGTGTCGGGCCGATCGAGCAGGCCGTGATCAGCGTGATCTCCACCCTGGCCCTGCTCCTGGTCGGCGTGTCCGCGCTCGGCGTGTTCAACGCCGTCGTCCTGAGCACCCGCGAGCGCCGCAAGGACATCGGCGTGCTCAAGGCGGTCGGCATGACCCCGCGGCAGGTCGTCGCCATGGTGGTCACGGCGACGGCCGCGCTGGGCGTGGCCGGGGGAGCGGTCGGGGTGCCCGCGGGGATGCTCGCGCACCGGATCGTCCTCCCGCTCATCGGCCACGGCACCGGCCGCGACCTCCCGGCGTCCATGCTCCACGTGTGGGACGCGCCGCTGCTGGTGCTTCCGGCCCTCTCCGGGGTCGCGCTCGCCGTGCTGGGCGCGCTGCTCCCCTCCGTCCGCGCGTCGAGGGCGTCGGCGGCGGAGGTGCTGCGCACGGAGTAGTGGCGGCGGGCGCGGCACGGACAGCCGGCGGCGGTCGCGCTGACGCCGGGGGCGGCCCGGTGGCGGCGGTGCGAGGCCGGGGGCCGGGCCCGCAGCGGCGGTGCGGAGGCCGGGGGCCGGGCCCGCAGCGGCGGTGCGGAGGCCGGGGGCCGGGCCCGCAGCGGCGGCGCGGACGGAGCGTGCGGGCCCGGGCACGCCGAAGGGCCCCACCGCGGACGGTGGGGCCCTTCGCACCGGTCAGCCGCCGCTGGTGAGGACCATCGGCTGCGGCTCCGGCTGGGCGGGATCGGCGACGACGCCCACCACCGTGGTCTGCCGCAGGGGCGAGACCGCCACACCCGTGGGGTCGAAGAGCGTGCCGGACGGCAGGGCCAGCGAGCCCCACGTCCCGCCGGACAGGCGCATGGCGTACCCGTCGGCCCCGGGCCCGGGGAACGCCGCGGTGGTGACGCGCCCCACGGCGACGACGTCGCCCTGCGGCGTGACGGTCACCGCGCTGAGGCGGCCCGCCTCCTCGGGGACGGCGACCTGCTGCCAGCCGCGGCCGTCCCAGTGGGCGACCAGCGCGTGGCCCGGGTCGGTGTCGTCGCGGACGGTGCGCCCCACCGCCCACACGTCGTCGGGACCACCGGCCGCCAGGGCGTTGAACTCGCCGGCCAGACCGCCGGTCCGCGGTCCCGCCACCCGCTTCCAGCCGTGGCCGTCGTCATGCAGGAGCAGCGGCTGGTCGTCGCTGGTGTACCCGCCGGCCCACACGTCGCCGGGGCCGATCTCGGCGACCGCGTCGAGAGTGAAGCCGCCGGGTGTCTGCGGGAGGCGCTGCAGCGTCCAGGAGGAGCCGTTCCAGTGCTCGGCGAGGCCCTCCATGTGGGTCTGCACCGAAGGGAGCCCGTCGGGGCCGGTCGTGGTGCCGTCCTCGATCTGGGCCCACCCCACGGCCCAGGTGTCGCCGGCGCCGCGTCCGGAGACGCTCAGCAGCCCGGCGGAGTCCAGGTAGGTGGCGGCCGGGACGGGGGCGGCGGCCGCGGTCCAGGCGGTGCCGTTCCAGTGTTCGGCGACGATGCCGCCGGCTTCGGGGCTGTCGTCCCCGACGACCCAGCCGTCGGCCGCCGATGTCGCGGTGACGGCGTTGAAGCGGGTGCGGGTCCCGTCGGGCAGGGCCGCGGTGGGCGCGTCCACCCAGCCCTGCGGGTCCCCGGCCCGGCGGGTGAGCAGCACCGGCGTGTGCACGCTGACCTTGCCGGACTGGGTGATGCGGAAGCCCGCCGCCCACGTGGTGCCCGCGTCGGGCTGGGCGACGCCGGTGAGGACGGTATCGGTCGCCGGCAGGGAGCCCGGGGCCCAGCTCGGCGCGTCGGCGGGAACGGTCACGGGCAGGGGTGGGGGCAGGGGTGCGGCGTGGGCGGTGGCGGTGGTGGCCGCCGTGCCCGCCGCGAGGAGCACGGCGGTCGCGAGCGTCAGGATCGTCGAACGGGACACGTGGTCTGCTCTCCAGGTGGTCTGCGGGGATGGACCGGGGACCCGGACGGCTGCCGGGCCGCTGCCGGGCGGCTGCCGTCCGGCCGGGCCGGAAGTCCGGCCGGCGGGACCGGCCGTCACGGCCCGTCGAGGCGGGTCGCGGGGCCGATGAACGTGTAGGTGGTGCGCTCCACGACCCCGCCGGCCGGAACCGGCGGCCGGCTGCCGTTCGCGCGCCGTCCCTCGGTGACGCCGTTCATGTCGCCCAGGCTCCGCGGTTCGGCGGACGCGGGCAGCGCGGGCAGGGCGTGGACACTGGAGACGACCGTCTCCAGCAGCCGCCCCGTGGGGTCGATGACGTAGCGGACGACGATCGTGCCGTCGCCCCGCTCGACGGCGGTGCCGTGCCGCCCGCTGCCGTCCGTGGCCGGACCGGCCACCCGGACGCCGGGCAGCCGGGCCGCGACCTCGAACAGGGCGGCCCGGACCTTGGGCGGGGCCGGTGAGGCCAGCAGGTCGCCGATCGTGCCGAAGATCTCCTCCGACGGGTCCTGGCCCGGCTCCGCGTACGGCCGCAGCCGTGCGCGCAGCGCGGTGGGCGCGGTGGGCAGCCCGGCGAGCTGGTCCCACGTCAGGCGGCCGGTCCCGACGGTGAACCGCCACGGCCCCGGCGCCGGCTTGTCCTCCTCGACCGGGGCCGCCGCCCGCAGATGGGACGTCAGACCCGCGCGGTGGGCGAGGAACTCCGTGAGCACACCGGTCGGCTGCCCGTCGGCCTGGAAACGGGTGAACGCGACCTTCCAGTAGGGGGCGTCGTCCCACGTGCCGGGCGCGATCGACTGCGCGGACGCGACGTCGGCCAGGAACGTCGAGGTGACCGTGCCCGGTGCGGCCGCCCGCGGCGTCGCGTGGTGGGACGCGGACAGGGGCGAGACGGTGACGACGACCGCGGCGGCGGCGGCCAGGGCCGTCAGGGACACGCGCAGCGCCGGCCCGCGCCGGCGGGGGCGGGGGCGGCTCGGCGGGAAGGCGTCGTGTGCCGCCCCGGCGGCCGGGGCGGCAGCGGCGGCAGCGAAGGGGGCCGTGTCGCGGCGGACGGCGTCGGCGACCGCCGTGCGGGCCGCCGCCAGAACCGCCGGGTCGGCGGCCGGTGTCGTACCGGCGGCCACGAGTTCGTCCCAGCCGGGGAACGGCGGGTCGTGGGGGCTGGGCTCGGTCACGTCTGTACGCCTTTCAGGACGAGGGGAGAGGGCGGTCCGGTCCGCCGGTCGGCGGGGTGGCCTGCCATGAGGTCGCGCATCCGGGCCCTGGCCCGGTGCAGGCGGGAGCGTGCGGTGCCGGCGGCGATGCCCACGGTCTGGGCGGCCTCGGCAGGCGTGAGCTGCTCCCACGCGGTGAGGACGAGCACCTCACGTTCCGCGTCGGGGAGTGCGCGAAGTGCCGCGCGCAGGGCGGGCCGTAGGCGGGCGGCGTCCAGCCGGGCGTCCACGGCGTCCCACGTGTCGTCGCCGTGCGGCGCGCTGTCGGGCGCGGGCCGCGGCGTGTGCCTGCGCCAGTGCGCCAGCGCGTGGTTGCGGGCGATCCCGAACAGCCAGCCGCGCACGGTCCCCGCCTCGACGACCCTGAAGTCGGCCCTGCGGGAGTACGCGGTCAGCCAGACCTCGGAGAGCAGGTCGTCGGCGGCCGGCCCGCACCGGCGGAGCAGATACGCGTGCAGTGCCGCCGAGTGCCGGTCGACCAGCGGCTCGAACGCGGCCGGATCGTGCCGGGCGCGTGCCAGCACCTCTTCGTCGGTGTCCACACACTCTCCTCGTCCCGTCCCCACTCGCGGGGGCTCCCACCCTCTACATGTCGCGGGACCGGAAAGCGTTCGCGGCGGGATGCGGCCGCAGCGGGGGGCCTTCGTGGCGGCCGCGGTCGTGGCCCCTTCGTTGCGGCCACCGCCGGGCGTCCTCCACGCTGGTAATTTGACGGCGGCGGCGGCGGCGTTGAGGCGGAGGCAGCGGTGCGGGTCCTGGGAGTCGACGCCTGCGGCAAGCAGGGATCGGGCCGCCGGGGGACGGACCGGGTCAGGGCAGGGCGGGCCGCGCGGGCGTGTCGTCGAGGAAGCCGCCCGACTGGTGCCGCCACAGTTTCGCGTAGGCCCCGTCGCGGGTGAGCAGTTGCTGGTGGGTGCCCTGCTCGATGATCCGTCCGCGGTCGAGGACGACGAGCCGGTCCATGTCGGCGACCGTGCTCAGCCGGTGCGCCACCACGAGCGCCGTACGCCCGTCCATGAGCCGCCACAGCGCTTCCTGGACGAGGATCTCGCTCTCGGAGTCCAGGGCGCTGGTCGCCTCGTCCAGCAGCAGGATCGGTGCGTCCCGCAGGATGGCCCGGGCGAGCGCGACCCGCTGGCGCTGCCCACCGGACAGCTTCACGCCGCGCTCGCCGACCATCGTGCCGAAACCGTCCGGCAGGGCGTCGGCGAACTCCGTGACGTGGGCCGCCTCGGCGGCGCGGCGGATGTCCGCGTCGGTGGCGTCCGGACGCGCGAAGGCGATGTTGTCCCGGAGCGTGCGGTGGAACATCGCCGGGTCCTGCGGCACGTAGGAGATCAGGCCCCGCAGGTCCTTCTGCCTGATCCTGCTGATGTCCTGACCGCCGACCGTGATCCGCCCGCCGTCGATGTCCGTCATCCGCAGCAGCAGCCGGGCCAGCGTGGTCTTGCCGCCGCCCGATCGCCCCACGAGACCGACCCGCGTCCCGCCGGGCACGGTCAGGTCGAGCTTCTCGAACAGCGCCTCCGCACTCCCGTGGGCGAACGTGACCTGCTCGAAGCGGACGTCGGCCCCCCGCACCGCCAGCGGCTCCGGCTCGGCGGGGTCGAGCACGGTCGGCGGGGTCAGCAGCAGTTCGGTGAACTGCGCGGCCTCCGTCATCGAGCTCTCCAGCCGGCGGTAGATCTGGTTGAACTCGAACATGATCCGCGTGGCGTTGGTGTAGTAGGTGAACACGACCACGACCGCCTCCACCCCGTGCCGGCCCCCGCCGAGCGTGACCGCGAGCAGCAGGCCCAGCGCGTTGGTGAGCACGGACATCGGCGCGACCAGGGTGTCGATCCGCAGGTTGCCGTAGTCCCACGACCGCAGCGACAGCCGCCGCGAATGCGCGACACGCGACCGGTGCTCCGCCGCCTCGCGTTCCTGGGCGCCGAACGCCCGGACCGTGTCCATGTTCATCAGGACGTCGGCGACATGCCCCGCCACCCGCGCGATCGCCGCCTCCCGCCGGTCGACCAGCGCCTGACGGCGCCGGATGAGCGGCGCCACACACAGCGCGGTCAGCGCGATCAGCGTCAACAGCACGACGACGAGCATCGGTTGGTACTGCCAGAGCACCACCGAACCGAACAGCAGCGGCACGAGGCTGCCCACGACCGAGAACGTGAGGGTGTCGGCGAACTCCTCGAAGCGGGAGGCGAAGCTCAGCACCCGCTTGGTCAGCGCCCCGGCGAAGTTGTCGTGGAAGAAGCCGGCGTCCTTGGCGAACAGCTCGTCCATGCCGATCACGTACAGGTGCTTGATGCCCTGGCCGTCGAGGCGGTTCAGGCAGTGGATGCCGATGCGCCAGCAGGTCTCGGCGAGCAGCAGCACGCCGGCGAAGACGAGGACGTACGGCACGGCCGGCCCGACGGCGCCACCCGCGTGGGCCGTGTCATCCGCGAGACGCCCCACGAGCTTGGCGACGACCAGCGGGGCCACGTAGTTGATCCCGATGTTGCCCAGCGCCGGCAGCAGCATCGCCGGTGCCGTCAGCCACCGGAGCCGCACCAGCTCCCGCCCGTAGTAGCGCAGCGCCAGCCCCACCGAGCCCTGACGCGGCGCGTCCTCCCGCGCGTCGGGTGATCCCATCCCCCAACCCCCGTGTCGTCGTCGTGCGGCGGCCGGTCACTCACGCGGCTGCTCCCGGCGGGCCGCCGAAGGCCGGAACCGGCAGTCTGCCGAGCCATCTCCCGCGCAGTCCAAGCGTTTTGCACGCAACGGCGGCACGGACGAAAGGTTCCGGACACGCCCGGCCCGGAGGTCATCCGGCCCGGTGGTGGGGATACGTGGGGATACCCCCGTCTCCCAGCCCCGACGAGGCCGAACCCCGCGCCTGGCGGCCGGGAAAATAGGGTGTGGTCGGCTGAGCTGGGGTGATAGGCAGATGATGTGACAGAGAGTCTTGAGTATTCCGCGCTGCTGCGAATGATCGAAGAGCGGTCGGTCGCGTTCCGGAGCGCGGTTGCGGCCGCGCCCAGCCTTGACGCGCCGGTGCCGTCCTGCCCCGAGTGGACGGTGTTCGATCTGGTGCAGCACCTGGGTACGGGCCAGCGCTGGTGGGCCGCGATCGTCGCCGCCGGACCGGCCGAGGCTCCGCCGGCCAAGGATGCCGCGGCGGCGCCGCGCGAGCCCGAGGCGCTGCTGGCCTGGTACGCCGAGTCGAACGAGCTGCTGCTGAGCGTGCTGCGCGAGGCCGGCCCGGAGCGCGAGTGCTGGGCGTGGTGGCGCGCCGGTGTGTCACCCGCGAACGCCTGGGGCGTGGCCCGGCGCCGGGTGCACGAGGTGCTGGTGCACACCTACGACGCCCAGCTCGCCGCAGGCGCCGTGCGGCCCATGCCGGTGGACGTCGCGCTCGACGGCGTGGCCGAGTTCCTCGACACCTGCAACTCCACCCCGGCGGCCTGGCCGCACGAGGCCGCCACCATCCACTACCACGCCACCGAGGGCCGCTCCTGGCTCCTCACGCTGGACGGCACCGGCGCCTGGCCCGCACCCCTCACGGACGACGCCCCGCCCGCCTCCGCCTCCGCCACGGGCACGGCCGAGCAGCTGCTTCTCCTCTTCTGGGGCCGCCTCACGCTGCGCGACCTGAAGATCGACGGCGACCAGCAGGCGTTCGAGCAGCTGATCGCCTGGGAGCCCGAGGAGTAGCCGGTCGACGCGGTTTCGCCGGGCGTCAGGTCGGTGAGACCCGGTGCCGAGGTCACCACGGCACCACGCCGTCCTCGTCGAAGAACGCGCCGGTCGGGCCGTCGTCGGGGAGGGACGCGAGCCGGATCGCGATCGCCGCGCCCTGTGCGGGGGTGCGTACGCCGCGGAGGCCGTTGAGGTCGGTCGCGCAGTAGCCGGGGCAGGCGGCGTTGATCAGGATGTTCGTGTCCCGCAGCTCCCTGGCGTACTGGACGGTCACGGCGTTGAGGAACGTCTTCGACGGTGCGTACGCCGCGGAGATCGGCCCCGTCTCGGCGCCGGGAGTGGTCTGCTTCGTGAGCGACCCGACGCTGCTGGACATGTTGACGATCCGCGGCGACGCGGAACGGCGCAGCAGCGGCAGCAGCGCGTTGGTGACGCGGATGACGCCGATCACATTGGTCTCCACGGCCGTCCGTACGGCCGAGAGGCCGACCGTGGTGGGCGTCTGCGGCATGCCGCCGGTCACTCCGGCGTTGTTGACCAGGACGTCGAGGCGGCCGGCGCGCTCCTCCACCAGCCGGGCGGCGGCCGCCACGCTCGCGTCGTCCGTCACGTCGAGCGGCACCCCGAACGCGTCCGCGCCGCCCGCCCGCAGCTTGTGGACGGCCGCTTCCCGGCGTGCCTCGTCCCGAGCGCCGACGCCGACGCTCCAGCCGAGGGCGCCCAGGCCCGCCGCGATCTCGTATCCGATTCCCTTGTTCGCGCCGGTGACCAGCGTGATCGTCTGTCCGCTCATGCGGTCCATCGTGTTCCGCACCTGAGCGCCGCGGCCAACACCGTCTGGGTAAGCGGCGATACCTCCCCGGTATCGGACCAGCTCACTGCGGTGATTCCGTCCGGCGCCGAGGCGGCGTCAGGTAGCGTGGCGGCATGGAGACGAGGGAGCTGCGGTACTTCGTCGCCGTCGCCGAGGAGTTGCACTTCGGGCGGGCGGCGCAGCAGCTCGGGATCGCCCAGCCTCCGCTGTCACGGGCGATCCAGCAGCTCGAACGCCGGCTCGGGGCCGCACTGCTGGAACGCGGCAGCCGCGGTGTCACCCTCACCGAGGCCGGATCGGTGCTGCTGCGGGAAGGGCGGGCGGCCCTCGACGCGATCGACGCCGCCGAGCGCCGTACCCGCCGCGCCGCTCTCGCGCCGACCGGCCAGCCCGGCGTGGTCCTCGTCACGAAGGCCGGGGCGACGGGCGAGTTGCTGGCGAAACTGCTCGACGCCTACGCGGCCGAACCCGGCGCGGTCGCCGTCGACGTGATGCTGTGCGGGATCGGCGAGCAGGAGCGGCTGCTGCGGGACGGACGGGCCGATGTGGCGCTGCTGCACCGGCCGTTCGACTCGACGGCCGGGCTCGACACGGAGGAGTTGCACGCGGAGGGACAGGTCGTGGTCCTTCCGGCCGGGCACCCCCTCACCGGCCGGGCCCGGGTGCGGATGTCCGACGTCGCCGCGCTGCCCGGCCTGCCCCTGCCCCGCTGGCCGCACGCCGACGGCACCTTCCCGGACGGTGCCGGCCCGCCGGTGCACCACCACACGCAACTGCTCCAGCTCATCGCGCTCGGCCGGGCGTCGGCGATCCTGCCGGAGTCGGTGCGCGCCGAGCTGAGGGACGGCCTGGTCGCCGTCCCCGTGGCCGACGCGCCGACAGTGACGACGGTGATCGCGTGGCCGCCCCACAGCCGCTCACGGGCGGTCGCCGCCCTCGTCCGGGCCGCGACCCGTCTTTGAGGACTCCTCGCAGCCCCGAGCAGCCCCGAGCAGCCCGAGCACGGTGGCGACCGGGCGGCGCGGGAACCCCGTGTCAGGAGGGGAGGCGGTTCAGGGCCGCGGTGGCGATTCCCTTGACGTAGGCAGGGGCGTCCGTGGGCTGGCCGGTGAGCTCGACGACGGCGACCCTGGTGCCGCTGCGAAGGACCGCGACACCGCCGGTGACGGTGCCGTCGCCGTTGAAGGACGTGTACCAGTGGCCGGTACCGCCGGTGGCGGTGAAGGCGTGGGCCGCGCCGTAGTGCCAGTGGCCGGCCGGCTCGTCCTGGCAGTCCCGCACCAGCGCGTCGAGCTGCTTCTCGTAGGTGCTCGCCGCGTTGCCGGTCGACGCGCTCGCGGCCGACTCGATCAGCAGGCCTTCGGTGTCGAAGGTCCAGGTCACCGACGCGTACGCGGTGGCCCTGCCCTGCGTCAGGTCACGCATCGTCTCCTCGCCCGAGCACGCCGAGAGCCCCTGGCGCCCGCTCAGTGCCACGGTCGCACCGACCGGACCGAGGCCCTGCTGGAAGAAGTCCTCGCTCTGGACGAGGGCGGCGGAGCCGAGTCCCGGCGCGGCGACCGCGACCGCGGCCGGCCGCGCGGCGACGGAGTGGGCGGCGGCCGCGGTGCGGTGCGCGGCGTTGCGCCCGGCGTTGTGCGCGGCACCGTCGGCGGTGGCCGACTGGGTGCCCACGACGCCGGCCGTGATCAGTGCGGCGGTGACGCAGGCCGCGGCGACGACACGGTTGCGGCGAACGGTCTTCTGCCGGACGGGCTGGTTCTCGGTCATCTGGTCCCCCTGCTGGTCGGGACGCCTGCTGCGTCCTCGTACAACCGGGGAGATGACGCCGGCGGAGGGAAAGTTGGAGCCCTGCGCGGCTGTTTCACAGCCGTGACAGAGCGGTCCTGACGATGCCGGACACCGCGGCCGTGCCCAGGCAGGCGTCGACCTCCAGCACCCCGTAGTGGTTGCCGCTGCGCAGCACGGCGATGCCGCCGCAGGGCTCCTTGCCCTCGGGAGCCGTGCCGGTGGTGTTGAGGGATCCCTGGTAGGTGCCCATCCAGCTCGCGCTGAGGCCGGGGCCGAGCTCCAGCGTCGTGGTCCTGCCGTAGACCCAGTGGCCGGGAGGTTCGTCCTGGCAGGGCACCTCCTCGAGCAGCAGGCGCTCGAAGAAGTTCTGTGCCAGGGCGGGGTTCTGGGCCTCGGCGGCGACCTCGCGCGCCACCTGGTCGGCGGGGCGCAGGGCCACGGTGGGGTCGCCCGGGGCGGTGCGGGTGCCGGTCATCAGTCCGCGGAAGTGGGCGCCGGGCCCGCCCAGCGTCTGGGTGAGCGTCTTCTCGCCGGTGCAGGCCGAGTTGGCGTACGCGCCGTCGCCGAAGCGGTCCCTGGCATGGATCGGCGCGGTGATGCCGACCGTGCCGAACGCCGCGGGGTCCAGCAGGTCGGCGGTCGTCACCGGCCCGGTGGCTGCCTTCGGCGCGGGGCCGGAGCCGGGGCCGGCCGCGGGCGCGGTGCCGGAGGCCGAGTGTGTGGGTGGCGTGGCGGACGCGCCGGCCGTCGCGCGAGCCGGAACGTGCTGGGTGGCCGGGGCCGACCGCGCTGCCGGGTGCGCGGCGCCGGGGAGCGGTGGAAGGACGAAACGGCCGGTCACCAGGCCGCACGCGGCGGCCGCCACCAGGGCGGCGACGGCGGATCGGGGCCGGACGGCGTATCGGGCCCGGACGGCGGTGCGGCCGCCCCCCGCCGCGGCATCGCCGCCCGCCGCCCCGGGACCGCCGTTCACCGATCGCCGGCCAGGCGCTCGCGCATGAAGTGCCGCGCCTGGTGGATACGGTCCTTGACCGTGCCCAACGGGGCATCCACCTCCTCGGCCACCTGGACGTAGGTGAGGTCGCCCAGGTCGCGCAGCACGAAGGACTCCACCAGGGTGGGGTGCTGCTGCTCCAACGCGGTCAGCGCCTCCATCAGGTCGAGCCGGGTCCCGGCGATGACGCTGGTGCTCCGCGGGTCCACGGACTCGGGCAGGTCGGCGTGGCTGTCCTCGGCGCGCCGGCGCATCGAACGGTAGGTGGACCGGGCGGCGTTGGACGCGATCACCGTCACCCAGCCGAGGAAGGAGCCGCGGCCGCCGTACTCGCCCAGGTGCGTGCTGATGGAGAGCAGCGCGTCCTGCGCGGCCTCCTCGGCGTCGGCGTGGTGCGGCAGGAAACGGGAGCAGCGGCGCAGCACCACCGGCCGCAGCTTGGCCAGCAGGTACTCCATCGACCCCGGGTCGCCCGCCTGCGCGGCCGCCACGAGCCGTTCCAGCTCGCCTTCCTCGAACACCCGGACCCCCCCCGTCCTGCCCCTGTCGCGTCCCACTCGCCGAACGGGAGTTTCCCACCCCCGACGACTCCGGCAGAATGCTGCCACATGCGCAAGCTCGGCCGTTACCTCCTCCTGGACCGGCTCGGAGCCGGCTCCTTCGCGACGGTCTGGAAGGCCTACGACCCGGAGCTCGACACCGAGGTCGCGGTGAAGGTGTTGGCCGAGAACTGGGCTGCCAACGCCGACGTGCGCGAGCGGTTCCTGGCCGAGGCGAGGCTGCTGCGCCGGATCGCCAGCCCGCGCGTGGTCCGGGTGCACGACGTCGGGGTGCAGGAGGACCGCCCCTACTTCGTCATGGACTACGTGCGCGGCGGCACCCTGGCGGACCGGGTCGGGCGGTGCGGCCCGCAGGAGGCGCTGCGGCTGGCCGCGGAGGCGGGCTACGCGGTCCAGGTCCTCCACGAGGCGGGCGTGGTGCACCGCGACGTCAAGCCGTCCAACCTGCTGCTCGCCACCGGCGCCGCGCCCGCCGCGGTCCTGGTGGCGGATCTGGGCAGCGCGAAGCAGCTCGCCGACGCGTCCGGGCTGACGGTGACCACGGGCACGCCCGCGTACATGGCGCCGGAACAGGCCTTCCAGACCGGCGGGTTCGACGGGCGGGCCGACGTGTACGCGCTGGCCGTCGTCACCTACGAGCTGCTGACGGGCCAGAAGCCGTTCGGCACCGGCGGACGCGCCACGGCCCTGATGACGGACCAGCCGGCCCGATCGACGCTGCCCGCGCTGCCCGCGGGCCAGGAGCTGCCGCCGGGGGTGGCCCTGCTGCTGCGGGTCGCGATGTCCGTCGAGCCGGCGGACCGGCCGCCGACCGCACAGGCCTTCGCGGACGCGCTGCTGGCGCCGGCCCCGCAGCCCGATCCTCAGTCCCAGTCCCAGCCCCAGTCCCAGTCCCGGGAACGCCCTGGGTGGCTGACCCCGCGCGCGGTCGGTCTCGCGTCGGGCGCGGTGTTCACGGCGACGGCCCTGCTGAGCTGGCTGCAGCGCTGAGTCCGGCAGGCGACGTCCCGCACTCAGGGGCGGCGGCGCGGGCCCGTCGAGAGCGCGCCCGTCCCGAGCACCGCCGCCGTCAACGCCCGCGATCCGCAGGGGTGTTTGTCACAGATCCGGAACAGCCGTTCAGGGCTCCAACCTTTCCGGTGCGGTCGGCATCTCCCACTGGCACGAGGGCGCGGCAGCACGCGGCAACGGCCGCGTGGCGACGACGCGCAGGGGAACTCAACGGGAGCGTGGGGAACATGGCACGGAACGCACGATCGGCACCGAACCGCGGACACCGCGGGCACCGCGGGTACGCCAGGCACATCGGCGCGGCGGTGCTCGCCGCCGCGGTGCTGCTGGGCGCCACCGCCTGCCAGGACGCCGCTGCCAAGGCCGCCGGGCCGGGCTCCTCGTCGGCGCAGTCCCCGTCGCCCGGCGCCTCGACGGGCGGCACGCCGGGCACCGGCACCGGCTCCGCCGACCCCACCCCGGCCGCCACCCGCCCCTCCCCGACCCGCCCCGCGGGACCGCCCCTGCTGCTCGACACGATCACCCCGGCGAACGGCGCCACCGTCGGCGTGGCGATGCCCATATCCGTGCGGTTCACCCACCCCGTCGCGCGCACCGCCCGCGCGGCGGTCGAGCGGGCGCTGAAGGTCACCTCGTCCACCCCGGTCACCGGCGCCTGGCACTGGTTCAGCAGCACCAGGGCGGACTGGCGGCCGCACCACTTCTGGCCCTCCGGCACCCACGTGGCCGTCGACGCCCGCCTCACCGATGTCGGCGACGGCAACGGCCGCTACGGCACCCACGACTACCACCACGCCTTCACCATCGGCGCGGACTGGGAGACCAAGGTCGACGCCCCCGCCCACACCATGGACGTCTACCTCGACGGAGTCCGCCAGAAGCACTTCCCGATCGACGCGGGCAGCGCCCAGTTCCCCACCTGGGACGGCACCATGGCCGAGATGGACAAGGCGCCCTCGGTCCACATGACGTCCTGCAGCGTGCACATCAGTTGCGATCCGGCCAGCGTCAACTACTACGACGTCACGCTGCCCTGGGACGTCCGGCTCACCACCAGCGGCACCTACGTCCACTACTCCACCGCCCACCCCAACCCCGGCCAGGCCGGCTCCCACGGCTGCATCCACCTGTCACTGGCCGACTCCCAGTGGTTCTACGCCCACGCCCACCAGGGCGACCCCGTCACCGTCACCGGCACCCCCCGCGGCCCCGTCCCCGCCGACAACGGCTACGCCGCCTTCACCCTCGACTGGACCACCTGGCTCGCCGCCAGCACCACCGGCGCACAGCAGACCGCGACCGCCTGACCCGCGCCGAACAGCCCGGTCGTGGCCGCGTCCGCAGCGGTCACGGACGACACCGGACGGATCCTGCCGCAGTGTTCTCCACCGCCACCACGGTGGCTTTGGCGTCGCCGTGTTGCCTGTCGGGGCGGAGCCGTGTGCGCCGGTGAGCGGTCGGCCTGATCGGGCTGAGGAGCGCCCGGGCTACGCTGCCGGCATGGCATGGACGAGGCCGACGTATCGCCTGGTGGATGGGGAACGGATCGACGGGGCGTGGTGCCACGTGTGGACCACGTCGTATGCGGGCTATTACCCGGCTGATCTCTTCGTCTATGCGGACGGCACGATCCGATGCGGGGGTGAGATGGATCTGCAGGGACTCCGGGCGCGTCTGACGTCGGGACGGGGTCACGTCCGCTGGCGTGGTGTATTGACGGCCATCGGCTGATCTTGTGGTGAGGCTATGCGGTGAGTTCGGTGGGCAGGGCGGGTTCGGTGGTGTCTGACTCGTTCGGGTGGCTGGTCTTGGCGAGGAGTTCGTGGCTCATGTAGCGGCGGGCTTCGGTCCATTCGTCGTTCTGTTCGGCCAGGACGGCGCCGACCAGGCGGATCAGGGCGGTGCGGTCGGGGAAGATCCCGACGACGTCGGTGCGGCGCCGGATTTCCTTGTTGAGCCGTTCCTGCGGATTGTTCGACCAGATCTGCCGCCATGCCTCCCGCGGGAAGGCGGCGAACGCCAGCACGTCGTGCTGGGCGGCGTCCAGGTGCTCGGCGGCCTTGGGGAACTTCGCCTCCAGGGCGGTCAGGACGTGCCTCATCTGCGCGTGGACGGCCTCGGCATCGGGCTGCTCGAAGACGGTCCGCAGCAGGGTGGCCACCCATGGCTGGGCGGATTTCGGGACCTGGCAGAGCAGGTTGCGGGCGTAGTGGGTGCGGCAGCGTTGCCACGATGCGCCGGGTAGGACGGCTGCGATCGCACCGACCAAGCCGGTGTGGGCGTCGGAAATGACCAGCTGGACGCCGGACAGACCGCGGGCGGTCAGCGAGCGCAGGAACGCCAGCCAGCCGGCACCGTCCTCGCAGGTGGCGACGTCGATGCCGAGGATCTCGCGGTGTCCGTCGGCGTTGACACCGACCGCGACCAGCGCATGCACGTTGATGATTCGGCCGCCCTCACGGACCTTTTGGGTGAGGGCGTCGACCCATACGAACGCATAGGGGCCGGTGTCCAGCGGGCGGTTGCGGAACGCGGCGACTTGGTCGTCAAGGTGCTTGGCCATCGCGCTGACCTGCGACTTGCTCAGTTGGGTGACGCCCAACGATTCGGCGAGCTTTTCCACGCGGCGGGTGGAGACGCCCAGGAGGTATGCGGTGGCGACCACGGAGATGAGGGCTTGTTCGGCCCGTCGGCGGCGTTCCAGCAGCCAGGTCGGGAAGTAGCTGCCCGAGCGCAGCTTCGGGATCGCAAGCTCGATCGTGCCGGCCCTTGTGTCCCACTCGCGTGGGCGGTAGCCATTGCGCTGGTTGACGCGTTCGTCGCTGACCTGCCTGTATGCGGCGTTGCAGGCCGCGTCGGCGTCCGCGGACATCAACGCGTCGGCGAATGCCTTGACCATCTGACGCAGCAGATCGGGACTCGCCGAGGCCAGGTTCTCCTCGGTCAGGGCGCGCAGGGGCAGACTGTCGGGTGCGGTCATCGTGCTGATCTCCTTCGAGGCTTAGTCACTTCGAAGATCAGCCGGTGGCCGTTTCTCTATGCGGGCACCAACCCGGACGCCGGGACAAACCCCCGGAACAGGTCCCACCCGCTACACCACTTCCAAGGACGCAACC
>NZ_FODD01000052.1 GCF_900110255.1 Actinacidiphila rubida
CGCCGCAGGGCGCCCATCGAGGCCATCATGCCGCTGCGGCTCGCCAAGTACGGCATACCGCTGTCGGAGACCGCGGACGCGGGCCTCCAGGCCGCTGGCATCGAGGCGCCGGCCACCTTGTGGTCGCGGGCAGCGCCTGTTCCAGCAGGGTTGGAACAGGCGCTGGCCGTGCTGGAACCGGGGGCCGCGGAGTCGGCAGCTGGGGAAGTCCGGCTGGAACGGGCGCCTTCCGATGGCCTGGTCGCGGCGGCCACGGCCGGCCAGGTCGGCGAGCCAGAGGCCACATCGGCACTGTCCGAAAGGGAAGCCCGCGAGTTCGCGCAGTACCAGGCGTTCGTCCGGCAGTACGGTGGCTTCCCCGCCGCCGAGGAGTTGCAGGCGTTCACGAGTTCCACGCCTGCCGACCCGCTGACTGACGCGTTCCACCGGGAAGAGGGCCCTGAGCTGCCATTGGAACGCCAGGCCGGGTGGAACGAGCTGCAGGACGACACTGCAGCGCTGGAATTCCAGCCGCCGTTCCAAGCCGAGGACGGCCCCGTCGCCGGGGCTGCCCCGTACGCCGGCGTCCCGGTCGCCCGACAGGGTGCTCCTGCTGGAACACGAGTCGTCCACGCCCGGGTGACACAACAACCACAGCAGCGGGCTCTCCTGGAGCCGTTCCAGGAGGAAGCCACGGAGGAGAGCGGGGACCAGTTGGAATCGCTGCCGGCCGGCAAGGCCGGTCTCCGGATGCTGTTCCAACGCCTCACCCCGGCCGAGCGGGACCAGCCCGACAACCGGCTCGCCCCCGCGTTGGCAGAGCAGGTCGGGCTGTCCGTGGGAACCGCTCGCAAGTACCTGGGCGCGATCCGGCGAGAGGAATCCGCGTAGGCCCGCCGCGGCGCACAGCCCCGTTCCAACCTCTGCACCAAACAGGCTTGGAATGGCTTGGAACGGGGCGACTCGGGCGCTTCGGCGTGGTCTGAGACCGGGCACGCCACTCAGCACTCTCCGAGTTCAGCCCTCGCTGCCCGGGCCCCTCCCGTAGCCGGGTTGCGCCGTCCGACCGCCATGGCAGGCGGTTGCTCAGATGCTTGCACCGCCCGGTTGCACCGCAGGCCAGAGCGGAGAAGGCGCATCCACGAACCACAGCCGGACACGCTTGGGGACGCGGTGGTGCAACCGGCTCGGTGACCGGTTGCACCACGACCACGGTCACTCCTGAGGCACCATCGGCCCATGGACGACACGCGCTGGACGGACGTCACGCTCCACGGCGGCCCGCTGGACGGCATGACCACGGTGGTAGATGCCGACGATCCAGAGCCCGGTGTTGGAATCCTGGCCGACGGGTGTTCCCACCCCGGCGGCCGTAGCTGGTACGAGCCCGACGCCGATGGGGTGTGGCGGTGGACCCACGACATCCCCTGGGACGCGATGTAGCCCCGCATAGGAACTGTTGGAATCGAGGTGCGCTCCTGGATTCCGCCCTCGTGGCGCCATGTCTCCAGGCTGCACAGACAGCCCCAGCCGACCCGTCCCGCCGTGGTGAGAATCAGGAGCGCGGCGCGCTGGCCGGCAGCAGGCTCCGCAGGACGTCCACGGTCGCGTCTTCCATGTCCGAGCCCAGCTCGTCACACAGCAGCCCCAGCTGCTGTGCGGCGCGCTCCAGGCCGTCATGGTCCCCGAGTGCGTGCCGCGCCTGGAAGACCAGCCGGTACAGCCGCTCGGACTCCGGTGACGCGTCCAAGCCGCGGGTTGCCGCCCACAGCGCGCCTCGAGGATCGCCGACGTCCAGTCGCCGTTGCGCCAACTGCGCCGCGGTGTCGGTGATCGCCGAGATCATGTCCTGCGCGAGGTTCTCCGCCCACACGTAGCGGCGGGCTGGCGCCCCGGCGAAGGGCCGGCCGCGGACCAGTTCCAAGGCCAGGCGCAGGAGCCGGTCGCCGGTCTCGCCCGGTGTGGCGAGCCCCGTCGCGGTCATGTCCTGGAACTGGTCCCAGTCGCTGGTGACCGTGTTGGCCATGCGGTACAGAGCGTCTTCGGTGGAAGCCACCAGCGGCAGGAACTTGTCGCCGGCGTTGTCTGCGCCCAGCCAGCTCCGCAGCCTGGTGATCCAGGGGTTGCGGGTCTTGCGGGACACGTTCCGCCCGGGCCAGATCGCCTCGTCTAGGGCGTGGTGGTCTTGGCCCGGGTGGAGGATCATCCACGCGGCGATCTCGGTGACGGTGCGGCGGTTCTTGCTGTCCACGGTGCCGCGTGCGCCGATCACGTCGACCGGCCCGAGAACGCGGATCACCGGCGCCTCCAGCACCGGCGCTTCCGGGCTGGTCGCCACCACGGCGACGTCCTCGTGGAGGGGAGCCGCGGGTCCGGCGTCAGGCGCGTCCTCCAGATCCGGACCATCGGTGGGGGAGGGGAGGTCGCGCTCCAGGGACTCATCCGTGGCCGTCGCCTGTTCGGTGTCGTCCAGGTCGAAAGACGCGAACTTGGCCATCAACCCGCCGGGGCCCGACGGTCGCCCACTGCCCTGCGAGGCCGTGTCCGACGGCGGCGGGAACGGCGCTGCAGTCAGCGGCGCGTCGGTCGGGCCGGGTGACAGCACAGGGGCCGGCAGCTCCGCGGCCGCAGACGCGATCCGTTCCTCGAGTACTTCCGCGTCCGTCGCGACTGGAGCCGGAACGTTGGCCGGCTGCGGGGGAGCGTCGGGGGTGGTGTCGTCGCTGAGCGCCACCAGGTCGACCAGGTCGGCATAGTCGGCGTCCGGGAGCAGCTGCAGATCGGCGGTTACGGCAGCGCCCGGCACGCTCACCTGCCCGGCGGCCGTGTCCAACCAGAAGGCATCGTCGGGGAGGTCTCCGGGGCCGTCTGCGGTGGTGATGACGACCGTTGCGGTGCGCGGCGCCAGCGCGGCCAGGTCGACGAGCGGCTCCTGGCCGTCGTCGCCGGCGTCGCTGAGGTCGGCGAGGACGATGTGCGGTGTCCATGCGGCGCCCTGGTCCTCGCCGATGAGCCGCGCCTGCCGAACTGTGGGCTTCCCGACGGCGGCAAGGGCCCGCGTCTGGTCGCTGTGATGGGCTGTCGCCGCACGTGCCGCGGCACGCACCGAGGGTGCGGCGGTGAAGCGTTCCGGCAGCAACTCCGGCAGCCGAGGGCAGGCCTGATCCCCGAACACGGTCACGTCCAGGTGATCGGCGTAGCGGCTGGTCGCCAGTTCGATCGCGATCGCGCGCAGGACCTGGAGCCGGTCCGGGCCGGTGATGTGGAGCAGCGGGTACTGCTCCAAGTCGACTAGCACCGTCCAGCCGTTGCCGTCACCGCCGAGAGTGATGAGCGCCGGGTAGGGGGCGTCGACCGTGTCAGTGGCGTCCGGACCGAGGAGTTCGCTGCTGCCGGTCGGGCAGTGCCACCGGGCCAGATCGCCGTTGACGGCAGCGAACGGCGGCACGGCGGCCGCGGGCGCCTGCAGGTGGAGGTCGAGCCCGCTGGGGGTGAGGACCGCGGCCGCGATCGCCGGCAGTTCCTGGCCGGCGGCAGCCAGGTGCACCGCTGCGGTGCGCAGCGCTGCGTCGACCATCACCGCCGCGTCCGGGTGCTCGGTCGCACGCAGCGCCCGCTCGGTCGCCGCGGCACTGCCGGCCGGCATAGCGATGCGGCGACCGGGCTGTCGCCGGCGCTGCTGGAAGACGCGGCGTGCGGCGAGCATCGTCAGTACGGCGGCCGCCAGGAGGCCGCCGCCGAGGGCGTACAGCGGCATGCGGCTGCCGGTTGCGGTGGCGTGCGCGGCGGTCGACGACGGGGCCGCGGCGTCCGGGGCCGACGGCGCCGCGGTGGGGGAGTCGCTGGTGTGCGGATCCGCTGTGGTGCCAGGCGTGCTGGCCCCCACAGAGGGCGTAGTGCTCGGCTGGTCCTGCGGAGTTGTCGCCGGGGGCGTGGCCGGTGCGGGTGCAACCAGCGCGGGTCCCGTCGCGGCAGGCGGCGCCGACGGCTGGGCGTGGTGGTGCTGTTCCGTGGCGGGCGGGGCGCTGTGAGCGGTGGAGTTCTGCTCGGGGAGCAGCAGGATCTCGCGTGGGTAGATCAGGTCAGGATCGGTCAGGCGGTGGCCCTCGGGTTGCGGCTGACCCTGGTTGAGGTGGTAGATCTCCGGCCACTCATCGGGGGCGCCGAGCTCGCTTTGTGCGATGCCGGACAGAGATTCCCCAGCCCGAACTGTGTGGGTGCGCGAAGGCCCTGTGCCGTCGCTCGCGGCTGCGTGGTGCGGGGCGTGGGACGGCAGGTGCAGGATCCACCCGGGCTGGATGGGCCCGTCGGCGCGGAAGTGGGTGCCGTCGACCATGGTCCGGCCGGTGTTCAGGTCGGCGATCTCCTGCCACCGGTTGCCGTCGCCGAGTTGCTGCTTGGCGATCGACCACAAGCTCTCCGCGGGGCGTACTTGCTGGACCGTGTACGTGACGATCCCGTCCCGATGACCGGCCCGGTGCTCCTGACCCATGGCAGGGGGCCTGGCGGTGCTCCCGGGCGTGGTGGTGCCCGCCTGGACCGGCGCGCTGGCCACCGGCGTGGCGGCCTGCGCCGGTGTCGAGGTGGAGGCCAGCGCGGTGCCGGCCGGCAGCACGAGGAAGATCGCGCCGACCAGGGTGGCCGCGGTGCGTTGCCCCAGCAGGCCCTTGAGTTGCGGGGCGGTGCGGCCGGCGAGTTGGGCAGGGATCTCCATCAGCACGGAGGCGGCGAACATGCCCCAGCCGATCCAGCCGACGACGGCGAGCGCGAGCAGGAAGACCTGCCCGCTGTCCTGGGTTGACAGCAGATGCCCCATCGCCCGGACCCCGTCGGGCCCGACGACGGCTGTGGCCCACCACAGCAGCGCCGGGATGCCGACCAGCAGCACCAGCAGCAGCCCGAGGCTGACCAGGGCCCGTAGGACGGCGCCGGCTGCCGAGCCGGGCCGCCGCCGTGTGCCGGAGGTGGGGGAGGGCTGAGGCATCGCAACGATCCTTGTCAGTCGGGGTTCTGTACGCCGTGCAGCAGCTTCGCGCTGCCGTGTCCGGTCACGGGGAGGGAGCCTATGCCGACCACCGGCAGGAACTTGGTGGCGTAGGAGCCGGTGACCGTCACCGTGATGCTGGTGCGATCGGGCGAGATGTTGACGTGACCACGCGCGCCTGCCTGGTGCAGGAACGCGTAGGCGGCGGCCCGTGCGGCTTGCGGGTCGACGCGGTAGGCGGTTCCGGTGATCGCGGCGGCGGGGTCGAGAGCTTGGCCGCCGGCGCGGGCGGCCTCCATCGCCACGGTGTCTGCGCGCTCGGTTTCGCGTAGTTTTCCGCCGCCGTCGACGACCAGGCCGATGATGCCCAGCAGCATCACGGTCACGATCGCGGTGTACACCGCGATCCCGCCACGGTCGTCGGCGGCCCGCGGCTTGAGGGCCTTCCACTGGCGGATCATCCGTCGGCCTGCCGGGACCGGTAGGCGTCCACTGTGGATGTGGCGCTGCTGGTGAGGGTCTTGTGGCCGGGAGCTCCGGGCAGCAGCAGGTCCGACAGGTCGACGGTGCACCTCACGGTCACGTGGACGTATCCGACTTGGCCGACGGGCACAGCGAGCCCGCCGACGTCGACCTGTACGTCTGTGCTGGTGCAGTGGATCCCCTGGTCGTCCAGGGACTTGGCAGCCGCGGTGTCGGCGGCGGCTTGCGCCGCGGCGGGGGTGCGTTGGATGGACGCGGCCCGGGCGGCGTCCTCTGCCGCTGTGTCAATCTTCCCGCCGGAGATGACCAGGCGGCCGGCGGCGATGGCCATGCACACGAAGGCGATCAGCAGTGGAGTGACGATCGCGGCCTGGATCGCCTCGCTGCCGCGATCCTCACGCAGCCGTCCGCGCAAGCAGGCCAGGTGGCGGTTCACGGCGCCGTCCACTGCTCGCGGGTCGCGGACGCGGATTGCGAGACGTGCAGGTCCGGGATGCCCGGCAGCATGCTGATCGCGGATCCGGACACGGTGATCGTCACCGTGTCGTTGGTGCTTCCGTCGGTCGACACCGCGCTGTCGCGCAGGCTGTCACCGCCGATCCGATCCAGCGTGGCCCGGGCGCGCGCTGCCCCGTCGCCGGGGGTGGACTGGTAGCCACGGCCAGCGTTGACGCCTTCGCGGGCAGCCGTCAGCGCGATGTCCCGGGCGTGAAACCACATGGCTGTCTGCACGACTGCGATGGTCAGCGCGATGACGAACGGGAACACGATCGCCATCTGAATGCTGGCGTCACCGTCGTCGCGCCGCATGCGCGTCCGCACCGAGGTCGCCCACGCGCCCACCATCGTCCCTCCCCACATCGTCGATGCCCGTCAGATCCCGGACAGCTTGCCGTTGTACTTGGAGATGACCACGGCGATGGTGCCGGCGATGACCAGGGCGCCGGCGACCGCGGCGACCCAGATGATGACGGTGGTGATCGAGATGTCGCCGCGGTCGCTTCCACGGGCCCGACCGGCTTCGAGCCGGTCCTGGACCCACTGGGAGACCCCGGCGAGACGGACAGCCAACGTGCGCATGATGCGTACTCCTTCAGGTACTTAGGTGGTCAGGATGCGGATGACGGCAGGAAAAGCGATCAACAGCATGACCAAGACGGCGAGGAACGCGCCGGGCGCGGTCATCTTCTCGGAGTCGGCGTTGGCCTCAGTGGCCTGGTCCGACAACAGCTCGGTGCGCAAGTTCCTGGCGCGGGACCGGAGCGTGGCGTAGACGGAAGCGCCGTCGTCGGACGACTGCCGCATGATCGCGGCCAGGTCGTCCAGGACCGGCAGATCCAGCTCGGCAGTCAGCCGTCCCAGCGACTCCCAGTGCGGGACCTTGTCCACTCGCGAGCGGGCCAGCGCCTGCTGGATCCGGACGAACGCCCAACCGCTGCCGACCTCCGCGGCCTGCTCCATGGCCTGCTCCGCCGACACATTCCCGGCGCGCTTGAGGGCGACCAGGTCCAGGTAGGCGGCCATGGCGTGCGCGAACTCCTCACGAGCCCGCTTGGCCTGGTCGCGCAGGGACAGGTCCGGGGCGATCCACAACACCGCGCCGGCTAGCAGCCCGACGACCGCGGGCAGGTAGATCGGCATGCCCAACAGCAGAAACGGGACCGTGGCCAGCGGCGGCAGCAGCAGGCCCGCGCCGGCCAGCGCCACCTTGGTCAGCATGAACTTCCCCGCGGACTGGCCGACCAGGGCGAGGTTCTGGTGCGGGATACTCACCCCGGGCAGGTGCCCGAGGTGGTCCACCAGCCAGGCACCCCACCGCTCGTCACGGTCGTCCCCGACGGTCTCCGGCCGGATCGCAGCGGGCTGGTTCAGGCGCTGCAGCGCCGGTCCCAGCGCGGGCGCCGGCAACGCCAACTCCTTGATGAGCAGGGCCACCCCGGCACCGACCGTGCAGCCAGCAATGACCGCTCCGACGGGAATCACGACACCTCCTGGAACGTCGCATCCGAAGCCGCCGGCGCTGCGGTGGCGACGCGGGATCGCGGGTCGGCGATCAGGAACCGCGGGATCGGCTTGTGGTCGGCGAGCTGCCGCATCCACGCCAGCACCCCGATGAACCCCGCAACCAGCAGCGACAGCACCAACTGTCCGAGCAGCGTGCTGTAAGGGCGGGTGTAGCCCGGCACCAGGAACCCGACAACAGCCACCGTCAAAGTGATGATCGTCATCCACCGCACCGTGGTGCGGGGCTTGGCGCGGTCGCTTTCGATCGCCCGGCGCTTGGCGACCTCCTCGTGGACCGACTCCGCCAGGTCCTCCAGCGCCTGGGCCAGGCCCGGGCCGCGGTCGGACGCGGACAGGATCAGCGCGGCCACGATCTTGTCAGCGGTCACGTCGTCCAGCGCGTCACCGAACAGCCGCAGCGCATCGGAGGCCCGCCAGCCGACCTGCAGCCGGTCGACCAGGTCACCGACCTCCGTCGCGATCGCGTCGGGCACACCCTTGCGGGAAATCTGCAGCGCCTCGTCCAAGCCGCGACCCAACCGCAAGACGTTGCTCAGCCGCAGCGTCCAGTCACCCAACGCCTCCAACTTCGCGATCCGCACGGCAGCGCCCCGGGTCGGGGCCAGCAGCCACGGCACGCCCGCGACCGCGAGCATCACCAGCACCCCAGCGACGAACACACCGGTGACCAGCCACACGATGGCGCCTGCCACGGCGCCGATGACCAGCCGGGTACGGCGCCGCATCCGCGCGTCCAGGTCGGCCTGCCCGGTGCGGGCCCTCAGCCGCAACAACAGCGACGGCCCTTGGGGGGCGTCAGTGCCGACGATCCCGGCGACCAGCCCCACCAAGCCGGCGGACAAGACAAGGCCGGCCACCACCCACAACAGCAAGCCCGTCATCAGGACGCCTCCTGGATCTTCAAGGGCAGCTCGCCCGGCCAGGTCCCGCGGGGATGGTTGAGCAGGTCGGAGTCGAAGCCGGCCCGGCGCAGGTCGTTGATGCACCGCGGGTGCATCAACGGGACCGCCCGCTGCTCGCCCCACTCCGGGCGCGGCCCGAAGATCTGATTGGTCTCGGGTCGGCCGCCCTCGCCGATGCCCGTCACCTCCAGGACATGGGAGATGAACCGGTGCCGATGCCCACCGATCTTCGTCTCATCCACGGAGTTGACGAACACGATGAAGTGAAGGCCGTTCGCGGCCTGCCGGTACGCCAACTGCTCGGACATGTTGGCCTGTGCCAGCAGGTACAGCTCCGCGATCCGGTCGAACACGACGCTGGGATGGATGGCGTGCAGCGTGCAAAGGTTCCCTCCCTGCCCGTTCGTCATCGCCTGCAGCATCGCGACGATCTCCGGACCACGGACCTCACCGACCACGATCCGCGCCAACGACATGCGCAGCGCCCGGTACATCAGGTCCATCAGCGAGATCTCGCCCGCCCGCGCGCCGTCGACCCGCTCGCCGTTGGACTCCCGCGCCTCCATCGGCACGACCTGGGTGTGCCAGTCGTTCTCGTGCGCGAACAGCTCGAACTCCGTCTCCAAAGTCGCGAAGCGTTCGTCGCGCGGGATCTCCTTGAGCAGCGCACGCAGCAGCGTGGTTTTCCCGGCCGCCTGCCCGCCGACGATCATGATGTTCTTCTCCGCGGCGATCGCCGCCCGCAGGAAGTAGCCCAGGGTGCTGTCGAGCATCCCGAGCTTCACCAGGTGCGACAGGTCCGCGTGACGCATGCTGTGTCGGCGGATCGTCACGTAGGTGCCCGGCGTGACGTCGATGACCGCCTGCAACCGACTGCCGTCGGCCAGCCGGAGCGCCAGGAACGGGTCCGCCGTCGACAGCGACCTCTCGTTCTGGCCGGTGGTGCGCCGCGCGAGGTCGCGCAGCAGCTCCCGCAGCTCCTCATCGCTGTCGGCGACTGGCGGCACCTGCACCCGCTGCCCGTCGGTGAAGTCCAGCCACACATCGCGGTAGCCGTTGATGAAGATGTTCTCCACCGCCGGATTGTCCAGATGCTGCTGTAGCCGGCCGGCGCGGAACTGCAGATCGAAAACGGCCTGGGCGATCGCAGCATCCTCAGCCGCGGTCGTCGACTCCTCGCGTTTGACCGCCTCAGCATCCGCCCAGATCGCCACCTGCTCGTTGATCAGAGCACGGCCCTGCTGCTCCTGCGCCGCCAAGCTCATCCCCGGCTGCGCACGCAGCAGGTCCGTCAGCCGTTCCCCGACTTCCCGCTTGATCAGGCGGACCGCTCCGTAGTCGACGACGACCTGGGGAACAGCCGAGTCGCCGACCATGCCCGGGGTGTGCGCCCGCCCTGCGGCCTGCGCGCCGATGGTCGTGCCCTGCCAGCCTGCAGGCAGCTGCGTGACGCCGGGGTTGGCGTGGAGCGGGTTAGCGCGCACCAGAAGCCTCCCTGCCACCGGCCGCCGGCTGACCCAGCCGGGAGCGACGGGTGGCGATCATCTGTCGCAGCCGGGTCGTCGACGTGCGCGCCGCCCGCATCAACTCGCCCTGCTCGAAACGGCGGGGCTGCTCCGCGCCGTCGGACAGCACAGCCGCCTGCTCCGGCTGCCACGGCAGCACCGCCACCACCTCGGCCTGCAAAGTCCGCTGGATCTCATCGCGCCCGAAGGGGCCGCCTTCCACCAGGACCAGGCCGATCTGCGCGGCCCCGCCCAGCTGGTCACGAAGTGCAGCCAGCCGCACCTGAGCGCTCTGCAGGCCGCGCAAGCTGTTGCGGGTGACCATCAGCACCACGTCGGCGCGCTGCGCCAAGACCGACGAAGGCCCGACCGCGCCACGGCGGCCGAGGTCGACGATCACATCGTGCTGGTACTGCTCGATTCCCGTGAACAGGTTGGCCAGCTGCTCCCACACCGGCCCCAGCGAGGACGCGTGCGCCGGGTCGTACAAGCCGGGCAGGACCAAGCGGTCCCTGCTGCCGGCGTCGGTGACATCGACCAGCTGCCGCCAGAACGCCTCACCGAGCTGCCCCTGGCGGCCCGCCAGTGCGAGGTTGCGCAGGCCGTGGGAGTTGGCCATGGTGCCCTGCAGAGCGCCTGGCAGGATCGCGCCGCCGTCCGGGTCGCACTCGGCCAGCACGATCTTGTGACCTGCCTCGAGCGGCCACGTCAGCAGCAGCGCCATCGCGGTGGTCGTCACACCCGGTGCGCCCAGGCCGCCGGCCAAAGCGACGACGGCCATCAGTTGCCGTCCCGGGACGCGACGATCAGCGCCACGTTGCCGGTCGCGACCCGAGCGGCCAACGCGGGGCCGTCGCCGGCCGGCACGGCCACGTCGACGGTCACCGTGCCGGTGCCGGTCTGCGGGTCTCCGACCTTAACCACGGTCGCCGACAGCGTTGCAGGCGGCACGTCAGCGCCGCTGCTCGACTTGCTGCCCGCCGCCGCGTTCGGGTCCGGCGTCGACACGATCAGCACCTTCTGGCCCGCCGACAACGGCGACGCCGGCAGCTGCGAGGGCTTCAAGCTCACCCCGACCAGCGTCTCGGTCGGCCCCACCAGCGTCTGGCGCGTCACCTCCGACGGCGAAAGCAAGCTGCCGGCCTTCAGATCCACCGCGGCGCGCTGGCCGATCAGCGTCTTCTCGCCAGACGCCTTCACCGCCTTGACCGCCGGATCCAGCGCGATGGAGGCCTCGGTCAGGTCAGTCTGGGTAATCTGCGCGCCGATCGGCACGTCGCGGGCGACCACCACTACGGACGTGCGATGCCCAGAGGAGGTGTACAGGACGGCACCGGACAGGCCGCCGACGGCAATCAGCGCGACCGACAGGGCGATCAGGCCCGGGCGGCGTCGTCGCTGGCGCACCATGCGCGGCGCCGCGACGGGCGGGGCTGACGGCGGCCCGGCAGGTCCGGGGAAGTGCTGCCCGGCGGCGGGCCCGGGCACGGGGCTGGTGGTCTGGCTCACGATCTGTTGCCTCCTGGACGTCACCGGCCTACTGGCCGACGACCTGCACTTCGCCGATGCGGATCTGGACCTGGGAGGTCCTGGTGGTGGTCAAGTCGCCCTGCTGGCCGCCGCCGACCCAATGCACAGCCCAGGTCGACGTCGCGGTCACCGTGTAGGTGCCGGTCCGGGCGTAGCCGGCGAATCCGCACTGCCCACTGTCGGCGGCCGGCACCGAAGTGCCGTAGGCCGCCGCGTACGGGACGCCGGGGAAGGCACAGGCGACGCTGGTGCCGTTCCCGAAGTTCCACGCCACCGACTGCACGTGTGCGGTCGCGGTGACGGTGACCCCGAGCGCGGTTGCCGACGCGGACGTCGGACCGGTCGTACGCGCGCCCTTCCCGTTCCAGACCCAGACCGGCAGACCCACGCTGCCGCCCTTGCTGTCGGGCTTCGGCGCGATCCCGACGTTCGCGCCCTCCAGGCGCATCTTCGTCACGGCCTGCTGCGCGAGTGCTGCGACGTCGGGGCCGCCGCCGAACCCGGGCGGGGGACTGGCCCGCCAGAAGTCACCGCCTAACAGGACGCGATTCTGGCCGGGAATGTCAGGGCATGTGACCCTGTAGAACTTCCCCTTGCTGGTGTCGCTGCCGTCGGTCGGGTAGCCGTTGGCCAGCTTGTTCATCGGATCGTCCGCGGACGGCTGGGGCTCCATGAGGCGCCAA
The DNA here is from genome assembly GCF_900110255.1 of Actinacidiphila rubida. Lineage (GTDB taxonomy): Bacteria > Actinomycetota > Actinomycetes > Streptomycetales > Streptomycetaceae > Actinacidiphila > Actinacidiphila rubida. Next base: position 12,092 of record NZ_FODD01000052.1, read on the forward strand.
TAGCACTCGTTGAGGGAGCTGAACCACCCCAAGTCGTCTCGATAGCACGGAACTTCGGAGCCCCCCATCAGGCATTTAGCCTGGGTTCCGGTCTGAGTCGGCTTGCCGCCGCCTGTGTCGCCCGGGGATCGGCTGGGCGGTTCGGTGCCACCGGTATGCACGTTGCAGTCAGGTTGTAGTGGCGGGCAGTCCACGCCGCTCCCCGGCGGCGTGGTCGGCGTCGCCCACGCGACGGTCGGGCAGGCCGCTAACACGACAGTGAAGCTCAGCGCGGCAGCGGCGATGGACCTCAGCACGTCCGGTCCCGCTGAATGGTGAGTTCGCTGATCAACCAGTTCTTGCCGTTGAATCGAGCAACCGCAGTCGTCACGTGCCGATACGGTCCCTCGCCACGGGGCACCGCCTTGCCGGTCTTCCTCTCGACCTCCACGTAGTGGGTGGAATCGAGGCAGTCGGTGATCTTTGCCGTGTAGGGCGTGGCCGAGAAGTCGACCGATGTTACGACAGGCATGGAGGACGGCTGGCCGTTCATGACGAATCCGTGGTCCTGGTAGTACAGACCAGTCTGCGAAATGGCGGCGAGGGCCTTGTCGGTCGCGTACAGCTCCAGTTGTGGACTGGTCACCTTGCCCGCATGGTAGGCCGCGGCCGCGGCGCTCCACATGTGGACGTACGCTGCTGCGGCCCCGATCTTGGCCAGCGCGGTGCGATCTGGGCTCGGGGCGGTGCTGGTGCTCACCGTGCTCGTCGGCGGAGCCTTCTCGGCCTTGTCACTGGACTTGCTGCAGCCGGCCGCGGCGGCCATGGCGACAACCACGGCACAGGCCAAGAGCATGTGCCTGGAGACAAGGCGAGTGCGTGTGGGTGTCACGGAACCTCCCCCGCGGGACGCCGGCGCTGTTGTGGGGATCGCGCCAGCCCCGCACCATGTGTGTGATCGCGTGATTGCAGGGTGTTGCTTCCGGCACCCTACGGTGTAATCCCGCCAGGGGGATACGTGATTCCTGGTGCTCATGTGGTGAATTGGGCGTTGCTGGGTTGTAAGTCGCTGGCGGAAATTGACCGAGTGGGGTAATAACCGTGCCACTTCGGGCGTCGCCGGCTTGCGTCGGCGGATCACTTCCCACCCCCTGACGGAGCTGTCGTTGATCGCGGTTCATCCCATGAGGCGCTGTGCAGGGGGCGTTCGGTTCCGGCTGGCTCGCACAGCAGGTCGTCGAGCGTGCCGCCGGGGTGTTGTTGCTGCCATCCGTTCAGCAGCATCTGCAACACGTCGGCGGTGAACTCCCGGTATGCGACCGGCTGCTGCTCACGGGAAGCGAGCCATCCCAGTCGGGCGGCGTGGTCGATTAGCGACTGCAGCTCGGTCAGCAGCGGTGAGGCCGCGATTTGCTGGGGGGACACGCACCGGCTAGCGGCCGGACCGCGCAGGCGCTGACGGAACAGGGTCGCTATGGCCTTGGTGAGTCCGGTCATCAGGCTGCGGCCTTCCCGTCGGTGGTCATCAGGGCATTGGTGGTGGGATCGCCGAAGATGGGGGTCACGATCGGTTCCCACGGCCCGTGGTCCTGCAGCAGTTGCAGGGTGGTGGCGCCGGCGATGAGCCGGGCGGACGAGCGCCGCAGCCGCGGGTCGGCGGCAGCCAGGGACCGCAGGTCGTCGATGCGCCGGCGAAGGCCGACGTCGGTTGCTCCGGTGAGGACGAACAGCAGCCGCGGGAAGACCGGGTAGCGCTCCCGCCACGCCTCTGTGCCAGGGGAGGACGGTGCGGTGCCTCGGCTGCGGCCCGCCGCGGGCGCCGGCACGTACGTGAGGTAGCGGGCGTAGGCGCGGACCTTGTCGGCGAGGCGAGCCGGCCCCATGGTCGCCCTGTCCACCTCGAGGAAGTAGGTGAGCAGCATTCGCCGGTCGGCTTCGTCGTGGACGTACCGCAGGACGGCGTCCGGGACGAACCAGGCGTCGTCGCCGACGCGGGAGTCACCGTCGCGCAGCCGGTGGGCCAGTTCCGGCTCCCAGTCCAGGGGCCCGCACTGGTGTCCGCTGGCCCGCGCGGCGTCCATGAACGCGATGCCGGTGTCGTTGACAGCGAAGGTGTGCTCCTGGAGTTGGCCGGCCGCCGCCGCCTCGCTCATCCGGTACGTCCGTCGCGTCACCTCGCCTGCCGCTTCGACGACGTCGGCGCCCAGCGCAGTGCAGTACCAGGCCATCTCGGTGCCCGAGCCGTGCCGGCGCAGCGTCGCGGCGACCATCTGGCGTTCCCGGAGCCGGTGCAGCTGCTTGCGCACGTAGTCCGCGTTCGCCGCGTGCGGGGTGAGCATCTGCTTGAGCTGCGTGCTGGTCACAAGCCGGTGCTGGTACAGCACGGGTAGCAGGGCCTGCTCGCTCGGGCGCGGGCCGCGGGTGCGCCGCGGGGCCAGGACCTCGGGCATCCTCACGCCACCTCCTTCTTGGTCAGGTGGATCGTGGGTGCGGTGGAAGGAAGGTCGAGGACCAGGTCGCCGCCATCGGCTGGCGGCCGGGCTGTCGGTCCTGCCGGAATTCCGGCGGCGCCGCCCTCCCCGCCCTTGCCGTCGACGCCGGCCAGGTGGGCGAGGATGCGGTCATCGAGTCTCTGCAGGTCGGTGACGATCTCGCCGACGGTGCGGCGGGCCATGTTCTGGTCGACAGCGGCCTCAAGGGCGTCCAGGCCGGCCGGGTTGTAGTAGTCGGCGTACAGGTCGTGAACCGGCACGCCGCGGACCTTGAAGGGCGTGGACCGCTGGTGGCCCACCATCACCGACATCACGTACTCGAAGCGGTTCAAGGACTCCACTGTCTGGTGGCTGACGTGCGGAAAGCGTGCGGTGACGAACCGGGCCTCGTCGGTGTCGGCTGCCGTCGCGGACAGCAAGGACTGGTTCTGCATGAGCGCCTGGCGGGTCGTGTCGCTCAACCGCATGGCCATCTGCGTCGCGACCATGAACCGGATCTCGTACTTCCGGAGCTGCTCCAGGATTTTCGCGATGAAGCCGCGCGACGCGCCGTCGACAGCCTTGAGCTCATCCACCCAGGCCCAGAACTGCCGCAGCTTGTCCGGGTCGGTGTCCTGCCGGGACAGGCCGGCCTGGAACAGGTCGAAGATCAGCAGGCTGGTGATGAGTTCGTCGGCCTCGCCAGTCCCGGACGGTGAGATGAGCACGATCCGCCCGTCGTCCATGGCCTGCCGCACGTTGTAGGTGCTGCGCGGACTGCCCAGGAACGCCCTCAGGCTCAGCGACGCGTACATGCGGTCCAGGATGTTCGTGACGACCGGCACCGCATCGGCGGTGAAGCCCGGGAAGATGTTGCGCCAGAACGCCTGCATGTCGGGCGGTAGTTCCGCGACGACCTCCTGGCGCCACGCCTCGTTCGTCAGCAGCGTCCTGAGCTGGAAGATCGTGGGCTGAAGGTCGGGGCGACCGTCGCGGACCATCCGCAGCGACAGCTCCGCCAGCGCCCACACGCTCTGCGTGAGGATCGTGCGGGCCCGAGGTGCCCCGTCGCCCCAGCCCTGCGCCGAGGCGATCGCGCCGACCACGGAGCCGATGACGTCCTGGATGTCCTCGGGGCGTCGGCCCTCCATTGACAGCAGGTTCCACGACGCGATCGTGTCGGTCATCGCCGGCTTGCCCAGGTTGATCTCCCACAGCCGCGGCAGGATCGCCGGATGGGTCAGGTAGGGCTTGGCCCGAGTGACGGCCGCGCCGTGGGGATCGAGGAACCACACCCCACGGCCGGCGTAGGCGCGGGCGATCGCCTGCACCAGCGACAGCTCCGTCTTACCGAAACCGGACTTGCCGAAGAACGCGCCGAACAGGATGCCGCCCTCGGGCACACCGGCCAAGGCGGTCCGGCCGTCGGACCGCAGGACCATGCCGAGCGGCACCACGCCCTGCTGCCCGCTGTAGACGGGCAGGGTGTCCGGGGCGGCCGGCACCACACCGCCGCACCGCGCCACGTTCGTCGCTGCGCAGGCCTGCGTCGGCGGCTTCAACAGCCCCGCCAGCTCCGCCACGGTCAGCCACTGCCTCTTGGCCGGCGCGAACGCTCCCGAGGCCAGGCGCCGGTCGAATCCCGGCCGTCGCCACCACACGTTGCTGTACGGGCGCCACGCGGTGCGGTGCGGTCCTGCCGGCACCCAGCGGTTTTCACCCGTCCACGCTTCCATAGCGGCCAACAGCTGGTTCAACCGTGCGCGCGCCCGACCCGGATGAGTCGCGGTCACCTGCAGCAGCAGCTGTACCGCGAAGACCGGCTCACCAGGGCGGAACTTGCCCACGCCGTCCGTCAGGTCTGCCTGCCGCGGCACCGGTGCCGGCCTGGTCGGCCGCCCCGACGGTGTGCCGACCACGTCCACGATCGCCGACCACAGCCCACCCAGGGCACCACCCGCACCGGGAACGCTCTCGCCGAACGCGGTGCGGCCGCGCTGCTTGGCGCGCGCCAGCAACTGCCGGCGCCGTCGCGACACCTGCCCGTCCGGGACCGGTACCAGGTCGACCACGACCTCGGCCCCCTCGCTGTTGCCGAGCCCGGCCATCGCCGCGGCGACGCGCTGCAGCGGGTCGGGGCGCGCCCCGGGGGTGGCCAGCGGCCGGTGGTCCTGGCGTGCCAGTACCAGCTCAGCCCGGGCCGCATACACCTTGCGGTCGGACTCGGGAACCGACCGCGCAGCGGGCTCCTTGCGCATCACCACCGCCGCATTCCCAGCGGTCGTCGGAGCCGCTCCCTCGAAGCGAACTCGCGGGATCCGCCAGTCTCCGCTCTGGACGACGTCGACGTCGGAGTACCCCGGCATCCGTAGCACGCTCGCCGCCCGCTCCGGGCCCTCCAGCAGGTACCGCATCGTCCCGCCGCGACTGGTCAGCCGCACCCGTGCACCGGCAGCGCGCCGGGGGATCGACCCTGCGGCCGTCCGGACCGACGCCAGCTGCCCGGCAAACCATGCCATCTCGGCCGGCTCGGGATCGAATGTCCCTGCCGGCAGGAGCTCCACCACCACGCGGCGCGACAGCGCAGCTGCCGCCTGACGGCGCCACCACCACGCCGCGCACCCAGCCGCGGCCAGCGCCACGAGCCCGACGGCCCCAATCCACCAGCCGTAGCCGCTCACGAACCTGGCCACCGCGCTCACCGTCAACCAGCGAGGCCACCAACCGAACAACGGACCTGACATGCCGCCCTCCCGCACATGCTGGGGCGACCTGGCGCCGCCCTCCATCGATGTGCTTCAAGCAGCCGAAACGGGCCCGTTGTGACAGCAGCCGCAAAAAACTTTTGAAAAGTTCGCATCCATCGCGGCGGCTGGCCACGGAGTAGTGCACACGCCCGGCCGTCCCTCCCTCCTGTGACCGGGCAGCCTGATACCCACCGACCTCTGACCGGCGCGCACGGCTCCGCCCGCGTGCGTGGCATTCCATCAATCAGGGCTGCACCTTCAGCAGCAGGAGGTCGAAGGTCGGACCGTCGGGGCCGTTCCGATAGGGGCCGGCGTACCGATATCCAAGGCGGTGGTAGAGGTCCTGTCCGCGGCTGTTGGACGGCAGAGCCAGGAGCGATGACCAGTTCGGCGCGATGGCCTTGATCAGTTGAGCGTGTAGGCGTGAGCCGATGCCTTGTGACTGCCAAGGGGGCCGGACGGCCAACTCGCACAGGCCCATTAGCGGCTGGGTGCGGGCGTCTTCGGGGACCTGGTCGACGAGGTCGGGCCCGAACCAGTACTCGGCGGAGCAGGGGAAGCCGTAGGTGAAGCCGACCGCGGTCCCGCCGGCGTAGGCGACTGCCATCGTCAGGCCCTGATGCCGGGTCACGTGTCCACTGATCTGGCGGTGCAGCGCGGCCACGGACAGACCGGCGCTGGCTGCACCGGGGTTGTCGACGATCTCCGGGTGGGCGTCTGCCCAGATGTCTGCGGCCGCATCAACCAGAGCGGGTACTTGGCCCGGCCCGTAGATGCGGATCACCACGTCGGCGCGGGTGCTCGGAGCGCTCATCGTTGTCTCCTCAGCTGCCGATGGCGTGGCGGTATGCCTCCCTCCAGTCGGCGACCGCCGGGATGGCGGCGTGCCGCTGGAGCGCGGTGTCGACGTTGTGTAGCTGCTGCAGCAGCCGGTCGGAGCGCACGGCGGGGAGGTAGGTCAGTACCTGGCCTGCGGCGGCCGCAGCCGCCTCCGGTTCCGGCCGGTCCCTGAGCGCATGCTGGATGGCGACGTCGGCCTGGTACAAGGCCCTGTTGCGGGTGAAGTGTTCGCCGTGCAGCAGCACCGCTTGTTCGGCGCCGGCGGCCGCCCGGTCGTGCTGGGCGAGGTCCGCCCGCGCGAGAGCCTCCAGCCCGGCCAGTTCGGCTGGGGTGAAGAAGTCGAGCCACTCCGGGTCTGCGCCTTTCGGGCCCTGGGCGTACAGACGGTGGCTGCGCACGATGGCCTGGTCGGTTGCGCTGCGATCGCCCAAGAGCGCCCAGCCGCCTGCCTCCCGCAACGCCATCAGCGATAACAGGCGGGGGGAGCCGTAGGTGCGTGCCACGCTCTGGGCGCCCTGGGCGGCCGAGATGGCTTCGCGAGGTCTGCCACTGGCCCGCGCGAGCAGGGACATGCACCCGAAGGTGTGTGCCTCGAGCTGCACGTGGCCGGCGATGCGGGCAGCGGCCTGCGCCTCGCTGTACAGACTCCGGGCATCTGCCGGCCGCCCGGAGTCGTAGGACAGCCAACCGACGGCGATCGACAAGAACCCGGTCGCTGCCCGCAGCTGGCGACCGGTGCGATCGGAGTACGTGCCGTCCTGGAGCCACCGGTAGGCGGTGTGCAGAGCCTCGGTGGCTGCCCGCCGCAGCGGGGCCGAGCCGTGATCGTGGTCGTGGGCGTAGATCATCGCGACGGCCTTGGTCACCGCGCGGACGTCGCTGGCGCCGACACGGCCAGGGGCTTGCTGCCGGGCGGCAACCGGAAGGGCAAGGGCCACGCCGGCCCCGTCCAGCAGGAACGCCCGCCGCGGGCTGCTCACCAGGCTAGGACGCGACTGCACGCCAGGCACCGGGGGTTGGAATCCCAGTTCGACCATCGAGCGCCCGGTCATCTGAGTGAGGACCCTTCGGTACGCCGTTCGCGGGCACGCGACGTCACCGTCCTCCCAGGCCGCGATCAGTCGAGCCGTGCAGCCGAGGTTCTCGCCGAGCTGCCGGGCCGCCGAGCAGACCGCGGCCGCGAACTCGACGCGGCTCATCTGGAACTCCAGATCACGCATCGCACGGAAGGTTCGGTTCGGGGCGCCCACAGCGGCTCCCAGCACGTCAGGCTCGATCACAGGGTGACGCGACAGTACCGCGCCCTGTCACCGTCATGCCCTGGAGAGTGCCGCAAAGCACCCTGGCGCGGACCAACTTGCATCGTTCTTACATCACGACAGCGTCGCTCCGACCGAGGTGTGGGTGCTTGCGTGGTGGTGGCATCACCACAGCTCAGGGAGACCCCGTGTCGAATCCCACCGCCACACCCAACACCGCTCCGGGCAGAATCGCACGAGCCCGGCAGCCTGGCGCAGCCTCCACGGGCACCCTGATCCCGCGATGCGATTCCGCTCCCCGCCAGGCTCGCCAGTTCACCACCGGCCAGCTGGCCGACTGGCTGTTGTCGGGCGCGGCCGTTGAGGCGGCCGTCTTGGTGGTGTCGGAGCTGGTGACCAACGCCGTTGTGCACGGCACTCGCGGTCCCATCCGGCTTCGCCTGGACATGAGGCTGGGCGAGCTGCGTGTCACCGTTGCCGACGACACCCCTTATCGACCCCTGCCGGACGCTGCACTCGCGGACGTAGGCGAGTTCAGCGGCCGCGGCCTCGCCCTGGTTGCCGCGTACTCCACTCAGTGGGGGCACCGCCACGTCGCAGATCGACCGGAATGCGGAACCGCGGTGTGGGCGCAAATTCCAGCAGGCACGCCGTGATCGCCCTCCAGCACGACGTGGTGCCTGCCGGCAACCGCCACATCGCGCCGGCCACCCAACACGCCACGACCCCGACCGCTGTGCGGGTGGCCGCACGTCCACCCGCACACGCTCCCGCCCGACTGCCCTCAGCACGAATGATGTCCGGCCCACCACGCCAAGTACCGCCACCGCGGCAGGGACTCGACGTCGACGGCAGCGGGCGCTCTGCATCACAGTCCACGGAGGTTGAGATGAGTGACCACGTCCTGATCACGGGAGGTGCCGGGTTCATCGGCACCCACTTAAGCGCGGCGCTACTGGAGCGAGGCGCCCATGTCACCGCGGTCGACAACCTGTCAGCCGGTCGACTTCCCACGCTCCCGGCGCTCCTGCAGTACGAGCGTTTCCGACTGGTCGAGCACGACATCACCGTCCCGCTGGACTGGAGCGAGCCAGTCACCGCGGTCATGCACCTGGCCAGTCCGATCGGCCCTGCGCACGTGCGCGAGCACCCGGTGAGCACGCTGATGGCGGGCTCGGCCGGGACGGTCAACGCATTGGAGATCGCCCGCCGGCACCAGGCCCGGATCGTGCTGGTCTCCTCGGCCGAGGTCTACGGGGATCCGAACGTCCAGCCCCAGCCGGAGAGCTACCGGGGATCGGTGGACCCCGTGGGACCGATGTCGGGCTACCAGGAGGCCAAGCGGTTCCTGGAGGCGATGGCGGCGGCCTACCGCCGCGAGCACGGCGTGAAGACCGGCATCGTCCGCCCGTTCAACGTCTACGGCCCCGGCATGCTCAACACGGACACCCGTGTCGTGGCCGCGTTCGTGACACGAGCCCTGGCCGGGCAGGAACTGATCGTCAACGGACCGGACGCGGTCCGCAGCCTGTGCTACATCGACGACTTCGTAGCCGGGCTGCTCGCCATGATGGACTGCAACATCCCGGGACCGGTCAACCTCGGCGCGGCCGAGGGCACCGCGATCGGCGACCTGGCCGCGTTGGTGGTCTCCACCGTCGGCTCCGGGACCGTCACCACCGGCCCGAGCAAGGCTGCCGACGGCACCGCGCGCTGCCCCGACATCACCCTCGCCCGCCAGCTCCTGGACTGGGAGCCCACCACCCTCCTGCGGGACGGCATCGCCGCGACCGTGGAGGCGATGCGCGCAGCCGCAGCGCCGCCGGCGACCGTGCGGTTCGACGTGCCCAGCGCGTGGTTGTCCCTGATCCCTGAGAGCACACCGCGGCCCCTGCGGTGCCGGGCGGGCTGCGTGCGTGATGCGCTGCGCTGGCTGACCTCGACCTACCCGGTGCTGGCCGCGCGACTGCTCTCCCCGAGCGGGGAGTTGGTCCCCTGGACCAACCTGTTCCTCGACCAGGACAACGTCCGTGACCTTGAGGGGATGGACACCGTCCTCAGCGGCGATGTCGTGCTGGTCGCACTGCCCGCGATGGCGGGCGGCTGATATGCCCCACCCCACAGCGCCCGACGTGCACGGCATGGTCGACATCCCGGCCGGAACGGTAGTCATCGGCTCGCCCGAGGACCACTTGGACGACGTGACCAACGGGCAGCAGTACGGCCGGTCATGGTTCGAGGACGAGTCCCCGCAGCACCCGGTCGACGTCGGCGGGTTCTGGCTGGACCGGCACCCGGTCACCAACGCCGCCTACGCACGCTTCACCGAGGCCACCGGCTATCGCACGGCCGCCGAGGAGCGCGGCGCCGGTGCGGTCTACGCCGACAGCTACTGGCAGATGCTCCCCGGCGCCAGCTGGCGCCACCCCGGCGGCCCGCACGACAGCGTCACCGAACGGACGGACCATCCGGTCGTGCACGTCGACCACGCCGACGCCACCGCCTACGCGCGGTGGGCGGGCAAACGACTGCCCACCGAAGCCGAGTGGGAGTACGCCGCCCACGGCCCGCAGTGGCGGCCCTGGCCCTGGGGCAGCACCTGGGATCCCGCACGCGCCGTCTGCGCCGGGTACCAGGGCAGCCCCATCGACGACCTCGCGGGTTGGGGGGACTGGTGGAAGGGCCATTTCGCCGAGCACGGCACCGTGCCCGGCACCGCGCCGATCGGCGCGCGCTCTCCCGCCGGTGACTCGCCCTTCGGGGTGGGCGAGATGGCGGGCAACGTCTCTGAATGGACGGCCGCCCCCTACCGGCTCTACGACCCCGCACGCAGCTACGACCCGATGTATCACGCCGCGGTCGGCCGCTACATCACGGTGCGCGGCGGCGGCTGGATGCACCTGCGCCACCAGTGCCGCACCACGGAGCGGTTCGCCGCAGCCCCCGGCTACTCCAACCACACGCTCGGCTTCCGCTGCGCCCTCGACACCCCCTAGGAGATCCGTGTGTCCCCGCCGCCCAGCACCCGCGAGCACACCCCGCAACCCGAGAACGGGCGCCCCGTCCCCAACTACGCTCGGCGCATGAAGGTACTCATCACCGGCGGCGCCGGATACATCGGCAGCACCATCGCAAGCGCCTGCCTGGACTCCGGGATCACGCCGGTGATCCTCGACAACCTCTCCACCGGGCGCGCCGAGTTCACCACCGGACGCGCCTTCTACCAGGGCGACATCGCCGACGGACATCTCATCGACCGCGTCTTCGACGAGCACCCCGACATCGCCGCGGTCGTCCACTGCGCGGCGCACATCGTCGTCCCGGACTCGGTTGCTGACCCCATCGGCTACTACCGCAACAACGTCACAGCCAGCCTCGACCTGGTTGCGCACCTGCTCCGCAACGGCTGCGACCGCCTGATTTTCAGTTCCTCGGCGTCGATCTACCAGGCCGGCGACGACTTCACCGTCGACGAGGGCTCCCCGCACGCTCCGCAGAGCCCCTACGCGCGAACCAAGGCGGTGTGCGAAGCGATGTTCAGTGACATCGCCGCCACCGGCCGGATCCGCGTCCTGTCGCTGCGGTACTTCAACCCGATCGGCGCGGACCCGCAGATGCGGACCGGACTGCAGCTACGCAAGCCCAGCCACGCCCTGGGCGTGCTGATCACCGCCCACGAACAAGGCATCCCGTTCACCGTCACCGGAACCGACTGGCCCACCCGCGACGGATCCGGCATCCGCGACTACGTCCACGTCTGGGACCTGGCAGCCGCCCACGTTGCCGCACTCACTCGCTTCGACGGCCTGTTCACCGCCGGCGAGACCTCCACCGCCATCAACCTCGGTACCGGCACCGGCACGACCGTCAGGGAACTGGTGGAGGCGTTCAACACGGTCGTGGACAACCCCGTCAAGACCACGGACGTGGCGGCGCGACCCGGCGATGTCGCGGGGGCCTACACCCGCAGCTCCCGAGCCGCCCGCCTTCTGGAGTGGCAGCCTCAGCACTCAGTCGCGGACGGCATCCGCCACTCCCTGCAATGGGCCGCCGTACGCGACGATCGCCTGCCCGACTGACACAGACACCGGCAGGCAGCAGCTCCAGAGGGCGACCGGCGCCCTGCGCCGCACCTGGGTCTCGCGGCACGTGCGCTCGCGGTGGCCGAGTCTTTCGCCATCGCACTCGTTATCCCAGATAGCAGTGCTCGCAGGTCACTCACCCCCCTGTCCTGTGCGCCTGCGATCCTGGGATGGCGCTGGCTGGCGTGGGGATGCAGCAGCAGCGTACGAACCCCAACCGCGGCGGACGCCGGGCCTTTGCCGGCGTCCGTCCGCACCACGCTGCCACTCGATCTGACGCTCGCCGGTCAGTCAGGCCACCCGTCGGATGTCCCAGGGGAACTTGGCCCAGTATCCGGCGAGTTCCTCGACGTCGATGGGGCGGCCGGGCTTGGGCGCGTTGACCATGCGGCCGCTGCCGGCGTAGATGCCGACGTGTCCCCAGTTCCCGTCGTTGTTGATGACGATCAGATCGCCGGGCTGCATCTGGGCGCGGGGAATGGGCACGCCGGCGGTGCGTTGCTGCTGGGAGGTGCGCGGCAAGGTGATCCGGCCGTGGGTGGCGGCGTAGACGGCGTACTGGGTCAGTCCGGAGCAGTCGAAGCCACCGGCGGTGGGGCCGTGAACTCCGCCGCCGCCCCATACGTAGGGCAGACCTTGTTCGGCCAGGGCCGCGTTCACGATCGCCGCGCCGATGCCCGTGGCGGGGATCTGGTCGGGGCTGAGGGTCATCTGCTGAGCCCAGGTGAGGATCTTGGCGACGTAGGCGCGGGTCTCGGGGATGGCCGGGATGCCGTGGGCGGCCTGGACGCGGCCCCAGCCGGCGTTGTAGCCGGCCAGCGCGAGCGCGCGGACATCCCCGAGGATCCCGGAGGCCTTCGCCTTGCCGATCAAGGCGCACATGTAGCGGCCCTGGGACATCACTGCGTCTCCGACGTCGTAGGGGTCGGCGCGGCCGTTGTGGTCGTCGTCGCGGCCCCATGTCGCCCACGCGGACGGCATGAACTGCGCCGACCCCATGGCGCCGGCCGGACTGACCAGGGTCCGGCTGGTGTTGAAGTTCGACTCCGCCCGCACCTGCGCGGCCAGCAACACCGGTGTGAGCTCGGGGTTGCGGCAGGCCGCGGCCGCGGCGGTCAGCCACGGAGCGAACGTTGCGGGGACTTGCCCGTCGGCGATCTGCCCGGTGTAGGCGCCGGGCGCGGTCGCAGTCTGCCCTTGGTCGTGGCCGCCGGCTCCGGCGGCCACTGCGGCGATGAACAGGATCAGGAACGCGAGCGGCACCAGCACCGGCGCCAGGGCGACCCCGGCCAGGAGCCCGACGGTGCGGGCCCGCGGCCCGGCACCGGCGCCTGCGACGGCGGGGGCGGTCACCGCAGCCTGCGGCGGGGCGAGGGAGCACGGCGGGGGGCGGGCCGGGCCGGGCGAGGCCGCGGCGCGGGCGGTGTGGGTGCGGGCGGGGGTTGTTGTGCCGGCGGCACCGGAGGCGCTGGGGCCGGAGCGGGGGCAGGGCGGCTGCGAATGCGGTGCAGCCGCAGCCGCAGTTCGTCCTGGCGAGCTGAGACCGGCGGGACCGGCAGCCGTGGCGGAACCGGGCGGCGACGCCTCGGCATCTGCGGCGGCAAGGGCGAAGGCGACGGGAACACCGCGCCGGGGGCAGGCGCAGTAGCTGGGCGACGGCGAGCTCGCGGTGTGCGTACGGGAACGGGCGGCAGGCCTCGTTGCGAGCGGACCTGGTTGATCAGCCAGCGGCCGCCGATGCCGCGCCAGTACTCATCGAGGAAGTCCCCGGCCGGCGCGGCCACGTGTCGCTGCAGACGGGTCCGCAGCGCGTCGGCGGCGCTCACGGCCTGGCCGGGCATGGCGCGGATGGCTGCATCGGCGGCCTGGTAGGCGCGTGGCCCGTATACCGGCAGGCCGACTGTCGCCTTCAGCCCGAACTTGCCAGCGCCCAGGCCTGCTTTGACCGTGCCGGTGGCGGCACTGGCCAGGCCGCGGCCGCTGGCGGCCAGTCGGCCGGTGAGGGCCCGCGCGGCACCTGCCCTGCCGATCCCGCTGGTCATGGCAGCTGAGGTGCCGCCGGTCGCGGCGAGCGCGCCGACCATCAGCGAGGTCCTCAGAAGACGGCCGCCCAGGCTGCCCCGTGTCCCCTGCTCGATCCGAGCTGGGGAGCCGCCGAGCTTGCTGGACGACAGGCGGGCCCGCACGCGGGACGTGGCTGACTTCGACGCGCGCAGCAGCCGGCGCCGGTAGACGAACGCGGCGATGCACAGCAGGTCGATCACGACGAACCGGATCGTCAACCCGCCAGGGATCGAGGCCGCGTCGGCGTCCATGATGGCGGTGATGGTGACGAGGAAGACCGCCAGGCCCGCGACGGTCAGCACCATCAGAGCCAGGGACCGGATGATCGCGGTCGCCCGGTCCCACAGGTAGGAACGGCCGGAGCCCGGCAGGATCCCGATGACCAGAGCGCACCGGGCGATGATCGCCTCCAGTGCCACCCACACCTGCGCCATCAGGAACGTGAAGTCGATGGTGACGACCAGCATCACCACCATGAGCGCGGCGATCATCATGAAGAACGCCCCGCCGACCTTGTCGAAACTGGCCTTCCGCAGTTGCCCGGCGTCGCCTTGCACGCAGCTGGCTTCGAAGCTCTCAGTGGGCGTCTTGGGCCCGAACTGGTTCAGCGCCCACTTGGTCGCCTGGTCCTTGATCGCGTCGTCGATGGTGTCCCCGACGACCGGGATCAGGTCGAGGCTGGACGGCATGTCATGGATGATCTTCGTCTGGCGGGCGACGGCCGCGTCGAAGCTGGCCTGCCGGACCTGGAGCAGACTGAACTGCGTGGCGCAGTCACCGGTGAACGTCTGCCCGTAGGTGAGCAGCATGTCGGGCTGCACGATGAACGCGTCGACCATGCGGTCGGTGATCGGCTGCGCCAGAGAACTGGCGTCGGCTGCGGCGTTGTCGGCTGATGTCTGGTCCTGCCCCAGGACCAGGACGGCGGTGGCAACCGCCAGCTGCCTGGCCTTGCCGACCGCACCGTTGTCAGGGCCGAGAAGCAACTGCGGGGGAGCGGCCAGAACGGTCACGGCGAGCGCGGAGATGACGATCGACGCGCCGGCCTCGCCCCAGCCGCGAGACCGGTCGCCGAACATCAGATGCCAGCAGGCGGTGACCGCGGAGAACGTCAGGAACAGGCCGGGCAGCCCCATCTGCACCATGACGTTCGTGTACAGGGAGTCCGAGACCCGGATCACCGGGCCGAGCAGGATGTTCGCCAGGGAGAAGCTCAGGGACCAGGCGACAAGCCAGCACGCGAACGCGATCATGACTTTGGTGACGGTGAACATCAGGTCGACCAGGAACGCTTCGACCTTCAGGTCCCAGCTCTTCCAGTCCCCGGTGTCTGCCGCGACGTCGTAGCCGGCCAGCGGGATGCCCTGGCTGTCGCTGACGTTGAACGCGGACATGATGCCGCTGTGCGCGAGCTGCTTGCGGTAGGCGAACACCTCCCCGTTGAAGACCTTGACCTGCCGCGGTGAGGCCACCGTCGACGGCGGGGACGGCACCGGTTCGGCGGCCGCCCCGGCGCCGGGTGCCGCCGTTGGGCCGGCGGCACTGCTCTGAGGCGTGGGGGTGGTGGTCGGCGCCGGTGTGGAGGTGGCCGGCCGCGGCGTCGGGGCGGTGGGGTCCGCGTGCGCGGGGCCGGCCAGTAGCAGCGCGCCGAGGGTGGAGGCGGCCAGGAGCACCAGTCCCCACAGCAGCGCCCGCCGCGGCCGACGGGCTCCCGCTGGACTGAACGTGACGCTTGTGGCGCGGCGGCTGTTCATGCTGCGGTCGTGGTCGGGTCGGAGTGGATGGCGGCCGCGGCCTGGTCGTCGTTGGGGATGAGGACCTGCATGCCGCCGACGCGTCCGAGTAGGTCGCGGTGTAGGCATTCGCCGGCCCGCAGGGCTTGGGCGGCTTCGGAGTCCATCAGCGGGGACAGGCCGGTGGTCACCAGGGTGTGGAGGTCGGCGTCGTTCGGGTCCAGGTCCAGGAAGGCCAATCCGCGGCGGGCGAGCTCGCCGTCGGACTGCCGGAAGAGGAACCGGCGGCGGAACAACCCGCGCACCACGGCGCCGAGCTCGGTGTCGGCCGGCCCGATGTCGTTTGCGTCGTGGGAGCCGACCAGGACGGCCGCGTTGTGCTTGCGGCCGTCGCGGACCAACTCCAGGAGCAGCTTCAAGCCCTCCGTGGAGGCGGTCAGCCACCAGCACTCATCCCACACGACCGCGCAGAACTCGCCCGGGTGATCGGGGTCGAAGGCGACCTGCCGGCAGATCGCCGCGATCAGGTACATCGCGGCGCGGCCGAAGATCTTCTCGTACTCGATCGCGCCGTGCTCGAGCCAGGCCGACTCGCCCGCGCTGGGCAATGACAGGTTCGGCACCGAGAACACCACGGCGTCGGCACGCGCGACGTCGACGACCGGCAGCGAGGGGTCGAAGACCGCGCGCGCTAGGTCCTTGCGCTGATGCGAGGTCAGTTTCCGCAGCACCGCGAGGCTGTCGGGGTCGGCGGCGCCGCGGTGCTGCAGCTCGCTCATCAGGGCGGCCATCGACGGGGCCGGCCTTGCCAGGACGGCTTCGATTGCCTCTGACAGTGCCATGCCCATCTCGGACATCGGGCCGATGCCGAGCAGCAGCGTCAGGAAGCTCTCGGTGAATCGCTGCGCCTCGGCGCGGTGGCGGGCGAAGATCCGCAGCGGGTCCAGCGAGACTTCGGCACGCTGGTCCACGGTGATGACCTGGGTGGTCCCCGGGCACGCGTTCGCGAAGCGCACCCATTCCTGCTGCGGGGTGCGGTCCACGATCACCGCCCGGCCGCGCGAACCGCGGTGGCTGCGGCGGCGGCCGGCGGCCAGGACCGCGTAGACCGCGGCTTTCATCGCGGTGCTCTTGCCCGACCCCAGCTCGCCGATGAACGCGGCCGACGCGGACGCTTTCGCCCGCGGCCCACGGGTCCAGTCGGTGAGGACCGGTCGGATGCCACCGCCGGACAACTGCAGCCCGTACAGCTGGCCGGTGTCGTCTCCGAGCGCGCTGCCCCCGAAGGGGCCGCCCATCGCGAAGTCGCGCGCGAGCAGGACCTGCGCGTACTTGAGCATGACCCGCGGCGTGCGGGCGCCGGGCAGCATCCCGTACCACAGGGCCTCCTGCGCCCCGAGCGGCTGAGCGAAGGTGTAGTCGTTGCCGCCGAAGAACTGGATCAGCGCGTCGGCCCGGGCCTGCGCCTCGGCGGGGGTGGCACCCCACACGCTCAGCACCGGCATGGCCTGGACCTCGACCTCGGTCTGCGAGGCCGTCAGCCGCTCGCGGTACTCATCCAGCCGGCTTGCGCTCTTGTCCACCGAGGCCGGCACCCCCGCCGGATCGTTGCCGTACTCCTCGGGTTGCCCGGCCAACTCGCGTGCCTGGCGGCGAGATTGGGCCTCTGCCTTGTTGCCGGGGGTCACCTTCAACCGGACGACCCAGTCGACGGGGAAATGAAAGGAGTCCAAGGCGGCCAGGTACTCCGAGCCGGGGAAGACGAACTCCTCCGGCATCTGCGACAGCGCCAGCATGACCTGGTAGCTGGTGCCGAACGGCGTGTGGACCTGCAGCCACCGCCGCTTGAACGGGTTGCCGGTGCCCTGTGCTCGCTCGCGGTGCCCGGCCTGGTCGACGTCGTCGAGGCCGCCCTCGGTCAAGACCGCTTGGCCCCAGGCAGCAACCGATCGGCCCACGGCCGGTCGCGCACCGTCGCTCTCGGGCAGTAGCGGTTCCAGGGTGCCGCGCCGGGCGGCGTGCCCGTAGATCCACATGATCTCGGCCTCACTAGCCGGCCGCACCTTCAGTGCTGCCGGCCAGGAGGCCGCGATTGCGGCCGCCTGTTCCAGCAGCGCGATCTCCTCGCGGGCCCGGACCGGTGCCGGCAGCAGGCCGAGCTGGGAGGCGAACTCCGATCGGCCGGCGGCGATCGCGTCCCGCACGGCCTGCATCCGCGTGGGCGGCGGCAGCGGCACTGCCAACCAGTCGGTGCGCCCGGTCAGATCCAGCGTCTCCAGCTGAGTCAGCACCCGCTGCGCCAGGGCCACGTAGCGGTCGGAGGCATCGGCGTCCAGGTCGACGTCGGCGGTCATCTTGCGCACCACGGACGCCGGGTCGATCGACGGGCACAAGCTCAACAGCATCGACTCGCCGGTCAACGATTTGATCAGGGACTCGATGACGGCCAGGCGGCGGTGCTTGTCGCTGTTCGAGGCGTGGGCGCTGGAGCCTGACTGCACTCGCCACAGCGCCCACGCAGTGCCGTGCACGGTCCAGATGACGTTCCCAGCCAGGTGCCGGAGGGGAAGCCGCACGGTACTCAGGCCTCCCCGTCCGCGGAGGCCCGTCGGGCCCGCTGGGCGAGCAGCGCGGCCACACCTGACGCCGGCAGCATCCCGTTGGGTGGCGTAGCCGGCGCCGGCCCGGCCGCGTGAACCGCCAGGCCCGCAACGGGCTTCGGCGTGGCCGCGGACAGGGTGCATACGCCGGTCACGGCGCGGGGCCGGCAGCGCGGCACCGACCGCCCCTCCAGCCGGCCGCCGCGCGGCGCGGCGGCAAGCCCGGCAGCACTGGCGATGACCGCCAGCGGGTTGCGCCCGTCGACCTGGACCTTGCGCACCGCGAACCCTGCCGCGTACGGCACGCCGAGCGCCAGCACGATGTCGAATAGGCCGAAGACGCCCCACACCGTGCGGGTGAGCATCATGGCCCCGAATGTTGCCGCCATGACCGCGAACTGCGGCACCGTATAGGGCCCGCCCCACAGCCGCCCGCCGCCGGGAAACGTGCCGATCACCAGCGGGAATCTGCGAGCGCGGGTGTAGCAGACCCCGACCAACGTCTGGTCCTGACCGGCCCCGGTAGGCGCGCTCATCGGCGTGCCCCGGCGATCGGGTCGACCTGGACGACCGCACCCATGGCGCCGCTCGGGTTCTGGATGTCCTGACCGGCCTTGTCCCTGAAGACCGTCACGTTCATCACGCCCCACCACAAGGCACCCGCGGCGATCACCGCGATGAACGCCTTCAGGATGGAGCGGCTCCGCGCCCATTCCATGATCACGAATGCGGAGCACATGATGCTCATCACCGTGGTGATCAGCAGGCTGTTGATCTGGTCCCCGAGCGACTTGGTGTCCCCGAGGATCCCCGCCATCGTCACGGCGGCACTGGTGTCGATCATCATCCTTGTCCTTCACCTGTCGAAGTTGCGGCCGGCGACGTCGCCGCGGCCGTGGGTGTCGCGCCGGTTGCCAGGTCGGGGGCAGCGTCGATCGCGGCGACCTCCCAGCGGCCGGCCCGGGCTTTGAGGACCACCGCGTAGGTCAGCGGCCGCTGCTGCCCACTGCCAGTCGTGGCTGCGGTGTCGACGAGCAGCCGGCGCACCGCCCCATCGGCCGGCGCCTGCGCCGTGTTCGGCGCCGTTGCACCGGCGTGCTCGGCGACCTGAGCGACCGTCACCGCGGTGTACGGCGCCGGCGTGACCGGTGCCAACTGCGTGCCGGGCGACAGGTAGCGGTCCAGCTCCCCGGCCCCGGTCAGGTAGGCACCCAAGAACGCCTGCAGGGTCTGCACCGCCAGATCGGCAGCCTGCGCAGGGACCGAGGGACCGTAGTCCAGCGACGGCGCACCGCCGTGTCCCGGCTCGGAGACCTCTGCTGGCAGCGCGACTGCGACGTAGCCGCCCTGTCCGGCGGCGCCGGTGGCTCGCACGGCGACCTGGAAATACCGCAGCCCACTGGACCCCGCCCCTGTGGGGTTGGGCGGCTCGACCGCTGGGTCGGCCGCCACGGTCGGGCCGGTCACCCGAGCGGCAACAATGACCGACCAGTAGCCCGGGGCGACCGTGGTGAACCGCACAGCGGCCGTCTGCTCCGCCCGCTGCTCACCTGCCTTCCCCGACAAGGACACCTGCGCCGCGGCCGGATAGAACGCAGCCAGCGCCTTCTGCGAGCCCTCGCCCGCCTCGATGTATGCCGCGACGTACAGCTGCGCGAACCCGGCCGGCCCCAGCGACGTCCCGCTGTCCGACACGTTGGCCGCGGCCACCCGCACCGGTGAAACCGCCTGTGTGGGGCGGCTGAGGTACGCGCTGCCACCCAGCAGCACCCCGCCGATCAGCAACGCCCACGCCACCCACCGCACCAGCACCGCGGTGTTTGCCACCACGCCCGTCGACGCCGCAGCGGGCGGCCACTCATCAGCCCCCACTACATCCGCCGGTGCGGCCTGGCTTCGGCGCCGCCTCACGACGTCACCCGGCCATTGAGATCAGGGCACGTCCCTTTCCGGCTCAGCCTCGCCAGGTGCTCCAACCGCGCCCGCAGCACTTCCGGGGCCAATGCGCGCAGCGCCTCGTACGCGGCCTGAGCGGGCCCGGCGTCGTGCTCCAGGAACCGCCGCAGCTCCGCCACGGTGCTCGGGTCGAAGGGGTTGCGGACCAGAGCGACGGCGAGGCTGTCCGCCTGCCTGCGGGTCCTGACCAGCATCTGCTCGGTCTCGCTAAGACCGCCTTGCTCGGGTGATTGCATCTCGTGCTCCTTCCGGTGGGTGCCATCGGGTGCTTCAAGCAGCCGAATCCGGCCTGTTGTGACGCGGGGCTGAAGGAATTTCCGGAGATTCACGCGGCCGCGATGTATCGGGGCGCGGCATCTCGCAGGCGGCGCTTGGCGCGAGCACGGCATTGCCGAACCGCCGCAGTGCTCACCCCCGCCTGTGCGGCGAGAGCGGTGTCCGGGGCGGGTCCCTCGCGATAGTGGGCGGCCAGAACCCGGGCCGCGTCGGGTTCCAGGACCTGCTCACACAGCGCCCACACCAGCAGGTCCGCCATCTCGGCCCGCGCGCCCGTCAGCTCCTCACCCGCGGCCACCAGACCAGCGGCAGCAGCTCCGGCCGCGATCTGGGTGAACTCCGCGACCTCGACCGGATCGGCCACACGCCCCCACAAGGGCCAGCGCTCGACGGTCTCCAGCGACACGTCCTGGTCCCGCTTGCTGTCCCGCGCCAACTCGAGCGAGGCGCGCTGAAGCGTGTCCATCGCCAGGTTCGCCGCGATCCGCCGCGGACGGCGCTGCAGGGGATAGGCGGCTACCACCTCGCACAGCGCGGCGGTCACGGCGTGAGCGGCGTCACCGAAGCTGCGGCCACGGCGGCGCATCCGCCGCGAGATGGCCATCGCCGCCGGCAGCATCGCTTGAATCACCACCCGGCAGGCCAACTCCGCCTGCTCGTTCTGGCCGACCGCCCGCCCCAGCAACGCGGTGAGCCACACGTCGCTGTGCGCGCGCCCGTGGCGCCGGTCCCTGAACGCCAGACAGCCCAGGAGAGCCGCCAGGTCGCCCGGGGCCTCGCCGGCCTCGAAAACGCCGGCCTTGATCAGCCACCCGGCCACGACAGCGCCGTTGACGGAGTTTGCGCACTGCACACGCCACTCGGCGTTCAGCCGGTCGAAGGCGTTCTCGTTGACGGTGGAGCGGTTCACGGCGCGGGTCCTTTCGACTTCGTGCCAAGAACCCTCCTCACGCCCCCTTGCGCTGGTGCTTGCTCAAAACCCGAGTAGGTGCAGGTCAGCCGATTGCACTTTGCCGCCCGTCGTTCGTGGTGGGCGGCGCAAGCATCAGCGCAACCGCTGCACGCCCGCGGCGCTCGCCTCGAAGGAGTCCAGTCACGGCACGCGTCGGTGCTCCCGGGCCGAAGCAACCTGGGAGCACCGACGTGGGGATGGATCAGACGATCGTGCCGAGAGCCGCCTGACTCAGCCGGCTCTCAGCCACACGTCTGTAAGCGGGGCTCAACTCCACCCCTTGGAAGGAGCGCCCCTCAGCGAGTGCGGCGACCCCGGTCGACCCCGATCCTGCGAAAGGGTCCAGCACAGTGCCCTCCGGCACGCAGACCTTCACCAGCTCCCGCATCAACTCCAGCGGCTTCTGCGTGATGTGCACCCGGTGCGAGCCACGCGGCTGACTCGCCGTGTACAGCCCTGGCAGCGACACCGGGTTCCGTGCGGCGTCCACGGGCCCGTTGGTGGCCCACAGCGCGTACTCGCATGACCGGCGGAAGCCGCCGAGCTGGGGCCGGGCGATCGGTTTGTGCCAAGGGACGACTCCCCGCCACACCCATCCCGCTGCCTGCAGGGCATCGGAGGTCACGGGCAGCTGTCGGAAGTCACAGAACACGAGGAGCGGCCCGCCCGTGCGGGTCACGCGCAGGCATTGCCCCAAGATCAGGGTCATCCACGCCAGGTAGCCGCGCTGATCACGCTGGTCTCCGGTGAAGTCCGGCAGGTCGTGCTGGGCATCTGAGGAGACGTACTTCTTGCGGGCGGTCTGGTTCGTGCGGGAGGTCGAGCTCGCGCCTCCTGAGTTGTAGGGCGGATCGGTGATCACGGCATCGACGGAGTCGTTAGGCAGTTGGCGCAGCACATCGAGCGCGTCGCCGTCGAACATGGTCCAGGTTGCAGAGGACAAGACTTCTCCTTTCCCCTCTGCTTCGACTCTCCGTGGTGCCCCTTGCGCACATGCTTGATCAAAAACGAGCCTCCGCCGCAACGGCATCTGCGGTTCTGGTCCGCTCGTATGTCCGCCCTGCGGTCCGCTCGCTGGTCCGCTACTTGGTCCGTTCACCGGTCCGTTCTGCGGTCCACACCACAATGGGGGCTGACCTGCGTTTGCGCAGGTCAGCCCCCATAGCGCAACCGGTCGTGCGGTTCGACACCTCTTCCTGGAACAGGAAGAGGTGGTTGTTTCCATTGAGTCCCCAATGCGGGGGTCGGGGCCGTGCGGTTACGCCGCGGTGCGCAGCGGCCGGTCCGGCCGACATACCTGGCACGCCGCGGCGTCGGTGCGCGCCAGGATGGCGCGGGCCTGCTCGGTGGTGGCGGGAGGGGCGTGGTCGCGGGTGGCGTGGCAGTGTCCGCGGTGCACGATGCTGGCTGGGCCGACGTCGTCGGTGAAGTAGACCCGTTCCTCGACCTTCCATGCCGGGGCGACGCCGACGCGCTCGGTGGGCACCTGGTCGTACGCCTCGCCCTCGATGGGCTCGCAACGGCCAGCCGGTGCGCGGAAGTCCACGGCCGCGGGCTCGTCCCGCAGTGTGCCCCACGTGGTGTTGGGTACCGGGAGGTGGATCTGCAGGTCGAACCACCACGACCCGTCGGGCTCGCGCCGGCGGCCCTTGACCACCGCGTAGAGCCGTTGGCCGTCGTGGAGCGTCACCCGCACCAGCGGCCCGTCGGCCTTCGGCAGGTCCTCCAGCCGGCCCGCGTCCTTGCTCACGGCTCCAGGCTAGTTCGATTCTCCGTTCGATTCCATGATGCACCAGGGCTGAGGCCCTCCTATCCCGAAGGCACCCCTGACAGGTGGTCTCAGCTGTTCCCGCTGTTGTGCCAGTCAGATGCGGGCCGGACAAGATCACCTCGTCCGGCCCGCAGCTCGTTCCCCCTCACTCACCGACTCATGGCGGCCGCGACGATGCCCGTCATGACCACCGCATGCTGAGCGCAGCGAGTTCCGCGCGCCGCTCCGCGCTCACGTGTCGCCCGCTCTGGGCGCTGGCCGCCCTACTCCTCCTGGTGCGCTTCGACGACCAGGGCGAGAGAGGTCGTGCTCCGCCGTCGCGCAGTGATGTTCTTCTTGTCCTCGTAACGAGCCATGACGTCCAGGCCCTCCGGAGTCTCGCGAGGCCGGTCGACTTCGCGGAGCGCACGAACGTGTCAGCGGTCATGCAATTCCCCAGGATTTCCATGATCAGCGTCACGCAATTCCCCACCTGGGCTGAGGCCGTGACGGGCCGCCCGACGGATCAGTGTGCGGCTGGTCCGGTCGGTAAAGGGCGCCTGTGGCGGCGCTACGCGCTGGCCTCGCGGCCACCCTGGACAGCCCTGACCAGCCTGAACGACGGGCTGGTTATCGGGCGGCAAGGGAACCTCTGGCGCCCTGGGGATCCCGACGCACGGTCATCGTCCCCATGGACACGGCGGTCGCGACGTCACCGTCCCCCTGGCCCATTACGTGACGTTCCGGGTGGGGAATTGGCTGGCTGTCGACAAAGGGATCATCCGAGGGGACAAGCCATATGGGGGAAGGGGGGACTGCCCAGCGTGTCCAGTGATTCGTTCCTCACCTCGCGTCGTCATTCTGCTGTCCGTAGCAGGGTTTGGCAGCAGGTTTCGACGGAGGTTGTGGAGTGAAGCTCACCACGCGGTTTGCCGCGGTCATTAGCGCGGTGACGGGAGTAATGATGTTCGGTGCTGGCGTTGCCCAGGCTCAAGGCGACGGAGGACTCCTCTCGCTTCTGGGCAATGCGTCAGTGCTTCAGGTGTGCTACCCGATGGGCCAGGTCGGGCAGGGCAATTCCTTCAGCGGCACTCAGAACATCAGCTGCAGCCAGAGCGGCCAGGCGACGGCCCCCGCGGGCAGCAGTGGTGGCGGCCTGTCAGGCGCTGGCACAGTGTCCGGCACCGAAGTCACGGTTCCAGCGGGCGCACCTGGCAACGCCATCGTGACGTGCCCTGATGGGCAAATCGCCACAGGCGGCGGCTACATTGCCGACCCCAACCTGCGGGTGGTCAGGTCGTATCCGTACACTGAGGTGGGAACTGGCAAGCCGGTGGGATGGGTTGTTGACGTCGTAAACGATGGATCGGCTTCTGGAGGCATGATTCCCACGGTGGTCTGTGCCGACGCAGCAGCATGACGTCCAAAGTGAGGGCGAGCGGCGGTCGAACGCTCCCCGACCACATCGATCGCGCAGTCACAGCCCGACGGCGCATGGTTCGTCGGGAAAGGCGTCACTCTTTCACCGGGCGGTTTGGCCGGCGGGAGCCGACGCCACTTGGTTGGGCTGATCGCAGCCGCGTACCGCGTCCCTGTCGACGACCGCCATGACGTCGCCGCCGTCATGGCGTGAGCGGAAGCCACAATCCGCGGCGACGTCGCGGCCGCGCTCGAGCAACTGCGGGACCAGGGCGCCGTCGACGGCACGCTCGCACTGACGGAGCGGCTCCAAGCCGAGCAGGACCGCGACCGATTTCCGCGCGGCCGCGCTGGCGCACTTCGCGCGCAGCCCGGGGGAATGATAGTCGATTTCGGTGACTTGATCGTCGACGAGGCGATCGTGCACTCGATTCCGCGGAAGTTGAAGACCGACCTCACTCCCGCGAAGGTCAAGTTCAGTGAGGCCACCTGCAGCCTCGATGGAACGGTCCGCGGCGAGCTCGAGCTGAAGTTCAAAGATGTGCTGGTCAAGCTGGGACGCGAAGTTGTCGTGGACGCGGAGTTTAAGTCGCAGCTGCCGGACCAGGTCAGAGCGTTCCTGGAGGGCAAACGAGGCCTGGTGAACGCCTCGAAGGAGATCGCCGAACTGCTGCTGGCCAGTCAGCCCACCAACAGCTCCGAGGGGCTGCTCCTGGTCTCCTCGGTGAGGTTGCACGGGCTGTCGGCCTGCGTGCAAGACGCCAGAGGCTGCTCCGAGACGTTCGCCGGGCACAGATGGAGCGTGTTCTCCAGCATCGAGGCCTGTGAGGGCAGCATCTGAGCTCGCCCGACGCGCTGCGTGGCGACCTCGCGCGTTCAGGTCCTTGCTCTCGGACCGTGACCGGATCGGAGGCGGTGGGCAGGGGCGGGTGGGCCTCGGGCAGGTTCCGCTACGGATGGCTTCAGCGGTGCCAGGCCGCTGGCTTACCAGTCGGCACTCCTGCCGGCCGTGTCCATCGCCGTCTATGCCGCCCTTCCGCTTTTCGCAGCCCTGATGATCTGCAGTTGCGCCTCGTGGTGCCGCTCTGACGAACCGTCATGATCTTGATCGTAAAGATATTCCCAAGGCATATTCCATGAGTTGGCTGTGAGCCTCTACGGTCTGCGCACTGGTCATCGCGACGGAACGTGATGGCCCTGCCACCTCCTCGGCAGGGGGCGCGCTTCGGCGCGGTTGCTGAGGAGTGCTGGCGGTTTTCTTGGGAGGGGAATCCACGTATGCGCACCTCGTTGCGCCATGCGCTGGCGGCTGTCACGACGGCCGGCAGTGCGGCGCTTTTGATCTGTACCCTCAGCACGGGCGGCTCCGCGTATGCGGTGGGCGGTCCGGGTTGTTTGCAGGACACCTGCCCGACGACGTCCACGCCAACGCCGACGGCTACCGATCCCAGCGTCAAGCCGAGCAGCACCGCCGCTCAGCCTTCCAGTGGGCCGACGGTGACGGCGGCGCCGGACCCGACGACTCCTGCGGTCTCCGGGCCGCCGACGATCCGGGGAACGTTCACCCTCGGGTCTGGAGCGCCGTGGGCCGGCGCGGCGGTGCAGCTGACGGCTGTGGACTCCGTGCCGGAGGACGGCACCGCCGTGGCTCCGACTGTGGTGGGTACTGCCACGACGGCAGCTGATGGCTCGTGGTCGTACACCCTGCCGGCGACGCTCCCCAGCGGTCTGCAGGCTCTGGCCGATGCCAACGGCGGTGTGCTCGCCGTGCAGGCCGAGGTCACCGGCACCGCGCCCGACGGGACCGTGATGAGCGGCTCGGACTACGTCGACGCCGGGGTTGCCACCGGCGCGGCCACCACCGACGGGTCGGCGGCCGCGCGCCAGGAAACTCCGGACACCATCCAGGTCCATCCCGCCACCAGTACCAACGCCATCACCCCGGCCGTCACCCCGGACGGCGACCCCGCTGCCCAGGACAGCAGCCCCGTGCCGGCCGACGACGCGGTGCTGCCGCAGTGGCAGGCCACCGACGGCTCGTCCACCACCGGCTACAACCCGGACGTCGTGGGCGGCGTCAACTACGCAGGCGTCACCCCCCAGGTGGCTACCTGCGGGGTCAACGACCGCGTGCTGGCCACGTCCGTCCAGTACACGACCGTCGGCGAGGGGCACGCCTACTACGACGCCACCGCGGCGTTCGAGTACAGCACCACGCTGTCCAGCACCTGGGGCATCGCCACCAGCATCGACGGCAAGTACTGGTCGATCAAGGGCAAGATCTCCCGCAAGACCAGCATGGGCCGGGCCACCGGCTTCACCGGCAAGGGACCGTACTGGGCCCAGCAGTTCCGGGTGCCGATCCAGTACCAGGAACGCGACCACGAACTGCTGTGCCCGAACAACCGCATCGTCCACAACTACTCGATCGTCCCGATCAAGTACCTGGTGCCCGCCGGCAAGCCCGTCAGCGCTTTTGGATCCGACGTATCGAGCCACGACGGATACAACGCCTACTCGCGCTCCAACTCCTCCTACCGGGCAGTGCTGTCCCGTGGCATGTACTACACCGTCAACGCCGGCACCTCGGTCACTTACAGTTTCGCGGTGAAGGTCTTCAACGTCGAGCTCAGCCTCGACACCGACTTCAACAGCAACCACTTCCAGAAGATCACCGCAGGAAACGGTGCCCAGGAGCACGACATCTGGGGCGCCAAAGGACCGGTCTGGAGCAACCCCGGTGTCCTCTACTCCTACTAAAGCCCTGGCTGCTGCGGCGGCGGTGCTGCTGGCCGCGGCCTGCGGCACCAGCACCGGCGGGCCACGCACCGGCTCGGCACTCCAGGGAGGTGGTCCCGCCATGTTCGGGACCTCCGGGTATCCGCACGCCAAGATCGGCGTGGTCTACCGGTTCTCCTTCCCGCTGCTGAAGAACGTCAGCAAGGCCCCGGTCGCGCTCACCGGCTTCAAAGTCCTCTCGGTGCCCGGACAAGTACAAGTCCGGGGATACACCGTGTCCTCCGTGAACGACACCCCCGGGTACCTGCTCGGGGGCCTTGACACCGACTTCACCAAATACCCGGACTACGCGAAGAAGACACTCATCATCAAGCCCGGAGCCACCAGTCCTTACTACGCAGGTGTGCGCGTCCAGGCCAGCGGAAAACTCGCCCATCACATCAAGGGCTGCGACATCACCTATCAGCAGAACGACCACACCTACCACCAAGTGCTGCCCTGCGAGTATGCGCTCGACGTGACGTAGCAGCGGCCTCACGGCACCGAGGGCAGGCAGCACCGGCCGCGCAACGCCGGACCCGCCCGCTGCACTCAGCCCACGGTCCCCTACCACCTGACCCGGTCCAACCACGAGACGGACCGGTGCGGGTGTCGATGTCCCCGGGGGCGAGCGGCCCCCGGGGGCATCGGAGGCTTGGGCCGCAGCCCGGCCGTCTGACAGCGACTGCCTGGGCGTGCGTGAAGGCACGTCGACGCCTCGCCTCAACTACCAGCGCATTCCCAACGCGTCGAGTCCAGCGCGTCGTTCGGGGGTGAGCTTGTCGGCTCGTCTGCGGGCGTTGTCCAGGAACATGCCGAGCTTGTTGGGCACGCCGTCGATGTCTTCGATGTGCTTGCGGGGCACCTGGAGGTGTCCTTCGCGGGCGTGGAACTGTCGGGCGGCCGCGAGGTTGGCCGCCCACTTGTCGGCCTGCGTACGGGGCACTGGCGGCCGCTCAGACGCCTCGGCCGGAGCCAAGTGCAACATGTGCTCGAGCATCCACTGCTGCGCGGGCAGGAGATCGTCCCAGCTAAGGCGTTGGGTCTGGATCCAGGCGCCTAGGTCTTCGCCCTGGAGCGTGGTCTGCCCTGCGGCAGTCGGGCGCGGAGCGCCAATGGTGATGAGTGTCCGGCACAGCATGTAGCAGCGCTGCCAGGCCACGGGCCAGGCCGGACACCAGCTCGGGTCGATCGCCTCGAGCGCGTCGCGGCGCTCTTCGGTCAGCGCCCCGATGGTGGAGCCGATCGGCAGGCCGGCCTCGCGCCGCGCCTCGATCTCCGCCAGCTTCCGGCCTGCCGTCCTCAGATTTTTGGCCCACACCCCCACCGGGTGGCCGTTCCACACGGCCGTGGTGGGCGGGAGGAAGTGGCCGTGCGCCGCCGCCCACTCTTCGGCTGCTGACAGTCCTTCCTGGAATGCGACGTCCCAGTGCGACCAGATCATGCCGAGTTCTTCGAGTTCCTTGGCGCGAGCGGGCTTCATCTCACCGGCGTTGAAGAACCTTCGCTGGTCGGCAATCCATGTTCCAAGGGGAAAGTCAGCGGGTTGCCAGTCCTCCGGTGTGGTGAAGCTGTAGGGGACTTTCAGATCCCCGTTCTCTTTCAGGTACCGTGTCGCGGCCTGGATTCCCTGACGCCAGTACGTGTTTTCCGGGCGGAGAATCCGGAGCTTCATGAACTGCGCCAAAATGGCGGGATCGCGGGGCGTGGAGAACACCAGGAGGTTCTGCGCGGGGGCGGAGGTGCCACGCTCCTCACCCCGCCCGGCAGCATCGCGCTCCGCCGCTGAGGGCTTCCGGTACCGGCTGGTGGTCTGCTGTTCCGCCAACTGCTCGATGGTCTCAGTGTCGTGACTACGCAGCGCAGCCAAAACCTTGGCCAGAGCGTTGTAGCCCTTGGAGGTGAGCATGGCGTCGGGGTCTTCGTCCTTGCCGAGGAAAACCGGGACTACCAACGACGCGACCTTGCCTTCTCCGGGTTTCATCCGCAGGGCCCGGCCGACGATCTGGAGGATGTCGACCGCGGATCCGCGCACGTCCCCGAAGAACACAGAGTCACATCCTGGCGTGTCCACGCCTTCCCCGAGCACGCGAACTGAGCTGAGCAGCCGCAGCCGCATCGGGACCAGTTCCCCGTCGTGCCGCTCGCCGACGGGGTCGGCGAAGGTGGCCAGCGTGGCCCGCCGGCGCTTGGGCTTGTGCTCCCCGCACAGCCAGTCCGCCCACACCCTCTCCGGCTCCGGGTAGGTTGTCGCATCGTCCTCCCACAGGCGCCGGGCAACAGCCGGCACCCCGGCCGCCATGGCCTCGGCCTCGCTGGTGCGGTAGTGGAAGGTCAACATGCGCCGAAGTCCCCGCTCGGCAGCCGTCTTCACCGCCGCGGTCTGCAACGCGGCGAGCCGGGACCCGCGCACGTTGTCCGACCGGTTGCTGACACCGAGCAACGCGGCCGCCTGGAGCTCCGGGTCGGTCACGTCGACGCACACCACCTGGTAGGCCGCAACCAGCCCCAGACTCCGGGCAGTCGAGAGCGTCAGACGATAAGCGACCTCACCGAACAGGCCATCCGGGCTGTCTTCCATGCTGGCCACCAGCACCGGAGCACCGCCGCCCTCTTCGGCCTCCGGCGCCTCCCACACCCGCGGGGTCGCCGTCATGTAGAGCCTGCGGTCAGCCGGCACCTTGGCGTTGTCATGGATCGCCGCCCACGGCTTGCTGCCCCTGCCACTGGTCCGGTGCGCCTCGTCAACCACCACCAGCGACCAGGGCGCAAGGCCCGCCGCGTGCGCCCGCTGAAGCGTGCCCAACCCCACGCTGGCGTACGTGGCGAACACCGTCACCTGCTCCAAGTCGCGCGTCCACGCCACCAGCTCGTCCACGTCCGTCGTGCAGGCGAACCCCGCGTCATCCGCCTGCAGAGAGCAGATTCCGTAGAACGCTCCGGTGCGGCCACCGGCCCGCCAGGCGGCCGCCATCTGCGCGAGAAGGTCGAGCGTGGGCACCAAAATGAGCACCCTCCGTGCCCGCAGTTTCCGGGCAGTCAAAACGCCCATGAAAGTCTTACCCGAACCAGTCGCCGCAATGATCTGCGTCCGAAGACCCTGCGCGGGCATGGCCCGACCGGGCCCCAATTCGAGTTTCCGCACCGCCGCATCGGACGCCTCGATCTGATGCGGCAGCGGATCCATTTCCACGACCGTGTTTCCTGCTTCGCCTTTGATGACCACTGCCACCATGGTTTTGACGCTCCCCATCCCAGGACGCTCGCGTTCCCGGTCTGGTGTGCTCCGGGGGTTGTGTCTGAGTCCAAAGGTTAGCGCATGCTCGTCTTTGACGCACACCCTTGCCTTGTTCGTGTCCCGCTTCCTGGTGGTTGACTTCACCTTCCTGGTGACCTGCTCGTGATGGCAAGGAGGGGCAGCAGTGGAACCTGTGCCGTCCAAATACGAGACGGACCTCCTTCGAGTGGTGGAGCAAGCCATGAGGTGTCGGGCGGTGTGGGAGGAGGTTTCCATCACTCACTGGTCCCGCCCCTTTGAGGAGGTGAAGGACGCACTGCAGGCATCTGCTCAACGGTGGGGAGTGGTCATCGATGACGGCACTGCCACCAAGGCCGCCTGGCAGATTACTGGGGGCAGCTGGGAGTGACTCCACCCCCTTACCCGCACGAGCCGGCCCCCCTGCCTGCCCGTAGTCGGCCACCCCCCCCATGACGCCCCCCGCCCGCCTGTTGTTGCTCGCCGCTACGTGGTGGGTTCACAGGTCGGGCGGCGCCGGCTGGGTCTCTGGTCGAAAGTCGCGGGGGCGTACTGTCTGGCCATGGCGCATAGGGGTCAGCCTCGGGAGCCGTTCGTAGAGTTGCGGAAGAGTCCCAGGGAGCGGTACGCGGCTTGGAGGGGCGACCTGCCGCTCCCGGAGCATCTCGCGTCGAAGCACCGGCCGCTGGATCCGGTGCGGGGCGCCATAGCGATGGCAGTGTTTCCGTTCTCGTTCCTGGCGGCGGCTGTCACTCCTGATGACGGTTGGCTTTGGTGGCAGCGGGTTCTCGCGTTCTTGGCCGCACTTGCTCTCAGCGTCTATCCGACTTTGCTGCTCATCGGATACTGGCGCTTGTGGCGGCGTCGGGCTTCCGAAGACCCGAGTTGAGCCTGTCTGTCCGTGTGATCCGCCAGAGAGGCATGGTGGGGAGCTTTGGGGTGGGGGTGGATGATGAAGCGGCGTTCGTGGGTGGCGGTGCTGTGCATCGGCGTTGTGTTCTGGGGCTGCGGCGTGCTGGGCAACACTTCTGGTCGGATGAGGCTTGGGGGCATGCGGCTATGGCCGGGGTGCCGTACGGGATGTACGCAGTGGGGGCTGGGGTTACGGCCCGTAGCCAGTCCCTTCGTGAACGGCGCCGGCTGGCTGGCCCGTTGGGTCCGCCTCCGCCGCTTCCGCCGGGTGTCCCGGGGTCCATCCAGTCCAACAAGGGTGAGCGCGGCGGGGCGAACTCGGATGGCTAACGGCGGGCGGCGATTGCTGCTTCCTGGAGTACGGCGAGGCCTGTTCACCCCGAGTTAGCTGCCTGGGATCTTTTACACCGACCTCTCAGAGCTGCGAGTCTTTCATGATCAGCCTGGCATCATGCGAGCAGGCGGGTGCGGCATCGGGAACGCGGACCTCCGCGTGTGCGCCGCACCCGCCTTTCCGATGCCGCCCCCTCCTAGCCAGCTTGCTTGTTGCCCGCCCCGATCCGGGCGACACGAAGCGCCGTTCGGACACCGACCGCGGGGCGCGGAGCGCACCGCCTGGCCCGCGCGGAGCGCGGGCCCCATGGCCCGTCAGAGGGGCCGCGAAGCGGGCCCGGTGACGGGCCATCAACCCTGAAGCGAAGCGGAGGGGTTGGCCCGGCGCAGCCGGGCAGACCGCGCGCAGCGCGGTCACGCAGAGCGAAGCGAGGCGTTTCGCTTGCACATCGCGCAGCGATGTGGTACCCGCTCCGCGGG
>NZ_FODD01000055.1 GCF_900110255.1 Actinacidiphila rubida
GGTGGGCCGGGGCCTTGCAAAGCTCTGCGGGGACACACCCGGATCGTCCCCTTCCGGCCGGTCCCCGTCTGCGGGAGGACAGAGCTTGGCCGTGTCCCATGTCCCCCGCCGCACGGTGGGTAAGCGGGAGGGGGTGGGGAGGAAGTGCTCCCCGCAGAGAAATGTGCGCGGCCCCCGGGCAACAACACGTGCGAACCCGTATGCACATTTCCGAGGAGACGCTTCCGGAGCGCCCCCGACCCCACGGACAAAGGGCACGCATACCAGGGGCGCGAGGTCCCCCAGCCTTCGGCCGGGAGGTGCCCCCAACGCGAACAACCACGACGAGACCCGCAGACGGCAGCGCGCAGCGCGAGGCACCCCGTAGGCCGAACACACCCACCGGCCGGTGGACGGCCGGGAGGCTCAGGGGGCTGGGCGAGCCCAGCCAACCCCGCGCGGGTAGCGTTGCGCGGATGCGCCTGCCCACACCCGCCGAAATCCGCGCCCTGCACGAGCGCCACGCACCGTCGGAAGAGCTGTTCGACCTCGTGCACACGCACTGCGAAGCCGTGTGGGCGATCGCCGAGGAGCTTCTCGGCGCGCCCGGCGCCGAAGCGGGTGTCGACCGCGAACTGGTGCGCGTCGGCTGCCTGCTGCACGACGTGGGGGTCTACCGCCTGTACGACGCGTCCGGTCGCAGGGTGCACGAGAGCTATCTGCTCCACGGGGTGCTGGGGCACGAACTGCTGCGGGACGAAGGGCTACCCGAGGAGCTGAGCCGGTTCTGCTCGCGGCACACCGGTGTGGGCCTGACCCGACGGGACATCCAGGCGCAGAAGCTGCCGCTGCCCGCGGACGACTACGTGGCCGTCACGGTGGAGGAGCGGCTCGTGATGTACGCGGACAAGTTCCACAGCAAGACCACGCCGCCGCGCTTCCTCACCGCGGACGCCTACGCGGCCGAGATCCGGCGGTTCGGCGAGGACAAGGCCGTGGCGTTCGCGGGGTTGCGCGCGGAGTTCGGCGAGCCCGACGTCCACGCGCAGGCGCGTGCCCTCGGGCACGCGGTGAAATCGTTGGCGCCTCCGGAAGCGACCGGTTAACGTGCGCCGGGTGATGACCGCTGAGGACGTCCTGTCCATCGTCGCCCTGGCGCGGCAGGCCGGCACCGACATCTGGATCGGCGGCGGTTGGGGCATCGACGCCCTGGTCGGCGCGCAGACCCGACCGCACGGCGACCTCGACGTGATGCACCGTCAGGAACAGGAGCCCGCCCTCGTCGCCGCCCTCGCGGCAGCGGGTTTCACCGAGACGCTCGACTGGCGGCCGGTGCGTTTCGTCGTCGCTCACGCGGACGGCCTGGAGATCGACCT
Organism: Actinacidiphila rubida; assembly: GCF_900110255.1. Classification (GTDB taxonomy): domain Bacteria; phylum Actinomycetota; class Actinomycetes; order Streptomycetales; family Streptomycetaceae; genus Actinacidiphila; species Actinacidiphila rubida. The sequence continues at coordinate 1,356 of NZ_FODD01000055.1, forward strand.
GCATCCGCTGGTGTTCGCCGAGGACGGCTCCGCCGAGCAGTCCTCCCTCGAACCCGGGAAGCCCTTCGCCTATCCGGCCTCCTGCTTCGTCACCGGCACAGTCGGCGGCTCGGCCGTCCCGTGCCTGTCCGCCGAGCAGCAGGTGTACTTCCACCAGGGTTACGACCCGCGGGACCGCGACCTGCACGACATGGCCCAGCTCCGCGACCGGTTCGGCATCGCCACGCACTTCTGACCGGCGAACAGCCGGAGCCGCCCGCGGTGGTTGCCGACCGCGACGAGCAGCGGTGCCGAAAGTCGCCGAAGGCCTCGCGCGTGCGGTGCGTCACTGTCCGCCGAGGTGCGTGACGCCGCCGAACTCGGCCAGGCGCATGCGCGACCCGTCGCCGTCCCAGCGGGACACCGACGCGTTGGGGATCAGGGGTGCGCCCGGCGGCGGTGCGCCGATGCCGGAGAGGACCTGGCGCATCGCCAGCACCACGGCGTCGTGGGAGACGAGCAGCACGTGCGCGCCCTCGGGTGCGGCCGCCGACAGTTCGCCCACGAAGTCCCGCACCCGCACCACGACGTCGGCCATCGACTCGCCACCCGGCGGCCGGTAGTGCCAGTCGCCCACCCGCTCGCGGCGCGCCGCCTCGTCGGGCGCCCGGTCCCGCACGGCTGAGGGCGTCAGCAGTTCGAGGACGCCCATCTCACGGTCGCGCAGCCGCTCGTCGACGAGCGCGTCGCCGGGGGAGGCCCCGAGGTGCCGTGCGACGTCGGCCATCGTTCCCCACGTCTGCAGCGCCCTCAGATAGGGCGAGCACGCCACCACCGTCGGCCGGTCGTCGCCCGCCAGCTCACCGAGCCACCGCCCGGCGGCCCGCGCCTGCTCCACGCCGTCCGGGGACAGCGGCACGACGGCGTCGCACGGCTCCGGCACGGCGACCGCCGGATCGCCGGTCTCGGCCGCCGCCGCGAACACCACGTTCGCCGTGCTCTGCCCGTGCCGGACGACGGTCAGCCGCCGGAGGGCGCAGCGATATCCCAGGGGTTGCGTCACGGTCCCGCCTTCCTCGGTCCGAACCGCCGGCCGGCGGCCCGACTCGTCCCGACTCCTCCCGGCCGAACCGCCCCTCGCGGCCGGCAGGCCGCCGGACCGCGTCCGTACCGTGGCTGGTGCGCGGCACCCGGCCGCCGTACGCTCCCGATCATGACTCCTCCGGACTGCTACGCGTGCCGCATGGAGGCCGTGTTCGACGAGCTTCCGCCGCGCGAGCGCGTGGCGTGCGACGACCTGTGGCGCGTGGCGCACACGTTCACCACCGCCCTGCCCGGCTGGCTGGTGCTGCTGCCACGCCGCCACGTCACCGCCGTCCACGACCTGACGGACGCGGAAGCCGCCGCCCTCGGCGGCTGGCAGGTCGGCCTGTCACGTGCGCTGCGCGAGGTCACCGGGTGCGCCAAGACCTATGTGGTCCAGTTCGCCGAGGCCGAGGGCTTCGCCCACGTCCACTTCCACGTGGTGCCGCGCATGCCGGACCTGGCACCCGAACTGCGCGGCCCCGGCGTCTTCTCCCTGCTGCACGCGCCGGATGCGGAGCAGTTGACGCCCGAACGGGCCGACGCGGTGGCGCTGGCCCTTCGCGCCCACCTCCCCTGACCGGCCCATCCGGTCCCGCGGACGCCTGAGGTGACCGCCCGTCACGGCGGCCCGGCCCGGGGCACCAGCGGCCCCGAGGCTGACGACGGGGATGCCCCGGTCCGGACCGGCGACCCGACAGGCACGCTGCCGCGCGGGTCCGCTGCGTCCCGGCCGGCACGGCGGCCACCGTGGCCGCCACTCCCGACGGCCTCGCTCCGTATCCGCGTGTGCCGTTGGCGGCCGAGGTCGACTGCAGCGCGCCCGACCCCTGGCACCCGCGGACGCCGGCCGCGGTCAACGCCGGTGGCGGAATCCGGGACGGATCCCGCGCGACCCCGCCCTGGACGGCGAGGCACGGCGCCGGACGCTGCTCGCGCGGATCGACAGCGACGGCGACGCGGACATGGTGTGGGGCGACCGCGGCACCCGGTACTGGCCGATACGCCTCGATGACCTGGCCGCCGGGCGCTTCGGGAGGCCGGGTTCACCTGGCGGTGCTGCTGAGCGCGCCGCTGCCGCCGGTGGCCCGGCGCCCGGTCACCAGGTCTGCTCGGCGGCGCGGACGAGCATCTCGTTGACGGCGACGCGGCGGTCCCGGGTGACGATGTAGGACACGGCGTCGGCGATGTCCTGCGGGTGCAGGAGCTCGAGGTCGGCGACCTGCTGCTGGATGGTCTCGCGGATGCCGTCGCGCAGGTGGGTGCTCAGTTCGGTGTCCACGGTGCCGGGCTCGACGACGCTGACGCGCACGCGCTTGGCGATGAGTTCCTGGCGCAGGGCTTCGGTGAAGCCGTTGACCCCGAACTTGGTCAGGTTGTAGACGGCCGTCCCGGGCCGGGCGACTCGGCCGGCGGTGGAGCTGATGCTCACCACGTCGGCGACCCGCCGGGGGGAGTCCTCGGCGGCCCGCACCAGGTGCGGCAGGGCGGCGTGCGTGACGTACAGCAGCCCCTGCACGTTGACCTGCAGCATGCGGTCCCACTCGTCGAGGGGGGAGTCCAGTGCGGGTCCGACGCCCATGAAACCGGCGTTGTTGACGAGGGTGTCCAGGCGGCCGAGTTCCGCGACGACGGACTCGACGGCCGCTGCCGCCTGCTCCTGCTCGGCGATGTCGGCGACGACGACGAAAGCGGTCCCGCCGCCGGTGCGGATCTTGTCCGCGACCTGCTCCAGCCGGTCGCGCCGCCGTCCCAGGACGGCGACGGCCGCACCCTGCTCGGCGAGCTGGTGCGCGGTCGCCTCGCCGATGCCGCTGCTCGCGCCCGTCACCAGTGCGACGGTGCCCTGAAGTCGTCCAGTCATGAATCGGTCCTCCGAAATGCGGTGTGCCTGAATTGTCCGTTGCGGCGACCGGTCGCGCGTGCTGACGGCCGCCCGGTGGTCCCTTGCTCGGAGCTGGGGTCCTCGGTGGCGGCGTGCGCCGCCGAGCGGTCCCCGCGCTGGAGCGGCGGGACGGAACCTGCGATAGTGTCTCTATCCGGAACTGGTTCCGCTTCGAAGGTAACCGGAACTGGTTCCGGTTGCAAGCGTGAGCGGAGGCGCGAGGGAAGGAGCCCGTGATGACCGCCGGCGAGAAGGACGGCACCGAGCGGCCGCAGCGGCGCCTGCGGGCCGACGCCCAGCGCAACGAGGACCTGCTGCTCAAGGCCGCTGCGGCGGCCTTCGCCAAGGAAGGCGCCGGCGCCTCGGTCAAGGACATCGCCCGCGCGGCGGGCGTCGGCGTCGGTACCCTCTACCGGCGCTTCCCCTCCAAGGAACTCCTCATCGAGGCGACCTACCGCCACGAAGTGGAGCAGCTGTGCCAGGCCGCACCGGAACTCGCCGCCGCCCGGCCCCCCACGGAGGCGCTCCGCGGATGGATGGAGCGCTTCCTCGCCTTCATGGCCGCCAAACAGGGCATGGCCGACGCGCTGCGCCTGGTGCTCACCGACGAGGGCGAGCGGCTGGAGACCCGCGCCCACCTGACCGACGCCGTGGCGCTGCTGCTCGACCGGGGGCGCGACCAGGGGCTCGTCCAGCCGCACGCCGAACCCCACGCCGTCCTGATGATGCTCGGCGGGATCAGCCTCATGGCCGAGTCCGAGCGGCAGCCCGACCTCGCCGGGCGGCTCGTCGACCTGCTGCTGCACGGCGTCGTGAAGGACTGAGAGGAAGCGTGCCGGACCGGATCTGAGGTGGTGTCAGAGGCTCCTGGCACACTGCCGCCATGACTCTCGCGGAGCTCACCCTCGACCAGTGGCGCTCGTTCGACGCCGCCACCGCGCGCCGCGTCGCCCAGGACGCGGCGGACGCCGCCGGCGGCCGCCTCGTCGCCGTGGAAACCGTCGAGCACCTCGGCGTGCCCCTGCACCGTGCCCGGATAGAGCGCCGCGCGCAGGACTTCGCGCTGGTCCCCGGGGGCGCGGTGACGCTCGGCTTCGACGCCGGCACCTGGCACGGGACGCCTCAGCAGGAGGCCGACTACGCGCAGAGCGTCGCGGAGGGCTTCGGCCCCGGACCCGATCTGCGCGCCTACCTGCAGGAGGTGCTGAGCCCGCACCGGCGCGTGGTCGTGCCCACCGTCCTGATGGCCGTCGAGGACGAGAACCTCACCACGCTGCCCGCCGGGATGCCGGGCGCGCTGGCGGCCCGCGGGCTGCGCATGCCGAGCGCCGACGAGTGGGAGCACGCCTGCGGCGCCGGCGCCGGCACGCTGTTCCGGTGGGGCGACGAGTGCCCCCTCGACCGCATCCCGTACGGCTCGGGCTCCGGCCCTCAGCAGGAGCTGAGCGCACTGGGCCTGCACATCGCCTACGACACCTACCGTGCGGAGCTGACCAGCGACGTCACCGCGATCCACGGCGGCGACGGCGGTGAGTCCGTGTGCGGCGGCTACGGCAACGTCCTGGCGTGGCTGCCGCTGGCCACCGCCAACCGCAATCCGGCGATGGCCGAGTTCGTGTACGGGCCCGAGGGCCAGGACCTCTGCGAGGACTTCTCCACCCGGCCGGTGCTCCCGTTATGAACCGTCGTCAGGCGCCACGAGGCGGTGCGGGGGCCGCCCGCCACCAGGTGCGCCACCGCCCGTCTGCGAGAATCACCGCATGGCTGAGCACGGCACCGGCGGGGACGCGACACCCCTGGCCGGGCAGGACACCGACCCTGACGAGGGCTACCTGCTGGCCAACCGGCAGTCCGAGGCGGGCGTCCGCTTCAGCGCCTTCGCGGAACTCTTCGACCCCGTCACCTTCCGGCACGTCGACCGGCTCGGCATCGGGCCCGGCATGCGCTGCTGGGAGGTCGGTGCCGGCGGTGCCTCCGTGCCGCTCGGGCTGGCCGAGCGCGTCGGGCCGGGCGGTGCGGTCGTCGCCACCGACATCGACGTGTCCTGGGTCCGGGACGTCGCCGGGGGCCCCATCGAGGTGCTCTCCCACGACGTGGCCGCGGACCCGCCGCCGCCCGGCGCGTTCGACCTCGTCCACGCCCGGCTCGTCCTGGTCCACGTCGCCGACCGCGCCGAAGCCCTGCGGCGCATGGTCCAGGCGCTGCGCCCCGGCGGCTGGCTCCTCCTGGAGGACGCCGACCCCAAGCTGCAGCCGCTGCTGTGCCCCGACGAGTCCGGCCCCGAGCAGCGGCTCGCCAACCGCCTCCGCAACGGGTTCCGCACCCTCATGGCCGCGCGCGGCGCCGACCTGGCCTACGGCCGGACCCTGCCCCGCGTGCTGCGCGAGGCAGGCCTCGCCGACGTCCAGGCCGACGCGTACTTCCCCATGACCTCGCCCGCCTGCACCCTCCTCGAGGACGCCACCGTCCGCCAGATCCGCCCCCTCCTGGTCGAAAAGGGCCTCGCCACCGACGAGGAGATCGACCAGCACCTCGCCAACGTCGCCACCGGCCGCCTCGACCTCACCACGGCCCCCATGATCTCCGCCTGGGGCCGCCGCCCCCTCACCTGACGGCCGGGGTCCGCGCCGTCGAGACGGGTCCTCGGCGCCAGGGCGCGCAGGATCGGTCCGAGCCCTGCGGGGTGGACCGGCCGCACCGCGGCCGGATTTCAGGCGGGCCGGTCCGGGCGGGCCTGCTGGGCGGCGGACTTGAGGGCGGCGCGGAAGTCGTCCGCCGTGGTGAGTACGGAGTCGCCGGCGAAACGCAGGGACTCCAGCGAGCGGTGCGCGGCCTCCTCGTTGCCTGCGCCGCAGGCGTCGGTGACCACGATGGGCACGTAGCCGAGGTCCGCGGCGTGGCGTGCGGTCGGCTCGATGCCGATCTCCATGGCGCAGCCGATGAGCGCGACGGTCGTGATGCCGCAGTCCCGCAGCGCGAGGTCGAGCCAGGTGCTCTCGAACGCCGACATGGTGAGCTTGTCGAGCACCGCCTCGCGCTCGGTGGGGCGCAGCTCCGGGATCAGCTGGGTGTGCGGCGCGTCCGGCGGGAACGCGGAGACCACGTCGGCGGCCCGCTCCTTGCCCTGCCACGCCCGCCACATCCGCAGCTGCGACGCGCCCATCAGCTCGACGGGAAGCGTGACATGACGCAGGAAGTACGTCCGCACACCCGCGGCGCGCGCCGCCTCGACCACGCCCACCGCCTGGCCGATGACGCGCTCGCGGTCGCGGATCTGCCCGAGGATGCCCACCTGCATGTCGTAGACCAGCAGGGCGAGCCGCCGGGGATCGCAGAGCTCCTCAAGGGACCGGGGTACGGCGAGGCCGTTTCGCTCATCCACGGGGGTGACGCTACCCGTTGTGCGGCGATCTCCGCCCGCACCCGGACATCCGCCGCGCCCCGGGACCCGTGGCACCGGTGCCGGCGACGGCAGCCGGGCCCGGCGGTGGGGGGAAGGGCCGGGCCCGGCCGGGGCTGACGCGGGAGGGTGACGCGTCAGCTGTGGGCGACGGTCAGACCGTAGAACGCGACGCGGGCGCCGTTCGTGGTGCTGTCCGAGGACGACTGGTTGTACGAGCCGGCCTTGAAGTACATCTTGTAGGGGTCGAAGGACGACGGGATGGCGTAGTGCGTGGTGCTGCCGTTGACCGTCAGGTTGATGGTGTCGCCGCCGGTGACGCCGATCGTGTAGCTCCACGTCTTGCCGACGGAGACGTGACCCACGGGGTGCGGTGTCTGGCCGCCCGACGGGGAGTTCTCGACGCCGGCGACGATGTCGCCGTTGGAGTGGACGTACAGCTCGATCAGCGGCTTGGTGGACGAGCCGCCCGTGCCCAGGTGGATCTGGCCCACGCAGACGTTGGACGTCACGGACACCACGCGCAGGGTGGCCTTGAGCGTGTGGGTGCCGCCGAGCGCCCAGTCGGCGGCGCTGCCGTTGGAGTTCATCTCGCGCAGCTCGGAGCGCGCGTAGTTGGAGTTGGGGGTCGTGACGCCCTTCTCCGGCGCCCAGAACGTCATCGCCCCGTCGCGGCTGTCGGTGTAGAAGTAGCTGTCCTGGAACCCGTTCGCCCCCTGGAGCTCCGAGGACGGGATCGTGGTCGGCGAGCCCGGCGACCCGACCGGCTCCTGCAGCTCCCAGACGGACAGGTTGAAGTTGCCGCCGGGGGCCACACCCGGGGACGCGGCCTGCGCGGTGGTGCCCAGCAGGCCGAGCGTGCCCGCGATGCCGAGGCTGCTCGCCAGCGCGACAAGTGTGGTGCGTGAGGTCATGTGGGGGGTCCTTCCGCTTCAGGACGGTTCACATACACAGACACCGTCCACATTGTGGGGTGGAACTTGATTAGCACCACCCTCGGGACCCGGTCAACGCCCCTTGCGAACCTGGATAAATGCCCGAACGCCCACCTTGGCCTGGACCAGTAAGTTCATGGATGCAAACGCCCTGAGGAGTGTGCGGGAGGCACCCGCCGGCCCGCGAAAAATTTCCCGCGGCACGTTCGCCGGCCGTGTCGATCCGCGCGCGTGCCGTTCGACCTGTTAGTGAGAGGGTCGACAGGCGACCTTGGACCGAGGAGTGCGAACGATGGCGAAGTACATGCTGATCCTGCGGGGTACGGACGAGTCCGTCGCGAAGATGATGGAGACGCCGTTCGAGGAGATGCTCGAGACCATGGGGCGGTTCAACGACGAGCTGATCAAGGCGGGCGTGCTGGTGGCCGCCGAGGGCCTGGACGATCCGCGCGAGGGCGTGGTCGTCGACTTCGGCGGCGAGACGCCGGTCGTCACCGACGGGCCGTACGGCGAGACGAAGGAGCTCTTCGGCGGCTTCTACCTGCTCGACGTCGCGTCCAAGGAGGAGGCCGTCGAGTGGGCCAGGCGCATCCCGGCGATGACCGGCTCCAAGTGCGAGATCCGGCGCGTGCCGACGATCGACGAGTTCCCGCAGGACAACGAGTGGATCATCAAGGAGCGGGCATGGCGCGAGCGGACCGGCCAGCTCTGAGCGCGGAGGAGGACGCCCCGGGCGGCCCGCCGGACGCCGACGCGGCCCGGCGGGCCGTCGAGGCCGTGTGGCGGATCGAGTCCGCCCGCATCGTCGGCGCCCTGGCCCGCTACACCGGGGACTTCGCCCTCGCCGAGGACGTCGCCCAGGAGGCCCTGGCCGAGGCGCTCGTCAGCTGGGCCCGCGACGGGGCGCCGGACAGTCCCGCGGGCTGGCTGCTGGCGACCGCGCGGCGGCGCGCCATCGACGGCTTCCGCCGCAAGGCGGCCCTCGACGAGCGGTACGCGCTGCTGGCCGGCGCGCTCGCCGAGGGCCAGGCAGACGCCGGCGCGGCGGCCCCGCGGGACACCGCGGACGACCTTCCCTGGGACCCCGACCGGGTCGACGACGACGTGCTGGCGCTGATGTTCGTCGCATGCCACCCCGTGCTGTCGCCCGAGGCCCGCGTCGCGCTGACGCTGCGGGCCGTCGGCGGCCTGTCCAGCGAGGAGATCGCCCGCGCGTTCCTCGTCCCGGTGCCGACCGTGCAGGCCCGCATCACCCGGGCGAAGAAGACGATCGCCGCGGCCGGCGTCCCGTTCGAACTGCCCCCGGCGGACGAGCGGCGCGCCCGGCTCGGCGGCGTCCTCAGCGTGCTCTACGTCGTGTTCACCGAGGGCTCCACCGCGACGTCCGGCGACCTCCTGCTGCGCCCCGGCATCGCGTACGAGGCGATCCGGCTGACCCGCATGCTGGCCGCCCTGCTTCCCGACGAGCCCGAGGTCCACGGCCTGCTCGCGCTCCTCGAACTGACCGCCGCCCGCTTCCCCGCGCGTACCGGGCCCGACGGCGAGGCGGTGCTGCTGGAGGACCAGGACCGGCGGCTGTGGGACCGCTCGGCGATCCGCCGCGGACTCGCGGAGCTGCGCCGCGCCACCTCCCTCGGCCGCGGTCTCGGCCCGTACGGGCTGCAGGCCGCGATCGCCGCCTGCCACGCGTCGGCGGCCTCGGTGGCGGAGACCGACTGGGAGCGGATCGTGCTCCTCTACGAGGCGCTCGGCCGCGTCGCGCCGTCGCCGGTCGTCGAGCTCAACCGGGCCGTGGCCGTCGCGATGGCGCAGGGCCCCGGTCAGGCGCTGCCGCTCGTGGACGACCTGGTCGCGCGCGGCCGCCTCTCGGGATCCCACCTGCTGCCGAGCGTGCGCGGCGAACTCCTCACCCGGATGGGCAGGACGGACGAGGCACGGGCCGAACTGGAGCTCGCCGCGCGGTTGTGCGGCAACGCGCGGGAGCGGGCGGTGCTGCTCCGCAAGGCGGCCGCGCTCGGGGACGGCGGCCCGCGCCGATGAGTTCCCCTGCCCGCCGCCGTCGTACCTGAGGAGAGCATCCGCAACCGCATCGTGGAGGAACGGTGATGGGCGACCGCAGGGCGGACATGCTGGCACGACTGGAGGTCTTCACGGGCGACTGGGCCGTCGAGGCCCGCTTCCCCGGTGGCCCGCCCGGGCCGGACGGTGACGACGGGGGAGTGCCCGCACGCTGCCGGTTCGAGTGGGCGCTGGACGGGAGGTTCCTGCTGCAGCGCACCGAGATCGACATCCCCGAGGCGCCGGACGCCCTCGCGGTCGTCGGCCCCGACCCGGAGACCGGCGAGTACGTCCAGCACTACTTCGACTCGCGGGGCGTGGCACGGCTGTACGCGATGACCTTCGTCAACCGCGTCTGGACGCTGACGCGCGAGTCGGCGGACTTCACGCCGCTGGACTTCCGGCAGCATTTCGTCGGCACGTTCAGCGAGGACTCCGGCACGATCGAGGGGGCGTGGGAGACCGGCCAGGACGGCGGTTCGTGGCAGCACGACTTCGCCCTGACCTACCGCAGGGCGGCCTGAGATGACCACCCCGGGCACACCGGGCTCCCCGCGTACCCCCGGCTCCCCACGCCCCCGCGGCGCCCTGGTGCGCGAGATCATCGAGGCCAATCGCTACCTGGTGCTGTCGACGGCGAACGCCGCGGGCCGGCCCTGGGCGTCGCCCGTGTACTTCGCCCACATCGGTTTCACCGAGTTCTTCTGGGTGTCGTCACCCGAGGTCACGCACTCGCGCAACATCGCCGGACGCCCCGAGGTGGGCCTCGCGGTCTTCGACTCGCACGCGCCGATCGGCACCGGGCAGGGCGTCTACATGCCCGCGGTGGCCGAGGAACTGGCCGGCGCCGGCGCGGCCCGCGGGATCGAGGCGTTCTCCGCGCGTTCGCTCCTGCACGGCGGCCGCGCCTGGACGGCCGACGACGTGCGCCCCGGCGGCGAGATGCGCCTGTACCGTGCGGTGGCGGAGTCCCACGGCGTGCTGGCCAAGGACGGCCGGCCCGACCACCGCGTCACGGTGAGCCTCGCGGACGGCCACCCCGACCGCTGAACTCCGGCCCGCCGCCCGCGAGACCAACCGTCCCGGGTGCGACCCGCTCGACCCCGACGGTCAGCTCTCCGCCTGCGCCAGCGCGGCCAGACTGTCGAAGTCCCAGGTCAGCGTTCCGGACAGCAGGTCGCCCGTGACCGCGTCGAGCCAGCCCAACTCGGCGGCCAGTACGGCGCGCCGGTACTCGTCCTCCAGCATCGTCACGCGGGGGAGGGCGAGTTCGGCGGTGTGGCGGGCCGTGGTGTCCAGCGCCTCGATCGAGGCGCGCACCGTGTCCGCCCGCTCGGCCAGCACCTCGCGCGCCTCCGCGGGCGTGAGCATGAGCACGAAGGACAGGGCGGCGGGGAACTCCGGGTACTCCGTGCGCACTTCGGCGAGCATCTCGCGCAGCCACGCGCGCTGCGCCGCCCGGCCCGCGTCCGTGACCTCGTAGACCGTCCGCTCCGGGTACTGCTGATCCCTCTCCGTCTCGCGGACGGAGATCAGGCCGGCGTCGAGCAGCCGGTCGATCGTGCGGTAGAGGGCGGTCCGCTGGCTGACGTTGACGACCTGGTCCTTGCCCCACTGCTTGATCAGCCGCTGGATGCCGTAGGGGTGCAGCGGCTGCATGTGCAGCAGGGACAGCACGGTGAGGGCGAGAGGGGAACTGCGCATGGCCATGCTCACGAGTCTATCCGCAGACGTCACGTCGTTACTAGTTGACATGAGACTAATTGCACTGCAACTATCAATGCCATGGAGACCACGACACCGCTCACGTCCGCGGAGCGCATCCACGCGGACCACACCACCGTCAAGCACCTGGGCCACTGGACCGAGGCGACCGCCTTCGAGATCCGCGCCCGCCGGTCCTCCGTCGTCCTGGACCTGCGCTCGCCCGGTATCGACTGGCAGGAGCCGGTCACGATCCGCGCCGATCTGTCCGGCTGCGTGCTCAAGCTGCTGCTGCCGGACGACGTCACCGTGGACCACTGGGACCTCGCCTGGACCGGCCGCGGCAAGGTCAAGGACGCGTACGCCACGCCGGACGGGGGCAAGGGCGCCCGCCGGCTGGTGCTGTCGGGCACCGCCGCCGACGGCGAGATCCGCCTCCACCGCGGCGGCGTCGCCCAGCTGTCGGCGATGTGCTCCCGCGCCTACCTGCGGGACCTGCGCCGCGCCCACCGCGACGGCGACCTGCCCACCGTCGACGACCCGGCGCGCGCCGCCGTCCGCTGACCGGGCCGGCGCCCGGCCTACCGGATGCCCGTCGTCGCGACGCCCTGGACGATCTGCCGCTGGAACACCAGGAACACGGCCACCAGCGGCAGGAACCCGAGCACCGAGGACGCCATGACCTCGGCGTACTGGATGTTGCTGGGGCTCACCAGCGAGGCCAGACCCACCGGGACGGTCTGCGACTTCGTCTGGTTGAGCACCAGCAGCGGCCACAGGAAGGCGTTCCAGGACGTGATGAACGTCAGGATGCCCACGGTGGCCACCGCCGGCCGGCAGATCGGCATGGCCACCGTCGCGTAAACCCGCCACCAGCTCGCCCCGTCGATCCGGGCCGCCTCGATCAGTGGCCGCGGGATGCCGCGGAAGAACGCGTGGAACACGAAGACCGAGACCGGCGCCACCGCCGACGGGAGCACCAGCGCCCAGTAGGTGCCCAGCAGGTGCAGGGAGCGGTACTCGATGAACTGCGGCAGCACCAGTGCCTCGCTGGGCAGCATCAGGCCCGCGGTCACCAGCGCCATCGCCGCCGTCCGGCCGCGGAACCGCAGGTAGGCCAGGGCGAACGCGGCCATGGAGCACAGCACCACGGTCAGCACCACCGAAAGCCCCGAGATCACCAGCGAGTTGAGGTACCACGAGCCGATCGGGTAGTTGTCCCAGGCGTAGCGGTAGGCGTGCAGCGACCAGCCGCCGGCGAACAGCGACGTCGGGTGCTGGGTGATCGAGCCGTCCGGGCGCAGCGAGGTGACCAGCGCCCAGACGAACGGCACCAGCCAGATCAGTGCGAACAGCGTCAGGCACGTCGCGCAGAGCCGGTTGAACAGGGTGCCGGCGTCGGCGGTACGCGGCCTCGCGCCGCTCTCGGCGCGCCGCGCCGGGCTACTGGTGGTCACGGTCGTCACGGTGTCCTCCGCTCAGGCTGCCGCTCGGGAGGCCCGCCAGCGGCGCAGCCCGTACCAGGCCGCCGAGATCGCGACGATCACGGCGAAGTAGATCAGGGTGGCCGCGGCGCCGTAGCCGCCGCGGTACGAGGTGAAGCCGGTGTCGTAGATGTACTCGATGACCGGCCGCGTCGACTGGTTCGGGCCACCGCTCAGCAGGAGGTAGATCTGGTCGAAGACCTTCAGCGAGGCCACGATCTGCAGGATGACCACCAGGCTCGTGGTGCGGGCCAGCAGTGGGATGGTGATGAAGCGGATCTGCTGCCAGGGGGTCGCGCCGTCCAGCGCCGCCGCCTCGTAGACGTCGCCCGGCACGTCCTGGATCGCCGCCGTGTAGAGCACGAAGTTGAAGCCGAACGTCCACCACAGCGTCATCAGCGTCACCGCGGTCCAGCCGCCCGACGTGCTGCCGATGAAGTCCGGCACCGGCAGGCCCACCGCGTCGAACACCTTGGGCACGAGCCCGACCTGCGGGGTGTACATCCACAGGAAGATCAGCGCCACCACCGACGAGGGCACCACGTACGGCGCGAAGAACGCGATGCGGTAGAAGACCCGGGCGCGGCGGATCCGTGCCGCCAGCACCGCGAACAGCAGGGCCAGCAGCACCAGCGGAGGCGTGGTGAACAGCGTGAAGAGCACCGAGTGCCACATCGCCTGCCAGAACAGCGGATCGCCGCACACCCTGGTGTAGTTGGACAGCCCGACCCAGGCCCCCAGGCCGTTCTTGACGGTGGTCGTGTTGAAGAAGCTGACCACCGCGCCGACCAGCAGCGGCCCGATCACGAAGACCACGTACACGAGCAGGAACGGACCGCTGAGCAGCAGCCCGGCCCGCCCCTCCGAGGCGGACGGCCGGCGGTCGGCCGCGGCCGGCCTGGCCGGGGCGGGTACCGGCCGCGTCGAGGCGACGGTCGTCATCGGGAAGCCTCCTGCATCGTGACCGGCGGTCGGGCCGTGGTGTACCGCTTCAGGTCGGAACGCATCGCGGTCACCGCGCTCTTCGGGCTCATCCGCCCCGCCAGGACCTCGATGATCGTGGCGCCCACCGTGCTCTGGAAGTCCGATCCGGCGCCCGTGTACCAGGCCACCGGGTCGTACACCGCGCTGAACGCCGCCTGCACGTAGTTGCGTTGCGGCGACTGGTCGAGGAACGCCCTGCTGCGCTGCGTCGGCAGCCAGGCCGGCACGTGCCCGCCGTGCGCCCACACCGCGCTGTTGTCCAGCAGGCTCTTCACGAACGCCGCCGCATCGGCCGTACGCCGCGCGGAACGGCGGGAGTTGCGCGGCACGACCAGCGCGTGCGAGTCCGCGTACGCCACCGGCTTCGGCCCCAGCAGCGCCGGGAACGGCACCACGTTGAAGCGGAAGTCCTTGATGAGCCGGTAGGACGGGATCTGCCACTCACCGTCGAACAGGAAGCCGGCCTTGCCCGTGGAGAACAGGGCGTTCGCGCCCGCGCCGGTGAGGCTGCCCGGCATCAGCCCGCCCGAGGTGAGCTCGCGCAGGAACGCGAACGACTCCTCCATCGCCGCGTCGTCGACGGTGATCCGCGTGCCGGAGTCCGACACGACCGGACCGGCCAGGCCCGAGTACACCATGCTGAAGCAGCGCCACGCCGTCGACGGGTCCGCGGTGATCGACATCACCGCGCCGTACTGCGCGCCCGCGTCCTTCATCGCCTTCAACGCGCCGACGAAGTCGTCCTTGCCGCGCATGTCCTTGAGTCCGTCGCCCGCCGTGTTCAGCAGGCCCGCCTTCCGGGCGAGATCCGCGTTGTAGAAGAGGACGAACGGGTGGGTGTCCAGCGGCACGGCGAACACCGAGCCGGCGACGGTGGCCTTCTGCCAGGCGGCCGGCGTGAACCGGTCCCGCGTGACGCCGAGTTCGGCGACGCCGGTGTCCGCGACAGGCTCCAGCAGGCCGGACGCCGCCAGCAACGGCAGCCGCGAGAGATGTGCGATGGCCACGTCGGGAGGAGTGCCGCTGGCCGTCGCCAGTGCCAGCTTGGTGTAGTACGGGTTGCCCCAGCTGAGGATCGTCGCCTCGACCGAGGTGCCGGGGTGGGAGGCGCGGAAGGCGTCCTCCATGAGCACCATGTTCGCGCCGTCGCCGCCCGTGAACAGGTTCCAGAAGATGACGTCGGCGGTGTCGGGCTGAGTGCCCGTCAGCCCCGAGACGACCGGGGACGCGCACGCCCCCAGCGAGCCGGTGAGGGCGAGACCGCCACCGAGGGCGAGGAACCGTCGGCGTGCCATCGCTCCGCCCATGGGGCATCCACCTCGTCACCTCGATGTGAACTCGATGGCCGAGACCATGACACAGGATTTGCATCGATGCAATAGTTCGGAAACCACGGCCACCGGCCTCCACCACCGCTGGACGCCGCCACGGACGGGGGGCTCAATCAGCCCTCGGCGGGCCGGAATTGGGAGGACCTTCGGACCACCAGGCGGAACGGCGTCGGCTCCACCGCCGCCGGCTCCGGCGGACCGTCCGCCTCCGCGTCGGGGCTCGCCTGCCGCTCCAGCAGGTCGAGGGCGCGTTCGGCGATGGCGTCCAGGTCCGGCGCGATCGAGGTGAGCGGCGGATGGGTGTACGCCGCCTCCTGGATGTCGTCGATCGACGCGACCGCCACGTCGTCGGGCACCCGCACCCCCGAGGCGTCCAGGGCCCGCAGCGCTCCGACGGCCAGCGCGTCGTTGAACGCGAAGACGCCGTCCGGCAGCGGTCCGTCGCCGTCCAGCAGCTCCTGCACCGCCGCGTACCCCTCGGCCCGCGTCCAGTCCTCCACCGGCACGACCAGCCAGTTCACCCGCCGCACCTTGGCCTCGGCCATCGCCTGCCGGTAACCCTCCGTGCGCTGGCGCCCGTTCTCGCTGTCGTTGCGGCCGAGCGCCACGATCCGCCGGCAGCCCTGGTCCACCAGGTGGGCCACGGCGGTCCGGGCGGCGGCGACGTTGT
Organism: Actinacidiphila rubida; assembly: GCF_900110255.1. Classification (GTDB taxonomy): domain Bacteria; phylum Actinomycetota; class Actinomycetes; order Streptomycetales; family Streptomycetaceae; genus Actinacidiphila; species Actinacidiphila rubida. The sequence goes on from NZ_FODD01000055.1 coordinate 16,869, forward strand.
CGATCCCGACCCGCGGCAGGTGGTCGCCCACGCTGTGCTCGCCGAGCATCACCAGCGGGAAGTCCGGCACGGCCGAGCCCACGTCGGCGGCCGGCAGGGTCAGGGCGCTCAGCAGGACGCCGTCCGCGACGTTCGTCAGGCCGCCGGACAGGATGCGGCGCTCCACCTCGCGGTCGCCGGCCGTCGACTCGACCAGCACGGTGATCCCGCGGCGGGCTGCCGCGTGGATGACGGCCTGCGCGAGCTCCGCGAAGTACGGCTCGGCGAGGAACGGCACGGCCAGGGCGACGAATCCGGTGCGGCCCGAGCGCAGCCCCTTGGCGAGGAAGTCCATGCGGTAGCCGAGCTCGTCCAGCGACCGCTGCACGCGCTCCCGCGTGGACGGGCTGACGTGGGCGTAGCCGCTGACCACGTTGGACACGGTCCGCACCGACACGCCGGCATGCTCCGCCACATCCCGCATCCGCACCTTGGCCACCGATCGGCCCCTTTCCGTTCTCCGTCGCGTCGGCACCCGGAGTCTGCCGCATCCGGCGGGTGCCGCGGGGTGCCCGCGGCACCCTGAGGCGGCCGGCCGGGTGCCGCCACCCGACTCTTGCATCGTTGCAAACGATCACTCATCATGACAGGGCTCTCGATGACAGGAACGCACCGTACAGCCATGGCCGGGCCGGCCGGAGGAGGACCCGTGGGGTCGACAGCGCAGGACGGAGGGCACGTGAGCGGTGACGGCAAGGAGACCGGTGGAGCGCCGGGAACGGGTCCGGTGGCGGAAGCACGGCATCTCCGGGGCGCGGGCGCCGACGACGGCAGTTACCCCCGGCCCGGGCTGCGCCGCCCGCGGTGGGAAAGCCTCGACGGTGTCTGGGAGTTCGGCTTCGACGACACCGGAACCGGCGCGTACGGCGGGTGGGCCGGAGCGGGCGAAGAGCCGGGCCACCGGCTCTTCGACGCGCTGTTCGACCGCGAGATCACCGTGCCGTTCCCGCCCGAGGCCCCCGCGTCCGGGATCGGCGACACCACCCCGCACCCCGTCGTCTGGTACCGCCGCCGCATCCCGCACCAGGTGCTGGTGCCGTCCGGCGCCCGCCCCGGCGACCGCTCACTGATCCACTTCGGCGCCGTCGACCACCGCGCCCGCGTCTGGCTCGACGGGCACCTCGTCGCCGAACACGTCGGCGGGCAGACGCCGTTCACGGCCGACGTCACCGAGGCGATGCGGCCCGGTGCGGACGAGCACGTCCTCGTCGTCCGTGCGCAGGACGACCCGGGCGACCTCGCGCAGCCGCGGGGCAAGCAGGACTGGCAGCCGCGACCGCACGCCGTCTGGTACGAGCGCACCACCGGGATCTGGCAGAGCGTGTGGTCGGAGACCGTCCCGGCCCAGCATGTCGCCGACCTGGCGTGGATCCCCGACCCGGCGCGCGGCGCCACCGCCGAACTGACGCTCGCGGCGGTGCCCTCGGCGCCGCTCGCCGTCGACATCGAGGTCAGCCTGAACGGGCAGGTCCTGGCCGCGGGTTCCACCGAGGTCAGCACCCCGCGCAGCAGCATCGACGTGGTGATCCCCGCCCTGCGCAACGGCATCGACCGCGAGGAACTGCTGTGGCGCCCCGAACACCCCGTCCTGCTGCAGGCGCGGGTCACGCTGCGGGGCCCGGGCGTTCCCGGCCAGGGCCGCGACACGGCCGGCGGCTCAGCGTCCCGTCCCGTGGTGCTCGACGTCGTCGAGAGCTATCTCGGTGTCCGCAGCGCCGGGGTCGGCGGCGGTGCCTTCCTGCTCAACGGCCGCCCGTACGAGGTGCGTTCGGTCCTCAACCAGGGCTACCGGCCCGACACCCTGCTGGCCAACTCCGGCACCGCGGAACTGCGGCGCGAGGTCGAGCTGATCAAGGCCATGGGCTTCAACGCGGTGCGGGTGCACCAGAAGGCGGAGGACCCGCGCTTCCTGTACTGGGCCGACCGGCTCGGTCTCCTGGTGTGGGGCGAGACCGGCGCGGCCTACGAGTTCGGTGTGGAAGCCGTGGAGTTGCTCACCCGCGAGTGGCTGGACCTCGTGCGGCGCGACCGCAGCCACCCCTCCGTCGTCACCTGGGTGCCGATCAACGAGAGCTGGGGGGCCGGCGAGATCCCGCGCGACGCGGCCCAGCGGCACTACTCGCTCGCCCTCGCGCACCTCACCCGCGCGCTCGACCCGACCAGGCCCGTGCTGTCGAACGAGGGCTGGGAGCACACCGACAGCGACATCCTCGGCGTGCACGACTACACCTCCGACCCCGAGACGCTGACCCGCCGCTACGGCGACCGGACGGCGTTCGAGGCGGTCCTGGAGGGTCCCGGCCCGGCCGGCCGCGTGCTGGCCGCCACCGACGCGCAGGCCGACCGTTTCCGTACCGGCGGAGTGCCGCTGATGGTCACCGAGTTCGGCGGCCTGTCGCTGCGCGCCGACGCGGGGGAGTTCTCCTACACCAGGACCAGCTCCGACACCCAGTACGCGGCGCTGCTCGCCGATCTGTTCGGCGCGCTGCGGGCCAGCCCGCTGGTGGCGGGCTTCTGCTACACCCAGTTCAGGGACACCGCACAGGAGACGAACGGCCTGCTCTTCGAGGACGGCTCGCCGAAGCTGCCGCTGGAGACGATCCGGCGCATCGTCACCGGTGAGAAGGACGGGGAGGCGGGCGCGGCCGAGGCGTGAGGGCCCGACGTCGCCCCGTGCGCCGGCCGCGCTGAGGCACGACGAGCTGCGGCCGCCCGGGGGAGTCGGGGCGTGTCCGGCGCGCCACCGTCCTCCGGACGGCGGCGCGCGGGGCGCGGCCCGCCCCGCCGGCCCGGCCCGCGCGGTCGGGGCGGATCGGCCGAGCGGTGGAGGCGAGGGCCCCGGCGGCGGCCCGTCCGGGTGAGATCGGCGGCGCCGGGGCGTCGTGGCGGATCGCGGGTGGGACCGATCTGGTTCGCGTCCATTGTCCTGCTGACGGGAGCTCAGGCCATGCCCCGCATGATCGCCACCCTCACCGCGACGGCCGTCGCGGCCGCCGTAGCGGCCGCGCCGCTGCTGTGCCCCGCGGCGCCCGCCGCCGCGACCGCCTATGCCATCCAGCAGGTCACGGCCGCTGACCTGGGCCCGTCCGGGCCGTGGGTGCGCCTGCAGGACAACCCGGCGAACGCGGGCCGGCCGGCCGGCGTCCAGCAGGTGGTGCCGTTCGCCGACGGCCAGCGGTTCAACGGCAGCCTCCACCTGGCGGTGTCAGGCGGTCGCGAGGCCCAGCAGGCACAGGCCGCCCACTACTTCAACCGCACGGTGCCGCTGTCCGGCATCGCGGACCTGGTGCCGTCCTACGACAGCTACGTCAGGGGCTGGACGTCCACCCCGTCGGCCGCCGCCTTCGGGGCGAACCTCCAGCTGCCGTCCTTCTGCAACGGCGCGTTCACTACCTTCAGCTTCCAGCCGCAGCTGGCCACCGACGCCCAGGGCCGCAGCGGCTCCGTCGTGGACACCTGGCGGCACTTCGTCGCCGGACCATCCTCGCTGTGGGCCACCTCCCGCGCGGTCAGCTCGTTCGCGGCGGGCAGCAGCCACCCGCTGAGCGCCTACGCCGCCGCCTGCAAGGCCGCGGGTGACGGGGCCATCGGCGTCATCGCCAACGTCGGGCGCCTGGGCGACGCGGCGGCGAGCCTGGACACCTACGTCGACAACATCGCGGTCAACGGCACCGTCTACGAATTCACCTCCGGCCGGGCGACCGCGCAGGGCCGCATCGTCACCTCCGCCGACGCGGGCCCCCGTACCCGGGGCGCCACGGCGAAGGCCGCCGGCCCAGCCCAGCGCGCGGGCGCGGGCACCGCTCCCGGCGGCCCGGGCGGCACCGGGGATCGGCCTGCCGGCACGCTCGACGGGTCGGTCACCTTCTCCAGCCCGCGCAACGGCCCGCTCTACACCTCGGTCGGCACCCGGCTGGTGTTCTCCCGCCCCGGCGGACTGGCGCCGGGCGACCTGGTGGTGACCGCGAACGGGAAGCCGGTGACCCTGGCAGCCGGTCCGGGGCGGACCCTCATCGCCGTCGTCAACCCGTCGGCGACCGTGGACCTCGGACCTGGCGGCGCCTACCGGACCGCGTTCACCGTCGCCCAGGGCAGCCCCCGCCGCGGCGCCGGTACCCTCTCGCTCACCGCCGAGCTGCTTGCGCAGGGCTTTCAGCCCCTGCAGAGCACGGGCGTGCAGGCGCGCGCCCTGCTGCGGCGCTGACCCGCGGAGGCCGAACCTCCATTTCCGCGGCGCGCGTTGACACCTGCCGAGTACTGCGTGAACATGACATGCATCGCTCAGGATCTTGCAGCACCGCTCAGCGATTCATCACTGTCTCAGTGGGAGAAGACGCGTGCACGCACGATGGAGCATTCCTCGCGGCACTCTGCTCGCCGCCACCCTGCTCGCCGTGACGGGGACGTTCCTGTCCCCGGTCACCTCGTCCTCCGCCGCCCAGCAGTCCGCATCGGCCGGACCCACCGTCGCCTCAGCGCCGGGCGCCGTCGTCCTGACCCAGCCTGGGAGCGCCGACGCCCCCGGCTACCGGCTCGACGTGGCCACCGGTCAGCTCGCCCTGACCACCACGCGGGCCGGCCGCACGGTCCTGGGCACCGCCCCCGGTGACACCGGCGCCCTGCGGTTCCGCTCCGGCGGCCAGTGGCAGCACGCCACCGGTGTCACCGGCTGGAGCTGGCACGACGGCGTGCTGACCCTCACCGCCGACACGACCGTCGCCGGTGCCACCGCCACCGCCCGGATCACCCCGCAGGCCGACCGCTACCAGCTCGACTGGGACGTCGCCGGCGGCAGTGCCGATCAGCTCGGCCTGGCCTACGACCTCGCGTCCGCCGGCCACTGGTACGGCCACGGCGAGACCGCCACGCCCAAGGGCGGCCCGGGTACCGACGAGCCGTGGCCGCTGGACAGCGGCCAGGTGGTGCACTCCGGGTTCGGCCCGGCGTCGTACGAGATGATCGACCCGTTCTGGTACACCTCCGCCGCCACCGGACTGCGGGTCGACACCGGCGACGTCATGGACGTCGCGATCAACGGGGGACAGGACGGGCTGGGGCGGTTCACCGTCGACTCGCCCGCGACGTACAAGGCCACGGTCTTCGTCGAGTCCACTCCGCTGGCCGTCTACCGCGACTACATCGGCATCGTCGGCAAGCCCGCCAAGAGCGACGCCACGTACGCGCAGTACCAGAAGCCGCTGTGGAACTCGTGGGCGCAGTACTACACCAAGGTGGACCAGCAGAAGCTGCTCACCTACGCGACCGAGCTGCACGACAACGGCCTCGACGGGCACACGATCCAGCTCGACGACCGGTGGGAGTCGGAGTACGGCAACCTCACCTTCAACCCGGCCACCTTCCCCGACCCGAAGGGGCTCTCCGACCGCCTGCACGCCCTGGGCGACGACTTCGGGCTGTGGGTCACGCTCTGGATCAACCTGGACTCCGTCAACTACCAGTACGCCGCCGACCACGGCTACCTGCTGAAGTCCGCGGCCGACCCCGCCAAGCCCTGCACCGTGTCCTGGTGGAACGGCACCGCCGGGATCGTCGACCTGGCGAATCCGGACGCCCAGGCCTGGTACCTCGGCAACCTGAAGAAGCTGATGAGCACGTACGGCATCGACGGCTTCAAGTTCGACACCCGCTTCTTCGACGAGTCCTGCAAGCCTGACGCCGGGTACGCGCCTGCGGACTACCAGCGGCTGGGCGCCCAGCTGACCGACCAGTTCGACCAGCAGGGCGTGGGCGTGCGCGTGCACTGGACGACCAACGCACACCAGGCCGGCTTCGTCACCCGGCAGATCGACAAGGGGACCGGCTGGAACTCCCTCCAGGCCTCCGTCACGCAGAACCTGGCGATCTCCACCATCGGATACCCGTTCGTGGAGACCGACATGATCGGCGGCTCCAGTGGACAGCCCCCGGCGACCAAGGAAGTCCTGGTGCGGTGGGCGCAGTCGGCGTCGCTGATGCCCCTGATGTACTCCTCGACCTCGCCTGTGGAGACCGTGGACACCACCACCGGAAAGCCGGTGGTCTACGACCAGCAGACCATCGACCTGTACCGGGCGGCCATCCAGCAGCACGAACGGCTCGCGCCGTACATCTGGGACCAGGTCCAGCACACCCTGGCCACCGGTGACCCGATCATGCGCCCGCTGTTCTTCGACTTCCCGCAGGACCAGGCCGCGTACTCCCTCACCGACGAGTGGATGCTCGGTCCCGCCGTCCTGGCCGCTCCCGTCCTGGCCACCGGTACCAGCCGTACCGTCCACCTGCCTCCGGGTACCTGGTACGACGTCAGCGGGCACCGCGCCGTGCACGGCCCGGCGACGCTCACCGGCTACCAGGCACCGCTCGGCACCACGCCGGTCTTCGTCAAGCTCGGCGCGCCCGGCGCCGCGAAGGCGCTCAAGGCACTCCGCTAGTCCCTGCCGGTAGTCCCTTCCCGACCGTCCCGCCCTTCCCGACCTTCCCGACCTGACGGCCGTGGGCCGCTCCACCTCGTGGAGCGGCCCACGGCCGTCGCGTTGAGCGGACCGGCCCGCCGACGGTCGCGGCAACGGCGGCAGCGGCGGCCCGTGCGCCGGATACGAAGATTTTGCGAACTCGCGGTCTCCTCGTGAACCGCCCCGACCTGCGCGTTGTCCGGAATGCCGCCTGGTTGGACGGGCGGTCACGACTTGTTCACGGCTCCGCTCTTTCCCGAGGTCTACGCGCGTGGTGTCATGCACACGCTCGCCAATGGGTGGGCCTCAACCGACTACCAGGAGTCACGCATGCTGTCGAAGGTCCTCGGACGCGCAGGTGTCGCCGTCGCGGCCGCCGCCGCCGTCCTCGCCACCGCGGTCCCCGCGAACGCCGCCAGCTATTCCGCGTTCGCCTTCTCGCAGAGCGGCAGCCAGCCCACCATCTACAGCTTCATCAACTCGGCCACCACCTCCCTCGACATGACGATGTACGAGCTGGAGGACACCACCGCGGTCAACGACCTCATAGCCCTGGAGCACAAGGGCGTCACGGTGCGGGTCGTCCTCGACCGGGCGCACCAGAGCGCCAACTCCTCAGCGTACAGCGCCCTGACGGGCGCGGGTGTGGGCGTGGTCTGGTCGCCGTCGGCGTTCGTGTACACCCACCAGAAGACCATCACGGTGGACGGCACGCAGTCGCTGATCCTCACCGGCAACCTGACCTCGCAGTACTACACGACCAGCCGCGACTACGGGGTCTTCGACGACGACACCCGCGACGTCGCGTCCATCGAGAAGGTCTTCAACGCCGACTACGCCGGCAGCTCGATCACCCCGACCGATGGCGACCACCTGTTGTGGTCGCCCACCGACTCGCGCAACCGGCTGCTGACCGTGATCAACGGCGCGACCTCCAAGCTCGACGTCGAGGAACTGGAGCTCAGCGACAGCACGGTGGTCAACGCGATCGTGGCGCGGGCCAAGGCTGGCGTGGCCGTGCGCGTGGTGCTGGAGACCCCGTCCAGCTATGCCAGCGAAGTGTCGGCGATCAAGGCCGCGGGCGGCAAGGTCGTCGGGTACTCCGACCCCAACGGCTTCTACATCCACGCCAAGGCCATGGTCGCCGACTACGGCCTGACCACCCAGCAGGTGGAGGCCGGCTCGATGAACATCAGCAGCAACTCGCTGAGCAGCAACCGCGAGCTGGGCCTGATCCTCACGGGGACCGGTGTCGCCGAGTCGGTCGCGACGACCGTCGAGACCACGTTCAACGGCGACTTCAGCGGCGGCACCCCGGCGTGACGCCGGCGCTCCACTCCTGACCCACCCCTCTGGCCACCCCGCGGGACGCGCCTCCCGATGCTTCCCCGGCACCTCCCGAACTCCGCGCCCGCGCGCCCCTGCCGCGCGGGCGCGGACCATATACCTGGCATGATCCCGGTCATGGACCGCCACGACTTCGATGCCCTGCTGTGCGACCTGGACGGAGTGATCCGCTTCTTCGACCACCGCGAACTGAACCGGCTCGAGGAGGAGTCGGGGCTTCAGGCCGGGGACACGCTGCGCACGGCGTTCACCCCCGAACGTGAACGGGCCCTCCTGCTCGGCCGGTTGACCCGCGCCGAGTGGGCCGCCTCCATCACCGAGGGTCTGACCGCCCGCGTGGGCGGGAGCCGGGCCGGGGAGCTGGCCGCGGCGTTCACCGGCGCCCCCAACCGCGTGGACCCCGAGGTCGTCGGCATGCTCGGGCGGCTGCGCGGCACCGTGCCTGTCGTCCTCGTGACGAACGCGACCGTCTGGCTCGACGAAGACCTCGCCCGTCTCGGCCTCCACGACGTGGCCGACGCCGTCGTCAACAGCTCACGTGTCGGAGTGGCCAAACCCGATCCCGCCATCTACGCGATCGCCGCGGAACGCGCGGGAGTGCCGGCCGGCCGCTGCCTGTTCGTGGACGACTCCGCCGCCAACGTCGAAGCGGCCCGCGCCGCCGGCATGTCCGGCCTCCACTATCGCGAGGTAGCGCAGTTGCGCACCGCCCTCGCCTCGCGCCTGGCCCTCTGACGCCGCGCCCGCCCGACGCCGCGACGCGGCCAGCCGCGTCGTCGCACGCGACAATCCTGGCGACGCGGGCGGTCATGCCCGTGATACTGGTCGCCCATGGATGAGGTCGAGGTCGTCGTCGCCCATTCCGAGCGCGCGACCCTGCGCGTCGGCGAGGTGTTCCTGAAGGTGGACGCGGATCAGGCGCGCATCGACGTCGAGGTCGAGGCGATGGCCCTGGTGCCGGTCCCGACCCCGCGGGTGCTGTGGCGCAAGCCCCCCGTGCTCGCGATCGCCGAGGTCCCGGGGACGGCGCTCGGCCGTCTCGGCGAGCCGTCGCCCGCGTCCCCCGCGGCGTGGGCCGCGGCGGGTGCCGCCGTCCGCAAGCTGCACGACGCGCCGTTGCCGCCGTGGCCCGGCCGGGGCAGGGAGCCCGCCCAGTTGGCTACGGACCTGGACGTCGAGTGCGAGTGGCTGGTGACGAACGGCGTCCTGCCCGCCGACCTGGTCAGGCGGAACCGCCAGGTCGCGGAGGCGGCGCTCCGGCCGTGGACGCCGGTGTTCGCGCACGGCGACCTGCAGCTCACCCACGTGTTCGTCGACGGCGAGGTGGTCACCGGCATCATCGACTGGTCCGAGGCGGGCCCGGGTGACGCCCTGTTCGACCTCGCCATCCTGACGCTGGGCCACGAGGAGCGCCTCGGCGACGTCGTCGCCGGCTACGGCGGCGACGTCGACCGCGACGTGATCCGTGCGTGGTGGTCGCTGCGAAGCCTGCTCGTGATCCGCTGGCTGACCGAGCACGGCTTCGACCCGTTCGCGCCCGGCTGTGAGGTCGACGTGCTGAGATCGCGGATGTGAGATCGGCGTGCCGGGATCGCGGAGGTGAGGTCGGCGTGCCGGGATCGCGGATGTGAGGCCGCGCGCGCCGGATTCCGCGAATGCGCTCGGAGGCGACGAAAGGCGCGGGCCGCACCGATAGGTGCTCCCGTGAATTCGCCCATTGAACCGGAGAAACGTCGTGGAGCCGTGTCAGCGCGCTGTGATGATGCGGCCAGGTCCGGATGGACATTCCTCGGGGAATTCCGGTACCGTCCCGGAGCCTTTCCTGAATTCGCGCCGCGCGCTGTGCCGTTGTACCTCGGGGGTCCACATGTTTTCCCTTGCCGCTCATGAAAGACGGGGCGTGTGGCGACACATCTCCCGCCTCGCTGTTCCGCTTCTCGTGGCCGAGTCGCTCAATTTCGCCGTACAGCTCGGAGTCGTCGCCATTCTGGGGCGCATGGGGGGAGAGGCCGTTTACCTGCGCTCGCTCTATCAGCCCGTCAGCTTCGCCGTTCTCGCCCTGTGTGTGGGATTCGGGGTCTGCAACCAGGTCGCCGCCGCGATCAGCAAGGGGGCCGGGCGTCCCCGGGACGTGATGGCGAACTCCGCCAGCCTGGCCAGGGTCTGGCTGGGGATCGGCGCGGCCCTGTACGTGATCCTCGCGGTCGCGGCTCCCTCCCTGACCGGCCTCCTCCATGTGGACGCCGAACTGCGGGGCACGTTCGTCTCCTTCCTGCGGTGGACCAGCGCCGCCGGTCTGCTGGCCGTCGGGGCGGAGCTCTGCGCGTCCGGCCTGCGCGGCTACGGGTACGTGCGCCAGGCCACGGTCCTGGTCCTCTGTACGGCGAGCGTGCGCATCGGCCTGGTGGCCGGCCTCGGGCTCGGTGCCGGCATCGGGATCGCGGCGGTGCCCGTCGCCGAGGGGGCAGCGGGCCTGACCGGCCTGGCCATGGGGCTGGTGCTGCTGCGCCGCACCGAGTTGTGGCATCCGCCGGCCGTCCGGATCTGGCGGCGCGAGGTGCTGACGGACCTGCGCCGCATCGGCGTGCCGATCGCCGTGTCCCTTCTCGTGATCTCCGCGTACAACCTCGCCGTCGTCGGCGTCCTCGCCGGCTACGGGGAGAACGCCGTGGCCGGGTACACGGTCGCTTCCACGCTGCAGAACGTGGTGCTGCTGCCGGGCACGGTGCTGGGCACGGCCACCGCGATCACCATCAACCAGCAACGCGGGGCCGGTGATTGGCCGCGGATACGTGCGTCGATGCGCGGCGGCATCGAGGTCACGGTCGTGACCTACGCGGTGGTCGCGGTGCTGGTGTGGTCGGTGCACGACCCGCTGGCGCGGCTGATCGCCGGCGACGCCAGGGTGGCCGCGGAAGCGGGCGGTTATCTGGGCGCCGTGGCGCTCACCTACGCGATCCAGGGACCCGTGCTCGCCTCGCTGACCGTCATGGAGGAGACCGGCGGCGGCCTTCGGGCCATCGTGCTCAACGCGATCTACTTCGGCCTGATCGTCGCCGTCAGCGCGGCGGCGGCACACGCGGCCGGCAGCGCGGACGGCTTCTACGCGGCGGTGGCGTACTGCAACCTGATCGGGGTGACGGTGCCGCTCGTCGCGGTGCGCCACATCCGGGCGCTGTCGGCCAGGGGCGGGGCCCAGCCGGTAGCCGTCCCTGGCTGAGGCACCGGGAGCAGGACGTCGACCGGCGCGGGGCGGTCGTCCCGCCGGGGCCGGCAAGCTGCGGGCGAGGCGTCCCGCCACGCGCGCGGACGCGGCACACGAAGGCCGCCGGCCCCTCGTGCTGACACGAGTGACCGGCGGCCTCGGCGGATGTGCGGGCGTCCGTCGACCCGGAGGGGTCAGGACCGGCCGCGGACCAGCAGCACCGACACCGGCGCGTTCTTGGCGACGCCGTTGCTCACGCTCGCGTGCAGGAAGGCCGAGAAGCCGCGGTAGTGGCCGGGGCCGACGGCTATCAGGTCGCTGCCCAGGGCCTCGGCGCGCTCCACCAGGATCGCGGCCAGCTCCTCGCGCAGACCCTCGTCCACCTCACCCTCGGCGGCGATGCCCTCGGCCCGCAGGCGCGTCAGCGCCGCCTCGACGACCTCGGTGCCCTCGTTGGCCTCCTCGGTGGACACCACGACGCCGGCGGTGATGCCACCCGCGACGACCTGGTCGGGACGGATGTGGATGACGTGGACGCTCGCGCCGCTCAGCTTGGCAAGGGAGGCCACGGTGTCCAGCACGGCCTGGCCGTTGTCCGAGCCGTCGACAGCGGCGAGGATCTTCTTGTACATGCGATCAACTTCCTTGTCACAGGGGGTCCGAGGCATCCGCGGCCCGACTGTACGGTTCAGCTCCGCTCACTCGGGTTCCATTCCCGCCCCGAGCGTGACGGACGCCACTCCGGGAGTCCGGCGCACGCGGCGGCGGGCCCGTGACCTGCGCGGATTCCGCCCGGTCACGAGCCCGTCGCCCGGTGGCGTCAGCCCTTCTTCTGCGCCACCAGGAACACCGGGTTCGTCAGCGCGGCCATCGGGCCCCACTGGAGGGCCGGGCCCATGGTGTTGCCCTTGCCGGGCGTGCCGTCGGCCATCGGGTGGCGGACCTCGGCGCGGACGTAGGCCGCGAGCGAGGTGGTGGTGCGCCACACGACGGTGCCGGTGCCGGACGCCGGCAGCGACTCCTGGTGCATCTGGCCCTCGTCGGTGATGAACCGCACGGTGCCGTTCGGCACGCCGGACACGTCCAGCCGCACGTCCAGCGGCGCGTCGGCCGGCAGCGTCAGCTCCTCGCCGATGCCGGCCTGCCGGCCGCCGCCGGTCGCGGTGAACGTCAGCTGCACCGCGGAGGACTCGGCGATCCAGTTGCGGCCCGCGCGGATGCCGTCCATCAGCGCGTCGGTCGCCAGGTCGTCGGCCAGCACGACGTTGTGCGGCAGGCCGATGACCTGCGGCTCGCTGTGGGCGTCGCTGTTGCCCATGGCCGGCAGCCACTTCTTCCCCGAGCGCAGTGCCTCGCCGAGCCGCGCGTCCCAGGTGTCCACCGCGGACTCGTCGTCGTACGTCCACGGGCCGTTCCACACCTCGACGGCGTCCGCGTCGTCGTAGCCGAACTTCCACTGGCAGGCGACGTACGGGCAGTACGGGTGGGCGGGAACCACCAGGCCGCCGGAGCGGTGCACCTTGCGGGCGAAGCGGTCGAAGGAGTCGTCGCGGGAGCGGTAGCGCCAGTCGATCCACTCGCCGGCCGGCAGGCCCAGCGCCAGCCAGTGGCCGTTGCGGGTGGTGATCTCCTCACCGGTGACGATGAGCAGGTCCGGGCCGGAGTACTGGCCCCAGACGCCGTGCGACGAGGAGGTGTTGTGATCCGTCGAGACCATGAAGTCCAAACCGGCGGCGCGGGCCCCGGCGGCGACCTCCGAGGGGAGGCGCTTGCCGTCGGAGTACACGGTGTGCAGGTGGCAGTCGCCGCGGTACCAGGCGCGGCCGCGGCCCTTGGCCCGCTGCGGCGGATACGTGGGCACGAACCGCGGGCCCTCGGGGCCGTAGGTCAGGGTGATCTGGACGTTGTAGTTCAGGCCCTGCGGAGCCACCTGGTAGGGGCCGAGGACGATGTTCCAGGTGCCGACCGACACCGGGCCGGGCAGGTAGCCGGGGGTGGCCTCGCCGTTGCTGATCTCGAACGAGGTGCGGAAGCCGCCCGACCAGCCGCGGAAGCCCTGGCTGTCCAGGGCGGTGCCGCGCTGGTCGAACACGCCGATGTCGCAGGAGTTGCCGGGGGTGCCGGCGGGGACGGCGGGCTTGTCGTACGAGTACGAGACCGCGATCTTCTGCACGCCCTTCGGGATCTCCACCGGCAGGTACACGAAGTCGGCGACGCCGGTCTCCAGGTGGCCGGTGACGGTCCTGGTCTCCTGCGAGCCGGCCGGGGGAGTGCTGCCGGACGACGACCCGTCGGCGGCCGAGGCGAACGACACCGGGCCGAGCGTGACGGCGGCGGCACCGACCGCCCCCGCGGCGGCCATGAGCAGGCCTCGGCGGCCCACCCCCGGCGCCGTGCCGGCGGCCCGTGCCGACGCGTCCGCGTCGAGCTCGTCCGCGTTGTGCTCGCAATATCCGTCAAGACACATGCTTGTCCTCGCTGAGATCGGGGAGTGAACCGCCCGAGACGGGTTCTCGGGCGGTGGGGGCGGGGCGCCCCGGATCCAGGCGGCACGGTCTCTCCGCCCGGTGAACGGCAGGTGTGCACCGAGCGGCCGGGCAGCCAATGCCGCATTTGAGTCTGGGAACCCGGCCGCTCGGTCGACTACCGAGCGTTCATGAACTGGCTGATCGGCAGCGGTCGGTCCACGATCCTGACATCGCCGAGCGTGCCGCGGAAGACCTGGTTGATCGCGCCGTGCCACCCGTAGCCGCCGACCAGGAATGGCATGCCGAGGGCGGTGAGGCCGTTCGCCGGGGTGGTGGGGTTGCGGCCCTCCTCGCAGCCGTTCACGTACAGCTTGACGAACCGGCCGTCGTTGACGACCGGTTCGTGCCACCACACCTGCTGCCACTTCCCTGGCCGGAGGGTACGGGGCGTCGCGGCGACATTGTCAGGGGCACGCCAGGTCCGTACTGTGGTGCCGCCGCTACACGCGTAGCGTCCCAGCCCCCCACCGTCCGGGATGTGACATGACGCCACTGCGCCGCCTGCTCACCGCCGCCTCCGCGCTGGCCCTGCCCGCCGTCGTCGCCGCGGTCCCGTCCGCCCACGCCGCCGTGCCGCCCGAGCACGCCGTGGTGACCTGCCAGACCGCGAGCTTCTACGCCAACTACGACAGTGCGAACGGCCCTTCGGGCTTCCTGCGCACGCTCACCCTCGGCAACAAGATCGGCCACACGCCCGGCGTCCACCCGGTCTACAACGGCTGGGCGGCCAGCTTCGACTACGGCCCCAACGACTGGGGCTACCTGCGCATCGAGTGCATCGGCGGCTACGACTCCTGGTAGGCCGCCGCCTGCCCGCGAGACCCCCGCCGCCTCCCCGGCACCCTGAACGCCCCCACCGTCCCCGCTCCTCCAGGAGTCGCCATGCCGCGTTCCCTGCCCGCCCGCCTCGCCGCGACCGCCGCCGGCACCGCACTGGCCGCCTCGGCCCTCATCGCCACGACGGCCGCCCCCGCCCACGCCGCCGACGGCACCGTCGGCGTCCGTGAGACGGTCTGTGCCGACAGCCTCTACGTCCGCACCGAGCCCGTCGGAGCCTGGATGGGCACCCTCTACCACGGCCAGACCTTCCTGGTGGAACAGCTCGACGGCTCCTGGGTCTACGGGTTCGCCTACGGCGACATCAACCGGCACGGCTGGGTGCAGAACGGCTGGTTCTGCTGACCGTGCGCGTCCCGGGCCGCGCCTGCGAGCCGGGCCCCTGACGCCGTCGCCACCGCCCGCCCGGGAACGCGATCCCGGGCGGGCGGCGGCCTGTGCGGACCGTCAGCCGACGGTCACGTGGAACGGCCCGGCCAGGACCGAGTAGCCGTCGTTGGACAGGTAGTACGCGTCGTAGGAGCCGGGCCCGTTGAGCTTGCCGGTCGCCAACGTCAGCGCGCCGCTGGCATTGGGGGCGTAGGACCAGGCCAGGGAGGACTGCTGGCCCGGGACGACACCGGCCGGGTAGAGACCCACCCAGTTCTTCGCGCTGACCTGCCCGGCGGACGGCACCGCGTAACGCAGCGTGACGCCGCCGCCGTTCGCGACCGCGTTCAGATCGCCGGTGAGCGTCGGGACGGTGGCCGTGGACGGGGCGAACGCGGCGTTCAACGGTGTCGCGTACCGGTCGTTGGCCGTCAGCGTCGGCAGGCCCAGCGCCGTCTCGACCGTCCGGCCGATCCCGTAGTGGTCGTAGTGCAGCGGGCTGCTCGTGCCCGCCGGAACCGTGCCCTGGGAGCCCACGACGACCGTCGCCAGGTGGTTGTAGGCCTCGCTCGCACTCTCGTCCCAGGTGAGCACCAGCAGCGAGCGCTGCTGCGTGAACGCCGGGGACGCCAGCACCGGCGCGAGCGTCTGCTTCAGCCAGCCGTCCTGCGTCTTGAGGCTGGTGGCGCTGCCGTTCCCCGACGCCTCGCCGTCGTCGTAGTCGTCGGCGGCGATCCACGAGAGGTTCGGGGTGGTCGCGGCCGAGCGCAGGTCGGTGGTCAACTGCGTGGTGTCGAAGAGGTGCGCCGCGCAACGGGCCTGGTTGCCGCTGACGTCCGTGTAGTTGATGAACGGCGCGTCGTCCGGCTCGTAGTACGAGTCGTACGCGGTCGTGGTGTTGCACGGCGTGCCCATGCCCTGCTCGTACGCCTTCCAGGTCCTGCCCGCCGCCTCGGCGGTGTCACCCAGGTTGCGCTGGGGCGAGTTGATGTTCGGCCAGTACGTACCGCCCTTGGTGTACGTGTCACCGCCCGCGATCGCCAGGTAGTTCTCGTCACTGGGGTGGTACACGCCGTGCGCGTCGGTCAGTGTCGCGCCCTGCGCCATCAGACCGTGCATGTAGGGCGTGTCCGCGGGGTCGTTCATGACCTCCGTGTAGTCCGTGTTCTCCATCATGACCACGAACACATGGTCGTACCCCGGCACTTGGGACGGCGGCGGGGTCAGCGGGGCAGGTGCGGTCACCGGAGTGTCGAGGGTGAGCGACAGGTTGTCGAGGTACCCGGTCTCGCTGGCCGTCGACAGGAACTGCACCTCGACCTGGATCGACCGGGTGCCCGCCGGTACCGACCCGGTGGCACTGCGGGACAGGAACGCGGTGGCCTGCCCGCGGTCCGCCGCCGACACCGTCGGCAGCTTGGCGGTACTGCCGAGCGGCCGGCCCGAGGCGTCCCGGAAGTGCAGGCCGACCGCGACATAGCCGCCGTAGGACGTCCAGCCGCCCAGCCAGCCCGACAGATCGAAGTGCACGCCGCCACCGTCGATCGCCGACGCGGCCGAGGACACGTCCACCGTCTGCGACATGGCACCGTCGCCGAAGTTGCCGGGCCCGAAGAAGCCCTTGCCGAGCGACTTGCCGTCCGCGGGCACCCCGAACGAGCCGACGGACGGGCACATCACGTCCAGGCCCCCGGCCTGCACGGTCCAGCCGGGCACGGTACTGGCCGCGGCCCAGTCGGAGGTGCAGTAACCGCCGCCCTCCGCATCGCCGTTGACGATCAGGTTGCCGCTGCCGGCCGCCGCGTGGGCGGGCGACGGAGCGGCGGTGACCAGCGCGCCGATGAGGGCGACCAGCCCCGCGTAGGAGCTCCCGCGCAGTCGCATGGGGTACCTCGTCCCTTGGGTGGGGGTGCCGTGGCGGATGAGGCCAGGGCTGCGGACGGTGAACGGGACATAGGTACCGGCTCGGGCTGTGGAGCGGAAGAACGCGGATCGAATTCCGCCGGACGGGAGCACGTCGGACGGCACTTGGCCAGCGCGCGGACGAACGCGGCTTCGGGTGAAGGCAATTGGGGCAAGGAGAAGGCGGTCCCCCGTGGCCTCGGCCACCGGGGACCGCCGCCCCACCGCTCAGCGCATCAGCACGCCGTCAGGCACCCACGTACCAGGTCTGGTTGGTGTTCGCTCCGGCGTTGCAGCCCCACTGCTGGACCACCGCACCGTCGACGGTCAGGTTGTTCTGCAGGTCGAGGCACTTGTCGGTGTAGTACGGCCGCAACTCCCAGTACGCGCCGCCCTTGCTGTTCAGCCGCCACTGCTGGCTGTACGCGCCATAGCAGGTCCAGGTGAAGACGGTCTGGCCGTCGGCACTGCCGTTGCCCCACAGGTCGAGGCACTTCCCCGTGCCCACGTTGACGATCGGACCGTAGGGCACCGTCTGATCGATCGACCACTGCTGGGCGGCACCGCCGTTGCAGGTCGTCTGCGTGACGGCCGCGCCGTCGCCACTGCCCAGCGCCGTGAGGCACTTGTTGGACAGCTTGCTGACGACGCGGACGTTGACGGCCGTCTGCGGCCGGGCGATCCGCGGCTTCGCCGCGTGCGGCGCACCGCCGGGCGCCGCGGACGCGGCGCCGAGGCCCGTGACGACCAGCGTGAGCGCGGCGACGAGCGGGACGATGAGGCGTTTCATGGGCATCCCCCTGAAGGCGAGGTGAGACCCGCCGCACCGGGTGGTGCCGCGAGCCGTGGCCGGCATCCCCGCCGGCCCACGACGGGACGGTCGCAGGGCGCTCTGCACGCGGACTCCACGCCGTCTGGACGTGCTCCCCGCGGCCGCCGGACGACCGGGCGCGCACTCTTCACCGGGCGAGTCGCCCACTTGCGCCGTCGCGTTCCCGGCGGCCGTTCCCGGACACCTCGGTACCGCGCATCGCTACGCTGAGCCAATGCCCTTACGGACCCGGCCGTTGATCGCCCGGCAGTACGCCCCGTGGACGGGCCCGCTGGCGCTCGCCGCCTCCGCCACCGCCGTCGCCGCCATGGTGTTCGCGGCCCTGCGGGTCTCCGTGGACAACGCCGGACCTGGGCACATCGGGAAGGCCGTCGTCGTCCTGGTCCTGGGCGGGTTCGGCGGCGCCGTGGCCTTCGCCGCGACGTTCCTGGCGATGCACGTGGCCGTCACCGTGCGCGCGGTCGCCCGGCGCCATCCGCGGACCACCTGGTGGGTCGGCCAGGCGGCCGGCGCTGCCGTGCTGCTCCTCGCGGCGGCCGTGGCCGTGACGCGGGGCTGGTCGGGAGAAGCCGCAGGCGCCGCCGCGGGCACGGTCGTCGCGGTGATCTGCGCGTCGGCTGCCGGCACCGTCGCGGCGGTGCTGCTCCTCGGCTGGACGCTGTCCGGGCCGCACGTGCGGGTCATGCGGCCGGTCGTGGCCGCGGTGAGCGTGTTCCTGGCCGCGACGTGCTTCCTCACGTTCCGGCACCTGGCGCCCGGCGGCACCTTGGCCGGGGTCGCCGTCGCCGTGGCGTTCGTGTGGACGGCGATGGCGCGCGGCACGCCGGCCGCCCCCGAGGTCATCCTCGGCTTCGGGCTGCTGTTCGCCCTGACGGTCTACCCGCGAACCGGCGGATGGACGGACGGCGCCGCGCGCGCCGCCTTCCAGACGGCCCTCGCCGCCGTCCTCGGCACCGTCACCGTCCTCTTCGTGCGGCGTCTCGCCCGATGGCACGGACGGCTCATGCGGTACGCCAACCTCGCGGCCGTCCTGCCGCTGGCCTATGTCCTGTTCCTGCTGTTCGACGGCCAGTTGCTCGGCGGGCCCCTCGAAGTCCCGCTGTTCGCACCGATGGTGTGGCTGATCCTCCGGCTGTGGCGGCGCATGCAGCAGGACGGCCGTACGGTCGTGAACGCGGCAGCGGACATCGTGTGCGCCCTGCTGCTCGGCGGACTGGTCGTCCTGTTCCTCGTCTGGCTCGCCAACCTGCTCGACGTGCCGGTCGCCGAGGTCCGGGCGCTGCGTGCCGGCGCCTCCCACCTCGGCGACCTCATCGACCTGCCCTGGTGGACCTGGGTCTCCGTCGACGTGCTGCTGAGCGCGGTCTTCCTGGCCGCCGCCGTCGGCGACCGGCGCGGGCGCCGGATCACCCGCTTCCTCGGCACGATACGGCTGCCCGGCGCGCTCGAGATCGTGCGCCGCGCCCTGTCCGCCCTGAAGATCGCCCTGCTGACCCTCGTGTTCCTCGGCCTCGCCGGGCCACCCGCTCTCGACCCGGTGCTGAGCCGGCACATACGCGCCCGCTACACCGCCGACCTGCGCGCCGAACTCGACGCCCGCGGCCGGTCCGCGCTCCTCCAGGAGATCAGCCTGCGGTTCGCGCGCACCCCCGGCGCCCTGCCCGTCCTCACCGACATGCTGATCCGCGTCCACGACAGCGCCGCGCCGGGCACCCGCGATGCCGGCGGCGACACGGAACCGACCCCGGCCGCCCGCGATCTGGCCCACCGGATGGGGGAGTTGCAGTCCCTGACGCTGCTGCCCTTCTTCGACCTGCCGTCCGCCGGCCACTCCGCGCCGTCGGCCGAACCGCCGACGAGCGGCGCCGTCCACGACGCCGGGCTCGACGGGACGTCCGCCGGCTCCGCCGACCTCTCCGCCCGCCTCACCCGTGCTCAGGACGAGCGGCGGACCGCAGCGGACAGCCGGCACCAGGCCGACCAGGCCGCCGAGCACGCCGCGGCCGTGGTCACCGGCGCCCTCGGCAACCTCACGTTCGGCCACGGGGAGGCCATCGGTCTCGTCCGCGCGTACCTGGACGGCCTCGCCGAGTCCGGGCTGCGCAACGTCTTCCTGAGCTGGGCGGAGCGGCTGCGTTCCACGAGCAGCGCCGACGAACCCCCGGACGCGCAGCACCTCGTGGAGCCCGAGCCCGACGCGCTCCGGCGTGCCGCAGACGCCCAACTGTCCGGCGAACTCTCCGCGTCGGGCGTCCGGTTCGGCGGCGACCCGGCCCAGGACCGTGCCGACCGCGAGGCCCCACTGGCCGCCGCGGTCGACCTCGCCGAACACACCAGCCGCCTGCAGCACGGCACCGACCCCTGCACCGGCTGCGTCCACTACGTCGAGCCGGGTGAGCACGGCGGCGGACACGAGGAGCCGCGGATCCACGTGGAATGACGGCCCGGATCGCTCACGCGCGGGCTCGCGGCGCCGGAGCCGTACCGGTCACGCGTCGTGGCGGGTCGTCCGAGCCACGACGGCGACTCCGGCCGTCAGCGGTCGCGGCACCGGGCCGCGACGAGCACGGGGCCGCCCGGGACGGTGGGGAACCGCTGTGCCTCCGTCAGGCCGGCGGCGGTGAGGATCTCCGTCATCCGCTCCGTGTCATAGGAGTTGCCGCCGTTGCGCACGGCGTTCCACCCGGAGACCGCCCGGCGTAGCGGATCGGTGGCCGCGGGGTTGGTGCCCACGACGATCCACCCGCCCGGCCTGAGCGCGTCGACCAGGCGCGGGACGGCCGCGGTGAGGGCCCCTTCGGCCAGGAACGGGGCGGGCAGCCAGACGAGGTCGTACGCGTCCCGTTCCGTGACCTCCGAGACGTCCTGGTGACGGAGGGTGATCCGCCGGGCCGCGTCCGGTCCTGCGTCGGCCAGCTCCTTGCGGGCCAGGTCCAGCACGCGATCGACGATGTCGATGCCCACGACCTCGGTCCCGGGAAGTTCCCGCGCGAGGGCGAGCGCGAGTGCCGCCACGCCGGTGCCGACGTCCAGAACGCGGCCGCCTTCGCCTGCGAGCCGTTCCGCCAGGCCGGGCAGTGCGGGAACCAGTCGGGTGGCCAGCGCGCGGCCGGTCATGGCGGACGCCCGTCCCTGGTCCAGCAGAACCTCGTCGTCCTGGTCCGCCCAACCGCCGCCCGCGCGGTCGGCGGGGCCGCCCGTCGCGGCCGCGACCACCTGGCGCAGCGCACTCACACGTGCCGCCACGGCGCTGCGGCTCGTGGGCCCGTCGGCGTACACCAAGGACGGGTGTGCGACGAACCGGCCGCCCTCCCTCCGCACGAGCCCGACGGACTCCAGTACGGCGGTGCGCGGTGGGTCGGCCTCGAGCACATCGTCGAGAGCCCTGTCAGCGGCGTCGTCCAGCGTCCCGATCACCGCGGCCAGCGCCCACGAGGCGGCTTCCAGCGCGGCCACCGGATCGTCGCCGAGGTTCACAACGGGGCCCGCCAAGGGGCCGGAGGACGAGGATGACGCAGACATGGGAGACCTCTTGCTCGAGAACGGCGGTAGCACGTGTCGACTCCACCCTACGAAACACCTGTCCAGGCGTGTTCGGCGCACCTGTCCTCCCGTCAGCCGGCGACGGCTTCGCAGCGTCCCCCACACGTGTGTCGACAGCGGGACGGTCACCCGCTCACACGCGGGACACCGTGAGCTTCGCCCTCCGGCCGAGCCGCGTCCTGAAGCACCCGCCGGCCCCTGCCGGCGCCTGCTCTGGCAAAGGCGCGCGTCAGGGTGAGGATTCCGCCGTTCCGGTGCGCCTCCCACCGCCCTGCGCGCGCTGGGCGCCTAGCCTGGCCACGTGCCCCTGTTCGAGATCGAGCGGACCACACCGCTGCCACCCGCCGAGGCCTGGCGTCGTCTCACGGCCTGGGAACGGCACACCTCCACCGTGCCGCTCACCAGGATCGACGTGCGCACCCCGCCTCCGACCGGGCGCGGCACGGTGTTCGTGGCGCGCACCGGCCTCGGGCCGCTCGGCTTCGACGACCCGATGGAGGTCACCGACTGGCAGCCGGAACGGCACTGCCGCCTGGAGAAACGGGGCCGCGTCGTCCTCGGATGGGCCGAGATCGACGTCCTGCCCGACCCTGCCGGAGGTCCCGGTGCGCTCGTACGCTGGCGCGAGGACGTCCGCGTGCGGGCCGTGCCACGCGGATTGGACCCGGTCACCACCACGGCCGGCCGGCTGATATTCGGCCGCGTCGTCGACACCCTCCTCAAGCCCTGACGCACCCGGGCGGTCCCTTCCTTCCCCAGTCGCTCTCGCTGCCCGCCCCTGCGCCCGCGGCGCCCTCGCCCCCTCGCCGTTCCACGACCGCCGTTCCGCCGCACGCCGATGTGCCACGACCGTCTGGAGACGATCATGTCCGACGCCGATGCACCCGCCCTGCTCTCCGACGACGAGGTACGGGCGCTGGACGCGCACTGGCGTGCCGCCAACTACCTCGCGGTCGGCCAGATCTACCTGCTGTCCAACCCGCTCCTGACCGAGCCGCTGCGGCCCGAGCACGTCAAGCCGCGCCTGCTCGGCCACTGGGGCACGTCACCCGGCCTCAACCTCGTCCACACCCACCTCAACCGGGTGATCCAGGCCCGGGACCTCGACGCCATCTGCGTGTGGGGCCCCGGTCACGGCGGACCGGCGGTGGTGGCGAACTCCTGGCTCGAGGGCAGCTACACGGAGACCTACCCGGACATCACCCGCGACGCCGAGGGCATGGGCAAGCTCTTCAAGCAGTTCTCGTTCCCCGGCGGCGTCCCGTCGCACGTGGCCCCCGAGACGCCCGGCTCGATCCACGAGGGCGGCGAGCTCGGATACGCCCTCTCGCACGCCTACGGCGCCGCGTTCGACAACCCCGATCTCGTCGTGGCCTGCGTCATCGGTGACGGGGAAGCCGAAACCGGGCCGCTGGCCGCCTCCTGGCACGGCAACAAGTTCCTCGACCCCGTCAACGACGGCGCCGTGCTGCCGATCCTGCACCTCAACGGCTACAAGATCGCCAACCCCACCGTTCTCGCCCGCCTCGCCGAGGGCGAACTCGACGATCTATTGCGCGGATACGGCTACGACCCCCTGCACGTCACCGGTGACGATCCCCTTCAGGTCCACCAGGCCATGGCCGCGGCCATGGACACCGCCCTCGACCGCATCGCCGCCTTCCAGCACGCCGCACGCGACAAGGGCGCCACCGAGCGGCCGCGCTGGCCCATGATCGTGCTGCGGACGCCCAAGGGCTGGACGGGTCCCG
This sequence comes from Actinacidiphila rubida, assembly GCF_900110255.1. Lineage (GTDB taxonomy): Bacteria > Actinomycetota > Actinomycetes > Streptomycetales > Streptomycetaceae > Actinacidiphila > Actinacidiphila rubida. The sequence goes on from NZ_FODD01000055.1 coordinate 39,674, forward strand.
CCACCGTGGACGGGCTGCCGGTCGAGGGGACGTGGCGGGCGCACCAGGTCCCGCTCCCCGAAGTCCGCACCAACCCGGCCCACTTGCGGCAGCTGGAGGAGTGGCTGCAGTCCTACCGCCCGCAGGAGCTCTTCGACACCGGAGGACACCCGCGCGAGCAGGTGCTGTCCGCCGTCCCCGGCGGCACGCGCCGCCTCGGCAGCAACCCGCACACCAACGGCGGCCTGCTGCTGCGCGAGTTGCCCATGCCCGACCTCGACCGGTTCGCCGTGCCCGTCGACAAGCCCGGGGCCACCCTCCACGAACCCACCCGCGTACTGGGGCAGTTCCTCGAGCAGATCATGGTCAACACCGCCGAACGCAGGGACTTCCGGCTCGTCGGCCCCGACGAGACCGCGTCCAACCGCCTGCAGGCCGTCTACGACGCCACCGGCAAGGCATGGCAGGCCCGAACCCTGCCCGTCGACGAGCACCTCGACCCGCACGGCCGGGTCATGGAGATCCTCTCCGAACACACCTGCCAGGGCTGGCTTGAGGGCTACCTGCTCACCGGCAGGCACGGGCTGTTCTCCTGCTACGAGGCGTTCGTGCACATCGTCGACTCGATGGTCAACCAGCACATCAAGTGGCTGCGCACCACCCGGCAGCTTTCCTGGCGCCGCCCGATCGCCTCCCTCAACTACCTGCTCACCTCGCACGTGTGGCGCCAGGACCACAACGGCTTCTCCCATCAGGACCCCGGCTTCATCGACCACATCCTCAACAAGTCGCCCGAGGCCGTGCGCGTCTATCTGCCGCCGGACGCCAACACCCTGCTGTCCACGGCCGATCACGTGCTGCGGTCCAAGGACTACGTCAACGTCATCGTCGCCGGCAAGCAACCCTGCTTCGACTGGCTGGACATGGACGGCGCCCGGGCCCACTGCGCCCGCGGCGCCGGCATCTGGGCGTGGGCGGGCACGGAGGACGGCACCCGTGAACCCGACGTGGTCCTCGCCTGCGCCGGCGACGTCCCCACCCTGGAGATCCTGGCCGCCGCCCAGTTGCTCCGCCGCCACCTGCCGCAGCTGTCCGTGCGCGTCGTGAACGTCGTCGACCTCGCCCGGCTGCTCCCCAAGGACGAGCACCCGCACGGCATGCCCGACCCCGAGTACGACGCCCTGTTCACCCACGACAAGCCGGTGATCTTCGCCTACCACGGCTATCCGTGGCTCATCCACCGCCTGGCCTACCGCCGCACCAACCACTCCGAACTCCATGTGCGCGGCTACAAGGAGATCGGCACCACCACCACGCCGTTCGACATGGTGGTCCGCAACGACCTCGACCGCTACCGGCTCGTGATGGACGTCATCGACCGGGTCCCCGGCCTCGCCGTCTCGGCCGCCCCCGTGCGGCAGATGATGCAGGACGCCCGCCAGCGCCACCACGACTGGATCCGCGTCCAGGGCACCGACCTCCCCGAAGTCGCCGACTGGGCCTGGCAGCGCTGAGGAAACCGCATGCCCGCCCGGGCACCGTTGTCCTACGCTCCGGGCGTGAGCCTGACGGACCTCAGCTTCGGCTTTCGCGACGAGTCGCAGCGCCGGCGTGTCCAGGCGGTCGTCCACGACCGCCTGGCCGACGACCGGGACCAGCAGGAGTGCCGCTGTCTCATGCGGTTCTGGTGGCAACTCTCCATGCGCTACAGCGAGGTCACCGCCGAGCAGCTCGCCGCGAACGTCAGCCGGGCGAAACTCGACACGATCGAGGCGCTCATCCAGGCCATCCGCACGTCGCACGCCGCGATCGACGCCTGGGTCACCGACGCGGAGAGGGCCTTCGGTCTCATCGACGACCGCGGCTTCTGGGCCGCTCTGGAACGCGACTTCTGACGTCCGGCCGGTCCGTCCCGCGGGCACCGGTGTCACGGCGGGGGCGGTTGCCTCGTCTTCTGAGATGACGGGGAATCGGCAGCTGTGAGGAGTTTTGCGGTGGAACCGCGTTTGAGTTTTTCCGGAAGTGCCGTCGCGTCGCAAGCGATCCGCCACCTGGGGGCCGCGAGCAAGGCGGTGTTCGACAGCACGTCGGTGCCGAAGGCGACGCAGGACATGGTGCTGCTGCGCGCGAGCCAGATCAACGGCTGCGGCTTCTGCACCGACATGCACACCAAGGACCTCGCCCACGCGGGGGAGAGCGCGGTGCGCATCAACCTCGTCGCCGCATGGCGGGAGTCGACCGTCTTCACCGACGCGGAGCGCGCCGCACTGGAACTCACCGAAGAGGGCACGCGCATCGCCGACGCCGCGGGGGGCGTTCCCGACGAGGTGTGGGAGCGGGCCGCCAAACACTACGAGCAGGAGGACCTCGCCGCCCTCGTCTGCCTGATCTCGCTGATCAACGCGTCCAACCGCCTGTGCGTCATCACCCGCCAGCCCGGCGGCTCCTACCAGCCGGCCGGCCGGCAGGGTTAGCCGCCGCGGACTGGCGCCGCGTCGTCAGTTCGTCAGCACCGTTCGTCCCAAGCCCCGGGCCCTGTCGGCTCGGGGCTTTTGCTGTACCCCGTCAGTCTTTGTGTGGGGTTCCGAGGTAGTGGGTGAGGGTTTGGGTGAGGTGGGTGGGGTTGGTGCCGGTGTAGGCGATGTAGCCGTCGGGGCGGATGAGGATGGTGTGGTTGGTGTGGGGGTTGGGGGTGTGGGGGGTGGTGTTGAGGGTGCCGGTGATGGTGGTGAGGTGGTGGTGGTAGCCGTGGGTGGTGGTGGGGAGGTGGGTGTTGGTGGTGTGGGGGGTGGTGGTGTGGTTGATGAGGAGGGTTTTGGCGGGGTGGCTGACGGTTCCGGCGATGTGTTTGGCGACGGTGGGGAGGGTGAGGAGTTCGGTGTAGAGGTCGCGGAGGGGTTGGGTGGTGTGGTTGCCGA
>NZ_FODD01000057.1 GCF_900110255.1 Actinacidiphila rubida
AGAACCGACTCCAGCTGGGGGCTGTCGCCGCGCTGGCCTGCAGTGACGAGAAGGGACAGAGGGCGGCAACGGCCGTCGGCGCTCAGGTGGACCTTGCTGGTGAAGCCACCCCGCGAGCGGCCCAGTCCCTCGCCTCCTGCACCACCTCCACCAGCCGGTCGACGAGGTTCTGCCACGGAGGCTCGGCCTGGTGTTCCGTTGCTTCGTCCCCCCTTGGGGCGGACAGTGCGGATGGCCGCTCCTTACGGGCGCCGGCCGCGTGATGGTGAGCGCGCACACTGGTCGAGTCGACCGAGACGTCCCAGTCGACGTCACCCGCCGCGTCTGCTGCGGCCTGGACCCGCTGCAGCACGTTCTCCCAGGTGCCGTCCGCCGACCACAACCGATGTCGCTCGTACACCGTCTTCCACGGTCCGAACCGCTCCGGCAGGTCACGCCACTGCACCCCGGTCCGTACCCGATGCAGAATCCCGTCGATCACCTGCCGATGGTCCCGCCACCGCCCGCAACGACCGTTGCTCACCGACAGGAACGGCCACATCCGTTCCCACTCGCCATCCGACGGATCACCACGCAAATCCCGCCCCATGCCCGGACCAACGACCGACGGACGAGCCAGTCATATGATCGGCCGGACAGCTCAGCGGCCGCTTGGGGGCCGCGGCGGCGGGCTGCGCGTCGTTGACGTTCAAGCGGGGTCAGGCTGGTGACGGCTGGCCACCCGGGAGGCTGAAGAGCTGAAAGAACAGCCGTGCCTCATCGAGTTCGCCGTGGACGTCCAGACGCTCATCGGCCACCGCGTCATCGACGGTGAGTCGTCCTTGCGCCAGGGCGTAGAACGTCTTTTTGCCGCTGGTCAGCCGCAGTCCGGGCGGAAGCGGTGCCGAGCCGACGCCGACCCGGACACGCTCACCGTCGCCCTGCAGCCACAGAGTCTCGTCCTCGATGGCCAGTTCCGTGAGCGTGGTGAACCTGGCGGCCTCCTTTGAGGAGGTCAGGCGCATCGCCACTACCGACCACTCCACACGGTCGGTGTGGTCGGCCGACGGTTCGCCGAGACCGGCGCCCCACTCGGCCAGGCCCGCGATGACGGGGAACAGGCCCTCGCCGCGTTCGGTCAGCTCATATGCGGCGGCCTGCCCCGGGCCGGGCAGTGTGGTTCGTCGCACCACGTTGCGTTCCTCAAGGTGCTTCAGACGCGAGGCCAGAAGGCTGGTGCCCATGCCCGACAGCACCCCGAGGAGGTCGCTGTAGCGGCGGGGGCCCAGGGCGAGCTCGCGCACGATAAGCAGCGTCCACCTTTCGCCCACGATGTCCAGTGACCGGGCGACGAGACAGGTCTGCTCGTAGGAGCGCATCAGCGCGCCTCCCTTTCGGCCGAAGGCTCCGGCTCGCGGCCGGTGGTTACGTGCGGCTCAGCCGCCGACAGGCAGATATTGCCAAGGACGTCGGGCCCCACCCGCTGCACCACTCCCCTGGTGACGTCGGGAGCAGTCGGACGGCCGTGTCGCCCCAGTTCGAGTTCGGCCATCCGGGAGGCACTGCGGTGGGCCGCGGCGATGTCGACCGAGCCGTCTACGAGGTAGAAACGCTGGACCACGCGCCCGACCTCATGGCTACGGAATCCGACCATCCACTTACTGTCGCCACTCACTGCCTTCTCCTCTCGTCTCATTCTAAAACCTTGAGCATCTACTCTATCTTTTTAAACCATCACTGGCCACGACTTGTTCCCTCGAGGTGGATGGGGTTACCACGATCGTTACCCGGCACCAGGTTCCCGAACTGGACGAGCTGGACAGTTCGGCTGCCCTGCACCGGTGGGCCGACGCCTCCATCGAGTCCACCGAGGCCTGCGGGGCGGCTGCGCGTTCGGGTCCGTCGCCGCCGAGACCATCAAGGCGAGCCGGCCCGTCGCCCTCCGCTGGCCGAGGGCTTCGAGCACTTGGAGGAGCTCTTCCGCCACAGGCGGGGCACGATGCGCGAACGCGGTGACCTGCGTCCCGACGCGGATCCAGTGGCGCCCACCCACCTGCTGGCAGCTGCCTTCCAGGAAGGGATGCTGCTGGAGCAGGCTGCCGACGACACCACACCGCTGGGCGACGCCATGAACGGGGTGCTGGACTACATCGCTTCGTTCGCGACACACAGTTGCTAAGGGCTGTCCCGCAACGTTGAGGCGGGCGGTTGAGTGGCCGAGAGGTTCGCCATTTATCCTCCTGTGGTGCAGCTGCCTCGGGATCCGTCGAACGTCGCGCATGCGCTGACCGCAGCGTTTCCGACCCGACTTGCCAGCGACGTGCGCAGCGTCCTGGCGGTCATGCCGGAGGTCAGGCTCGTGCCGATGATGCCCTTCGAGGTCAGGGTGCAGGGCGAGACCGTCGCCATCCCGTCTCGCATCTACAACGAGGAGCCGGGCGCCGACTTGCAGCGGCCCCTGACCGCAACCCAGCAGGTGATTTTGCACTGCCTGTACTCCCGGCACAGTGATGGCCGGGTCCGCCAGCGGCACCTTGAGCAGATCGTGGCGTCGGGCGAGCCGTGGGTAGTCCCGTTCGTGGTGCAGTTGGCCAGCGAATACGTGCTGGAGATCATCGAGGCGATCGGCCGAGGCCTTCCCGGACTCGCGGTCCCGGGCTCGGACCAGCGCCGTGTCTACGGGGAGTTCATCGCTCGGAATCAGGCCTTCTTCGCGCGCACGGAGCGGCGCGTGGTGAGCTACTGGTCGTGCTACTACAGATGGAAGTACGGAGCATTTGGAGCGTATCCCGGAGGCGTCCTTTTGGAAGCGTTCCGGGCCGCTGTGGTGGAACAGGTGGGCGCGCAGTGGCCGCGGCACACGCCGCGTTCCGCTGGCGGACGCGGGTGAGAAACCTGCAGGATTTCGTCCGAGGCCCTATCCCGCAAGGTTGAGATTGTGCAGGCGGGCAATGCCGCGCATGGCGTGGTGGACGCCGTCGCCTTTGAGCCGGCAGTCGCGGAGGATCTTCCACGTCTTCATTCGGGCGAAGACGTGCTCCACTCGTGCACGGACCTGCTTGTGTGAGCGGTTGTGCTCCCGCTTCCAGCCGGGCATGTCCTCGCCTTTGATGCGGCGGTGCGGCATGATCAATCCGGTCCCTGGGTAGCCGCCGTCAGCTATCACATTCGTCCGGCCGACCGCTGACTTGGCTCCCGATTCCTCCCACGCCTTGCAGTCGTTCCGGTTGCCCGGCAGCGGCCGTCCGACCACGACGACCAGACGAGTGTCGGCGTCGATGACGACCTGGTGGTTGGTGGAGTACCGATAGTTCTTCGACTGCTCGGCCACCGCGTGATCGCGAGTGGGCACTAACGTCCCGTCCACGATCAGAACAGTTCCCCTCGCGAACCGGCGTCGGGGCGGCAAGGCCAGCATGGGGCCGATGTGGTCGATGATCCGGTCGGCCGCCGACTTCGATGTGCCGAACAGCAGGGCCAGTTGGCGCATCGTCAAGTTGGTGCGCCAGTAGGCGACGACCAGGAGAATACGGTCCTCAAGCGACAGGCCCCACGGACGACCCGTCCGTGGTTCGGCTGCGCTCTCGCGCTGCACCGCGGTCACCAACCTGCCGAAGGAGCGCGGGCTCAGCCCGGTGAACGGACGTATCCAAGACGGCTCCGACGCCGTGATCACACCAGCCACATCAAGATCATCTCACCGTGGCCGGTAATTACGGGACACCTCTTAGTCTTCTGAGTCAGGAATTCTGTTCAGATAACCGGCGAGGCGTTCGAGGATCTCGTCCGCGGTCCTGGTCCAGACATAGGGTTTGGGGTCGGTGTTCCAGACGGCGATCCAGTCGCGTATGTCGGGAGTGTAAATCTAACGGCGGATCCGACGATCATGAGAGAGACGTCAAGTGACTGACACCGCCGTGGAGTTGGAGACCGTGGAGCCTGTCGAGAGTGCCCAGTCTGGGCAGCCTGCGCCCGTGTCCGACGAGCAACTGGTTGCGATGCTGGTGGAGCGGGCCCGGTCGGAGGGGCTGCAGCTGACCGGACAGGGTGGACTGCTGCAGCAGCTGACCAAGCGGGTCCTGGAATCTGCCCTGGAAGGCGAGATCACCGATCACCTCGGTTATGAGAAGCATGATCCGGCAGGGAAGAACAACGGCAACAGCCGCAACGGCACCCGCGCCAAGACCGTGCTGACCGACGTCGGGCCGGTGGAAGTGAAGGTGCCTCGCGACACCGCCGGCAGCTTCGAGCCGCAGATCGTCAAGAAGCGACAGCGGCGCCTCACCGGCGTGGATGAGATGGTGCTGTCGTTGTCCGCGAAGGGCCTTACCCACGGGGAGATATCGGCTCATCTCGCCGAGGTCTACGGCGCCGAGGTGTCCAAGCAGACCGTCTCCACCATCACCGACAAGGTGATGGACGGCATGGCCGAGTGGCAGAACCGGCCGCTCGACCGCGTCTATCCGGTCCTGTTCGTGGACGCCATCAACGTCAAGATCAGGGACGGGAAGGTCGCGAACCGTCCCATCTACGTGGTGATGGCGGTGACCGTGGACGGCACCCGCGACATCCTCGGGATCTGGGCCGGCGACGGCGGCGAGGGCGCTAAGTACTGGCTGCACGTGTTCACCGAACTGAAGAATCGCGGCCTGGACGACGTGCTCATGCTGGTCTGCGACGGGCTCAAGGGCCTTCCCGAGGCCGTGGAGACCGTCTGGCCTCGCACAATCGTGCAGACGTGCGTGGTTCACCTGCTGCGGAACTCGTTCCGTTACGCCGCCCGTCAGGACTGGGACAAGGTCGCAGGGGCCCTCAAGCCCGTCTACACCGCGCCCAGCGAGGACGCGGCGACGGAGCGGTTCCTGGAGTTTCAGGAGTCCTGGGGGGCCAAGTATCCGGCGATCGTGAAGCTGTGGTCGGACGCCTGGGCCGAGTTCGTGCCCTTTCTCTCCTTCGACGTCGAGATCCGCAAGGTCATCTGCAGCACGAACGCGATAGAGAGCGTCAACGCACGCATCCGCGGGTCCGTCCGCGCCCGCGGGCACTTCCCCAACGAGGCCGCCGCCCTCAAGTGCATCTACATGGCGCTGATGAGCCTGGACCCGACCGGGAAGGGCCGCAAGCGGTGGACCATGCGCTGGAAGGCACCCCTGAACGCGTTCCAGATCGCCTTCGAGGGCCGCCTGACCCCGAGCAACAACTGACCACTCAACAACCAAGATCAGCCGCTAAATTGACACACCCCCGCCCTGCGGCCGGTCAGGAAAGGACCGGGCGGTTTCCGGGGTGGGAGGCCTGTTCGGTCTTGGATTGTCCGGTGTCGAGTAAGACCGAGGGGTACGCATGTTCTATTCAGGGGGTTCGTCGGCGGCTTCGGATGACCGGTGGTTGGATGGTCGGTGTCCGGGCCTGCGTCAGCTCGTTGGACAGGCGTCAGACCGTTGCTGCCTTGGTGGGGGCCACGGGACACGGAGGGGTGGAGCCGGTGAGTGACCGCAGCGCGATCGAATGGACCGAGGCCACCTGGAATCCCACCACGGGCTGCGATCGGGTCTCGGACGGCTGCGACAACTGCTACGCGATGACGTTGGCGAAGCGGCTGAAGGCGATGGGGCAGGCGAAATACCAGAACGACGGTGATCCTCGAACCTCCGGGCCCGGTTTCGGTCTGACGGTTCATCCAGACGCGTTGAGTATCCCGTACGGGTGGCGCAGTCCCCGCACGGTGTTCGTGAACTCCATGTCCGATCTGTTCCACGCCCGGGTCCCGCTGGACTTCGTCCGACAGGTCTTCCAGGTTATGGCCGACACCCCGCAGCACACCTACCAGGTCCTTACCAAGCGCGCGCGGCGCCTGCGGCAGGTCGCCCACCGGCTGGATTGGCCTGCCAACGTGTGGATGGGCGTGTCGGTGGAGAACGACAAGGAACTCGCCCGGGTCGATGACCTGCGCCAGGTGCCGGCCGCCGTGCGCTTCTTGTCGTGCGAGCCGCTCCTGGGGCCGCTGGACAGCTTGGACGTGACGAACATCGACTGGGTGATTGCGGGCGGGGAGTCCGGGCCGCGGTTTCGAGCGGTGCAGCCGGATTGGGTCACCGGCATCCGCGACGTCTGCGCGGACGCCGGTGTGGCGTTCTTCTTCAAGCAGTGGGGCGGCCGCACGCCCAAGGCCCTGGGGCGGGAACTGGAAGGCCGCACTTGGGATCAGATGCCGGCCCGGGAAGCGGTCATCGCAAACTGACCATGCTGGCCTTGGACAGACGGCCGGCGGGCATGACCAGCAGGCCGTCGCCGTCCAGGGCGACCACGGCCTTCCTGGCGTCCCGCGCACGCCACTGTGAGGTCTCCAGCAGCAGCCATTGCCCGAGCTGTTCCATGCTTGCACCACCTTGGCGGAGCCTCTGCTCGACCAAAGCCAGCAGTTCCGGGTCGGGCAAATCTCCGTCGTCAAAGAGCGATGTCTGTCCGATCGGCACCGCGTTGCGGACACGTGGATCTTTGAAGCTCATCCCGTCGCTCTTGTCGACAGTCCACATGGCCTCCTTCATCACCTCCACGCCCTTCTGGTGGCCGGTGCCGAAGACCAGGTACAGCGGCTGCCCGGTGCGGGGAACGACCTGGAACTGCAGCCGGTACTCGAAGCCGGCGCGGTGCAGCGCTTGCCGGTAGATCTCCAGCCAGGTCCGCCACTTCTCGTCGCTCTCCTGGATGTCAGCGGCGTGCGCCCAGAACTGGCGGCCGCCGAAGACGCTGTCGAGGATGCTGTGGTTAAGGTCCTCCCGGCGGCTGAACCAGTTCGGCCCAAAGGTGGTGATCACCTCGCTGGCCTTGTTGTGGGCCAGACGGTTCATCAACGTCAGGGGCGTGTTGACGCTGCCCCAGCTGTCGAAGACTCCGAGGATAGGCTGGCCCCACGCGTTCAGCTCGGTCAGGATCCGCTCGCTGTCCCGGCCCGCCTCACCCTGGCGGACCTCCACCCGGACCGGCAGTTGGTCTAGGGGGCCGAATCGCTCGTGCAGCTTGCCTTGCAGGTGCTCGTAGCGGGCGCGGTCCTTTTCGATGAAGACCAGATGCACTCGCTGCTTGGACAGGCCCATGCGCCCGACGGCGGTGTGGTTCAGCAGTCGATCGAGGGTGAAAACTGGTGATCCTTCCTCGCCGCCTTCGTAACAGCCCGGGCCGGCGAATGCGTCCAGAAAGGTGACCTTCGGCCAGCCGCCCGGCTGGAGCATGATCGGCCACCACGCGTCGAAGTACCGCTTGTACAGGCGGTGTTTCGCTCCCGTCGCCGGCTCCAGCTTCCACAGAACGCCCACCCCGACCCCCTCGCGTAACGGAACGTTGCGAGAATTGTCCGTTGGGTGACAACGCGAGCGCCAGACCGTGTCCCCCACCAGCGATGCGGTGGGGCATGATGTCCGCGCCCGCGTTGGCAGGCAACCGGCGGACGGACGGCCCGGCCCGGCCGGCGCGCACAGAGGCTGACAGCGGCACGGACGGCAACAGACCTCGGCCAGCGGACAGTTGGGTGCTGCGTACCGGCGGCCGGGTCACGGGGCCGCGGCGGGCCGACCTGCCGGCAGCAGGCGGGCCAGCCGAGCGGGACCGCGGCGAGCCGATCGTCACGGCACGGACGGCCGCGGCGCGCGGCCGGCGGCCCTGACTCCGGGCGGACGGGAGCGGGGGCGCCGGGAGCGCCGGCAGCCGGCGGCGCGGCGGCCGGCCTCACGGTGCAGCGCAGCCACCCGCAGCGCGGCGGCGCGGGTCCGGCCCGCCAGCACTTCGGCCACAGCAGCCAGTGAACCCTTGACCCGAACCGCCCCGGCAGCACCTCTGAGCCAGGGAGCCAGCAGCCAGATTGAGGCCGGTACTCGACGACTCACTCATATCGACCGGATCCAGGAAGTCGTCCGCGCCCTGGGCGTGCCCGAGTGGGCGTCGCCGTTCACGCCGGTCGCGTCCGACCGCTCCTTGTGACCGCGCTGCACCCGCTTCGGCTGCGGAGCCTCAGGGGTTGGGCAGAGGGAGCTCGTGAACGGTCTCCCACCGGTAGGCGCCTGTTTCCCGTCGTTGTAGTACGAGGGCGGCGCGGTCGATGCGGAGGGGGACGGCCGGCAGATTTCCCAGAGGTGCCACGGCAGCCTGGACCGGGCCAGCAGGCTGCTCACGGGGGCAGTAGGCGATGCCGATGTGGGGCCGCAGACTTGTGGTGCGGCCAAGGCCGGTCATCCCTGCGGAGGCTGTTGCGCTGTGCAGGTGGTGGTGGACGCGTAGGACGGGTGTCCAAGGCGCGAGGCTGTAGCGGATAGCCCCCCGGGAGCCGGCCATAGGGATGGCGTGTGCCGTCGCGGCGGACGGCGGGTTGTTCTCGGCGAGGTCAATGAGGCGGTCGAGCTGCTTCGCTGAGACGTCGTGGGCCAGCCCGATGCGGCCCAGCGTGAGGTGCAGGCTAGCTGTATCGACAGCGTCGAATTCCATTGGGCTCAGGACGCGTTGGCACTGCTCGGCCTGTTCCGCTAGCAGAGGCTGGTTGGCGAACGGGATCAGCCAGTAGTAGGCGCGGGTCTGGTCTGTCCACCCGGGGCGGTCCCAGTGATTGGTCATGGAGTCGATGGCGCAGAAGGCTGCCCAATCGTGGGCGGCTACTGACTTGGGGCTGTCAGGGTTCGGGGGTGGATTGACGGGGAACGAGGTCGGGTCGGCTGCTGGGTCGATCCGCACGGGCTGGCGCCTTTCCCGTAGTCGTCGTTGCGATCATCGTGGCAGGCGCTCCCAGGCTGGTGACGGCCGGGGTGGCCGACCAACTCCGCAAGGTCTCCGCGTAGGCCACGACCGCGGGAGAGGCCGGCCAGTTCGCGTGAGCGCGGTGGGCCAGTTCCTTGGCCCGCGTGACGACGGACAGGATCGGCGGTGAGGCTGGCTGCTGGATGGCTGCTGCCCCGAGCGCCATGGCCTGTTCCACATCGGGAGTGTCCAGGTGTGCGGTCGCCGCGTCGAGGGTTACGAGTGCGCGGCTCCACGGGTCGGGGGCCGCTGGGTCGGCGGTGAGCTGGGCGGCGAGCAGCAGGACTCGTGGGGTCTCGCCGAGGGCGAGATGGACCGTGGCGGCGTTGGCGCGGGTGCGGGTAAGCCCGTACGGCTCTAAGGAGATGCATGGGGTCAGCGCGTTGGGAACGTCGTGCCGGTCCGAGAGGGTCTCTGCCCGGGCGAGCGCTCGGTGGGCTGCGTGTCGGTCGCCGAGGCGTGCCAGCGCTCTTCCCTGTCCGTTGGCCAGGAGTCGGATGGCCTGCGGGCTATGGGGGTCGAGTTCGAGTCCGGTGGTGGCAGCTTGCAGGGAGTCCTTGTAGTTGCCGGCGTAGTAGTGGCGCAGGGAGCGGGTGCCGTGGATCCACATGATCAGGTCCAGGTCTCCGGCCTCGGTGGCCAGTGCCATTGCTTCGACGCTGTAGGCGTCGGACAGCAGTGGTCGGTCGGCGTTGACGGCCATGTAGGACAAGAGGGCGGCGATCTGGCCGGCGAGTCGGAACAGGCCGGTCCGCAGGACGGGTGGTTGGCGTCCTTCAAGTAGGCGCTGGAGTTGGCGGCGCAGGCGGAGCAGATCGGGGGCTAGGACGGCGGGCCCGTGTGTGTCGTAGTGGGCGATGACGTCATGCACGGCTGTGGAGAACGCCGTCAGCGCGCTGGGGTCGGTGTTGGTGGCCAGGGTGTCGGTCAGCCGTAACGCCACATCGGCCGGTGACTCCCACACGGCTTGCGCCGGTGCCGGTGTGGGGGTCAGCGGCGAGATGTGGTCGGGGACCTGGAGGGCGCGAAGGACCTCGCGGACGCGGTCGATGTGGGTGAGGCGGCGGGCGCCGTTCTCCAGCTGGCTGATCGTGCCCTGGCTGAGGCCGGTCAGCTCCGCGAGGGCCCCCTGGCTGATGCCGCTGACTTCCCTCAGATGCCGGAAGAGGGACCCGAAGTCCCATTCGGCGAGGGCCGCGGCAAGCCTTGGGTTCGTCCAAAGGGCCGCTGGAAGCGGGTTCGCTCGCGTGCAGGCAGCGCAGCGCGGCTGGTCGCTGTAGCGGCTCAGGTGCGCACTGCAGTCCGGGCACCGGTCGTCCACGGGTTCCCTCCGCGATGTCTGATCAATGTCTGCGCAGGTCACGGGCCTATTCAAAACTCAATGGGCCGATATTACCCGGCGAATTGGTTTCTCAACGGGCATACCCGAAGCTCATCCCCCTAGACGAGGGGCGCACCAGGTGCCCCTCGACTCCCAGTGAGGCAAGGGGGACGCGGTGAACTGGCTCGGGGACGCCGCTGACGGGTTGATGTGCAGAGCGCTCCTGACGTCATACGGCATCGAGGTGGAGGCCACGCAACGCCTGACGTCCGATGCCGACCGCCCCGGTGAGGTCGCCTGTTGGGCCGTCGGGTCCGTCGACGAGCGCGATTTCGAAGTACGCCTCCACCACGGCGTCCGTGAGGTTATCCGTGCCCAGACTGCGACGGATGTCAGTGAGCACTGCCGCGCGCACGAACTACCGGCACCCGTGGTGATTGCTGATGTGCGCGGGTGCCTGGTCTCCCCGACCGTGGACGGCGGCGGCTACGTGGTGCCCGTGCCGGGTGTGCCGGTGAGCACCACTTTGAGCGTGGGGCGCGCCCGTTCAGCCGGGGCGTTACTCGGACGCCTGCACCATGTCCTCAGCGGTTACCCGCTGCCCAGCCCCCATCCTCAGGACGATCAGTCGGTCATTCTCGCGGCGCCGGTGGACGAGGTTCTGGTGGCCGTGGAGACCGGCCGGCAGCGTGCCAGCGTCAGGTCGGCGGCTGAGGAGCAGATGCAGTTGGCGGAGCTGAGCGCACAGCGTGCCGAGGACATCCACCACCATCTGGCTCAGGCGCGCGGTGCTGTGCCGGAATTGACGCTTCACACCGTGCATGGCGACTTCGGGCAAGGCCGTCTGTGGTTCGTCGGTGAGGCGATAACCGGGCTGACCGGATTCCGGGCGCCGGCCGGCTATCCCGCGTTGGAGTTGGCACGTCTGGCGTTCGACCCGGTGACGGTAGCCAGCCGTGACGACTGGATCGACGTCGCCTTCGCGGTGATCGGCGCGTATCGGGCCCGACACCCCTACCTTCCGGCTGCGGAGATCCAGGGGTGCGCCGACATCGCTCTTCTCGCGCTGTTGACGCAGACGCCGCGACATCCCGAGGGAGCGCTGCAGGCATGGCAGGCAACAGGCCAGGCGGTCATCCGTGTGGCTGAGCGCCTGGAGGAACTGCGCACTGCCCTGGCCAGGATTGCTGCTGGCGCTGGGAGGATCAGGTGACCCGGCGAAGGCCCGTCTCCGATCCGGGCCCGGAGTTCGTGCCGGCGAACCATCCGGCCGGACTGGACACCGCCCTGCAATGGGCGGTGGACGCGATCCAGGTGGGCCGCTGGGTTGCGATGCGTGACCTGCTTGCCGGGACAGGCTCCCGGTGGGCACTGCGCACGTCGCGTTCTCAGGTCCTGGCAGCGGCAGCGGCGGGCAGCCACGTGGTGCGGCACTGGCTGGACGAGGAACCCGAGAGTACTGACGCCCAGATGATGCAGGCACGGGTCAGTGCCGAACTTGTCCTGCGCGCGCACCGTCAAGGCCGCAGCGCGCTGGAGGACTTGGCGGCACAGGCGCGGGCCGCGGCCATGATCGCCCACCGCGCCTATCCCGAAGACCCGGTACCGGTGATCTGTCTTCTGGCCCTGGCGTCAGCCGATCCCGAGCAGCGCATCGAAGCGCACCGCATGCCGCCGCCCGCCAACGAGTTCCTGCCCACCGGTCCCTGGCGGCTGCTGCGCGCTGTCGCCGAACGCGATCCCTTCAACCGTGAAGCCCACCACCGCATGATGCAGGTCCTGCTGACCTCTACAAGCGGAGGCCAGGGGGCAGCCCTGTCCTTCTCTCAATGGGCCTGGTCCCGTATCCCCGCCCGTTCCACCTCAGCTCTCCTGGTCCTGCCGCTGCACGCGCACGCTGAGCACTACCGCGCCAAACGCCAGAACGCCCACGCCGACGCCGGCGTCGGGCACATGCACTGGCGCATGGACTTCGTGCGGTCCTGCACGTCGCGGGCGCTGCGCTGGTGGTTCGAGTACTCCGAACTGGTGGAGCTGTCCGCGGTAGACCTCAACCACCTGGCCCACGCGCTGTGGGCCGACCGGCAGTTTGAGCAGGCTGCACGGGTCTTTCAGACCATCGGCCCGCACGCCACGGCCGCGCCGTGGATCCACGTAGCCAACACAGCCGGCGATCGCTACTCCGGCACCCAGGAGTTCGCCAAGGCCCGCAGCCAGTGCCTGCGGATCGCGGCCGACCGAGATACTCCGCGCGCCGGCCCGCAGCGATACCCGCCCCGCCACCCGTGACACCTGCAAGCCCACTCCCCTGCCCGAATCCTCCGACAACAAAGGCCAACACCGATGCCACACGCCGACTACACCCCGCACCTCGACGACGACGCGTTCCTTCAAGGGCTCGGCTACAAGCCCCAGCTGAGCCGGCGAATGAGCCGGTTCGGGAACTTCGCCATCAGCTTTTCCGTCATCTCCATCCTGTCCGGGTGCATGACGCTCTACGGGTTCGGCATGAACACCGGCGGCCCCAGCGTGATGCTGTGGGGCTGGGTCACCGTCGGAGCGATGGTGATGGCGGCGGG
Organism: Actinacidiphila rubida; assembly: GCF_900110255.1. Lineage (GTDB taxonomy): Bacteria > Actinomycetota > Actinomycetes > Streptomycetales > Streptomycetaceae > Actinacidiphila > Actinacidiphila rubida. The sequence continues at coordinate 12,664 of NZ_FODD01000057.1, forward strand.
CGCCGCGCTCGCCGAGGTCACCTCGGCGTACCCCACCAGCGGGGCCCTGTTCGACATGGCCAACCGGCTCGGCGGCCCGCGATGGGGCTACACCACCGGCTGGCTGAACCTCCTGGGCCTGCTCGGAGCGATCGCCGGCATCGACTACGGGGCCGCCAGCTTCGCCAGCGCCTTCGCCAGCCTGCAATGGGACTTCACTCCCAGCCCCGGAAAAACCATGACGATCTTCGCAGGCATCCTGGTCCTGCACGGCCTGTTGAACCTGTTCGGCGTGCGCCTGGTGTCCGTTTTGAACTCGATATCGGTGTGGTGGCATCTGATCGGGGTCGCGGTGATCGCCTTCGCCCTGGCGGTCGTGCCCTCCGAGCACCAGTCCACCCACTTCGTGTTCACCGCCTTCGTCAACAACACCGGGTGGGGATCGCACTGGTACGTCGTGGGGATCGGCCTGCTGCTGGCCCAGTACACCTTCTGCGGCTACGACGCCTCCGCCCATCTTTCGGAGGAGACCACCCAGGCCCAGCTCAGCGCACCGCGGGGCATCATGCACGCCATCGGCTGGTCGTGGGCGGCCGGCCTCGTCCTGCTCGCGGCCCTCACCTACGCGATCCAGGACTACCCCGGCACCCTGGCCACCGCCACCGGCGTGCCGCCCGCACAGATCTTCCTCGACGCCCTCGGCGTGACCGGCGCGAAGATCATGCTGCTGATCGTCATCGCAGCCCAGCTCTTTTGCGGCAACGCGGAAGTCGCGGCGTGCAGCAGGATGGTGTTCGCGTTCTCCCGCAACGGGGCCCTGCCAGGATCGCGGCTGTGGGTGCGGGTCAGCGCCCGCACCGGAACGCCCACCAACGCGGTGTGCCTGTCCGTGGTCGTCGGGGGCCTGCTAGCGCTACCCGCACTGTGGAGCACCGTCGCCTACGGCGCCGTCACCGCAATCAACATCATCGGAATCACGCCCGCATACGCCGTGCCGATCTACCTGCGGCTGCGCGCGGGCCGGCAATTCACCCCCGGGCCGTGGAACCTCGGACGCTTCAGCACGCCCATCGGCTGGATCGCCGTGGTCTGGGTGGCCGCGGTGACCGTGCTGTTCTGCCTGCCGCAGAGCAAGCCCGCCAGCGGAGGCCTGCTGTCGGTGCAGACCTTCAACTATGCGCCCGTCGCGCTGGCAGCCGCCCTCGCGCTGGCAGCCGTGTGCTGGTTCGCCTTCGCCCGCCGCACCTTCCAGACGCCCGTGGTCGCCACCGGCCGCACACCCGACTTCGCCGACGAGGTCGTGTGATGAGCGGCCGGATCTGGGCGCACCCCGGCGGCCTGGTCAGCGTCGACGAGCTGCGCAAGCTGATCACCGACGACCGCGTGCGGACCATCACCCTGGCAGTCCCCGACCTGCACGGCCGGCTGATGGGCAAGCGCCACCAAGCACCTCTTGCCGACCAACTGCTCGCCGAGGGGTCGGAGGCGTGCGCATATCTGCTGGCGACCGACGTGGAAATGCGGCCCCTGCCCGGCTACGAACTGGCCTCCTGGGGCACCGGCTACGGCGACCTGCGCCTGCGCCCGGACCTGGCGACACTCCGTGTGCTGCCGTGGGACCACGGCGGCGCTCTGGTGATCGCCGACGCACACCAGCCCGACGGACAGGCGATCAGCGTGGCCCCCCGCGAGGTCCTGCGCGAGCAGATGCGCCAGCTCGCCGCCCTGGGCCTGACGGCCCGCTGCGGGCTGGAGACCGAGTTCGTCGCCTACACCGGCACCGGCAAGCAGGCCCTTCGCCCGCTCGTGCCGCTGGCTTCCGACAACCTCGACTACGCCCTGACTCCCCCGCTGGAGATGTCGCAGTACTTGACCGAGATCGAGGACGCGCTCTGCGACGCCGGCCTGCCACTGGAAGCGGCCAAGACCGAAGCAGCCCCCGGCCAGATGGAGATCACCTTCCGGTACGGGCCGGTCATGGAAGCCGCCGACAACCACACGATCTTCAAGCTGGCGGTGAAGACGATCAGCCAGACCCTGGAGGCCACACCGACGTTCATGGCCGCTCCCGAGACCGGCGTGGGCAGCGGCCTGCACATCCACCTGTCGCTGTGGCGCGGCGACGAGCCCGCGTTCCCGGCCGAAGGCGGCGGCCTGTCGCAAACCGGCGCCCACGCCGTCGCCGGGTTGGTCGAAGTCCTCCCCCAGGTCATGCCGCTGCTGCTGCCAAACCCCAACTCCTACAAACGCCTACGGACCAGCTCCTTCGCACCCACCCGCGCCTCTTGGGGATGGGACAACCGCACGGCTGCGATCCGCGTCACCGGCCACGGCCGCGGCGTCCACCTGGAGATACGCATCCCGGGCGCCGACGCCAACCCCTACCTCGCCCTCGCAGCCTGCCTGGCCGCCTGCCGCCACGGCATCGAACAGGAACTCCTGCCCCCTGCAGCCATCACAGGCAACGCCTACGACTGCGACGCACCATTGCTGCCCCGCGACCTGCCGACGGCACTCGCCCGCTTCGAGTACAGCCGCCTCGCCCCGCTCCTGCTGGGCGCGACCGAGGTCGAGCACTACACCACCGCCGCCCGGATCGAATGCGACCACGCTTCCCGCCAGGTCACCGACATCGAGCGCAACCGGGGGTTCACCCATGCCTAACTCCGTGGGCTGCCCCATCCCGTCCCGGCGAGCACCCCCCGCACACCTCCAACACAACGCCTGCGCCCAGCACCGGAAGGAAAATCGACGTGTCCCGCCTGACCACAGCCCGTGTAGCGACGTTCCTCGCCGCACTCGCGGTGATCTACGTGCCCGTCATGACCCGCCGATGAAGCCCAACAGCCCCGCCATGGTCGGCAGACAGCGCGCCACACATACGGATCACCGCGGAAGGCATCCCCCGCCTGGCGACGTGCGTCGTGGCCCTCGTCGTGATCGCCCTGTCTGCCATCACCAACCAGTGAACCCCCAGTCCGCATGACCGCAGCACGTTGGCGCACAGCGCGCCCCGGTCAAGCGAGGCCAGCAGGACTCACCCACCACCCCTGAGCCGGCCCCCACTGCCCCTGCGGTGGGAGCCCGGTCCGCCGCCCGCCCTGCGCCCCCGTCAGGACAGGCGGCGGACCGCCCAACCCGCTCAACCGAGGACAGAGAGCATGAGCCCCACGCCAGACCCACTCCTGAGCAACACTCTCCTGACCGACTCCTACGCCGACGGCCTCCACGCCGCGCGAGAGCGCCTGCACACCCTGATGGGAGTCGCAGGCATCCAGCTGCACCTGGGCTATCCCGATGAGACCCCCCGCGCGGACCTCCTGCCTCTGGGTACAGCCGATGAGCGGACGGTGGCAGAGCTCGCCGCCCACATCTGCCCGGCGGTGGATGGCGCCGAGCGGACGGCCGGCATCCTCCACGCGATCGAGCTGCTCCAGTCGGCCGCCAGCCAGGCCGGCCTCGCGCTGCAGGTGGGAGAGCCGCAGGTCCATCAAGGCGGGTCCGGGCGCGTGCAACTGGGCCTGATCGACCACGCAACGGTCACCGCTCTCGCCGCTCTCATCGAGCACAGTTGCACCAGCCTGGTCGAGGCTGCCGGCGCCCTGGACAGCGCGCTGAGCGCCATCGACGTCACGGCCTCGGCGATCGCGCGGGGCGGCGCCGTGCACGTGAATGAGATCACCGTGCCGGAAGGCGTGGTCCTGCTCAGGCACCTGGCGCCGGAGAACGCCATCGGCGACATCGACCCCGACGGCCAGGCCGCGGGCGAGGACCTCGCCGATCGGCTCGACAAGGCCGTCAAAGCGATGACCGGTGGGATTTTCGACGCCGCGTACTCCCCGTACTGCCGCAAATGTTCCGAGAGCCCGAGCTTGCTGTTCGAAGGCCGGCTCAAGCCTTCGCAGGCCCCTGGCCTCCCATCTCGAGCCCAGTCCACCTGAGTAGCAGCGCACTAGGAGCGGCTGCGGCAGCCCGCGCCGCCTTCCAACCCCCTTCGCATTCCGCCCTGAGCCGACCTTGAGGAATTCGCCCATGGCCACCGATGCCGCCGACGCCGTCTTCGTGCAGGACACCTTCCGCTGCAGAGCCATCCCCGGCGTTCACTCGCCCCGCGTCCGGTTACTAGCCCAACTGCCGATTGCGGCCGCGGTGCAGACGGTGGCTTCCCAATGCTGATGTCAAGCCGCGAAGGTAACCGGGGACTCAACTTGGTAGCACCGTCGGTCACGGATGAGGGCCCATATGACGTTGACGCGTCGACGTGCGAGAGCGAGCACGGCCTGGGTGTGCCGCTTCCCTTCGGCTCTCTTCCGGTCGTAGAAGCGCCGCGAGTTCGGGTCGAACTGGATGCTGATGAGCGCGGACGTGTAGAAGACTCGTTGAAGTCGTCGGTGGTATCGCTGCGGGCGGTGGAGATTTCCGCTGCTCTTGCCGGAATCTCGGGGCGCGGGGGCGAGGCCGGCGAAGGCCGCGAGTCGGTCCGCGGTGGGAAATCCTTCGAGATCGCCGCCGATGCCGACGAGAAGTTCGGCGCCGAGCACGGATCCGATGCCGGGCATGCTCTCGATTACTTCGGCGAGTTCGTGTTCGTGAAACCGGCCCTCGATGAGCTTGTCGGTTTCGTTGCCCTTCTCGTTGAGGACCATCACCTCCTTCGCGAGGGTGTGGACCATCTTGGCGATCGCCTTCTCGCCGGCGACGGCGGTGTGCTGGCGCCCGGCGGCCTCGACGGCTGTCTCGGCCAGCTTCTGGGCGCCCTTGACTTTGCGGTGGTTCAGCCAGGTGGTCAGCCGTTTGGTGCCGACGCGCCGGAGAGCGGCCGGGGTCTGGTAGCCGGTCAGGAGCACGAGCGGCCCGGCGTTGGTGACGTCCAGGGCGCGTTCGAGTGCGGGGAACATGCTGGTCAGCGTGGAGCGGAGGCGGTTGACCGTCCGGGTGCGGTCGGCGACCAAGTCGCTGCGGTAGCTGGTCAGCAGCTTCAGTTCGATCACTGCCTCGTCGCCGAGACGGACAGGCAGCAGGTCCCTGCGCATGCGTGCCTGGTCCGCGATCACCCGGGCATCACGGGCGTCGGTCTTGCCTTCGCCGCGGTAGCCGTCAGTGGCCCTGTTGACGACGCGTCCAGGGATGTAGAGAAGTTCCTGGCTGTGGTTGACCAGCAGCGCGATCAGCAGGCCGGGCTCACCGCCGGTCATGTCCACGGCCCAGGTGGTCCGCTTTCCATCGGCGAGAGCCAGGACATCACCCAGCAGCTGGAGGAGCTCCATCTCGTCGTTAGCCACGCGCCGCGACAGCAGTCGGTCGCCTTCGGAATCCACCACCACGCAATGGTGGTGGGTCTTGCCGCAGTCGATCCCCGCCCATATCCGGCTCATCGTGCTCCAGTCGTTCGCTCCTGCAGTTCACACCACGGACGACCTCGCCGGCATTGCTCTACACAGCGACTTTCTCGCACTTCCCAATCGGCGGCCGAGTCGTCGTGGGGAGCCAGGCGGCCAAGCCACCTAAGCCACGGACGGCAGCGGCATGAAAGCCACACCCGGCTCCCCTGGGTGCCACAACCCTACGAATGGCTGGGGCGATCCCAGAAGGAAGGTAGAGCGGCATGAGCCGGGCGGTGCCCTGGATCACGCTGCGCGATGGCGAGGAGGCCGTGCCCGAGTCGATGCTCGCCATCGACTACGACCGGGGACGGCGTCCGATCGGCATCCGCTATCGCCACGAGCTTGTCCGGGATCGCGATGGCCGGGGCGTACTGTGGGTGCGCGTCTCGCAGCAGCTGACAGCGACGAGCAAGCGGCTGGTGGGCAAACCGGAGTTCGCCTCGATGCACCCCGCCCGTCAGCGCGCGACGATGGACGCGCTGCGCTGCCAGGTCTGCCACGGCCAGCCGTCGCGCACCGAGCGTGGATATCTCTTCCTGGAGATGGCCGCGCATCGCGAGGTCGAGGGCATCGTCACGGCGCAGCCGCCAGTGTGCCTGGAGCACGCCGTGGCAGGCATCGAGGAGTGCCGCCGCCTGATCGAAGAGGGCTACGTGCTGCTGCGGTCCAAAGTCCCGCGGCTGTACGGCGTGGTGGGCACGGTCTACAGCATCGTGGGCAACCAGATTGAGGCCCTCCCGCCGCTGCTCCATGAGGACGGATCGGACTGCCCCATCCCCTACACCCGGCGTGACCTGCTGCCGTACGTCTTGGCCTCGCAGCTCGTTCGCCGCCTCACCGGCGTCACGGTCGTGGACATCGGCGAAGAGTTGGAGGCAGCCGGTCGGGACCGGCGTGCTGCGCGGCGGAACGCTCGCACCGGCTGCCCGGCCCACGTCTCCGGGCACGCACCGTAGCCCCACCCCGCCACCGCCACCGCCACCGCCACCACTGTGTGACCCACCCCCGAGAGGAGTGCCGTGCGTGCCGTGACGTACAACCTGCTGAACGGCGGGCTCGATGACGGAGACGACGCCCGCCTGCTTCGCCAGGTTGACATCCTTGCCGGGCTCGCGCCCGATGTGCTGACCCTGCAGGAGTGCACCGGCTGGCCACCGCGTCTGGCCGAGGAAGTCGCTGCCGCCCTGGGGATGAGCGTGGCGCTGACGGCGACCTCGGGCACCGGCAGCGGCCTGAACGCCACCGTGCTGTTCCATCGGCCCTCGGTCCTCAAACTGGTGGCGCCGGCCGCGCAGCGCGGGCAGGGAATCTACACGCACGCGCTCATCAAGGCCCACCTGCGACCGGTCGACGCCGAGGACACCAGCGGCGACTTCCTCGCGCTGGGCACCCACCTGTCCTGGTCCGGCGCCGCCGCCCGGCTCACGGAAGTCACCGGCTACCTCACCGACTTCGCCGGAGACTTCCCTGGCACGCCGGCCAGAGCGCTGCTCATGATGGACGCCAACACCCCCGCCCCCTATGACCGGCGGCCCTGGCGCTGGTCCAAGATCCCCACCAACCTCCAGCCCCGCTACCGCCGGATCCGGCCCAGCGGTCGCCTCGCCGGCATCGACCGCGCCGCGATGCGCGCCCTCCTCAACGCGGGATGGCAGGACCCCCAGGCACACATCCGCGGTCGCCGCGCCGCCACCGTCGGCTACTACTACGCCAACGAACGCGTCCCCTGGCACCTGGACCACATCCTCCTCGCCGGCCCATGGCCGAAGGCCGCCAACTACCGAACCGTCGACACGCACGAGTTGCGCGCCCTCGCCGACCACCTCCCCGTCGTCCTTGAGATCTGATGGGCGAGGTCCTCCCGTGCGGCTCGTTCCGCATCCCCTCTTCACCCTGCATCCGCGCTCCTCGAACGCGGGGAGCCCAAGAACGACGCGAAGGAACCACCGCAATGACCGACACAACCATCAAGCCCGACGAGGCAGACCGCCTGAGGAACAACACCATCGACACGCTCCGCGAAGCGGGATGGATCATGTCGCCGGAGATCGATGCGGTGATGCGGAAGGTGCCCCGCCACGAGTTCGCCCCGGAGGCGAGCCTGGAGAAGGCGTACGAGCCCTTTGCCGCGGTGATCACCAAGACCGACGAGCACGGGGTGCAGCTCAGCTCGGTGTCCGCGCCGCAGATCCAGGCGCTGATGCTGGAGCAGGCCAAGGTCCGGCCCGGGATGCGGGTGCTGGAGATCGGATCGGGTGGTCTGAACGCCGCCTACCTCGCCGAACTCGTCGGACCGCAGGGCGTGGTGACCACGGTGGACATCGACCCGGTGGTCACCGCACGTGCCAGCCGCCTGCTGGAGGAGCACGGCTACAGGCACATCACCGTCGTCACGGCCGACGCCGCCGAGCCCATCCCCGGCCTTGACCAGGTCGACGTGGTGATGGTGACCGCTGGTGCCTGGGACGTGCCGCCGGCCTGGATCAGCCAGCTCAAGCCGGGCGGCAGGTTGGTGGTTCCGCTGCGGATGCGGGGCCTGACCCGCTCGGTGGCCTTCACCCGCGTCGGCGAGCATCTGGAGAGCGAGTCCGCGGCGATCTGCGGGTTCGTGCCGATGCAGGGCGCCACCGCCCACCACGAGGAGCTGCTGCTCGTCAACGGCACCCCGGAGATCGGGCTGCGTTTCGACGACGGGCTGCCCTCGCAGCCGAGTCTGCTGGACAACGCGGTCACCTTGGAGCGGGTCGAGTTGTGGACGGGTGTGACGGTCGGCCTGAGCGAGTTGCTGGACACCCTTCAGATGCACCTGGCCATCACCGTGCCGGGCTTTTGTGTCATGGCCGTTGACCCCGACCTGGACTCCGGGCTCGTCGCCCCGGCCAACAAGGGCTTCTCCCTGGCCGCCGTGAACAAGCCGGGCAACACCTTCGCCTACCTCACTACCCGACGCACCGACGACGGCCGGCACGTCGAGTACGGCGTCCACGCTCTCGGTCCCGACGCCGCTGCCTTCACGCGAGTTCTCGCTGGCCATCTGCGCGAGTGGGCCGACACGCGCCGCGGCGGCCCCAGCCCGGTCATCCGGGTCTATCCGGCCAGCACCCCCGACGACCAGGTCCACGGTGACCGGGTCATCGACAGGGTCCACAGCCGGATCTCGCTGTCCTGGCCCGCCAGCCGGTAGGCGGCGGACCAGGGTTCCCGCACCACCCCTATGGAAGGAAGGTCACCATCATGACCACTGCCACCCTGGCGCCTGCGCCGACGGATGTCGATGGGGACTTCGCGCCGCTCGATGTGAGGGTCGTCGTCGCCACGCACGCGTACGGCAAGCTCGCCTGCTCCACCGGTGACGGTTGCGGCTCCACCTGCGCGAACGGCGCCAGCTCCTGCAACTCCTCCGCGGAGTACCCCGCCTGATTCCAAGCGCGCAGGCACATCCCCCTACCGGTGGGCCGGGTCCGGCACTCGTAGCAGCCCGGCCCACCGGCCACTCCCGAGCGCCCTCACCCGAAGGGATTGCCCATGGCCCCCGACTCGCCGGCCGGCTACCGCTGGCAAGCTCCCGCCATCCTGCGGGCCACCACCTGGGCTGGCACGCCGGAACTGCCGGTCGCCCTCGACGTGGACGACGCGGAGGCCACCCGCGGATGGCTGAGCCAAGCGTGGCAGCAGCAGTCGTTCCGGGAGGCTGTATCCGCCACGGCCCCGGTGCTCGCCGGCGCGATCGCCGCGGTCGTCGACGGGCGCCAGTGCCAGCCCCGCCAGGTGCGGCGGACCGCGTTGTCCGCGATCTCCTACCTGCTGCGCTGGCACCACCGCCCCACCCCGCTCGGCTACTTCGCCGGAACGGCCCCACTCGCCGTCGGCGGCTCAGCCAGCGTCTGCTGGACAGACAAGCACCGGGTCGAGTTCCGGGCGGACGCCGAGTGGGTCACCGACGTCATCCTGCGCCTCCAGCGGATCCCGGAGCTGTTGAGACGACTCCCCGTGATGGCCAACAACACCGCGCGACGGCGCGGGGATCGCCTGGTTACTGCGGGACCTCCCGCCGACGCCTACGCCAAGCTCATGGCACCCGTCGAGGTCTCCGTTCGCCTCACCCGCCCGGTCGCTGCCGCCGCCGAAGCGGCCCGCCAGCCCATCGTCTACGCCGACCTGCACGAGCACCTTCACCGGCTCTTCCCACAGGCCAGCACCGACCAGATCGACCAGGTGCTGGGCGGGCTGCTCGACCAGCAGATCCTGCTGACCAGCCTGTGGGCTCCGGGGACCACCCCGGACGCCCTGGGCCACCTGTGCGAAGAACTGCAGCGCGTGGGGGCCGGCACCCTGCCCGCCGTGCGTGACTTGCTGAACGAGCTGGAGGCCATCCGCGACGACCTCGCCGCCTCGACCGCCGAACGTGTCACGGCGAGGATGCGGACCGTGTCTACCTGCACGCCGACCCCTGTGGTCATCGACACGAGTCTCAACTGCGACGTGCGGATACCCAACGCGGTCCTGGAGGAGGCGCAAGCGGCCGTCACCGCTCTGTATCGCACCACGGCACAGCCCTACGGCTACCAGCACTGGCGCGAATACCACCGCCGCTTCCGCATGCACTACGGCGCCGGCGCTGTGGTGCCGGTCCTGGAGCTGGTCTGCGACAGCGGCCTCGGGCTGCCCGCCGGATACGTCGGCTCCGAACGCGGCCGGTCCCACCGGCTACTGACCGACAGGGACGAAGCCATCCTCACGCTGCTGCAGCCCGTCCTCATGGAAGGCGGCAGCGAACTCGTCCTCACCGACAAGGTGATCGACGTCCTCTCGAACGCTTCGGCCTCCGATCCGCACTATCTCCCCCGCCTGGAAGCCGCCTTCGAGATCCACTCCCGGTCCACCGATGACTTCAAGCGCGGAGCCTTCGAGATCGCGCTGACTGCGGCGCCCAGACCCGGCAGCAGCCTGGCCGGACGCTTCGTCCACCTCCTCGCCCCCGGGCACCACCGGACGCTGACCGCGGGCTACCGCGGCGATCCCGACGCGCTGAGCGCGCAGCTCAGCTTCCCGCCCCGCAAGCGCCGCAACGAGAACGTCACCCGCACACCCCGGCTGCTGGACCACGTCATCTCCGTGGGTGAACACCTGCCGCCCGGCGGTAAGACGATCAGATTGGACGACATCGCCGTCACGGCGGACGCCCGGCACCTCCACCTGGTGCAACTGTCCACCGGCCGCCGCCTGAACGTGCGCGTGCTGCACGCCCTCGAAGCCGGCACCCAGACCCCGGCCCTGCCCCGCTTCCTCGCCGAGGTCGCCGACGCCCGGTACGCGGCCTACGGACCGTTCGACTTCGGCGCCGCCGCACGCCTGCCCTACCTGCCGCGCGTCCGCTACCGGCGCACCATCCTCGCCGCCGCCCGCTGGCTGCTCACCGCAGACGAACTCCCCCACCACACCTGCGAACAAGCAGCCTGGGACAATGAGTTCGACACCTGGTGCACCAGGCTCAGGGTGCCGCTAAGGGTCAGCATGATCGAGCACGACCAGCGCCTCCTGCTCGACCTGACCCACCCGGTGCACCGCCGCTTGCTGCGCGCCAAGCTCGACCAGAACGAGCACCTGGAGCTGCGCGAGGGCCCGCCGGCCGACGCCCACGCCTGGATCGGTCGCGCCCACGAGGTATGGGTCAGCCTCCGCAACATCACGCCGCACCCACCCACCGAAACCAGCATCGCCAGCACAGGCAACGCCCGGGAGTCAGCGCCGCTGCACCTGCCCGGCGCCGGCAACCTGCTGTGTGCCTGGCTGCGTGCCCACCCGGGCCGCTACGACGAGATCCTCACCCACCACCTGCCTCTCCTACTCGCGGAGGTCGGCGACTGCCTGGATCTGTGGTGGTTCACGCGGCACCGCCAGACCGCCCGGCCCGACGCCGACCAGCACCTCGACCTCATCCTCCACCTCGCGCCCGGCACCCACGCAGCCGTGACCGGCAGCGTCAACAACTGGGCAACCACCCTTAACCGCAGTGGTCTCGCCTCGGGACTGGTCCTGGCCGACTACCGCCCGCAGACCGGCCTGTTCGGGCACGGGCCAGCGATGGACGCCGCCCACCGCGTGTTCGCCGCGGACTCGGCAGCCGCCCTCGCACAGATCCAACTCACCGACCAGGACAACACTTTCGCCCCGCGGGCCCTCGCCGCTGCCAGCGCGTTCGACCTTCTCCAGCACCTCGCGCCCCAGCATGGTCAGGGAACGGACTGGCTCATCCAGCGGGTACCGCGGGCCACCGGCCGCCTCGACCCGCACCTGCGCGACCAGACGCTCCACCTCACCTCCCCCACCGGCCTTGACCACGTGGGCAGGATCCCGGGAGGCGGCGCCGTCACGGAAGCCTGGCACGCCCGCGCCGCCACGCTGGCTGCCTACCAACTCCACCTGAACGGCGCCGATCCGCTGCGCGCCGCCCGCGCACTGCTCCACCAGCACCACGTGCGTGCGCTGGGCGTCGACCCGACCGGCGAAGCGCTCACGCTGCGCCTGGCCCGAACCGCCGCCCTGCGCCGGCAGAGGGCAGCTCGATGACCGCGGCCACCTGCAGCGCCACCGAGACGCTGCTCGGCATCGCCCACGATCTGGCCGAGCCCACGCCCGTCGATCCGGACGAGCCGTGGGCGGTTCAGTCCCTCGCCGAGGGAGCAGCCGGAACCGCTCTCCTTCACGTCGAAGCCGCACGCCGCCACGCACAGCCCTGGAGGCCGGCTCACCGCTGGATCAGCACCGCCGCCTCCGGGCAGGTCAGCGCCGCCGACACCGCCGGCCTGTTCCTCGGCGTCCCCGCCGTGGCATTCCTGCTCGGCACACCGCCCGCCGACGTCGACGGCCTGTACTTCCAAGCCCGACACACCGTGCACCTGCACGTCCTCGCACTGGCCCACCGCCGTACCGACGCCGCCATGGCACGCATCGCCCGCGGCGACCTGCCGACGTTCGCCGAGTACGACACCTTCTACGGCCTGACCGGCATCGGCGCATACCTCCTGCATACCAACCCGGACGGAGGGGCCCTGGAGCGCATCCTGCGCTACCTCATCGCGCTGACCCGCCCGCTGGCACCCCCCGGCCGGGGCCTGCCCGGATGGTGGGTCCGGCACGACCCTCAACGCGGTCACTCCCCGCACTTCCCCGGCGGCCACGGCAACCTCGGCGCCGCGCACGGCATCACCGGCCCCCTCCTCCTGCTCTCCCAAGCCCTGCGGCGCGGAATCGAAGTCCCCGGGCACCGCGACGCCATCCAGACCATCTGCCACCACCTCGACATCTGGCGCCAGCACACCGCCACAGGTCCGCGGTGGCCAGAACACCTCTCACGCCGCGACCTGGAACGAGGCCAACCGCATCTGCCCCATAACGCCCGGCCGAGCTGGTGCTACGGAACCGCCGGAATCGCCCGAGCCGGCCAACTCGCGGGCATCGCCCTGCACGACACCGGCCTCCAGAAGCTCTACGAAGACGCCCTCTACCGAACCCTCACCGATCCAGCCCAACTCGCCGGCATCACCGACGCCGGACTCTGCCACGGCTGGGCCGGCATCTACCAGACCGCCAGCCGCGCCGCCGCCGACGCCCTCGACCCCCGCCTGCCCGGGATCCTGCCTGCTCTCGGCGCAGCCCTCCTCGACCACGCCCGACACCACCCCACGGCCGAACCGGGCCTGCTCAACGGCGCCGCCGGCACCGCCCTCGCCCTGTCCACCCTCGCCACCCACCAGCCCCCGAGCACCGGATGGGACGCATGTCTCCTGATCAACTGACCCAGACCGACCTCGACCGCACCGAAGCCACTGTCCTTGCCGTCCTCCAAGGCCAGCCAGTCGAAGACGCGGCCTGCGCCAACGGGATGGAGCCGACGAACCTCTCCGATGCCGCCTCCGTCTTCCGGCAGGCCGGCCGGGAAGCCCTGGCCAGCCACGCGGCACAGCGCGAATGGTGGCACGTCTACCTCCACTTCACCGACTGGCACCGCGCCGACCACATGTTCAGCACACACGTGCTGCCGCTCCTGCACGACGCGGAAACCGCAGGCTCGCTCGACGGATGGTGGTACACCCGCAAACACCCTTGCTGGCGACTACGGCTGCGCCACAACCCCCGCTCGCACGAGACGACCCCGATCGGCCAGGAACTCGACCGCCTCGTATCTCAGGGGCACTTACTCCGCTGGTGGCCCGGGATCTACGAGCCGGAAACCGTCGCATTCGGCGGCGCGGCCAGCATGCAGGCCGCGCACCAGCTGTTCGCCGCCGACAGCCGCCACATTCAGCAACTCCCTCTCCACGCGAACCTGCCGCTCGGAGCACGGGAACTGTCGGTTCTGCTCTGCTCGACTCTGATGCGCGCCGCCGGACTCGAATGGTACGAACAAGGCGACGTCTGGCACCGGGTCATCACCGCAGAACACCGTGACAGACTCGCCGACCTCCCTCAGGAGGCGCTGCACGGCGACGTCGAACCCATCCGGGCCCTCCTGACCTCCGACACCGCAGCCCTCCTGGTGCCGGGAGGCCCACTCGAACCCGTCCAGGACTGGGTGGCCGCCTTCGATCACGCCGGCCAAACCCTCCTCCAGTCGGTCCAACTCGGCACACTCGATCGTGGACTGCGTCAAGTCCTCAGCTACCACGTGATCTTCCACTGGAACCGGCTCGGACTTTCCCTCACCGCCCAGAGCCGCCTCGCAGCAGCAGCCCGAACAGCCATCCTGCACACAGACACGATGTCGGATGCTGCCCATCAGACCTCGTGGGCACGCTGATCGCCCGGCGGCCCAGGTACCGCGAGCTACCCACCCGATGGCTGGGTTCTGACGCGGCAACGCCCCCGGGTGGCGTTGCCCGCAGGAGCAGCCAGCGATTCCGCGGCCTGGTCGTGACGGCTCACGAGGAATCACGTCGGTCTCACGTGCAGCACGGCCCGGTGTTTCGGCCAATCCAGAACCACCACTGCGCCCAGGCCCGGCAAGGGTCGATGCACGGCACACGCTCACCCAACCGCCGAATCACGGCTTTGGCAGCACGTCCGAAAGACGTGTGTTCGAAGCCACCGGTCGCGTCGTTGGACACCACATCACCGCCTGGACGACGGGGAGGCGCCGCGTTGAATCTCGCAGAACAGCCATGGGGCACCCCACCATTGCACCCTCTTTCCCCCACGACCGAAGCCCTTGCTGGCAGCCACGCCTCGTCCCACCGGACTTCGAACCGGACCCGCCTGGGAGGTAGGTGGTGAAGAGGTTCTTCGGGCGGGTGACGATGGCCGAGCCGAAGGTCTCCGAAGCTGAGCAGGATCTGTTCGGCGGTCGGCTGCTCTACGACATGGGCTGGTCGAACCACGAGCACGCAAGGCTTGACCTGACCATGTCCTCCGCCCTTCGTACGATGCCGAAACTGGTCGGCGCGACCTTGCGGATCGCGTGGACCGCCGACCGACGCGCCCTGGTCGCGGTGGCGATCAGTGAGATCGGGCAGGGCATCGCCGGGGCCGTCAGCCTGCTGGCGATCAACGCGGTCATGCACGCTCTGCTCCGTGGCGCCGGCACCGCCACCCAACGCGTGCACGCGCTGGTGCCCGGCCTGCTGGCCGCCGCCGGCGTCGCCGTCGTCAACTCCGCGCTGGCCGGCTGGTCCACCTCACGGGCCGGACGGCTGGAACCCCTGGTCGAACGGATCGCAACCACCCAGTACCTGGCCGCAGCGGCGTCCGTGGAGCTGGAGGCCATCGACGACCCGGACTTCCGCCGTCTCATCGACGTCGCCCAGTACGGCCCTGGCTCGGCCCGGCGCATGATCAGTGCGTGCGTCGCCGCGTTGAACGGCCTGATCAAGCTGATCACCACCGCCGGGGTGCTGACCGTCCTGCACCCTGTGCTGCTGCCCATGTTGATCCTGATCGCCGCCCCGCGCGGCTGGGGCGCCATGCGCGTGGCCCAGGAACGCTACGTGTCGATGATGAGCTGGATCGAGCACGTCCGTGCCAGCCGCCTCATAGGGAACCTGCTCACCGACCGGACCGCTGCGCAGGAGGTCCGTGTGCACGCCGCCGGGCCGTTTCTCCTCGGACGCTACGAGGCGATGGCCGAGAGCGCCGAGGCCGAGCAAGAGCGGCTGGCCTCCAGCAAAGCCCTCACCGAGTGCGTGGCGGCCGCCCTGTCTGGCGTGGCCATGGCGGTCACCTACGGCACGATGTTCTGGCTGATCACCAGCGGGCACATGAGCCTGGCCATGGCCGGCACCGCTGTGATCGCGGTGCGCTCCGGATCGGCCAGCTTGGGCGGCCTGGTGATGAATGTCAACCAACTGCACGAGGAGTCCCTCTACGTCCGCGACCACGGACGTTTCCTCGCCCAGGCCGCCCATCGCGCCATCCCACAGGGCGGCGCCGCAGTCCCGGAGCGCATCAAAGAGGTCTCCTTCGACCAGGTCACCTACCGCTATCCCGACCGCGACGACGCGGCCCTGGACCACGTGACGTTCACCCTGCCCATGGGCTCGGTCACCGCAGTCGTCGGCGAGAACGGATCCGGAAAGAGCACGTTGATGAAACTCCTGGCCGGCCTGCTCCTTCCCCAACAGGGCACGGTTCACTGGGGCGGAACTGCGGTCACCGACCTCGATCGCACCCAGGTCTTCGAGCGGGTATCCCTGCTCACCCAGGATTTTCAGCGCTGGCCGGTCACCGCCGGGATGAACATCCGCATCGGCCGCCCGGCTCGTTCCGCGAGTTCACGGGATCTAGAGCTGTCCGTTGATTACGCCGGTGCCCGCCCGGTGATCGCCAAACTGCCCGCCGGGCTCAACAGCCTGCTGGCACGAATGTTTCGGGGCGCGATCGAACTGTCGGGGGGTGAATGGCAGAAGCTGGGGCTGGCGCGCACCCACTGGCGTCACTCCACCAGCGGGGCCGACGGCGTTCTCATCGTCGACGAGCCCACCTCCGCACTCGACCCACAGGCCGAAATCGAGGCATTCCAGCGGATCCGCCGGCTGGCGGCCCCCCACCGTGCCGTCGTCCTGGTCACCCATCGCATGTCCGGTGTCCGGCACGCCGATCACATCTACGTCCTGCACCAGGGCCGGCTCACCGAGCACGACACCCACGACGAACTCATCGCCGCCGGTGGCCGCTACGCCGCCATGTTCGACGCTCAAGCCGCGCAGTACGCCCCCACCGGCGGCATCCCGCACCCGACCACGCCCGCCGTCGCGGATCCCGCATGACCCGAGCGCAGGAAAGGACCGAGCCCGTGACCGCTTCCGCCTCACCGGCGCACCTCCCCGTGCCGCCCGGCGTCAGGACGTGGGAGGAGTACGCCGCGTCCCCTCACACGTTCTCGCTCGGCGCCGCGGCGATCATCACCGACCAGATCGGCCGCGTCCTGCTGGTCCGCCCGACCTACCGGGAGGACGACCGGTGGCTCCTGCCCGGTGGCGCCCTCGAAGCCGGCGAGCACCCCATGGATGCGTGCCGGCGCGAGGTCGCCGAGGAGCTTGGTCGCACGATCTGGCGCTTTCACGGGCCGGGCTCGTCAACTGTGCGCCGGAACTATGGCATGAGTCCGATAGCAACCGGTGCTCGGCGTGTCAGGCCGAGCTGCCTTCCTCCGCAAGGGCCCATCGTGCTGGCGCGACAGCACGTCATCACCCACCGCTGACGTATCTGGAAAGGGATCCCGTGGGATACACCCGGGCCGACTGGTCCAACCACTACACCGCTGGTAACGGCTTCCGGCCGCTCGGAGCAACGGAGAAGGCCCTCCTCGCCGAGCACGCACCGGCCCCCTCTGGAGGCGGCCGGGCTCTGGACGCAGGCTGCGGCACCGGCGAGCTGGCCGCGTTCCTGGCCTCGCTCGGCTACACCGTGGACGCGGTGGACTTCGCCGAGGGCGCCGTCGATCGCGCCCGAGCGGAGCACGCCGCGGTCGAGTCGGTGCGCTGGCTGTGCCTGGACCTTGACCGCGACGACCCGGCACCGCTGCATGAGGACGGATACGACCTGGTCACGCTCCGGCTCATGTATCCGTTCCTGGCCAGGCGCATGAGTGTCGCGCACGCGCTCGGTGAGCGGCTGCGGCCGGGCGGCGCACTCGTCGTCATCACCCCGGTGGTCGAGCACACCCCGGACGAGCGCCGCAGTATCGCTCTCGATGAGGACGAGATCGCTCTGCTCACCGAGGGCTGGGAGACGGTGGAGCGGCTGGAGGCGGACCGGCTTGCCGTTCTGGTCCTGCGCGGCCCGTGCCACACCGGCACGCGGGCGGTGGAGCGGAAGCGGCCGCCTGCCGGTCCGGCTGTGACGGGCGCCCTCGCGGTCGTCACCGATGCGGCCGGCCGGGTTCTGCTGGGCCGATCGCGCCGGGGCATGTGGGAACTTCCCGGCGGCAGAAACGAGGGTTCGGAATCGTTCGAGGTGGCCGCGGTGCGCGAGCTCGCCGAGGAGACCGGACTCGCTGCAGATGTCGAGAACGCGCATGTGGTGACGATGCTCGCGGACTCGATCGGCGGCGTCCCGCGGCTCACCGCCGTCGTCCGCATTACCGCATGGTCCGGGAGACTGGCCAACCCTGAGGCTGACAAGTTCGACCGCTGGGAGTTCGTCGACCTGCACGTTCTCTCCTGCGTCGGCGCCATGTTCGTCCCGGCCGCCCAGGCGCTGGATGCCGTGTGGCCCGGAGTTCTTCCCGACCTGCCGCCCGTGGTCTCCTATCCACTCGCCGTCGAGCAGCCGCCTGTGCCGGGCGAGTCGGCCGAAGCGGTCCGGCTGCGTCAGGCGATGGCCCAGACGGTCAACGACGGTGGATGGGCCCCGTCCGAGCCGGTCCGCGACGCGCTGCGGACCGTGCCCCGCCACCGCTTCGCCCCGGAGGTGAACCTCGCGAACGCTTACGACGGCGGCGACCGGGCCGTAATCACCCGGCGCGACGAGACGGGAAGGGCGATCAGCTCGGTGTCCGCGGCGTGGCTCCAGGCCGACATGATCGAAACCCTTTCCCTGAAGCCCGGCGCGACCGTGTTCGAGGCGGGCTCCGGCGGCTACAACGCCGAACTGATCGCCCACGTCAGCGGACCCGACGGACGCGTGGTCACCGTCGACATCGACCCCTGGGTCGCACGGCGCACCCGCCGGTTCACCACGGAATCCGGAAGCGGCCGCGTCAGCGTCGTTGAGGCCGACGCGGCCCTCGGCGCACCCGCCCACCTCGTGCCCCGCGGCGGCTTCGACCGCAGCGTGATCACCTACAACTGCTGGGACATCGCACCTGCCTGGCGGGAGCAGTTGGCCGAGGGCGGGCGCCTGGTCATGCCGCTGGAGATCGGCGGCTACACCAGGGCGATCGCTTTCGAGCGGCACGGCCAGGTGCTGCACGCACGCCACTTCACCTACTGCGGCTTCGTCCGCGATCAGGGACAGCAGGCCCGCACCATTCCGGTCGTCTCCCTTCTCGACGGCGGCCTGACGCTTCGCTTCGAGCACGGCACCGCCGCCGGCACGGATGGCCTGGAGGAGGCGTTGCGCGGCGAGCGGCACGACGTCGCCACCGGCGTGACCATGGGTGCGGGCGTCTATTTCGGCTCCCTGCAGCTCTACGTGGCCACCACGTTGCCGGGCTTCTGCCGTCTGGCCGCCCACCAGAATGCGGACCAGGGTGTGACCGGTATCGCCAAGGACCGCGACGCGCCCGCCATCGTCGGCGACGCTTCGCTCGCCTACCTCATCGCCATCCAGACCAAGGACGGCGACCGTCCCGAGGACAAGGAGTGGGAGTGGCACGCCCACGCCTTCGGCGAGCAGGGTCCGCAACTCGCCGAGCAACTGGCGGTCGCCGTCCGGGCCTGGGACCGTCACGTACGGGCCGACGACAACAACAAGCACGCCGATCCCGTACTGACGGCCCACCCCGCCGACACACCCGATGATCTGCTGCCCGCCGGACACGTCCTGGACAAGGAGCACTGCCGCCTGGTGATCCGCTGGCCGGGCCATGACGCGCAGGTGCCCCGCCCCGTGCGCCCCCGCGCCGAGATGCTGACGCAGGAGGTGTGACCTTGGAACCGGCGGTACGCGAGGCGTCGCCGCTTGCCAGGCAATCGGCGCCGCGGACATGCTGCCCCACTTGCGCGCCGGCCTGAACACCCTCCTGATCAGTGGTTCGGCGGGCAGCAGCTCTCCGGGGCCACCGGCTCACCAACGTGGCCGTCACCGACCGGATCTCATCCTCGCTCCAGGGCCACAGCGTGCAGGAAGGCACCTACGCCCAACTCACCGGAGCCTCCGGGCTGTTCCAGACCCTGTGGGAACTGCAGCGAGAAGTGAGCGGCCACACCCCTGACCACCACTCCCCGACTCCCCGCCCGGCTGGGATCAGCCCCCGTTGTGAAAGGCAGAGCCCGTGCCCCCTTCCGCGTCGCCCTCCGACGGCGTTGCGCCCCAGGTCACCACACCGCTGGAACGCTACGCAGCCTCCCGTCACACAGTGTGGCTCGGCGCCGCCGCGATCATCACCGACCAGGCCGGGCGGGTCCTGCTGGTGCACCCCACCTACCGCGAGGACGACAGGTGGCTGCTGCCCGGGGGCGCCGTCGATGCCGGCGAGCACCCGATGGACGCCTGCCGGCGCGAGATCGCCGAGGAGCTGGGCCTGCACGACGTGCCTGTGTCCCGTGTGCTGGCCGTGCTGTCCTTGTCCCGCCACCACCGCGACATCACGCCCGGTATGCCGTGCCCCGGAGAGATCCGCTACCTCTTCGACGGCGGCACCCTCACCCCCGACCAGATCCAGGCCATCCGCCTGCCCCGGCGTGAACTGTCCACCTTCGCATTCATGGAGACCCGCGAAGCGGCACAGCGCCTCGTCCCGGTGGACGCACAGACCATGCTCGCCGCCTACCGTGCCCGGCTCGGGAACACCGCCACCGCCCACCTCGCCGACGGCCGGCACATCCTCGACGTCCCCGCGCTGGACCGCTTGGACATCCACGTCCGCTACCGGCCCTTGTGGGACAGCCCTCTGCACCGCGGCCCCGTCCCCGGCCACCTGCCCGTACAGCAATCCTGGGCGTGGTGCTTCGTCCCCGACGGGCGGGTCGTCGTGGTGGCCGATCCCGGCCCAAACGGCGCGCTGCCGATGCTGCCCGGCGGCACCGTGGACAGCACCGACGCCACCCCCGAGGACACCCTGCACCGCGAAGCCGTCGAGGAAGCCCAACTCACCCTGACCGACCCGGTGCGACTGGGCTGGGTACTCGACGAGACCGGCGAGGTCTATGGCGGCGTGGGGCCCAACGCGAGGCTGCGCCTGGCCGCCCGGGTCACCGCGATCGGCCCGGCGGCCGCCGATCCCGCCACCGGACATCCCTTCGCCCGCCTCCTCACCTCCCCCGACCAGGCAGCCGCCCTGCTGGGCTGGGGCCCACCCGGCGTGCGGCAAGCCCAGCTCGCGATGGAATCGGCGCGGGAGCGGTGGGGCCTACCCGCCGCTCGCGCCTCGGCCGTCGAGGAGATCCCAGCGGAGGGGATGCGCCTGAACTGACCCGAACCCCGCCCCGCCTCCACTCCCCGCCACGTTGAGGTAGCCCATGCCGCTGTCGCCCGACCACATCCGCACCACCGTCGATACCTACCTCGCTCGCCACCCTCACGAGCGCGCACAGCTCGGCGCCCTCCTGAAAGCCCTGGACCGGACCGGTGACGACATCGCCAGCCGTTCCACCTTCACCGGACACCTCACCTGCAGCGCGATCGTCGTCGACGACCTCGGCCGCGTCCTGCACGTGCTGCACCTGGCGAGCGGGAAGCTCCTCGCTCCCGGCGGACACACCGAACCGGCCGACAATCACCTGGCAGCAGCAGCGCTGCGAGAACTGCACGAAGAGACCGGGATCCCGCCCCAGGCCGTCACGCCCTGGCCCGGCTACGAGACCGTTCCGCTCGACATCGACATCCACGACATCGACGCTCACCCCGGCAAAGGCGAACCCGGACACCTCCACTTCGACCTCCGGTTCCTCTTCCGCCTGCACACCTCGACCGAGGCACCCGTCGTGCTGCAGAAGGACGAGGTCGGCGGCATCGAGTGGCGTCCCGTGGACCGCGTGACCTCCCAGACCCTGCGCGAGAAACTGCTCAAGCTCCCGCCGACAGCCGAACCGCAGAGAGCCAACGCCTCGGCTCTGATCTACAACGACCGCGGCGAGTACCTGCTCCACCTGCGCGACTACTTCCCCGGCCGCATCTGGGAACCGGGCATGTGGTCCCTGCTGGGCGGCGGCCGAGAGCCCCAGGACGCAACCCTGGAGCACACCGTGCGGCGCGAACTGGCCGAGGAAGCCGGCCTCGACCTCCCCGACCTGACCCCGTTCGGCACCGAGTACGCCCGCGACGACGCCGGCACCACCGTGCCCATCGCCATCTATGCCGGCCGCTGGAACGGTGATCCCCGCGAACTCGCCCTGACCGAAGGGGTGATGCTGGCCTGGTTCACCCCCCACGACCTCCACCGCCTGCGCATGACCGACACGACCAGCGACCTCGTCCGGCGCCACGCCTCCAGCCACCCCGCTGGCACCGCGCCGCAAGAGGAGCACCGCACTTCGCCGCAGGGAACGGTCCTGAACGTCGTCGGCGTCCACCTCTACCTGGAACGGCCCGACGGAAGGGTGCTGCTCGGGCTTCGCCACCCCGACTCCGCATTCGCGCCGTCCACCTGGCACGTCCTGGCCGGCCACTGCGAGCAGGAGAACGCCATCGCCTGCCTGATCAGGGAGGCACGGGAGGAAGCCGGCCTGCACATCGAGCGTAGGGACGTTGAACTCGTCCACGTCGTCCACCACATCGACCGCCCCGGGGACCGGCCCCGCATGGGCCTGTTCTTCCGCGCCCGCGCCTGGACCGGCCAACCGGAGCTGCGCGAGCCGGACAAATGCACGCAATGGAAGTTCTGGGACCCCGCCGCGCTCCCCGACAACCTCGTCCCCTACACCCGGGTGGCCATCGCAAAGATCCAGAACGGGGAGCTGTACAGCGAGACGGGATGGCCCACATGACCGCCCCACCGCACCGGGTGTCCACTGGAACTGCGGTCGGCCGTGAGGACACCCGTCTCGTGGTGATCCGCGGCAACTCCGCGTCGGGCAAGTCAAGTGTGGCCCAGGGCCTGCGAGATCACTACGGCCGCGGAGTCGCGATCGTGGGCCAGGACGTGATCCGCCGAAACGTACTGCGCGAGCACGACACCACGGGCGGCGCCAACATCGCCCTCCTCGCAAGGATCGCCCGCCACGCCCTGGACGCCGGCTTTCACGTGGTGCTCGAAGGGATCCTGTACGCCGACCGCTACAGCCACATGATCACGACTCTGGTGCGGGACCATCGCGGCGTCTCCCGCTGCTACTACCTGGACGTGCCGCTGGAGGCGACGCTCGTCCGACACGCGTCCAAGGCCGACGCCACGTACCTCACGCAGGTCACCGACGATCACCTCGCCTCCTGGTACCGCGAGCTGGACCTGCTGCCCGGCAGTCTGGAGACCGAGATCCCGGCCGACAGCACGCTGCAGGACACCATCGCGCGGATCGTGCGCGAAACCGGCCTGGCCCATGCCTCCCCCACCCCGCCGCCGCAGCGCAAGCCGTCACAGGGAGACTCGATGAACCCTCTGGTGCTGATGTCCGATCCGCAGGTCGCCGCGATCCCGGTACGCGAGTGCGGAGAGCCGCTCGTCGACGTCCGCCACCATGATTTCCGTGTCGACCTCCGCAAGCAGGATCCACTGGGCGCCTTCGCCCACGTCCGCGAAGGTGTCCTGGCACGGCTGCAGCAGGCCCGCTCGCTCCTGCCCGCCGGCACCGATCTGCTGTTCATCGAGGGCTACCGGCCGCTTTCCCTCCAGCAGCGCTACTTCACCGAATACCGGGACGAGCTGGCCGCCACTCACCCTGACTGGACCGCGGATGAGCTGCACCAGGCCGCCAGCCGGTACGTGTCGCCGCCCGAGATCGCACCTCACTCCGCCGGCGCTGCCGTGGACGTGACCCTCGTCGACCAGGACGGCCACGAACTCGACCTCGGCACCCGAGTCAACGCCACCCCGGAGGAGAGCGACGGGGCCTGCTACACGCACGCCCCGAACCTCAGCGACCAGGCGCGCCACCACCGCACGCTGCTACTCAACGCCATGCAGGCCGCGGGTTTCACGAACTACGGGACCGAGTTCTGGCACTTCTCGGCCGCGGACCGGTACGACGCGCTGATGCGCCAGGAACCGCACGCGCGCTACGGACCGATCGAACTGCCCTAGCACGCCAGCGGACTCGTCCCTTTCTCTGCCACCCGCTCCGATCCGAAGACGCCATAGCGCGGCCACCGTTCCATGACCGGTCCCGGCCCGACGACCGCAACAGACGGAAAGCACCGAACAGAGGCACGCATGCCCGACGACACCCAGCAGACGATCCCAGCCGTCACAAGCTCACTGGCCGGAGACGCAACGCCCGAACACCACATGCACCTGCTCGGGCGGTACTACAGTCAAGTGGAAGCAGGCCGCAAGACGATCGAGGTCCGCACGGCCACCGCCCGAAAGACCGCAGTTCGGGTCGGAGACACGATCGTCTTCCACCGCCAGGACGGCAGCCGGCACCTCGACGTCATCGTGAACCGCATCGGCCGATACGGCTCATTCACGGAACTCCTCGAAACCGAAGAAGCGGCGCGAATCGACCCCGACGCCTCACCAGCCGAACAACTCAACAACCTCCGGGCCATCTACCCGCCCGACAAGGAAGCCCTGGGCGTCCTGGCCTTCGAGTTCGACCACCGCCCTGGGCGTCCCGGCGTCGCACTCCCCATGTCAGCCGAGGAGTTCGTGCACACCCTCGCCCCCCACTCCGCGTACGGGTGCCTGTACGTCCGAGACGAACACGACCGCCCCCTGCAACTCCGCACCGTGTACGGCAGTCGGCAGTGGCAGTTCCCGGGAGGCACCGTCGAGCCCGGCGAAGATCCCCTCACCGCTGCTCGCCGAGAAACCGTCGAAGAGACGGGCCTCGAGCTCGGCCACGGCTCCCCACGCCTGCTGCTCACGCACTACCTCCGCCCCGACCCGGGATGGCCCATGGGCGGAGTCGGCTTCATCTTCGACGGAGGCCAGCTCACCCCAGAGCAGCTACGCCACATCCGCCTCGACCCGACCGAGCACGACCTGTGGGCTCTCCACGACCTCGCCCACTGGCAACGCCTCATGGCTGACGACTCCTACATCCGCCTCAAAGCCGTCGAACGCGCCCGCCACGGTCAGGGCCCCACCTACCTCGCAACCGGCCCCTGAGACGCGCCCACCCACCCCAGAACCAACCAGGCGGCCGAAAGTCGCGATTGGAGGCCCTCGTGCCTGATGACACCCAGCCCGCCTTCCCACCGGCCACCACCGCGGGGACGGGCGACGCGTGCCGCGAACATCACCTGCACCTCCCGCTCAGGCACTATCGGCAGGTGTAAGCCGGCCGCAAGACGATCGACATTAGGGTGACCGCTCCACGCGAGCGCTCCATCGCCGCCGGCGACACGGTCCTCTTTCACGGCCACGATCGGGAACTCGATTTCGTGGTGCAGCGGATCACCCGCTACGCCTCGTTCGACGACCTGCTCGACGACCTGCTCGACGACCAGGACCCGGCCCGCATCGACCGGCAGGCCACACGCGAGGACCTGCTCACCACCCTGCGGGACGAGCACCCGCGCCCAGGTCACCCAGCCAAGCGTTCGTGCGCGTACTCGCGCAGTTCCACCAGCGAAGGTTCGGTGAGAGCACCCCAGCAGCGGATGAGCGCGGAGATGAGTTCGATGCAGCGCCTTGCCCCGGAGCCGAGGGCTGTGTCGAGTGCGGTGCGGGCGTCGGCCGCAGCGGCCTGGGCGTCCTTTCGGCGAAGTGCGCTTTCGGCTCGGTAGGTGAGGAAGACGGCCTTAGTGTGGGCGCGGCGTGGGTCCAGCTCGGTCAGGCCGCCTCCGATCGCGGCGTCGGCTCTGGTGGGGTCGCCGAGGTCGAGCCAGCAGCGTCCGGCGTCGGCGCTGAGATCGGCGGCCGACATCCAGGCCACCACCGGTGGAGCGTTCTTCGAGCCACGTCAGTAATTCGGGGTCGACACCCCGTCCGGTCAGGGCTTGCTGGAGGTGGCGGGGTTCAATGCGGGCCCAGTCGGCTGCAACATCAACGAGAGCCCCGCTGCTCACAACCAGGAAAGATCGGCGGTCCAATGATCGACTTTCATCCTGAATTCGCAGGTCGGGTCGCTGGTGTGGGTGGCGATTGACGCGCTCGCGCTGCTCTCGGCCGTGATCGTTAGCAGGTGATTATCTGCCATGGGCCGGTTCGCGGATTTTGGGGTGGCGTATCCGGGCGTCTCGTAGGTTCCGCAGCGGGAGGGATGCGCATGGTGGACGTGCTGACGTGGATGATCGAGCGGCGGATGCGGCTGACGGAGCGGGCGGAGCTGCTGCGCAAGGAGCTGGCGGAGATCGACGCCGAGCTGGGCCGGCTGGAGGCGGCCGAGGTGGTGTTCGGGCAGTGGGCCGAGGCGACGGACGGAGGAAGGCGGCCGTCGGGCATCGTGGAGCCGGAGCCGGAGCCGGAGCCGGAGCGGGTGGTGGTGACGCCGGGGGCGGCTGGGATGCGGCTGATTCCGGACCGTGAGGAGGGCATGGGGGTGGAGGTGCTGACGCCGGAGTACCGGCGGATCATGGAGATCGTGACGGCTGCGGCGGGGCCGGTGATGGCCAAGGACGTCGCGCTCGCGCTGGGCCGGGAGAACACCCCGGGGAAGGTCGAGCCGGTTCGAGGGCAGTTGCGCAAGCTGTCCGACCGGGGCTGGCTGGCCCGGAACGGCTCCGGGCGCTATTTGCCGCGCTGACCACACTGACGTCGGGGGGAGCGGCCGGTTTCGGCCGTAACGTGAGAACCCCCGGCAGGAGTTGGCGCCTGTGTGAAGAAGCAGCCGCCCGCCGGGGGCTCTCCCGGTGTTGTCTACCAGGTCCGGCTTCCCGTGTCGAAGCGGACCGTCGATCTCGTCGCCGGACTGATACGCCGGCGCCGCAAGCAGCTGGGCACGCGCTGGCGCAAGGCCGCCCCCGGCACCCAGGCGATCGTCGTGCTCGCTGTCCTGCGTCACGACCAGCGCCTGGCCGATATGGCCGGCGGCAACGCGGTCTCGGCCGCCACCGTCCGACGCTGGGTCCTCGAAGTACTCGACTTGCTGGCCGCGAAGGCCCCGCGTCTGGACCGCGCCCTGAAGAAGATCGCCCGTTCCGGCGGTGCGGTGGTCCTGCTGGACGGCACCCTGGTCCGCACCCGCCGCCGCACCGGGGCGGCCAACCGCAAGAACTACAGCGGGAAACACAAGGCCCACGGCCTGCTCTTCCTTGCTCTCACCGATGAGAAGGGCAACCTGATCTGGATCTCTTCGGCCCGCCCCGGCCGGGCCAGCGAGATCACCGCCGCCCGCCACGACCACATCACCGCGCATCTGCGCGAGGCCGGCCTCGGCGCCCTTGCCGACCTCGGCTCGTCGGCCTGGACGACGACCCCGACGACAATCCCGTGATCATCACCGGCCGCAAGGCGACGCGCTCCCGCCGCCTCACCGACGCCGAGAGGGAGGCGAACCGGCTGGTCAGCCGCGAACGCGCCGCCGTTGAGCATGGCTTCGCGAACCTGAAGACCTGGCGAGTCCTGACCAAGGTCCGCATGAACGCCCGTCACGCCACCACCCTGCTGCGGGCCCTGCTCGTCCTCGCGAACACCGAAGTCCACCGGTGACAGACGATCTCCCGAAGAAGATCACATCCCTGACCAGTGCCAGTACATCACCGCAGGCGCACACCAGCCCCGTGACCTGCGAAGTCAGGATGAAAACTTCTCAAT
>NZ_FODD01000062.1 GCF_900110255.1 Actinacidiphila rubida
TGAGAGCTGATGCGGCGCGGAATCTGGAAGCTGTTCTGACGACGGGTGCGCGGATGCTGGCGGTGGATGCGGGGGCGAGTATGGGGAGCATCGCGGCGGCGGCGGGGGTGGATCGTCGGACGGTGTATCGGCGGTTCGCGTCGCGGGAGGAGTTGCTGGCGGCGGTGTATGAGGCGCGGTTGTCGGCGATCGAGGGGGCGATCGCTGATGCGCGGTTGGGGGAGGCGCCGGTGGCGGTGGCGTTGCACCGTTATGTGGAGAACATCATCGGGGTGAATCGGGTGTGGCCGGTGGATCTGGCGCGGATGCTGGCTGATGAGGGGGTGCGGGAGCGTCGGGACGCGTGTGTGCGGGAGGTGGAGGTGTTCCTGCGGCGGGCGGTGGACGAGGGGGTGCTGCGGGGGGACCGGCCGGAGGGATGGGCCGCCGCCCTCCTGCCCCAGCTCATGCACCTGGTGGCCCGGCAGCAGCCCGAACTGAGCCCGGCGCAGGCGGCGGACGTCGTCGTCGACACGTTCCTGCACGGCCTCGGCACGTCGTGAGCGTCCGGCGGCGGCTGACTTAGGTCACCTCCCCTCCGCCGGGCGTGCCGGCTCGGGCACACCTCCGCCGTCATGTGACCGATGCGTGGCGTCCGTGACTGGCGAAGAGTCTGGGGTGCAGACTTCGCCCACGGAGGGGACTCCCGTCATGTATCACGACCGGTCACGGTTGCCCGCGCGTTCGGTGCCGGAGCAGGTGCCGTCCCTGATGCTCGATCTCGACCAGCTGCTCGACGAGTTCACCCGCGTGCCCCTGCAGGCGGAGTTCCGGTTCGACCCGGAGATGCCCGCGGTGGTCACCGTCGAGTTCCTGTCCGAACGCGGACCGAGCCTGATCTGGCGCATCGGCCGCGAGCTGCTCTACGGCGGGCTCACCACGATGAGCGGCTTCGCCGACGTGCGCATGTGGCCCTCGCTGCACAGCGAGCGTCCCACCTCGTGGCTGCTGCTCGAGTCCCAGGACGTCGAGGCGCTCTTCGAGCTGCGCACCGCGCCGCTCAAGGGGTGGCTCGACACCACCTACCGGGTCACCTCGGCCGACGCCGAGATGGACGGCCTGAACTGGGACGACATTCTCGGCACGCTCCTCGGCAGCCAGGAGGTCTGACGGCTTGCCTCCGCTCGCGTCACCTGTCAGAGTGGTGACGAACAAGGGTGGTGTCGCCGGCCCGTGACGCGCACGGTCACACGTGTGCCGCCCCGGCGCCCGGCGACCACGCTTGTCGCAGGCCGCTTCGTGCGGCGGACGAGGAGGAACACGTGAAGACCGGCAACCCGATACTCTCCCGCTGGAACGCGGACCGTCAGGCCGGTGCCAGGGGTGCCGCCGGTCCCGCGGGCATCGACGACCGCCGGCCCGTGGCGGCCGCGGCCGCCGGGCCGTTCGGCGGCGGGCAGGCGCCCGCGGCGCACGGTGGTGTCCCGGGCCTCACGGCCCTCGCGGAGGCCCCCGAGGCGCCGCCCGCGGCCCACCCGATGACGCTGGACGACGTCGTCGTCCGCACCGCCACGACACTCGGCACCGTCGCCCTGACGGCGGTGCTGTCCTGGCTGCTGCTGCCCGTGGACGAGGCGAACATCGGCCGGTCGTACGGCCTCGCGGTCGCGGCCGCCGTCGTCGCCTTCGTCCTGTCCCTGGTCCAGGCGTTCCGGCGGACGCCGTCACCCACGCTGATCCTCGGCTACGCGGCGTTCGAGGGCGTCTTCCTCGGCGTCATCTCCAGCGCGACCTCGACGTACATCGCGTCGGGCGTGGTCGTGCAGGCCGTGCTGGGCACGTTCGCGGTGGCCGCCGGCGTCCTCGTCGCCTACCGGATGCGCTGGATCCGCGTCACCCAGAGGTTCGCCGGCTTCGTCGCCGCCGCCGCGACGGGCTTCGTGCTGCTGCTCGCCGCGGACCTGGTCTTCTCCGCCTTCGGCGCCGGCCACGGCCTGGGCTTCCACAGCGGCGGCCTCGGCATCCTCTTCGGGATCGCCGGCATCGTGCTCGGCGCGTGCTTCCTCGCCCTCGACTTCCGCCAGGTCGAGGACGCGGTCGCCGGCGGGGCGCCCCAGCAGGACGCCTGGCTCGCCGCGTTCGGCCTCACCGCCACGCTGGTGTGGATCTACCTCGAGGCCCTGCGCGTCCTGACCCTGTTCACCAGCAACGACTGACACCGTCCGGACCCGTACCCGGGGGCATGCGCCACGCGCATGCCCCCACTCGCGCGTCCGGCTCCTGCACCGTGGGCGGGGTGATCCCGCGCCACCCGACCCAGGTAACCCCCGCACTGTGTGCGGGGGTTACGTGTCTCCCGCAGTGTGGGTTCCTGGTGTCGGCGCTGACGCCGGTGTTGCCGGCCCGGCAGGCGGGCCCGCGGCCGGGTGCGGGGCACGACGGGCGGGACGGTGGCGCGGAGGGCCGGACGCGGGCCGGCGGGTACGCCGTGTGCCGGGCTCTCCGGCCGTGTCGAGGTGGGCTGTTGACGGACGTCGGGCCGACTCGGCAGGCGCTGGAGCGGAGTTGACGGGCTCGGGTGGCCATCGACGTGCGCGGGTGAGCCGGGGCGGCCCTCCGCCCGCGCGCCGACGTACCCGGCCGGAGGTCGACGTGTGCCGACGTACTCGGGCCGGACGGCGACGTGCGGCGACGTACCCGCGCCGGACGGCGACGTGCGCCGACGCGCGCGGGCCCGGGCCGCCGGGTGCGGGCGCCAGAGCCGCCGGTGCGGCACGGCACGTGGGTCCGGCCGCGCGGGCGGCAGCACAGGTGCACGCGCACGGACACGGAAGCGCCCGGCCCGCGCGGGCGGCAGCACAGGTGCACGCGCACGGACACGGAAACACCCGGCCCGCGCGGGCGGCAGCACAGGTGCACGCGCACGGACACGGAAGCGCCCGGCCCGCGCGGGCGGCGGGACGCGCGGACACGGAAACGTCCCGGTCCGTGCCCTGAGGGCACGGACCGGGACGCTGGGACCCCGGGGAGGCGGGGGATCAGGCGGTGCGGGTGCGCAGTTGGCGGTTCTTCCAGGTCAGCAGGACGGCCTGGAGGACGAACCACACGCCGCCGCCCGTCGCGTAGACGGACAGCACGTCGAGCGACGGGTTGTCGCCCGCGGCCTGGATGTTGTAGGTGATGCCGACCAGGAAGGACAGGCCGCCCGAGATCAGGGTCGGCCACTGCTTGCCCAGTTCCGGGCCGCGCCGCCGGATCCCGACGACCACCTGGGCGGCGCCGGAGACGACGGCCCAGGCGCCGAACACGTGGAGCACCGACGCCACACCGCCGGCGCCCGCGATGCCGATCGCGATCGCGGCCAGCGTGCTGAGCACGCCGTTGAACGCGGTGACCCGGCGCTCGGAGCCGTTCGGCGTCGCCCGGTAGTCGAGCAGTGAGGACACCGCGTCGATCAGCGGGTAGACGACCAGCAGCGTGACCGCGACCGCGTCGACGTGCTCGTGGGCCCCCGCGAACGCCGCGGCCCACGCGATGGCCAGGACGCCGCGGCCCAGGTACAGCCTCAGCAGGGAGGAGCGTTCACCGGTCGCCGACGGGCTGGAGGAGGCCGCCGGGGTCGACGGCGTGGCTGTCTGCGTGCTCATGATGGTTCGGCCTTTCAGGTCAGGGAGTCGCCGCCGGCCCGGTCAGTGCCGGGACGGTGCGACGCACCGGAAGCTGGAGGCCGCGGACGGGTCGCCGTAGCCCTTGTAGCGGGACACCTCGGGGTAGCTGCACAGGTCGCGGTCGACGCTCTGGCCCGCGTCGTTGACGAGGGTGGCCGGCAGGGTCTTGGGGGCCTTGCCGTGCTCGACCCAGGCGGTCAGCGCGCCGAGCCCGTCGGCCGAGCCGTCCTGGCCGTTGAGGCCGCAGTGGCTGGTGCCGGGGGCCAGGAAGAGGCGGTAGAAGTCGTCGACCTTCTTGGAGCCGCCCATCTCCTGGTCGACCTGCTTGCGGTAGTCGACGGTGCCCTGCGCCGGGATGTACTGGTCGGCCTCACCGTGCCAGGTCAGCAGCTTGCCGCCGGACTTGGCGAACGCCGACAGGTCGGGGTCGTCAGTGCCGATGATCTTGTCGTACTCGGCCTCGGACTGCTTGAACAGCTGGGTGAACTGGCTGTAGGTGATGGTCGAGACGTCGAAGCCGGGGTTCTTCTCCAGCCACGTGGCGACCCACGCCTGCGGCACCTGGAACGGGAAGCCGCCGGTGACGTTGCCGTGGCCGTCGGTCGTGGTGCCGGCCAGGCCGGTCAGGTCGGCGCCGATCGGCACGCCGGCCCACAGCTTCTGGCCGGAGGTGGTGCGCGGGCCGTCCCAGATCTTGCGGACCACGGCCGCGTCGGCCGCCGTGATGGTCTGCAGCTTGCCCTCGCACTCCACCGTGGTGCCGATCAGCCGGCGCGGGTCGAAGTCACACCGCTGCGGGTCGTTGATCAGGCCGTCCTTGACGCCGTCGAGGGTGTCGCACGCCTTGACGGCGGCGTCGGTGAACGTCTTGAACTCGCAGGAGGTCGGGAAGTCCTTCTCGTTGTTCATGACCACCTGCGGCCACAGGGTCGCGACCTCGAACTCGTCCCAGTTGACGGCCGGCGCGTCGGCCAGGATGCCGTCGTAGTCGCCGGGGTAGCGCTGGGCCTCCATGTAGCCCTGGCGGCCGCCGGTGGAGCAGCCGGTGAAGTACGCGTAGGAGGCGTTCCGGCCGTAGACCCCGTCGACGACCTCCTTGCCGATGACGGACGCCTCGTGCTGGGAGCGCGACGCGAAGTTCTGCAGCAGGGTGGTGTTGACCTGCCCGTCCGCCTTCAGGGCCCAGCTGGTGTCGAGGGCGTCGCCCACACCGGCGTCGGTGGTGGTCGCCGCGTAGCCGCTCTTCACCGCGTTGGCCAGGCCGACGCCGTTGTCGCCGGCCAGGAACGCGCTGCCGCCGAGGGCCTGCAGGCGGCCGTTCCAGCCGGTGACGGGCAGCCAGGTCCGCACCTTGGCGTGGTCGCCCTCGCCCGGGTGCGTCAGCGTGACCGTCACCTCGCAGTAGGCCGGGACGTCGTAGGCGGTGCCGCCCAGGATCCCGGTCCCCTGCACGGTGCCGCCGGCCTGGCGGACGGCCGTGACGGACTCGACGGAGGTGCCGGCCGGGGCCTTCACCGTGAGCGCGGAACAGGCGAACGGCGCGGGCGTGTTGGGGACCGGAGCCGCGGCCGACGCGGTGGGCAGGTACACCGCCGCGGCCAGCGGCACGCCGGCCGCGAGGACGGTCAGAAGCCGTTTCATCATGGTTCCATCCAGGAAGTAGGTGTGCGCCTGACGACGGCAGCACATGTGTCGTCACATGAGGTGGGCAGTGGCAGGGCCGGTGACCGCACCGTGTGTGATCTTCACATGTGTGCGGACGCGCCCCGGGTGTGCGCCCCGGGACGTGCCCGGGCGCCGAAGACTGGCCTGACCATATCACCGGTTAAGCCAGTGACGGAAGTAGGGGTGTGTCGTGGTGTCGTGTCGGGCCGCCCGGTGGGCCGGGGGTCCTCGGCGTGGTTCCACTCTGGCCGCGCGGGCGGCGGCGGACGACAGTCAGTTGACGGTCCGCGTCGCGGCCGCGTCAGCGCCGAAAGCCCCCGCCGCGGGCCTCTGGGGGAGGTGCGACGGGGGCGGGTTGGGTCATTCGACTGGGCCGGCTACTCGCCGTCCAGCCACCGGGAGTGCATGCGCGCCGCCCACGAGCGGCTGACGTACCCGGTGCGCATGCCCAGCCGTGCCTCGGGGTCCTCCAGGGCCCTGCGCACATGGCCCACCAGGACGATGACGATCGCCCAGGCCAGCAGGTCGTGGACGAAGATGGCGCTGGTGCGGGACAGGGACGGCAGGACCCCGGTGAACCACATCAGCAGTCCGGTGGCCGCCATCACCAGCACCGCGCCGGCCAGCCAGCCCGCGTAGAGCTTCTGGCCCGCGTTGAACTTGCCGGCCGGGCGAGCCGCGGGTGACGTCAGGCGCCGGCGCGCGGCCGCCAGCCACTGCCGGTCGTAGGGCGCGAAGCGGTTCAGCCGGCGCAGGTCCGCGCGGAACTCGGCGGACAGGCAGCCCAGCAGGAACGGCAGCGGCAGGGTGATGCCCGACCACTCGTGCACCGTCACCATCAGGTGCCGCCGGCCCACCAGCAGCGCGAGCGGCCCGATGTACAGGCACGCGGCGGACACCAGGCACGCCAGCATCAGCAGGCCGGTTATGCGGTGGACCATCCGCTCGGCGCGGCTGAACCGGCGCACCCGGTCCGGCCGTTGGGGCCGTCCGGGCCGTCCGGCCCGGTCAGGCCGCTTCGCCGCGGCGGTCGGCGCCGTCGAGCCAGCCGTCGATGTCATAGCCGCGCTCCTCCCAGTAGCCGGGCACGACCGCGTCGGTGACCGAGATGCCGGACAGCCACTTGGCCGACTTGTAGAAGTACATGGGGGCCACGTAGAGGCGGACCGGGCCGCCGTGGGCGTGGCTGATGGGCCCGTCCTGCATCCGCAGCGCGATCAGCACGTCGGAGCGGCGGGCCTGTTCCAGCGTCAGGCTCTCGCTGTAGGCGCCGTCGAAGCAGGTGAAGCGGACCGCCGCGCCGGACGAGCGCACGCCCGCCGCGTCGAGCAGGTCCGCCAGCCGCACCCCCTCGAACGGGGTCTGCTTCACCCGCCATCCGTCCGTGCACTGCACGTCGTGGACGATCCGGGTCTGCGGCAGCGCGCGGAGCTGGTCGAGGGTGTACGTCGCCGGCCGGTCCACCAGCCCGCCGACGCGCAGCCGGTAGTTCGTGGCGTCCTTGTGCGGCACCGAGCCGACGACGCTGTAGTAGCGGAAGCCGCCCGGGTTGGGCAGCAGGCCGCTCAGGCCCGTCGGGTCGTTCTGGGAGGCGGCGCCGAGGACGTCCTCCCAGCGCTGCTGGAGGAAGGGCGCGGTGGCGAAGGCGGCCGCCCCCGCGCCGAGCATGCCCAGCAGCGCCCGCCGTCCCACCGGAGGGCCCTGGGGCTCTCGTTCCTGATGTCCCGTCATGGTCACCGCGCTCCCCACCGGCGTTCGTCACCTGTTCAAGTGGTGACGAGCCTTTCATGGTGTCGCTCGGACTGTCAACGCGGGGTGTTGTGCGCTGGGGCACACGTGTGAACCCCGGGCCGCGCGCCGTCCCGGGGTCGTGTGCGGCGAGCTGTTAGGCTGTCGATGACGCAGACCCTGTATCGAGGAGTGGCAGACGTGGCGGGTGACGACGACATCTCCGGGTGAGACCCGGATCTGACCGCCACCGGACGCGCTGAGCAGCGCCGACGTGGCCGTCTTGTCGTGCCGGTTTTCCCGGTGTCCCCGACCCACCCGGTTCGTCCGGGTGCGCCGTCGTTCCGTCTGCCCAGGGCAGCCGCTGCCCTCCGCATCCCGCCTGAGGTCTCTTTCATGTCCGACGTCACCGTCGTCTGCTCCCACGTCTCCTTCTCCTGGCCCGACGACACCCCCGTCTTCCAGGACCTGTCCTTCACCCTGGCGGCCGGGCGCACCGGCCTGGTCGCCCCGAACGGCGCCGGCAAGAGCACCCTGCTCAAGCTGATCGCCGGCGAGCTGGCACCCGCCGCCGGCTCCGTGTCCGTCGGCGGCACGCTCGGCTACCTCCCGCAGACCCTGCCGCTGACCGGCGGCCTCACCGTCGCCGAGGTGCTCGGCGTCGACACGGTGATCCGCGCCATCGACGCCGTCGAGGCGGGCGACGTGAGCGAGGAGCACTTCACCGCCATCGGCGACGACTGGGACATCGAGGAGCGCACCCGCGCCCAGCTCGACCGTCTCGGCCTGGGCCACCTCGCCCTCGACCGCCGCCTGGGCACCCTCAGCGGCGGGCAGGTCGTCTCCCTCGGCCTGGCCGCGCAACTGCTCAGGCGCCCGGACGTGCTGCTCCTCGACGAGCCGACCAACAACCTCGACCTGGAGGCCCGGCACACCCTCTACGACGTGCTGGCCGACTTCCCCGGCTGCCTGCTGCTGGTCAGTCACGACCGCGCGCTGCTCGACCGGATGGAGCGGATCGCCGAACTCGGCGGCGACGAACTGCGCTTCTACGGCGGCAACTTCAGCGCCTACGAGGAGGCCGTGCAGGCCGAGCAGGAGGTCGCGGAGAAGAACGTCCGCAACGCCGAGCAGGAACTGAAGCGCGAGAAGCGGGAGATGCAGCAGGCCCGCGAGCGCGCCGAGCGCCGCGCCAGCAACGCCGCCCGCAACCTGAAGAACGCCGGGCTGCCCCGCATCTTCGCCGGCACCATGAAGCGCGGCGCGCAGGAGTCGGCGGGCCGTGCCGGGCAGATGCACGCGGCCCGGGTCAGCGACGCCAAGTCGCGGCTCGACGAGGCCGGGCGCGGGCTGCGCGAGGAGCAGCGCATCACCCTGGACCTGCCCGACACCCAGGTGCCGGCCGGGCGCACCCTCTTCCTCGGCGAGGACCTGCAGGTCCACCACGGCGGGCGGCCGGTGTTCGCCGACGGCGGCACCGCCCTGACGATCCGCGGCCCCGAACGCATCGCCCTGACCGGCCCCAACGGTGCGGGCAAGACCACGCTGCTGCGCCTGGTCACCGGTGATCTGGCCCCGGACAGCGGCGTGATCACGCGCAACGACGGCCGGATCGCGTACCTGTCGCAGCGCCTGGACCTGCTCGACCCCGACCGCACGGTGGCGGAGAACTTCGCCGCCTTCGCCCCGGAACGGCCCGAGGCCGAGCGGATGAACCTGCTCGCCCGCTTCCTCTTCCGCGGCGCGCGGGCCCACCTTCCGGTGGGTGTGCTGTCCGGTGGCGAACGGCTGCGCGCCACCCTCGCCTGCGTGCTGTGCGCCGAGCCCGCGCCGCACCTGCTGCTGCTCGACGAGCCGACCAACAACCTCGACCTGGTCAGCGCCGGCCAGCTGGAGAGCGCCCTCAACTCCTACCGGGGCGCGTTCATGGTGGTCAGCCACGACGAGCGGTTCCTCGCCGAGATCGGTGTCGACCGCTGGCTGCGGCTGGCCGGCGGGGAGCTGCAGGAGACCGGGGCGCCGGAGGTGTGACGGGCGGTCCGGCCGCGGCCCGCGTCCGAGGCGCCCGTCGCCCCGCGGGCCGACCACCGCACCCCCCGGACGGACACCCCGTGACCCAGCCCGCCCTGCTCGCCCACGACCTCGTCCGCTCGGCCGGGGGCCGGCGCGTCCTCGACGGCGTCTCGCTCACCGCCGCCCCCGGCCGCCGGATCGGCCTGATCGGTGAGAACGGCGCCGGCAAGTCCACCCTGCTGCGGGTGCTCGCCGGCGTCGACGCACCGGACGGCGGAAGCGTCTCCCGCCCCGCCGACCTCGGCTTCCTCCACCAGGAGCTGCCGTTCGACGCCGCCGCGACCCTCGCCGCCGTGCTCGACGACGCGCTGCGCGAGGCCCGCACCGACCTCGCGGAACTCGACCGGCTCGGCGCGGAACTCGCCCGCACCGGCGAGGACGACCCCGCCCACCGCCCCCTCCTGGACGCCTACGGGCTGCGGCTGGAGCAGGCCCAGCACCGGGAGGCGTGGGACGCCGACCGCCGCGCGGCCCTGATGCTGGACGGCCTCGGCCTCGGCGGGACGCGCCGCGACCGGACGCTCGGCTCGCTGTCCGGCGGGCAGCGCAGCCGGCTGGCGCTCGCCGCGCTGCTGGTGCGGCGGCCGTCGGCCCTGCTGCTGGACGAGCCGACCAACCACCTCGACGACGCGGCCGCCGCGTTCCTGGAGGAGCAGCTCCGCGCGCTGCCCGGCGCGGTCGTGGTGGCCAGCCACGACCGGGCGTTCCTCGACGCGGTCTGCACCGACCTCGTCGACCTGGACCCGGCGGCCGGCGGCCCGGTCCGCTTCGGCGGCACCTACAGCGCCTACCTCGGGGAGAAGCGCGCCGCCCGCGAGCGCTGGGAGCGGCGGTACGCGGAGGAGCAGGAGGAACTCGCGGAGCTGCGGCACGCCGCGGGAGTGACCGCGCACCGGGTCGCGCCCGACCGGGGGCCGCGGGACAACGAGAAGATGGGCTACGGCCACCGGGCCGGGCGGGTCCAGCAGCAGATCTCCCGCCGGGTGCGCGACGCGGCCCGGCGGCTGGCCGAGCTGGAGCGCGCCCGCGTCGGCGAGCCGCCGCGGCCGCTGCGGTTCATGGCGGCGGGGCTCGCCGCGCGGACGGAGGAGGGCGAGCGTCCGCTGGTGTCCGTGCGGGGCCTGCGGGTGCCGGGCCGGCTCGCGCTGGACGGTCTCGAGGTGCCCGCGGCGGACCGGCTGCTGGTCACGGGCGGCAACGGCGCCGGGAAGTCGACGCTGCTGGCCGTCCTGGCCGGGCGCCTGGGGGCCGGGGCGGAGGGGGAGGTGCGCAGGCGGCAGGGGCTGACCGTGGGCCTGCTCACCCAGGACACCGTCTTCGGACGTCCCGACCGCACGGCGGCGGAGACCTACGAGGCCGCGCTGGGTCCCGAGCGGGCCGGGAAGGTGCCGCTGTCCTCGCTCGGCCTGCTGCACGACGGGGACCTCGGCCGTCCCGTCGGCCGGCTGTCCGTCGGCCAGCGCCGGCGCCTCGCGCTCGCCCTGCTGGTGGCCCGCCCTCCCCAGCTGCTGCTGCTCGACGAGCCCACCAACCACCTGTCGCCGACGCTGTGCGACGAGCTGGAGGCCGCGCTCGGTCCGGGCCCCGGCGCGATCGTGCTCGCCAGCCACGACCGCTGGCTGCGCCGCCGCTGGCAGGGCCGCGAGCTGCGGCTGGAGGCACAGGGAGGAGAGCACCGCCTCAAGGGGTGACGATCCCTTGCGTTCGGCGCCTGTCACCTGTCAAGATGGTGATGTGAATCTTAACCATGTCTTCGTGTGCGGCCACCCGGCTCTCGACTTCGCGGCCACCCTGCGGGCCCGGCGCTCGACCCGGTTCGAGATGTTCGTGACGCCGGAGCGCCTCAACGCCTGGTACGTGGAGTCCGGACTCGTGGACACGATCACCCCCGGCGAGGAGGCGGACGTCCGCGCGGCCACCACGGTGCGCGAGGCGCTCTACCAGCTGGTCACCAACCGCCGGCTCGGCGAGGCCTTCGACCGCGAGGCGCTCGCGGTGGTCAACGGCGCCGCGCGCAAGCCGCCCGCCACGCCCCAGCTCACCCTGACCGGCCGCCACACCGAGGCCACCCCGGAGCAGGCCCTGGCGACCGTCGCCCGGCAGGCCGTCGAACTGCTCAGCGGCCCGGACGTGCCCCTGATGAAGGAGTGCGGCAACCCCGAGTGCACGCGCGTGTACATCGACCGCTCCCGCGGGATGCGCCGTCAGTGGTGCGGCATGGAGTCCTGCGGCAACAAGATCAAGGCCGCGGCGTACCGCGCCCGGAAGAAGACCGTGCCGGCGGCGACCGCGCACTGAGCCTCCGGCTCCCCCTCCTCCCTCGGCCCGGACGGCTCCGCACACGCCGTCCGGGCCGACACGTGTCCGCACACCCGCGCCGCGTGCCCGCCCGCGCACACCCGCACACGCGTCCGCACGCGCATGTTCCGTGCGTGCACGTCTGTGCACGCACATGCACATGGACCCCTCGGTGTGAGTACGATGCCCAGCACCACGAATTTCGAGGGAGTGAAATGCTGTGACCAGCCGACAGGCCGCCACGCTCCAGGCGCGGTACGTCGAACAGGCCGCATCGGACCTGGACGAGAACCGGCGGCGGCAGCGCGAACTGGCGGAGAAGATCGCCGTGTTGAAGCAGGAGGAGGCGCTCCTCGCCGACATCCTGCGGCTCGCGGAGCAGTACGAGGGTTTCGCCGACGCCTCCCGCCTGCCCGAGCAGCTCTCGGACGAGCCGGCCGGCGCCGCGCGGGCCCGCACCGCCACACGTGGGACGGCCGCCCGCGGTGGCGCGAAGTCCAGGGGATCGGCCAAGGGCACGGCCAAGAGCACGGCGAAGGCGAAGGGCACGGCGAAGGCCGGCGCGAAGGACACCTCGCACCGGCCGTTGCTCGGCGATCTGCTGGCGGACCTGCTCGCCGGCCACGACGAGCCGCGCCAGGCCCAGGAGCTGCGGGACGAGCTGCTGGTGAAGCACCCGGACCGCAACCCGACGCCCCAGGTCGTGCGGAACACCCTCGAGTCACTGGTCGCCAAGGGCCGCATCCGGCGTCACAAGCAGCAGCGTTCCGTCATGTACACCCTCGACGACACGCACGCGGCGGTGCCGGGCGGCGAGGGCTGACACCCCGCACCGCACACGGCACCGCGCCCGGTGCGGGTGTGCCGGCCCCTGGGCCGTGCCCGCTCTAGTAGCCGCGCCACACGTTGTCGAAGGCGTCGTTCTCGATGTTCCGGCGCAGCCGCTGCGCCTCCAGCTCCGTCACCGCGTCGCCCACGGCGGCCAGCAGCGTCGACACCGGGTCGTCGTCATCGTCCGCGTCACCCTTCGCGTCACCGTCCGCGGCGTCAACGTGCGCCTCGTCCGCGGTGTCCTCGTCCGGGTTCTCCTCGTCCCCGGCCGGGGTGTCCGAGACACCCAGGGTGGACAGCAGGCCGGTGAGGACCGGCTCGCCCGACGCCCGGCGCTCCTCGGCGCGGGCCTGCTCCGCGGTCGCGCCCGCCCCGGGCCCGGCGACCTGCCCGGACCGTTCCAGGTCCTGGACGTAGGCCGCGGCGAGTCCCTCGCCACGCCGCCACAGCCAGTCCGCGATCTTCTCGCGGTCCTTCCGCGCGAGTGCGGCTTCCGCCGCGTCCAGCAGCGGGTCACCCGTGGTCACGGGCAGTCCCGGCACGATGCGGTCGCCGTCCAGGGTGAGCGCGCCGCGCTCCAGGAGGTCGATCGCCTCGGCGCCGGCGAGCCCGAGCGACAGGTCGCCCCGCTCCACGTCACCGGTCGGCAAGCTCAGGGCGACCAGTGCAAGGTCGCGTGCTGTGGTCATGAACGGCACCCCGTCTCCAGCAGTCTCAGCCACACTTCACTGATGGTAGGGAAAGCCGGTACGGCGTGCCAAAGGCGCTCGACCGGTATCTCCCCGGTGATGGCGAGGGTGGCCGCGTGCAGCAGTTCGGCGACCCCCGGTCCGGCGAACGTCGCGCCGACGACGGTGCGGCGTTCGCGGTCGATCAGGATCCGGGCCCGGCCCCGGTAGTCGGGGCGGTACTGCAGGGCGCCCGCGACCTGGCCCATGTCGTAGTCCACCACCTGGACGTCGCGTCCGGCGCGCTCCGCCTCGTGGGCCGTCAGCCCCACGGAGGCGACCTCGGGGGCGGTGAAGACGACGCCGGGGACCGCCACCGTGTCGGCCGTGGCCCGGTGCGGCGACCACCGGCGGGTGTCGGGCGCCTCGCCCCGGGCCCGGGCGGCGATCACGGAACCGGCGATGCGGGCCTGGTACTTGCCCTGGTGGGTGTACAGCGCACGTCCGTTGACGTCGCCGGCCGCGTACAGCCAGTCGCCCGGCACGGCCGTGACGGTCAGGCTGTCGTCGACGCCCAGCCAGTCGCCCGGCGTCAGGTCCACGGTCTCCAGCCCCACGTCGGCGGAGCGCGGCACGCGGCCGGTGGCGAACAGGATCTCGTCGGCGGTCAGTTCGGCCCCGTCGGAGGTGATGGCCCGGACCTCGCCGTGGGCGGTGCGCCATGCGGCGGTGGCGTAGGTGCCCAGCCGGACGTCCACGCCCGCCTCCCGCAGGCCCTCGGCGACGAGATCACTCGCGAACGGCTCCATGCGGGGCAGCAGCCGCTCGCCGCGGGCGAGCAGCGTCACCTGGCTGCCCAGGCCCTGCCAGGCGGTGGCCATCTCCACGCCGACCACGCCCCCGCCGACGACCACCAGGCGCAGCGGCACCTCCTGGGCGCTGGTCGCCTCCCGGCTGGTCCACGGCCGCAGGGCCGCCAGGCCCGGCAGGTCGGGCAGGGCCGCGGCGCTGCCGGTGCACACGGCGACCGCGTGGCGGGCGCGCAGGCGCACGACCTCGCCGCCGGGCGTGGTCACCGCCACCTCGCGGAC
This sequence comes from Actinacidiphila rubida, assembly GCF_900110255.1. Taxonomy (GTDB): domain Bacteria; phylum Actinomycetota; class Actinomycetes; order Streptomycetales; family Streptomycetaceae; genus Actinacidiphila; species Actinacidiphila rubida. The sequence goes on from NZ_FODD01000062.1 coordinate 14,002, forward strand.
CCCCGTGAGCCGGCCGTGGCCGCGCAGCAGCTCGATGCCCGCCGACGCGATCCACTCGGCCTGGCCCTCGTCGTTCCAGCCGGAGGCCATGCGGTCGCGGTGCGCCAGGACCGCCTTGACGTCCAGCGGGCCCTCGGCCGCGGGGCCGAGCCCCGGGACGCGGGCGGCGTCGGCGTGCAGCAGCACCGGGCGCAGCAGTGCCTTGCTGGGGTCGCAGGCCCAGTACGAGCACTCGCCGCCGGCCAGTTCGCTCTCCACGATCACGGTGCTCAGGCCCGCGGCCGCGGTGCGGTCCGCGACGTTCTCGCCGACGGGTCCCGCGCCGATCACGACGACGTCGCAGGTGCGGATGGTCTCGGTGGTCATGTGTCCTGTGTCCTTCGGTGGACGGTGCCGGCCGCGGGTGTCGGCGGGCGCGTGGGTCAGCGGCCGGGGGCGCGCTGGGTGACCTCCTGGAGGAACCACTCGTTGCCGTCCGGGTCGGTGAAGGCGGCGAAGGTGCCGTAGCTGGCCCGCTCGGGGTGCGGTCCGGGGATCCGGTAGGCGTCGCCCGCGTGGCGGAAGGCGCCGGTGGCGTCCCGGAAGGGCCCGGTGACGTCGACCCCGCGGGAGGTCAGCTCCTCCTGCGCCTTGGTGATGTCGGTGACCGTCAGCTGCAGGCCGTGCAGGGTGCCCGGGGCCTGCGCGGTCAGGCCCTCGCCGAAGATGACGGACGCCTCGGACCCGGGCGGGGTCACCTGCACGATCCGGTAGCCGTCGTTGATCGGGAAGTCGGCGTCCAGGCGCCAGCCGAGCCGCTCCACGTAGAAGCCCTTGGCGCGGACGGCGTCCGCGACCGGGAGGATGACGACTTCGAGCTTCATGTCCATGGCTGTGCTCTCGCTCTCTCTGGTCAGGCGGGTCGGGGTCGGTTCAGAGGAAGGGGGCCGGGCCGGGGCCGTGCCCGAACAGCACGGCGCCCTCGGCCCAGTTCCAGACCTGCTCGGCGGTGGGCCACGCGCGGTCCCGCGGACCCGCCGCGTCCCGGGGCGGCCGCCCGGCGACGGGGGCCGGGGCCCGGCCGGTGGCCGGGCGGCGCCGATCGGCGATCCGTGCGCGGGTGCGTGTCATGGCGGCCCTCTCAGCGGCGGGTCAGGCGGCGGTCGCGTGGAGGGTGACCGGGATGTTGCCGCGGGTGGCCTTGGAGTACGGGCAGATCTGGTGGGCGGCGTGCGCGAGTTCCTCGGCGGTGGCCTGGTCCACGCCGCCGATCTCCGGGCTGAGCACCGCGGACAGTGAGAACTCGCCGTCGTCGCCGTGGGTCAGGGTGATCTCGGCGGTGATCCTGGTGCTGGTCAGCCGGACCTTGCGGGTGGCGGCGGCCCGGCGGAGCGCGCCGAGGAAGCAGGCGGCCCAGCCGGCGGCGAACAGCTGCTCGGGGTTGGTCGCACTCCCGGCGCCGCCGAACTCCTTGGGGATCGCGAGGCCGGTCTCCAGCAGGCCGTCGGACGACTGGACGTGACCGCCGTTCCTGCCCTCTCCGTCGACGTCGACGACGGCGGTGTAGCTGACTGCCATGACTGAGCTCCCCATCTGAACGGAAGGACCTGGACCACCTCCGACCGGCCACTTCTGCATGTCACCGGTTGAGCTGGTGACGTCATCATGGCAGTCCTGTTCGTCACCCGTCAAGGTGGTGATGCAGGGAGCCTTCGTGCGCACACCTCTCCGGCCGCTCCCGCCGTCGGCGGGGCACACGTTGCTCGCGCGGGAGTGCCGGGACAACAGGGGCAGGTGTGTCAGGAAACGCGGGTAACCAGGGCAATTCACCGATCCCGCGTGACTCCGGGCACCCGGGCGATCTAGTGTTCGTTCGGAGAGGTGAGAGCGGTGGGCACGCCAGAACTGGTCCACGTGTGAAGGGGGCAGGGATGGTGGAGTCGGTCGTGGGCACGATGGTCGGTCGCGAGCGCGAGCAGGGCGTGCTCGCGGAGTTCGTCGCGGCACCCGGCGGCCGGACCCTCGTCCTGCGCGGCGACACCGGGGTGGGCAAAAGCGCGCTGCTGGCCCACACCGCCGACCTCGCCGCGGCCGACAAGAACGCGGTGATCAGAGCGGCCGGCGTCGAGGCCGAGTCGGACCTGCCGTTCGCCGGGCTGCACCAGTTCCTGTACCCGGTGATGCCGCACATCGACCGGCTGGACGAGGGCCGCCGCCGGGTCTTCGACGTGGTCTTCGGCCGCGGCGACGGCACACCTCCCTCCGTCATGACGCTCGGCATCGCCGTCCTCGACCTCCTCGCCTCGGCCGCGGCCGAGGCACCCCTGCTGCTCGTGCTCGACGACGGGCAGTGGTTCGACACCGCCAGCACCGAGGTGTTCGGCTTCGTGGGCCGCCGCCTCACCGGCAGTGCGGTGAAGCTCGTCGTGGGCCTGCGCTCCGAGGTCGTCTCGGGCTTCGACACGGCGGCGCTGCCCGAACTGCCGGTCACCACGCTCTCCGAGGCCGCCTCGGAACAGCTCCTGGACCAGCGCCACCCCGGCCTCGACCCGCAGCTGCGCCGCCTGGTCCTCGACGAGGCCCAGGGAAACCCCCTGGCCCTGCTGGAACTTCCGCCCTACCTGCGCGGTGGCCTGGCCGGACGCAACCGCAAGGAGCTGTTCGGCTACAGCGGCATCCCGCTGCCGCAGCGCCTCCACCAGGTGTACGGCGCGCGGATCGAGGCGCTCGGCGCCGCCGAACGCGCCGAGCTGCTGCGCGGCGCGCTGGACGGCGTCGGGGCCGGCACGGCCGGCGGCCGCGCGCACGGCGCCCGCTACCGCATGGCCGACGTCGACGAGGCCGCCGCCTGCGGCCTGCTCGACGTCGACCCGCTCGGCGGCGACTTCCTCTTCCGCCACCCGCTGGTGCGCTCCACCGTGGTGCAGCTGGCGACCCCCAACGAACGGCGTGCGGCCCACGCCGCGCTCGCCCTGGTCCACCGCGAGGACGTCGAGCGCCGGGCGACCCATCTCGGGGCCTCGACGGTCGACCCCGACGAGCAGGTCGCGGCCGCGCTGGAGGCCGCCGCGGACTCCGCGACCCGGCGCGGCGGTGCGCTGGCCGCCGTCGCGTGGCTGACCCGCGCCGCCGAGCTGAGCGAGGACCGCGACGAGCGGTCCCGGCGCCTCGGCGACGCGGCCTTCATCGCCGGGCACGCCGGACTGCTGGACCAGGCCCAGCAGCTGGTCAGCTCCGACACCGCCTCGGGACCGGACGAGTCCCCGGCCTCCGTCGTCACGGCGGCCTACGTCGCGCTCTACGAGGACGGCGACGTGCGCTCGGCGCAGCGCCAGGTCGTCACGGCCGTCGAGAGACTGCGGGACGGCGGGGCCCGCGAACCGGGCGAGGTGCTCGTCCGGCTCGTCAACCTGCTGCTGGCGATCGACCAGTACGCGGGCGACGCGGCGGCCTGGGAGCAGACCCACGCGCTCCTCGGCTCGCTGGGCCACCTGGTCCCCGCGAACTCCCGCATCTACCAGGACGCGTGGAGTGACGTGGTGCGCCGCGGCGCCGGGGCGGCCGAGCGCGTGGACCGCGCCTTCACCGAACTGCGCGACGTCGAACCGTGGGACGTCACCCGCCTGTCCGTGGCCGCCTACCACCTGGACACGCTCGGCCGGTACGGGGCGCACCTGCGGCGCATCGTGGACCGCGAGTTGGACACCGGCGCCATGACGATCGGTGTGACCATGCTGCACCTGATCATGCTCGACCGGATGGCCGCCGGCGACTGGGACGAGGCCGAGCGGACCGGGCAGCGCGCCCTGGAGCTGACCGAGGCGCACCGCCACCCGCTGTTCGCGCACCACACCCGGGCGTACCTCGGCCAACTGGCCGGGCTGCGCGGCCAGGTGGACCGGGCCCGTGAGCTCCAGGCCGTCGTCGACGCCTGGGCCCGCCCCCGGGGCGTCGGCTTCCTCACCCAGATCGCCGACGCCATCGGCACGACCGCCGCGCTCAGCGAGGGCGACTACGAGTCCGCCTACCTGCACGCCATCGGCATCACCGCGCCCGGCTCCTTCCAGCCCTGCGCGCACCAGGCGTCCCGCACGCTGCTCGACCTCGTCGAGGCGGCCGTGCACACCGGCCGCACCGAGCAGGCCCGCGGGCACGCCGTCGCCGCGCGGGACGCCGGTCTGCCCGCGATCTCCCCGCGCCTCGCGCTGATCACCTACGGCGCGCTCGCCATGACCGCCACCGACGGCACCGAGGCCGACGAGATGTACCAGCGCGCCGAGACCCACCCGGCGGGCGCCGACTTCCCCTTCGAACTCGCCCGCGTCCGCCTCGCCCACGGCATCCGGCTGCGGCACACCCAGGGGCGGAAGGCGGCGCGGCACACCCTGACGCTGGCCGCCGAGACCTTCGAGCGGATCGGCGCCGTGACGTGGACCGAGCGCGCCAGGGCCGAACTGCGGGTGGCCGGCACGTCCGCGCTCGCCCCCGCGGCCCATCTCGCGGCGCTCACCTGGCAGGAGCGCCGCATCGCCGACCTGGCCGCGGCGGGCCTGACCAACAAGGAGATCGGCGAGCGGATGCACCTGTCGCCGAGGACCGTCAGCTCCCACCTCTACCGGGTCTTCCCGAAGCTGGGCATCACCTCCCGCGCCGCCCTGCGCGACGCGCTCGGCAAGATCCCCGGCGACTCCTGACCCCGGTGACGCCCGGCCCGGGCGGCGCCTGACCCCCGTGACGCCCGGCCCCCTCGGCCGGCCGGATGTCAGCCCTCCGGCAGGGGGCGGATGCCGCGTTCGGTGAGCCAGCCCAGGACATGGTCGGCGACGAGCCGCCACCCGCTGTCGACGACCAGCGAGTGCGCCCGGTCGGCGAACTGCTTGAGGGTGGTGACGGCGGTGGAGTCGCCGTACTCCTTGTACACCGCGCGCGTGACCGCGTCCGGCACGAGCCGGTCCTCCTGCCCGGAGATCAGCAGCAGCGGTCCGCGCCGCGCGTTGGCGACGTCGGCGGCGGCCCGCGGGCTGCGTACCGCCCCGGCGCACCCGAGGTCGGTGAGCAGGCGGCGCGGCGCGGGCGTCACGTAGCGCTCGAAGAGCCGGTCCGCCTCCTCCGCCGCCACGGTGCTGGCGAACAGCTCCCGGAACACCTCGGGTGTCAGCGTCACCAGCGGGTCGGCGGGGCCGTCCGCGGCCGGGGTCCACAGGCGCGCCGGGGACGGGGGCAGCGGGACGGCGTTGACGGGCGCGGGGGCGATGGCCACCGCGGCCCGTCCGACGTTGGCACCGATCAGGTGCTGCGCGATCAGCCCGCCCACCGAGTGCCCGATGATGACCGGTGCGATGTCGAAGGAGCGCACGATGTCGGCGTAGTGGTCGGTCAGCGCGTCCAGGCCGAGGTCCGCGAGGGACTCCGGGGAGGCGCGCACCTCTCCGGCGGTGCCCGGCTCCCCGGGCCAGCCCGGCGTGAACGCCAGGAACCCCCGGCTGGCGAAGCGCTCCGCCCACGACTCCCATGAGAGCGCGTGCAGCCACGCGCCATGGATGAAGACGACGGGAGTACGGTTCACGGCTGGGCCCTCCGAGCAAGACGACCACCCGGCTCCGACGCTCGGGCGACGGTTCCAGGATCGTCCGGGGCGCGGGCCAGGGGCGACAGTCGAATGACTTAATGTCGGCCGCCCGCAGCGCCGGGCGGGCCCAACGCGACCGCGGTCCGCGCCGGAACCCGTCATGGACGACGGTCACTTTGCTTATGTGCGCGGGCCCGGCGGAGGCCAGAGTGAGTCGGGCCAGCGTCCGCAGCAGAGAAGGAACCATCGGTCATGAGCGGCGATCACCCCCGAGTCCAGGCCCTCCGGGCGGCACCACGCGCCTGCGAGCTCGTCCTCGGCGTCGAGCGCGTGCTCGACGTCGACGCCCGGCAGCCCATCAGGGCGGAGTTCCGGTTCGATCCGGCCGATCCCCTGACGGTGTCCGTCGAGTTCATCGTCCACGGCGGCCCGCGGGTGCTGTGGCGCATCGGCCGGGACCTGCTCGCGCAGGGCCTGCACGCGGTGAGCGGCCTCGGCGACGTCCAGATGTGGCCGTCGCACCCGCAGGAGCGGGCGACCGCCCGGCTGCGGCTGTCGGCGGGGGACATGGCGGCGCTCTTCGACCTGCCCGTGCCGCCCCTGGAGCAGTGGCTCGCGCACACCTACGACCTCGTCCCCGCCGGAGCCGAACTGGCCGCGGTGGACTGGGACATGGCGGGTGCGGAGCTGCTGGACGGGCAGGAGCCGTTCGGCGGCCGGGACCTGGCCGGCGAGCGCCGGCTGTCCGACGACCAGGAGTGGCGGTCGGAGTGACCGGCTCCGGACATGCGAGGACCCGGCGGGGGAGCGGTCCCCACCGGGTCCTGGCGGTGCGGCCCTCAGGCCGCGGGGCTGCTTACCGGAACGAGTTCAGGAAGGACTCGGTCGGCGAGCCGAGGCCCGTGGCGCTGTCGTAGCCGCGGATCGCGTTGAGCGAGGTGTCCTGGCCGAACGCGACCAGGCGGACCTTCAGCGCACCGCTGACGACACCGAAGTCCACGACGCTGCTCAGCGGCGTGGTGGTCTTCCTGGCCTGCTGGTCGACCACGTCACGCAGCGTCTTCGAGTGGTCGTAGATGCTCGGGTTCGCGAAGCCGAGACCGCGGCCGTGACGGGCCTGGATGATGTCGGCCTGGACGGCGGCGAACTCCGGGCAGGAGACGCTGGTGCCGCCGTAGCCGCCCTCGCTGTACGGGGCGCCGTCGCTCATGCCGACGAGCACCGAGGTGTACAGGTCGCCGTTCATCGAGATGTCGGGCGTCACGCGCTGCGCGGTCGGGCTGGTGGCGCCCGTCATCAGCGTGTGCGACACCATCGTCGGGACCTTGCCGGCCTGGTAGTACGGCTGCGGGAAGTCCTCGCTGGTGCCGCCGCCACCGCCGAAGTAGAACGGGGCCGGCACGGCCGGCTCCCAGCTCTTGCCGTCGGCGGACAGGTTGGAGCGCAGCGTGCCCATGTCCGTCTCGAAGCCGTACGCGCCGCTCTTGCTCGACACGCCGAGCGCGGTGCCGCCGACCGAGGTCGCCCACGGGTCGGAGTCCGGCCAGTTGGCCTGGGCGCGGGCGGTGTCGGCCTGGCAGTTGACGCCGGTGGCCGCGGCGGCCGGGCTGCTGTCACCGCAGTCGCCCGCGGAGAAGCTGACGCCGATGCCCTCGATCGCGGCCTGCTTGAAGACCTGCTCGTAGGCGGCGATCTCCGACGCGGTCACGTCCGCGTTGTCGGTGGTGTGCATGACCTCGCCCCACGAGTTCGAGATCACGTCCGCGAGGTGGTGGTCGACCACGGTGGTGATCGCGCCCAGCAGGTCGTCGTCGGTGCAGGAGTTCGCACCGACGTAGACGACGCCGGCGTCCGGCGCGAGGCCGTGCACCATCTCGACGTCCAGCGCCTCCTCGGGCGCCCAGCCCTCGGGTCCGCCGCACAGGTCCTGGTACTCCCACTTGGAGGAGTCCACGACCTCGGAGTACTGGCCGGACTTGAACGCCTTGTCACCGTGGTTCACGGCGTACTGGTTGGCGTCCGCCTCCATGGTGGAGCTGCCGTACGCGTCGATGATCGCGACCTTGGCGCCCTTGCCCGTCAGACCGGAGTCGGAGATGCCGTAGGCCTTGCGCAGCTGCGACGGGTAGAACGAGCACTGGTCGAACGGGACGGCCTTGTTGGTGTAGCCGGCCGGCGCGCCCGTGGCGGTCTTCTGGCCCCAGTAGTCGGAGCACGTGGGGTCCGTCGGCAGGCCCGCGGCGGGCTTGGCGCCCTTGTCCGAGCCCGCGTCGGCGCGGTGCGAGTCCGGCTTGGCGGCGGTGGTGGCACCGGTGGTGAAGCCGGTGACGCCGAGGACCGCGGAGGACACCTTGGCGGGGACGACGACGTTCCGGGAGGGCGCGCGCCGCACCGAGCCGCCCACCTTGTACTGGTGGATGGTGGTGCCGAACGCCTTGCTGACCGCGGCGCTGGTACCGCGGACCGTCAGGGCGTGGTCGGTGGTGCTGAGCACGGTGAGCCCGGCGTCCTCGGCCCACTTCTGCACGGCGGCGATCTGCCCGGCGGTGGCGCCGAACTTGGCCTTGTACTCGGCCGCGCTGAGGTACTTGCCGTAGCTGGCGCTGGACGGGTTCGAGACCGCGGTCGCGTAGGCGGTCTGCCCCGCTGCGTCCCGGCCGGCCAGGTAGACCGTGCCGGTCACCGCGGTCGAGGCCGGAACGGCGCCGGCGTCGGCGGCCGCGGTGGCCCACGACGGGTGGCTGCCGGCGATGGTCCGGGCGGCCGGCGCCGGCCCGGAGGCCTGCGACGGGACGGCGAGCAGCAGCGAGCCGGACACCAGGGCCAGAGAGGCTCCTGCGACCACGGCTACGCGGGCCCGCCGAACACGGGGGTTGCGTATGTCGGTAATGACGACTCCAACGTGAAGGTCGGTGGGATACGTGAGCGTGGGGGTGGTGTGTCAGCTGTGCGGGTGTGGCGAACGCCCATGCGAGCGCTGGGCGTTAGTGTGCCCCGCTCGTGTTTCGGGTGGAATAGCCAACTGTTCGCCGCGGTACGGCCTTTACCTAAAGCAAAGATTCGACACGCGGTCACATCCGCCCAGAACGGCACGAGGTGGGCGCGCCCGGGCCCCGCGCCGCCCCCGGCGTCCCGCTGAGCCCGTACCGGCGTCCGTATATCGCGGCGACGGCGCCGGACGCGGCGCCGGACGCGGCGCCGGACATGCCGAAGGGCGGCGGGGCGGTCCACCGCCCCGCCGCCCTTCGGGACGTCAGGTGTTGTTGGCGAGGTTGCGCAGGCCGCTCATGGGGCCGTTGAAGTAGTCCTGGTCACCGGGGAAGGTGCCGGAGTCGGCGTGCTGCCAGAAGGTGTAGAACGGCCAGCCGGCCGGCAGGGTGCCGGCGGACGAGGCGTAGCGGGCGACGAACAGCGGGTCGTGCGAGGCGAACGCCGTGGTGTTGCCGGTGCACGTCGTCCACCAGTTGGTGCTGGTGTAGATCGTCGCCCAGCGGCCCGTCCTGGTGTGCACGCGGTCGATGAACGCCTTGATCCAGCCGCGCATCGCGCTCTGGCTCAGGCCGTAGCAGGCGGCGCCGTCCGGGTACTCGATGTCCAGCAGCGGCGGCAGCGTCTGGCCGTCCTTGGACCAGCCGCCGCCGTGCGAGACGAAGTAGTCCGCCTGGGCGGTGCCGCCGGAGGTGTTCGGCGTGGCGAAGTGGTACGCGCCGCGGATGAAGCCGGCGTAGTAGGAGTTGGTGTAGTTCGCGTTGAAGTACGGGTCCTTGTACGTCGTGCCCTCGGTGGCCTTGATGTACGCGAACTTCGCACCCTTGGCGTAGGCGGCGGGCCAGTTGATCGTGCCCTGCCAGTTGCTCACGTCGAAGCCCGGCGTCTGCGTCACGCGCCTCAGTCGCGGGGTCACCTGCCGGACGGCGGCCCGGCCCTCGTGGGTGCGGATCGACGATCCCATCCAGTCGCGGTCGGGGTGGGGCAGCCGCTCGCCGGGGGCGGCGGTGGCGGACGTCCCGGTGATACCGGTCAGCAGGGCGGTCAGGGCGATCAGTACGCCGCCGACTCTCCGGAGCATGCGGGCCTCCAAGGGCAGGGGAGAGGGCCTTGTATGCGTCATTTGACCAGTTATTCGGCTTTGTTCGACGGTGGACGCGCGGGCCGACCGGGTGCTCTCGGCCCGCGCGGCGACGAGCCCGGGGCCTGGACAGACGTACGGGTCTGGGACAGGCTTCTCCCTCATGACCGTCGCCCCGCCCCCCGCCCCCGCCGTCGGGCCGCCGCTGTCCGACGCCATCGGCGCGGCCGCGAGCGGCATCGCCGACCTGCTGCGTTCCTGCGACGACGGCTCGGTGCCCATACCCGGCGCGACCTGGACGGTCGCCGAGGCCGCCGCGCACCTGGCGCTGGCGAACGAGCTGATGGCGGGTCTGGCGGCGGGCCGCCACCTGCCGTACGGCGACGGCACCCCCGGCAGCCTGGCCGCGGCCAACGAGGAGTCCCTCGCCGCGTACCCCGAACGGGACCCGGCGGTGCTCGCCGACGCCGTGGTCCGCCACGCGCTGGCCTTCACCGAGGCGGCCGTCTGGCGCTCCGCCACCGAGGAGGTCGTCAGCCCGCTCGGCCGGATGGACATGGCCATGCTCGGCAGCTACCTGCTCACCCACATGCTCGGCCACGGCTACGACATGGCCGTCGCCCTGGGACGCCGGCACATGATCGACGCCCGCACCGTCGGGCTGACCGTGCCGTTCCTGCGCTGGGGCATGCCGCGCGTGGTGAACCCCGCGGCCGCCGCCGGGCACGGCGGCTGCTACCTGCTGCGGGTACGCGGCGGCGGGCGGTTCGCGGTGACCTTCACCGACGGCATCGCGCAGGTCAGCGACCAGCCGTCGCGCCGCCCCGACTGCACGATCCTCTGCGAGCCGGTGACGTTCCTCCTGATCGCCCTCGGCCGCTGCACGCCCACCGCCGCCATGGCCCGCGGCCGGATCCTGGCGTGGGGCCGCCGGCCCTGGCTCGCGCCCCGCTTCCCCACGCTGTTCACCGCGCCCTGACGGCCCGCGGGCGGCCGGCCCGCCCCGCTCAGCCGACGTGGACGCGCGGGCGGCGCTTGGGATCGGACTCGGCCTCGCGCAGCACCTCGCGGGTGACCGGCGCGACCTCGCCGTGGCCGAACAGGAAGAACCGCAGGAAGTTGGCGAACGGGCTGCCCTCGGTCCACTCGAAGTAGATGTGCGGGATGCAGCCGGTGCTGTCCCGGACGTGCAGCAGCATCGCCGCCAGCGCGTTGGGCACCGAGGTGCCCTCCAGCGTCAGCACCCGGTAGCGGTTGTGCATCACCTCGCCGCGGACGGTGACCGCGGACTCGAAGTCCGACGCGTCGCGGACGGTGACCTCCACGAAGACCACGTCGTCCTCGGGCGTCAGGTCGTTGTCGTAGCGGATCTGGTGGACCTTGTCCCGGTACTCCGCCGCGTCCCGGTTGTCGGGCTCGTTCGCGATGAACCGGATGCGGCGGCTGGCGATGTCGCGGACGAAACGGGCCGCCATGTCGTCCATCTCCACGCCGGTCACGCGCAGCTCGAACGCCCGCGCCAGCCGGGACAGCAGCGAGATCAGCACGATGCCCGCGATGAAGCAGGCGCCGATCTTCACACCGTCGGGCCGCTCCAGGACGTTCACCACGGTCGTGTAGAGGAACACGGCCGCGATCACCGCGAAGATGACCGTCCACCGCCTGTCCTGGCTGCGGCGCGCCGAGATGGTCACGGCCACCGCGGCCGAGCTCATCAGCACCAGCACGCCGGTGGCGTAGGCACCGCCCTGCTTGTCGACGTTCGCGTCGAAGATCCAGGTGACCAGGAACGCCACGAGCGTGAAGACCAGCACCATCGGGCGCACCGCCCGCGCCCAGTGCGGCGCCATCCCGTAGCGCGGCAGGTAGCGCGGCATCAGGTTGAGCAGACCGGCCATCGCCGAGGCGCCGGCGAACCACAGGATCGCGATCGTCGAGAAGTCGTAGACCGTGCCGAAGCCCGACCCCAGGTACTCGTGGGCCAGGAACGCCAGGGCGCGGCCGTTGGCCGGGCCGCCGGGCTGGAAGTCCTGCTTCGGGATCAGGACCGTGGTGATGAAGCTGGTCGCGATCAGGAAGCAGCTCATGATCAGGGCCGCCGTGGTGAGCAGCTTCTTGGTGTCCCGGATCCGGCCCGTGGGATGGTCCTCGGTGTCGTCGTCGTCACCCCGGACGTGCGGCATGACCGCCACGCCCGTCTCGAACCCGGACATGCCCAGCGCGAGTTTGGGGAAGATCAGCAGGGACACGCCGATCATCACGGCGACGTTGCCGCGCTCCGCGGTCAGCCCGCTCGTCCAGTCCGTGACCAGGTGCGGGGCCGTCAGCACGTGGTACAGCCCGTCGACCACCACGACCACGTTCAGCACCAGGTAGATGCCGACCAGCACCACCGCGACGCCGATCGCCTCCAGGAAGCCCTTGAGGAAGACCGCGCCGAGCAGCGCGACCAGCACCAGCGTCACCAGCATCTGATGGCTGTGCAGGCTGCTGGAGAAGTGCGGGTTCTCCACCAGGTGCGTGGAGGCGTCCGCCGCCGACAGCGTGATCGTGATGAGGAAGTCCGTCGCCGCGAAGCCCAGCAGGGCCAGCACGAACAGCTTGCCCTTCCAGAACGACAGCAGCCGCTCCAGCATCGAGATGGAGCCCGCGCCCTGGTGGCTCTCCTCCGCCACCCTGCGGTACACCGGCAGCGCGCCCGCCAGCGTCACGATCACCAGCACGATCGTCGCGATGGGCGACAGCAGGCCCGCGGCGAGCGCCGCGATACCCGGCTGGTACCCGAGGGTGGAGAAGTAGTCGACGCCGGTCAGGCACATCACGCGGTACCAGCGCTGCCCGCGGTGCACCGTCTCCTGCTGCTCGCTGCCGCCCTGCTGGTGCTTGGCCATGTCGGCCAGGCCCTCCAGCAGCCACCCGCGGACCCGGCCCGGGTGCGCGTCCGTGGTCGTGCCGGTGTGCTCTGCCGTGGCCATCCGTCATCTGCTCCTGTTGTCGTATGGCGGCATCCGGCCATCGCGTCACGTGCGGGTCGAGGGGAATCGACTGAGGTCAGCCTATGCGGCGCACCCTGCGGCGGCCCGCCGCCAGGGTGCCTCGCACCGGCCGCTCCGCCGCGCCGCGGAAGGTCATGGACGCGCCGTCATCGCCTCGTTCGCGCCTTGGACAGCGTGCGGGACCGGTCGCGCGGGGGGTCCACCCGGTGTCGAGTCCATACGGATTCTTAACGCGTCCATACGGTAACCCCGGACCTTCTCCCGGCGAAGCCGGTCTTTGTGTCAAATCAGCATCTTTCCGGGTGAAAGGGGTGTGGGACGCCGCCGGGGACGCCTGCCGCCCGCGCACGATGCGAGGACTCCCTCGAGCACGACGAGCACGACGACACACGCGCGTACCGACGAGCATCGACGAGCATCGACGAGAAACGAGAGCCGTATGCGTCCTCTCCGTTCCACCGCCCTCGCCGGCGGGCTGGGCCTCGCCCTGCTGGCGGGTGCCGCGGGAGCGGCACCCGCCCGGGCCGCCCTCGCCGGCCCGGGCCCGGCACCCGCCGCCTTCTCCACCGCCGCCGCTCGCGGCACCTTTTCCACCGCCGCCGCCCGCGGCACCTTTTCCACCGCCGCCGCCCGCGGCGTCGTCGACCGGATGGTGCCCGCCTGGTCACCGTCGATCGACCTGGCCGCCTGCGCGCCCGCGGCCACCGGCGCCGAACGCTACGAGATCGCCCCGCGCCACGGCCGGGTGCGGATCGCGGGCAGCTCGCCCAGCGCCCTGCTGACCGGCGTCGGCGCCTACCTCAAGGACATCGCGCACACCGACGTGTCCTGGTCCTCGGACGCCTCCGCCGAACCCCTCGGCGTCCGCGGCCGCCCGCCGCTGCCGTCCGCGCCCGTCACGCACACCGCGAACGTGCCGCACCGCGTGCTGTCCAACGACACCGCCGACGGCTACACCAACGCGTACTGGGACTGGCACCGCTGGCAGCGCGAACTCGACGTGGCGGCCCTGCACGGCATCAACGCCTTCTTCCTCCCCGTCGGCATGGAGGCCGTGTACCAGCGGACCATGCGCGACTTCGGCTACACCGCCGCCCAGATGCGCGCGTGGATGCCGATGCCGGCCCACCAGCCGTGGTGGCTGCTGCAGAACATGTCCGACCTCGCCGCGGACCAGGAGAGCCAGGCGCTGATCGACGCGCGGGCCGCGCTCGGCCGCCGCATCGCCGACCGGATGCGCGCGCTCGGCATCGAGCCGATCCTGCCCGGCTACTTCGGCACCGTCCCCGGCGGCTTCACCGCACGCAACGCCGGTGCCGCCGTCGTCCCGCAGGGCACCTGGTGCGGCGCGCAGCGCCCCGGCTGGCTCGACCCGCGCACCGCCGTGTTCGGCCGCGTCGCCGCCGCGTTCTACCGCACGCAGGCGCGGCTGCTCGGCACGAGCGGCGCGTTCAAGATGGACCTGCTGCACGAGGGCGGCAACCCCGGCACCGTCCCGGTCGGCGAGGCCGCCAGGGACGTGCAGGCCGCGCTGGAGACCGCCCACCCCGGCGCCACCTGGGTCATCCTCGGCTGGCAGCGCAACCCGACCGCCGAACTCCTCGCCGGCGTCGACCGGTCCCGCATGCTGATCATCGACGGGCTCACCGACCGCTACACCGACTCCGACCCCTCGTCCGACCCGGCCACCCGCTTCTCCGGCACCCCGTACGCGTTCGGCTCGATCTGGAACTTCGGCGGCCACACCGCGACCGGCGCCAACGCCGCCGTCTGGAACACCCGCTTCTTCGCCCAGCTCGCCACGCCGCGAACCCCGTTGCGGGGCATCGCGGTGCTGCCCGAGGCCAACGACAACAACGACGCGGCCTTCGAGTTCCTCACCGAACTCGCCTGGGCCCCGGCCCGCCCGGACCTCCCGACCTGGTTCGGGCACTTCGCCGACGCCCGCTACGGCACACCCGACCCGCACGCCGAGGCCGCCTGGCGGATCATCGGCGCCACCGCGTACTCGATGCCGGCCAACGGCTGGAGCGAGGCCCCCGACGGGCTGTTCGCCGCCCGCCCGAGCCTCGGCGCCACCCGCGGCTCCCCGACCTCACCGGCCAGGACCCGCTACGACACCACCGCGTTCGCCGGCGCGCTCACCGAACTCCTGCACGCCGCACCGCGGGTGCGGGCCACCCCGCTCTACCGCTACGACCTGGTCGACGTCGCCCGCCAGGTGCTGTCCAACCGCAGCCGGGACTGGCTGCCGCGGATCAGGGCCGCCTACGACGCCGCGAACCGCCCGCTCCTCCACGACCTCACCGCCCAGTGGCTCGGCACCATGCGCACGCTGGACGCCCTGCTGCGCACCCGCCCCGAGTTCATGCTCGGCCACTGGCTCCGGTACGGCACGCGGGCCGCGGCGAACCCGGCGGACCGCGCGGCGGTCCAGCGGGACCTGCGCACGCTGATCACCGTCTGGGCCGACACCCCCGCCGTCGCCGCCCATCTCGACGACTACGCCAACCGCGAGTGGTCCGGCCTGGTCGGCGGCTACTACCTCGACCGCTGGCAGCGCTTCTTCCACGCGCTCGACACCGCGCTGTCCACGGGCAGGCCCCCCGCCCCCATCGACTGGTTCGCCCTCGGCCACACCTGGTCCACCGCCCCCACGGTCTTCCCCACCACCCCCGCCGGCTCCCCCTACGCCCTCGCCACCCGAGCCCGGACCCTCCTGACGACCAGCGCCCTTTAGGGGCGCGGCAGCCCGGCAACGGGCGGCGCCGGAAGGGCCGGCGCCACCATGGGGCCCGCCCTCAGGGGCGGGCACCCCGCCGACGCTACGCGTCGCTGTCCGGCTTCGTCCGCGCCTCGGCGTACGCCTGCATCGGCGTCATCGGCACCCCGTTGATCTGGACCGTCCGGTACCGGCTGACCTTCGCGCAGGTGCCGGCCTGGTCCGCGGTCTGCGCGTGGCTGTTGTTGAGCGCCGCCTGCGTGTCCGCGGGCGCGGGCTTGCCCGTCGCGCCGGGGAAGGCCGTGCCGCTCTGCCAGTCCGAACCGACCACCAGCGTCAGGCCCTTGAGCGTGCCCTGCTTGAGGTGCGCGGCGGACAGGCCCAGCGAGGTGGCCACGGTCTGCGCCTCGTCCTTCTGCCCGGGCCCGTACGTCAGCGTCGTGGCCGTCGCGCTCGCGGGCGCGTTGCCCGCGCTGACCGCCTGGGTGAAGCCCTTGCCGACCAGGGCCGTCGCGACGCTGGAGGCGCGGCCCGGGATGCCGTTGCCGTTCTCCACGCGAACCGTGATCTGGGAGGCGGGGACGGGCGTGGCCGTCGGCTTGGCCGTCGCGGACGCGGCCGTCGACTTCGCGCCGGTCGCGGTGGTCAGCGCCTGGTCGTTGGCGATGGTGGAGAACAGGGTGCTCGCGCCGGCACCCACGACGACGCGGTCCACGTTCGACGGGTCGGCGGCGGTCTGCATCGTGGTGAACGTGATCCGCTTCGACGGCACCTTGTTGAGGTCGTCGGCCAGACCGATGAGCTTGGTGACGCTGCCGAGCCCGTCGTCGACCGTCAGCGCCTTGGTCGCGGCGTCCGCGAGGTGGTAGACGGCGCTGGGGTTCGTCAGCGTGCCCGCGCTCTTGAACTTGCGGATCAGCGAGGAGAGGTAGAGGTGCTGCGCGTAGGTGCGGCCGAGGTCGCTGCCGTCGCCGAAGCCGTGCCGCGAGCGCAGGAACTCCAGCGCGGCCACGCCCTTGAGCGTGTGGTCGCCCTTGGAGAGCTTCAGGTGCGAGTACGTGTCGTAGACGTTGGCGTCGACGCACACCGGCACGCCGCCGACCGCGTCGGACATCTGCACCACGCCGGAGAAGTCGACCTGCACGAAGTGGTCGATGGGTATGCCGGTCAGCTTGTGCACGGTCGCGACCTGGCACGCCTGCCCGTACGCCAGCGCGCTGTTGATCATGCCGTGGTAACCCGGCGTGGACGCGCCCGACTTGGGGTTGGTGCAGTTGGGCACCTCGGTCTCGGTGTCGCGCGGGATGCTCATCACCGTCGCGTTGGAGCGGTCGGCGGATATGTGCACCACCATCTCCACGTCGGCGTTCTGGCCGGTCTGCACGCCGGTCTTGGAGCAGCCGCCGCCGAGCTTGCAGTCCGTCGCGCTGGTCCGGCCGTCGCTGCCCATCACGAGGATGTTGATCGGGGTCCGGCCGAAGGCGTCCGCCTTCTCGTGGCCGGCGCTGTCCTTCCCCGCGCCGTCCGTCAGCGAGACGCTGGTGATGTTGCCGTTCAGGTGCTGGTAGAGCCAGTAGCCGACGCCGGCGGTGGCCAGCACCAGGACGGACGTGCAGATCGCGACGATGCGCAGCCAGCGGCGGCCGCCGCGGCGCTGCGCCCGCTTGCCGGCCTTGCGCCGGGCGGCGCGGCCGCCGGGCCCGTCGGGCTGGGGGACGGGGCCGCCCTTGCCGCGCGCCGCGGCACGAGCCGCCGCGCGTCCGCCGGGCACCGGTCCCGAGCCCGCGCCGTCGGGGCTGGTACGCGGGCGCGGCGCACGGGGGGCCTGGTCCTGCGGCGCCCGACCGGCGGGGCCGCCCCAGGGGTCCGTCATCTCCCACTCCCTTGACCGTGCAGCCCGTGTGAGGCGTGCCACTTGATACGGCGGGCGGAGCGGTGGCTCCACCCGGAAGTCACACTTGCGCGACGGCGCAAGGGTAGGTCATACCGCTGTGGGCACCCTGAGAGTCGACCGGCTGTGAGAGCCCGAGGACCCGGCGTCACCGGGGTACCCGGGCACGACGACTACAGTCGCGTAGACGTGCGGAAGGCCTCGATGGTTCCCGAATTACGCAACCTCTAAAGTGTCTGCCATGTCCGAAGCGCTGGAACGAGCAGGAGGGCCGGCGGTGGGCTGGGAGACGGCTGAGCTGGAGGGCGGACCGGCGGACGGCACGCGGATACGGGTCTCCGGACGGCCGCGGGTCCTCCAGGTCACGGCCGAGTGCCCCCTGGAAGACGCCGGCCACGACGTGCGGGTTGCGGCGGTCTACGTCTACCGCCGCGTCGGCGGCGTCCCGCCGCTGCGCTACGCCTGGGACTGGGCGAGCCCCTGAACCATCCCCCCGCTGTGCCCAACATCACACCCAAGCCGACGGGGTGCACCCGGGGCTTGTCGGCCGTCCACCGGCCGGTGGTGTGTTCGGGCTCCGGGGTGCCCCGCGCTGCGCGCTGCCGTCTGCCGGTCTCGTCGTGGCTTGTCGCGCAGTTCCCCGCGCCCCTGGCGGTGCAGGTTCGTGGGTGGGGTCAGGGGCCACTCCGGGAGTGTCTCCTCGAACTGTGCGTGCACCGTTCTTCCGTGCCCTACCCGGGCGGATGCACAGTTCTGCGGGGACACACCCGGATCGTCCCCTTCCGGCCCGTCCCCGTCTGCGGGAGGGCGTTGGCTGTGCCCCATGTCCCCCGCCGCACGGTGGATAAGCGGGAGGGGGTGGGGAGGAAGTGCTCCCCGCAGAGAAATGTGCGCGGCCCCCGGGTACCGAGACGGACGAACCCGTATGCACATTTCCGAGGAGACGCTTCCGGAGCACCCCCGACCCCACGGACAAAGGGCACGCACACCAGGGGCGCGAGGAACTGCGCGAGCAACCCACCACCGGCCGGGACGCGGCGACGGCGCCCCGGGGGCACCCCGGATGCCGAACCACCCACCGGCCGGTGGACGGCCGACAAGCCCCGGGGGCACCCCGGATGCCGAACCCATCAAGCCCCGGGGGCACCCCGCCGGCGCGAACCCTCCGTGTCGGAGGGACTGCTGAACCCGGGACTCGTATAACCCAGCTTCGGCCGCTGCCGCACCAAGCTGACCCCCCCTCCGGAGGAGGAAGAGGACGGGGAGGACGACCCGAACCCGGGGCTGGAGTACCCGAGCCGCGGCCTCTCCCGCACGAGACTCACACCCGGCCCGGGCGCAGCCCACTCCTCGGTGACGCACCGCCGCAGAAACGGCAGCACACCCTCGCGCAGCAGCGCCCGCCGCCACGCGTCCCTCGCCGCGGAGACCTCCAGCGCGACGCGCGACTCCTCCGCGTCCCGGCGGGCGGTCAGGACGAGTCCCGCCAGCCCGACGACCAGCGCGGCGCCGAACACGCCCGCCATGGTGAAGCCCACCGCGGTGAGCGACGACGTGACGCGGTGGCCGTCGCCGGCCGCGCGCAGCCCGAAGCCGAGCGCGAGGAACGCGACCGCGGCGATGCCGCTGAGCATGGGCACCAGCACGGCGAGCGTCGCCGAGACCCCGGGTCCGCCGTCCCCCTGCCCCGCGCCGCGGGACCCGCGGGAGCCACCCGCACCGCCGCGCGGCCGCGGCCCGCCCGGCCCCGAGGGCCCGTCGCGCAGCGCCGCGTACCGTCCGTACTCCCCGGCCGCCGCCGCGGCCAACCCGTCCGCCGCGGCCATCGCGCGGGCGCGCAGCAACTCGACCGCGGGGCCGCCCGGTTCACCGGTCACGCCTTCGGCGCGGCGCAGTGCGCGCCTGATCTCCTCACTGTGCAGGGCCTCGTTGAGGACCGAGACGAACTCGGTCCGGTAAGTGGTGTCCTCGTGCCCGTCGTTCACGTCCGCCCCCGATGCGCCGCCCGCGTGCCGCACCACCATAGTGATGCGAGTTGCGCGATTGCTGAAGCATGCAAGTCTGTGGCGGAATCCGGACGGCACCGCGACACCGTCCGGGCGGCGCCGTCTCCGGATGGCGGGATTCCGCCTGCCGCGCGCGGTGGGCGGCCGGGCGAGGGCGGATGCGTACCCTGGTCCCTGAGAAGGCGGCACCCAGGGAGGTTCACGTGACGAGGCCGGCCGAGCGGTTCGGCGACCCCAGCGCGGAGGTGCTCCAGGGGGCGGCCGCCGCGTTCGGGCTCCTGGCCTCCCCGATGCGGCTGCACATCGTGTGGATCCTCGCCCAGGGCGACTGCGACGTGACCGGGCTCGCCGAGCGGGTGGGCGCCACGCTGCCCGCGGTGAGCCAGCACCTGGCGAAGCTGAAGCTGGCCGGGCTGGTGCACGCGCGGCGCGAGGGGCGCCGCCAGGTGTACCTGGTGGACGACCCGGGGGTGGTGACGGTGGTGCGGGTGATGGTCGATCAGCTCGGCGGCGTCGAGCCGCCCGCGGGGGACGGACGCGGCGGCGGCCGGCGCGACGGGGAGCCCCTGCCCGTCCAGCGGCTGGGGCGCGGGCCGGCGGTGTCACGGGGCGCCCGTGGCCTGGGCGCCTGAGGGGCGGACCGCGGAGCGGGGCCCGGAGGCCGGCGGCCCCCGGGCGATGGCGCCTGCCGACACGGGCGCCGGTCCCGGAGAGCTCGCGGACGCCACCGCGCTGGAGGTGCTGCGCCGCCTGGACACCGGTCCGCGCGGACTGACGGAGGCCGAGGCGGAGGTGCGGCTCGCCCGGTACGGTGAGAACGCGGTCCCGGAGCAGCGCCCGCCGTCGTGGCCGCGGCGTTTCGCGGCGAGCGTGCGCGACCCGTTCACGGCGGTGCTGCTGTGCCTGGGCGTGGTGTCGGCGCTGGTCTCGTCCTGGGGCACGGCGTGCGTGATCACCGTTCTGGTGCTGGTCAGTTGTGGCCTGCGGTCGCGCGCCGAGCACCGGGCGGACCGGTCGGCGGCCGGACTGCGGCAGTTGGTGGCGACGACGGCCACCGTCCAGCGGCGGGCCGCGCCCGGCGCGACGCCGCGGCTGCGCGAGGTGCCGGTGGCGCTGCTGGTGCCGGGCGACGTGATCAGGCTGGGGCCCGGTGACGTCGTGCCCGCGGACGTCCGGCTGCTGCGCGCCCACCACCTGACCGTCCAGCAGGCCGCGCTGACCGGGGAGTCGGCGGCGGCCGTGAAGGAGCCGGAACCGCGGCCCGCCGTGCGGCCGCTCACCTTCGGTGCCGGGGGCGACCCGGAGCGGCCGCACCTGTGCTTCCAGGGCAGCAGCGTCGGCTCGGGCAGCGGCACCGCGGTCGTCACGGCGACCGGCCCGCGCACGCTGCTGGCCCGCGCACACCGCGGGCGCGGGCCGGCGGCGGGGCCGCGCGCGTCGGCGTTCGACCGCGCGGTCCACGGCATCTCGTGGATGCTGGTGCGCTTCATGCTGCTCACCCCGCCGCTGGTGCTGCTCGTCAACGCGGCCGTGCGCGGGCGGGGGCTGGAGACGCTGCCGTTCGCGGTGGCGGTGGCGGTCGGCCTGACGCCGGAGATGCTGCCGGTGGTCGTCGCGACGGTGCTGGCCCGCCGGGCCGCCGGGCTGGCCCGCGACGACCGGGTGATCGTGCGGTGGCTGCCGGCTCTCCACGACCTGGGCGCGATGGACGTCCTGTGCACGGACAAGACCGGCACCCTCACCCTGGACCGCCCCGTCGTCGAGGCCGCCTGGGACCCCGGGGGGCGCCCCGACCCCGGTGTCCTCGGCTGGGCGGCCGTCAACAGCCTGTGGACACTCCACCTCGCCGACCTGCCCGCGCCCGACCCCCTCGACGAGGCCGTCCTCGACGCCGCGGGCGCGACCGCCGGCGGCCGGGACGCCGGCCGGTGGGAGGGCGTCGCGGCGCTGCCGTTCGACCCGGGCCGGCGGCTGTCCACCGCGGTCGTGCACCGCTCCGGGCAGCGGGCACGGCACACGCTGGTGGTGAAGGGCGCGGTGGAGGCCGTGCTGGAGCGCTGCACCCGCGTGCGGGCCGCCGGCTCCGGCGAACCCGCGGCGGCCACCCGCCCGCTGGACGAGGCCGAGCGCCTGCGCCTGTCCGAACGCGCCGCGGCCCGCGCGGCGGAGGGCCTGCGGCTGCTCGCCGTCGCCGTGGACGAGCGGCCCGCCCGTCTGGGCGGCTACCGCGCGGCCGACGAACACGGCCTGGTGCTCGTTGGGTTCGTCGCCCTCCGCGACACCCTCGCGCCGACCGCGGCCGCCGCGCTGGCCGGCCTCGCCCGGCGCGGGATCGCGGTGAAGGTCGTCACCGGCGACCACCCCGGGACCGCCGCCCGGGTCTGCCGCGACCTCGGCTTCGCCCCGGGCGACGTGGTCGACGCCGGCGCCGTCGATGCCCTGTCCGACACCGAACTCGCCGAACTCGCCTCACGCACGGCCGTGTTCGCCCGCTGCACGCCCGAGCACAAGGCCCGCATCGTGCGGGCGCTGCGCGGCGCCGGGCACGTCACCGGCTTCCTCGGCGACGGCGTCAACGACCTGCCGGCCCTGCGCGCCTCGGACGTCGGCATCTGCCCCGGCGACGCGGTCGACGTCACCCGGGACGCGGCCGACGTGGTGCTCGCTGCCAAGGAACTGACCGCGATCGACCACGCGGTCACCGCGGGGCGCCGCAGCACCAGCGCCCTCGGCACGTATCTGCGGGTCGCGCTCTCCTCGAACCTCGGCAACGTCATCGCGATGCTGGCGGCCGGGCCGCTGCTGCCGTTCCTGCCGATGCTGCCCGCGCAGGTGCTGGTGCAGAACCTCTGCTTCGACGCGGCGCAGCTCGCGTTCGCCGCGGATCGGCCCGCGCCGGGCGTGCTCCGGCGGCCGGCGGCGCTGCGGCCGCCGGACTTCCTGCGCTTCATCGCGGTCTTCGGGGTGCTCAACGCGGCGGCCGACCTCGGCATTTTCGCCGTGCTGCTGGCCACGGTGCCGGCGGTGCACCACAGCACCGGGCAAGCGGCGTTCCACGCCGGGTGGTTCACCGAGAACCTGATCACCCAGGCGCTGGTGATGTTTTTGCTCCGCCCGGGTCGCGGGGGGTGGGCCGGTACGCCCGCGGCGATCCGCGCGGCGTCCGCGGCGCTGGCCGTCGTCGGGGTGCTGCTCCCCCTCTCCCCGCTCGCCCCCGCGCTTGGCATGGCCGCGCTCCCCCCCACCTACTACCTCCTCCTGACCGCGGTCCTCACCCTCTACGCCGCCGCTCTCCGCCAACGGGGTGCCCCCGGGGCTTGATCCGGCCTACGGGGTGCCCCCGGGGCTTGATCCGGCGTGTGCCGCGCCGTCGTGGCTTGTCGCGCCAACGGGGTGCCCCCGGGGCTTGATCCGGCCTACGGGGTGCCCCCGGGGCCGATCCCGCGTGTGTCGCGCCGTCGTGGCTGGTCGCGCCTACGGGGTGCCCCCGGGGCTTGATCCGGCGTGTGCCGCGCCGTCGTGGCTTGTCGCGCCGTTCCCCGCGCCCCTGCGGCTTCCGGGGTGCCCCCGGGCCGCCGTGCCCGTCTGCCGACCGGTGGCCGGTTGCTCGCGCAGTTCCTCGCGCCCCTGGCGGTGCAGGTTCGTGGGTGGGGTCAGGGGCCACTCCGGGAGTGTCTCCTCGAACTGTGCGTGCACCGTTCGTCCATGGGGGAGCCCGGGTGGATGCACAGTTCTGCGGGGACACACCCGGATCGTCCCCTTCCGGCCCGTCCCCGTCTGCGGGAGGGCGTTGGCTGTGTCCATGTCCCCCGCCGCACGGTGGGTAAGCGGGAGGGGGTGGGGAGGAAGTGCTCCCCGCAGAGAAATGTGCGTGGCCCCCGGGTGCGGATGTGGACGAACCCGTATGCACATTTCCGAGGAGACGCTTCCGGAGCGCCCCCGACCCCACG
>NZ_FODD01000064.1 GCF_900110255.1 Actinacidiphila rubida
TACGGACTCAAACGCCCCAACCCCTCACCGCGCTGCTTCGGCTTCCACGAGGTCTTCCACGCCCTCACCATCGCGGCCTTCACCACGCACTACACCGCCATCCTCCTGGCAGCCACCTAACGAGTGCCGCAGTCACTGAGCGCACGAGGGCCTTGAAGACCGGGCGACAGCTGTCGCCTCTACGTGCGAAAGCCAACCTTCCCGGCCCTCGCTCGCCGCCGCATCCGATGTCGGTCGACGATCTGCTGTTCCGCATGGAGCCAGCCATGCTCCATTCCAGCTCCTTGCGATCGTCAGCTTGTGCCTGGGGCAGCCCAGCCGCAGCGGACCGCCTTCACTTGCCCTGGCTCTGGGACAACGCCATGACCGCATACGGCTGGTGAACCCCTGGCCGGCCTGTAGCAGGCCGTGGAGGGGAGATCGGAGCCGTGATATGCCCGCCCCGTGAGTTCGGCCTGTGAAGGGGGTGTACAACTGATCGACACGGCACCGTCGGTGCCGCCGCGATCGCCTGCAGACGCCCGGTGACGCAGCGGGGGAGCCGACGGCACGACAGGGAGTCGTCATGGCGCATACACGTCTGCAGGTGAGTGAAAAGGCCGTGGTCGGGGGCGTGGTGCTTGTTCTGGTCGGTGAGGTCGACTTCGGTACGATCGACATCCTGGACGATGCCCTTGTGTCCGCGACTGCTCCGGTGGTGGTGGCGGACCTCGCTGCCGTGACGTTCATCGACTCCGTGGGCCTGACCACGCTGGTGCGCGCCCACCGGGATCTGGAGGACGAGGGCGGCAGGCTTGCTCTGGCGGGTGCGGGAGAGGGTGTACGGCGCGTCATGGAGATCACCGGTATCGACCACGTCCTCGCGCTCTACCCGACGGTCCGGGCAGCCCTGAACCCTGTGAACCCGGAGTCCATCGAGCGGAGGTACAGCTCCGGGGCGGTGTGACGTCCTGTGGCGTGGTGTGTCAGCGGAGATCAGTTGGTGAGCCGCGCGGTGGATTCGGTGCAGGGTCAGAATGTTCGCCGGTGACGACATCGAGGACACCGTTACCTGCCTGCGCACTCACGGCGCGGAACTCGTTGGCGAGCTGGCACAGTACGAGAACACCTACCGGTTCGCTTATGTCCGCGGCTCGGAGTGCATCATCATCGGATTGGCCGAGCAGCTCGGCTGAAGGACGGTCGGGATCGGCTGCGCCCGCAGCCCCCGCCTTGGTCCCGGACCGCGCTCGGCCGGACGGACTTCTCCGGGTTGCGACCGATGGTCCCGTTTGACAAGCAGAGCCCGCGCGGGTCCATGCGGTCGCTGCCTGGCTGCGCTTCACCGATCAAGACGAGTTCGGATGTTGTTATGGGTGTTGTGAGCGAACAGCAGCGACGAATCGGCGAGATTCGAGTTGATCGGTCGGAGGGTTTCGGGGAGCGTTTGCTGGGCGCGTTGCTGGATCGGGCCCATGAGATGCCGCCGCACCTCATCGCACCGCTGGTGGCGCAGGAGGTGGCAAGGATCGGCGGCCGCGAGGTGTCCGTGCTGCTTCAGGACTATGAGCAGTTGATGCTCATGCCGCTGACCGGTCGGGGGTTGCTGACCGGGGCGCCGCAGCCGATCGACGCATCCCCGGCCGGCGCCGCTTTCTTGGAGGCGCGGATCGTCGAAGTGGTACAGGACGGCGGAACCCGGATGTTCCTGCCACTGCTGGACGGCAGTGACCAGGTCGGTGTCATGGCCGTCACCCTGGACCGGGTGGACAACGATGACCGGCGGCTGCTGCGGCGGCTGGCTGGCCTGGTCGCCGACATGGTGGTGACCAAGAACGGCTACACCGACGTCTTCACGCGGGCCAGGCGGCGGGCCCCGATGAGCGTGGCCGCGGAGATCCAGTGGGCCCTGCTGCCGCCGCTGCGTATGTCGGTGCCCCAGGTCGAAGTCGCCGGCATCCTGGAGCCCGCCTACCAGGTGGCGGGGGACAGCTTCGACTACGCCTTGAACGGCGATGTCCTGCACATCGCCATGATCGACGCGATGGGCCATGGGCTGGGTGCCGCGGTGATGGCCACGGCCGCCATCGGCGCCTACCGTCACGCGCGCAGGAGCGGCGTCAGCCTGGCCGGCATCTACGCCTACATGGACGAGGTCATCGCCGCACAGTTCGGGCCCGAGCAGTTCGTCACCGCGCAGATGATGCAACTGAACGTGACGACGGGCCACCTGCAGTGGGTGAACGCCGGCCATCCGTGGCCCCTGCTGATCCGCGACCACGAGGTCCTCGGGCAGCTCGAAGGCACCACGACCCTCCCGGTGGGCTTCGGCGGCCAGGAACCACTGGTCAGCGAAGGGGTGTTGCGGCGGGGGGATCGGATGCTGTGCTACACCGACGGCCTCGTCGAGGAACGCGCGGCAGGGGGCGAGGAGTTCGGACTGGCACAGCTCATCGACATCGTCGCCGACGTCGAACGCGCACAGCACGGAACACGGGCCACGGTGCGGGAACTCTCGCAGGCCCTGAAGCAGGCACGTGGCGGAATCACCAGCGACGACGCGACCATCCTGCTCACCGAATGGCGCGGCGGCACCGCCGACTATCTGACGCTGCTGGACTGACTGTCGATCTTCTCTGTAGTTACGACATGCTCACTGAGGCTTTTTCAACCTGCGGTTGAGTTGGCGTGATGCAGGGTGAGGACTGCCTGGACGAGGCTCGTGATGCGGGTGGTCGAGCAGCGGAGTCTGCGTAGCAGTCGCCAGTTCTTGAGGGTAGCCATGGCCTGTTCGACGAGGGCTCGTATCTTGGCCTGGGATCGGTTCACGGCCTGCTGACCTGCGGAAAGCATCTGCCACCGGCCACGGAACGGAACCCGGACCGTGCCGCGGGCACCCAGGTAGCCCTTGTCCGCCCAGCACGGGATGTGGGCCTGGTCGAGGGCGTTGATGATGCCGTGTTCACGGGCAGCGCGTACGTCGTGAATGGCCCCTGGCAGTGCGGGCGAGGCCCACAGCAGCCGGCCGAACGGATCAGAGAGGACCTGCACGTTCATGCCATGTTTCTTGTGTTTCCCAGAGTAAAAGGGCCGGTCGGTGGCGATGCGGTCGATCGGCAGGAGCGTCCCGTCGAGTAGGACGTACGCCTTCCTCGAAGCAGCCCGCACGGCCTGGTCGAGGGTCGGTGCGAGTGCGGCCAGAAGGACAGGCCCGGCGGTGCCGTTGACCTGATACATCACGTACGAGCCGACTTTCGCCGACACCGTGGTGTGCTTGGCCTGGATGACCACGTGCCCGTACCGGGGATGCGAGGCGATCACATCCGCGCACTGGTCGCCGGCCTGCCCTACCCGACGGGCCGTGGGGCAGCCGTCGCGGACCATCAGGTCGCGCAGCGCGAACTCGAAGCTCTGGTCATCCATCACGTCGATGTCGTTGAGAGCCAACCGCAAATGCGCCAGGCGCTCGACGCGTTCGCGCCGGGCGACAGATCGCCGTCGGTGCGATTCGCGGCGCCGGCTGCTGCGACCGCAAGCAACGTGATCAGGGTGGGCCAGGACGCCAGCAGCCACCGTCCGGCGCCGACAAGCGCCTGCAGCAGCCACAGCAGCGCCACGGCGGCGATGACGCCGGCGGCGACTCGCTCGCCGGTGCTGGCCGGCGCCCACCGGCGGACCAGGCGCTTGAGTCGGCGGCGGTTCACCGGTGGGCCGCGGCGACGGCAGCGGACACTGACGGGGACGAGGTGTGCGCAGGCGTGGCGCCGTGCGAGGAGCCGCCGAGGTGACCCCATATCCACAGGGATGTCACCACAGCGGCGCCGACGACCCATGGGCTGGTCTTCTTCGCCACACTTGTACGGGGGTTGCGTCGAACGTGCTCGCGGACGATGTGGTAGCCGGGTTCAGGCACGGCGGGTCTCCCCTGAAGGATTGTGGGGACGCGAGTGTGTCCCGTCCGCCTTGGGTCTACCGGCCGCCTCTGACAAACCCCCGGGGGTACCGACCTCTTCCGGACAGGAACCAGCACGGGGTGCCCGCGGCCCGGCACTTCCGCAACTGTTGCGGCGGTCCGCCATGATCTCGGCAAACGAAGCCAGCGGCGTTCGGGGGGACTTCGGAGGTGCCCGCGTCACCCAGGGATGCCGGGCTGGCGCTGACCCCCGGCGAACTGGGATGTTGAGATGCACAGCAGATCATGGGAGTAGTTGTCGCGATTTCGGCCTCCTGACGCTGGGCTTCGCCGTCGGCTTCCTGTACGGGGTAGCTGTGTGTGCCGGCGCCCTGTCGGGCTCCGGCGGGGAAGGAAGTGCCTACCAGGAGCCCCGTTCGGGCGTCACGCCCAGTGCCCGTTGGACGCACTGCCCGGCTGGTCCGACCACGGCCCGTGGGGAGAATCCATCACGCCATAAAGGGATTATTGTTTAATGGCTGCATGTTGTATCGCGCCCCCGTCCTGGACGATCACGACGAGAACGTCTTGCAGGAGATCGAGAGCATGCGCGGCCAGCTGCGGGCCTACCTGGCGGCCCAGCTGCGCTGGGACCGCCCCCTGCGCCGGCACATGGCCGCCCGCGCTGTGGCCGGATCCAACACCATCGAGGGCTACGCGGCGAGTATCGACGACGTGGAAGCGATCATGACCGGCGAGCAGCCACTGCAGGCAGGCGAGGAAGTCGCCGGCGAGATCGCCGGATACCAGCAGGCCATGACCTATATCCAGTCCCTGTCCGACGCGCCGCACTTCACCTACGACGAGGGCCTTCTCAACGGCATACATTTCATGATCCAAGGCAGGCACCTGGACAAGCGCCCCGGGCGGTGGCGCAACCGCGAGGTGTGGGTCAACGCCCCCGGGAGGCCGGACGTACGCGACTACACCGCCCCGGACGACCGGGAGGTGCCTGGCCTGATGTCCGAGCTGGTGGACTGGCTCAACCATGGAGACCTCGACGCGCCGGTCCATGTGCGCGCCTCGATGGCGCACCTGAACCTGGTCAAGATCCATCCCTGGCACGACGGCAACGGGCGAATGTCCCGGGCGCTTTCCGCCCTGGTCTTCTCTCGCGAGGCACTGATGCCGCCGGAGTTCTCCTCCATCGAGGAGTGGCTGGGGTATCCCGACCACACCTACGCCTACTACGACGTCCTGAAGGAAGTAGGCGGACCAGTGTGGTCCCCTCAGCGCGACACCCACCCGTGGATCCGGTTCTGCCTGCGCGCCCACCACGAGCAGGCCCAGTACGCGCAGCGGCTGATCGAAACCCAGGCCAAGGCATGGGTCGCCCTCGGTCGGGCGATTGCCGCAGAGGGCCGCGACGAGCGCGTGCTGTTCGCCCTGCAGCCCGCCTTCTTCAACCAGCGGGTGCGGCGTTCGCTATACCAGGAGGATGCCGAGCTGTCCGAGCAGCCGGCCAGCCGCGACATCCGGATGCTGTGCGAGGCCGGATGGCTGGCACAGCGGGGCAGGGCCCGCGGCACGTACTACGTGGCTGGGCCGAAGATGAGTCCCGTCCGCTCTGAGGTCGCTGCTGACGTCGGACCCCTGACCAACCCTTACGCAGCCAGTTAAGAAGCTGCGGTAGGCATCCGCGCCTGTCGTGAAATGCAACTGCTCGATCAGTGCCCATCCCTGAGCCAGCCCGAAGACACGTTTTTGAACGGCTCCAGGGGCCTGAAGCCGGCGGCGCGCATGTCGGCGACCGCCTTGGCTCCGTCGATGTCTCGTGACAGCACTTGTGCACGAGTTTCGGCGGCAGTTGGTGATCAGCTCACCCTGGATTGTTGACGAGAAACGACAGCACGGCAGGTTGAACTGAAGCAGTCCAGAACGGTCGCGAGATAGAGGAACTCCCCGCCTGCGAGCGGGAGATACGTGATGTCGCCCATGTATTTGCGCCCTGGCTCGGTGGCGGTGAAGTCCCGCCGGAGCAGGTCCGGGACCGGTGAGGTGGCCGGGTCCGGGACGGTGGTGTGCACGCGTCTGCGTAGGCGGATGCCGGTGATGGAGAACGTCCGCATGATCCGGGCGACCCGCTTCTTGTTGACCCGCCGCCCTTTGTCACGGAGCTCGGCGGTGATCCGCGGGGAGCCGTAGGCGCCGCCGGACTCGCCGTGGACCTCGCGGATCTCCGCGGCCAGGATCCGGTCCTTGTTCTGCCGGGTGGCCCGGGCCTCGGCGCCGGCGAGCCACTTGTAGTAGCTGGACCGGTTCACGTCCAGGACCTGGCAGAGCCGCTTCACCTCGTAGGTGTCCCGGTGGTCGTCAACGAACTGGAAGCGGCTCCCCACCAGTTCGTCTCTCCGGCGAAATATTTGGCCGCCTTGCGGAGGATGTCTCGCTCGGTGGCGAGCTTGCGCTCACTTGCCTCCAGCTCGGCCACCCGGACCTCCAGCTGTCGGACCCGCTCGTCCGGATCAGCGGACGGCACCGCCTCCCGGGGCAGGGCGCCCGGCTTCGCAGCCGCTGCGGTGACGCCACGGCGTTCGCGGTCCCGCAGCACCCACTCACGCAGGGTCGCCCGGTTGATCCCCAGGTCAGCAGCGATGCTCTTGTAGATCGCCCCGGGTGTGGACTCGTACAGGGCCACGGCATCGGCCTTGAACTCGTCCGAATAGTCCTTCATCGCCATCGGCGGTCTTCTCGCTTCCTCCGGATCAAGCAGATCCAGTATCAGCGTGTCCACCACTCAGGGGGAGGCCCCGACCTCGTATAGATAGGCGAGCATGGCATCGCGCAGGGAGGGATCCTCGGGTCCGAGCAGCGGATTGTCCAGGAGCTCGACGACAAGCAGCGCCGTGGCCGGCCAGGCCTTGCCCTCGCGGCGAAGCGTCGCCGACCACAGGTGCGAGTAGCCGTCGACGAAAGCCCGTGCGTCGTCGCTGAGGAGAGCCGCCAGATGCCGCGGCGTGTCGCCGGCGGGACCCGCGGCATAGAACAAGCCGGACCAATTCACCTCACGCGTACGGTCATCCACAACGGGGATGGTGCCACAACGCCTCGACGGGCTCACGCCGCGCAGACTCACGCTGAGGGGCTTTCGGCGGCTGGTGAGGTCTGGGGGCTTGGGTGAGTCTGTGCTGCCAGCCCTCGGGTTCCAGCGTCCAGGGGGAAAGGGCCCGCGTCGGTGCTGGTAGTCGATTGCGCGACCGGCGCGGTTCACGCTCAGGTGACCGTCGACGCCGACTGACGGCGCGGGAGTCTAAGGCTCAGGGGTGCCGGCTGCTGGAGTTGGACCTAGTCGGCACCGCCACGGGTACGTACCCGTATGCTTCCTCGGATGGAAGGGAGCACGATCATGGCTGATGCGAATGTCCGGATCCCGGAGGAGGCCCGGGACCGCCTGGCCGCTGTGGCGGCGGCGGAGGGGATGTCGCTGCGGGCCTACCTGGCCCGGCTGGCGGAGGCCGTGCTCACACCGGAAGAACGCGCGGCGCAGGCGGAGCAGGCCCGCGCGGTGCTGAAAGACTGGAGCGGGTACGCACCAGGCGCGGCCGAGGAGAAGGACCTGGACGCGGAGCTGGATGTGCGTCTGCGGCAGGCGGCCGCCCGGTGACCCACCCGCACGAGGCCATGCACGTCATCTTGGACGACACGGCGATGACAGCAGCCGGCCGGGGCAACCTCCTGGCCTCCCGGCTGATCCACCGGGCGCACGCCGAACCGGGCTGGTACCTGTACGCGACCGCCTGCGCGCTGGTCGAAGCCGATCGCGCCCGACCAGGGACGGGCGAGCACATCGCGGCCCTGCCCGGCATCACGGTGTTGGATCTGGACCTGGCGGCCGCGCTGTCCGTCGCCCGCCACGACACCTGGTCGCTGGCGCACACCCTGCACGCCGCGCAGCCCACCCCGGAGCGACCGGCCGGCGCTGTGGTGGCGACCGCGGCCCCCGGGACCTGGACGGCGCATCCCGTACGGGTCCTGGATCTCACGCCCTGATCTGCCGGGTGGAGTTCGGTCGGTCCTCGGGATCCTTCGTGAGAGACGCGGCATAGTACCGCTTGTAGACCCGATCCTCGTCCCGGGCGGGGACGCCTTCCACGGTCCAGGGACCGCCATGCCGCTCGATGCTGCCAAGGCTCACGTCTTCCACCTCCCCCTCGATCGGCCTCCAGCGTGCCTCGGCCGCGAGGCCGGTCTCGCCCGGCTCGGGCACTTCACGGCCAGGTAGTGAGGGCATCGACCAGGACACGCAGCTGCAGCACGACGTCGTCGGTTCCCGGCGCCTGGCCCACGACGTCGGTGGCCGGCGCGAGCACGTCGACCAGCCGCCCGGCCCGCACCCCGGGCGTTGCCTCCCGCAGAACAGCGCGCAGTACGTGCGCGTCCCACCGGCTGCGCGCGAGGCCCTCGGCGAGCGTGCGTTCCGCCGGGTCTGGCACCCAAGTGCCGGACCGGTAGCTCTCCAGCAGCACCGCTGCGTCCCGGCGCAGCGCCTCGTTCAGCGCAGTCGTGGTTGTCACGCACCACCAACGACATCCCGGCCGCCCGCGGCACGGGGAGCAGCAGGCGGCAACCGGGGCGGCAGCAGCGTGCGGCACGCCGTTGCTCCCGGGTGCTGCACCCGTGCTGAACGGCCCGCCCGCGGCCGCCGGCCGCCGGTGGCGGACCTTGCGGCCGCGCGCACCCCGGCCGCGGTCTGCCGGCCCTCCGCCCGTGCCGCCGGCGCCGATGCGTCGCACCGTCGGCTGCTGGTCCCACCCACGCCCCGCGCGGCTCGGAGGTCAGCGGACCCGCCTCGCGGGACTTCTGGCAAGGAGCAGGCGCCCGCCCGGCTGCTCGGTGGGTGTGCTGCGACGCGCTGCTGGGCAGTACGGCGCCCGGTCTCGGTCAGGCTGCCACATTCGGCACTTTGTCGCTCTGTCAGCTGCGGCTCTGCCAGGTGGTGTTGAACAGTGCGTACTCGAGCAGGTCAGGGTGTGCGTGGGAGGGCCAGCCGTCGGTTGCGGCCATCTGCCGGGCGGCGGCTTCCATGAAGGAGAGGTAGACCTGGTAGCGGTGGGGCGTCCATGCACCGTCTGACCACACCCAGGCGGCAATCTTGCCGTGTGGATCGTGACCAGTGTCTCGGCCGACGACTTCGGCCATCGACCGCATGCGGGCGGCCAGGACACTGTCCAAGATGAGAGGCTTTGGGTCGAGGGCGGGCGGCACCGCGGTAGCGGCGAAGTACAGGAACTTGGTGAAGAAGGCCGGCCCGAACCCGCGGACCTTCCCCTCGAGCTCGGCGTAGGCGTGCTGCGAGCCTCGTGTGCGCAGCATTGCGAGCGCGGCGGCGAGGACCACGCTCAAGGTGGCCGGCCCGCTGCCGGCGGGGGTGCCGCGCTTGCCCTTGCCCCACACGTAGCTTGCGACCAGGGCCTCCCGGAGATCCGCGCGTTGCAGCGCTCCGGCGGCTACGCGGTGAAGCAGGTCGGGGCAAGTTGCAGGCGGTAGCAGTTCACTGAGGGGAAGGTCCGCCGCGGCAGTCTGTGACCCGCGCCGCCCGGTGGGGCCGGCCGCACGACCGTTCCCACCCCCGCAGGCACGGCCCGGCGGTACCTTCACGGCAGGGGGTGGGCCGTGTCTCGACGCATGAGCCGGTGGACTGAGATGGTCGTCGTTGGAGTCGTCACCAGCCTGGCGACCACCGGGGTCCTCGCGGTGCTCCGCTGGATGCTGCACTGGCCGTGGCGCACAGTCCTGACCTGGGTGTTTTATGTGTTCGCGTTTGGTGGCTTTGGCGTGATCATGATCGGCGGAGGAGCTTGGTGGTGCTGGGACGTCTGGCAGGACTGGCGTCGCAAGAACGGCACCGGAGGCAGGGCTGCGGAGCGGCGGGAACGCGCGCGTCGGCAGCGGGGCTGACGCGACGCCGGTACTGGTAGTACCGTCGGTACCATGCCAGCCACAAATGTGCCTTTCGAGCCGGACGAGCTCGACGCGATCAACCGGGCAGCACAGGCCAGCGGGAAGAGCGCCCGGCAGTACATCAAGGACGCCGCGCTCTCCGCGGCCCTCGGCCGCCAGGAAGCGTTCCTGTCCGCGGCCCTGACCGTCGGCGAGCACACCCGCGAGGCCTTCCAGCTGCAGTTCTCCGAGACCGAAGAGCAGCGGGCGCTGCGCGCGGCTGAGGCAGCCGCGGCACGCGAGGTGCACGACGAGGACGAGGGCCGGACGGCGGCGTGAGTGAGGACTACGAGCGGGCCGAGGTCTCCTGGCTGCTCCGGGTCGCCGAGAATGTCCAAGGCGACCCGCAGGTGGACGACCTCGGGCCGTTGTTCGCCGCGGTGTGCCGGCATCAGGCCCGCGCGATGGACCGCGACGTGTACCAGTCGCTGCTGCTGAAGGCCTCGGCGCTGCTCCACACGCTGGTGCGGACCCCAGCGCTCGAGCACTCCAACCAGATGTTCGCGTGGATGGTGGCCGCGGCGTTCCTGGACGTCAACGGCTACGAGCTGTCGTACTCGCCGAAGGACGCGGCCACGCTCGTGGCCGACGTGGAAGCCGGCCGGGCGGGCGTGCAGCAGATCGCGCGGCAGCTGCGTCGCTGGCGAGCCTGACCGCCCGCCGGCGGCTCCCGGTGGTGCCCCGAAGCCCTTGTGGGGCACACCGCTGTCCCAGCTGGCTACCAGATGCTCGCCGCGCCGATGAACGCCGCGTGACCACGCCGTCCGTCGCTGGAACACCTACGACGAGGAACGGCGGGCGCAGTTGGCCGCCCTCGGCCTGCGCCCGCGCACCACGGCGCTCCAGACCAACGCGTAGACCCAGCAGGTCCGGTGGGGCCCGTGCCTCGCATCTGGGACGACTCCCGTAACGGTCACATCCGGCCCCATTCGCCGACCACCATCCTGCGAGGTCGCGTGCCGGCCGACCAGCAGCAGACCCCGGAATCCCCCGCCACCCACTACCTTCTCGACACCCCGTGCACGCAGGTGTCAGGCCACGACGCCAGCTGGCACACGACCCAGCACCCGGACGGCCGGGCGCTCCGCTGGTACCGCACCGATCCGGGCGTCCGGCACACGCGCCTCACGGTCAGGGGTCGAGATCTGACCTTGTGTTTCCCGGGGTAGAAGGGCCGGTCTGCGGCGACGCGGTCGATGGGCAGGAGCGTGCCGTCCAGAAGCACGAACGCCTTCGTCGACGCAGTGCGGACTGCATCGGCAAGGTGGGTGCAAGGGCGGCCAGGAGGTCGACGGCCTCGGCGACATAGCGGTAGGCGGTCGTGGTCCCCACGCCGAACCCGGTGGCGAGCTGGGCGTAGGTGTGTCCGACACGCAGGTGAGCGAAGGTGAAGGCCGAGGCTTCCTCGCCGCGTGGCTCGGCCAGACGGACTTACGGTTGGCCGGGTAGGGCACCTCAGTGCGAAGCCCCCTCACAGTCCTTCTGCGGGGTGGGCATCCGGAGCGGAGCCGCCGCGAGCATGCCGCCGGTGGACAGCCACGCCACGTCGACGCGTTCGAAGACGAGGGCCAGCGCCATGTCCATCGCGTCGGCGGGGCCGCTGGCGGTGCCGTGGCGCCGATGGCCGCTCGTGCGGCGGACGTGCGGGCCGTCGACGAAGCTCACCCGGACGTCGTCGCGGCGGAGTTCGACGGCGCGACCGTCGCCCGTGGCCTCCCGTCGCGCGAGTCTTCTACGGGCTGGAGTTCATCCGGAGCAGCGCCTTACCCAACGGGGTGAGCGTGTGCAGGATGGTGTTGCGAAGGCGTGTGGATGTGGTCAGACCGGCCTCCCTCAGGGTGGTGGCGTGCTGACTGGCGGTGGGAGGGGTGACGCCGGTACGCCGGGCCAGTTCCACGGTGGTGCAGCCGCCTTCGATCACGCGCAGGCAGGCGGCGCGTGTCGGGCCCAGGAGGTTTCCGAGCGTCTGGGTGTGCGGGGGGCTGTCGGGGGTGATCCACCAGGCCGGCGTCCGCGGAAGGGGGTAGACCAGCACCGGTGGCAGGGTGGGGTCGATGAGGGTGACCGGTCGGCGCCAGCAGAAGGCCGAGGGCACCAAGACCAGCCCTCGCCCCGCCAGGACGATGTCGCGCTCCAGGTGGTAGTCGACCTCCAGCACCGGCGGGCGCCACCTCATGGTCGGTCCCAGGGTCGCCAGCACCCCGTCGCAGCCGTGGTCGAGCATGGCGCGGGCCCTTACGGCACGCTCGGAGTCGACGAGGGCCTGCATACGGGACCAGTACGGGATCAGAGCGGCGCGGTGGTAGCCCCGCAGCGCCTCGCCGAGTTCGGATAGCGCCTGGCTGCCGCCGTCCATCAGGGCACGGGCCCCTGACGACATGCCGGTGAGGACCGCAAGCTCCCGGCGCAGCCGGGCGCGTGGCGTGGCGAGCACCTCCTCGATGCCCTCCTCCAGTCCGAAGGCAGCCCGGGCCGGGGTGAGGAAGTCCGGGAAGTCGCCCACCGGCGGTGCCAGCCAGCGCAGGAGCCGCAGTTGGTGCCGCGGCAACCGGCGCAGTCGGGTGCGGATCTGGGCCCGCCAGGGGTCGTACACCGCCCTACCGCGCGTGGTGCCGAGCAGGTTGATGCTGAGCACCGTCTCCCAGAGGGGGTCCGGCTGCCGCGGGAAGCGGATCCGGGAGGCGTCTTCCCCGTTGAAGTGCAAGCGCAGCACCGCTACCCCCCGGCTCACCCCCGATACGTCGGATCAGTGTGCGAGTCGCCGACGTGCGGGAGATAGCTCCTTTCAGGTCACAGCAGCCGCCGGCCGGGCTCGAATGCGCCGTCAGGCCATGTGCTCCCGGGGGCCCTCCGGCCGTGCCGGCACCTCCCGACCCTCCCGTGTGCAGGTTGTCCTGGGTGATTCGGCTGGGATCGAAGCTACTCGCCCCACAAGAACGGAGGGCCCGACACTGATGGCCGCGCCAGAACGGGCCGGAGCACCTGCCGGAACCCGTCGGACGCGGAACGAGACACGTAAGACGTCATCCACACGAGGGAAACGCGTGCTCCGGCGCGCTCCGATTGGAGGGACATACCGCCTGTTCTGAAGTCGGTAGAAATACCCGTCGTGAATCAGCATCAAACGCCCACTCAGAATGTGAGTTCGGAGAGGATGCCCCGCGGTGCGGGCCGGCACTGCACCGCAGGCGATAGCCTCGCTGCGGAACCTGGCCATCGGCGCACTTCGTCGGGCAGTGCGGAACAACATCACCGAAGGCCTGCACCATCACGGACGGGGCAGGGCGCAACGGTGCCCTGGAATTCAACGTGGACCGCCACCCAGAACGTCAACCCCTCAACATCCCCGGCTGGTGGTTCCGGGCATGCGGATGGATCGGATCGGGAACTGCGTGCACAAACGTCGATAAGCCCTGATCCCAAGGGCGCCTCGCGCGGCCGAGCTGGGTATCCCAAGCACAACGCGTCGGCGTTTCCCAATCGCACGGTCAGTCCCCGCCGCCAGGCGCGGTCGTCCGGGTTGACGCTGCGCATGCGACTCCCCCCGGAGTCAGGTGAGCGATCCGCAAGAAGCCGAAGGACCCTCACGGCCGAAGTTCGTCCATTCGATAGAAGGAATCCACAATGCGTAGAGCAGCACGTACCACCATCGCCGCACTCGGCATCGCCGCCGCCGGGGCGGTGGGACTGATCGCTCCCGGCAGTGCTCAGGCCGCTTCGGCGCCGGCCACGATGCAGCCGATGGGCTGCGGTGCCAGCGCTGCCGTTGTGTACAACGGCACTCAGATCGTGGCCAGCAGCAGCTGCTCCGGCGCGACGAACTACTCCGCAGCCTGGTCCACCAAGTTGGTCGCCCAGGGGTGGTCCGGCGCCGTGTATGACACCAACGGGACCGCGCACTATTTCTGCGACTTCCAGACCATCACGCTGAACGTTTACACCCGCGAGCTCTACCTCAACGCAACGAAGCCTGCGCGTTGTCAGTGAATAACTCCAGGGCGTTCGGCTGAGACCACGCCGTATCGCCAGGATTCGCGCAATAAACAAGAAGGGCCCGTCTCCCCATTCATGGAGAGACGGGCCCTTCTTGCGTTCACCGGAGGTACCACGGAGTCCCGGTCAGTGATGTTTTCTCATCGAAGATCATTTCCAGGTTCTGTTGAGGACGAGTGCGGCGCGGGCGATGTCGCCGATTCGACTGGGGCTGAGGGAGACGTGTTTGAGTGCGCGCCAGCGTTCCTTGAGCTCGGCGGCTGCGCGCTCACCCAGGGCCCGCAGGTCTCTGATCAGGGTGTTTGTGGTGCGGGTGTCGGCGTGTAGGGCTTGTTCGGACTTGCCTTTGGGGCGGCGGACCGGGACGTGTATGCCGATGCCGGCGCCGATGTAGCCCTTGTCGGCGAGTGTCGGCAGGCCGTCGGTGGCGGCCTTGTAGAGGGCTGGCAGTGCGTGGATACGGGCGGCGGTGATGTCGGGGGTGGAGCCGGGCTCGACGTCGGAGACCCACAGCGGGCTGCCGTCCGGGGACGACAGGAACTGCACGTTGCCGCCGAATGCCTTGTGTTTCTGGCTGAACCACAGGTCGTTGCCGTTGTCGCGGACGCCCGCGAGGCGGTCGGACTCGATGAGGGTGCCGTCCAGGATGACGTGCGTCATTCCGTCCCGTCGGCAGCGGTTCAGGACATCGTGCAGGTCCGGAGCCTGGTCGGCGAGGACGTCGATGCCTTCGTGCAGGTAGCGGTAGCCGGTGGCCTGGGAGACGCCCGCGTCACGGGCCAGGCAGTGCACGCAAGCCCTCTCGCGGAACCAGCGCAGGACGAGCACGGCCTGGCGGAACGGGCCCAGGGCCCGAGATCCCCGCGGGGTGCGAAGCCGCCGCCGATGGGCGGCCAGCAACCGGGAGAGGTGGTCCACGACGTGGCGCGGGACATCGAGCGTGGCAACATAGGTGACCAACGTGAAGCCTCTGGTGGTTCGGACAAGATCTTGTGGTGAGACCTGTCCTACCAGGGGCTTTACGTCTGCTCACGACCAGGATGCGTTCGTCCGATCCACCCCGGAGCGAGCGGTTCACGACGTTTCGCGAAGATCATTTCGCTGAGAACACCTCAGTGAGCCCTTTTCAACCTGCCGGTGGGGGTGCGCAGTTGGGGGTGACAACATGGCGAAGCCCCTGGTAGATGGGTTTTCGACCAAGAAATCCGTCTCCACCAGAGGCTTCGTGTGCTGCTGGGGACTGGCCGAGCAGGTCGGTCATGTCGGCCCCGATGCGATGCAGCGACTGCTCCGCTCTGCCCGTTGGGATGCCGATGCCGTGCGGGATGAGGCTCGTTCCTACGTGGTCGAGCATCTTGGAACCCCGGAGGGCGTGCTGATCGTGGACGAGACCGGGTTCCTGAAGAAGGGTGACCAATCGGCTGGTGTCCAACGGCAGTACACCGGAACAGCGGGAAGAATAGAAAACGCGCAGGTCGGGGTGTTCCTTGCCTACGCGTCCGTGCGCGGACGGGCGTTGGTCGACCGTCGTCTCTACCTTCCCGAGCAGACTTGGTGCCAGGCCTGTACCGGCCCATCCTCGCCGCCACCCGCACCCTGTCAAGCCCCGGGTTTCGTGGAGAGTGAGTTAGCTGGTTTTCTGGAGTGACGCAGGGGGTTCAGCCGCGAAGTAGGCGGCCTCGTGCTCGGCGGGGGTGACGTGGCCGAGCTCGCCGTGCAGGCGTCTCTGGTTGAACCAGTCGACGTACTCGGCGACGGCGATCTCGACGTCGTTGATGGACGTCCAGGGACCCTTGTTGCGGATCAACTCAGCCTTGAACAGGCTGTTGAACGCCTCGGCGAGGGCGTTGTCATACGAGTCGCCCCTGGAACCGACCGAGGCCACGGCTGCCTCCTGTTCGAGGCGTTCGGTGTAGCGGATGGCACGGTATTGAACGCCGCGGTCCGAGTGGTGCGTGAGACCGGCGAGGTCGGCGCCGGTGTGCCGGCGACGCCAGATCGCCATCTCCAGGGCGTCGAGGGCGAGGTCGGTGTAGAGGCTGGTGGCGACCTGCCAGCCGACGACCATGCGGGAGAACACGTCGATGACGAAGGCCGCGTAGACCCAGCCGGAGAAGGTTCTGATGTAGGTGATGTCCGCGACCCACAGCTGGTTGGGGGCAGTTGCGGTGAACTGCCGCTCGACCAGGTCGGCGGGCCGGTCGGTCTCGGGCGCCGGCCGGGTGGTGCGTGGGCTCTTGGCCCGGATCACGCCGCGCAGTCCCGCCTGGCGCATGAGGCGTTCGACCGTGCAGCGGGCCACCTCGTTCCCCTCCCGCATCAGGGCGGCGTGGACCTTGCGGGCGCCGTAGACCCCGTAGTTGTCGGTGTGGATGCGGCGTATCTCCTCGGTGAGGTACTCGTCGCGCCGGCTGCGGGCCGACGGCGGACGAGTGTGGGCGGCGTAGTAGGTGCTCGGCGCGATCGGCGCGTCTGTCTCGGCGAGGACGTCGCAGATCGGCTGGACGCCGAACAGTTCCTTGTGCTGATCGATGTAGGCGACCTTCATCGCAGTGGACGGTCCAGCTCCGCGATGCTCCTATGTCAAGCTGCCAGGCGAACTGGGAGGTCAGAGGGGGCCGTAGTCGGCTGAGCTGCGCCCTCGTCGGCCAGCAGAGCCCGAAAGACTCGGTCGGAGATGCGCCGTCGCAGCAGTCGCACCGCTTCCTTGGGCGTCTTGCCGCGGGCCAGCTGCTTTGCGAAATAGTCGGCGCCTTCACCGCCGCGGCGCACTTGCGTGACCGCGATCATGTGCAGGGCGTGGTTGATGGCCCGGTTTCCGCCCCGGTTCAGGCGCACGCGGATCTTGTTGGAGGACCAGACCGGGATCGGGGCGGTGCCGGTGAAGCGCGCGTAGGCGTCCTTGGACTTGAACCGGTTGGCGCCGGCCGTCTCGCCGATGAGGACGGCCGCGCTGAGCACGCCGCAGCCGGGGATGGCCAGCAGCGACGGCGCCAGTACCTCGACCAGCTTACGCAGCCGAGCCTCCAGCGCGTTGATCTGCTCGGTCAGCCGTCGGCACTCGACAACCAGGTCGCGGGCGATCTCCACCACGACGCCCGCATGGTCGGCGAGGGCCGCAGCGAGCGCGTCGAACACGCACAAACGGCGCAAGCCCCGAGAGGGCACAGGCAGTTCGGGATCGATCTCGTGCAGGAACCAGCGCAGCTTGTTCGCCGCTGCGGTACGGGAGCGCACGAGGCGGCGGCGGTGATCGGCCAGGAGCTTCACGTCACGGGCCGGGCCCGCGAGGCTGGCCCGGGGCAGGTCGGGTTCGCGCAGCGCCACCCGGGCCACCGCCTCGGCGTCGATCGGGTCGGACTTGCCTCGCTCGCGGGCCGAGCGGCGAGCCCCGGCCATCAGCCGGGTGTGCACCCGCACCACCTCATGACCGGCCACAAGAAGGTCGGCCTCAAAGCGGCGGGTCAGATGGCGGCAGTCCTCTATGGCCAGCAAGACCCGTCCGAACTGGGTAAACCACTTGATCGCCTGGGCGTGACCGGCCGGGGTCGCGGCGACGGTGACCTCACTGACGCGGCGTCCCAGCGGGTCGACCGCAACCAACGTGTGCGTCTTCTTGTGTCCGTCGATGCCGACAACGTGCACGAAAGCCTCCGCAGCTCGGTGGAGAGTCGATGGGCATCTCCACCGCGGGGGCACGCCTCAATCGGGCTCGCGCGGCACGCTCCTATCAGGCCACTCCGCGGTGGAGACCCGGGCCGGCGGGGCGGCACATCGCCGACAAGCCACCATCGCTGGGGCAGCAAAGAAACGAGCCAGCCCCGCCGGTGCCCATCACTCTGTCACCACCCGTAGGCCCGTGTCGCAGACTCTGTCATTGAGGCGAAGAAAGCCGAGGCGGACTTCAATATCGCGTTCGCCCGCCGCAGTTCCT
This sequence comes from Actinacidiphila rubida, assembly GCF_900110255.1. Classification (GTDB taxonomy): domain Bacteria; phylum Actinomycetota; class Actinomycetes; order Streptomycetales; family Streptomycetaceae; genus Actinacidiphila; species Actinacidiphila rubida. The sequence goes on from NZ_FODD01000064.1 coordinate 17,799, forward strand.
TCACCTCCCGCTCCAACTCCGCGATCCGCGCGGCCTCCACGCTGGTGGTCCCGGGCACGACGCCCTCGTCGATCTCGGCGCGTTTCACCCAACCCCGCAAAGCCTCGGGATGCACGTCCAGCTGGTCGGCGATCCGCTTGATCGCACCAGCCCGGCCGGCCGGGTCCTTGCGGGCCTCGACGGCCAGACGCGTCGCGCGTTCACGCAGTTCGTCGGGGTACTTACGGGGAGCAGCCATGATCGGCATCCTTCCGGGTCTTGATGATCTCCATCAAACCCGGGGCGGTTCACTTGCGCCTCACAACCCGCTGGCCGACCGCCTGTCGCCGTCGAGGTCATGCACGGGCTCATCGGTGCTCGGTTCGAACGGCCAGCAGTCGAAGCTGACCCCCGCCGGTGGGAGGCGCGCTCTGGCGCGCACGAATCCGCAGGCGAGCGGGCAGGGGCTGCGGCCACCGATGTGTGCCCGAGCTTGCACGGCCGCCAGGCCGACTCCTTGGGAAGGACCCCAGGCTAGGGTGAGATCGGCGGCGAGGGCGCGCTGGTCAGGTCCACCGAGGCACTACTTTGTGGCGAACACCGCCTGGAAAGACGTGTTTCCGTCACCGTGGGTGGCCCATGCGCTCACCTGGCCGACGCGGAAGAGTTAACCGGTCGGAGCGACAGCACCGCCCGGGACAGCCCGCGCCTTTCCCGGCGATGCCCGTCGCATCTCACCGAACCCACCTATCCACTCAGCAGCCGCGCAGCCTGTCGGCCGGGGATGCCCGGATCGTCAGGTACCTACCCCGCAACATCGGTGGCACGGAGCGGCGATGCGAAGGGCGGACCGCCCTGTCTGTCAGCGCGTCAGCTTGATGTCACGAGTCCAAGCGTCGCTGCGCCCGTTGGGTGTGGTCTTGCATGTGTTGTCGTAGCAGCGCCAGAACCAAGTCCTGTTCCGCCTGCGCCGAAGTTCGATGGATGTGCTGCCGCACCTGCCGCACTTCGGCGGACGGGAGAAGATCTCCGCGTTGAGCTCGGTCAGCAGTTTGCGGGCGAAGTGGGCACCATGCATCGTCAGCATCAGCTCACGGGTCCAGCTCTGCGAGAGCGTGTTGAGGCTGCCGAGCATGACCGTGCGCTCGTCGATGACCACGACCTTTTGGTGCATGACATTGACCGGGACCACGGTGTGCGCCAAGGCTCTGAGATCCGCGATGAGTTGCTGGTTCTCGGGCCGTGCCTGGATCTGGTCGGTGTCGTCGCGGATGAAGACCCTCAATCGGACTCCGCGACTGACCGCGTCTTGGAGCAGGGGGAGCAGACTGCGGATCCGTCGCGCCACCCATGGTGCCCACAGCCACAAGGACGCCTTGGCCGCCCGCAACTGGTCCTCGAAGGCACTGTAGAACGCTGTCTCGTCATGAATGTCCGTGACTTCGACGTGCCGGCTCAAGACGTCTGCGAGAGCCGAGCCGAACTCGCCCAGCGCGCTGTCGTGTGTATGCGGCGGAGTGATCAAATGCTTGGCGTGCAGCCACCGCACGCCCTGCGTCCCGGTCAGAGCCTTCAGATGGGCGAGGGCCGTGCCGTCCTGCGCGGAGACGATGCGCTCTCGGCTGGCGATGACGTACAAGCGCGTCTGCGCGCGTGTGGCCGCAACGTTGAAAAGCCTCGCACCGTCCCGCGGCCACTGACGGGCTCCGGGCTGCGCGCTGGCCTGAGCCATCCACATCGGCCGGCCCCACGCGCTCTCGACGGTGTCGAAGACGACGACGGGGAACTCCCGTCCCTGAAAGCGGTGCGCTGTGCCGACCTCGGCCAGCGGGCGGCCTTCGGGCTCGACGTCCCGCAAGGCCTCCAACGTGGCGTCGGCCTGCATGCGGTAGGGCGTGACGATTCCCGTCTCCTCACCGCCCTCGCGGTGAAGTTCGACCAGCGCCCTGGATATCAGCGGCCCGGCCGCCCACCAGCCGCTGCTGGCGCCGGTCAGGTGGACAAGCGCGAGCTCGTGCAGCCCGTCGGTGTCGACCAGGACGATCTCCGGATCGCCCGGCGGCCGCGGCGCCAGGACACGCGATGACCCCTGAAGCATTCCGCCGTAGGCCAGAGCGTTGACGAACCGCATCACAGCGGGCCCGAAGCGGTGCTGCTCGACCAGGCTCACACAGGCCGGGTGCCGCTGTGCGTCCGCAGGCTCGACGATGCCGCAGTGCCGGAACACATCGGGGAGAAGCCACCTTTTGACGTCCTGCCGACCGCTGTCCTTGACTGCGGGAGGAATGACCGCTCCGAGCTGCATGAAGTCACCCAGCAGCACCACGGCACGGGAAGCTTTCGCCGCGGCGAGGATGATCTCCGGCAGGGTGGCCGCCCCGGCCTCATCGACCAGGACCACATCGTAGGGGCCTTCGAAGACCGCCTTGTTGGTCCGGAACCGGGCCAGCGTGGTGGCGACCAGCCTGGCGCCCTTGATGATCTCGCCCTGGGCATTGCGCGAGAGCCGCTCGAACTCCTGCTGAACCTGCTGGAACTGCTTCTCCAGCCCCGGGCGTCGCCTGCCGTCGGCAGCCACCCCCGGCCGCAGACGTTCGGCCGCGTCATGGAGGGCCGGCCAGCTCCTCGCCTCGGCGGCCGCCACCACCTCCGCCGCCTCACGGGCAGAGCGTGCCGCCTGCTCGCACTCCTCGGCGCCAGCCCGTGCGGCAGCTGCCCGTTGCCCAGCTCTGTCCCGGACTTCGTGCGCAGCGCCCAGATCCGCATCGAGCACGGCGATCTGCTCACGCGTGTGTGCGGCGTCCGCCAGGAGCAGCATCACCTGCTCGTCGATAGCGGCACTGTGGGTCTCGGCGGTGGCACGGGCGCACAACGCCTCTTGGCGCTCCACAGTGGATTGCTGCTCGGCCTCGTGCAACTGCTCCCGCAGCCGGTTACGGTCCTGGCGCATTCGCCACCTGGCGACGGCGCCTTTGCCCTCCGCGGCCAGCAGTTGCTCCCGCAGTTGGGAGCAGCGGTCCTCGCTGATAAGCGTCGCCGCTTCCTTGCGTTCCGCCGCCCGCAGGACATCGGCCTGCTCCCTGCGCAAGGCATCAGATTTGCCCCAGAGCCTGCGTGAGTCCTCACACTCCGCGACCTGCGAGGTGGCATCGTGCACCGCCGTCTCAGCATCGTGAAGGTCCTGCCGGGCCCGCACCAGAGCGGCCCGGGCGTCAGCGGCCTTCGCGGCCGTAGACCGGACATCGCGGCCGGGGGAGCCCAGCAGGGCCACTGCGGCCGCGTACCCCTCCGGATCGAAGCCGATGAGCTGCGCCCCCACCGCTGCCAGCTCGGCTGTGCGGGCGCGGATCGCCACGAGTTCGGCCTCGATCCCGCGGCGGCGTTCGGTGGTCTGCGCGAGCCGCTCACGGACCATCAGAGGCAGGGACACCCGCGGATCATCGGCCACTTCCCTCAGCTGAGGGGGACCCACCCGCACGATGTCTCCGCTGCCATGCCGGTTCTCCTTGACGACGCCCAGCAGCGCGTTGTCGACGGCGATATTGGTCGCCGACACCAGGAGAACGCGCCGACCCGCAGCGATCAGGTCGCTGATGGCGCGTTTGAGGACGGTCGTCTTGCCCGTCCCCGGCGGTCCCCACACGAGCTGGACGCCGGTGCCCAAACAGGCCCGGTACGCCTCGACCTGAGCAGGATGGAACCCAGGGGGCACTAGCATCGCAGATGAGTCGCCGCCGATCACCCCTGCCGCCAGGGCGCCAGCCAAGGGCGCTTCGCCCATGGCGGCGATCCCGTCTCGCAGGGCTTCGACCAGGAACGTCGCGGGCTGCTTCAGCATCCACAGGTGCGGGTCGGCCGGGTCGGCGAACTCGGCGACCTTCACCTGCAGCAGTGACCCGTTCTGGACGATCTCGGAGACGGAGAACGCGTCCTTCTCGATACTGCTCGCCTCGGGGCCGGCCAACTTCAGCGACTCCAGTTGATCGGGCCCGAGATCCCACCCGCGCAGGTCGATGGTGTAGATCCCCGGCCCGCCGGCACGTACCGCTCTTCCCAAGCGCTGCCACCGAGGCTGCTTCCCGCCGCCCCCTTCCGCGGCGATCCATTCCCCCAGCGCCGCAAGGATCTCTTCGCGCCACCCCACCCGCAGCCCCCGCTCTGTCCTGCCCCGGCCCGCACCCTACCCACCGTGACGTCTTGACCCCATGCCGCCACAGAAATCAAGCCACCACTGCCCACGGTGCCCCGTGTGCAGCTTTTTGCGGTCCCGGGGCTTCCCACCCAGATCCTTCGTGTGCTGGAGCGCCGATACGGCTGCCACCGCCGGCGCTCCTGTTGGGTCTGCCGCACGATCGGGTGACAACTTTGACCTGGCTTGTCCTGTGGGGCGGGTGGGAAGGATGTCGTTGTGCCCAAGCCTTATCAGGAGGAGTTCCGTCAGGATGTCGTGCGGGTCGCGAGGAACCGCGGTCCGGGTGTGACGGTCGAGCAGGTGGCCACCGACTTCGGGGTCCATCCGATGACGTTGTTCAAGTGGATGCGTCGCGCGGACATCGATGACGGGGCCAAGCCTGGCGCGACCAGCCAGGAGAGCGCGGAACTGCGGGAAGCGCGTCGGCGGATCAAGCTGCTGGAGCAGGAGAACGAGGTCCTTCGGCGGGCCGCGGCCTCTCTGTCGCAGGCGCATCTGCCGGGAAAAGGTTCTACCCGCTCGTGAAAGAGCTGGCCGCCGACGGGGTGCCCGTCGCGGTTGCGCGCCGGGTGCTCAAGCTCGCCAGACAGCCCTACTACCGCTGGTTGGACCAGCCGGTGACCGACGCCGTGCTGAAGGCGGCTTATCGCGCGAACGCGCTGTTCGACGCCCACCGTGAGGATGCCGAGTTCGGCTACCGCTTCCTGGCGGACGAAGCGCGCGGCGCCGGGGCCGGGATGGCGGACCGGACCGCATGGCGGATCTGCCGGGACAACCGCTGGTGGAGCGTGCTCGGCAAGAAGCGTGGAAGGATCAAGAAGGCTGGCCCGCCAGTGCACGACGACCTGGTCCGCCGTGACTTCACCGCAGCCTGTGCGAACCGGCTGTGGCTCGCCGACATCACCGAGCACGCCACCGGCGAAGGCGAGCTCTGTCTCTGCGCGATCAAGGACGTCTTCAGCAACAGGATCGTGGGCTACTCCATCGACGAGCGAATGAAGTCCCGTCTGGCCGTGGCCGCTCTGGACAACGCCGTCGTCCGCCGCGGACACGTCGCCGGGTGCATTCTGCACAGCGACGCCACCCCGACCGTGGCGTACGCGCAGGAGCTGATTGACACCTACCGGTTGCCGGTGGAACTCCGCCCGACCGAGGCCTTCGTGCGGCGGGATGCCGGGCCGTATCTGGATCCCTGGTACAAGCACCTGGCGGAGGCGTACAAGGCGACGATGGCCGACCTCGGCGTGAGTTCCGACCTGACGCCGCAGCAGTTCCTGGATGCGATGGCCGGCCACAAGGCCGGCGATCCGGGTATGGCCGCGGTGCTCTCGGCGATCAAGTCGACGGTGAAGGGCGGCATCGGCAAGCTGCGCGAGCGCCCGCAGGGCACGAACTACCGGCCCGGTGAGCGGTGGCCCGCGTTGGAGCGCCCGACGTGGCGGCCCGACATCCGCGCGGCGGTGATCTCGGCGGCCAGGGTCAACATGCACCGCAAGCTGCTCAAGACCGCGCTGGCGACGCAGGCCGGCCCCGCGCCGACCGGCTCGCTGGACGCGCTGCTGCCGATCGCACTGCTGTCAGACTGCGCGGTCTACCCGGCGGCCGGACCCTCGCCGCTGGACGTCCTGCCCTACGACGCGGCCGGGAAGCCGGCGCCGGGCACGTTCCGGCTCGGCGTCTCGCCCGGCATGGTCAAGCACGAGGGAACCCAGCCGCTGTTCTGGGCGGTGGAGCTCCTGGAGCAGCAGCACAATCCGGCCCGGCACATCAAGGGCGACGACGCGCTGGACGACGGAGAGTAGGCCGTGGGCGACATCGACGACGCACTCCGGCGCGCGGCCGCGAACACCGCCACGCGCCCCATCCCGAAGTCGGCCGGCGCGCAGATGCGGTTCCTGCTGAAGACGGAGAAGGGCTCCACCCGCGCACTGGCGGCCCGACTCGGGGTGACCCAGCGCACAGTGGAGCGCTACCTCAAGGGCACGCTGCGTCGGCCGCGCAAGGATCTCGCCGCGCGCCTGGAGCGCGAGGTCCGCCGCGACTGGCAGCCCCGCGTCCAGCAGCGGGCGAAGAAGCAGGCCGCCACCGCCACCGGGATCGTGATCGAGACCCGGGCCCGGTTCGGCTTCACCGCCGCGCCCGGCAGCACGGACGACGGCCGGATGCGGCGCATCACCCAGCACCTGCCGCCGGCCTACGCGAGCCGACTGTTCGACGCGCAGGCCGCCGGCGCCACCGAGCAGCAGCTCCAGCGCATCGCCGCCGAAGGCCTGCAGGAGATCTACTTCAAGGACCGCGGCCGGCGCGCGGCCGACCTGGAGGTGGAGTTCACCGACATCGACTACATCGAGCTGGACTTCTGAGCCCGGATCCACTGGCTTGATTCCGGAGTGATCGTTTCGGGGTTGTCTTGGCGGTCGGCGAGATGATCTTGCTGTTCGGGCAGGGAGTATTCGCTGGTCTGTCCAGCTCTTCCGCGTGTTCGGCGGTCTCGGGCCTGTGTGGGCGGGGTGGTCGGGGCTTGTCAGGCGGTGGGTGGTGGCGTGTGCACGAGGTCGAAGAGCTGGGTGAAGTTGTCGGCCCAGGGCCAGTGTTCGGGCAGGTGGAGGGTCAGGCGCCGGGCGGAGTGGGCCAGGCGGGCGGGCACGTTGATCAGATGGTCGCGGATCGTTGCAGTGGTGGCCTTGGCGTGGAAGGCGGACGCCAGGGCGCCGGCGGCGCGGGTCAGATTGTGCGCGAGAGCGGCCAGTGCGAGCCAGGCGGCGTTCGCCTGGAAGTGCCCGGAGGGGGCATGGGCGAACGGGCCGTTCTTCAAGTCCGCGATCACTTGTTCCACGACAGCATGCCGCCTGTGCTCACGTTCGGCATCGGAAAGGGAGAGCGGAGAGTCGGTGAACGCGGCGTGGTAGCGCCAGGCATCGAAGAGGGCGCCCTGTCCCTCGGGCACCGCCGCCGGGTTGAGCCGTTTGACGCGGCGCACGATCAGACGGGCGGTGACCTGCTGCTTCTTCGGCTTGGAGGTGAAGGCGGTGTAGGTGGTCTCGGCTATCTCGGCGTCCGAGATCCAGCACTGCCCCTCCTGGTCCCACACGGCCTTGGGGTACTTGATCGCCTTCCACGCGACGTCGTCGATGCCCGCGATCGCGGCCTTGACCGAGGCGTTCATCCGCACCGTGACCGAGAACCGGACGTCCAGGGCCCGGCAGGCGTTCACGATATCGGCGCCGTAGAACGCGGAGTCGGCCCGCACCACCACCAGGCCGCTCGCGCCGCACGCTCTCGCGGTGCCGATCGATTCGGCGACGAACGCGGCCGCACCTCGGGCGGAGTTGGACGGTCCCTTGCGCAGGCGAGTGGCGGCGATCACCGGAGCGGCCAGCGGGGTGGAGACGATCCCGATCAGCGCGTTCAGGCCCTTGACCTTGCTGTATCCGTAGCCGGCGCCCTGCTTGGCGTAGCCGTAGGTGCGACGGATCGTGTCGTCGATGTCCACGTAGGCCACTTGGTCGGCGCCGGGCAGCAGCGGGGTGTGCGCGGCCAGTTCGGGCAGGAACCGGCGGGCCACCGCGTGCAGTTGCTTCACGTGTCCGTGGCTGAAGGAGCGCAGGAAGGAACCCAGCGTGGACGGCGCCCGCACCCCGCTGAACAGCCGCGGCAGCCCACCGTGCCGCAGCCGGTCCATGTCATCGATGCTGTCCGCCCCGGCGACCATGCCTCCGACCAGCGACATCAGCTTCGCCGCGGGAAAGGCCCCGGTGCCGTCCGTCGAGGCCGGCAGCCGGACGTGCTCGTCGACGAGTGCGGGCAGTCCGCACCGCTCGGCCAGCCGCACCACCGGGGCCAGCCCGCCGTAGCCGACCAGATTCGGATCATCAAACCGTGCGGAGACCCTCGCTGCGGCATGGGAAGATTGCATCTCGGAAGTGCCCTCGTGGTCGTGCGTGCTGGAAGCGTGAAGAACTCCCATCATCACAGGTCGCAGGGCACTTCCTCGTTTCTCGAGAAGCTATCCACAGGCATCAAGCCGGTGGATCAGGGCTGAAACATCCGGGCGGCAATAGTTCTTCCGTTTGTGTCCCGCAGTCACTTGCTGCGGTTGGTGCGGACTGCCACTATCCCAAGCACGTTTCTCGACTGCTGCCGGCTCCAACTACAGCTGACGGGGATACGCGTGATCACGTTGGCGCGTGAGAGCGCTGAAGGGCCGACGCCTGAGGCGTCGGCCCTTCGCATACCCGCCCGGGTTACCGTTGGCCCTCGGCCGACTCTTACCTGGCGCGTTCTGGGCCCTACGTCGTCGACCAGTAGATTCGCTCGAACGAGACGTAGCGGGCCACTCACGCGGCTACACGAGTCCGTTCGAGCCGGCTCAGCCAGGCGCCAGTGGCCGGGTGCCCTGGCCCGGGCGCTGCTTGCAGGTGCCGCTGCCGCTAGCCGAGGCCGAGTTGGGCGAGCGCTGTTGACCAGTCGGTGATGATGGCCTGCTGAGCCTGGGCGAGGGTGATCTTGCCGTTGCACACGGCGGTGTGGAGCTTGGTCTCCACGGGGTCTTTGGCATTGTTCACCCCGGCGCCGGCCTTGTGGCCGGGGTCTGGCGGCTCGACCCACAGGTTACGAGGATCATTGGGGTCTCCGCCGAGCTGCAGCGAGATGTCGTGGTCGTACTCGGCATCGGAGAGGCTGCCGGTGTAGCCGTAGGACGCGGCGTTGGCCCGCTTCTCCTTGCCCGTCACCGACTCCGGCGGCCGAATCCCGCCGGTGTAGCCGCTCTTGCGGCAGATCGTTGACCCGATGTTCGCCTGCGTGACTGCCGGGGAGATCGCCCCTGGCGTGCAGGCCAGGTCCGGCAACGGCTCGCCCTTGTCGTAGCGGTAGTGGCACGAGCCGGCCGGAGGTTGTGGTGCCACCGTGTATTTCGACTGTGGGCCGGCGCCGACGGGGATTGCCCCCGCTGGGTGACTCTTCGGGGTCGTAGTGCTGGATCCAAGGGGCGCGGGGTTCCCGGACGGGGCGCCGGCGGTGCTGCCGGAAGTGGGGTTGCAGCCGGCAAGGAGCAACACGGCGAGCAGCGCGAGAGCGCCGGAGTGGCGTGGGGGCATGAGGGGTCCTCACGTGCGGGAGACGATCGCGGACATGCTGCCCCACGCACTTGAGCACCACACCCGGCGCCCCAGCGTTCGGCGTGGATCCCGTCCGACGTATGCCACCTGCACCCGGCAGAGTCCCTTCCTCGATGGCGCGACGAACCGCTCGGACGCTTCCCGGCGGGCTGCCGTCGACTACGGCGAGCAGCGGCTCTAGCGCATTGCCGCTGAGGGCCTGCAGGAAATTTCCTTCAAGGACCGCGGGCCGCCGCGCCCACGACCTGGATGTGGAGTTCACCGACCTCGGCTACATCGAGCTGGACTTCTGATGACCGCCACCGACCCTGGCCCTACCAGCGAAGATGAGCCGTAGCACGACAGTTGCCACAAAAGCAGGCTTGGGTCACCAGCGCCTTGTAGTTCACCCGGACAGTGGCGCAGTGCGCCGACGTGACGACTGTGTCGGTCTCGGGTGGTTGGATAGAGAAGGCCCAATCCAGTAGGGCAAGTTGGGACCGGTTCCCGCGCGGGGTGGGGCGAATCGAGGCAGGACCGAGGCCGACGCCGGGGCCGTGAAGGGGGCAGCGCAGATGTTGCTGGACGAGGTACTGATCGAGAACTTCCGCAACTTTACCGATCGGCAGTCGATGGAGGTCGAGCCGACTGTTACGACGCTGATCGGGAAGAACGAAGCAGGCAAGACCACGATTCTCAAGGCGTTGCACCGCCTCAACCCGGCGAACCACCCAGATGGCTTCAACCTGACGCAGGAGTACCCGCGCCGGCGCCTGGCCAGAGACCGAAGGGGGCGGGACTTGGCCGAGTTCACCCCGGTACAGGCGTGGTTTGCGCTGGAAGAAAGGGACCAGGCAGCGTTCTCCAGCGCGTTTGGTGTGCCGATGACGCAAGGAACCCGGATCGTGGCTGGCCGCAACTACAGGAACGAACTGTGGGTGGAGGTGGACGTTCCCTTCGCGGGTGTCCTTGCAGAGGCGTGCCGAGTTTCCGGCGTCGACACCGAGGATGCGGAGCGGATGTCTGATGCCACCGACAGCGATGCCGCAACGCAGGCGGCCAAGGACCTGTCGAAGACATTGCGGGACGACGGCCAGACGGCGCGTTCCCAGGCGGTCGGGAAGGTGCCGGCCGCATTGAAGCGCTATACCCTGCTGCTCTCGGGCGAACTGGACGACGACCAGGGCGATGCTCTTGTGCGGATGCTGCCGAAGTTCTTCTATTTCTCCAGCTATGAGCTACTGCCGGGGGAGTGCGACCTGAACGAGCTTTCGGACCGTGCCCAGTCGGGGAACCTTCAGGACGGCGACGAAACCATGCTCTCGCTGTTGGCCCTGGCAGGAGAGGACCCGAAGAATCTCCTGGACGAGGACTACGACAGCCGCAAGGCGGAACTCCAGGCCGCCAGTGTGGACCTCAGCGACCGAGTCTTCGAGTACTGGAAGCAGAACGACGCGCTCACCGTGGACTTCGACACCGATATGCCTGTGGTCAGCACCGACCCCAGCACCGGTCAGCCGGTGCGCCACCGCATTCTCAAGGTGCAGCTCCGCGATGACCGCCACGGCGGTGTGACCACCAACTTCGCCACCCGCTCTGCGGGCTTCCAATGGTTCTTCTCTTTCATGGCCGCTTTCAGCCGCTACCAGAACGCCCCCGAGCGCGTCGTAGTGCTGCTGGACGAACCGGGCACCAGCCTGCATGGTGAGGCACAGGGCGACTTCTTGCGCTTCATCTTCGGTGAGCTTGGTGCGCACAAGCAGGTGCTGTACACCACCCACTCCCAGCACATGATCGACCCGACTCGCTACGAGTCGATGCGGGCCGTGCACGACCAGGCCACCCGCGAGCACCCCGAGCGCGGTGTGGTGATTTCCCCGGTCAGCCTGTCCGCTGACCGGACCACCGTGCTGCCTGTCGAAGCCGCCTTGGGGTACTCAGTGGCGCAGCACCTGTTCCTGGGAGCCGGCCCCCACCTCGCCGTCGAAGGCAGCAGTGACTTCGTCTTCCTGACGCGAATGTCCGAGTACCTGATTACTAAGGGCCGGCAGGGGCTACCGGCTCGCATGTCGATCATCCCTGTCGGCGGCATCGGCAACATGCCCGCGTTCGTCGCCCTCTTGGGCCGGCGCCTAGAGGTGTTCGCCCTCATCGACGGCGCAGAAACCAGCAAGGTGACCGGCAAGGTCCGCAAGGCAGCCCAGGCGGCCGGCGTAAATCCGTCCCGGATCGTCGTCATCGGGGAACTGGACGGCCTCCCCGCCTCCGGCGACATCGAGGACTTGTTCGCCCCGAAGGACTACCTCTGGCTGTACAGCCGAGCCGTCAAGAAGCTCACCGAGAACCAGCTCGCCAACACACCGGAGCCCATTCTCAAGCGGATTAACCAGGTCAACGGCACGTTCGACCACGTCGGCCCGGCCCACCAGTTGACCAGCGACCTCGATGCCTTCTTCGCTCAGGTCGACGCCACGACCCTGGACCGGTTCGAGCAGCTCTTCAAGTGCCTGACCACCGACCCCATAAACTGACACCGGTCGACTCGGGCGTCCGTGCATCTGACCAGCCTCGCAGCGTCCACACGGAGCAGCAGTTTCAACAGGGGCCCGGCTTCCGGCACGTCGGCGTCGAGTTCGTCTGCGCGCCGGAAGACGCCCACGCCATCGGCTCAGGCAGCTCCGGAACACCGTCGAAGAGATCCTGGGCGGCTACAGCGACGACGACATCATCGGCTACGGCGTCGACTGATCGGCCAGCAGCTAGCCGGCGACGCCCGACACCCGTACGACGGTGCCCCTTCCCGGCATTCGAGGTGCCGGGAAGGCGCCGCTCATCGTAAATGCGCTGCTCGCGGGAGCACGCCGTCGATTGGCGGCTGCGGCCGCCAGCCCCTGGAAACCGGCGGCGTCCCAGACCCGGGCCGGGCAGAATCGGGTGATCACTGCACCCAACTGGGGGACCTGTGCACGAACTGCGCTTCGAGGACAACACCCGCTTCACGGTCGAGCCGGACGAGCAGGTCGCACTCCTGCGCTCCATCGGCGGTCACGAGCTGCGCTTCCAGGCGGCCATCGCCGTCTCGCCGTTCACCGAGGCGGGGCAGATCCTCGCTCTGGAGGCCGACCTGATCGGGTACGCCCCCACCCCGATCAACGAAGCGCGCCTCGGCCGCTGGACAGGGAACCTCGCCTACACGCCGACGGTCACCATCCACCGACAGCACATGCACTTCCCCCTGACGAACCTGCAGCTGCACGCGATCGAGGCCGGCCGCTCCGGCGGCGACGTCAGCTTCCAGGTCATGATGAGGGCGACCCTCCCCCAGGCGACGGGCTTCCCCGGCACCGCCGACGTCACCGCCTACATCACCGTCCCACGCAGCCGCTGGGAAGAGCAGGTCGATCAAGTCGCCCTGTCCTCCGCGTTCGAGATGTCCGTGCCGTACCCGCTCCACGACTCCCGGCGCGCCATCCCTGGTGCGCGGCTGCGCGCGGCCCAGCGGCTGATCACCCGCAACGAGTACCGCGCCGCGATTTTGGAAGTGCGGATGGCGCTGGACTGGATCAAGGAGAACGTCCCGTGGGACCGGCCCGGGAAGAAGAACCCGCGCGACCACAACCAGTCGGAGCGCTGGTGGCGGATCTTGGAGTCGCTCTACAGCCAGGCGTCCGGCGCCATGCACCTCGACGAAGTGACCGAGAACTTCGAGTACAGCCGGGCGGAGGCCGAAACCCTGCTGGCGCTCGCAGGGTCGCTGCTGCGAAACGTGCCGGAGGAACTGCCCGCGCCGGCCGACGAGGAGGACGAGGACCTCGTTGACGCCGCGCCGTAGCCGCGGGCGGAGTCCTACTGCCGGCCCCGCATCGTCCGGCGCGTCGTGCGCCGCCGCGCGAAGGGCATGACCGCCGACGCGGTCGAGGCCGCGCTGGATACCGCGCGGCTCTTCGCTCGGCAGGACTCCCGTCACGAGGACCTGGCCGACGACCCGCGCGGAGCTCGCGGAGTGGGAACGCCTCGACCAGTTGCTCGCCGCAGCGGGGCCGGGCGCGGTCTACGACCCGGACACCGACGACGTCGCGCGGGCGGAGCTGGCAGCCGACGCCGCGGCCGCGGCCGCACGGGAAGCCGACCTGCGCGAAGCCGCGCGGATCGAGGCCCGCGCGGATGAGCTCCAGGCGCTGCGCGAGCTCGGCACCTTGGCGCAGGCCGAACCGCGTGCGGGTGACGAGCGGTGTGGGACCTGCTCACCCGCCGCGCCGGCGGCTACGTCCAGGCCGACGTCGACGCCTGGTTCGCGCATGCCCTGGCCATCGGCCGCCGCGGCCACTACGCCGACCCGGCCGCCTGCCAGGCCGCCGCCGACCTCCTGCCGCGCCCGATCCCCACCCACGCCGCGCTGCTGGCCGCCCTCGCCCACCTTCAGCCCGGCAGCGACGTCGACGTCGACCAGCTGGCGTTCGCCGGCCGCCTTGCGAACGCCGGCCCTGAAGCCGCCGCCGACCTGGTCGCGTTCCTCACCAGCCGCAGGAGCGGGTGTCACGCTGACGGAGGGTGAGCGTTACACCGATGGGGCCGATCCGGGGCCGTTTCCAGGGGAGCGTGACACTGTTACGCCCTCCCGGTCCTCACCGAACGTGAACACCATATTCCTGTCTCAGCGAAGTTTGACCGCACGACATCGGATATGGAGACGCTGCTCGTGCCGGGTCTGGCGCGGTTCGCCCGGCCCGCAGGGCTCCGTCCGCGCAGCGGCAGTCTGCAGCTCACCATCGCGCGCAGTTCAGTTGTGGGTACACCGTCCTTCCGTCAGCGAAATCTGCGACTCTCAGCAGGGTTGCAGGTAGTGTGTCGGCGACGGCTGAAAAGTGGACCAGTGGCGGCGCTTGAAAGTTGACCCCCTTCAAGGGTCTGGCTCGTTGAGTCAGGCCGGGAGGATGGG
>NZ_FODD01000065.1 GCF_900110255.1 Actinacidiphila rubida
ATCCGCTCGGCGATCACCGTTGCCGGCATCTCAGGCCACTGCTCAAGCAGTTCACGGATCTGCGGCTCGACCACATCTACGATCGAACCCTTCGGCGCCCGCTGATACTTCGGCGGCGCATCGTCCGCGATCGCCCTGCGGACAGTGTTTCTCGCGATGGCCAGCTTCCTCGCGATCGCCCGCACCGGCATCTGCTCGGCGCGATGAAGCCGGCGGATCTCCGCCCAGTCCTCCACGCTGATCACCCATCCTCCCGGCCTGACTCAACGAGCCAGACCCTTGAAGGGGGTCAACTTTCAAGCGCCGCCACTGGTCCACTTTTCAGCCGTCGCCGACAAAAGGGCACGCATATCAGGGGCGCGGGGAACTGCGCGAGCAACCACCCACCGGCCGGTGGACGGCCGACAAGCCCCGGGGGCACCCCGGAAGCCGAAGCCACCCACCGGCCGGTGGACGGCCGAGACGCCCCGGGGGCACCCCGTAGGCCCCGGGGGCACCCCGTTGGGACCGGTGCGGGTGGGAGGGCTAACCGTCTGGCGGAGCCAGAAACGTGCGGGTCAGAGCGACGCGGCTGCGCACACCGAGCTTGCGGTAGACGCGGGTGAGCGCGGCCTCGACGGTCTTGACGCTCACGGAGAGCGCCCTCGCCGTCTCGCGATTGGTCGCGCCGTGGGCGACGAGAAGAGCGATGCGGCGCTCGGTGGAGGTGAGGGCGGCGAGGGGGACGCCGTCCGCCGCGGGGGAGGGGACGGCGAGGGCGTCGAGCTCCGCCGTGGCGAGGGCCAGCCACGGCTGCGCGCCGCACCGGGCGAACAGGCGCGCCGCCTCCGCCAGGGACGCCCGCGCCGCCGCGAGACGCCCGAGGCGCGCCTCGACCCGGCCCAGGGCCAGCCGCGCGCGAGCCTGCTCCAGCGGGTACGGCAGGGCCGCCAGGCCCTGCACCGCCTTGCCCAACTGCAGCGCGGCGAGCCCCGGTTCGCCGCGCCCCGCACTGACCAGCCCCGCGCAGCGGTCCATCACGGCCAGCACGCCGCGCCGCCCGAGGCGCACCGCCTGGGCGCGCGTCTCCGCGACCAGCGCGGCCGCCTCCTCGATCCGCCCGTCCGCCACGAGCGCCTCGACGAGGTCGCCCTGCCAGCGCCGCACCGCGGGATCGCCCTGGCCCTGGGCGAGTTCGAGCCGCCGGGTGCGCCTCAGCGCCCGGACCGCCGCCGTGGTCTCGCCGCGCAGCAGCCGCACGTGGCCCTCCGCGTGCAGCGCCCGCGGCAGGAAGAGCAGGTCGTCGTCGTCCTCGCTGTGCCGGCGGGCCCGCTCGGCCGCGACCAGCGCCCGTTCGGTGCTGCCGCCCGCGGCCTCCGCGAGGGCGACGGCGTACCAGGCCGGTCCCTGGCTGAGGTCCGCCTGCTCGGTGACCCGCAGGCACTGGTGCGCCAGCTCCAGCGCCCGCCCGCACCGGCCGCGCAGGATCTCCACCTGCGCGAGGCCGGACAGGCACTGGCACAGGCTCTCCGCCGAACCGCGGTACCGCACGGTGTAGATGAGGGCGCGCAGCTCGGTGCGCGCGTCGTCGGGCCGGTCGTGCAGCAGGTGCCGCCGGTGCTTGAGGAACACCGGCCCGTTGTGGTCGAAGAGCACGCGCGGGTCCTGGGGCGCGGCCAGCGCGTCCGCGAGGGTCCGCTCGCCGTCCGTCCGGCCGAGGTAGAACTCCAGCGCGGCCTGCTGCGTCAGGGCCAGCGTCTGGGTGCGGCGGTCGCCCGCGGCCCGCGCCAGCACCGCCGAGCGCGCCGCGTGGTCCAGCGCGTCCGCCGCCGATCCGGCCACCATCCAGGCCCGCCACGCGAGACGGTAGTGCAGCCGGGCCAGTAACTCGGGGTCGTCCCGGGCGTCCTGGAGGGCCTGCGGGAACACGTCGGCGATCTCGGCCATCGCCTGCCCGCAGGAGTCGACGATGACGATCCAGGCCCTGACCCGGTCGGCGGGCCGTTCGGCCTCGGCCAGCACCTGGTGGGCGGTGCGCCGCGCGAGCGGGTAGTCGCCGGCCGCCACCGCGTCCTCGGCGGCGGTCAGCCGCAGGTCGTGGTCGGCCGGCAGTCCCTCCGACGGGGCGTGCTCGGCCGCGAGTTGGGCGAGCCGCGCGGCGACCGCGGGCGCGCCGCGGCGCCTGGCCGCGGACGCGGCGTCCGCGAGCGCGCCGGAGACGGACGCGAGCAGCCAGCGGCTCGGGCCGTCGGGCGGTCCGGCCGGCCCTGGCGTCCGCGCCCGCTCGGCGGCGCCGTGCGGGGTGGGACCCGACGTTTCGGTCATCCCGGGTCCCTCCGGATCCGGCCCGTTCGGCGGCCGGGGAGACCAACCGATCGTGCTCCTGACAAATGGGGCGGGTACCCCAGTGTCGGAACGCGCGGGCCGCCGGTCAATGGCGCCGGAGTGCGCCGGGAGCCGGGCGGGGCGCGAGGGGCGGAGAGCGGCCGGACGCCCCGCCCCGCGGTGCGGGGGTCGCGCGATGTGTGGAGCGCCCCGCCCGGCAGCGTGGGGGAGCGTGCCGGGCGGGGCGGAACGGTGGGGGATCCCGGGTCTCCGTTCTCTCGGGTTCTCGGGATCCCCGGCGGCGCGGCGTGCCGGCTAGCCGTCGATCCGGTGCTGCGTCCAGAAGGACGTCAGATCGGTCGTCGTCGCGGCCTGCGCCGCGGCCTTGAACTCCGCGGTGGTGGACACGCCGTACCAGTGGGACTGCGCGTAGCTCCGCAGCAGCGTGCTCATCGCGCTGTCGCCGATCAGCCGCTGGAGGTCGTGCAGCGCGCACTTGCCGTACCCGTACACCACCGTGGAGTAGCGCGAGGAGTGCGCGTCCCAGTAGGCCATGGAGTTGGTGATCCTCTCCGCGGAGGACTGCCAGGACACGCTGTTCCAGCAGCCCGAACCCGTCTTGCCTTCGGCCAGGTCGGTCGCGTAGTCGGTGAACGCCTCGTCCAGCCACGGGCTGTTGTACTCGTCGTCGCCGACGATCCCGTAGAACCACTGGTGACCCAGCTCGTGGGTGAGCGCGTTGCTGTCCACCAGGTCGAGGACGAAGCCCGGGTACTCCATGCCGCCGAACCAGAAGTTGTTGTCGAGCACGGCGTCCACCTCGCCGTACGGGTAGGCGCCGAAGCGGCCGGCGTGCGCGTCGATCGCGGACTCCGCGGTGCTGAGCATCGACTGCGAGCTGGCGGCCGAAATCCCGCTGACCGCGTACACGTTGACCTTCACACCGGCCGGTGAGGTGCCGGAGACCTTGCTGAACGCGCCCGCCGCCCAGGCGAAGTCGCGCACCTTCGTGGCGGTCGCCGTCGTGACGGTGCGGCCCGAGGCGCCGGGGGTGTCGACCGAGGTGCCGGTGGCCGGTACGAGCAGGTTCGTCGGGTGGTCGAGGGTGACGTGGAAGTCGGCGGCCAGCGAGTAGAAGGACTCGCCGTTGTTGGTGTAAGGGTCGAGGTGCCAGCCGGAGGCGTCGCGTATCGCGAGCACCGGCAGCGCGTTGCCGACGAACGCGAACGCGCCGTCGTGCCCGAACCGGTCGGCACCGCTGGGCACCACGATCTTCAGGTCGAAGCCGACGGTGGCGCTCTGGCCCTGCTGCAGTGGGGTCGGCAGGGTCACGTCGAGGGCGGTGCAGCCGACGGACAGGGCCGACGGGGTGCCGCCGGTCACGTTCGTCACGGTGATCGGCGTCGAGGGGCAGCTGCCGTGGTAGTTGTCCCACAGCCGCAGGTAGACGTCGCCCAGCGGGGTCGCGGACGCGTTGCCGAAGGTGACGCTCTCGTGCCCGGTCCAGGTGGTGCCGGCCGTGTCGCTGGACAGGCTCACCGTGTACGCCGGGGACGCGGGGGTGCGCGTGCTGTCGGCGGGCGGTGTGGTCGGGGGCGTCGTCGGCGGGGTGGTGGGCGGGGTGGTGCCGCCGTCGCCGGAGGTGGTGAGCGCGATGTCGTCCAGGACGAAGCTGGTCTGCAGCCCCGGGTCCTCGCTGCCGGTGAACGCCAGGGTGGCGTTCTGCCCGATGAACGACGAGACGTCGAAGGTGCGTTGGACGTAGCCGCTGCCGGCGTTCAGGTTGGAGTACGTGGCGAGGGTGGTGCCGCCGAGCTTCGCGGTGAGGGTGTCGTACGCGGTCGAGGTGGTCGTCTCGGCGGTGTCGACGTGCAGCCAGACCGTGAGGGTGGCGGTGGTGCAGCCGGCCGGGACGGCCAGCGCCTGCGACAGGGTGTCGGTGTGGGTGGAGCCGTAGCCGTCGAGCCAGGCGAATCCGGTGCCGCCGTGGGCGCTCTGCCCGCCGCCGCTCGTGATCACGCCGGAGCTGCTCGTCCAGGGCGAGGTGGCGCTCTCGAACCCGCCGTCGGCGACCACCTGGGAGGGCGTGCAGGTCGCGGCCGTGGCGCCGGACCGGGTACCGGCCTGGGCGACCCCGGCGACGGTCGCGGTCACGACCAGTCCCGCGGCGGCGGCAGCGGCGGCCAGGGACAGCGTTCTGCGGCGTCTGATCGGTCGTCTCATCGTCGCATCGGTTCCTCTCGTGGAGGCGCGGCGGCCCGCGGGGCGGTGCCGGTGGTGGGGGGATGGGAGCCATCCGGACGCCCCGCGAGTCTGGGGCCCGGCCGATCCGGCGGTAACCCCACCCGGTCAGCTCTAGGGATTTCCCTACGCGCGAGTAGGCCCGCGGGGGAGCCCGAGCGGGCACGCGAACACGCCTGGCAGGGGGCCTCGTTGCCGGCCGTCGCGCCCCGGCCGGAGGAAGTACAACACTGAACGTTCAGCCACAGGAATTGCGTTCAAGTTCTTGACGCAGTGTCGGCCGTTGCGCAGACTGCGACTCGTTTGCGTTCATCCTGTGAACCCGCAGTTGCGGACGTCCTTTTGGAGAGTCGCATGCGCATGGCACGTCTGGCCGTCGCGGCAGCAGCAGCCGCCACGATGGCCATACCCCTGGCAGTGCCCGCCGCCGCCGGATCCGGATCCGGATCCGCTTCCGGCACGCCCGCCGCCCGGCCCTGGCTCGACGGCAGCCTCCCGACGGAGAAGCGGATCGACCTGCTGCTCCAGCAGATGACCAACGCCGAGAAGGCGTCGCTGATGACATCGGTGGCCAAGCCGGCCGGCTCGCACGCCACCGGCTACACCCCCGGCGTCGACCGGCTCGGCGTCCCCGGCATGAGCTTCACCGACGGACCCGGCGGCGTCCGCGACGGCCAGCCGGCCACCGCGCTGCCCTCGCCGGTCTCGCTGGCCGCCTCCTTCGACACGCAACTCGCCCGCGGCTACGGCACGGTGATGGGCACCGAGGCCAAGTCCCGCGGCTACCAGGTGATCTACGGGCCGATGGTCAACATCGTCCGCACCCCGCTGGGCGGCCGCGACTTCGAGACCCTCGGCGAGGACCCCCGGCTGGCGGGCGGCATCGCCGCGTCCGAGATCGAGGGCATCCAGGCGCAGGGCGTCGCCGCGCAGGTCAAGCACTACGCGGGCAACAACCAGGAGGACGCCCGCACGACCTCCAGCTCGAACATCGACGAGCGCACCCTGCACGAGATCTACCTGCCGGCCTTCGAGAAGGCGGTGAAGGACGCGCACGTGTGGTCCGTGATGTGCGCGTACAACAAGGTCAACGGGACCTACGCGTGCGAGAACGCGCAGATCCTCAAGGACGTCCTGATCGACACCTGGAAGTTCGACGGCGTCGTCGACACCGACTACCCGGCGAACCACAGCACGGTGGCGTCCGCGCTCGCCGGCCTGGACCAGGAGTTCAGCGGCACCACCTACTTCCAGCAGCTGCCCGCCGCGGTCGCCGCCGGCCAGGTCCCGCAGTCCGTGCTGGACGAGGCGGCCCGCCGCATCCTCCGGCTGGAGTTCCGCACCGGCCTGTTCGACCCGCAGACCCCGCCGGCCGCCGACTACGAGGCCGACAGCGCGTTCGCCCGGCAGGCCGCCGAGGACGGCAGCGTGCTGCTGAAGAACGACGGGGCCACCCTGCCGCTCGACACCTCGAAGCTCAGCTCGCTGGCGGTCATCGGCCCCAACGCCGACACCGCGGTCACCGGCGGCGGCGGCAGCTCCGCGGTCACCCCCTACAAGAAGGTCGACCCGCTCAGCGGGCTGCGCACCCGTCTCGGCGGCAGCGTCGACATCACCTCCGTCAAGGCCGGCCAGGGCAGCGGCGTCCCGGCGATCCCGGCGTCCGCGCTCAGCGGCCTGCAGGGGCAGTACTTCGCCAACACCACGCTGTCCGGCACGCCCGTGCTCACCCGCAGCGACAGCACCATCGACTTCGACTGGGGCACCGGCGCCCCCGACCCGTCGCTGCCCGCCGACGGGTTCTCCGCCCGCTGGACCGGCACGCTGACCGCGCCCACCACCGCCGCGTACACCTTCGGCGCCACCAGTGACGACGGCAGCCGGATCTACCTCGACGGCAAGCTCATCGCCGACAACTGGGGCGACCACGCCGTCAGCACCGTCAAGAGCGCGCCCGTGCAGCTGACCGCGGGCGAGCCGCACAGCCTCAAGGTGGAGTACTACGAGAACGCCGGCGGCGCCTCGGTCTCCATCGGCTGGACCGCGCCCGGCCTCCCCGACCCGAGCCTGCAGGCCGCCGCGGACGCGGCCGCCAAGGCCGACGCCGCGGTCGTCGTCGTGGGCGACTCCTCCAGCGAGGGCTCGGACCGCAGGACGCTCGCGCTGCCCGGCAACGAGGACGACCTGATCCGGGCCGTCGCCGCCGCCAACCCCCGCACCGTCGTGGTGCTGCGGGCCGGCGCCCCGGTGCTCATGCCGTGGCTGTCCGACGTGCCCGCGGTCCTCGACATGTGGTACCCGGGGCAGGAGGACGGCAACGCGCTCGCCGCGCTGCTCACCGGTGACGCCGCACCCGGCGGCCGGCTGCCGGTCAGCTTCCCGGCGACCGACACCCAGACGCCCACCGCCGCCGCACCCGGCCGCTACCCGGCCGTCAACGGCGTGTACGACTACAGCGAGGGCCTGGAGGTCGGCTACCGCTGGTACCAGCAGGAGAACCAGACCCCGCTGTTCCCGTTCGGCTACGGCCTGACGTACACCTCCTTCCGCCTGTCGAACCTGCGCGGCGCCCCCGGCGTGCTCAACGTCTCGCCCGACGGCAGCGCGCCGGTGCAGGTGTCCGTCGACGTCACCAACACGGGCAGGCGCACCGGCTCCGAGGTCGTGCAGCTCTACCTCGGCCACCCCGCGGGCTCCGGCGAACCGCCCAAGACGCTCGCCACGTTCGCCAAGGTGAGCCTCACGCCCGGCCAGACGAAGACGGTCCACCTCACCCTGACCGCCGACGACCTGCGGGTGTGGGACAGCACGGCCCACGACTGGACGGTCCTCGACGGCCGGTACCCGCTGTACGTCGGCGAGTCGTCCGCGTCCACGCCCCTCACCGGGGCGGTCAGCGTCATCAAGAGCGTCGGCGTGCAGTCCGTCGCCGTGAACGCGCCGGCCACCACCGACGCGGGCACCTCCCGCACGGTGACCACCACGTTCAGCAACGCCGGCGACTTCACCGCGAGCGGCCTGCGCCTCGGGCTCACCGTGCCCGACGGGTGGACCGCGACGCCCGCCGCGGGCTCGTCGGCCACGATCCCGGTGATCCGGCCGCACGGCACCGCCACCACCACCTGGAACGTCACCGCACCGGCCGGCGCCACCCCGGGCGCCAACGCGCTCACCGGAACGGCCGCGTACGACCTGGGCGGTCGGGAGTCCCGCACCGCCAAGGCGTCGACCACCGTGCCGTACGCCTCGCTCGCCGCGGCCTTCGACAACGCCGGGATCAGCGCCGACAGCGACCCGGGCACCGGCAAGCTGGACCCGGGCGGCTACAGCCTGTCCGCGACCCAGCTCGCCGCGGTCGGCTACACACCCGGCGCGCAGGTCACCGCCAACGGGCTGACGTACGCCTGGCCGGACACCCAGCCCGGGCAGCCCGACAACGTGTCCGCCACCGGGCAGGCCATCCGCGTCTCCGGCCAGGGCAGCAGGATCGGGCTCCTGGGCACCGGCATCAGCTCGGCGCACTCCGGCACGGTCACCGTCACGTACACCGACGGGACCACCGCGGACGTCGCGGTGGACTTCCCCGACTGGTACAGCAACAAGGCCAGCGGCAACAGCCAGTTGGCGGTCACCACCGCCAACTGGAACCGCCCGCCCGGCGACACCCTCGGCAACCACGCGGTCAGCCTGTACACCACCGGCGGCGCGCTCGACCCGTCGAAGACCGTCGCCCTGGTGACGCTGCCGAACGACAGCGGCATCCACGTGTTCGCGGTCTCCGTGGGCTGAACGTGCCCGTGGGCTGAACGCGCCCATGGGCTGAACACCCGTCCCCGCAGCGGACCGCCGCCGCCCGTCCCGGAACCCGGGGCGGGCGGCGGCGTGTTCAGGCGGCACGTGCTCGGCCGCCCGCGGTCAGGTGGCCTCGCCCGCGGTCAGGGCGTCCAGCGCGCTCTGCTGGCAGCCGTAGCCGAGGCCGGCCAGCGGCCCGTTCCAGTGCGGGCCGTAGGAGTCCAGGGCGTTGCGGTCGTTGGCGTGCGCCGCGTTGGCCTGGGTGTCCAGGTAGGCGTTGTACGGGTGGTCCGACAGCGCCTTGTCCAGGTCGCGCAGACCGCGGATGTACGCGCCCTTGAACGACGCGCCGTCGTTGTCGCACGCGTCGGACTCGCCCGGCTCGCGCAGCACACCAGAGGAGTTGACGGCCGTGGACGTGGTCGAGGCGTTCGCCAGCGTGCGGGCGGTGCTCAGCAGGCCGCTGTCGCCCGTGGCCTTGTAGAGCTCCGCCAGCCCGCCGAGGACGACGCCCTGGTTGTACGTCCAGGTGGTCTGGCCGTTGTTCACGCAGGACGAGCTGAGGCCGTCGTTGATCAGGTGGGAGGAGTTGATCATCCCGCTGGACTGGAACCACGACCACTCGCTCTGCGCGCGCCCGAGGTACGCCGAGTCACCGGAGATCCGGTTGTGCAGCGCCGCGTTGAGCTCCAGGTAGAGCTCGTTGGTGATGGCGTTCTTGTAGGCGTTGGTCTCGTTCCACTGCACGCCGCCGCCGCATGTGCCGTTCCAGTAGGAGAACATGTGGTCGGCGTCGGCGCGCGCGGTGCTCAGGTAGCGGCTGTCGCCGGTCAGGTCGTAGGCGTCCACCCAGGCCAGGCCCCACCACCCCGTGTCGTCCAGGTAGTCGTTGCGGAAACTGCCCTCGCGGGCGTTGACGTTGAGGTCGTACGTGCGGGAGACGGCGTAGGTGTAGCTGGGCATGCCGCTGGTGCGGATGTTGTCGATCACGGACGTGAGCGCGTTGGCGGCGGTCCACCAGCCGTTGCCGCCGAACAGGCCCGTGGTGCGGTCCCAGCTCATCATCAGCGTGGTGGCCGCGGCGGTGCTCGGGCTCCAGGCGTTCCAGGTGGACCGGGCCCACGCGGTGCAGGCGATCTCCGGCCGGTCGCCGGCCTTCCCGCACGCGCGCAGGGCGCCGACGCCGTTGCCGCCCCAGTCGTCCACGTTGTACATCAGCGTGCGCCAGCCGCGGTCGCCGCTGGGCGTCGTGGTGTCCCCGAGCTTGCTGCCCGAGGCCCAGGTGGCGCCGCCGTCGAAGGACCGGTCGATCCAGACCTCGTCGCCGGCGTTGCCGTTGTCGATGCTCGCCCAGCCCATGGCATCGTTGTCATCGATGTGGAGCTGAATGCTGCGGGAGTAGATCGAGGTGCTGACCGGCACGCGGTCGGCCGGCGCGGCGGACGGGTCGCGGCCGTCGCAGTAGGTGTTGCAGATCGCCGTGGCGGCGTGGGCCTGTCCGGCGAGGACTCCGCCCGGCACGAGGCTCAGCAGCAGGCACGCCAGCGCGGAGACGAGTGCGTGCGCCGCGCGACCGCGGGGGGCGGCCCTGCGGCGCGGGTCGCCTGGGCGCCGGCGGGGGCCGCCCGCGCGGCGGGCGTGACGGGACGTCAGAGAGACCATGGGCTCCGCTTTCCGGCGGCGGTGGGGTGCCGCCTCTGCGACGGTGGGGGGTGTGGGCGGACCGGAAGGTCCCCCTCAGCAGACCGCTCTTGCCCCGTCCATGTCAACGCTTCTGCGGTGGCGGCGCGGCACGCCTCCGCGCGGTGGGTGGCCGTCCCGGGCCACCGCCGCTCCGGGCTTCGGGCGTCGCGGGCTTCAGGCGTCGCGGGGATCGGCGGCGGGTGCGGCGGGCCCCGTGGGGCCGGCCGCTGGCCCCGGGTGCGGGTCCGGCCCCGGCCGGGCGGGCGAGCTGTAGAAGTACCGCCCCTTGCCCAGCGGTTGCGCCTCGACCTCTCCCCGCCACACCAGCAGGCCGTGCTTCCGCTCCCAGAGCGCGGCGTTCACGGCGTCGAACAGCCACGACACCGCAAGGGGCAGGCCCACCAGTGCTCCCCAGGGACCCCAGACCAGCCCGAGGGCCGCCGGCGGAACCAGCATGAACAGGAAGAAGCAGGAGTCGACCAGGTGGTGGCGCAGGGTGTCGTCCGCGGGCAGGACCGCGTCGGGGTCCGCCAGCGGAACGGCGGACCGGAAGCCCCGCCGTTCGACCAGCGCGTCCAGCAACTCCCACAGCAGGTAGGCGGCCGCCATCCACGCGGTCCACGAGCCCGATATGCCGTGCGGCCAGTGCGGGAGCCCCCGCAAGCCGAAGGCGGGCGCGGACGCGCCGGCCGCCGCGCACAGCCCCATGGCCGTGCCCATCAGCGCGTGGTGCACATACCTGACCACAGGCCCGCCCCCCGATCCCCCGCCACGGCCCCACTCGTGTCACGGCACATCCCAGTCTGCCGCCACCCGCGCCACCGCATGCCCGGATCGGCATCCTCCGCTTCACTTCGAGGGCGCCCATCCTCCGCACGGCGAGCGGCAGTTCCCGTGCGGGAGGGGCGGGGGTGGGGCTAGCTTCGGGACGGGTCGCGGTGGGCAAGGGGGTGCGATGGTCGGGGTGGAGCTGGTCGTCGGGTACGTCGTCGGCTGGGCCGTGCGCAAGGCGCGCCGGGTCGCGGGGCGGGCGGATGCCGAGGTCGACGAGGCGCTGGACGCGGGGATGGACCGGCTGCACGAGGTGGTGGCGGCGCGCCTGGGCGGCGATCCCGCGCTGGAACGGGCCGAGGCCGAGGCGGGCGTGGACGGTCCCGGCCTGACGGATCGGACGCGGCTGCGGCTGCGGCTGGCCCTTGAGGAGGCGGCCGAGCAGGACCCCGCGTTCCAGAGGGAGTTGGCGGAGGCCGTCGCGCGGATTCAGGCCGCTTCGCAGGCGGCCGGGCCGGGTGCGCGGGCGGTGTACGGGAACACCTTCAACGGGCCGACCGCGCTCCAGATCGGCGACCACACCACGCAGACCAACACGTTCGGGGCCTGACGCGTGGCCGGGGACGTCTTCCACGGCCCCGTCGCCGGGCAGCTGGGCGACCACACCACGCAGTACAACTCCTTCCACGCCTCCCGGCCCCGGGCGTCGTGGCCGCATCAGGTCGGGGTCATCCCGTCGCGGGCGGAGTGCTTCCAGGACCGGGCGGAGGCGGCCCGGTTGCGGCAGGTGCTGTCCGACGGCGGCACCGCCGCGGTGGCCGGCGGCCGGGCGCGACGCGAGCTGACGGGCGGGGTGCTGGCCGGGCTCGGCGGGGTCGGCAAGACGCAACTGGCCGCGGACTTCGCGCGGACGTCGTGGTCGGCGGGCGAGGTGGACGTGCTGGTGTGGCTGACCGCCGGGACCCGCGGCGCGGCCGTCGACGTCTACGCCCGCGCCGCCGTCGAGCTGCTGGGCGCGGACGCCGACGACCCCGAGCGCGCCGCGGCGACGTTCCTGGCGTGGCTGGAGCCCAAGTCCGGTGCGCGGCCGTGCCGGTGGCTGGTGGTGCTGGACGACGTGGCCGACCCGTCGGTGCTGGCGGGGCTGTGGCCGCCGGTCAGTCCGCTGGGCCGCACCCTGGTCACGACGCGCCGCCGGGACGCGGCACTGACCGGGCCGGGCCGGCGCCGCATCGAGGTGGGGGAGTTCACCTCTGAGGAGGCCGCGGACCATCTCACCGCGGTGCTGGCCGCCCACGAACGGACCGAGCCGCGCGCCGACGTCGCCGCCCTGGCCGCGGATCTGGGCCGCCTGCCGCTGGCCCTGTCCCAGGCCGCCGCCTATCTGGTCGACGCGGGGGTGAGCTGCGCGTCCTACCGCGCCCTGCTGGCCGACCGCACCCGCGGGCTGGCCGACCTGAGCCCCGACGTCCTGCCGGACGGTCAGACCCACACCATGGCCGCGGCGTGGTCCCTGTCGGTGGACTACGCCGACGGGTTGCGTCCGGTCGGCCTGGCGCGGCCGATGCTGCAACTGGCCGCGTTCCTCGACCCCCACGGCATCCCGGCCACCGTGCTGGCCGGTCCGCCGGCCCTCGGCCGCCTCGCGGCCGCCCGCTCCGGCGACGCTCCCGCGCCGGGCCCTGAGGACGCGGCCGGCGCGCTGAGGGCGCTGCACCGCCTCAGTCTCGTCGACGCCCCCGACGCCCCCGACGCCGGCCCGGCGGGCGACCGCACCGGCCTGGTGCGCGTCCACCGGATCGTCCAGCGCGCCACCCGCGACACCCTCACCCCGGACGCGTACGGGGACACCGCCCGCGCCGCGGCGGACGCGTTGGTCTCGGTCTGGCCCGAGGTCGAACGCGACGCAGCCCACGCCCAGGCCCTGCGGGCCTGCACCGCTGCCCTCACGGCATGCGCCGAAGCCGCGCTCCACCATCGCGAAGCCCACGGCGTGCTCTTCCGGGCGGGCGGCAGCCTGGGCGACTCCGGCCGGCTCGGGGCCGCCGTCGCTCACTTCCGCCACCTCGCCGAAACCACCCGGCACCACCTCGGGGCCGACCACCCCGACACCCTCACCGCCCGCGGCGATCTCGCCCTGTGGCGCGGAGAGGCCGGCGATCACGCCGGCGCGGCCGCCGCCTTCGCCGACCTGCTGGCGGACCGCCTGCGGGTGCTGGGCGCCGACCACCGGGACACCCTCTCCACTCGGCTCCAACTCGCCCGCAGGCGGGGTGCGGCCGGTGATCCGGTGGGTGCCGCGACCAGCCTCCTGGACCTGCTCCACGACATGGTCCGGGTGCTGGGACCCGATCACGCCCACACCCTCGCCACCCGCCTGAGCGCTGCCAACTGGCTGGGGGACTCGGGTGATTCGGCGGGCGCGGCAACCAGCATCGCGGACGTGCTCGACGACATGGTGCGGGTGCTGGGACCCGACGACGCCTACACCCTGGTCGCCCGCAGCGACCTCGCCCACTGGCGTGGGCAGGCCGGTGATCCGGCCGGCGCCGCGGCCGCCACCGCCGACCTGCTGGCGGACCGCCTGCGGGTGCTGGGCCGCGATCACCGCGCCACACTCGTCACGCGCCACAACCTGGCTCACTGGCGCGGACGGGCGGGGGATCCGGCGGGTGCGGCGGCCGCACTCGCCGACCTTTTGAGGGACCGCCTTCGCCTCGTGGACCCGGACCACTACGACATCGTCATGCTCCGCGGCGACCTCGCCCACTGGCGGGGTGAGGCGGGCGATCGGGCGGGCGCGGCAACCGCCCTGGCCGACCTCCTCGGCGACGTGACGCGCCTGCTGGGGCCCGGCCACCCCGAAACCCTCGCCATCCGCCAGAACCTGGCCCGCTGGCGAGGTGAGTCGGGCGATGCGGCCGGCGCCGCGGCCGCCCTCCCCGAGCTGCTCGACGACCTCCTCCGGGTGCTGGGCCCGGACCATCCGCACACCCTCGCGACCCGCCACAACCTGGCCCACTGGCTCGGCGAGGCGGGAGACCCGGCAGGCGCGGCCGGCGTCTACGCCGATGTGCTGGCGGACCGCCTGCGGGTACTGGGCCCGGACGAGCCCGACACCCTCGTCACCCGCCACAGCCTCGCCCACTGGCAGGGGCGGGCCGGTGATCCGGCCGCGGCCGCGACCGCCCTCGCCGCCCTTCTGCGCGACATGCTCAGGGTGCTGGGCCCCGATCACCCGCACACCCTCGTCGCCCGCTCCCACCTCGCCTACTGGCGGGCGCAGAATGGAGAGGGCCCGGGCACGCCGGGCTGAGGGCACGTGCCGCACCCCGCGGTCACCCGAGGCCGCCCGCGGCCGGGACGCCGCGGAACCCGCACCCGGAGGAGGAGACGCCATGGCACGCCAGGAACTCGCCCGCTTCCTGCGGGACCGCAGGGACGGGTTGCGCCCGGCGCAGCTGGGGCTGGCGGAGGGGGCCGCGCCGCGCCGCACGCCGGGGCTGCGGCGCGAGGAGGTCGCGGAACTCGCCCACATGTCGGTCGACTACTACGTGCGGCTGGAGCAGGCCCGCGGCCCGCGGCCGTCCGCGCGGATCCTGGACGGGCTCGCGCAGGCCCTGCGGCTGACGGCGGCCGAACGCAGCCATCTGTTCGGGCTGGCCGGAGCGGGGGCGCCGCCGCCCGCCGCGGGGGCGGTCCGCCGGGTGCGGCCGCACGTGGCGCGGATGCTGGAGCGGCTGCCGGAGACCGGTGCGGTGGTCACGGACGCGTCGTACGACGTCGTCGCGTGGAACCCGCTGGCACGGGCGCTGCTCGGCGGCGACCTCGGGCGGCCGGGGGCGAACCTGGCGCGCCGCCGGTTCCTCGGCGAGGGCCGGGCCTACGAGAGTTCCAGCGCCGAGGAGTTCGGGCACATCGTGGTCGCGCGGCTGCGGCGCGCCGCCGCCCGCTACCCGCGTGACGCGCGGCTCGGCGCGCTGCTGGGCGATCTGCGGGACGGCAGCGAGGAGTTCCGGCGGATCTGGGAGACGCGTCCGGTCCACGCGCCCGGCCACCGCACCAAGGTGATCGACCACCCGGACGCGGGGCCGCTCCGCCTGAACTGCGATGTCCTCCTCGTCCCCGAGGACGACCAGGAGGTCGTCCTGATCACCGCGGACCCCGGCTCCCCCTCCGCCCGCACGCTGCGCGGCCTCTCCGCCGGAGTCTGAACGGACGTCCCGGGCCGTGCCCCCGCGGCGCCGGGCGGTTCAGACCGCGGGGAGGGACGGGTCGGGGGTCCAGGGGGTGGGGGCGGTGAGGGCCCAGCGTTCGTGGTCGCGCCAGGCGCCGTCGATGTAGAGGTAGGCGGGCGACACCCCTTCGTAGGTGAAGCCGAGGCGCTGGACCACGGCCAGGGACGCCGTGTTCGCGGACCGGATGCTGGCCTCGAGGCGGTGGAGCCGCAGGCCGGTGAAGGCGTGCTGGATGACGAGGGCGAGTCCCTCGGTCATGTAGCCCCGGCCCGCGGACGGGGCGAAGGCCGCGTAGCCGAGGGACGCGCCCTGGTAGCGGCCGCGGATCACCGAGTTGATGTTGACCGTGCCGGCGGCCTCACCGGTCTCCCGCACGCGGATGAGGTAGCCCAGGTTGGTGCCGGCGTCGAAGCGGTGCATCCAGGTCTGGAAGGCCTCCGCGGTCGCGGGCAGCCGCATCCACGGCAGGTGCAGCTCGGCGCTGGCCCGCACGAGGGCGCAGAACTCGGCCTCGTCGGAGAGGGTGAGCGGGTGCAGTTCGACTCGTGACAGCGCGTTGCCCATGGGCCCAAGGTAAGCCCTTGGTGTCCTGGGCGAGTGTCCTGGGCGCACGTCCCGGGCGGGCCGGCCGGGCGACCCGCTGAGCGGCGACGGGGGGACGGCCTCCGCGTGTGAGCGGGCCGGCCCGGAGCGCCGCGACCCCGGTCCGGCTCGGGCCGGGACCCCCGGGACCCGGCGGGCCACCGCGGCGCGGCAGCCCACCGGGTCCCCGGGACCGTTAGCGCGATGCGAGGTCGAGCCGGTGGTGGACGACCTGGTGGGTCGGCGTGTATCCGAGTGCGTCGCTGATCGCGCGCATCGGCAGGTTGTCGTCGGCGGTGTCGGTCAGCAGGCCCGCGAGGTCCGGGTGGCGTGTGCGGGCGTGCAGGATCGTGGCCGCCTTCATCCACCGGCCGAGGCCCCGCCCGCGGTGCTCGGGCAGCACGCCGGTGCCGTAGTGCTGCCCGTCGCCCGTGCCGTCGCCGGAGACGACCAGTTCCGTGAACCCGGCGACCGAGCCGTCCGCTTCGGCGAGGGCGACGACCGTGTGCAGCAGGTCGCCGCGCCGGGCGACGACCTCGGCGACGGCGCGGACGCGAGCCACGTCCCACTCCTCCGTGCCGTAGTCGGTGCTGCCCATCGGCGTGTCGTCCATGGCCCGGCGGGAGAGCGCGAAGGTTTCGGCGAGGTCGTCCGGCACGGTGCCGTCCCAGTGGAACAGCCGGTAGCCGGGATGCGGGCGGCCGGCCGCCGCGGTGATCGCCGGGACGTCCGCGGCGGCCAGGTCGAGCCGCGCGAAGATCAGTGTCAGGGTTTCGGCGAAGCCGCCGGCACGGAGGAACAGCGCGCCGGGGGAGCCGGGTTCGGCCTCCGCGGTGAGGGCGCGGCGGCCGTCCTCACGGGCGGCGCGCGCCGCCGCGTCCAGCAGTCGCGTGCCGGTGCCGCGCCGGCGCTCGGCCGGGTGGACGTGCAGGTCGAGCTCGGCGTAGTGGCGCTTCCCGGCCGCGCCGGGCATCCGCAGGAACGCCGAGCCGACGGGGTTTCCGTCGGCATCGGAGGCCAGCCACGCGAGACGGTGACCGGCCGGACCCTGCTCGGGGTCGATCAGTGAGGTGAGGTGAGTGGACAGGATGAGCTCCATCGTGAGGGGGCGAACGTCGGATGCGGGTTCGTCAGCTCGGCACTCGTGCGCATCTGCCGCACACCTCCCCTTCGTCGATGGGGCCGCCCTGTCGCGGCGAGGCGACGCTAGCCACCGGCGGACGGCGCGCGCAAACCCTTTTCCGCCCGCAGGCGAAGGGCCCGCCCCGGCGGCCCCGGCCCGGGGCCCCGGGCGTGGCCCCGCCGCTCAGCGCCTGCTCTCAGAGATAAGGCGCCAGCAGCGGTGCCGTCGCGGCGGCGAGCGCCGCCCGCGCCGCGGCGTCGCCGACACCGGGGTGCGGCGACGACACCTGCGTGCCGTTGAAGTAGCGGCCGGTGACCGTGCCCCCGGTGCGGCCGGTCGCGAGGGACATGACCGGCTCGACGCCCGCCTCGACCGGGTTCATCGGGCTGATCCCGGCCTCCGTCACCATCGACGTGGCCATGAACGTCGCCGGGTGGAGGCAGTTGACGTGCACGCCGGCCGCCTCGGGCTCCGCCGCGAGGTCCACGGTGAACGCGGCCAGCGCGAACTTGCTCCGCGTGTACGCCTGCATGCCGTCGTAGCCGCGGGTGAACTCCAGGTCGCGCGGATCGATCGGCGACTGCCCGGCCGATCCGACGTTGACGACGCGCGCCGGTGCCGACGCGGCGAGCAGGGGCAGCAGCAGCCGGGTGAGCAGGACCGGCGCCAGGTAGTTCACCGCGAACCGCAACTCATGCCCGTCCGGGCTGAGTTCGCGATCCAGCTGCGGGGGCGCGCCCGCGCCGACACCCGCGTTGTTGACGAGGACGTGCAGCGCCGGCTGTGTCTCCCGGATCCGGCCGGCCAGGTCCCGCACGTCCGCGAGCCGCCCGAGGTCGGCCACCAGGGGCCGCGCGCCGGGGAGTTCGGCCGCGAGTGCCTCGGTCCGTGCGCGGTCCCGGCCGTGCACCAGGACCCGCAGGCCCTGGCCGGCCAGGGCCGCGGCGACGGCCCGCCCCAGCCCGGAGGTCGCCCCCGTCACCAGTGCCGTCCGCTGCTCGGTGTGGTGATCCGTCACTTCGCGCTCCCCTGTGCCGGTGCGACCTTGTCGAGCCCCAGCACGCCGCTGATCAGCCGGTCCTGCGTGCGGAGCGGCAGCCGGGACAGCAGCCCGATCAGCCGGGTGTCGGGCCCCACGGTATAGCGGGCCCTGGGACGGGCCGCGGTGAGCGAGCGCAGGATGGCGGCGGCCATGATGTCCGGCGGCGCCGCCTTCATCGCGGCCGCCGCCGTGCCGATCGCCGCCAACTGGGCCGCGTACAGCTCGGTTTGGCCCTCGCTCAGGGATGAGGCGGCCTGCTCCTGCGCTTCGGCGGCGCGGCGGAAGATCTCCGTGCGCATCGCACCGGGCTCCAGGATCACCACCGGGATGCCCCAGTGGGCGAGTTCGACGCGCAGGGCGTGCGACATCGCCTGGAGCGCGGCCTTGCTCGCGCCGATGGGACCGAAGAAGGGCGCGGGGACCCGGGCGGTCGGCGCGCTGACGTTGACCAGCCGGCCGTGGCCGCGCCGCAGCAGCGGCAGGAACGCCTGGGTGACGAGTGCGGGCCCGTACACGTTGACCGCGAACTGCCGGTGCAACTCGGCCGCGGGTACGAGCTCCAGCGGTCCCTGCACGAGGACGCCCGCGTTGTTCACCACCGCGTACAGCGCGCCGCCGGTCCGCTCGGCCACGGTCGCGGCGGCGGTGGCGACGGCGTCGGGGTCGGTGACGTCCAGGGCGACGGGGACGACCTGCGGGGACGGGGGACGGTACGCGCCGGGGTCCCGCACGCCCGCGAAGACGCGGAAGCCGTGGTCGGCGAGGGCGCGGGCGGCCACCGTGCCGACGCCGCCGGACGCGCCGGTCAGCAGGACGGAACGGGGGACGGGGCCGTGCCCGGGAGGTGTGGAAGGGGTGTTCGCCATGGGAAATCGCCTCGACCTCGTGATCGACGGGTGGTGACCGATGGGTTGCCGACGCACGGCCGGGGCGGCCGGTCTACCGGCTGTCCCACGCGACATGTGCGTCTGTACATGAAGTCTTGCACATGTACGGCTCTACATGTCAAGGAACAGGGTGACCGTGAGTGTGCGAGCATGAGGGACCGGAACGCGAGGAGGACGCCGATGTCGCTGCGCCATGGACTGCTGGGCCTGCTCGCCGAAGGCCCGGCCAGCGGCTACGACTTGGCGCGCCGGTTCCAGGAGGGCCTCAACTCGCTGTGGCCCGCGCAGCATCCGCAGATCTACTCGGAGCTGTCCCGGCTGGCGAGCGCCGGCCTGATCGAGGTCGACAGCCACGGCCCGCGCCGCCGCACCGCGTACCGCATCACCGACGCGGGCCTGGCCGAGGTCAAGCGCTGGCTGGCCGAGGACGAGATCGACTACAGCTTCCGGATGGAGCCGCTGCTGCGCTCCTTCTTCTTCTGGCTGATGGAACCCGAGGACCTCAAGCGGCGCCTCGCCGAGGAGCAGCAGCAGTTCGCCGCGTACGCGCAGACGCTGCGGTCGTTCGCCGGCGCCAAGGACCGCGGCGAGTGGGGCACGAGCCGCCGCACGCGCGCGCAGCGCATCGCCGTCGAGGCGGCGATCCGCGTCAACGAGGCGCTGGCGGAGTGGGCCCGCTGGGCCGAGGAGACGGACCTGATGGCCGACGAGAACTTCGGCAGGCAGCCCTCCGGCCCGGACGCGCCGCCGCCCGAGCCGAAGGAGTAGTCAGCGCGCGGCCGCCGTCCCGACCGCGTGCGCGGCGAAGCGCAGGGCGACGGTGTGCCAGACCTGTGCGGCGGCCGGCTCGTTCTCGGTGGCCGCGCGGTGCAGGTCGTCGCGGTCGACGCCGTGCGGGGCCAGGCGTTCCGGGTCCCAGTGCCTGATGCGCTCCGCGGTGGTCTCCGGGTGGAACTGGACACCCCACGCGGGCGCGGAGTCCAGGCGGAACGCCTGGTACGGGCAGGCCTCGGACTCCACCAGCCAGTGCGCGCCGGGCGGCAGTTCGGTGATGCGGTCGACATGGTTCTCGATCGCCGTCGGCGTCCCGGGCAGCCCCGCGAACAGCGGGTCCCCGGCGGCCGCGTCCCGCAGGCGCAGCGCGGTGCTGCCGAACTCGGGTGCTCCGTGGCTGCCCTTGACCGCGCCGCCCGCGACCTGCGCGAGCATCTGCCCGCCGAGGCAGATCCCGAACACGGGCGTGCCGGTGGCCAGCGCCTCGCCCACCAGCGCGCGGGTCGCCGCGAGCCAGGGAGCGCGCACGTCGTCGTCGGGCAGGTAACCGCCGCCGAGCACGATGAGGGCCGCGTGGCCGTCCAGGTCCGCGGGCAGGGCCGCACCCTCGTGGGCCGCGACCACGTCCGCCGCGAGACCGCCCTCCGCCAGCCACCCCTCCCAGCGTCCCAGCCCGCCGTTCGGCGTGTTCTGCACGACCAGTGCCGTCGCGCCGCGTCCGTCCGCCGTCCCCATGACCACCTCCGCGTGTTCCGATCGGCCCCATCCTCTCCTCACTCTCCGCACGCGTCCGACCCGGGTCCCCGGGGCGCCCGAGCGCCGTCACCGGGCGTAGCCGCAGGTGGGGGCGGGGGAGGGCGGGCCGCGCGGGCGGACGGGGATCGCTGCTGGTGATCCGGGTCACGAGAGGTGTTGCGCAGGTGTGAACACAGCGTGGCGGGGCATCCGGTTCTGCACGCCTTGACATACCTGCGGGATAGGCTCCCGCGGGACGACCTGTCCAGCCCCGAAGGGGAAGCACGTTGATACGCATCGAGTCAGTCACCAAGCGGTACGCCGACGGCACCGTGGCGGTCGACGACCTCACCCTGGACATCCCCGACGGGTCGATCACCGTTCTCGTGGGCCCGTCAGGATGCGGCAAGACCACCACGCTCCGCATGATCAACCGGATGATCGAGCCCAGCGGCGGCCGCATCCTCCTCGACGGGCAGGACCTCGCGCAGCAGCCGGTCACCGCGCTGCGCCGGTCGATGGGCTACGTCATCCAGAACGCCGGCCTCTTCCAGCACCGCACGATCGTCGACAACATCGCGACCGTGCCGCGGATGCTCGGCTGGGACCGCGGGCGGGCCCGCGAGCGCGCCCGCGAACTGATGGACCGGGTGGGCCTCGACGCGACGCTCGCCAAGCGCTACCCGTACCAGCTCTCCGGCGGCCAGCAGCAGCGCGTCGGCGTGGCGCGGGCGCTGGCCGCGGACCCGCCGGTGCTGCTGATGGACGAGCCGTTCTCCGCGGTCGACCCGATCGTCCGCAAGGGCCTGCAGGCGGAACTGCTGCGCATCCAGTCTGAGCTGGGCAAGACCATCGTGTTCGTCACGCACGACATCGACGAGGCCATCAAGCTCGGCAACATGATCGCCGTGATGCGCACCGGCGGCCACCTCGCGCAGTACGCCCCGCCGGACGAGCTGCTGTCCGCGCCCGCGGACGCGTTCGTGGAGGACTTCCTCGGGACCGACCGCGGTATCCGCCGCCTCTCCTTCTTCACCTCCGCCGGACTCGACGTGACGGCGACGCCGATCGTCACCGCGGACGCGGACGCCGCGCAGATCGCCGAGCGGACGCTGCCGGAACTGCCCTACCTGCTGGTCACCGACGCCGACGGCAAGCCGCTCGGCTGGGCGAAGGCCGAGGACCTGGCGCCGCGCACGGACGCCGGGGACGGCGCGAGCACGGAGGACGGCGCGAGCACCGCGGACCTGCTGCCGCACGGGCGGCCGTTCGTCCTCGGCCAGGACTCGCTGCGCGACGCGCTGGACTGCGCGGTGCTCTCCCCGACCGGCTGGGCCGTCGCGGTCGACGGCACCGGCAAGGTCGTCGGCGTCACCTCGCAGGAGACCATCGCCACCGCGATCCGCGGCGCGCACGCCGGACGCGCGACCAAGCCCGCGGAGCCGGACGCGGACGCCCCCGACGCCGCGGACACCTCGGCCGCCGGCCCCGCGCAGGCCCCCGCGACGGACGGGCCCGCGCCCGACGCCCCC
This sequence comes from Actinacidiphila rubida, assembly GCF_900110255.1. GTDB lineage: Bacteria > Actinomycetota > Actinomycetes > Streptomycetales > Streptomycetaceae > Actinacidiphila > Actinacidiphila rubida. The sequence continues at coordinate 21,705 of NZ_FODD01000065.1, forward strand.
GACGGCGACGCGGACGCGCCGGTGAAGGCGGCCCGATGAACCAGTACTTCGACATGCCGAGCGACCTGCAGCACTCCTATGTCGGGCTGATCGGCCTGCACTTGCAGGAGGCGCTGCTGCCGGTGCTGTTCGGCCTGCTCATCGCCCTGCCGCTGGCTCTGGTCTGCTCGCGCTTCAGCTGGTTCTACGCACCGGTGCTGTGGGTCACCACCGTCCTCTACGCGATTCCGTCGCTGGCGTTCTTCGTCGTCCTCCTCGACTACACCGGGGACTCGACCACCACCGTCATGATCCCCCTGACCGTCTACAGCCTGGTGCTGCTGGTGCCGGCCATCGTGGAGGGGACGCGGGCGGTGTCACCCGACACGGTGGCCGCCGCGACCGCCATGGGCTTCGGCTCGCTTCGCCGGTTCGTGCAGGTGGAACTGCCCATCGCGGTACCGGCGATCATGGCCGGACTGCGGCTCGCCGCGGTGTCCAGCATCAGCCTCGTCAGCGTCGGCGCGATCATCGGCAACGAGGGCGCGCTCGGCAACCTGCTGCACGACGGGCAGATCTACCACCGCGATCCGCTGATCATCACCTCCGTCGTCACCACGGCCGTGCTGGCGATCGTCGTCGACGGACTGCTGGTGCTGGCGCAGGTGCTGCTCACGCCGTGGCAGCCGCACGGCCGGAGGGCGGCACGCCGCGCCGCCCGCGCCGCCGCCGTCGACGAGCCCGCCGCTCCCCGCGACGCCGTCACGGACGCCGTCCCCGCCGCTCTGGAGGACGCCGTCCGATGAACATCCTGAACTTCCTGAACACGTTCTTCTCCGACGGTGCCAACTGGCACGGCGCGAACGGCATCCCGCACCGGCTCCTGGAGCACATCCAGTACAGCGCCGTCGCGCTCGCCATCGCCGCCGCGATCGGCCTGCCCATCGGCCTGTTCACCGGCCACACCGGCCGCGGCGGCTACGCGCTCTCCGCGTTCGCCACCGGCGCCCGCGCCCTGCCCAGCTTCGGCCTGCTGGTGCTGATGACCATCTGGCTGGGCCAGCTCGGCACCACGCCCGCGATGATCCCGCTGGTCGCGCTGGCCGTCGCGCCCATCCTCGTCACCACGCACGAGGCGATCCGCAGTGTGGACCCGGCGCCCGTCGACGCGGCCCGCGGCATGGGGATGACCTCGCCGAGCGTGCTCTTCCAGGTCGAACTCCCGGTCGCGCTGCCGCTGATCCTCGGCGGGCTGCGCTCCGCGGCGATCCAGGTCGTCTCGACGGCCACCATCGCCGCCTACATCAGCCTCGGCGGCTTCGGCCGCTACATCATCGACGGCCTGGCCTCGCACACCTACTCCGACGTGGTCGGCGGAGCCGTCCTGGTCGCCGGGCTCGCGCTCGCGACGATCGGGGTGTTCTGGCTCGTCGGCCGGCTCGTGGTCTCGCCCGGCGTGCGGCGCGGCCGGTGAACCCGCCCCCAACGGCGGCCGTCCGGTCAACGGCGGCCCGCCGAACGCCGGTCGAGGGCCGTCCGCCGGCGGTCCCGCGCCCGCGGCGGCCGATCCGTTGCGGATCCCCTCCCGTTCGGTGACCTTATTCGCTTGACTGCCCCGGGACCCCATGGCTGGATTTCGGGGTAGCCGCAGGCAGTGCCCGAACACAGGCTCCATGTCCGAAGCCCATTTCGTCCGGAAGCGGTAATCGTGAACTCCCACGTGAAGAACACCTGGTCCAGCCCGAGGAACATCCGACTGGCAGCGGTCGCGATCGCCGCGGTCACCGCAGCTCCCCTGCTGGCGAGCTGTTCCTCCTCCTCCGGCTCCAAGGACCCGCTGGCCGCGTCGAAGCCCAAGGCGGGCACCGTCGTCGTCGGTTCCAACAACTTCCCCGAGTCGATCCTCATCGGCGACATCTACGGCGAGGCCCTCAAGGCCAAGGGTGTGAACATCACCTACAAGCCCAACATCGGCACCCGCGAGACCACGTACGGGATGCTGAAGAACGGCTCCGTGACGGTGCTGCCCGAGTACAACGGCGCGCTGCTGGCCTACCTGGACCCCAAGGCCACGCCCACGACCGCCGACGCCACCGCCTCGGCGATCGCCGCCAAGCTCGACCCGAAGCTGACGCTGCTCGACCCGGCGCCCGCCGAGGACAAGGACTCCGTCACGGTCAACGCGGCCACCGCCGCGAAGTACCACCTGACCGCCGACTCGACGATCGCCGACCTCGCCAAGTACGGCAACGAGATCACCTTCGGCGGATCCCCCGAGTTCCAGAAGCGGCAGCAGGGCCTGCTCGGCCTGAAGTCCGTGTACGGCCTGACGCCCAAGTCGTACAAGGCGCTCGACGTCGGCGGCCCGCTCACCGAGGCCGCGCTGAAGAACAACAACGTCCAGGCCGCGGACATCTTCAGCACCGACACCACCATCGCGCAGGAGAAGATGGTCACGCTCAAGGACCCGAAGAACCTCTTCGGTTTCGAGAACGTGGTGCCGCTGGTCTCCAAGACCGGCCTCCCGCAGAACGGTGTCGACGCCCTCAACGCGGTGTCCGCGAAGCTCACCACCCAGGCGCTGCTCGACCTGAACGCCCAGGTGCAGAACGACAAGAAGGACCCGCTGGCCGTCGCGCAGGCGTGGCTGAAGTCGGCCGGCCTGGCCTGACGTGGATCCCTCGTCCCACCCCACGACGGTGCCCTCCCCCGGGGAGGGCGCCGTCGTGGTGCTCGACGGGACGACGCTCGATCCCGACGCGGTCGCCGCCCTCGCCGGCCGCGACGCGGAACCCGCGATCCCGCCCCACGCCCTCGCCCGCGCCGACCGCTCCTGGCACATCGCCCGTGAACTCGCCACCTCCGGGCGGCTGTACGGGCGGCACACCGGCGTCGGCGCCAACCGCATGGTGTTCGTCGCCGCCGAGGACCAGGGCGGCCAGGACCTGCGGCTGCTGCGCAGCCACGCCGGCGGCATCGGCACCCTGCTGCCCGCCCGCCAGATACGGGCCATGCTCGCGATCCGCGCCAACCAGGTGCTCGCCGGCGGCTCGGGACTCCAACCCGCCGTCGTCCAGGCGATGGTGGAGGCGCTGCGGCTCGGCGTGCACCCCGCGGTCAACGAGTACGGCTCGGTGGGCACCGGCGACCTGACCGCCCTCGCGCAGACCGGCCTGACCCTCATCGGCGAACGCCCCTGGCTCAGCGGCGACCTGGCACCCGGCGAGACCGACGCGACCCTCACCCTCCCCACCACCGTGCCCGCGCCCGTCGTCCTCGAACTCGGCGACGCGCTCGCGCTGATGAGCAGCAGCGCCCTCACCCTCGCGCAGGCCGCGCTCGTCTGCCACGACGTCGAGATCCTGCTGCGGGCCGGCCACGCCGTCGCCGCACTGTCGCTGGCCGCGGTCTCCGGCTCCCTGGAGGCGTACGCGGCACCCGTCCACGCCCTGCGCCCCTACCCCGGGGCCGTACGCGCCGCCACCGAGGTACGCCGCCTGCTCGGCGTGCCCGACCGGCCGCTGGCCACCGGCCTGCGCATCCAGGACCCCTACGGCTTCCGGGCCTTCCCGCAGGCCCACGGCCCGGCCCTCGAAGCGGCCGCCGAACTGCGCCGGGTGCTCGCCGTCGAGCTCAACTCCCCGTCGGAGAACCCGCTGATCACCGAGGACGGCGGCCCCGACGGCGGTCCCGCCGCCTACCACCACGGCGGCTTCTTCGCCGCGCCGCTCGGCCTGTCCCTGGACCGCCTCTGCCTGGCGCTCCTCCAGTCCGCACAGCTCTCCGCCGCCCGCCTGTCCTCCTTCGGCGACCCCGACCTCACCGGCCTGCGCCCCTTCCTCGCGGAAGGCGCGTCGGCCAGCTCGGGCGTGATGATCCTGGAGTACAGCTCCAACGCGGCCCTCGCGGAGCTGCGGGCGACCGCGACCCCCGCGTCCGCGGGCCACGCGGTGCTGTCCCGCGGCCTGGAGGAGGCCGCGAGCTTCGCCTCCCAGGGCGCACGCCAGGCGCTCCGCGCGGTCGACGCCTACCGGCTCGTCCTCGCGTCCGAACTCGTCGCGGCGGTACGGGCGTTGCGCCAGCAGAGCCCCGGAGTACGGTCGCTCGCGCCCACCGCCCCGGTCCTCGCCGTCCTCGACGCGGACCTGCCGGAGGGCGGCGAGGACCGCCCCCTCACCGCGGACGTCGCCTCGGCCGCGACGCTGCTCCCGTGGCTAGCCCAGCTCTGACGCGGCCCGCGCGAACGCCACGAAGTGCGACCACTCCGCGGGGGTGAACGCGAGCTGGGGTCCGGTCTTGTCCTTGGAGTCCCGGACGTGGACGGTCCCGGGGCAGGCCGCGACCTCGACGCAGTCGCCGGAACTTCCGCTGCTGTAGGAGGACTTGTGCCAGTCGACGGCGACCTCGATGCAGTCGCCCTGGCTACCGCTGCTGTAGCTGCTCTTGAACCAGGAGAGTGTGGCCGTGGTCATAGCGCTCCTCGCAATCGCTCCAGCAGGTCCCGGGAATCCGCGGGGGTGAGAGCCTGCGAGCGCAGTTTGGCATACCGCTGTTGGAGGATGCTGATCGATTTCGGGTCGGAGATCAACCGCCCGTTCTCCTGGCCTTCCGAGTAGCCGAACCACCGATGCGTGGGGGTCTCCAGAAGCTGCAACGGCCCGTCAAGGCCAGGGTGGTTGGGCTGCCGGAGAGGCATGATCTGGATCTCCACATTCCAGTGTCGCCGCTTCACGCCGAGGAGATGGTCGAGAAGTTCGCGCGTGATCTCCTCGCCGCCGGTGTGGCGTACCAGCACTGCCTCTTCCACGATGAAGCTGAACGCGCTCGGCGGGTGGCGCTCGGTCGACAGCAGCGTTTGCCGATCCAGTCGTGCGCCGACGCGAGCTTCGAGCTCCGCCGCGTCCGGGATCGGAGGCACGCTGAGCGAGACTTCGCGCGCGTACGCCTCCGTCTGCAACAGGCCCGGGACGACCCGGCACTCGTAGGTCTCCAGCGTGATCGCGGTCGTCTCCAACCGTGCCCAATGGCGGAACCAACTGGCCAGGCCCGGCCGCCGGGCGATGTGGCGTACAGCGCGGCGTAACGCGCCCGTGTTGCCCAGGGCGGCCTCCGCGCGCTCGACGAACTCCGCGTCGGGGATCCGTCGGCCCTGCTCGACCGACGCCACCGTGTGCTTCGAGAAGCGCACGATCGAGCCGAACTCCTCGCGGGAGTACCCCGCGTGCTCCCGCAGGGCTTGCAGGAACGCCCCGAACGTCCGCAGACTGTCGGACGATTCGGGCTCGCCGCCGGTGCCGACCGCCGGCCCTTCCGTGTTCTCCGCTGTCCCGGCCATGTCCCGGCCACCTCCCGCGTGCGCGTGCCCCGCCGATCACTGCAAAACAGGGACATGCTCACAGACGGTGACTCGTACCGTCTACGGATGGTGCGCGTACGCTGCCGCAGCGTACGCGGTGGGACCCTGGATGGGGGCATCGCCGCAGGCCAGAGTGGGCCGCATGACAGCGTCAACCACTCGCCAACTACCCGAGATCGAACGGGAGTTCACGCAGCGTTTCAGCTCGACGCGGCTCGGGGCCCGGCTCGCCCGCCATCTCGCGCTCTACCACCTGCACCGGTGGGGGCATCCGCCGCAGTCGGGCCTCGCGGAGGCGGCCGGGCTGATCGTCGCCGAGCTGGCGTCGAACGCCGTGACGCACGGGCGGGTGCCGGGCCGGGACTTCGAGCTGCGGCTGACGCTCACCGCGCGCATGCTGCGGATCGACGTCACGGACACCCGCACCGAGCGGCGGCCGCCCGAACCGGGTCAGGGCGCGGCGCCCGATCCGCTCGCGGAGTCCGGGCGGGGGCTGATGCTGGTGGAGGCGCTGGCCGAGCGCTGGTCGGTCATCGACGGCGTGCCGATCGGCAAGACGGTGCGGGCCGAACTCGCGGTGCCGCGGAAGCCGTCCTGACGTCCTGGTCAGCGTCCGGGGAGCATCGAGAGCGCCTGGGAGCGCTGGGCGACCAGCTCGTCGTACGTGCCGTCGCGCTCCGCCCACCGGTGCATCCGGACGCCCTCGACCAGGATCTCGTGCGGGGTGGGGTCGGCGCCGAGCAGGTCCATCACCTCGTCGGCGAACGCGTCGAGGCCGAGCGCGCGGGGGTTGGCCCGCGCGTGCTCGGGGGTGACGGCGACGGCCGGCGGCACGAGTTCGCTGACCTCGACGCCGGTGCCGTCGAGCTGGGCCCGCAGGGCCTCGGAGTAGGCGTGCACGGCCGCCTTGGTGGCGGCGTACGTCGGCATGGGCGGGAACGGGAGGAACGCGATGCCCGAGGTGACCGTGACGACGGTGCCGCCGCCGCGGGCGATCAGGTGCGGGGTGAAGGCGTCGATGACGCGGATGGTGCCGAGCAGGTTGGTGTCGACGGTCTGCCGGGCGGCGCCGAAGTGGGCGGGGTCGCGCAGGTCCTCGGGGATCATGACGCCGGACATGGTCACGACGGTGTCGAGGCCCGGGTGGTCGCGCAGTACGGTGTCGCGGGCCCGGTCGACGCTGTCGCCGTCGGTGACGTCGACGGTCACGGTGGCGAAGCCCTCGGCGGCGGCCCCGGCCAGCAGGTCGGTGCGGCGTCCGCCGACGACGACGGTGCTTCCGGCGGCGGCGAAGCGGCGGGCGAGGGCGAGGCCGATGCCCGAGGTGGCTCCGGCGATGAAGACGGTGCGGGTGCTGATGTCCATGACCTCAGTCTCGATCGGCGGTCGCGCCGCAGGCAGAGCCCCCGTCTTCCGGGGTCCTGCCAGGGCCCCCTTTCCTTCGCGGGACCTGGCCTACGCTGGTGACCATGAGTGACGACACCCACGCCAACCCGCTCGGCGGCTATCTGCGGGCCCGGCGTGCGCTCGTCACCCCCGAGCAGGCCGGGCTCCCGGCGGGCGGCAACCGCCGCGTCCCGGGGCTGCGCCGGGAGGAGGTCGCGCTGCTCGCGGGCATCAGCGCCGACTACTACCTGCGACTGGAGCGCGGGCGCGACCGCAACCCGTCGGCGCAGGTGCTCGAAGCCCTCGCTCGCGTGCTGCGCCTCGACGAGCTGGAGCAGGAGTACCTGCTCGGCCTGGCCGGGTCCCGGCCCGCGCCGCGGCGGCGCCGCAGCAGGCCCGAACGCGTGCCGCCGCGGCTGCACGAACTGCTGGCGGGCGTGCAGGTCCCCGCGTTCGTGGAGGGCCGGGCGTTCGACGTGCTGGCGTCCAACCGGCTCGCCGTCGCGCTCTCGCCGCGCCTGCGGCCCGGCTTCAACCGCCTGCGCTCCCTGCTCCTGGACCCGGAGGAGCAGGCGTTCCAGCAGGACTGGACGCGTGCGGCCGAAGGGTTCATCGCGGCCTTCAGGAAGTCCGTCGGCGACGACGTCGACAACCCGCGCTTCGTGGAGCTGGTCGGCGAACTCGCCCTGTCCAGCGAGCGGTTCCGCACGCTCTGGGCCCGCCACGACGTCCGCGGCCTCGACGGCGGCACCACCACCGTCCACCACCCCGTCGTCGGCGAACTCCGCCTCCACCGCGACAAGTTGCCGGTCGACGGGCTGCTGCTCGTCCTCTACTACGCCGACCACGGCAGCGCGTCCGACGAGAAGCTGCGCCTGCTGGCGTCCATGGCGGACGACGTCCGCCGGCCGGAGGGCCGTTGACCACGGCTGCGTGCGTCCCGGGGGACAGGGCGTGCCGGCGGGAGACCGCGGTCCCCGCTACGGCGCGACGGCCGTGAACGTCGGCCGGTCGTGGACGATCAGCTTGGCGCGGACCGTCGTCTGCATCGGCGGCCGGCCGCGGTCCGCGAGCCGGCGGAAGAGGAGTTCGGCGCCGGCGCTCCCGACGCGGAACGGGTCGCTGTCCACCACCGAGATCCCCAACTGCGGCGCCAGGTCGAAGTGGTCGAACCCGACGACCTCCGGGCGGCGCACCGCGTACAGCGGCGACCGCAGCACACCCATCGTCATCCGGTTGTTGTCGGCGAACAGCGCGGTCGGCGGATCGTCGAGGCCGAGCAGTTCGCCGGCGGCCCGGCACGCCTCCGCCTCGGTCGTCAGTCCCCGCCGCACCAGCGCGTCGTCGACGGGCAGACCCGCCTGCCGCAGCGCCAGGGTGTAACCGGCCCAGCGCTTGGGCGCCCCGTGCCCGTGCGGCGGGTGGCCGAGATAGCCGATCCGGCGGTGCCCCCGGCCGATCAGGTGCGCCACGGCACCGCGCGTTCCGGCCGTGTTGGTGGTGACGACCGCGTCCGCCGTCAGCCCGAGCGGTGCGGAGTCGATGAAGACGATGGCCGAGCCGAACCGCGCCTCCTGCGCGAGATAGCCGAAGTCCGTGCCGGTGGGGGCGATCACCAGCCCGGCGACGCGCTGCGACAGGATCGCCTGGATCGACTCGCGCTCCACCGCGGCGTCTCCCTGCGCGTCCGCGGTGATCACCAAGTAACCGTGCCGGGCGGCCACTTCGTGGATGCCGCGCAGCATCGGCGGGAAGAACGGGTTGGCGAGGTCGCCGAGGACGACGCCGAGCGTCCGCATCGTCTGCCCGGTGCTGCGCAGGCCCGCGGCGATGTCGTTGCGGCGGAACCCCAGACGTTCCGCTTCGGCGAGGATGCGCTCGCGGGTGGACCGGCGGACGTTCGGCGCGTCCGACAGGGCGCGCGAGACGGTCTTGATCGTGACGCCGGTCGCGTCCGCGATGTCCTGCATCCGCGGCCGCGGCACGGGCCGCGAGGCGTCCGCGTTCCGCGGGTTTCGGGGGTCCCGCCGGCCGTCCGCACCGCTCACGCCCGTGGTCCTCTCTTCCGCCGCGGCCCAGCATAGGGCCGGGTGCGGCTGCGCGCTGCCGTCTGCCGGTCTCGTTGTGGCTGGTCGCGCAGTTCCGCGCGCCCCCTGCGGCTTCCGGGCTGCCCCCTGGGCGCCGTGCCCGTCGCACGGTTCACGGTGGTTGCTCGCGCAGTTCCTCGCGCCCCTGGCGGTGCACGTTCGTGGGTGGGGTCAGGGGCCACTCCGGGAGTGTCTCCTCGAACTGTGCGTGCACCGTTCGTCCATGGGGGAGCCCGGGTGGATGCACAGTTCTGCGGGGACACACCCGGATCGTCCCCTTCCGGCCCGTCCCCGTCTGCGGGAGGGCGTTGGCTGTGTCCATGTCCCCCGCCGCACGGTGGGTAAGCGGGAGGGGGTGGGGAGGAAGTGCTCCCCGCAGCGAAATGTGCGCGGCCCCCGGGTGCGTCGATGGAGGTACCCGTATGCACATTTCCGAGGAGACGCTTCCGGAGCGCCCCCGACCCCACGAACAAAGGGCA
>NZ_FODD01000017.1 GCF_900110255.1 Actinacidiphila rubida
GCTCCGGTGGCGGTGCTGGTGGCGTCCTCGGGTGAGGGCAAGGAGGTCGCGGCGCGGCTGGCGTTGCGGCTGGGGTCGGGGCTGATCACCGACGCGGTGGACGTGCGGGCCGGTGCGGAGGGTCCGGTGGCCACGCAGTCGGCGTTCGCGGCCGCGTTCTCCACGACCTCCCGGGTCTCGGCGGGGGTGCCGGTGATCACGGTCAAGCCGAACTCCGCGCCGGTCGAGCCGGCGGCGGCCGCCGGGGCGGTGGAGGAGTTGGCGGTGGCGTTCGGGGAGCTGGCCACGGGCACGAAGGTCGTCTCGCGTACTGCGCGGCAGTCCACCGGGCGTCCGGAGCTGACCGAGGCGGCGATCGTGGTCTCCGGTGGGCGGGGTGTGGGCGGTGCGGACAACTTCCCGCTGATCGAGGCGCTGGCCGACGCGTTGGGTGCGGCCGTCGGCGCCTCGCGGGCCGCGGTCGACGCGGGCTGGTACCCGCACAGCAACCAGGTCGGGCAGACCGGCAAGACCGTCTCCCCGCAGCTGTACATCGCCAACGGCATCTCCGGCGCGATCCAGCACCGCGCCGGCATGCAGACCTCCAAGACCATCGTCGCGGTCAACAAGGACCCCGAAGCCCCGATCTTCGACCTCGTCGACTACGGCGTCGTCGGCGACCTCTTCCAGGTCCTGCCCCAACTCACCGACGCCATCACCACCCACAAGGGCTGACCACCCGACGGAGGAGCCGGGGCCGCCGCACTCACTGCGGCGGCCCCGGCTCCTCCGTCTTCCGTGCGGAAGCGCGCAGACCCCGCAGCACCTCGGCTCCGCCGCCGAGGCCCGACTCGGCCAGCGCGCGGCGCAGTTCCTCCCCCGCGGCCCGCGCGGCCGCCGTCAGCTCCTCGTGCCGCGCGTCCTCGGCGTCGTTCCACGGCCGCAGCGCGGGGCCGGCCCACGGGCGGGACGGGTCCGCTTCGGCACCCTCGGCCTGGGCGTCGCGGTGGCGGCGGCCGTCGACGTCGCGCCGGTGCGCCTCGACGTCGGCCCATGCCTGGTCACACCGCTTCTGCAGCGCGACGAGCGCGTCGGGGAGCTCGGCTTCGGGCATGGCCGCATGCTACGGCCGACGGTGGCAATCCTGCCCCGCGACACCGCGACACCGCGACACCGCGACACCGCGCACCCTGCCGCTGCGCACGCCGGTGAGCGTCACCCGGTCCGGGTGGGCCGCAACGTGACCGCGCCGCCGGCCGGGATCGTGACCCGTGTGCTCCACGCGCCCGCCACGACGGTGGCCGTCGCCCCCGCCGGGCCGCGCACCGTCGCGGTGGTGACGGCGCCGCCCGCCCACGCCACGTCCACGGTGAGACCCCCGCGGGCGCCCACGCCCGTGACACTGCCGGAGGCGGCCCACGCCGCGGGCAGCGCCGGCAGCAGTTCGATCCGGCCGGGCCGGGACTGCACCAGCATCTCCACCATCGCGGACGGCGTGCCGAAGTTGGCGTCGATCTGGAACGTCGAGCTGTCGCCGCTCAGTTGGTACATGTCGAACATGTTGATGCCGGTGCCGTTGCTGTGGTTCACCGACGGCTTGAGGACCGCCTGCACCAACTGGTACGCCTTCTCCGCGTTCTTCAGCCGGGCCCAGCACAGCGCGCGCCAGGCGCTGCCCCAGCCGTAGCTGATCATGCCTCGGGCGGTCAGCAGCGCGGTCGCCCCGGCGATCAGCGACGGCGGCGAGTCCTGGAGGTTGATCCGGTCGCCGGGGAACAGGCCGGCCAGCGGCGACAGATGGCGGTGGGTGGTCTCGCCGAGGTTGGCGTCGGTCATCCACTCCTCCAGCCAGCCGGTGGTGGCGCTGATCCGCGGCAGGTAGAGCCGCTCCTGGAGCCCGGCGATCACCGCGGCGTACCCGGCGTCCCTGCCCAGCGCGGCCGCCGCCTCGCGGTAGCCGGTGAAGAGCTGCCAGACCATCTCCTGCGCGTAGGTGATGCCGATCGCGTCGGTCGGTCCCTGCTCCGGCGACCAGTCGTGGTCGTCGACGAGGACCTGGCGGGTGACGCCAGTGTCCGGGTCGGTGACCGTCGTGGTGACCAGCCGCGCCTCCCAGAACTGGCAGGCGCCCTTGAGCAGCGGGTAGATCCTGGCCAGGTGGGCGGTGTCCCGCGTGTAGGCGTAGTGGTCGAACAGCGCGTTGCAGAGCCAAGCGCTGCCGGCCGGGTGCCACCACCAGCCGTTGCCGCCGTAGGGGTTGGTGGAGATCGCCACCGTCCAGCCGGCCACCGTGCCGGAGGAGTTGCGGAAGCCGTTGCGGCTGTCCTCGAAGAGCCGGGCGGTCGCGTCCTGCCACGACGGCCACTGGCTGACGCAGTAGTCGGTGAACGCGTCGAAGCAGCCCGGGAGTCCGGCCCGGTCGGGCAGCCAGTAGTTCATCTGCACGTTGATGTCGGTGTGGTAGTCCGCCATCCACGCCGGGTCGTTGCGGTCGAGCCACAGGCCCTGGAGGTTCAGCGGCAGGCTGCCGCGCGAGCCGCAGATCATCAGGTATCGCCCGAACTGCAGGTAGGACGCCTCCAGTTCGGGGTCGGGGGCGGAGCCGTCGGCGGCGCGGGCGGTGAGCCGCGCCGCGGTGTCCATGGCCCGCTGGGCGGCGGTGGAGGTGCCCAGGTGGACGGTCATGGTCTGCTGCAGCCGCCGGTAGTCGGCGACATGGGTGGCGAGCAGGGCGGAGCCCGCCACGGCGGTGGCCGCCGCGGCCTTGGCGCGGGCGGTGGCGAGCGGATCGGCGCCGGGGTTCATGAAGCCGGTCGCGGCGTCCGGGGAGTACGTGGTGCCGCCGCTGAGGACGAGCACCACCTCGCGGCATCCGGTGAACGTCACCGTGCCACCGGAGACGCCCACGCTGCCGCCGCCGGCCGCCGCTCGCGCCACGGCCGCGTACCGCAGGCCGTTGGCGAACGCCGAGGTGAACGAGACGCCCTGGCCGCCGGGTTCGGCGCCGGTGGCCTCGCCGCGGGTGCCGGTCAGCGCCAGGGTGCCGGTGTACGCCCCTCCGCCGCTCTGGGTGAGGCGCACGACCACCACGTCGTCGGGGTGGCTGGCGTACACCTCGCGGCGGTAGGTGACGCCGCCGTGCACGTAGCTGGTGGTGACGAGCCCGTTGCTGAGGTCGAGGGTGCGCCGGTAGCCGGAGACCGCACCGGAGGTGTGCGCCGGGAGCGAGAGGTACACCTTGGCGAGCAGGCCGAAGGTACCGAACCCGGTGTCGGTGGCGGCCTCGTAGGGGAACTGGCCGTCCGAGCCGAGGACGGCATTGGCGCCGCCGGTCCACAGCGTGGCGTCCGTCAGGTAGAGGGCGTCGTGCGCCGGGTCCCCGGTCGTCAGACCGCCGAGCCGGCCGTTGCCGAGCGGCAGGCCCTGCTCCATGATCAGCGGCTCGGTGCCGGGGGCGCCGTACCAGAGGGTGACGGCCTTGTCCTCGGGAACGAGGTGCGGCGCGCGCGGGCGGTGCTCCGGACCGGGCGCGGCGGCGGCCGCGACGGTGAACTCGGGAAGCGCGGAGAGCGCGAGCAGCGCCCCGAGGGCGCCGGCGCCGCGCAGCGCGCCGCGTCGCGTCATTCCCGCGGGGTGGCCGGCGGGCACGTCCGCCGGCCGGCCGTCGGCGGACCGGGACGGCTGGGAGGGCTGGGACGAGGCAGTCGGTCCGGGCTCGTGCATGCGGGACTCCGTTCGGGGCGCGGGCAGGGCGAGCGGGCCCCCTGGCCGGGGGCCGATGGCCCGCGGTGGACGCCTCCGTCCAGGGAGGTCGTCAACGACCGCGCCGCACACGCCCGGCGGGGTCCAGCCGCGGACGCGCATCATTCATCGACCACACCAGGGGGAACAGATCCGATGTCTGATGGTGGAGCCCGCGTGCGGGAGTGTCAAGACGTGTGCGCATGCCCGGAGAATCGCGCAGCATCGCACACGATCCTCCAGGTATGTGCGGGAAGTTGGCGCCTCGTCACCTCATCTCGCCCGGCCCCCCACTCGTCGCGACGGCCACCCCTCGCCGATGATCCGATGTCTACCGGCCTACGGCTCGCGCCACTTCTGGTTGGACGTCCCGGTGCAGGACCACATCTGCAGCACCGTGCCGGCGGACGTGCCCTTGTCCTTGGCGTCGACGCACAGATCCGGCTGGACCTCCACCAGGTCGTACGAGGACTTGAGCACGAACGCCTGCGTGCTGTGGCGGGCCGACGAGCAGCGGGCCAGGTGCACGGTCGCGCCGTTGCCGGCGGTGCCGGAGATGTCGAGGCACATCGTGCCGCCGAAGTCCCGGGCGGTGCCGTCGGACGGGAACGTCCAGCCCTGCGACGGATCGCCGTGGTCGCAGTCGGCGAGCACCATCTGGGTGCCGGGGGCACTGGACCCACCCTGCGCGGCGAGGCAGCGGCTGGAGGCGAAGTTGACGACGTACGCGCCGGTGAACGTGACCGGCCGGCTCGTCGGCTTCTGCGTGGGGTTGCTGCCGCCGCCCGTGCTGCCGCCGGTGGTCCCGCCGGTGGTGCCGCCGGTGCTGCCACCGCCGCTGTGGGTGCCCGAAGGCGGCGCGGCAGGCGGGGCCGGGACGGTGACGACGGTCGTCGCGCCGGCTCCGGGTCCGCCCTTCGCCGGCTTGCCGTGGCTCGGTGTGGGCGAGGCCGCGGTGGCGGCCGGGGACGCCGCGCTCGCCGACGGCGAGGAGGAGCCGGTGGCCGGGGCGGAGGTGGTGGCGGCCGGCTTGTCCGCGGTGTCGCCGCTGCCGCCGCCCAGATGGGAGACGGCCTCGGCGATGCCGACGCCCACGGCGGCGATGGCGACCGCCGCGGCGATCGCGATCCCGACCCGGCGGCCGGGCTTGAGCAGCCGCAGGCCGGAGAAGCGCTGCCGGGCGAAACCGGCGGCGAACGCGCCGTGTTCGGACGGGACGGCGGAGCCGCCGGCGGTGGCGCGCGCGGCGGCCGGCGAGATGGCGACGGCGGGCTCCTCGGCCGTCGGCAGCGGCTCCTCGGCGGAGGCCCCGGCCGGGGCCTCCGTCGGCGGCTCGGCACCGAGCGGGGTACCGGGGGTGTCGGGCGCGTCGGACGCGTCGGGGGAGGTCATGACGTGGTCTCCGGGGCGGGGGCGTGCGGGGCGGGGGGCATCGGGGGACGGGGTGGATCGGGGGACGGGGTGTCGGACCGCGGTCAGGGCCAGTCGGGCAGGTCCTGGGGCCGCAGGGTGACGAGGTCGGACTCGTCGGGTTCGGACAGCTCGGCCACGCGGTACGCCTGGCGCTCGGTCATGGTCTGGAAGGTCTGCCGCGCGGTGCGGCCGTTGCCGAACCGGTCGCCGCGCGGAATGGCCTCGAAGTACGCCTCGAGCGCCTCGCGCGCGGAGTCGGTGAGGACGTACTGGTGCCGTTCCGCGTGGTGCTCGACGATGCTGACCAGTTCGGGCGTGGCGTAGTCCTCGAACTGCAGGGTGCGGCTGAAGCGCGACGCGAGGCCGGGGTTGGAGTCGATGAAGTGCTCCATCTCGTCCGGGTATCCGGCCACGATGACGACCACCGAGTCGCGGTGGTCCTCCATCAGCTTCACGAGCGTGGCGATGGCCTCGTACCCGAAGTCGTTGGAACCGGCGGCCGGGGTGAGCGAGTACGCCTCGTCGATGAACAGCACGCCGCCCATCGCCTCCTCGAAGACCCGCTGGGTCTTGGGGCCGGTGTGGCCGACGTACTCGCCGACCAGCGACGAGCGGTCCGCCTCGACGAGGTGGCCGCGCTCCAGCAGGCCGACCGCCGCCAGGATCCGCCCGTACAGGCGGGCCACGGTGGTCTTGCCGGTACCGGGGTTGCCCGCGAAGACCAGGTGGCGGCTGAGCGGCGGCGCGGCCAGGCCCGCCTCCTCGCGGCGGCGGACCATCTGCATCAGCTTCACCAGGGAGGCCACGTCGTGCTTGACGCGCTCCAGGCCGACGAGCAGGCCGAGTTCGGCGAGGAGGTCGTCGAGGCTCTCCTCGGGTACCTGCGGCGCGTCGGCGCCGGCCGGTACGGCCGGGGATGCCGGGGCACCGGCGGAGCCGCCGGCCGCGGCGGGGCGCGGCACGGCCGGTCCGGTGCCGATTCCGGTGCCGTTCCGGGTGCCGTTGCCGGGCGCGGCGCCGGTGCCGCCGCCTCCGCCCCCGGGCCCGCCGGGGGCGGGCCAGACGGCCTTCTTCACGTGCAGCGAGCGGCAGTTCTCGACCACGGGGGCGGCGCCCTCGTCCACGCTGAGGTCGTCGCCGGTGTCGCGGACCAGCAGGTCGCGCAGGACCGGCGTGGCCTGTGCGGCGACATGCACCGCGGGGAAGCCGGTCTCGGACAGGACGCACCCTTCGTAGGTGCCCTTGCCGCCCTCGCCGACGTAGACGCCGTTCTTGCCGGTGCCGCCGATCCGGGTGCCGCTGACGGCGGGGTCCGCGGCGCGGGCGACGACGATCCCGGAGCCCTCCGTGCCGAACACGGCGCAGTCCCGCAGCACCGGCGCCGCCCGCTCGGCGACGACGACGCCGGCGGTGCCCGCGCCGGACACCCGGCAGTCGCGGAACTCGGGGGACGTGCCCTCGCCGCAGGTCAGCCCGGCGCGCTCGGCGTCGAAGACCCGGCCGTCCGTCACCCGCACCTCGCCGAGGGTCTCCGCGGTGACGCCGTTGCGCCCGCGGCGGATGGTCAGCGCGCCCGCGGTGACGGCCGCGTAGCCGTCCGCGTGCAGCCCCGACATGCCGCAGTCGGCCGCCGAGCAGTCCTCCAGGGTCAGCCGGCCGCGCTCGGTCGCGCCGAACCCGTGCTCGGGGGTGCCCTGGACCCGGACCGCGGTGAGCGACGCGACCGCGTCGCCTCCGACATGCACGGCGCTGAACGTGCAGTCCGCGAACGTGCTGCCGGTCACCCGCACGTCGGCGCGCTCGGCGACGAGGATGCCGTTGCCCGCGGCGGCACGCACGGTGGTGCCGCTGACGGTCGCCTTGGCGGCGCCGCGCACCACCACGCCGGAGCCGCGCGGCGCGATGATCCGGCAGTCCGCCAGTTCCAGGCGGGCGCCGCTGTCCACGGCGACGCCGGCCGCCGCGCAGTCCAGGATCCGGCAGTCGGCGACCAGCACGTCGCCGGTGCCCGTCGCCAGCACGCCCGCGGCCCGCGCGCCGGACACCTCGCTGGCCATGAGGTGGACGCCGGTGCCGATGCCGGTGCCGATGCCGGCCGAGCGGGCGCCGCTGCCCAGGACGCGGACCGCCTCGGCGACCGAGTCCCGCAGGCGGCAGTCGTCGACGAACGCGGTGGCCTGGTCCTCGACCAGCAGCCCGTTGCGCCCCGGGCCGAGGATCTCGCAGCGGCGCAGCTCGACCCGGCCCTCGCCGCGGACCCGGACCCCCGAACCCTCCACGCCGCGCACGGTGGTGGCCACCAGGTGCGCGGTCGCGGTCCCGGCGACCACGACGCCCGTGCCCTCGATGTCCTCGATGACGCAGTCGTGCAGGGCCACCGTCCCGCTGGTGTCGGCGTGCACCCCGGCCAGCGACGCGGTCCTGACCGCACCGCCGTCCATCCGCAGCGAGGCGGACCGCAGGACCTCCAGCCGGCCGCCGACGATCTGGCAGTCCACCAGTTCCGCGGACCCGCCGGTGACCAGCACCGCGGGCCGTGCCCGGTCGCTGCCGATCATCGCGATGCCGGAGAACGCCGTGGACACGCCCAGTTCGACGACGGGCAGGCCCGGGGCCTTGGACAGGATCCGCACGGTGCCGCGGCCGTCCTCGGCGACCAGGGTGATCTGGCGGTCGATCAGCAGCCGCTCCTGGTACTCGCCGGCCGCGATCCGGATCTCGTCGCCGTTGGCGGCGGCCCGCACCGCCTCGGCGATCGTGCGGAACGCTCCTCGGCGGGCGCCGGGCTGGACCAGATGTATTGCGGCGGTCACCCTGCGGTCCCCTTCGTGTCGGTCACGGTTCCCGGCGCCTGGGCGGACGCGTCGTTGATCACGTACCTGCCGACGGGCCTGCCGTTCCTCAGGCGCTGCGCGCCGAGGACGAGCCGGCCGTCGATCCCGCCGGGGAAGAGGACTTCCCGGCGCTCCGGATGCGGGGTGGCGAGGTTGAGCGTGCTGTTGACGTCCACTCCCCCGGGTGCCGCGATGTCGTAGCGCCAACCGTAGCGGTCCAGCAGGTCCGCCTGGTCGGCCGGGTTGGCGGCCGCGGCCTGGTTGCGCAGCCAGCCGATGTCCCGGGTGGCGGTGACCCACAGGCTGCCCGGTTGACGGGGGTCCGCCGCATGGGCGACGACGGGCACCGCGTGCGCGCCGGACGGCACGAGCCCCTCGGCGAAGACCCGTTGCGGGTCCTGCCCCGCCGCGTCCGCGAACACGTACAGGTCGTCGGTGTCGGTGCGCCACCGCAGCCCGCCGGCCCATCCCGTGTCCGACAGCGCGTCGGCGACCTGCTGCTGGAGGGCGGGCGGCGCCGCGTCGGTTCCGGGCACCGCGGTGGCCTGCCCGTGCGCGCCGGGTTCGGGCGGCAGCAGGCGGAACGGCGTGACCGCGACCGGCTCCGTCCCCGGGCCCGAGTGCCACAGCCAGGAGCCGAGCCCTGCGGCGTCGACTGCGGCCCCGGCGCTCCCCGCGGTCTCGGCGGGAGGCGCGTACACGCCGCGCAGGCCCAGGTCGGGGAACTCCACGGCGTACGCCGAGGTCTGCGGCGTGGCCCCGTCGACGCCCCACATCGTCCACCGCTGGTGCCGGCGAACGGGCTCGGGGTAGGCCGTGCGGATCGTGTCGAAGTCGCGCGGCGCACCAGCCGGCCCGGCCGGTCCGGGCACGGGCGCCGGCTCCTCCTCCTCGGAGATCGTCTCCAGCGGCTGCCCGTACCGGTGACCGCCGCTCTGCGGCACGAACCCGTCCGCCTTCGGCAGAACCTCGGCCCCGGACGGCAGCACCCCGGCCGCCGACGGCACCAGCGACTCCGGCGCAGGCGGCAGCGGCACGTCCACCTTCAGCAGGGACTCTGCCTCGGACGGCAACACCCCCGTCCCGGAAGGGAGAACCCCCGCCGCCGACGGCACCAGCGGCTCCGGCGCAGGCGGCAGCGGCGGCGACGGCTCAGCCGGGTGCGGGAGGGATGCGTCCGCCTTCGGCGGGGTCTCGGCGGCCGGGGGCTTCGGCATCGGGGCCGGCTCCGGGGGCCTGCGCAGCGGCTCCAGCTTCGGGAGGTGCGGGAGCGGGGGTGCCGGGCGTTCGGGGGCGGGCGGTGCGAGGGGGCCGTCCGGGAGCGGCGGGCGGCTCTCGTAGCCGCGGCCCGTGAAGTGGCCGCCGGGGACGGCCGGGACGTGCTCGGCGATCTCGGCCGCGGGGATGGCGACGGAGAACGGCACGACGCCGCCCGCGGCCGTCCCGCCGTCGCCGAGGTGGAAGGTGAAGGTGATCTCGACGAAGCCGTCGAAGTGCTCCCGCTGGGCCGGGATCTTCGCGTTGGCGAAGGTCCGGCCGCCGCTGGCCCGTTCACCGCCGGACCGCGCGCGGCCGCCGATGCCGAACGTCCCGGCCGCGCCGATCTTGTTCACCAGGTCGCTGGCCTGCGCCCCCAGTTGGGCGTTGAGGAACAGCTGCCGGGAGCGCAGGGCGCGGCGGCCGAACTGCCTGGTGTTCTCGTTGACGAGCGCGGTCTCGGCGCGGGTCTCCGCGCGGTCGTGGGTGAGCTGGTGGACGACGGCGGTCGCCGACACCCACGCCTTCCTGCCGTTGACCCGGAACTCGTCGCTGGTCAGTTCGCCGCCCCGGGTCATGTCCGGCAGGTTCTCCATGAGCCGGTCCTTGGGGAAGGCGTCCATGACCAGTTCGGAGCGCAGCCGGCCGTTGCGTGTCGAGGAGGTCCAGACGCCGCCGTACGCCTTGCGGCCCTCGGCGTCCAGGAGGCTGCGCAGGGAGCCCACGTCGGGCAGGTCGCGGACGAGGTGGTCGGCGGACAGGCCCTGGGTGAACACCTCCCTGGGCGGCACCGGGACGGTCGCGGGCGGCGTCTCGGCGACGGCGGCCTTCACGGCCGTGCCGCCCTCGCCCACCACGCCCTTGCCGGCAGCCGAACTGCTCGCGCCCGCCGTGCCGTTGGCCGTCGTGGTCGCCTTCGTCACCGTCGTGGCGTCGGTCCTCACCGCGTCCGCGCTCTCCAGCACGGCCTGGAAGCCGAGGTCGGCGTGGGCGAAGGTGCGGCGGCGCACGCCGAAGCCGTGCCGGGTCATGGGCGCGGGGGCCTGTCCCGGCGACGCGGCGGCCTTGTCGAGGGCGCTCGCGCGGATCCTCGCGGTCTGCTGCGCGTGCAGATCGTCGACCTGCTGCCGCAGGATCTCGCCCCAGCGGCTGCCGGGATCCAGGCGCGCGATCCGCCCCTGGAGCTCGGAGATCCGGCGCTGTTCGCCGAGTACGGCCCTGGGGACGCGCTGGTCGACCTTCCGGCCCCAGGGACGCCAGGACTGCCGGAACTCGACGTGCAGGCGGGTGGTGCCGTCGAACACGGCGCCGGGGGCCTTGTACTTGGTGCCGGAGCCGACGCGGGCGGCCGACGTGCTCTGCGTGACGTCCTCGCGCGTCGCGGTGTGGGTGACACCGCCGCCGGCGAAGACCTCGACCGGCAGCCCACCGACGGGGTTGGAGGTGCCGACGACGCTCACGCCGGTGGCCGTCGACTCGGCGTGGTCGCCGAGCAGCGGGGGCTGCGTCTCGGTGGTGGTACGGGTGCCGACCGCCGCCGAGTAGAACTCGGTGGCGTCGGTGTTGCCCGCGTGCTCCATCTCCTCGACGCCGGCCGTCACCAGCATGCGGCGGCCCTTGACCTTGATCTCCCAGGGCTGCCGGCCCATCATCGGCTTCAGCCTGCGGTGGAACTCGTCGGCGGGCATCGCGTCGCGCAGCTCGGTGCGTGCCGCGGCCCAGGCCCGCTGCGACCCGAACGCCTTGACGCCGGCGTCCGCCAGCTGGTCGAGGAACGCGTCACGGACGTCGGTGACGCCGTGCGCGAGGGCCGTCTTCGGGGGCCGCACGGCCAGCACGATGTCGCTGGCGCCGAGGACCCGGGAGTCCTCGACCCGGCGCGGCGGGCGGTAGCCCTGCGCGGGCTTCGGCGCCTGCTTCGTGGCCGGGTCCGCGGGCAGTTCACGGACCGGGAAGGCGAACTCGCCCTGGGTGGTGACGGTCAGGTCCCCCGTGGTGCGCGTGCCGGGCAGGCGCCGGGAGAGCGTGATGTCCAGGTGGTAGGCGAGGTCGCCCTTGAAGACCGCGGCGGGCTCGACGGTCTTGCCCTTGGTGATCAGGCCGCTGCGGTTGTCCAGGACCCGGCTGACGAACCGGTCGAAGGCCCCGGTGCGGGTGACCGTGATCGAGGTGTGCGGCGGCCGGAAGCCGAGCCGCTGCCACAGGGTGCGGCGGGTCGTGCCGGTGTGCGCGGTGCCGACGGCGGCGGCCGACTCCGTGCCCTGCTCGAACTCGAACTTCCTCTCCACCCGGTCGAAGCCGGTGATGGTCGCGTGCGCCGAGGTGATGGTGATGTCGGCGGTCACGCCGTTCGCGGAGACGGTCGTGCCCCAGGTGGCGCCGGATGTGAGGCCTGGGGTCTTGGGGACGACCACGGAGCCGTCGAAGAACAGGTTGAGGTCGGCCTCGACCTGTGCCCACTTGTCCTGGAAGGCGTCGCCGAGGCGTGCCCTGAGGGCCTTGACGATGGCCCCGCTGTCGCCGCCCTTCACGATGGCGTCGCCCGCGCCGATCTGGCCGGTGCGCGTGACGCGGCCCGGCGGCAGGACGGTGGGGTCCGGGACGGTGGCGGAGGCCGCGGCCCTCGATGTCGAGGCGGCCGGGGCGGGCGGGTGGGCGGCGCGGCCGCCCGGCACGGGTGTGGCGGGCGGCGTGAAGACCTGCCGGCCGGCCTGTGCGGCGCCGACCTCGTACTGCGTGGCGTGCGACTGCGGGAGGGCCACCACGAAACGGAGGTCGGAGGCGCCGTTCCTGGCGGCCGGGTCCCCCGGCCGGCCGAGGCCCGCGTCGACGTGCACGCGGCCGATGTAGAGCGCCATGGGCTGCCCGAACTTGGCGCTGGCCACGTTGTTGCCGGCGCCGGAGGCGCTGGTGCCGGTGCCGGAGCGGTGGGACATGCCGCCGCCGAGGGGGTGCATGCCCGCGGACAGGTTGGACGCGATGTCGCCCTGCACGCCGCCCTGCAGTGTCCCGCCGCCGGTGAGCGCGGTGTTGAGCCGGGTGCCGGCGTCCTCGGTGATCTCGTTGAGCAGGTTCAGCTCCGCTTCGTTCAGCGGGCGCAGGTACTCCAGGTCCAGCAGCCGTCCGGTCGCGGACAGACGGGCGTCGGTGTGCAGCGGTTCGGGCAGCGGCACGCTGTGCGCGGTCGCCCCGCGGGTCGCCTCGGGCAGCCACACGGCGAGTTGCTCGGGGGTGACCATGTCCGTGGCCGAGCCGCGCACCTCCGTCCAGTGGTCGCCGAAGTAGCGGCGGCCGAGATCGTCCACGAGGGAGTCGAGGGCGGGTGCGCCGGTGTCGCCGGCGGCCCGGTCCTCGCCGAGGAGGACGTCGAGGACGACGGAGTGCTCGGGCAGTCCGTGCCACACGTCGTCGTGGGGGCGCCAGGCGAGGTCGCCCTCGGCGAGCTGCGGGCCCGCCATCCGGCGCGGGGCGGTCGTCCCCTCCGGGGCGTGGAAGGCGCGCACCGCGCCGTCGGCGATCCGCGAGTCGGCGGCCTCGACCAGCGCCTGGAAGCCGAGGCGCCCGGAGGTGGCACCGGTCGCCCGCGTGACGGTGCCGCCGGCGGGACGGTGGGCGAAGCGGAACGCGACCACGCCGTCGAACACGACGCCGGGCACCTTCATCTTGACCGCGCGGCCGGAACGGACCGCCACCTGGCGGGTGGTGACGCCCTCGGTGTCGTGCTGCGCGGACACCTCTCCGCTCAGCGTGCCCGGCCCGGCGTGCAGGTCGGAGCTCTGCGCGGTGAAGGCGGCGCGCACGGCGCGGTTGCGGGACTCGGTGAGCGTGAAGATCCGGGTGACGTCGCTGCCGGTGTTGAACTCGGTCTGCCTGGTGTTCCGCAGGTGCGTCATCGACGACACCTCCGCGGTGATCAGCAGCGTCCCGTGGGCGCCCAGGTCGACCTCCAGGGCGTGCCCGCCGGTCATGGACTTGAGCCTGAAGTGGAGGACGTCCAGCGAACCGGCGCGGCCCAGGATCAGTTCGCGCACGGCCGGCCAGTCCGCGCCGAAGGTCCTGGTGCCGTAGGCGGTCAGCGAGGCGGGGTCGCCGGCCGCGCCGAGCAGGGCGTCGGCGAGCGGGACGGGGCCCCGCTCGCCGCGGGCGTCGACGGTGAAGACGTCGCGGACGATGTCGGTGCCGCCGAGCGCGCGGGTCTGCTCGACCCGCAGCGGCGGCAGGTAGACCGCGTCGGTGGCGGCCGGCACGTGGCCGGCGGCCTCGGCGGCGCTGGTCGCCACCGGCGCGTGGACCGGCACGGACAGCGTGGACAGACGCTCACCGCCGCCCGCGGACAGGTCGAGCCTGCGGTGGAGGACGTCGCGCACCTGGGAGAAGTCGAAGTCCAGCCGGATCTCCGCCTCCGTCCGCATCGCCGGTTCGGGCGTCTTGCCCCGGCTGAACTGGCGGCTGCTGGTGGCCACGCGGTCGGCGGTGGTCGAGGTGTACGTGGCGTTGAGGGATCCGGTCAGGTCGGTCGTCTGCGCGGCCTTGCCCTTGACCAGGAGGCCGCCGCCACCGCCGAGCATCCGCTCCTTGAGGAAGCCGGTGCGGTTGAACGTCTCGGTGCCGTCCTCGAACTCCAGCGAGTCGACCGTGTGCGCGGCTCCGGTGTGCTCGACGCGCGCGGTGACCTTGACGTCGCCGCTCCAGCCGCCGACGTCCATGTGCAGCGTCCTGGACTCGCCGCGGGTCATCGCGGACAACGACGGGAGGATCGCGGCGCGGAACTCGGGCTCCCACTGGGTCCTCAGGGTCGTCAGCTGGTCCGCGCCGAAACGCGTGCCGAGGCCGGCGAGCAGCCCGTCGGTGAGTTCGTGCTCGGTGCCGGCGGACGGCAGGATGCGGTCGGCGCCACCGATCTGCCCCTGCGCGAGCCGGCCGGGCAGCGCCGGGTCGGTGACGACGGCCGCCGCGGGCGGCGGCGCCTGCGCGAGGAGGGCGGCGGCCGGCAGCGGCGGTGCCTGCCCCGGTTCGGGAGTGCGCGGCGCATCGCGGATCCCGTCCGCGGCCAGGGTGCCGTTCAGCGGCGCGCGCGGTGCCACGGCACCGGGCGCGTGGTCCGCGGGGGCGGTGTGCGGGGTGTGGGCGGCGGCGGTGACCGGCGCGTCGTCCAGGTCGCCGATGACGGCGTGGATCAGCTGGAGGTACCGGTCGCGCATCCCGCCGCGCGGCAGGTCGGCCTCGGGCGCCCGGTGGAAGTCGCCCATGAGGCTGCCGGTGATCTCCGGGCGGTGCGGGGAGACCGTGTCGCGGTACTCGTCGCGCAGGCCCAGCTGGTGGCCCAGCTCGTGCGCCAGGACCTGGTCGGTGGCGTCCACGGCCCAGGTGTCCTGACTGGACGGCGTGCCGTGCGGGCCGACCTCCGCGCTGAGGTGGGCGTCGGTGGCGGACTTGGCGCGCTCCAGCGTCACGTGCAGCACGCTGCCGTCGGGCATGGTGTGGCCCGGGGCGTTGAACAGCCGGTCCGTGCCGGCCTGGGCGCGCTGCCACACCTCGTCGAGCCGGCCCGCGGTCACCTCGCCGGTGCCGGACAGGTGCACCCTGACCGTCAGGTCGGTGTAGCGCTGCCCGTCGACGGTGAACCGTCGCGCGTCGAACGACGACTCCACGACGTACCGGGGGACGTCGTGGCCGACGCCGCCCCGCGGCCGGGAGACGGGGTCCACCCACCGGTGCGTCCTCGTCACGTGGGGAGCCGCGGAGCGGGCGGCCTGCCAGTGCGCGCCGGACACGGGCGCGTGGACGGTGGCCGGGGCCGGCGAGTGGCCGGCGGTGTGCGCGAGGGTGTGGCCGGCGGCGGGTCCGGCGGCGCCTTCCAGCGTGTGGGCGGACGGCGCGGCCGCGCTCACCCCGACGGGGTCCGCGGCGTGCGCGGTGAGGGCGTCGGCCTCCCGTTGCAGGCCGGGCAGCCAGCGCGGGTCGCTCTGGTCCTGGATCCAGAACCGGACCTGGCCCTGGAGCCGTTCCAGGTCGTCGAGCGCGCGGGTCGCCGCCTTCCCGCCGGACCACCAGGACGAGCCCTGCTTCTGCAGGGCCTCGCGCTCCTCCTTGAACGCCGCCTCCTGCTTGTCGAAGTAGCCCTTCATCAGGTCCGCGGTGGCCTGGTGGTCCTTCGTCAGCTCGGCGAGGGTGCGGTGGAGTTCGTCCAGCGTCGTGACGTGCCCGAGCGCCGCCACGTCCCGCTGCGCCTGGAGGGTGTGCAGCGCCCAGGCGCCCTTCAGGTTCAGGCTGGACTGGCTGCCGTCCAGCCGCGCCGTGTAGTCCCGGTGGTACCAGGACAGCTTGAGCAGGCGGTCCTCGGTGGTCCGGATGTAGAACTTCAGCAGGCTGTCGAGCCGGTGGCCGCCCTGGAAGTCCACGGCGCGGGAGCTGACCTGCCGGGTCCACACGTCGTTGACGTCCTGCCGGGTGGTGTGGTTCTCCTGGCTGAGGAACTGCCAGCCGTGGTCGCCGCGCCACATGATGTTGGTGGTCTCGGGCGTCACGCTCTGGTCCAGCGGGCTCTGGTACTCGGCGTCGCCGAACCAGTCCATCGGCTCCTGGTCGAGGCGGAACTGCTCGGACTCGGCCCGGTTGGTCGTGGGCGACTGGAAGTGCCAGGCCCGGAACGTGCCCTCCGCCTCGCCTCTCGTGACGGTGAAGGCGCAGCCGTTCATCGCGGCCGTGAACACGAAGTCGGGGCTGAAGCCGTCGCCGCGCTCCAGCGGGATGTCGGCGTGGCCGACCTGCGTCTCGGGCAGGGACGGCTTGCCCTGGAAGTACGGCACGTAGTGCGCGGCGAGGTACTCGTCCTCACCGCGCAGCGGCGGCAGTTCGCGGCCGCCGAGGATCTCCCGGAGCTGGGGGTCGCCGGCGAACGCGTGGGCGTACTTCTCCACCGCGGGGGTGAGCAGGTAGACCTCGCGCCCCGCCCGGGCGCTCTCGGCGTGCGGGGTCAGCGTGAACCAGTGGCGGTCCTGGCCGTCCATCCACGTGAGGAACCGGCCGTAGTCGATCTCCAGGCCGGGGGTGCGCGCCTTCATGCCGTCGAGGGTGCGCATGAGCACGCTCGCGTGCTGCAGGAACTGCTCGGGCGCCTGCTTGAACTGGTGGGCGGCGGCGGGCAGGTCGTGGACGCCGGGGTGGGGTGCCGCGTGCGTTCCCGTGTGCGCCGCGACCGCGGGGTCCGGCAGGGGGGCGCGGGGCGAGACGGAGGTGACGGTCCCGCCGTGCGGGGTGGTGAGCGTGTGCGGGACCGCGCCGTGCGCGTCGTGGACGGCAGCGGCAGGGGTGTGCGGGTGGTGCAGGCCCGGCATCGGGCCGGTCAGGTAGTGGGTGATCGTGTCGAGGTCCTCGGCGGCGAAGCCCTTCGTGAACTTGGCCGTCTCGGCGGGCTTCACCGCGCCCTTGCCCGCGCCGAACGCCCAGTCCGGGTGCAGCAGCGCGTCGTTCATGGCCTTGGCGTCCTTCGGGGCCAGGGTGCCGGCGTCCTTGAGGGCCTTGAGCTGCGCCATCTGGGAGGTGATGTACTTGCCGGAACGGGTCGGCGGTTCCTTGACGAGGATGCGCTCGTAGCCCGTGGCCAGGGACGCCCCCCGGTCGAACCTGCCGGTTCCGGAGGCGGACAGCGGGGAGTTCTGCGCGGCGTGCCACTTGGCCATCCGCTCGCCGCCGTGGCTGCCGGGCTCCTCCATGTAGCGGACGGTGTGGCCGGACAGCGCCAGGGCCTCCAGGTTGCCGCTGCGGAAGCCGAGGTGGCGGACGCTCGCGCTGTTCTGCCGCAGGTACTCGTACAGCTTCATCTGCCCGATGCGGCTGTCACCGCCCCACGCCTTCAGCGCCTCCTTCACCCCGTCGCCCTTCGCCCCCCAGAAGTGCGTGAGGTTGTGGACCTCAAGGCCCTGACCGGTGAACTTCTCCGCCATCGCCGGGTACTTGCCGGCCTTCGCCTCGTTCGCGAACGCGTCGCCCGCGATGATCACCAGCGGGCCCGGCCCGCCGGAGGCCTCCTTCTCCAGCTGGAGCCGCTCCAGGATCTGCCCGATCCCGGCGTACGAGGTGTCGTGCTCGACGTGCACGTCACCCTTCTTGCCGCTGAACCGCGACCACAGCACGACCGTGTCGCGCTCGGGTGACGGCACGATGTGCCGGTCCCCCAGCCACTGGCCGAGGTGCGACTTCTGGGCCGCCGAGAACCCGGCGTCGTCCAGCTTCCAGTGCGACCGCACCAGTTGGCGCACACCGACGGAGAAGTTGTCCGCCACCCACGTCGTGCCCGCGCCCACCGGGAGCATCTTCTTCTTGGCGGCGGACGCCGGGAGGTCGAGGATCCGCTCGGCCACTTCGGTCGCCGCGGCGTCGGTCTTCTGTCCTTCCTTCACGGTCACCAGGTGGATGCGGCTGTCGTCGATGCCGCTGTCCTTGTAGAACTTCGCGATGGACGCGCCCTGGTCGGTGGCCACCCGGTCCGGCATGCCGGTGACCACGACGACGTGCAGGTCCTTGTCGCCCATCAGCGCGGCGGCGATGCCGAACTGGTCACCCGTGGCGTAGCCCGGCTGCCACAGCACCCGTTTCCCGGGCGCGCGCTCGGTCAGCGCCTTGACGAACTTGCCGCCCAGCTGCGGCTTGCCCACCGCCGCCGCCAGGTCCTTGCCCAGCGCCGGCTGGTGCAGCAGGTCGGCGAACTCGGGCCGGGCCGCGGCCGCCGAGATCTTCGCCGCCAGGTCCGCCTTCGCCTCGGCGGTGGCGTTCCTGGGCAGCACGTCGGCCAGGTCCCGGCCGATCCCGGGGCGGCCCAGCGCGCCGGCCAGGTGGAGGTCCAGCTCGGGGTGCCGCAGTACCAGGTCGGCGCGCTGGAGGTCGGTCAGGTCGCCGAGCCGAACGTCGTCGTGCACCGTGTCGAGCAGCCCCGGGCGGTTGAGCCACCCGCGGAGACCGTCGGTGAGGTCGGAGTCGGCCAGCAGGTGCGACCCGGTCGACCCGGTGTGCGCCGCCGTGTCCTGCGCGACGAGGTGGACGTCGCCCTCCGGGGTCGCGACCCGCAGCGCGCCGGCTCCCGTCGACGTGCTCGCCTGGGGCGCGCGCGGCGAGACCTTCATGTCCGGCTGCGGGGCGCGGGGGGACACCTTCATGTCGGGCTGGGGCGCGCGGGGGGAGACCTTCATGTCCGGCTGGGGCGCGCGCGAGGACACCGACGGGCCCCCGTGCGGGGTCGCGACGGGTGGATGCGCGGCGCCCGACGCGTGCCCGCCGGTCAGGTAGCCGGTGATCGTGTCGAGGTCCTCGGCCGCGAAGCCCTTGGCGAGCTTGGACATCTCCTCGGGTTTCTTCACGCCCTTGTCCGCCCCGAACGCCCAGTCCGGGTGCATCAGGGAGTTCTCCTGGGCCCTGGCCGCGTCCTTGGGAAGGTCGCCCTTCTGCAGTTGCGTCCTGATGTCGTCCAGGCGCTGGGCGATGTACTTGCCGGAACGGGTCGGCGGCTCCTTGACGAGGATGCGCTCGTACCCGGTCGCCAGCGACTGCCCTTTGCCGAACTTGCCCGTTCCGGCGGCGGACAGCGGGGAGTTCTCGGCGGCGTGCCACTTGGCCATCCGCTCGCCGCCGATGCTGCCCGGCTCCTCCATGTAGCGGACGGTGTGCCCGGACAGCGCCAGCCCCTCCAGGTTGCCGCTGCGGAAACCGAGGTGGCGGACGTCGTGGCTGTTCTGCCGCAGGTACTCGTACAGCTTCATCTGGCCGATGCGGCTGTCGCCGCCCCACGCCTTCAGCGCGTCCTTCGCCCCCTCGCCCTTCGCCTCCCAGAAGTGCGTGAGGTTGTGGACCTCGAGGCCTTGGCCGGTGAACTTCTCCGCCAGCGCGGGGTACTTGCCGGCGGCCTTCGCCTCGTTCGCGAACGCGTCGCCCGCGATGATCACCAGCGGGCCCGGGCCGCCGGAGGCCTCCTTCTCCAGCTGGAGCCGCTCCAGGATCTGCCCGATCCCGGTGTACGAGGTGTCGTGCTCGACGTGCACGTCACCCTTCTTGCCGCTGAACCGCGACCACAGCACGATCGTGTCGCGGTCCGGCGTGGGGACGATGCCCTTCGTGCCGAGCCAGTCGCCGAGGTGGGACTTCTGGGCCGCCGAGAACCCGGCGTCGTCCAGCTTCCAGTGCGACCGCACCAGTTGGCGCACACCGACGGTGAAGTTGTCCGCCACCCACGTCGTGCCCGCGCCCACCGGTACCTTGTCGACCTTCACGTCCGGCAGGAAGCCCTGGATCTCGCGGTCCGCCGCGTTGTCGACGGTCTCGCCCTCCTGCACCTTCGCCAGGTGGATGCGGCTCTCGTCGATGCCGCTGTCCTTGTAGAACTTCGCGATGGACGCGCCCTTGTCCACGGCCTCCTTCTCGGGGATGCCCGTGACGACCACGACGTGCATGTCCTTGTCGCCCATCAGCGCGGCGGCGATGCCGAACTGGTCACCCGTGGCGTAGCCCGGCTGTTTGAGGACGCGCGGTTTGACGGGCGGCTTCTCCAGCTTCTGCAGCGCCTTGGCCAGGCCCGTCTCCAGCTTGCCCCGACCGCCCGCCTTCTGCGCCAGATCGGGCCCGAGGGCGTCCACGAGTCCGCGCGCCCTGACCGCCGGATCCCGGAACCGGCTCGCGAACTCCGGCCGGCCCATCAGCGCGCCGAGCTTCAGGCGCAGGTCGGTGGCGTCCCTCCCGGTGATCTTGGGGAACTCCTTCGCCAGGTCCCGGCCGAGGTCGGGCCGGCCCAGGGCGGCGGCCAACTCGGGGGCCAGCTCGGGGTTCTGGAACACCTGCTCGGCCCGTTCCAGCTCCGTCAGGCCGCGCAGTGCGACGCCGTCGTGGACGACGTCCGGCAGACCGGAGTCGTTGAGGCGCGTCCGCAGGTCGTGGGTCAGGTCACCGGCCGTGAAGCGGCGCGCGGACGTGGAGCTGGACGCGTGCGGCGCCGGGGCGTCCAGGTGCCCCACCTGCTCGCCGGTCGCGTCGTGCATCCCGCCGCGCATCCTCGGCGGCGTCATGTCGAGGGACCGCATGGCGATCTTCTCGGCCAGTTCCCGCGTGCCCATGGAGCCGAGCGATCCGCCCGCCTCGTCGAGCAGTTGCTGGTGGAGGGCGGCGACCCGGGCCTCGTCGAGGTGGGCGGCGGCCGGGTCCAGCTCGCGTGCGGCGAGGTTCGCCGAGTGGTGGAGGTCGGTCTCGGGGGGCAGTTCCCTGGCGGCCCCGGTGCCGGTCTCCACCCGGTCGGGTCCGGTGTGCACGTCCCCGCCGAGCGGGGTGTGCCCGGCGGTGACGGTCGCGTCGCCGGTCTCGTTGCGGGCGGCCCGCACCGCGTCCATGTCCAGCGTGCTCGGCACCGTGCCGGGCGGGAGCGCCGGCTCCGTCGGCCGCTCCGCCTCCGGCCGCTCCTTCGGCGCGGTGAGCGTCAGCTCCTGGGATCCGGGGTCGTCGAGCCGCGCGGGCCGGTCGCCGGGCCGGGCGCCCTTCGCCGCCCCGTCGTCGCCGGGCCTGCCCGCGGTGAGGCGTTCCTCGGGCGCGTGCGGCGCGCCGGTGTGCGGGTCACCCCCGTGCGGGTCGCCGGTGTGCGGGTCGCCGGAGTGCGCGTCGCCGGTGTGCGCGTCGCCCGGTCCGTCGCCGCCGTGGGCGGTGCCGCCCTGCGGCGTGACGTCCTCGCGGATGTGCGGGGCCAGGGGACGGTTGACGTCGGGCAGGCCGCCGAGGAGCTTCTCGATCTCCTCGGCCGAGCGCTCCGAGCCTCCCCCGGCCTTCTCCACGGCCTTGTCGACGATCCGGTCGAGGTGGCCGGCGGCCTCGGGCCGGTCGACGCCCTTGGCCAGTTCGGCGATCAGCTCGGCGTGCTTCTCGCCGGCGCTCATCGTCCGGTCCAGCTCGCTGTTCAGGCCGTCCAGTTCGCCCTTGAGCCGGCCGGCCTCGTCCAGCCGGCCCTGGAGCAGGTGCTCGGTGCGCTCGCCGGTCAACCGGTCGATGTGCAGCCGGAGTTCGCCCACCCGCTGCTGCCGCAGCACTTCCTGCCCGGCTTGGTGGGCGTGCAGCTTGTCGAGGGCGGCGGCGCCCTCCTCGAACGAGCCGGCCGTCTGGACCTGCCGGCGCAGCGCGTCGGTGTGGGGGTCGCTCCCGCCGTCGTGCAGCGCGGCGAAGCGCTCGGCCAGTTCCTCGTCACTGGGCCCGGTGCCGGTGTGCGGCGCCCCGGCACCGTCGCCGGATCCGGCCTCGGTGTGCGCGTCGCCGATGTGGACGTCGCGCAGCGCGTCCACCCGCGCCTGGAGGTCGCCGAGGTCGCGTTCCGCGCGGTAGTCGTGCAGCTCCTGCAGGGCCTGGCCCGCCTCGTGGCCGTCGGCGGCGGCGTCGAGCCTCTGCTGGAGTTCCAGCTCCCGGGGGTCGGTGACCGGCCCGCGGAGCGCGTCGAGCCGCTCCTCGAAGGTCCTGGCCCCGGTCGCCGATCCGGTCGGGGCCCCGGACTTCAGCGCGTCCAGCCGGGACGCGAGGTCCTGGTCCGCGCGGAAGTCCTGGAGCGCCTTGAGCGCGGCGCCGGACTCCTCGGGGGTGCCCGCGGACAGCAGGTGCGCGTTCAGGGCGGCTTCCTCGTCACCGAGTTCACCGCGCAGCGCGTCCAGCCGCTCCCGGAAACCGTTGAGCTCCAGCAGGTTGCCGAGTTCCTCGCGCAGCCGGGCGTACTCGCCCGGGCCGCCGGCCGTGGCGAGGTCGCCGAGCACCTGCCGCAGGCCCGTGTCGAACGGGCGCGGCACGTCCTTGCCCGTGAGCACGTCGGAGGGCACGTGCCGTTCGACGAAGGCGGTGTAGTCGCGCAGCGCGCCGTTCTGCAGGTCGGGGTCGTGGGTCCGGC
Source organism: Actinacidiphila rubida (assembly GCF_900110255.1). Taxonomy (GTDB): domain Bacteria; phylum Actinomycetota; class Actinomycetes; order Streptomycetales; family Streptomycetaceae; genus Actinacidiphila; species Actinacidiphila rubida. Next base: position 22,120 of record NZ_FODD01000017.1, read on the forward strand.
GGGCGTCGTGGACCGCGTCGACCCTGCCTTGCCACTCGGCCCGGTCGACGCCGAGCTGCCCGAACCGGTCGAAGCCCTGGTCGATGTGCGACTGGAAGGCGGCGAAGCGCTGGTTGAGCACGGAGAGTTCGGTGTGGTCGCGGAACGCGCCGTAGTGCTGGGCGACCCCGCGGTGGTCGCCGGCCCGTACGGCGTCGTCGACGGCCTGCCGGTACAGGTCCCGGTCGGCGCGGGACATCCCGGCGTCCTTGGCGATCGCGTCGAGCTGTTCGACGTAGTGCCCGGTCTGGCGGCCGAGGCCGGAGACGGGCGCCGTGGTGGGGACCGACGGCGCCGCCTCGATGCCGGAGCGCACCGGCGGGTGGGTGGGGGCGTCGAGGGTGCGCAGGCGGTCGAGCGTGGACGCGTCGTGCGTCGGCACCTGCCCGTGCGCCGACACGTCCTCGTGCGGCGTCTCGTGACCGGTTGTGCCGTGCGGGCCCTCGCGGAGGCCCTCGGCGTGTCCGGGCGGGGGGCCGGGGTGGCTGCCGGGCCGGCCCTTGGGGGTGGGGCCGATCTGGTCCAGGCGCGCCCGGATCGCGTCGGCGTCCATGCCCATGCGGGCCAGTTCCTGGCGGGCTCCGTCGACGCCGAGCAGCGCCTGCTGGGCGTCGAGTTTCGCGGCGGCCTGGTCGACGGTCGACGACGCCCGGTCCAGCCCGCCGCCGAGTCCCTCCAGGGTCTTCTCGGCCTGGGAGGCGGTGCCGATCGCCTCCTCGTACTTGTTCCAGCCGGCCACCCGCTGGGCGCCGATGCGGCCGCCGACGCCGCCGGTGACGGCCTCGAACCGGCTCCTGGGCGGCCGGGGCTGGCTCCGGCCGGTGGGCTCGGCGCCGTGGCCGCCGGGCCCGCCGGCCGGGCGCCCCTGCGGGTGCGGTTCCGGGCGGACGGCGATGTGTGTCTGCGAGGCGGCGAGCAGCCCCGACCCGGCCGGTTCGGTGAACTCCGAGGCGCGCGCGCCGTGCGCGGCCCCCGAGGTGTCACCGGTGCCCTTGCTGGCGCCGCCGAGGTCGAGGCGGTCGCCCGCGGACACCCCGAGGCGGTCGCCCTGGGCGGTGACGCCGGGTGCCTCGGCGCTCTCCCCGAACGCGTGGGAGCCGGCCGCCGGCTGGGCGCCGCCCTCGGTGAAAGCTTCGGGGCTCGTGCCGCGTCCTGCGTCGTCGCCGTTGAGCCGGGCGCCGCCCGGCTCGGTCCGGACGGGGGTGTCGTGGGGCTTGAGGCCGCTCTCGGTGAGCTTGGCCCCGGCCGTGTCGAACGTCCCGCCGCCGGCACCGAACGTGGCCTTGCCGGTCTCGAGCGTGGTGCCGTGCGCCGCCGGGGTGGTGCCGTTGACCTTCACGCCGTGGTCGGTGAGGGCTCCGGCCGTCCCGTCGACGGTGGTGCCGCTCCCCGGGGCGGCCTTGAACTCGCCGCTGCCGGTGGACAGGTGGCCCCCGTCCACCGGGGGCGCGCCCGCCGCGTGCGCGGCGACGTGCGTGTCCCCGGCGGTGCCGAGGGCGCTGTGCACCTCGGGTCCCACGACGACCTGCTGGCCGGCGTCGTTGGTGAGGGACATGGTCCGGAAGTTCATGTGCAGCGCGGTGGGCGTGCCGGACTGGGCGCCCACGTGCAGGGAGATGCTGTCCGGCGTGATCCGGCCGACGCTGACGTCGCCGTCGACGATGCTCTTCAGCTCGGAGATCCCCAGTGCCTGGAAGTTCTCCACGTGCGAGGTCGCGTTGTGGAAGCCGGAGAAGCTGTCGTCGATGGTGGTGCGCAGCCCGGTGGCGCTGCCGGTCAGGTCGGTGCGGACGGTGTGCGAGCTGATCGAGCCGAGGTGCGAACCGCCGGTGTCGACCGTCCCCGGGGACACCGCGCCCAGGTGCGAGGTGCCGGCGTCGAAGCCGCCGAAGTGCATCGAGGACGGCGTGAGCAGCCCGCTGGAGGTGCGGTCGAAGCCCGTGGCGTGGTCGAAGGCCGTCAGGTGCTCGACGGCGCCGACGCCCGGGCTGACGTTGCTCATCGAGTGGGCGAGCGAGGTGGGGGTGACGCCACCGAGGTGCACGGCTCCCATGCCGGGGAGGTTGTGCAGACCGCCGGCGTCGGAGGTGAGGTTGAGCCCGTGCACGCCGCCGAGCGCGCTGCCGCCGGTGATGTCGTGGAAGCCGGTCTGGGTACCGGTGTGCACCCCGAAGTGGCCGCCGGCCGTGGCGCCCAGGTGCACGCCGCCGCTGACGATCGGCTGCGACAGGTGCGCCCACGGCGTGGTCAGGCGGGTGCCCAGGCCCATCTTGATCGCCGCGCGGGCGCCGACGCCGAGCTCGAAGAAGTCCAGCGGCAGGGTGGCGCTGACCAGGAAGCGGCTGCCGAAGCTGATGGCGTAGACGCCGATCCTGGGCAGGGTGCCCTGGACGCCGATGGTGGCGAGGTGGAAGTCGTTGCGGATCGCGCCGCCGATGACCTTCAGGCCGCTCCACGCCAGTTTGCCCGCGTTGAGGGTGACCCGCCCGATCGTCAGCAGGCCGTTGATCACCAGCCCGGGCAGGGACTTGAGGCTGCTGACGGCGGTGACCAGGCTGCCGGGGTTGGTGAAGATGTGGGTGAGGCCGCGCCCGATGTCGGTGAGGCCGGACATCACCGTCTTGGGCAGGTTCTTCAGCGCGTTGAAGATGCCCTTGGACATCGAGCCCAGGTTCAGGCCCTTCGTCGACGGGAACAGCACGCCGATCACGGCCAGCACCAGGTCCAGCACGCTGGCCTTGCCCTCGGCGAAGTCCACCGCGGTCTTGATGAGCAGGGCCACGTTGACGGCCAGGGCCAGCAGGCCGACCCAGCCGCCGAAGATCGCGCCGAGCACGGCGAGGATGATGCCGAGGATGCCCAGCGCCTCGAGGAACAGCTTCCAGCCGCTGATCGGCTGCTGGATCATGTGCGACGCTTCGGACAGCTTGTCGAAGTACGTTCCGGCCGCCGACCGGTACGCCTCCTGCGCGTCGTGGACCTGGCTCTTCCAGCCGGCCAGGGCAGGGTCGTCCTTGGACAGGCCCTGGGCGCCGGCGAGCGCCTGGTCGGCCTTGGCCTGGGCGTCCTTGATGGCGTTGAGGTAGTCCATGGTGGCGGGCGCGGCCACGCCGAAGGAGTCGCCGACGGAGTCGATGAACTTCTTCAGGTGCCCGTCGATCTTCTTGCGGACCGCTTCCGCGGTCTTGCCGACGAAGCCGTCCGAGGACTGGTCGAGCACGCGGTTGAGGCCCGAGGTGATCTCGCGGGCCAGACCGCCCAGGTCGTCCATCTCGTGGTAGATGGACTGCAGGACGTCCGGGTCGCCCGGGGTGGGGTCCCCGTGCAGCCCCAACGCGCTCCAGTCACCGGGTCGCGCCATCTCGATCCTCCACGTCGGCCCGTCGCTGCCTGCTTCCACGCGGGGAGGCGTGGACTTGGTTCTCAGGAGCCACAGAGATTATGGTCACCCCCGGGAGTCACGTATTGAGACGTCGAGTCCCGGAACCGCAGACGTCCAACATACGTGATCTCATGAAGAGTTGAACGCCGCGAAGCGGAGGGTGACGAGTGGCCGACATCGTTATCGACTATGAGCTGCTCAACCAGCTCGGCAAGGACACCGACACCCTCAAGAACAAGGTGTCCGACGCCCGCCAGGCGAACCACTACTACCCGCCGAACGAGGTGGGCGCGGACGCCTCGCTCGGCATCGACTGGTACTACCAGGCCTGGAAGGGCGCGTTCAAGCACGCCTGGGACCTGCTGGAATCGCTCAGCGGGACGTACACCACGGTCGCGCAGCAGTGGTTCGACCAGGACGCGCAGTACGCGGCCGTCGGCAACGAGCAGGCCCTCGGCTTCGAGCACGCCATCTGGAACATGCACAAGATGGAGTACGACAGCTGGAAGAAGCTCAGCGAGACGTACGTCACGGTGCACGGCTTCGACGACAACGGGAACCCGTACGAGAAGCAGGTGCCGCTGGCCGACCCGGACAAGCCGCCCGCCGATCCGGGGGCCGAGCCGACCACGTACACCTACACCGCGTCGGACGGCAGCAAGCACACGACCACCAACACCTATGACGCCAACGGCAATCTGACCGGCAGCAACACGACGATCAGTGACGGCCAGGGCGGCATGTCCTACCACGAGAACACCACGTTCGGCGACAACGGCAGCTACAACTCGACCGTGAACCACAGCGACGGCAGCACGACCGTCGAGGAGGTGCACGGCAACGCCGACGGCACGGGGACCAGGACCGACACCACCACCGATGCCGACGGGAAGAAGACCGTCACCGTCTACACGGGTACCGGCGTCAACGGCGCCGATCCCCAGTGGACGAAGAAGGACGACAGCAACAACGGCGACGGCAACGGCAACAACGGGCACGGCAACGGCAACGGGGGCCCGCACCCCACCGCGGGCAGCCACCAGCAGCAGTAGCAGCGGCAGAACAGCCACCATCACAGAGCGAGGTCAGGGCACATGGGTAGCAACAACGTCCAGCTCGAGTACAACCAGATCGACACCGTCTCGTCGCAGCTCAACAACGCGGTGCAGAACATCAACCCGCAGCTGATGACGCTGAAGACGTCGGTGGACAACCTGCTCGCCGACGGCCTGTTCCTGCAGCAGACCAGCCCGGCGATGCAGCATGCCTACGAGCAGTTCACCACCCAGCTGTCGCAGATCGTCACCAAGATCGGCGACTTCGCCAAGCAGTTCACCGACATCAAGACGCAGATCAACGACATGGACACCACCATGGCGAAGCAGATCAACCAGGGCTGACCGCCCGCCCGAACGGCGAAGGGTGCCGGCCGCGGATCTTCCGCGGCCGGCACCCTTCGGCGTGGTACGGCGCCGTGTGCGGCCCGCGCGTGCGGGCCGTACGGCTCAGCCCGCGTCCTGCCCCGGCGAGGTCTCCGGGACCAGGACGGTGAGCAGCGCGCCCGTCACGTCCGTGGTGTACCCGCGGCCGGGCACCCGGTTGACCCGGATGATGTTGTGCGGGAGCCGCAGGCCCAGGATGTCGCCCTCGCCGACGCTCTGCGGCGACAGCAGCAGCCCCTTGCGGGACCTGCGCACCTGCCCGATCCAGCTGCTCAGCGGGGACACCAGTGCCTCGGCGGGTCCCGCGACGGCGATGCCCAGCGAGCGGTCGCGGCCGGACGCGGCGATGTCGCGCAGCAGGTTGTCGGCGGGCGTCATCGCCAGCAGGTCGGCGTCGTCGACGAGCAGCACCGCCGGGCCGCCGCCGACCGACTCCAGCGCGGTCGTGACGTCGTGCTCGGTCGGCTGCAGCGAGGTGATCACCGCCGCTCCCCTGCGCCCCTCCAGGGCCCGCAGCGGCGACTCCCGGGGCGTGAGGGCCACCACCCCGGTGCCGCCGCGCAGCAGCGAGGCCGCCAGCGACGCCAGGGCGGTGCTGCGCCCGGAGCCGGGCGGGCCGACGATCACGTACGACGCGGAGACACCGGCGAAGTCCGCCCACACCGGGGCGACGTCGTCGCCGCCGAGGCCCACCAGGCCGTGCAGCGGCCGCCGCTGCTCGGCCGCCGAGGCCCTGGCCCAGGCGTCCTTGAAGGGGATCTGCGACGGCAGCGTCTCGATCCGGAACGGCCGCGCGGACGGCGGCACGTCCTGGTCGCGGCGCGCCGCCTCGCTGCCGATCAGCCGCAGCGCCTCGGCCTGCTCCTGGCCGCTGGGACCGCCGGGCAGCACCGCCACCTGGAGTTCGTTGCCGCCCTCGGTGCGGAAGCCGCGCCCGGGGCCCATCGCCGACGGGATGCGGGCCCGGTCGATGCCGTGCATGACGAAGTCGCCCGGCTCGCTCATCCGCAGCAGCAGCTTGTTGTCGTTGAGCGCGGCGATCCGGCCGCCCATCAGGGCGCGTTCCGAGGTCGCGACGACGTGGACGCCGACCGCCGAGCCCTCGCGCAGCAGCGTGGCGACCTGGGCGACCATCCGTCCGTCCTCGATGTCCGAGATCAGGGCGTTCAGGGTGTCCCAGCCGTCGATCAGCAGCACGAGGTGGGCCGGCCGCTGCCCGGGCGGCAGCACGCCGCGCAGTTCGGTCAGGGTGCTCGCCGAATGGGTGGCCAGCAGTTCCTGGCGGCGCACCAGTTCGGCGGTGAGCCGGTTCAGCAGCCGGTTCAGCCGCTCGATGTCGGCCCGCGGCACGACCGCACCGGTGTGCGGCAGCGCGGACAGCGCGGACAGCGCGCCGCCGGCCGCGTCCACGGCGTAGAAGTGGACGTCGGCGCAGGAGTTGGCGCGGGCGACCGCGGCGGCGATGGTGCGCAGCGTCTGCGACCTGCCGGACCGCGGCATGCCCATCACGTACAGGTGGCCGAACTCGTCGAGGTCGAGCATCACCGGCGGCTGGATCTGCAGCGACGGCAGGTCCTCGCGGGCCCACGCCGCCGGCACCATCCGGCCGTCGCCGGTCGGCGGCCGCGGCGCGGGCAGTTCGGACAGGTCGAGGGACATCTCCAGCGGCGGCAGCCACGGGCTGGACGCGGGCACGTGCCCGGAGCGCTCGGCCGCCTCGCGGATGGCGTCGACGAGGACCATCAGGTCGGTCGGCCCCTCGTCCGCGTCGAGTTCGGGGAACTCCGACTCCTCGTCCTCGGGTGCCTCGACCGCGCGCCCCAGGCGCTGCCAGGGCAGCGGCGTGCTCCACAGCGTCGACTCGTCGTCGTACGCCGGCTGCCCGTCGCCGTCTCCTCCGTCGTCCGCGGCCCCGTCGGGGGCGGCGCCCGCGGGCCCGGCCTCCTCGGGACGCGGGGCACCGACGTACGCCGTCTGGAAGCTCATCGCGGAGCGGTGGCCGGTGCGCACCAGGGCGCGGCCGGGCGTGCCGGAGGAGATGCTGGCCGCGTCGGGGACGTCCAGGACGTCGGTGCTGTCGTTGGTGTCGGTGACGCGCAGCGAGATCCGCAGGTTGGTGTTGGCGCGGATGTCGTTGGTGACGACGCCGGCCGGCCGCTGGGTGGCCAGCACCATGTGCAGGCCGAGGGAGCGGCCGCGCTGGGCGATGCCCACCAGGCCGGGGATGAAGTCGGGGATCTCCCGGGCGAGGGTCGCGAACTCGTCGATGATCAGCAGCAGTCGCGGCATCGGCGGCAGTGACGGGTCGCGGCGCCGCAACGCCCGGTACTCCGGGTGGTCCTTGGCGCCGGCGGCGGCCAGCATGTGCTCGCGGCGGATGAGTTCCGCGGTCAGCGACGCCAGCGCCCGCTGCACGAGGTGGCTGTCGAGGTCGGTGACCATGCCGAGGGTGTGCGGCAGCCGGACGCAGTCCTTGAAGGCGCTGCCGCCCTTGTAGTCGACGAGCACGAACGTCAGCTCGTCGGGGTGGTTGACCGCGGCCAGTGACGCGACGAACGTCTGCAGCAGTTCCGACTTGCCGGAGCCGGTGGTGCCGGCGATGAGCGCGTGCGGGCCGTCCTTGACCAGGTCGAAGGAGACCGGCCGGTCGAACCCCTGGCCGAGCAGCACCGAGGTGGAGGCCGGGCGGCGGGTCCAGCGCTCCAGGATCGTGTCGGCGCCGGGCGGTTCGAGGTCCAGCAGGTCGAGCAGCGAGACCTGGTCGGGCAGGCCGCCGCCGGCGTCGGGCGTGACGTCGATGACGGGCGCGATGCCGCGGGCGAGCCGTTCGGCCCACTCGGCGGTCACGTAGTCGGGCCGGATGCCGGTGACGTCCGGCATCCCGGTGCGGCGCAGCGTCAGGGTGTCCCTGGCGAGGGACACCACCGCGTTGGCCTCCTCGGGCAGCATCCGCTCCTCGCGGTCGATGCACAACGGGTAGATCCCGCAGGCCGGGCCCTCCTTGAGCACCTGGACCATGCCGGGCACGTCGCGCAGTTCGCGGGCGCCGTCGAGCACCACGAGCACGTCGGGCTGGCTGGCCAGCGCGCCGCGCAGCGTCGCCTGCTGCGACATGGTGCGGGTGCGGATCTGGTTGATCAGCTCGGTGACGCGGTTGGCCACGGTCTCCGGGTCGTTGCCGAGCAGGATGACCGGCGCGTTGTCCTGGCCGGTGGACAGCCCGGACCGGGTGTGCGGCAGCCAGCGGGCCCACTGCCACGAGTCGGCGGCGCCGCTGTCGGTCAGCACGCAGATCTTCAGGTCGCGCGGGCTGTGCAGCACGGCCGCCTGGGCGACCGCCCAGCGGGCCAGGGACCGGGCCGGCTCCTCGGCGCCGGCGATGCCGACGACCAGGCTGCCGGCCATGTCCACGCCGATCGGCATGTCGGGGATCTGCCAGAAGACCGTGCGGTGGTTGTCCTCGCGGGAGGAGTCCTCGATCTGCAGCAGGGACTGCTGCCGGGTCGTGCCGATCCGCAGGATCAGGTTGTCCGGGTCGCTGCGGCGGCGCTCCCACAGCCGGGCGCCGGGGCCCACGGCCATCTGGCCGACGACCGCCGGGTCCGGCGCGGACGCGACCCGCACCCGGCGCTCGGTGTCGACCTTGGCGCGGACGTCGGCCTCCAGGGAGGCGCGCCGCAGCCGGTAGTTGGCGACCGCGTTCAGGAAGTCCTTGCGGCCGCTGCGGCGCCCGCTCAGCCAGTTGCCGAAGCCCATGACGGGGCTGAGGATCATGAAGACCAGGAAGTAGTACGAGTGCAGCAGCCAGACCATGGCGACGCCCAGGAACATGGGCGCGATCATCACCAGGAAGGGGATGGGCCGCCGCTTCGGGGCCTCCGGCGGGGCGGGCAGCCGGAACGTCTCCGGCTGCAGCGGCGGCAGCAGTCGCGGCGGCCGGTTGAAGTCCAGGGTGGTGTCGTGCGCGGACGGCACGACCGCCGCGTCCGCCGGCGTGGGCCGCACGACCCGCAGCAGGTGCTCGCCGAGGACGAGTTCGCCGTCCAGCGGCCACGGCGTCCAGCCGTCCGGCACCGGATCGGGTTCGGCGGGCCGCCGGCCCGGCTCGGGCACGGGCTCGGGCGGCAGGGCGGTGACGTCGGCGCGCGGGCGCGGCGCCGGCGGCTCCGGCAGCGACAACCGGACCTGGGCGTCCCCGCCGGGCAGTTCGGCCAGCACGGTGCCGTCGGGGCGGACCGCGATCCGCAGGCCCGCGTCGGGCACACCGCGGCCGGCCAGCGGAACCGAACTGCCCGGGACCGGGCCCAGCAGGTGGGCGCCCATGCCCAGCAGGTGCACGCGGCCGGCCAGCGGACCGCCGATCACCTGCAGTTCGGCCTCGGGCCCGGCTCCGGGCCTGGCGGGCGTCGGCATCTCGTGCCGGGCCGGGCCGTAGGCGGTGGCGCTGCCCGCGACGGGCGCGCCCAGGCCGATGGTGCTGCCGTCCCGGATTCCGGCCGCCGACAGGGTCGACTCCGGGTCCAGGGGCAGGTCGTCGAGGTAGAGGACCGGACCGGCGGCCTCGCCGGTCGCGGGGACGGCGTCCCCGCCGGGCGCGGTTCCCCGGTGGGCGGCGAGGAGTTCGGGGGCCAGCCGCCGGACGGAGGTGCCCGCCGCGGCGTTGAGCAGGACGTCCCGGCGTTCGCGCCGCTCGCCGTCGACGGTGGTGATGAGGAGTTTCACGACTCGTTCCGGTTTTCCTCGTGGGGGGTGGCATACGACGCGGCGTGGCGCCCGTCCGCCGCGGAGACGCCGGTGATCTCCGGTTCGGCGAACAGGTCGCGGACGGCGGAGGCGGGCGGCTCGGTGGCGGACTCGATCGGCGGGACCGTCACGGTGCCGGGCGGCAGCACCGCCTGCCGTGGCAGGGAGGGCAGGGGCGGCGACGACGGCGCGGGGGCCGGTGCCGGTGCCGTGCGACGGGCCTGGGGCACGGCCGCGCGAGGTCGGGGGGCGGGACCGCCACCGGCGCGCAGCCCCTTGCGGGCGGTGCGGGCGACCGCGGGGCCCAGCGGGGCGGCGTCCGCGGTGAACGCGAACCCGGGTGCGCGGACGCGGCCGCGGGCGTCCACGTGGATCTCCCAGCGGTGGCCGGCGACGGGTCCGGCGACCAGCGCGCACAAGCGGCCGTCGCGGGCGAGCCCGATCAGCCGCTCGGCCTGCTGCTCGTCGGGGGCCGCGCACACCAGCACGACGGGGGCGGCCGGTTCGACCGCGCGGCGCTCCACCGACGCGAGCAGCTCGTCGAGGTCGGAGCCGTGGTGGCGGGGGTGCACGCCCGCGGCCACCAGCACTTCGGCGTCACCGCCGGCCATGTCGAGGTAGGCGGCCAGGGCCTGCACGAAGGAGCGGCCGCCGGCCGTGCTGCCGTGGGTGGTCAGCACGCCGGGGCCGCGCAGCAGGTCGACCATCACGACGGCGTCGCCGCGCAGGCCGACGGGCACGAGCAGGCGGGCCCGTGCTGGGACGGCTGCGTTCTCGGCGTTCTCGGCGTTCTCGGCGTTCTCGGCGGCGGCGCCGGTCGCGGCCTGCGGGTCCGGCAGGGCGCGGTCCCCGCCCGCGGCGCCGAGGAGTTCGGCGGCCGGCGCGGTCCACAGCCGCTCGTCGCCGTCCTGCCGCTGCCAGGGCTCGGCCGGCTGCGGCACCCGGCGGCCCGCGAGGTGCACGGCGACCTCGGCCGCCGGCCGGGACACCTGCTCGACGCGCACCGCGTACCCGTAGGCGCCGTCGGCGGTGGCCGCGAGGACGTCGTCGGCGTCGTCGAGCGCCTCGGCGGCGGTGGCCCGCGTCTCGGTCGAGGACAGCAGCCGGGTCAACTGCCGCACCGACGCCTTGAAGCGCAGGAACTCGCGGACCGGGTCGGCGAACGCCCGCCAGGTCAGCAGGATCTGCCGCCCGAGCGCGTGCCAGGCCCGGCGCCAGCCGCCCTGCCTGCGCACCAGGACCCGCAGCAACAGCAGGACGAGGAGGAGCAGTTCCACGAGCGCCGCGAGCAGTGCACTCGTCCCGGAGCTCCACTGCAGGGCGAGCGCCGTATGCGCCTGGGGCGCGGCGGCCGCCGGGACCGCCTGGTGGATGTGCACGAAAACCTCGGAGGTCGGTCGGTGTCGTTGAGGTGGCCACGTCCCTCGTGGTGCCCGTCCGGTGCCGCATGCTGTGCGGATATGACCGGACGCTTGTCGTCGCCATCCACGTTCTTGGTGGAGTGTAAACGGGAACACGTCCCTGTTCGCGCCCGGTTCGGTCGCCGGGACGACGGTTTGCGGCACCTGCGCCCGCGGAAGGCGGAACGGTACAGCCGGATGTCACCTTCCTGTCACCCGACATCCGCACAAGTTCCACACCCGCAGCGGCGAACGGCTCGATAGTGACGTCCACGAGGCGCACTTGAGCCCTACTCCGGAGTCCAGGCGTAATCTGGCCCCAACGTTGCCCGGGGCAAGTAACGCTTCTCGCCCGTGGCACGGCCGGCGACGGCCCTCGCGAACCGCACCAGGAGGACTCGGCTCCATGACAGCTGCAGCAGACGCCGCACCGGCGGCAGGCGTCGAAGCGCCGCCGACGGCGTACACCCACCGCCAGATAATGGTGATCCTCTCCGGTCTGCTGCTGGGCATGTTCCTGGCCGCGCTGGACCAGACGGTCGTGTCCACCGCGATCTACAAGATCGGCGAGAGCCTCAACGGGCTGACCGCGCAGGCCTGGGTGACCACCGCCTTCCTGATCACCTCGACCGTGGCCACGCCGCTCTACGGCAAGCTCTCCGACCAGTACGGCCGCAAGCCGTTCTTCCTCTTCGCCATCGCCGTGTTCATCGTCGGCTCGGCGCTGTGCATGCTGTCCACGTCGATGTACATGCTGGCCGCCTTCCGGGCGTTCCAGGGCATCGGCGCCGGCGGCCTGTTCTCGCTGGCCCTGGCGATCATCGGCGACATCATCGCGCCGCGGCAACGCGCCCGGTACCAGGGCTACTTCATGGCCACGTTCGCGACCTCCAGCGTGCTCGGCCCGGTGATCGGCGGCGCGCTGGCCGGACAGGACCAGCTGCTGGGCATCGACGGATGGCGCTGGATCTTCCTCATCAACGTGCCGATCGGCCTGCTGGCGATGGCCGTGGTCGCCCGCGTGCTGCACGTCCACCAGGAGCGCCGCGCGCACCGCGTGGACTACGCGGGCGCGGTCGCGCTGATGGTCGCGCTGGTGCCGCTGCTGATCGTCGCCGAGCAGGGCCGCGAGTGGGGCTGGGGCAGCGGGACGTCCGTGCTCTGCTACGTCATCGGCGCGGTCGGGACGGCGGCGTTCCTGTTCGTCGAACGGCGGGCGGGCGACGAGGCGCTGCTGCCGATGCGGCTGTTCCGCAACAGCGTGTTCTCCATCGGCTCCGCGCAGTCGGCGATCGTCGGTATCGGGATGTTCGGCGGCATCACCCTGATCCCGCTGTACCTCCAGCTCGTCAAGGGCAACTCCCCCACCAAGGCGGGCCTGCTGACCCTTCCGCTGATGCTCGGGATCATGGTGCTGTCCATGGTGTCCGGCCAGGTCACCTCGCGGACCGGCCGCTACAAGATCTTCCCCGTCATCGGCTGCGTACTGCTGGTCGCCGGCATGCTGATGCTGTGGCAGCTGAAGGCCGACAGCAGCCTGCTCTACGTCGACCTGGCGATGTTCGTGGTCGGCGCCGGCCTCGGCCTGAACATGCAGACGCTGGTGCTGGCGATGCAGAACGCCGTGCCGCCGCGGGACATCGGCGTCGCCACGTCGTCGGCCACGTTCTTCCGGCAGATGGGCGGCACCCTCGGCGTCGCGGTGTTCCTGTCCATCGTGTACTCGGCGGTGGGCGGGAAGATCGGCTCGGCGTTCGCGGACGCGAAGGGCACCGCGCCGTTCCAGCAGGCCGCCCAGGCGCACCCGGACCAGGTGAAGCTCCTCAACGCGGCGTCGTCCGGCAGCGCCGGCTCGCTGAACGACACGTCGTTCGTCAAGCGCCTCGACCCGGCGCTGGCACACCCGTTCAAGGTGGGCTTCACCGAGTCCATGAACGTGGCCTTCCTGGTGGGCGCGGCCGTGCTGGTGATCGCCGTCGTCCTGGCCCTGATGATCAAGGAGGTCCCGCTGCGCACCACCGCCGCGGCCTTCGCCGACAAGACGGAGGCGGGCGCGGGGAGCGCCGCCGGGTCCGACCGCGTCCAGCCGTAGCCCCGGTGGTACCACCGGGCAGGGGCGACGGTGCGCGGGTCGTCGTCGCGGGACTCGACGACTCCGACTCCTCCTGGCGTGCCGTCGCCTACGCCGTCGGCCTGGCCCGCCGCCAGGAGGCCCTGCTCGTCCTCGTGCACGTGCTGCCCGCCCACCCGCTGGCGATGCTGGCCGGGGCCGCCTGGCTGCTGGCCGGGCCGGATCTGACGGCCGCGGACCGGATGCGTGACCGGATCACGGCCGGCCTGTCCTGCATGGTCGAGGCGCGGACGCTGCGCTGGGAGTTCGAGGTGCTGCCGGTCGGCGACCCGGTCGCGGGCATCGCACGGGTCGCCGACGGGAGACGCGCCGACACGGTCGTGGTCGGCACGTCGCACGCCCTCTGCCACCGCTTCGGCGGCGCCACCGGCAGCCGCCTGATCAGGACCGGCCGCTGGCCCGTCGTGGTCGTCCCCTGACCCCTGCCCCGCGGGCCGTCCCCCCGCGGGGCAGCGGCCGGTCAGGGCGAGGCCGACGAGCACGCGAGCACGCCAAAGGACCAACGGGCCAACCGGCCAACGGGCCAACGGGCCAACCGGCCAACGGTCAGGCGGTCAGGCGGTCAGGCGGTCAGGCACGGCGGCCTCACCGCACCGTCACGCGGGCCGCTGCACCGCGACCATCGCCACGTCGTCGCCGAGGCTGCCGGCCGCGTGCAGCAGCAGGTCCTCGCGCAGGTGCCGCAGCAGCGCTTCCGGTGGATCGGCGGACCACGCGCCGAGCCGGTCGGCCAGCGGGTAGAAGGCGCCGTCGGGGTCGCGGGCCTCGGTGACGCCGTCCGTGTACAGCAGCAGGACGTCGCCGGGGTCCAGGGCGTAGGTGTCGACATCGTGCCGCTCCTCGCCGATGTCGCCCAGCCCCAGCGGCAGCGCCGGGACCTCCGGGACCAGGCGCCGCACGGTGCCGCCGTGCAGCAGCAGCGGCGGCGGGTGCCCGCAGTTCGCGACGCGCAGCCGGCGCCCCCCGTCGTCCACGTCCACGACGACCGCGGTCACGAAGCCCTCCAGCAGGCGCGGGCCGCTGCGGGGAGCGGCCCGTACCCCCTCCGGGGCGGGCGGCGCGGTCTCCGCCAGGTCGAGCAGGTCCTCGCGGAGCCGGCGGTCGAGGTAGTCCGGCAGGTCGGCCAGCTTCACGCGGCGGCGGGCCGCCCGCCGGAAGCCGGTCATCAGGAACCCGGCGACCTCCACCGCGCCCAGGCCCTTGCCCTGGACGTCGCCGATCATCAGCCGGGGCTCGCCGGAGTCGAGCACCGTCGCCGCGTACAGGTCGCCGCCGATCGCGGCCTCCTCCTCGGCCGCCATGTACAGCGAGGCCAGGCTGAGCGTTCCGAGCCGGGCGGGCAGCGGGCGCAGCAGCACCTGCTGGGCGACGGTGGCCACCCATCGCGCCTGGGCGAGCTGCCGCTCGCGTCTGGCGCGGATCGAGGCGGCCGTGACCGCGCCGACGCCGATCAGCACGACCGTGCCGATGACCACGGGGAAGTTCGCCGAGTCGAACTGGTGGTTGTCCTCCGCCGCGATGATCACGCAGCCGAACGTCACGACGGTGACGAACAGGACCTGCCGCGGCCCCAGGAACACCGCGCACAGCGCCGGCACGGCGATCATGAGGCCGCCGATGCGGATGGAGGTGCCGCCGGCGAGGTCGCCGCCCAGCAGCAGCGCGACGAACGCCAGCGGTGCGGCGAGCCGCGCCCACGGGGATCGCAGCATCCGCGACACCCGCGACCGTCCATGCGGGCCGGTCGGCTCCATGACTCAAAATTACCGTGCGCCCGCGGCCTCCACCTGTTGCCCGCCGCCCCATCCCCGGCCGCGGTGACGGTACGCGCAGCCGCGAGCACGGGGTGAGCGCGCACGCCGGGCGCGCGGACGCGGGCACGGCATACGTCCTGCCGTGCACCGCCCGGCACCGGCACCACCGCCGCCGGTGCCACGGCCACCACCGCCTGCCGGCTACCCGCGGGGCCGGGGAGCGGGACAGCGAACCGGACGTCCAGGCGAGCGGCGGGCGGCGCCGTCCCGCGCGGGCGTTGCCATACTTCTCGGGATCGGCGGTGCGAGGTGCTCCGCGGCAGGCGGAGGGCGGCACATGGTCCCGGACCCGGACGGCGAACCGGACACGTCACGCGGCGCCGGGCCGGCGTGGGATCCGGCCACCGGACCCGGACGGCGGAGCGGCGGCACCACGCTGGCCGACATCGCCCACCAGGCCGGCGTGTCCGTCTCCACCGTCTCCAAGGTGCTGCACGACCGCTCCGACGTCGCGTCCCGCACCCGCGCCAGGGTGCAGCGGCTGCTGGAGCAGCACGGCTATCTCGCCCGCTCCCGCCCCGCGGCCACCGCGCTCGCCCCCGGCGGGCTGCTGGACTTCGTCATCAAGGAGCTCGACGGCCCGTGGGCGGTCGAGCTGATCCGCGGCGCCGAGGAGGCGCTGCACGCGGTCGGGATGGGCATGGTCGTCTCGGCGGCCCGGGAGCGCGGCGGCCCCACGGCCGGACGCTGGCTGGACTCGCTGGCCACCCGCAGGACCCGCGGGGCGATCCTCGTCGTTCCTGAGCTCGACGCGCACGAGCACGCCGAACTGCGGCGGCTGGGCGTCCCGTACGCGCTCATCGCGCCGGTGGAGGAGCCGCCGCCGGGCGTGCCGTGGGTGGGGGCGACGAACTGGCCGGGCGGCCTGGCCGCGACCCGGCACCTGGTGCGGCTGGGCCACCGCGGGATCGCGGTGATCGGCGGGCCCCGGGACCGGCTGTCGTCCCGGGCCCGCGTCGACGGCTTCCGCTCGGCGCTGGAGGAGGCGGGCCTGCCGTTCGACCCGCGGCTGGTGCGCTGGGGGGACTTCCGCACCGAGCCCGCGTACCGCCACGCCCTGGACCTGCTGCGGCTGCCGGAACGGCCGACCGCGATCTTCGCCGGCAGCGACCAGCAGGCGCTCGGCACCTACCGGGCGGCCGCAGCCCTGGGGTTGCGGGTGCCGCACGACGTGAGCGTGGTGGGCTTCGACGACCTGCCGTTCGCGGAGTGGGTGACGCCGCCGCTGACCACGGTCCGCACCCCGCTGCCCGAGATGGCCGCGGTCGCCGCCCGGATGGTGCTCCAACTGCTGGGCGGGGAGCGGCCGGAGACGACGCGGGTGGAGGTGGCCGGCGAGCTGGTGGTCAGGGGCAGCACCGCGCCGCCACCGCGGCCGTGACCGCCGCCCGGCCGCCGGTGGCCCCGCGCCGGGGCGTGCGCGCGGCCCGCACGGGTCACCAGGCCGAGGGCGCGTAGTCCTTCAGGAAGCAGCCGAACAGGTCCTCGCCGGCCTCGCCGCGGACGATCGGGTCGTACACCCGGGCGGCGCCGTCGACCAGGTCCAGCGGCGCGTGGAAGCCCTCGGCGGCCAGCCGGACCTTGTCCGGGTGCGGGCGCTCGTCGGTGATCCAGCCGGTGTCCACCGCGGTCATCAGGATGCCGTCCGTCTCCAGCATCTCCTGCGCGCTGGTGCGGGTGAGCATGTTGAGCGCGGCCTTCGCCATGTTGGTGTGCGGGTGCCCGGGTCCCTTGTAGCCGCGGCTGAACTGCCCTTCCATGGCCGAGACGTTGACCACGTACTTGCGGCGCGCGGCGGCCGCGGCCATCGCCGGCCGCAGCCGGCTCACCAGCACGAACGGCGCGGTGACGTTGCACAGCTGCACTTCCAGCAGCTCGACCGGGTCCACCTCGCCGACGGTCTGCACCCAGGTGTTGGACGGGTCCAGGTCCGGCACCAGGCCGCCCGCGTCGATCGCGGTGCCCGCCTCGATCCTGGCGAGCGTCGCGGAACCGCTGACGAGCGCGAGGTCGGTCACGTCCTGCGCGGTCAGCCCCTCGCGGCGCGGCCCGGGCAGCGCGGGCGCGGCCGGCGCGCCGGAGCCGAAGGCGCCGAAGATCTCGCGCGCGGGCAGTTCCCCGGCCGGCAGCGGCGCGGACTCCGCGGCCACCAGCTCGCCGTACGCCTGCGGCGACCGGCGCACGGTCTGCGCGGCGTTGTTGATCAGGATGTCCAGCGGCCCCTCGGCGGCCACCGAGTCGGCGAGGGCGACGACCTGCGCGGGGTCGCGCAGGTCCATACCGACGATCTTCAGCCGGTGGATCCACTCCGCGCTGTCCGGCATGGCCTTGAAGCGGCGGACCGCGTCGTTCGGGAAGCGGGTGGTGATGGTGGTGTGGGCGCCGTCACGCAGCAGCCGCAGCGCGATGTACATGCCGATCTTGGCGCGGCCGCCGGTGAGCAGCGCGCGGCGCCCCGTCAGGTCGGTGCGCGCGTCGCGCCGGGCCCGGTTCTCCTGCGCGCACGGCTGGCACAGCTGGTGGTAGAACGCGTCCACCTCGACGTACCGGGTCTTGCAGATGTAGCAGGACCGGGGGCGCTGCAGGATGCCGGCGATCTCGGTGGTCACCGAGGGCGCGAGCCGGATGCCGAGCGTCTCGTCGTCGATGCGGTCGGCGGCGCCGGTGGCGGTGGCCTCGGTGACCGCCTTGTCGTTGGCGGTCTTGGCGGCCCTGCGCTCCTGGCGGCGGCGCTGCTTCACCTCACGGTAGATGCCGGCCGTGGCCCGCCGTACCGCGACGGCGTCCGGGTGGTCCAGGGGCAGGCCGTCGAGGTCGGCCAGCACCGACAGGCACACCGCCATGCGGGCAGGGTCGATCCCGGGCACGCCCGCGGACGGGTCCTCCTCCGGCCCGAGGCCGTGCACGTCCTGTGTCGTCGCCGTCATCCCGCTGCTGCTCTCTCCGTCGCGCCCCCGCACTTTGGAGCGAACTTTACGTTTGTACGTCCGGCTCCTCCAAACCCGTCCGCGGCGGGCGGCGGCACTCCGCGGCGGGCGGCGGGCGGCTGGTCCGCGTGCGCGTCCGCTTCCGCCCGCGGATCACCCCCGGCGGTAGTCTCGGGGCGTTTCCGTCCGCCGCGGGCCGGAACCCGGCGATCCCGGTCCGGCCGCGGGCCGAACCCGGCGACCCCTGGAGGTCCGTTGAGCGCCGTGAACCCCTTCGACGTCCCGCAGGACTCCCCCTTCGGCCCGGACAACCTGCCGTACGGGGTGTTCAGCACGGGCGGCGGTGCGCGGCGCCTGGGCGTCGCCTACGGCGACCACGTCCTCGACGCGGGCGCGGCCGCCCGCGCCACCGGCGCGGCGGGCGAGCTCGCCGGGCTGCTGGAGGCGCCGTCGCTCAACGCGCTGCTGGCCGCGGGCCGCCCCGCCTGGCGGCAGGCCCGCGCCGAGGTCGCAGGGTGGCTGACCGAGCCGGGGCACCGGGCGGCCGTCGGGCCCTGCCTGGTGCCGCGGGACGAGGTGGCACTGCACCTGCCGTTCGAGGTCGCGGACTACGTCGACTTCTACGCGTCGGAGCACCACGCGTCCAACCTCGGGCGGATCTTCCGCCCGGGCTCCGAGCCGCTGACCCCCAACTGGAAGCACCTGCCGATCGGCTACCACGGGCGGGCCGGCACGGTCGTGGTGTCCGGCACACCGGTCGTCCGGCCCTGCGGGCAGCGCAAGGCACCGGACGAGGCGGTCCCCTCGTACGGCCCGTCGCGGCGGCTGGACATCGAGGCGGAGCTGGGCTTCGTGGTCGGCGCGCCGACGCCGCTGGGCAGCCGGGTCGCGCTGCAGGACGCCGACCGGCACGTCTTCGGGGTGTGCCTGGTCAACGACTGGTCGGCGCGGGACCTCCAGTCCTGGGAGTACGTGCCGCTCGGCCCGTTCCTCGGCAAGTCCTTCGCGACGTCGCTGTCCCCCTGGGTGGTGCCGCTGGACGCGCTGACCCACGCCCGGGTGGAGCCGCCGGCCCGGGACACCGAGCTGCTGCCGTACCTCGACGACGGCGGGGTGCGGCCGCCCGCCGGCCTGGACATCGCCCTGGAGGTCCGGCTCAACGGGCACGTGGTCGCGCGCCCGCCGTTCTCGGCGATGTACTGGACGTACGCGCAGATGCTGGCGCACATGACGGTCAACGGCGCGGCCCTGCGGGCCGGCGACCTGTTCGCCTCGGGCACCGTCAGCGGGCCCGAGCGCGACTCCCGCGGCGCCCTCATCGAGCTCACCTGGAACGGCCGGGAGCCGCTCGCCCTCCCGGACGGCACCGGCCGCTCCTTCCTGGAGGACGGGGACGAGGTCACGATCTCCGCGACGTTCCCCGGCCCGTCCGGCACCCGCCTCTCCCTCGGCGAGGTCACCGCCGTCGTCCAGCCGCCCGCTCCCTGAGCCTCCGGCCGGCCCGGGAGCCGCGGCAGGGGGCGGCACCGGGACACGGACGGCCGCGCAGGGCGGGAGCCGCGGGCGCCCGGCGCGGATACTGGCCGGGTGGAACACGCTGCGGGAACGGAGGGCGGCGCCGCGGTGCGCCGCAGGACGGTGCTGCTCGCGGCGGCAGCCGCCGCCGCCGCGGGGTGCTCCGGGGGCGGCGGCACGTCCGCGTCCCCGACCCAGCGGCCGGCCGGCGGATCCGCCGCGCCCCCGACGCACCAGTCGGCCGCCGGCTCGGCCACCACCCCGGCCCTGCCCGCGCCGGTCACCTGGCAGCCCGGGCCCGGCGAGATCGAGCCCGCCGCGAAGCTCGCCGCCGTCCGCCTCGTCGAGGCCTTCGGGACCTGGCCCGACGGCCAGGGCGGGGCGGCCGACCGGGCCGCCCGCGCGGAGAAGCTCGGCATCCCGGCCGCCCGGGCCACCGCGCTGGCCGGACAGACGGGCAACCTGACCCCTGCCGCCGACGCCGCCGTCGTCCACGTGATCGACGCCCAGTACGGCGGCATCCTCTCCGACTCGGCGAGCGTCCTGGTGGTGTGCTCCCAGATCACCAGGACCGGCACGACGCTCGGCAGCGGCGGCACCACCGTGGACGTCCGCCTGTCCCGCACGTCCTCCGGCTGGTCGGTCACGTCGCTGCACCCGGCGCAGCCCGGCCCGGCCGCGCCGCTCGACACGCTGCAGCGCGAGGTGCTGGCGAACCCGCGGATCTCGCTGCCCCCGGCGTCCGCCGCCGACATCCGCTCCGGCCGGGTGCACGCCAGCGTGCTGAACGCGATGCAGAAGCTGGCCGGGCCCTACCGGATCTCGGTGAGCGTGGTGCGTTCCGGCCATCCGCTCGACGTCTTCGGGACGAACCGGCCCAGCGACCATCCGCAGGGCCGCGCGTTCGACGTGTGGCGGATCGACGGCCACCCCGTGGTGGACCCGGCGACCTCGCGTGCGCTGATCACCGGATTCATGCGCGCGGCCGCCGCGGCCGGCTCGTACAACGTCGGCGGGCCGGTGCAGCTGTCCGGCGGCGCGACCGCCAACCAGTTCTTCTCCGACGCCACCCACCACGACCACGTGCACGTCGGCTTCACCGGCTGACGCGCGGCGTCACGGGCCGGGCGCGGGCCGCGCGGGGGCCCGCATCGCGGCGACGAGCGCGGCGTCGTCCCCGAGTTCGCCCTCGCTGTAGTCGAGCAGGTCGTCGCGGACCCGCGCGACGAGTTCGCGCGGGCTGCCGCACTCGCCGAACAGCGCGAGCCGCTCGGACAGCGGGTAGAAGCGGCCGTGCGCGTCGCGCGCCTCGGTGGCGCCGTCGGTGTACAGCAGCAGCATGTCGCCGGCGGCGAACGGGAACGTGTCGACGGCCGCGGCCCCGGGCACCGCCAGGCCCACGCCGATGGGCGGCGCGAACTCGCCGGGGGTGAGCTTGTCGACCTGCCCGCAGCGCAGCCGCAGCGGCGCCGGGTGCCCGCTGTTGAGGATGTGCACGACCGGCGCGTCGTCGGGGACGTCGATCAGCGCGGCGGTGATGAACGACTCCTCGGCGAAGGGCTCCTCGCCGGCCTGCTGGGCCAGTCCCCAGGCGACCGTGGCCTCCAGTTCCTGCTGGAGCTCGGGCAGCGGCAGCTCGTGGTGGGCGGCGCTGCGGAACGCGCCGAGCAGCAGCGCCGCGTCCTCGACCGCCCCCAGGCCCTTGCCGCGGACGTCCCCGATCAGCAGCCGCGTGCCGCCCCTGGCCCGGACCGCCGCGTACAGGTCGCCGCCGATCCTCGCCTGGTCGGCGGCCGCCTGGTAGGTGGAGGCGAGCTGCAGTGCGCCGATCCGCTCGGGCAGCGGGTGCAGGACGACCTGCTGGGCCGCCTCGGCGACCGACCGCACCTGTTCCAGTTCGGCGTGGTGCCGTTCCCGTACGCGCGTGAAGATCACCGTGAACACGGTGATCAGCAGCAGGGACATCAGCTGGGACTCGTGATTGGCGGTGAAGATGCTGTTGCGGGCCGCCGAGATGGCCAGCAGCGCGCCGAAGGCGAGCGCGCCCATCGCGGCGGTGAGCCGGGAGCCGCCGAACGACGCGGTGAGCGCGGGGGCGACGATCAGCAGCGGGCCGAGGTGGATGTCCTGCGGGGCCATGACGTCGGCGAGGGTGATCACCAGAATGAGCACGACGGGCACCCACACCAGGCCCCGGTTCTGCTGCCAGGACCCGCTACCGCCGCGGGGCTGGGACCGCATTCTTCCTGGATACACCCCGGTGGGGCCGCCCGCCCGTCCGCGTCCGGGGCCGTCACCCGTCCGGAGCCGCCCGGCCGGCGGCCGGCGGCGCGGTGAAACGGCCCGTCAATACGCGGCCGGGACAGGCTGACTGACCATCATTGCATCCTGTGATCACTCTGACGTTTTCCGCCGCTTTCATCACCTTCTTCTCGGTGATCGGCCCGCCGAAGGTGCTGCTCGCCTTCGCGAGCCTGGCGCAGAACCACTCGCGCGCGCAGCTGCGGACCATCGCGCTGATCTCCTCGGGCGTCGCGGTGCTCGTCGGCGTGGTCACCGGTTTCACCGCGCCGTGGCTGCTGGAGCTGTTCCACATCTCCACGGCCGCGCTGGCCCTCGCCGGCGGCATCATCTTCTTCCTGTACGCGGTCGGCCTGGTGCTCGGCGTGCACATCGGGGGCGTGGCCGGAGGGGACGACGCGCCGGACCTGACGAGCGGGGTGCGGGAGCTGCTGATGCCGTACGTGGTCAGCCCGCTGGCGCTGACCGCGGTGCTGATCGAGGCGGCCGAACGGGACGCGTGGAGCTGGCGGTCCACGGTGGTCGGCGCGTACGTCGCGGTGATCGCCGTGGACCTGGTGTGCGTGCTCGTGCTCGGCGTGGTGCTGGAACGCACCCACCACACCCTGATCGAGCTGCTGGCCCGCCTGATCGGCCTGCTGCTGGCGGCCGTCGGCGTGGACCTGTTCCTGGACGGCCTGTTCGACCTCGGCATCACCTCGCTGGGCCACCGCGGCTGACGGCGGCGCCGGCCGCGGGCCGCCGACGCGGCCCGGCCGGCCCCGGCCGAGGTCAGAGCGGCGCGGGGGCCTTCACCGGCCGGGACGGGGTCCGTGCGATGCTGATTCCGGGTCCGACAGATGAGGAACGCGCGGCACGATGACTGGCACAGCGGCGGTACGCAGGCGGATCGCCGCCTTCTGGGACCGTTACGCGGCGTCCGACCCGGGGCTGCTGCGGCTGCTGGCCGGGCTGCGGACGACCGGCTCGATCGCCCTGGCGCTGCTGGTCCTGTCCCTGATCTCCGTGCTGGTCCCGCTGCTGGTCGCCGGGGCGATCACCGGGATGGTCTCGACGTTCGCGATCCGCGACCGCGCGGTGCGCGACCAGGCGGTCACCTTGGCGCTGGGGGTGGTCGCCGCGCTGGTGTCGGTGACGCTCGGCGCGCTGCTCAACCCCCATGTCGTCCTCGGCGACCTCTTCTTCATCCTGCTGATCTTCGGCGCCGCCTACGTCCGCAGGTTCGGCGACCGGGGCACGGCGCTGGGCGTGATCACCTTCCAGGTCTACTTCGTCGCACTGTTCGTGCACGCGACGAGCGGCACGCTGCCGCGGCTGTGGCTGACGGTCGTCGTGGCGTTCGCGGCCAGTGCGGTGTTCCGCTTCGTGCTCGTCCCGGCCCGCCCGGAGAGCGCCCTGGACCGGTTGCGGCAGGCGTTCCGGGCGCGCATCGCGCAGCTGTTCGGCAGCCAGATCGCGTTCCTGGACGCCGGGTCCGACGAGCGCGAGGGCGCCTTCGCGGACATGCGGCGGGACACCGCTCGGCTGCACGAGACCGCGCTGATGATCCAGGCCGGCCTGGATGAGGGCATGGAGGACGAGCGCACCGCGGAGCTGCTGCAGCGGCGCATCGCCGCGGCCGAGATCGCGGCGGAGCGCCTGGGCGTGCTCCTGCTCGGCGCCCGCAGCGCCGACCACGCGGACACCACTCTGACGCTGCACCTGCCGGACGCTCCGCTGCCGCCCCTGGCCCGTCGCACGGACGACGACGTGCTCGGCCTGCTGCGCTCGGAGGTGCGGGCGCTCCAGGTGCTGGTGTCCCGGCTGGCCTCCGACGGCCGCGGCACGGGCCTCGCCCAGGTGCGCAACCGGCTGCTGGGCTACCGGGAGGACGAGAACCTGCCGCGGGCGTCCACCGCGATCCAGGACGCGTTCCGCGGCGTCGGCGAGGCCGCGCGCGGCGTGCTGGGCCTGCGGCTGGCGGTGGAGGGGCCGGGCGACACCTCGGACGACGCCCCGGAGACCACCCGTTCCCGTGAGGAGA
The DNA here is from genome assembly GCF_900110255.1 of Actinacidiphila rubida. Taxonomy (GTDB): domain Bacteria; phylum Actinomycetota; class Actinomycetes; order Streptomycetales; family Streptomycetaceae; genus Actinacidiphila; species Actinacidiphila rubida. The sequence goes on from NZ_FODD01000017.1 coordinate 45,837, forward strand.
TCGAGGCGGAGGACGCGTCGCTGACGGGCGAGGCCGAGGTCGCGGAGGAGCCGACGGGCCTGCGGCGCCGGACGACCCGGGCGGCGATGCAGGTCGCGGCCGGCTCCGCCCTGGCGATCGCGGGCGGCGAGTTCCTGTCGAGCCAGCGCTGGTACTGGGCGGTGCTGACCTGCTGGGTGGTGTTCCTGAACACCTCCTCCACCGGGGAGATCCTGGTGCGCGGCTACCGGCGGCTGATCGGCACGGTGTGCGGGGTGGTGGCGGGCGTGCTGCTGGCCGGCGCGGTCGGCCACCACACGTGGACGGCGTTCGCGCTGGTCCTGCTGCTGATCTTCGCGATGTTCTTCACCGCGCCGGTGTCGTACGCCCTGATGTCGTTCTTCGTCACCGCGGCCCTGGGCCTGCTCTACACGCTGCTGCACACCTACAGCGCGTCGGTGCTGGTGCTGCGGATCGAGGAGACGGCGCTGGGCGCCGCGTGCGGGATCGTCGCCGCCGTGCTGGTCTTCCCCGTGCCCACCGACCGGCGCACCGACCAGTTGCTGTCCACGGTGCTGGCCAGGCTGCGGGACGTCACGACGGCCGCGGTCGGGCAGCTGAGCGGCGGCCCCGCCGTGGACCTGGTGGACATGGCCCGCGAGCTGGACACGGCGCTGGACGACCTGCGCACCTCCACGGGCCCGCTGACGCACCCGTTCACCCCGCTGCGGGTCAGGCGCCGCACCGCCCAGTACGTGGTGGCGCTGCTGGAGACCTGCGCCTATCACGTGCGCTCGCTGGCGGCGACCGCCGAACTCGTCCCCTACAGCAAGAACGTGGCCGCCGACCCGCGGCTGGCGGCGGTCGGGCAGCGCCTTGAGCACAACATCGACCTGCTGATCGACGGTGTCAGCGACGCCGACCTGCCGGGCGGCGGCCCCACCGTCCGCGGCGAGGGCGGGAGTCCGTCCCCGGCGGGCGAGATCGAGACCGGGCCGAGCATCGCGTCGATGCTGGAGGGTTCGGGCTCCGCGGTGGACCGCTCGCAGACCGTCACCTACCGGGTGCTGCGGCACCTGCAGCGGCTGGACGAGAGCGTGGTCGCGCTGGCCCGCCCGCTGGGAGTGCCGGTGGCCGCCACCCCGGGCCACGGGGGCCCGTCCGGCAGCACCCTGGTGCCGCCGACACGCGTGTGAGGCGGGCGCGGGGCGCCGCGGCTGGTTGCATGGGATCACGCACGCCGGCCGGCCGCACCGTCCGGACACCGCCGACCGCCGCACACCGCGCCGCCCGCTGACCACCCGCCACCACCCGCCCGCCGACCACCCGTCCTTCCCAAGGGGTTCCGTGCTGAACGCCACGGCCGCCGAGGCCCTGTCCGCCGCCCTTCTGCTGCTGGTGCTGGCGTTCGCCGTGGTGCGGCCGTTCGGCTGGCCCGAGGCGGTCGTCGCGGTCCCCGCGGCCGGGATCGTGCTGGCCACGGGCGCGATCTCGCTGGACCACGCCGGCGCGGAGGCCCGGCAGCTCGGGCCGGTCATCGGGTTCCTCGCGGCGGTGCTGGTCCTCGCCCAGTTGTGCGACGAGGAAGGGCTGTTCCATTTCTGCGGGGCGTGGATGGCGCGCGGCGCGGCGGGCAGCCCGCAGCGCCTGCTGGTGCAGGTGTTCGCGGTCGCCTCGGTGATCACCGCGGCGCTGAGCCTGGACGCGACGGTCGTGCTGCTGACCCCGGTGGTCTTCGCGACGGCCGCCCGGCTCGGCGCCCGCCCGCGCCCGCACGTCTACGCCTGCACCCACCTGTCGAACACCGCGTCGCTGCTGCTGCCGGTCTCCAACCTGACGAACCTGCTGGCGCTGGCCGCCAGCGGCCTGACGTTCACCCGGTTCGCGGCGCTGATGGTGCTGCCGTGGCTGCTGGCGATCGGCACGGAGTACGTGGTGCTGCGCCGGTTCTTCGCGACCGACCTGGCGGCGGGCGCGCGCCGGCCGGACATGGGCGATCCCCCGCGTCCGCCGGTGTTCGCGCTGGTGACGGTCGGCTGCACGCTCGCCGGGTTCGCCGCCGCGTCGGCGGTGGGCGTCAACCCGGCGTGGGCCGCGTTCGCCGGTGCGGCGGTCCTGGCGGTCCGCGCCCTGGCCCGCCGCACCACCACGCCCGTCGCGCTGTTCCGGGCCGCCTCCGTGCCGTTCCTGGCGTTCGTGCTGGGGCTGGGCATCGTGGTGCGCGCGCTCGTCGACCACGGCCTGGGCGCGGGTCTGGGCCATCTGGTGCCGGGCGGCACGGGTCTGGCGGACTTGCTGGCGATCGCGGGCCTGGCCGCGCTCCTGGCGAACCTGATCAACAACCTCCCCGCGGTCCTGGTGCTGCTGCCGCTGACCGCCCCGCACGGCTCGGTGGCGGTGCTCGCCGTGCTGCTGGGCGTCAACATCGGCCCCAACCTCACCTACGCGGGCTCGCTGGCCACGCTGCTGTGGCGGCGTATCGTGCGGGAGCACGAAACCGACGTGGATCTCGGGGAGTTCACCCGGCTGGGACTGCTGGCCGTGCCTGCCGCGCTGCTGGTGGCGGTGCTGGCACTGTGGGTGTCGTCCACCGTGATCGGCGGCTGATCGGAGGCAGACCGGAATGGCACGTGTCGTCGCCTGGATCGTCGAGGGCACCTGGCCCTCGTGCGTCGACGCCGTCCGCGCCCACGCGCCGGACGGCGCCGAGGTCGTGCTGCTGCACGTCCCCGACCCCGAGGTGCCCGCCGCCGCGCACGCCGCGTTCGCGGGACTGCTCGGGCGCGGCGGCCGGCCGTCGCGCGACCCGGGGACCGAGGTGGAGCACGAGGCCGTGGCGCACGGCGAGCAGCTGCTGCGGGACGCGGCCGCGCGACTGGGCCGTCCCTGCACCCGCCGGCAGCGCTCGGGCCGGGTGGAGCGCGAGGTGGTCGCCGAGGCGGACGGCGCCGAGCTGCTGGTGCTGGCGCGCGACGGCGACCACAGCCGGCTCGGCCCCCACAGCCTGGGGCCGCACAGCCGCTTCGTCGTGGACCACGCGCCGTGCCCCGTGCTGCTGGTGTGGCCCGACACCCCGCCGGGCACCGACACCATCCCGCCCCCGCCGACCCACCACCACCCGCACCCCCACGGCGGCCCCCACGAGCCGCCGCCGCCACCGCCGCCTCCGCCGCCCGGCCGCCCCTGACGCCGGGGTGGACGGGGCCGAGCGGGGGGGCCACCGGACCGGGCGCGCGTGTCCGTGCGCGCTCAGCCGTCCTGGGACAGCCGCTCGGCCAGGTACTCCTCCCAGGTGCGCTCGCCGCGGTCGGCCCCCGGCCGCGCGAGGTTGTCGCCGGCCCGGTAGGCCCGCCCGGCCTTGCCGGGGATGCGTACCGGCAGCCGCATCCGGCGCCTGCCGCGGGCCGCCAGGTAGCCTTCGGCCAGTTCGCCGAGCCCGTACACGCGCGGCCCGGCGAGGTCGGGCACCAGGCCGGCGGGCGCAGCGAGTGCGAGGTCGGCGAGCCTGCGGGCCACGTCACCGGCGTCGACCGGCTCGAAGCGCAGGCCACCGGGGACGGGCAGCACCGGCATCCCGGCCATCTTCCGCACGGCGGAGAACGTGAGGGTGTGGAACTGCGCGGCGCGCAGCGTCGTCCACGGCACGCCGCTGCCGGCGACCTCCTGCTCGGCGGCGAGCTTCCTGCGGAACCAGGCCACCGGGACGCGGTCCGCGCCGATCACCGAGATGTACACCAGGTGCCGCACGCCGGACCCGCGCAGCGCCCGCACCAGGGTGCGCGCCGCGACGTCGTCGCCCTTGGGGCCGCCCGCCAGGTGCAGTACGGTCTCGGCGCCGTCCACGGCCGCCGCGACGCCGTCGCCACGGGCGAGGTCGCCGGTGACGTACTCGATGCCGTCCCCGGGAGCGCGGCCGGTGCGGCTGAGCACACGCAGTTCGCACCCGGCCGCGCGCAGCAGCGGGGTGACCCGGCGGCCCAGGGTGCCGGTGCCGCCGGTGATGAGGATGGAGGGGGCCATGGTCGTTCTCCCAGCTCGTTGGCGTGTCGTTTCCTTCGCTGCTTGCCCGACACCGCCGGATGGGTGAATGTGACGGCGTGGACGACCACGGCTGGCTGACGGACCGTTTCGCCGAGAACCAAAGGCAGTTGCACGCGGTGGCCTACCGCATGCTCGGTTCGGCGAGCGAGGCCGACGACGCCCTGCAGGACGCCTGGCTGCGTGCCGCGCGGGCCGACCCGAGCGGGATCGGGAACCCGGCGGCGTGGCTCACGACGATCGTGTCCCGGGTCTGCCTGAACATGCTGCGGTCGCGCGAGCGGCGCCGGGAGGACCCGCTGGACGCGGCGGCCGGTGGCCGCACGGCCCCCGCCGAGGACGGCGGGGACCCGGAGCGGGAGGCGGTGCTGGCCGACTCGGTGGGTCTGGCGCTGCTGGTGGTGCTGGACACCCTGGCACCGGCCGAGCGGGTGGCGTTCGTGCTGCACGACATGTTCGCCGTGCCGTTCGACGAGGTCGGCCCGCTGCTGGAGCGCTCCCCCGCCGCGGCCCGGCAGCTCGCCAGCCGCGCCCGCCGCAGGGTCGAGGGCGTGCCCGCGGTACCGGGCGAGGACCTGGCCCGGCAGCGCCGCGTCGTCGAGGCGTATCTCGCGGCGGCGCGCGAGGGGGACTTCGACGCGCTGCTGTCCCTGCTCGACCCGGACGTGGTGCTGCGCGCGGACGCGGCGGTCGGCCCGACGCCGTCGCCGGCGGTGCTGCACGGCGCGCGGGCGGTGTCCCGGGGCGCGTTCGCGTCCGCGGTCCGCGCGCGGTTCACCGCGGCGGCGCTGGTCGACGGCACGGCGGGTCTGGTGATGGCGCGCGGCGGCAGGGCCGCGGTGGTGCTGGCCTTCACCGTGGACGCCGGCGGGATGATCACCGCGATCGACGTGATCGCCGAGCCGGCGCGGCTGCGCGCCCTCGACCTCGCGGTTCTCGACGGCTGACGGCCGCCACCGGGGCGCCCGGCCGGGGCCGCCACGCGCCGGGCGCCGCGTTCAGCCCGCCGAGCGCGCGGCCCGCAGCCGGTAGCGCTGCACGGCGCTGCCGGGGGTCTGCTCCATGGACGTCACGACGAGTCCGCCCGCCGCGGCGAGGTCCTCGAAGCTCTCGGGGGTGTGCCAGTGCAGCACCCACGGGCGGTCGACGACCGTGCTCCGCCCGTTGTGGTGCCGCTCGTACCGCAGCAGGGTCGTCTGCGTCCGCTCCGTCTCGTTCCGGTCCTCCGACAGCACCGACACCCGCAGCTCCGCGCCGTCGCCGGCGGTCGCGACGCGCACCTGGCCGATGTCGTCCGCGGCGGTCGGCCGGGGCGCGAAGAGCGGCACCAGGGCGGTGCCGCCCTCGCCGAGGTGGCCGCGGATGCCGCGCAGCGCGGCGATCGCGGTGGGGTCGTCCGGCAGCAGGTTGAACGTCGGTCCGGCGAGGAAGATGGCGCGGTAGCGGCACGCCAGGTGCAGGCTCTCGATGCGCTGGTGGTGCAGGACGACGCGCAGGCGCTGCTCGCGGGCCCGCCGCCGGCAGCGCTCGATCATGTCCGCCGAGGAGTCGACGCCCTCCACGTCCAGGCCGCGCTTGCACAGGTCGAGCAGCGGGTCGCCGTCGCCGCAGCCGAGTTCCAGGGCCGGCCCGCCGCACTCCTCGACGAACGCGGCGTAGGGCTCGGGGTCCTGGGTGACCGGCCTGAGCGGGCCGTGGAGGTCGGCCACGATGCCGGGGGAGAAGTTCACTGCGTCCACCTGTGCACCATATCCACCGATTTGCGGATTATCGTGCAGCACGACGGAGGGGCGGCCGTTCGGTCCCGGACCTCCACCGGCGGCCCGCGGGACGCGCCCGCGCGGCCCTGCCGCCCGGGCGCCCTCAGCCCGCCAGCAGGTCGTCGAGTTCGGCGGCGAACAGCAGCTCCGGGTCGAAGCCCATGCCCGCGAAGTGGCCCGCGACCTCCAGCGACAGCACGCCGTGCAGGCGGGTCCAGAAGACCAGGGCACGGTGCAGGACGGGAGCGCCGGCCCGGTGGCCGCGCGCCCAGTCGCGGTGGTCCGCCAGGTGGGCGTCGAACGCCGCCGCCGGGGCGTCGGCGTTCCACGGCAGCACCGCACAGGCGTCGAGCAGCACGTCCATGATCTCGGCGGCGATGGCGGTGATCTCGTCCGGCGCCCGGTAGCCGGGCACGGGGGTCCCGTAGATGAGCAGGTAGCGCTGGGGATCGGCGAGGGCCCACCGGCGCAGCACGTGGGCGAGCGCGGCCGCGTCGGCTCCGCCGGCGGCCTCGGCCGAGGCGTGGAAGGCGTCGGCGAGCCCGCGGTACGCGTCCCGGATCATCTCGGTGATCAGTTCGTCGCGGCTGCCGAAGTACCGGTAGAGCGCGGGGCCGCTCAGGCCCATCTGCTTGGCGATGGCGTTGAGCGAGAGCGCGGAGGCGCCCGCCGTGGCGATCTGCCCCCACGCGCGGTCCTTGATCTCGTCGCACACCTGCGCGCGGTAGCGCTCGCGCGGGCTCGGGGGCTGCGCCACGCCTGATTCCCCCTCGGCCGCCATGTCCGTCACCACCACTCGCGCTACACCTTCACGATTCAGTGAGAGGTTATCACGCAACCACTTGACGAGCCCGTACACTCGGAGTTAGAACATATAACGAAGGCAAGAACCAATCATTCAGTCCTCACCGAGGACGCGGCAGCGGAGGTCGCCATGAACGCCGAGGGACTCGTCCAGGTCGTCCTGCCGGGCAAGGTCGAACCCGAGGGGCTGGAGATCCGCCACGGCGCGGTCCCCACGCCCGGGCCGGGGCAGGTCGTGGTCCGGATGGAGGCGACGGGTGTCTCGTTCGCCGAGCAGCAGATGCGCCGCGGCCGCTACTACGACCAGCCGCCGTTCCCGTTCGTCCCCGGCTACGACCTCGTGGGCACCGTGGTCGCGAGCGGCCCGGGCGTCGCCGCGGACCTGGCGGGCACCCGCGTCGCCGCGCTGGTGAAGGTCGGCGGCTGGGCCAGCCACGCGCTGGTCGACGCGGCGGACGCGGTGCCGGTGCCGGACGGGGTCGGCCCGGCCGAGGCGGAGACCCTGGTCGTCAACGGCGTCACCGCCTGGCAGATGCTGCACCGCAAGGCGCGGGTGCGCGCCGGGCAGACCGTGCTGGTGCACGGCGCCAACGGCGGCGTCGGCTCCGTCCTGGTCCAGCTCGCCCGCGCGGCCGGCGCCACGGTCATCGGCACCGCCTCCGCCCGCCACCACGACGCGCTGCGCGCGCTGGGCGCGATCCCGGTCGACTACCGCACCGAGGACGTCCCCGCCCGGGTCCGCGCACTCGCACCCGGCGGCGTGGACGCGGTCTTCGACCACATCGGCGGCCGCAGCGTCGTCGACTCCTGGCATCTGCTGGCGCCCGGCGGCACCCTCGTCTCGTACGGGTCCGCCTCCACGCGGGACGACGAGGGCTCCAAGCAGTGGCCCGTGCTGAAGCTGCTGGGCCGGGTGGGGGTGTGGAACGCGCTGCCCAACGGCCGCCACGCGTACTTCTTCAACGTCTGGGCGGGCCGCGCCCTGTCCAAGGACCGCTTCAGGGCGCGGCTGCGGGCCGATCTCGGCCAGGTCTTCGCGGCCCTGCGCGACGGCGAGGTCACCGCGCAGATCGCGGCGCGGCTCCCGCTCACCAGCGCCGCCGAAGCGCTGCGCCTGGCCGAGTCCGGCACGGTCGCGGGCAAGGTCGTGCTGACCCCGTGAGCCGGGTCAGGACGGCGCGGCGGGCGGCGCGGCGCCGAGGGCGGCGGCGCGCAGGGCGGCGGCCAGCCGCGCCACCGGGCCGGCCGGCGGGACCGGGAGGCGGGCCAGCATCAGCCGCCGCTGCTCCTGCGGGCCGCCGCGCACCGGCAGCAGCCGCACCCCGGGGGGCATCGCCGCGGCGAGGGTGGACGGCGCGGTGGTGATGCCGCAGCCGGCGGCGACGAGGTGGAGCTTGGCCAGCCAGTCGCGCGCGGTGTGGGCGATCTCGGGCCGCTCGTCCAGCCCCGGCCACACGCCCATCGCCCGGTCCCCCTCCGCGGCCGGCCCGGCGATCCAGCGCTGCCCGCGCAGGTCGGCGACGTCGACGTAGTCGCCGCGGGCGAGCGGGTGGGCGGCCGGCACGGCCAGGCACAGCGCCCGCTCGGTGAGGGTCTGCAGGGCCAGCGGCGGCGACTCGGCGTCCGGCGGGCGGAACGGCGGCGCCGACGCGAGCAGCGCCAGGTCGATGCTGCCGGCCCGCAGTGCGCGGGCGAGTGCCGGCGTGCTGCCCTCCCGGCCCACGACCGTCACCGCGGGGTCGGTCCTGCGCAGTTCCGCCAGGGCGCGGGGGACGAGGACCGCACCGGCGCTCGGGAACCATCCCAGCCGTACCGTCCCGGCCTCCTCCGGGAAGCCGGACAGCTCCCGGGCGGCGGCGTCGATCTCGTCGAGCACCACGGTCGCTCGCCGCATCACGACGCGGCCGGCCGGCGTGAGCCGCACCCCGTCCCGCCGCCGTTCCAGCAGCTCGGCGCCCGCGGCGCGTTCGATCGCCGCGATCTGCCGCGACACCGCCGACTGGGTGTAGCCCAGCGACTCGGCGGCGGCGGTGAACGTCCCCTGGTCGACCACCGCACGGAAGACCCGCAGCGCGGTCAGTGACACCTCTGTGAAGTCCATGACGTTTCCGCATACTACCCGTGCGGAACTTTCGTTGGACTCATGAACCTGACGTTCCTAGCGTGGAGGCCATGAACACTTCTCGCATCGCCCTCGTCACGGGCGCCAACCAGGGACTCGGCCGCGCGTTCGCCGAAGGGCTGGCCGCCCGCATGAACCCGGAGGACGTCGTCCTGCTGACCGGCCGCAACGAGCAGCGGGTGGCGGACGCCGCCCGCGAGGTGGCCGCACTGCGCGGGACCCGCGCCCGGGTCGAGGGGCGCGTCCTCGACGTCACCGACACCGGTGCCGTCGCCCGTCTCGCCGAGGACCTGCGGGCCCGCCACGGCGGCGTCGACATCGTGCTGTCCAACGCGGTGGCCCGGGTGCTGCCCGACGAGTCGCAGTCCGCGCGGGCCGACGAGTTCATCGACGTCTCCAACAGCGCCACCCACGCGGTCCTGCGCTCGTTCGGCCAGGTCCTGCGCCCCGGCGGCCGGCTGCTCGTCGTCGCCAGCGGGCTCGGCACCCTCGGCTACCTCGACCCGCGGCTGCACCACCTGTTCGACGGCGCGAGCCTGGAGCAGGTCGAGTACGCCGTCGAGTCGTGGCGCACCGCCATCCACAACAGGACCAGCGAGGAAGCCGGTTGGCCGCGCTGGCTGAACATCCCGTCGAAGGTGGCGCAGGTCGCCGCGGTGCGCGCGGTCGCCGCCGAGCGCCGCGAGCGGGACCTGGCCGACGGCACCCTGGTCGCCGCGGTGTGCCCCGGCATGGTCGACACCCCCACGTCCCGCCCCTGGTTCACCGACTACAGCCAGGCCCAGTCGCCCGAGCAGGCCGCCAAGGCGGTGCTCGACCTGGTCCTCGCCGACGGCGTGGACCCCTCGCTGTACGGCGAGTTGGTCCAGTTCGGCACGGTCCTGCCGTGGCACGACGGGGCCCCGCTCACCGAGCAGGACCAGCTGCTCACACCGTGACCGCGGCACCGGCCGGGCGCCCCTGGGCCGGGGCGCCGTCGGCTGGTCGTCCCCGTCCCCAAGAAGCGGTCCTCGGCCGGACCGAGGGCGCGCCGAGCCCCGCGGCCGGAGCCCCGGGCGCACACCGTCCGGCGCGGGCGGCGCCCGCGCCGAGGGCCACGAGCCGGCCGGCAGGACGAAGCGTCACGGGGTGAGGAGGACCGCGCCGACGGTGCTACGGCTCTCCACCGCGGCGTGGGCCGCGGCGGCCTGATCCAGCGGGAACGTGTCGTGGATGCGCGGCACCAACTCGCCCGCCACGGCGGCCTTCAGGGCCGCCTCCGCGTCGGCGCGCTGCTCGGCCGCGGACTTGGCGAAGGCGATCCCGAGCGCGCCGACGACGGTGATGCCGCGGCGGCCGATCTGGTGGGCGTCCAGCGGCACCCAGGTGCCGGAGGTGAAGCCGTACAGGCCGAACCGGCCGCCGCCGGCCGTCGCTTCCAGTGCCCGCGCGCCGATGTCGCCGCCGATCGCGTCCAGGGTGACGTCCGTGCCGCGGCCCCCGGTCGCCCTCCTGACCTGGGCGACCCAGTCCGGTGCGGAGTGGTCGACGGCCACGTCCGCGCCGAACTCCCCCACGATCCCGGCCTTTTCCGCGCCGCCGACGGCACCCACGACCAGCCCGGCCCCCGCGGCCTTCGCCCGCTGCACCAGCAGCGAGCCGATCCGGCCGGCCGCGGCGGTGACCAGCACGCTCTCGCCGGGCCGCACATCGATCGCCGCGACCAGGCCGAAGGCGACGGCACCGGCCTGGAAGACCGCGACGGCGTGTTCCAGGGGCAGGTCCGCGGGCACCTCGAAGGTGTTGGCGGCCTCGGCCAGGGCGAGGGAGGCGTAGCCGCCGGTCATGCCGAGGGTGGCCGCCACCACCCGCCTGCCGACGAGCGCCGGGTCGGCGCCGGGGCCGACCGCGCGGATCGTGCCGCCCGCCTCCAGGCCGGGCACGTAGGGAGTGGGGAACGGGTAGCGGCCGGACCGGACGATGACGTCGCCGTAGCCGACGCCGGCCACGTCGACGTCGACCAGCACCTGGCCGGCCGACGGCACGGGGTCCGCGACCTCCTCGACGCGCAGGACCTCCGGCGGCCCGAACTCGGTGACGCGGACGGCTTTCACGGGCGGGCTCCTCGGATCGCTGGTTGACGCCCGCACCCGGGCGGGACAGCCTGTCCCGGGCGAGGCGTCCGGTGCGCTTTCCAGCTTCGCGAGGGCCTCGCACCGCGACAAGGAACAGATCACCGGCGCTGTTCCGATCGGGACAAGGAGCGCGAAGTGTCTCAGCCCACGGAGAACCTGCGGGTGCGGCGTACGCGCAAACTGCTGCGTGACGCGCTGGTCGAGCTGATCGAGGAGCGCGGGTTCGACCGGCTCACCGTCGGGCAGGTCACCGAGCGCGCGATGGTGAGCCGCGCCGCCTTCTACCGGAACTACGCGGACAAGTACCAGCTGGTCGAGCAGATCTTCGACGAGGCGATGGCGGAACTGCTCGGCACCGTGTCCGAGGACGCGGGCGCTGGGCCGCCCGCCGCCGAGCGGTGGGTGGTGTTCTTCGAGCACATCGACCGGTACCACCGCTTCTACGCCGCGCTGCTCGGCGCGAAGGGCAGCCCGTGGTTCGCCGCGAAGATGCGTGCGTCCCTGACGGACATGGTCAAGGAGCACCTCCGGCCGCCGCCGTCCGACAGCCTGCCCGCCGCGGTGCTGGGCGCGATGTTCACGCAGTCCATCACCTGGTGGCTCGGCAACGGCCGCCCCTGCACGCCCCGCGAGATCGCCACCCGCTCCGCCCGCCTGGCCGGCGCGGTCATCGCCGAGGCCAACCGCCCACCCACGAACTCCCCGTGACGAGCGCGGCGTATCCCGCGATCCCGCACGGGCAGGGCTCGTCACCGCCTTGACTAGTGACGCCCGCACATGGGACTCTTCCGTCACCGGTTGGAACAGTTACTTCTCAAGCGAGGACCTTCCCATGGCAGTCGTGCGTTTCCACCTCCTCTCCACGCTGAGCCCCGCGGACGTGCAGCGCGTGCTGACCGACTTCAGCGCGGAGCGCGCCCAGGCGTGGCCGACGATCGACGCCGAGCACTTCGAGGTGCACGGGATGGGCGACACCTGGGCCGAGGTGACCGAAGGGACCTCCGCCGCCTGGGAGCGCGCGCGGTACGAGTGGGTGCCGGGCGGCGACAGGGTCACCATCACCACGCTCGACTCCAAGCTCTTCGGCGCGGGCGGGGGCTGGGTGTTCCGGATGACCCCCGAGGCCGGGGGCACCCGCGTCGACGTCGAACTCACCCGGCAGCCGTCGACGATCAAGGGCAAGATGCTCGCCGCGCTGCTGCCCGTCGCCGCCCCCGCGTCGCTGCGCAAGTCCTTCGCGAAGCCCCTCCAGGCCCGGTGACCGCCGGTGCGCGGGCGCCGCGCACCCGCCGTCCCCGCACGCACCACCCCGCACCCGCACCCGCCGTCCCGCACCGGACGCACCGCGTCCGGTTCGGACCGTAACCCTCCTCATTATGCGGATTTACCATGAGAGTTCAGCGTCACCTCCCTACATGAGCAGAATAATGCGGCCTTACCCAGTCCTTTATCGATTTCCCTGACGCCGAAAGGGAAACAACCTTGTCGATTGGGCAAACTTTGAAGCCGTTGTGCACCCGTCAACCGATCCGGAACGGCCGGAAAATGACGAGGAGGCACCGCATCCGACCACTTTTGCCGTGCGCGCATCCCGTGGTTGACGGGTGAAGGTTTTGCATTAGGGTGAAGCGTTCCTGCCGTCCGACCCCGTACGGCGAGGCGCCAGGGAGGCTCACCACCCATGTCGGATACGGCTGCGCGCACCCACGCGCATCGGCTCTGCGCGGCCCTGATCAATTGCCGGAGCGGCAGATCGACAGGCACGAAATTCAGGGGTGACGTCGGTGTAGCGGAACGGTCAATCCGCCTCTGCGGCCGTCCCGCGGACGGCAACGCCGGCAGCCGGACCACACGGTCCGGGCGGTGGATTCCCCCCCTGCCGATACCGGGACACACCGCACCCGGCGGTGCCCGGTGAAATTCCCCTCACGGTCCGGCCCGGGAGGTCAGAAGCGCCGGGGCGGGGACGTCCCCGACCAGGCCCCGCAGCACCCCGGGTCCCCGGAACCGCAGTACACGCCCTCGCCGCCCGCTCCCCCGCCGGCGCCGGGCCCCGCGCCGCTCAGCGTGCCACCGGGCCTCGTTCCGCTGACGGAGCAGGAGATCGCGCTGATGCGCGCGAGCGTGTCGGTGGTCGCGCCGTTCGCCGCCGACATGACCGTCTACTTCTACGCCATCCTCTTCACCCGCTACCCGCAGGTGCGGGGGCTGTTCCCGGACAACCTCGACGTGCAGCGCGACCGCCTGCTGCGCGGGCTGCTGCAGATCGTCGACCTGGTCGACGACCCGCAGAACCTGGTGCGGTTCTGCGGCCGGCTGGGCCGGGACCACCGCAAGTTCGGTGCGCTGAACGGCCATTACCCGGCCGTGGGCGAGTGCCTGCTGTCCGCGCTGGCCCGCTTCGCCGGCCACGCCTGGACCCAGGAGATCGCCGACGCGTGGACCCACGGCTACGGCGTGGTCTCGCAGGTGATGATGCACGCCGCCGAGGAGGACGCCCGCACCGGGCCCGCGTCCTGGCAGGCCGAGGTCATCGACCACGTGCACCGCGGCCACGGCATCGCCGAGATCACCGTCCGCCCCGACGGCCCGTACCCGTACACGGCCGGCCAGTACGCGAGCATGGAGACGCCCTGGCAGCCGAAGGCGTGGCGCTACTACTCGCCCGCGCACGCCCCGCGTCCGGACAACACCATCACCTTCCACGTGCGGGCCGTCAGGACCGGCCAGGTCAGCCGGGCGCTGGTGTACAAGGCGCGGCCGGGCGACCTGGTGCGGCTCGGGCCCACCCAGGGCGACATGACCCTGGACCCGCGCAGCGACCGCGACCTGGTGTGCGTCGCCGGCGGGACGGGCATGGCCCCGATCCGCGCGCTGGTCGAGCAGGCCGCGCGCAACGGGATGCGGCGCTACGTCGACGTGTTCGTGGGGGCGCGCACGGCCGACGAGCTCTACGGCCTCGACGACATGCTGCGGATGTCGCAGCGGCACCACTGGCTCTCCGTGCGGGCCGCCGTCTCGCACGAGCGCATCGCCGGCCTGGAGGGCACGCTGCCGCGCGTCCTGGGCGAGTTCGGGCCGTGGTACCAGCACGAGGCGTTCCTCTCGGGCCCGGTCGACATGGTCACCGAGGCGACCTCGATCCTGACCCGCCAGGGCATTCCGCCGCAGCGGATCCACTTCGACCCGTTCGACGTCCCCGCCCTGGAGGCCTCGCTGATGCCCCGGCACCTGAGCGACGGCACCGGGCAGTGACCGTTCCCGCGGTGCCGCACGGCGCCGTGACCTCGTCCCACCCCCCGAGCAGGAGTGAACCACCTGTGCGCATCTCCGATCCGCCCGCCGTCGCCGCGCACCGCGCGCCGGGACGCGACGACGTGCTGGACGCGGCCGTGGACTTCGTCCGGCAGTTCACCGCGGAGAACCCGAGGGCCGGCGACCCGGCGCACAGGATCGCCGAGGTCACCGCGGAGATCGAGCGGTACGGGACCTATGAACACACCCCGGCGGAGCTGACGTTCGGCGCACGGGTGGCCTGGCGGAACGCGGCCCGCTGCATCGGCCGGCTGTACTGGAACAACCTGATCGTGCGCGACCTGCGGCACGTCGAGGACCCGGACGGCATCGCGGAGGAGTGCTTCGAGCACCTGCGGGTGGCCACCAACGGCGGCCGCATCCGGCCGGTCATCAGCGTCTTCGCGCCGAACCGGCCCGGCCGGCCGGCCGCCACCCTCCTGGGCGAGCAGCTGGTGCGCTACGCGGACGACCCGCGCAGTGCGCAGCGGGTGGCCCTGGCACAGGAGTTGGGCTGGAAGGGCGGCGAAACCCCGTTCGAGGTGCTGCCGTTGCTGGTGCAACCCGGATCGGGGCGCGCGCCGGAGTTCTACGAGATACCCGAGGACGCCGTGCTGGAGGTGCCGTTGGAGCATCCGCGGCACCCGGGATTCGCCGCACTGGGCCTGCGCTGGTACGCGGTTCCGGCGGTCAGCGACATGTCCCTGGAGATCGGCGGCGTCACCTATCCCGCGGCGCCGTTCAACGGCTGGTACATGGGCACCGAGATAGGCTCCCGCAACCTCGCCGACGCCGACCGCTACGACCGGCTGCCGGCCGTCGCCGAGCTGTTCGGCCTCGACACGGCCAACGACCGCACCCTGTGGCGGGACCGGGCGCTGGTCGAGCTCAACCTCGCCGTCCTGCACTCCTACGAGCAGGCGGGGGTGACGATGGCGGACCACCACACCGAGTCGACGCGCTTCCTGGCCCACGTGGAGCGCGAGGGCCGGCACGGGCGGCCGGTGCCGACCGACTGGAGCTGGATCGTCCCGCCGCTGTCGGGCTCGGCGACCGCGGTCTTCCACCGCTACTACGACCCGCCGGACCCCGACCAGCGGCCCGCCTTCGTCCACCGCGCTCCGGCCTCGCCGTCCGGCTGCCCCCGCCACGCGCAGCCGCCGTCCGTCCCCGGGCCGCGCGGGCCCCGGGCCGGCGCGCGGGCGCGACGGTCGCCCTGATCCGGGACGGCGTACGCGGGACCGGGACGGCGGGCGGGCCGGCCGGGCGGCGGC
The DNA here is from genome assembly GCF_900110255.1 of Actinacidiphila rubida. GTDB lineage: Bacteria > Actinomycetota > Actinomycetes > Streptomycetales > Streptomycetaceae > Actinacidiphila > Actinacidiphila rubida. The sequence continues at coordinate 61,222 of NZ_FODD01000017.1, forward strand.
CGCCTGTCCTGCGAGGGTGCGCTCGGTGGTGTGATGGTGGCAGGCTGTGTGCATGAGGGGACACCTGCCGCCTGAGACGTCCGGTTTCGTAGGCAGAGAAGGCGAGTTGACGCTGCTCGGCGGTCTGCTGGACGGCCGGCGGCTGGTCACCGTGACGGGCACCGGCGGAGTCGGCAAGAGCCGGCTGGCGCTCCGGGCCGCCGCCCGCGCCGAGGACGCCTTCCCCGACGGCGTGTGGTGGGCCGACCTGTCCACGCTGGCCGGTCCCGACCTGCTGCTGGCCACGATCAGCGACGCGGTCGATCTCGCCGACCACTCCGCGGGGATGCCGCTGAACGCGCTGTCCGCGTGGCTCGCCGACAAGAACCTGCTGCTCGTGCTCGACTCGTGCGAGCACCTGCTGCCGGCCTGCGTCCACATCGTCGGCGAGCTGCTGACCGCCGCGCCCGGTGTCACCGTGCTGGCCACCAGCCGCCGGCGGCTGGCGTGCCGCGGCGAGGCCGTCCTGCAGCTGGACCCGCTGCCCGCCGACGGCGAGGACGCCGTGGCCCTGTTCACGCAGCGGATCACCGGTGCGGCGGGTCTCAGGGCGCTGGCCGCACCGGGCGCGGCGGACGCCGCGGCCACCGTGTGCCGGCGGCTGGAGGGCATTCCGCTGGCGATCGAGCTGGCGGCGGCCCAGGTCGGGCCGGCGCCCGTCACCGCGGTCGCGTCGCGGCTCGCGTCCCGCTTCGCCACCCTGGCGGCGGACGGGTTCGTGTGGCCGGAGCGGCACCGGACGCTGCGCACCACGATCGGCTGGAGCCACGAGCTGTGCGCCCCGCTGGAGCGCCTCCTGTGGGCGCGGCTCAGCGTGTTCCGGGGCCCGTTCAGCACGGACTCCGCGGTCGAGGTCACCGCGGGCGGGCCGCTGGCCGCGGGGGACGTGCCGGGTCTGCTCGGCAGCCTGGTCGCGCAGTCGCTGCTGCGCCGCGACGGGACGGACCGCGACCGGATGCTGGACACCGTCCGGGAGTTCGGCGGCGAGTGGCTGCGGGAGCTCGGCGAGGAGCGGGCGTCGGCCGACCGCCACGCCCGGCACATCGTGGAGCTCGTGCAGCAGGCGGAGGCGGGCTGGGCCGGGCACGCGCAGGCCGAGTGCTACGGCAGGGTCGAGGAGGTCCACGTCGATCTGCGGATCGCCCTGGACCTGCTGCTGGCCACCGATCCGCGCCGGGCCGCGGACGTCGCGGGGCGGCTGGTGTTCTTCTGGACGTGCTGCGGCCATGTGAAGGAGGCCAGGTCGGCGCTGGAACGCGCCCTGGCCGCGCACCTGTTCGCAGGTCCGGAACGCACCCGGGCGCTGACCGCGCTGTGCGTGACCGTCACCCTCCAGGGCGACTACCGGCGCGCTCTGCGCCTGGCGCGCGGTGCCGAGCGGGCCGCGGCAGCCGACGGCGACAAGGAGTCCCGGCTCGGTGCCGCCTACGCGACCGGCCTGCTGGCGCTGCTGACCGGCCGGTCCCAGGCCGCCATGGACATCGTCGAGCAGGCGCTGACCTCGGCGTCCGGCTCGCCGTTCGACTCCGCGGCCCGGCTGCGCTGCCACCTCGTCCGCGTCTTCGCACTGACCGCGACCGGGCAGCTTGCCGAAGCGCGGGCGGTGGCCATGGAGTTGAGGGAGTACTGCGTGCTGTCCGGCGAGGTGTGGACGCGTTCCTACCTGGACTACCAGCTCGCACTGATCTCGCTGGTCAGCGCGGCGCCGCAGGAGGCCGCCCACCACGCGCGGATGATGCTCCGCGGCAAGCAGACGCTGGGCGACGCGTTCGGCACCGCCCTCGGCCTGGACGTGCTGGCCGCCGCGCTGGCCGCGGCCGGACAGGCGGAGGCGGCCGCCTCCACGTACGGCACGAGCGCGGCCGTGTGGCGCAGCGTCGGCCACCCGCAGCGGGGCACACCGGAGTTGCAGGCCGTCCGCGACCAGTGCGAGCTGACCGCCCGCACGGCTCTCGGCGACGACGGCTACGGCCGTGCCTTCGCCCACGGCGAGAGCCACGCGGGCCGCGCCGATCTCGCCCGCCTGCTGTCCGCCACGCCCTGACCCACCCGCCCGGGGCCGGCACCGGCGGGTGGCGAGCACCCGTCAGCACGCCGCGGTCATCTGCCGGCGTCAGCGCGCCCGTGTGACCGCGCGGCGCAGGGACAGCCCGAGGAGGAGGACCACCGCGACGGGCAGCAGCCACCAGGCGTTCACGCCCGCGCCGTGGACCAGGCCCGCGGTCGCGCCCAGCGCCACCGCCACCCCGGCCGCGACCCGCCAGTCGTCGCCGACGACGAAGTCGTACCAGAACAGTGCGAACGAGCGGATCCACTTCACGGTGTGCTTCCTTTCCCCACGGGGGCCGGGGCGCCCGTCCCGGCGGCCGGTCCGCCGGGGGGCCGGGTGCGGCGCAGCAGCGCGACGGCGCCGAGCCCGAGCAGGGCGAGGGCGGGGATCAGGACCAGCAGGGCCGCGTCGGCGCCGGGCCACGCGGCACCGGCTCCCTCGGCGGACCAGAACGTGCCGAAGGCGGTGAGCATGATCCCTACGGCGAACTTCATGGTGTTCTCCGGCACCCTGGCCAGCGGCGCGCGGACGGCGAGCCCCACCCCGGTGACCGCCACGACCGCGGCGACCGCGCCGAGCACGGCGAGCGGCACGCTCCCCTGGCTGGTGCCGAACGTCACGACGATGAAGACGACTTCGAGCCCTTCCAGGAGGACCCCCTTGAAGGACAGGGTGAAGGCGTACCAGTCGCTGACGACGCCGCGCCCGCCGCCGGCCGCGGCACCCGCGGCGGCGACCTGCCGGGCATAGGCACCGGCCTCGTCGTGCAGCGCCTTGTGACCCGAGGCCCGCAGGATCGCCTTGCGCAGCCACTGCAGCCCGAACACCAGCAGCAGGGCGCCGACCGCCAGGCGCAGCGCCCGGAGCGGGATCAGGCCGATCGCCGGCCCGAGGGCGGCGACCGTCACGGCGAGGGTGACCAGGGCCGCGGCGGTGCCCTGCAGGGCCGAGCGCCAGTTCCGGCTGGTGCCGGCCGCCAGCACGATGGTCAGCGCTTCGACGGCCTCGACGGCGCAGGCCAGGAAGACGGTCAGGACGAGCACGACGCCGGTCATGCGCGACCACCTCCGCGTCGGTCGGTACGTAGGGTCAACGTCCGAGCCGTCGCGGGGGACTCCTGAGGCGACCGTGCTCAGGCCAGGCCGAGCTGCCGCATCATGCCCAGCTCGTCGCTGCTGCCCCAGCGCTCGACGAGCTTGCCGCCCTCGAAGCGGCTGATCTGCATGCCGCGGTAGCGCACCGTGCGGCCGGTCGGCGCGTGCCCGGCCAGCTCGCCGCTGTGCGTGCCGCTGATGGTGTAGGCGAAGGCCAGCTCGTCGTCGGTCCCCATCACGTGCTCGACCTCGACGTGCAGATCGGGGAAGGCCCGCCGCAGCTCACCGAACATCGCCTGGTAGCCCTCCGGACCCGGGCCCTGCCCGGGCGCGGGGTCGTGGTCGACCGCGCCGGCGGCCACGAGGCCGGTGAGGGCGGCCAGGTTCCCGCTGTTGACGGCCTCGCCGAAAGCGGTCTGGACGGCGATGTTGTCCTGCTGGGCCACGGCAACTCCCTCGTACGTGACGGCGTCGGCCCCCGCGGGCCGCCTGCCGGCCGGCGGGCGGACCCCAGAGCCACCCATCCTCACTCCCCGCTCCCCTTCCCGCCCCCGACACCCCGCCCGAACCCCCCGTCCGGCCCCCTCGATCCCCCCCACGCGCCGCACCACGGCGCTCCGGCTCAGCGGGCGGCGGGCGGCTCGGCGGTGCCGACGTACTGACTGCCGAGGGTGCGGATGGCGGGGGTCCAGCCGAGGGCGGTGAGGTCGCGGGACAGGGTGTCCCGGTCGTGGAAGACCTTGACGATGCGGTAGCGGTCGCCGTTGTCGAGGCTGCGCACGGCCGTGGGGACGGCGGGGTCCGCGAGGATCTCCTCGCCCTCGGCCGCGAGGGGACCGTCGTCGACGAAGACGGCCCGGCCGCCGGGCGCGAGCGCGGCGGCGACCGACGACCAGAAGGCGGGAAGGCGCGCCGGGGGCACGTGGGACAGCCAGAAGGCGAAGAACACGGCGTCGTAGCGGCGAGGCGGCCGCCAGCGGAAGAGGTCGGCCTGGACGAAGTCCACCGTGGGGGACGCCGCCCGGGTCCGCGCGATCTCCAGTACTTCCGCCGACGCGTCGAGCGCCGTCACCGAGCGGGCGAGGGACGCGAGCCGCGAGGTCCACTGGCCCGTCCCGCACGCCAGTTCCAGGACGTCCCCGCCGACGGGGAGTTCGTCGACGACGGTGAGCAGCGCCCGCAGCGCCGCGCTCTCCTCGTAGGGCCGGTCGTAGGTGCTCGCGCGCTCCCGGTAGTAGGCCATCTGCTCCGCCAGGAGGCGGTTCTCGTCCATGGGCGTGCCGTCCACGGGGGGGCTCCTCTCGTCCGCTGGGACCATCGTCGACCCTCCCCCTCGGACAAGGTCACGTACCCGCCCCGCCGCGGCGGGCACGGCGACCTCAAGTTCTGCTCAGCGCGAGGTTCGCACGCGCGCCCCGGGGTGATACTGCGGATACGAGGCCGTGGGGCCTCGGAGAGATGGGGGCGGGATCATGAAGGCATGGCTTGCGAAGAAGGGCGGCCGGCTCCTGACCATGGTGTCGGAGCGGCGCAGGCTGGCGTCGTACACGGACCCTGACGCGCACCGCCGCATGGCCCCCGATCGCGACGCGCTGCTGCCCCCCAACCACACGCGGACCACGCTCCCCGGGATGGGCCCCTTCGGCAACTGAGACCCGGGCCCCGGGGCCCGGGTCCACCGGCTACCAGGCCGATGCCCCGCCGTCCACGGGGTAGTTCGCGCCGGTGATGTAGGACGCACGGTCGGACGCGAGGAAGGCCGCGAGCTCGACGATCTCCTCGGGGCGGGCGAACCGCTTGAGCAGGGTCTTGCTCGTGATGGCGTCCCTGGCTGCCTGGTCGTCGCCGAGGTCGCGTTCGCTGGCCGGCGTGATCACGGGGCCGGGGCTGACGGCCACCGCGCGGATACCGTGCGGTGCGCCTTCGAGGGCGAGCTGGCGGGTCATGGCGATGACCCCGGCGTTGGCGGCTGCGTGGGCGACCATCGGGGGGTTCGCGCCGGCGATCAGGCCGGCCTGCGAGGCGATGTTGATGATGACTCCGCCGCCCCGCCTGACGAGGTGCGGCCAGGCGAACTTGGAGACGAAGAAGGGGATGTCGAGTTCGCCGGCCTCGGTCGTCCGCCAGTCCTCGATCGAGAAGTCGGGCATCGCGCCGAAGCGCTGGAGGGCCGCGTTGTTGTAGACGACGTCGAGGCCGCCGTAGGCCGCCGCGGCCTCGTCGACGAGCCGGTGCGCCTGGTCGGGGTCGGTGAGGTCGACCGGCGCGATGCCGGTGATCTCGCCTCCGGCGTCCCGCACCAGCGCGACCGTCTCCTCGTTGGCGCCGGCCTGGATGTCGGCGCCGACGACCTTGGCGCCTTCCCGGGTGAAGATCTGCGCCGCGACGCGGCCCTGGCCGCCTCCGGTGCCGGTGATGAGCACGACCTTGCCGTCGAGCGTTCCCATGACTGTCTCCTTGAGCTGCCCCCCACGGTGGTGTCTTGTCGTCCCCGGCGGGGCGGGCCCGCACGAGACCCGTACCGGACCCGGCGGGCCCCGCAACCGCGAAACCGCGCGGCCCGGGCGCGGGGTGGGCGCCCGGGCCGCGCGGCCGCGGGTTCGCGGGTGCGTCCCTCCGCCGGACGGACCCGCGGCTGGTGCCGCCGCGCCGGTACTACTTCGCGCGCAGCGGCGCCAGGGCCGTGCTCCAGGCGATGACCTGGTCGAGCGTGGCGTTCAGCGCGTCGGCCTGGAACTCGCCGGGCGTGAACTCGCTGAAGTTCACGAAGTCGTGGAACAGGGACAGCGCGACCTGCGCGCGCACGTCCGCCATCTGCAGCTCGCCCGCGACCAGGCGCAGGTGCTCGACCGCGCGCGTGCCGCCCGCGCTGCCGTAGCTGACGAAGCCGACGGCCTTGTTGTTCCACTCGGCGTAGAGGAAGTCGATGGCGTTCTTGAGCGCGCCGGACGTGGAGTGGTTGTACTCCGGCGTCACCATGACGAAGCCGTCGAACCCGTCGATGGTGCGGGCCCACTCCTGGGTGTGCGGCTGGGTGTACTGGCCCATGGACGGCGGGATCGCCTCGTCGAGGTGCGGCAGCTTGTAGTCGAGCAGGTCGATCAGCTCGAACTCCGCGTCGTCGCGCCGACGTGCCACGTCCAGGACCCAGCGGGCCACTGCCTCACCGTTGCGACCCGGGCGGGTGCTCCCGAGGATGATGCCGATCTTGGTCATGCCTAAGCCTTTCGGTTCGGGTCGGTGACCCGAGACGTGTACTTGCGCTGTCAAGTAAACGTCGCTGTATTTGCTGCGTCAAGCAATCACTTTGAGTTCCTTGACGTGACAAGGTCCTACGATGGGGTACATGACCAGCGGGAGTGTGAGCGCGATGCCCGACGAGCCGATGAGCGCCGCCGAGGAGGACTTCGTCCGGACCCTGGGCCGGGTGATGACGGCGCTGCCGCGTGCCGTCGACCACGACATGGCCCGCTCCGGCCGGCTCCCGCTCAGTGAGTACACCACGCTGATGCACCTGTCCGAGGCGGACGGCCGAACGCTCCGCATGAGCGAGCTGGCCGCGGCCGTGAACCTCTCCCTCAGCGGCATGACCCGCATCGTGCAGCGGCTGGAGGGGCGCGGACTGGTCAGGCGCGCGAAGTGCGACGAGGACGGCCGCGGCTGGAACGCGGTGCTGACCGACGCGGGTCTCGCCGCGCTGGAGGAGTCCTGGCCGGTGCACCTGGCGAGCGTCCGCCGGCACGTCCTGGACCACGTCGCCGACGAGGACCTCACCCGTCTGATCGACGTCCTCCGGCGCATCGCCTCGGCCGGCTGACCGCCGGAGCACCGCGGGGTGACGCGCTAGCCGTCCCCCTTCGCGCGAGCCGCCTCCGCGAACACCTCCCTGGCGATGCGGTAGCCCTCGAAGGCGCGCGCGGCCCCCGCGTACGCCTCGACGTGCACGAACACCTCGACGATCTCCTCGGGCGACACCCCGTTGCCCAGGGCGATGCGGAGCTGGCCGCGCAGGGGTTCCAGGGTCCCCAGGACGGCGGCGATCGTCACGGAGACCAGGGCGCGGCTCCGGGTGTCCAGCACCTCGGTCCGCGGCCACGCGTCACCGAAGGTGTGCACGGTCGCGAGCCGCGCGAAGTCCGAGCCGCTGGCGGGCTCCCCCGGGCCCAGCGCCAGGAACGGCTCCAGCGACGTGCCGAGCAGCCGCTCGGCGGTGGCGAGCGCGTCGGCGTAGCGGTCGTCCTCGGCAGCGCCGGCCATGGCGGTCCCTTCGCGGCTGCGCGGGCCCGCGGGTGAGGCCCGGTCACGCAGCACCATGCTCGCCGACCCCGGGGGACGGCCCCAGCCCGGCACCGCCATCCGGGCCGCCCGCGGGCTACCGGCCGGAGGGGCCGGCCGCCCCTGCCTGAACCCGCTCTGAACCGGCCCCGCACCGGCCCCCGGCCCCGAACCGGCGTGAACCAGCCCGATCGCGCCGGAGCCACCGCCCGCTCAGCGCACGCGTCCCCGCGCCTTCAGCGGGGTCGCGGGCAGCGGCGGCGCGTCGAGGCGCTTGCCGGCGTAGCCGTGGACCTCGCCGAAGCGGTCGCCGGCGTGCCACGCCTCACGGGCCTCGGTGATCTCCTCGGGGGTACGGCCGATGAAGTTCCACCACATGATGATCTGCTCGGCGAAGGGCTCGCCGCCGAGCAGGACGAGGGAGCTCTCGACGGTCGCGTCGAGGGGCAGGGCCTTGCGGCCGGCGCCGAGGTAGAGCATCGAGCCGGGCGCCAGGCGCACGCCGTCGACCTCCGGTTCGCCGGACATGGTCAGCACGGCGTACTCGAAGTCCGGCTCCAGGGGCAGGCGCGCGGCGGTGCCCTCGCCGAGCGTGAGGTCGGCGCCGACGATCGGCGTGTGGGTGGTGCCGGGCGACGCCGCGCCGTCGACCTCGCCGAGGATGACGGTGGCGTGCAGACCGCCGCCGCCGGTGACCTCGGGCAGTTCGGCGTGGTGTTCGAAGGCGGGCTCGACGTTCCTGCGGGCCTCGGGCAGCGCGACCCACAACTGGGCGCCATGCAGGTAGCGGGCGTGGTCGCGGGGCGACTCCTCGGAGTGCGAGATGCCCCGGCCGGAGGTCATCAGTCCCAGCTCACGCGGCCGCACGGTCTGCTTGCTGCCGAGGCTGTCGCGGTGCAGGACCTCGCCCTCGTGCAGCCAGCTGACGGTCTGCAGGCCCATGTGCGGGTGCGGCGGGACCTGCATGCCGGGCTCCTGCGCGATGTCGTCGGGACCGTAGTGGTCGACGAAGCACCACGCCCCGACCATGCGGCGGCCGAGGTTGGGCAGCAGACGGCGCACGACCGTGCTCTCGCCCAGCGGCACGGTCCGGGCGGTGAGCAGTTCGCGCACGGGGGCGGCGGAGACGTCGTCGCGGCCACCGCAGACCGTGGCCGCCGGTTTCACATCGAGGTTGCTCATGGATCGATGATGCCCCTCCCCCCGGCGCGCCGTGGGAACGCGCACCGCCGCCGCCCGGGTGCGGTGGGGTCATCCCTCCGGCACCCGTGTGAACTCGGCGGGGGCCGGGTCGACCAGTTCCTCCGGGATGTCGGCGAGGCAGCCGCGCAGCCGCTCGCCGAGCGCCTTGGCCTGCGGATCGGCGCGGGTGGAGGAGGCGACGCCGTCGCCCAGCAGGCCGTGCACGACGAAGTTGACCGCCCGCAGCCGCGGCAGCTCGTACCGGCTGACCGGCAGTCGCGCGGTCTCGGGGAGCAGCACGCGCAGGCGGTCGACGTCCAGGTAGTCGCGCAGCCAGCGCCAGGCGTCGTCGTCGCGCGCCCAGAGCCCGACGTTGGCGTCGCCGCCCTTGTCGCCGGAGCGGGCGCCGACGAGGGTGCCCAGCGGCAGCCGCACGGTGCGGCCCGCCGCTCCGGGGGCGCCCTGGCCGAGGGGCCCGGCGGTCCGCAGCGGCAGTGGGCGCGCGCCCGCGGGCGGGACCGCGGCGGGCGGCACGGCGTCGGCCTGCAGCGGCCGGGCGGGTAGCACGGCGGGCGGCCTGGGCACCGGCAGCCGGGTGCCGTCCGCCAGCACGGTCACCGCCTCGACCTCGCCGGCGGGTATCAGCGCCGGCCAGTACACGCCGTACTCGGTGGCCTTGGGGGCGGCGTGCTCCAGGTGGAGGCCGGGGTAGCCGGCGAGCGCGGTGCCGGCCACAGCGGTGAAGAAACCGCGGCCGACGGTGTGCGGGTCGGGGTCCTTGACGGTGAGGGTGAGGCGGTCGTTCTCACCGCCGTGCTCGCGCCGCAGGTCGTACGCGGCGAACGCGGCCGGGCCGCCGGTCGCGTCCCGCAGCGTGGCCTCGGCGAAGTCGGCCTTGGCGTCGAGGTCGAGGCCGGTGAGCACGAAGGTCGCCGAGTTCCGGTACCCGCCGCGGTGGTTGAGGCACACCTTGAGGTCGAGCGGCGCGGGTTCGCCGGTGACCGTCCCGACGGCGACCCGGTCGGGTCCCTGCTGGCTGAGCCGCACGGTGTCGAACCGGGCCGCGACGTCGGGGTTCAGATAGACGGGATGCCCCGTCTCGTACAGGAGTTGGGCGGTGACGGTGCCGACGGTGACCGCGCCGCCGGTGCCGGGGTGCTTGGTGATGACGCTCGAACCGTCCGGATTGATCTCGGCGATGGGGAAGCCGGGGTGGACCGGGTCGGGGATCTCCGTGAAGAAGCAGTAGTTGCCGCCGGTGGCCTGCGTGCCGCACTCGATGATGTGGCCGGCGGTGACGGCCCCGGCCAGCGCGTCCCAGTCCTCCAGGGCCCAGTCGAACGCCCAGGCCGCCGGGCCGACGACGAGCGAGGCGTCGGTGACCCGGCCGCAGATCACCACGTCGGCGCCGGCGCGCAGCGCCTCGGTGATGCCCCAGCCGCCGAGGTAGGCGTTGGCGGTGACCGCCTCGACGCCGGACCCGGCGAGTGGCAGCCCGCTGGCGAGGTGCGCGAAGTCGTGGCCGCGCGCCTGGAGTTCGGGCAGCCGGGCGAGCAGGTCGTCGCCCTCGACGTGCGCGACGACCGGCTCCAGGCCGCCGGCGGCGGCGAGTTCGCGGAGCTTGGCGGCCAGCCCGGCCGGGTTGAGGCCGCCGGCGTTCACCACGATCTTGATGCCGCGTTCCAGGCAGGTGGCGAGCACGTCGTGCATCTGCGCGAGGAAGGACAGCGCGTAGCCGCCCTCCGGGTCGCGCTGCCGGGCCTTCCACAGCAGCATCATCGTCAGCTCGGCGAGGTAGTCGCCGGTGAGCACGTCGATCGGTCCGCCCTCGACCATCTCGCGGGCCGCCGAGAGGCGGTCGCCGTAGTAGCCGGAGCAGTTGGCGACCCTCAGGGGCGCCTGGCCCGGCGTCCGGCGGGGCGTCTCGCGTGCGGTCACCGTACTCTCCCGTCACTTCTCCTCTGGGTCACCGACCTGGACGATCATCTTGCCGGTGCTGCTCCCGCGCAAGACCCCCACGAACGCGTCGACCACACTGCCGATGCCCTCCGTCACGGTGTCGTCGGGCACCATCCGCCCCGACCGCAGGTGCGGCACCGCGAACTCCTCCAGTTCCCGCTGGGCGTCGCGGTGGTCGCGGACCAGGAACCCCTCCAGCCGCAGGGACTTGTGGACGACGTCGTAGAGGTTGCGGGGCGCCGCGGGCGGCCGCGCCGGGTCGTTGTACTGGGCGACGCTGCCGCACCAGGCTATCCGGCCGGACGGCCGCATCGCGGCGATCAGCCCCTCCAGTTGCTCGCCGCCGACGTTCTCGAAGCCGACGTCGATCCCGTCCGGCGCGAGCGCCGCGACCTGCTCGGCGAACGGCCCGTCGTGGTAGTCGAAGGCCGCGTCGAACCCGAGGTCGCGCACCAGGTGGGCGGCCTTCGCGGCGCTGCCGGTGCTGCCGAGGACGCGGCCGGCGCCCATCAGCCGCGCGAACTGGCCGACGGCCGTGCCCACACCGCCGGCCGCGGCGTCGACGAACAGGGTCTCGCCGGGTGCCAGCCGCGCGACGCGGCGCAGGCCGACGTACGCGGTCAGGCCGGTGCCGCCGAGCACGCCGAGCCAGGCACGCAGCGGGATGCCGGGCAGCGACGGCAGCACCCGTGCCTCCTCGGCGGTGACCAGGGCGTGGGTGCGCCAGGCCCGCCGGTGGAAGACCAGGTCGCCGGGGCGCAGCCCGGCCGTGCGGCTGCGCACCACGCGGCCGACGGAACGGCCCTCCAGCGGCACGCCGAGCTGCCAGCCGCCCTCCTCCATCGCCTCGCGCATGTAGGGGTCGACGGACAGGTAGACGTTCTCCACCAGGGCGGTGCCGGGCTCCGGCGCGGGAACGGCGTGCTCGACGAAGGCGAAGTCGCCCGCGGTGGGCAGACCGCGGGGCCGGGCCACCTGGTGGACGGTGACGGCGTGGCCAACCGCTGAAGGGGCGGCGAGGGAGGCGGGAAGGGGCGCCGGGGCGGGCGCGGCGGGCGCGGTCGGCGCCGGGTTCGTGGTCATGACGGCCACGCTAGGAGCGCGTCTTCGCGGGGTGCAGGGGCCGCCGTCGATGGATCGCGCTCTTCCATGAGCGGCGTTCATGGAACGGCCTACAGTGGCGCGCATGAGCGAACTCGTCCCGCAGGAGCTGCGCGTCCTCGTCGCCGTGGCCCACGAGGGCTCCTTCACCGCGGCCGGCGCACGCCTCGGTCTGACGCAGTCGGCCGTCTCGCACGCCGTCCGCTCCTGCGAACGCAAGCTCGGCGCCGTGCTGTTCGACCGCGGCCGGCACGGCGCCCGGCCGACGCCCGCCGGCGAGCGGGCCGCGGCCCAGGCGCGCCGGATCCTGGGGTTGCTGGACACCCTCCCCGGCGAGGCACGGGGCGCGGCCGCCGGCCAGGCGTCCGGCACCCTGCGCATCGCGGCGTTCCGCAGCGCGGCCGTGCACCTGCTGCCGCCCGCCCTCGAACGGCTCACCGTCCGGCACCCGTTGCTGACACCGGAGGTGCGGATCGTGCCGGACGTGGGGCGGGGCACCGCGGGCGAAGTGGCCGACGGGCGCGCCGACCTGGCGATCGCGACCCTCGACGGCTCGACTCCCCCGCCCGGTGGCCTGGTCACGGCGGTACTCCTCGAGGAGCCGTACGCGCTGGCGCACCCGGCCGGGGCGGCCGATCCGCGCGCGCTGCCGCTGGTCGACTGGACGGAGAACTGCTCGTCGTACACCCGGCGTTGGTGGTCGGAGCAGGACTGGATCCCACGGGCCACGGTCGACGCGGGCGACGACAGCGTGGTGCTGTCGATGGTCGCGCGCGGCCTGGGGATGGCGATCATGCCGGGGCTGGCACTGCTCGGTGCGCCCGCCGCGGTGGCCGTCACGGACCTGGGGCCGCGCCGCCCGAGCCGCAAGGTGGGCTACGCGACCGCTCCCGAACTCGCCGGCACCCTCGGGGTGCGGGCCCTGATCCGCGAGCTGCGCTCGGCGGCCGAGTCCGTGCTGGATGGTTCAATCGCGGTATGAGCGACTCCCCCACCGACGACCGCGCCCCGCTGTCCGCCGACGAGATCCTCGACATCGTCGACGAGGACGACCACGTCATCGGGCAGGCACCGCGCGGTGAGGCATACGCCCGCGGGTTGCGGCACCGCTGCGTGTTCGTGCTGGCACGGGACGCCGAAGGGCGGATCTTCGTGCACCGCCGCACGGCCCGCAAGCTGGTGTTCCCGTCGATGTACGACATGTTCGTCGGCGGGGTGGTGGGCACCGGCGAGTCCTACGACGACGCGGCGCTGCGGGAGGCCGAGGAGGAGCTGGGCGTGAACGGACTGCCGCGCCCCGAACCGCTGTTCAGGTTCTCCTTCGAGGGCGGCGACCTCGGGCGCTGGTGGTCGGCGGTCTACGAGGTGCGCTGCGACCTCCCGGTGGACCCGCAGGTCGAGGAGGTCGCCTGGCACGCCTTCCTCGCCGAGGAGGAGGTCGCCGCGCGGCTCACCACGTGGGACTGGGTCCCGGACGGCCTCGCCGGCTACGAACGCCTGCTCGCGCTCCGCGAGGAGCGGGGCTAGCGTCTGCCGTCCGGATCTCCGCGGAGGACCGAGGGCTACGCGCTCGCGGCGAGCAGGGACTCGGCGACCGCGGTGCGCATGTAGAGGACCGAGCGCCCCGCGCGGTGCGCGGAGACGATGCCCGCGTCGCGGAGCGCCGTGAGGTGCTGGTTGACCCCGCCCGCCGACAGGCCGGTGCGGCCGGCCAGTTCGCTGGTGGACGCGGGCACGGTCAGCTCGGCCAGCAGCAGCGCGCGGGTGCGGCCCAGGACGGCGGCCACGGCCTCCGGAACGGCCGCACGCGACTCCTCCCACACCGAGCCCCAGCCGCGGCTGGGGTAGAACAGCTGCTTGGCGACGGGCGTCGCGGTGGTGGCGGCCACCGAGGACCAGGCGAACACCGACGGCACCAGCACCAGCCCCTTGCCGCCGAGGACCGTCTCGGCCGGGCAGGTCTTGTGGCGGACGGTCAGCGTGCCGGCGCCCCAGCGCACGCTGGGGTGCAGGCTGCCCAGGACGGCCTCGGCGCCGTCGGTGGCCAGCCGCCGTGCCTGGTGGAAGACGTCGGCCTCCAGCACGCCCTGCAGCCGCGGCCAGTACGGCGCGAGCGCCAGGTCCCAGTACGCGCTGATCTCCGCGGCCAGGCGCGCGAGTCCGGCGGCCGGGTCGGCGTGCAACCGCCGGATCCGCTCGGTGTGCAGCCCGTACTCGTCGAGTTCCCTGCGGACCTCCTGCGCCGGGGTGGCCGCGACCTCGCGCAGTTCCGCGTCGAGGACGCTGCCGCCGGGCAGCGGCGGCGGGGTGATGAAGTCGGGGGTGTAGCCGGCGGACGGCACCAGGTCGGCGAGCAGCCCCGCGTCGAGTCCCGCGGCGGCCAGCCGCGGCGCGACGTCCCGGCGCCAGCCGCGGTGCACCGAGTGCGGCCCCGCGGTCTTGAACGTGCGGACGCTGGCGACGACCTCCCACAGCGGGGAGACCGCGAACCTGGTGCGCGCCACGTCGGTCGCCGAGAAGGCGAACCGCAGTTCCCCCGCCATGTCCGTCCCCGTCCCGTCCCGCCGGTGAGCCCTCCGCGGTGCCGGGGCCGTACCCCGGATTCAGCCGTACCTTAATCATTGCCGTCAACCGGTGGCGCCGCCGCACCATTCCCGCATGACCGCTCCCGTCCTGTCCTCCCCCGCCCCGTCCGCCGGCCCCGCGGGCGCGGCCCCGCCGCCCGGACGCGGCCGTCTGCGCGCCGCCGCCGCACGGCACTTCGGCGGTCTGCCCGCCCCGTTCTGGGTGGTCTTCTGCGGCACCGTGGTCAACCGCGTGGGCACGATGGTGGTGCCGTTCCTCGTCTTCTACCTGGGCTCGCGGGGGGTCACCGAGGCGCAGACGCCGTACGTGCTCGGCGCGCTGGGCGCGGGCGGGCTGGCCGGTCCGGTGGCGGGCGGCTGGTTCGCGGACCGGGTCGGCCGCCGGCAGGCGATCCTCGCCGGGATGGTCGCCACACCGGTCAGCCAGGCCCTGCTCTTCTGCTCCCCGGGGGTGCTGACGCTGTCGCTTGCGGCGGCCCTGGTCGGCGCGGCCGGCTCGCTGCACGGGCCGGGGGTCGCCGCGGTCATCGTTGACTCGGCCGGTCCCTCCCGGCGGCAGGCGGCCTTCGGCCTCTACCACTGGGCGATCAACATCGGCGCGGCGACCGCGGGCGCCGCCGGGGGCTTCCTGGTCGAGCGCGGCTTCTGGCTGCTGTTCGTGGTGGACGCGGTGACGTGCCTGGGGTTCGCGGCGGTGGCGGCCGCCGCCCTGCCGCGCTCGGCGCCGCACGCGCCGAAGGGCCCTGCCGGGGGCGGCGGTTACGGGGTGGTGGTGCGGGACCGGCTGCTGCTGGCGTTCGTCACGGTGTCGGTGGCCGGCGAGTGCGTGTACGCGCAGACCGAGTTCACGGTGCCCCTGGCCATCCGCGACCACGGACTGCCGGCGTCGGCGTACGGCCTGGTGGCGGTGGTGAACGCGGCGCTGGTCGTGGTCCTGCAGCCGTTCACCAACGCGTGGGTGCTGCGCTTCGACCGGATGCGGGTGTGGGCCGTGACCTCGGTGCTGCTCGCCGCGGGCGTCGGCCTGACCGGCGTGGCGAGCACCACCGGCGGCTACCTGCTGACCGTCGTGGTGTGGAGCGCCGGCGAGGTGTGCGCGGGCGGCATCGCCACGTCGGTCGTCGCCGACCTGGCTCCCGACGACGCGCGCGCCCGCTACCAGGCGGCCCTCAACTGGGCGCGGGGCGTGGCCCGTTTCCTCGCCCTGGGCGTGGGCCCTGCCCTCTACGCGGCCGCCGGACCCGGCACCCTGTGGTGGACGGTCACCGCGGTGGGCGTGTCCGGTGCGGCGGGCGCGCTGCTGATCCGCCCGGCGCTCTCCCGCCGCACACCGTGACGCCCGGACCCGCACGGGCGCCCGAGGCGCCGCGAGCCGCCGCGCACAGCGGTGCGGAACCGGTCCGTCCGCGTCGAACTGCTGCGGTCCGAGGGGCTGTTACCGGCGTTCCACCTGCTGGACGTCTCCGACGACGAGAGTGTGCGCTCCTGCGCCGACTTCATCGCCCGCGAGTAGGGCGGCATCGACGTCGTGGTGTCCAACGCCACCAACAGGATCGCCCGCGACGTGCCCGCCGCCGATCAGGTCGCCGGCCTGGTCAACACCAACAACCGCGGCACCCGGCGTGTCCTCGAGGCCGTCGTCCCGCTCCTGAACGACGGCGCCAGGGTGGTGGTGATGTCCAGCTCCTTCGGTTCGCTGCGCGAACTGGACCCGCGGCTCCACGCCCGCTTCGACGTCGCGGCCATGGCCCTGAAGGACCTGGACGCCGTCATGGACGACTACACCCGCGCCGTGCAGGAGGGCCGCGCGGCCGCCGAGGGCTGACCCGGCTGGATCAACGTGCCGTCCAAGATCGCCCAGGTCGCGGCCGTGAAGATCGTCGACCGCTCACTCGGGGAGCAGGCCGTCGCACGGGACGTCCTGGTCAACGCCTGCTGCCCGGGGCTCGTCGACACCGGCGCCTCACGCCCCTGGTTCTCCGACATGTCCGAAGCGCAGAGCCCCGACGAGGCCGCCGTCGACGTGGTGTGGCTGGCCACCCTGCCGGCCGGCACCCGGGAGCCGCACGGCGTCCTGGTCCAGCACCGCGAGGTACTTCCCTGGATCTGATCCCCGACCGGGCGCGGGCCGGGCGACCAGGACGGGTGGGCCGCCGGGTGGCGCGGGCAGGCCCTGGTTAGGGTGGTCGGGTGAGCGATATCGGCCGGCTGCGCGCCGCCCGGGACTCGGTGCTGCTGTGGTTCGCGCCGGCCCGGGTGCAGGACGAGGGCACCACCCCCGACTACCGCTTCTCGCTCGCGAACGAGCGGACGTTCCTGGCCTGGATCCGTACGGCGCTCGCGCTGATCGGCGGCGGTTTCGCCGTCGACCAGTTCCTCACCGACCACCTCACCCACTGGGCCCGCCTGGTGCTGTCGCTCGGGCTGCTCGCGGCGGGCGTGGCGTGCACGCTGCGGGCGGTCAACCACTGGGTGCGCTGCGAGCGGGCGATGCGGCTCGGCACCAACCTGCCGGTGTCCCGCTTCCCGGCCGCGCTCGCGGTCGTGGTCGCCGTGCTCGCGATCGCCATGGTGACCGTGGTGCTCGCCGGCTGGGCGGGCTGACGGTGCCGCCCCCGTCTGGGGTGCCGCCCGTCGAGACGGACCGCGACCCCGGGCTCCAGCCGGAACGCACCCGCCTGGCCTGGCGCCGCACGACCCTGACCTGCCTGGTCACCGCAATCCTCGCGCTGCGCCAAGCCGTGCGCTCGGGCGCGTCCGCCCTGTCGGTCGCCGCCGTGGGCCTCGCGGTGCTCGCCTTCCTGGCGTTCCTCCTGGTCGCCCACCTGCGCATCCAGCGCCTGGGCGCCGCCCGCCCGGCCGCGATGCCACCGCCCACCGCGCTGGCCGTGGCCGCCTGCATGCTCGCGCTGGCGGTGTTCGGCGCGGCCGTCGTGTGGTGACGGGCCACCCGGCCGCCCGGCCCTGACGAGGACGGACCCGACACGATCCGCCGGGCTCATCCCTTCACCTCGACCTCCTGCCCGGCGCCCCGTCCCGGTCTCCGACGGCGCGACGCCGGCGCCCCGCCCGGCCTCCCGGCACGACACGACGACACCGCCACGGCGACCGGGCATGCGCCCTACCGGGCTGAACGGTTCACAGCGACGACGCCCTGCCCGGCCACTCCGCCGGGCCACCGCGGTGCCGTGGCCCCCATCCGGCTCTCCGCTCCGGCCCGGCGCCCGGCGCCGGCACGATGACCGCACCCGCGCGACCCCACCGCGCTCGACCGTTCACGGCGACGACGCCGTACCCGGCCACTGCGCCGGGCTCGGCCGTTCGCAGTGGGGCCCCACCCAGCCGCCCCGCCGGGCTCGGCGACGCCTCGTCGGCCCCCCGGGCCGGGGCGTGGCCCCCTCCCCCGAGGTCCGGTGGCCCCGCGCGGCCACCTACGCACTGTGTGGAGATCCGCCGCCCCGCCGGTGGCGGCACCGCGGTGATCCGCCGCCCCGCCGGTGGCGGCCGGCCTTCGGGTTGCGGATCACCGCGTCTCGACCCGTGGAGGGGCCCTACGCGCTCGTGGAGGACGCGGCCTCGCGGCCGGGGCTCGCGGCGTCAGCCGCGTCCGCGGTCCCGCCACCGGCCGCGGCCGGCTGCGCGTGGTGCGGGGCGACGTGGATGTGGCGCAGGCCGGCCCAGGCGACCACGGCGACGAGCGCGAGGGCCACTCCGGCGATGGCGAAGCTGAGCGTGTACTGCGACTGCGCGGGCAGCGGCGGGACGCCCGGCGGCAGGTGGGGCGCGGTCTTCGAGGCGAGGACGGTGGTGACGACCGCGCTGCCGATCGCGCTGCCGGTGGACCGGGAGATCGAGTTGATGCCGTTGGCGATGCCGGTCTGGTGGCGCGGGACGCTGCCGACGATGATCGCGGGCATCGCGGCGTAGCCGAAGGCGATCGCGACGCCGACGAGCGCGCCGGAGCCGATCACCGAGAAGGTGTGGCCGTGGTCCGCGACCAGCCAGCCGAAGCCGGCGGCGCCGGCCAGCGCGGCGAGCGCGAGGACCACGCGGGGTCCGTGGCGCCGGACGAGCTGACCGCCGACGGGCGCGGCGACCAGCGACACCAGGGTGCTGGGCAGCAGGTACTCGACGGACGCGCGCAGCACGCTGGCGTCGAAGCCGTAGCCGAGGATCGACGACGGCATCTGCGCGAGGTAGGACACGCCGATGAACAGGACGAACGCGCCGAAGCCGACGAGGAGTCCGGCGACGTTGGCGAACAGCACCGGGCGGTGGACGAACATCCGCATGTCGACGAGCGGTTCGCTGACCTTGCGCTCGACCAGGACCCACACCGCGCCCATGACGACGGCGCCGGCGAAGGTGCCGAGGGTGCGGCCGGAGGACCAGCCCCACTCGTGGCCCTGCGTGATGGGCAGCAGGAGCAGCACCAGCGTGGCGGCCAGCGTCAGGGTGCCGAGCACGTCGGTGCGGCCGCCGGTCTTGTGGCGGGTGGCGGGCACCAGCGTGACCACGGCGATGAGGACCAGCACGGCCATGCCGGTGGCCAGCCAGAAGGCGCTGCGGTAGTCGGGGTGGGAGCCCGAGGTGAGGAGGCCGGTGGCCACGAGCGCGATGCCGCTGCCGAACGCGAAGGCGCCACTGGCGACGGCCATGGCGCCGGGCAGCTTCCGCGGCTCGACCTCCTCGCGCAGGATCGACAGCGCGAGCGGGAAGATCGCGGTGGCGGCGCCCTGGAGCACGCGGCCGACGATCAGCCACAGCAGCGAGTGCGTCACGGCGGACAGCACGGTGCCGGCGATCAGCACGACGAGCACGCCGATGAGGGTGCCCTTCTTGCCGTGCTGGTCGCCGAACCGGCCGAGCACCGGGGTGAAGACCGCGGCGGACAGCAGGGTGGCGGTCGTGACCCAGCTGGCGTTGGCCGTGGTGGTGTGCAGGCTCGTCTGGATCAGGCCGAGGATCGGCACCACCAGCGTCTGCATCATCGACACGACCATCGCGGCGAGGCTGAGGGCGAAGACGGTGGCCGTCCTGCCGGTGGCCGGTGCGGAGGGCGGTGCGGAGCTCATCGTGGGGACGTCCTTCGGTCCTTCATGTCCTGGATACTTGAGGTTGCCAAGCAATTGACGAGAAACGACGGTAGACGTCAATAGTTAAGGACGTCAAGCGAATGATTGATGACGTGAAGCTTCCGCGGGTACGCTGACGGCATGACCGCCACGGCCCCACCTCCTGCGCCTTCCGGGGCTCCGGCGCCCTCCCCGCCGGCGACCCACGACCTGCTGGAGTCGCTCGCGGTGCTCGCGGGCGCGCAGTGGCGGGACTTCCAGGTCGCGGCCGCCCACGAGGGGCTGACGTCGATGCAGGCCAAGCTGCTCGGCCAGCTGGTGCGGCCGCTGCCGATGCGGGAGCTCGCGGCCCTGCTCGGGTGTGACGCGTCGAACGTCACCGGCATCGTCGACCGGCTGGAGGCCCAGGGCCTCGCCCGGCGCGAGCCGGACCCGCGCGACCGCCGCGTGAAGCGCGTGATCGCGACCCCGGAGGGCCAGGAGACGGTGCGCCGCGTCCGCGCGGAGATGCACGCCCTGCACCGCGCCCTCGACGTGCTGGACCCCGCCGAACGCGCCGCCCTGTACGCGCTCGTGGAGAAGATGCGTCCCGCCTTGGACGGCTGACGACGGCTGACGACGGCCGACGACGGCTACACCGTCGGCCGTCCGCCCCGCCGAGGGGCGGGCCGCGCGGGCTACGGCGCCAGGATGTCCAGCTCGCGCAGCGCGCCGACGCAGATCTCACGCATCAGGGACTCCGCGGCGACGGCGTCCCGCGCACGGACGGCCTCGGCGACCCGGACGTGCAGGGTGACCGCCTCGGGGTCGGGTGCGGTGAACATGACGTGGTGTTCGGTGCGGCCGGTGAGCACCTCGGCCACCACGTCCCCGAGCCGGGCGAACATCTCGTTGCCGGAGGCCTCCAGCACCACCCGGTGGAACGCGATGTCGTGCACGAGGTAGGCGGCCAGGTCGGCCGCCCGTCCGGCGGCGGCCATCTCCGCGGCGAGCACGGTCAGTTCGCGGCACTGCCCGGGTGTGGCCGCGTCGGCGGCCAGGCCCGCGGCGACGGGTTCGACGGCGGTCCGCAGGGTGGTCAGCGACTTCAGCTGCCGCGAGCGGTCGGCGCCGGCCAGCCGCCAGCGGATCACCGCCGGGTCGAAGACGTTCCACTCCTCCGTGCGCCGCACGGTGATGCCCACGCGGCGACGTGACTCCACCAGGTGCATCGCCTCCAGCACCCGCACGGCCTCGCGGACCACGGTGCGCGAGACGCCGTAGCGCGCCTCCAGTTCGTCGATCCGCAGCACCGTGCCGGGCGGGTGCTCACCGGAGGCGATGGCCGGCCCGAGTTCGGCCAGCACCCGGGAGTGCAGACCGCCGCCGGTCTCGTCCCGTTCCCGCCGGTCCCGCGGCGATTCCTGCTGAGGCATGAGCCAAGCGTAGAGGGCACCACGTCAGCACAGTCATATGACTTTTAGATCACACGCTCTTGAATAAGTACTACCAATGGGTGTTCAGTGGTCGCCACACCGCCGGACGGGGCCTGCCTGACGCCGGCCGGCGGTGTCCGACAAGGAGGTAGGAAGCATGACGGCCGCCGTTCCCGAGCCGGTCCCCGTGATCGTCGTCATGGGCGTGTCCGGTTCCGGCAAGTCCACGGTCGGCGGCCTGCTGGCGGAGCGGCTCGGTGTCCCCTACGCGGAGGCCGACGACTTCCACCCGCCGGCCAACATCGCCAAGATGTCCGCCGGGCATCCGCTGGACGACTCCGACCGGGCCCCGTGGCTCGACGCCATCGCCGCCTGGATCGCCGAACGCGGCGACCGCGGCGGGGTCGTCAGCTGCTCGGCGCTGCGCCGCCGCTACCGCGACCGGCTCCGCGCGTCCGCGCCCGGCCTGTTCTTCCTCCACCTCGACGGCTCGCCCGAGCTGATCGCCTCCCGGCTGGCCGCCCGGATGCAGCACTTCATGCCGTCCGGGCTGCTGGCCTCGCAGTTCGAGGCGCTGGAGCCGCTGGAGCCGGACGAGGCCGGCGCGGTGGTGCCCGTCACCGGCGGTCCGCAGCAGATCGCCGACGCGGCCCTGGCCGCGCTGCCCGGCCACGCGGGCGCCGTGTGACGTCCCGGCCCGGGTCCCGGACCCGCTCGGACGTCCTCGTCTGACACCCCGCACCTCCCCCCACGCACGTTCCGCCTGCCCCCGTCCCCTTGGAGTTCCCCGTGTCCGCACTCAGCGTCGAGCTGCTGGCCGCCGCCGCGCCGCCCCCGATCGCCGACGCCGGCCACACGCGGCTCGCGCTGGCCGCACTGGCCGGCATCGCCGTGATCGTGCTGCTGATCACCCGCTGGAAGATGCACGCCTTCCTGGCCCTGACCATCGGATCGGGCGTGCTCGGCGTGGTCGCGGGCGCGTCGCTCGCCGACACCGTCACCAGCTTCACCACCGGCCTCGGGTCGACGGTGGCGAGCGTCGGCACGCTGATCGCGCTGGGCGCGATCCTCGGCAAGCTGCTGGCGGACTCCGGCGGGGCGGACCAGATCGTCGACACGATCCTGGCGCGGACCGGGGAGAAGCGGCTGCCGTGGGCGATGGCGCTGATCGCCGGCCTGATCGGACTGCCGCTGTTCTTCGAGGTCGGCATCGTGCTGCTCGTCCCGGTGGTGCTGCTGGTGGCCAGGCGCAGCGGGCAGTCGCTGGTGCGGATCGGCATCCCTGCGCTCGCGGGCCTGTCGGTGATGCACGGCCTGGTGCCGCCGCACCCCGGGCCGCTGGCCGCGATCGACGCGATCCACGCCGACCTCGGCACCACTCTGGCGCTGGGCGTGCTGGTGGCGCTGCCGACGCTGGCGATCGCCGGCCCGCTCTTCGGCCGGGTCGCCGCGGGCTGGGTGGACGTCACGCCGCCGGACCGGATGACGCCGGCCCGCGCGTCCGACGACCTGGAGCGGCGGCCGAGCTTCGCGGCGACCGTCGGCACGATGCTGCTGCCGGTGGTACTGATGCTCTCCAAGGCGCTCGTCGATGTCGTCGTGGACGACAAGTCCAGCCTGGTCTACCGGGTGTTCGACGTGATCGGCACGCCGCTGATCGCGTTGCTCGCGGCCGTCGTGGTGGCCATGTTCACCTTGGGCCGGGCGGCCGGTTTCACCAAGGACCGCATCTCCGCCACCGTCGACTCCTCGCTGGGCCCGATCGCGGGCATCCTGCTGATCGTCGGCGCCGGCGGCGGCTTCAAGCAGACCCTGATCGACTGCGGGGTCGGCACCATGATCCTCGACTGGTCGCACGGCTGGCACATATCGGCACTGCTGCTCGGCTGGCTCATCGCGGTGCTGATCCGGGTCGCCACCGGCTCCGCGACCGTGGCGATCATCTCGGCGTCGGGCCTGGTCGCGCCGCTGGCGGCGACGATGTCCGGCACCCACACGGCGCTGCTGGTGCTCGCGGTCGGCGCCGGCTCGCTGTTCTTCTCGCACGTCAACGACGCCGGTTTCTGGCTGGTCAAGGAGTACTTCGGGATGGACATCCCGCAGACGCTCAAGACCTGGTCGGTGATGGAGACGGTGATCTCGGTGGTCGCGCTCGGCTTCGTGATGCTGCTGTCGCTCGTGGTGTGACGCCACCGGGGACGCCCGCCGCGGGCGTCCCCGGGCACGCGAAGGGCGGGCGGTGGACGTGCGGGACACGTCCACCGCCCGCCCTTCGCGTGCCCGGGTGGTGGTGCCGCCGGACCCACCGGCGGCGCGGGTTCACCAGCGGGGCACCTGCGGGGTCCGCCAGTCGGGGTCGGCCTTGCGCATGGCCGCCGCGTCGTCGCGCTCGCGCATGCTGCCGTCGTCGTCCAGCCAGCGCCGGTGCAGGGCCCGCAGGGCCTCACGGTCCAGTTCGACGCCGAGGCCCGGCCGGTCGGAGACGGTCAGCGCGCCGCCGGTGAACACGTGCCGCTCGGTGATGACGTCCTCGGTCTGCCACGGGTAGTGCGAGTCGCAGGCGTAGTCGAGGTTCGGCACGGTCGCCGCGACGTGGGTCATGGCGGCCAGGCTGATGCCCAGATGGGTGTTGGAGTGCATGGACAGGCCCACTCCGAACGCCCGGCAGATCGCCGCGAGCTGCTGGGTCCTGCGCAGTCCGCCCCAGTAGTGGTGGTCGGAGAGCACCACCTGGACGGCGCCGCGGCGGAACGCCTCCTCGATCTCCGGGACGGTCGTCACGCACATGTTGGTGGCCAGCGGCACCTGCGTGCCGGCCGCGACCTGCGCCATCCGCTCGGTCGTGCTGGCGGGGTCCTCCAGGTACTCCAGGACGTCGGCCAGTTCGCGGGCGACCGCCAGCGACGTCTCCACCGACCAGGCGCCGTTGGGATCCAGGCGCAGCGGGCGGCCGGGGAACGCGGCGGCCAGCGCGCGGATCGCGGCGATCTCCTGCTCGGGCGGGAAGACGCCGCCCTTGAGCTTGAACGAGCCGAAGCCGTAGCGGTCGGCGAAGCGGCGGGCCTGGGCGACCACACCGGCGGGGTCGAGGGCCGCGCCCCAGCCGTCGGACTCGCCCTGGCCCTGCGGGTGTTCGGCGTAGCGGTAGAAGAGGTACGCGCTGTAGTCGACGGCGTCGCGGACCTTGCCGCCCAGCAGCGCGTGCACCGGGAGCCCGGTCGCCTTGCCGAGCGCGTCCAGGCAGGCCACCTCGAACCCGGAGATCACCGACAGCCGGAGCTTGTCCGCGGTCTGCACGCCGCGCAGCCCGCCGACGTCGACGGAGTCGGACACCTCGGCGGGAGCGCCGCACACCTGCTCGGCGAGGGTGAACAGCCCGTTCAGATCGCTGACCGGGTGCCCCGGAAGGGCCTTGGCCAGCGGCGCGGCGAGGTCGAGGTAACGGGTGTCGCCGTACGTCTCACCCACCCCGATGGTCCCGTCGGAGGTGACCACCTCGATGATGAGACGCGGGGTGTAGGGCTGATGGACGCCCTGGGTGTTGAGCAGCGGCGGGTCGGCGATCAGGATGGGGGTCAGCCGTACTTCGGCGACGGAGAGCGCCCCGGCGGGACCCGGTGATCCGGACGACGAAGCTGTCTTCATATGTGAATCCTGTTCACCCATAAGTCCAGAGAGTAGGCGGGCCGCCCTCCGCCGTCAACGCGGCCCGGCGAGGCGTCCAGGGGAACTGGACTGCATACCGACCAGTCGGTACGATTTCCGCATGAGTGATACCGACACCCCGCGGGGTCTGGACCTCGGCCGGCTGCGGCAGCACCTCGACCTCGAACGGCCCGGCCTGGTGTCGGGAGAGCTGCGGGCGCGCCGCATCGAGGGCGGCCGGTCCAACCTCACCTACCACGTCACCGACGGCGTCACCCAGCTCGTGGTCAGACGCCCCCCGCTCGGCCACGTGCTGGCCACCGCGCACGACATGGCCCGCGAGCACCGGGTCATCACCGCGCTGGCCCCGACGCCGGTGCCCGTGCCCGGCACGGTGCTGCTGTGCGAGGACCCCGAGGTGATCGGCGCGCCCTTCTACGTCATGGAGTGCATGCCCGGGACGCCGTACCGGACGGCCCAGCAGCTCACCGACCTCGGCCCCGAGCGGACCCGGGCCGTCGCGCTCACCCTGGTCGACACGCTCGTCGACCTGCACGCCGTGGACCCCGCGGAGGTCGGCCTCGACGACTTCGGGCGGCCCGAGGGCTTCCTCGACCGCCAGCTGCGCCGCTGGGGCAAGCAGCTCGACGCCTCGCGCAGCCGCGAACTGCCCGGCATCGACGAGCTGCACGCGTCACTCGGCCGCGCCATGCCGGTCTCCCCCGCGCCGGCCGTCGTGCACGGCGACTACCGCCTGGACAACGTCCTGTTCGACGCGGACGACCGGCTCAGCGCCGTCCTGGACTGGGAGATGTCCACGCTCGGCGACCCGCTCACCGACATCGGCCTGCTGGTGATGTACGGCGAGCAGCACGACATCCCCGACTTCCCCGTCCCCACGCCCAGCGGCGCGCCGGGCCACCCCACCCCCGACGAGGTCGTCGAGCACTACGCGCGGCGCTCGGGCCGGGACGTGTCGGCCGTCGACTGGTACACCGGCTTCGCCTACTTCAAGCTCGCCGTGATCCTCGAGGGCATCCACTACCGCTGGACCCTCGGCCAGACGCTCGGCCCCGGCTTCGACCGGATCGGCGCCGTCGTCCCGGTCTTCATCGAGCGCGGCCTGCACAAGCTCCGGGACGTCCGACCGCCGCACCCGCAGGAGGGCTGAGACCACCATGGACTTCGCATACGACAGCAGGACGCTGGAACTGCAGGAGCGGCTCCGGACGTTCCTCGACCAGCACGTGTACCCCGCCGAGCCGGTCTTCGCCGAGCAGCGGGCGGGCGCCGAGGGCGACGCGCGCTGGACGGCGCCGCCCGTGGTGGAGGACCTCAAGGCCGAGGCCCGCCGGCAGGGCCTGTGGAACCTCTTCCTGCCCGGCGAACGCGGCGCGGGCCTGACGAACCTGCAGTACGCGCCGCTGGCCGAACTCACCGGCCGCAGCCCGCACCTGGCGCCGCCCGCCCTCAACTGCGCGGCCCCGGACACCGGGAACATGGAGGTGCTGGCCGAGTTCGGCACGCCCGCGCAGCGCAAGGAGTGGCTGGAGCCGCTGCTGGCGGGCGAGATCAGGTCGGCCTTCGCCATGACCGAGCCGGAGGTCGCCTCCTCGGACGCGACCAACATCGAGACGCGGATCGAGCGCGACGGCGGCCACTACGTCATCAACGGCCGCAAGTGGTACATCTCCGGGGCGATGAACCCCAAGTGCGCGGTGTTCATCGTCATGGGCAAGACCGACCCGTCGGCCGACCGGCACCGCCAGCAGAGCCAGATCCTCGTCCCCCGGGACACCCCGGGCATCGAAGTCCGGCGCGGCATGGAGGTGTTCGGCTACGACGACGGCGACCACGGCGGCCACGCCGAGGTGGTCTTCCACGACGTGCGGGTCCCGGTGGAGAACCTCATCGGCGAGGAGGGCGGCGGGTTCGCCATCGCCCAGGCCCGGCTGGGTCCGGGCCGCATCCACCACTGCATGCGGCTGATCGGCATGGCCGAGCGGGCACTCGAGCTGATGTGCCGCCGCGTCACGAGCCGCACGGCGTTCGGCAAGCCGCTGGCCGCGCAGGGCGTGGTCCAGGAGTGGATCGCCGAAGCGCGCGTGGAGATCGAGCAGTTGCGGCTGCTCGTGCTCAAGACCGCGTGGCTGATGGACACGGTCGGCAACCAGGGCGCGCACACCGAGATCCAGGCGATCAAGATCGCCACGCCCGCGGCGGTGCAGCGGATCGTCGACCGCGCGATCCAGGCGCACGGCGCGGGTGGCGTCAGCCAGGACTTCCCGCTCGCCCAGCTCTGGGCCGCGGCGAGGACGCTGCGTCTGGCCGACGGCCCCGACGAGGTCCACAAGCGTTCGCTCGCTCGCCGCGAGCTCCGCCGCTTCGCTTGACGCTCGGTCACCCCCGCCCCACGGTTCGCCCCTCCCGGGCGGGGGGTTAGCCCGTCCCGGGCTGGGGTTAGCCCGTCCCGGGCGGGAGGGCTTCGCCCGTCGTCACGGGCGAGGCTCCGCCCCGATAGGGGCGCGGGGTCCCTCGCCCGCACAGGGCGAACCTCGGGCTCCGGCAGGGTGCGCCCACGCCCGGGCAAGGCGAACCCCCAGGCCCCGGCAGGGCGAACCCTGCGCCCGGGGAGGGCGGGGGTCCTACGGGGTGAGGGTGAGGCGGCCGATGGTGGAGCCCTCGGCGACGCGGTGGACCGCGTCCGCCGCGGCGGACAGCGGCAGCCGCTCGGACACCAGCGGCTTCACCAGACCCTCGGCCGCGAGCGCCGCGATCTCCTCGTGGGCCTGCCCCACCGCCACCGGGTCGTGGCGGGTGTACAGCCCCCAGTGCAGCCCGAGGATGGAGTAGTTCTTCACCAGCGCATGGTTGAGACCAGGCGCGGGAATCGTCCCGCCGGCGAAGCCGACCACCACGATCCGCCCCTCGAAGGCGACGCACTTGGTGGAGCGCGTGTAGGACTCCCCGCCGACCGGGTCGTACACCACGTTCGCGCCGCGCCCGCCCGTCACCTCCTTGACGACGGCCACGAAGTCCTCGCGTGTGCGGTCGACCACCACGTCGGCACCCAGCGCGGCCGCGGCCTTCGCCTTCTCCGGCCCGCCGACGACACCGATCACGGTGGCCCCCGCGGCCTTGCCGAGCTGGACCGCGGCACTGCCCACGCCGCCCGCGGCGGCATGGACCAGCAGGGTCTCGCCGGGCCGCAGCGCCGCCCTGCGGTGCAGGCCGAACCAGCCCGTCTGGTAGCCGATGTAGAGCGCCGCGGCCTCCTCGTCGTCCAGCGCCCCGGGCGCCGGCAGCAGCCCGGCCGCGGGCACGACCGCGTACTCGGCGAACGCCCCGCCGGGCAGCGCGGCCTGGCTGATCACGCGGGTGCCGGTCGCGACACCGGTGACCCCCTCCCCGAGCGCGGCGACCTCACCGCACATCTCCACCCCGGGGGTGAACGGCAGCGGCGGCCGCACCTGGTACTGGCCGCGGCACAGCATCGCGTCGGGGAAGTTGACGTTGGCGGCGCGGACCCGCAGCAGCACCTCCCCGGGTCCCGGCTCGGGGGTGGGGATCTCGTCGAGGCGCATCACCTCGCGCGGCTCCCCGTTCTCGTGCACGCGCCAAGCCTTCACGTCGGTACTCCCGGAGGGGTCAGGGCTGTTGCAGCGAGTGCAGCAGCAGGTCGGAGAACTCGGTGGCGACCTGTTCCGCGGACAGCGGGCCGTCCGCGTGGTACCAGGTGCCGAGGTGGTGCACCGAACCGAAGAAGAAGTCGACCGCGAGGTCCGGCCGCGGCTCGGGGCGGAAGACCCCGTCGCGCTGGCCCTCCTCGATCAGCGAGCGGAACGTCTCGTGGTAGCGGCGGCGTTCGGCCCGTACCGCCTTCTGCTTCTCCGGGCTGAGCTGGTGCATGGAGCGGAAGAAGATCTTGGTGTCGTCGAGGTTCTGGATGCTGGTGACCACCACGTCCGCGGCGGCCTCCGCGAGCCGCCCGCGGACGTCGGTGCCGCGCGCGGCGATCGCGTCCAGGCGTTCGGTCTGCAGCCGCAGGACGCGGCCGTAGATCTCGTGCAGCAGGTCGTCCTTGGAACCGAAGTAGTGGTAGAGGGCGCCCTTGGTGACGCCCGCCGCCTCGACGATCTCCTGGACGGAGGTCCGGTCGTAGCCGCGCTCGGCGAAGAGCCGGGTGGCCTCGGCGAGCAGCCGCTCCGGGACGGCGGCGCCCGTTCCGGACGCCGTGCCGTTCGCCGTACCGCTGCCCTCGCCCGTCGCGTTGCGTGCCATGGCCTGCCTCTCCTCCTGCCCGCCGGCCCCGTGCCCGCCGGCGTTCCGACCGGTATGGACCTTATCCGGCCTGGGCCTTCAGTTCGCGCCGCAGGATCTTGCCGGTCGCGGTCTTCGGCAGGTCGCCGAGCACCTCGACCTCCCGCGGGTACTTGTACGCCGCCAGCCGCTCCTTGCAGTACGCCACGATCTCCGCCGGGTCGGCGTCGGCGCCCGGCCGCAGGCTGACGTACGCCTTGACGCTCTCGCCGCGGTAGGCGTCGGGGACGCCGACGACCGCGGCCTCGCGGACGGCGGGGTGGGTGTACAGGACGTCCTCGACCTCGCGCGGCCACACCTTGAAGCCGGACGCGTTGATCATGTCCTTCTTGCGGTCGACGACGTACAGCCAGCCGTCCTCGTCCATGAACCCGATGTCGCCGGTGAGCAGTTCACCCCCCGGCAGCGCGGCCGCGGACTCCTCGGGCCGGTTCCAGTAGCCGGGGACGACCATCGGGCCGGTGACCGCGATCTCGCCCTGCGTGCCGAACGGCACCTCGGCGCCGGCGTCGTCGAGGATGCGGACCATCGTGCCGGGGCCGGGGACGCCGACCGCGAGGGTGCCGGAGACCGGGTCGACCGGCGCCTCGCTGCCCGGCGGGACGCTGGCGCAGGGCGCGCTGCACTCGGTGAGCCCGTAGCCGTTGGCGAGGTACAGCCCGCCGGTGCGGCTGCGGAACGCCTCCACGACCGCGGGCGGCAGCGGCGCGCCGCCGGACGAGATCAGCCGGAAGGACGCGAAGTCCGCGGCGGTGGCGTCGGGCCGGGCCAGCAGCGCCATGAACGCGGTGGACGGGCCGACGGTGTAAGCGGGGCGGTGCTCGCGGAACGCGTCCAGCACCACGCCGGGCTCGAAGCGGTAGGCCAGCGCGAGGGTGTGGCCGGCGGCCAGTGCCGCGGACAGCTGGCAGACCATGCCGGTGATGTGGAAGACCGGGGCGAGCGCGAACACCACCGCGTCGTCGCCGAGGGCCTGGATACGGATCTGGCGGTGGGCGTTGAAGGAGAGGTTGCCGTGCGTGTTGCGCGCGCCCTTGGGCCGTCCGCTGGTCCCCGAGGTGTAGCTGATCAGCGCGGTGTCGTCGGCCGCGGGCAGCACCGCGTCGTACGCCGGGCCGCCGGCGCGCGCGGCGGCGAGCAGGTCCCGCGCGTCGTCGGCGGGCCGGCGCGTCGCGGTGAGCACCCGCGGGTCGTCGCGCGTCTGCAGGTCGAACTCGCTGGCGGTCAGTGCGATCCGCACCGGCGATCCGGCCGCGGTCGCACGCACGTAGTCGTGCCAGGCGCTCTCGGAGCAGACGATCGCGGCGACTCCGGCGTCCTGGAGGATGTGCGCCAGCTCGCCCTGCCGGTACATGGGGTTGACCGGCACGACGGTGCCGCCGGCCCGCCACGCGGCGAGCACCGCGACGACGAACTGCGGCACGTTCTGCAGCATCACCGCGAGCCGGTCGCCCGGGGCGAAGCCGCGCGCCACCAGGTGCCGGGCCAGGCCGTCGGACAGGTCGTCGAGCTCGCGGTAGCCGAGGGCTCCGTCGAAGTAGCGCAGCGCCTGGTGGTCGGGGACGCGCCCGGCGGCGTCGAGGAAGGAGTGCAGGACCGACGGCGGGTGCTCGACGTCCTGCCGCTGCTCCTCCGTGAAGTGCTTGAGCCAGGGACGGTCGGCGTATCCGGTCATGCGAGCCGCCCTTCCGCGCCGCCGGCGCCGGCCGCGGCCTCCTCGGTACCGGCCTGCCGGGCCAGCACGGCCTCGTAGCCGCGCTGGAGCTTGTTCATGCCGCCGAGCCAGCGCTCGGGCTCCGCGGCGCGGGCCGCGTAGTACCCGGCGACCTCGGGGTGCGGCAGGATCAGGAAGCGCTCCTCGGCGATGCCCCGCATGACGGCCTCGGCGACGTCCTCCGGCTCGATGGCGCCCGGTGTCAGCACCAGGTCGCCGGCCGGGCCGGTGGAGTCGAGCATCGCGGTGCGCACGCCCTGCGGGCAGACCGCGTGCACCCGCACCCCGCGGTGGCGGTAGGTCAGCGACAGCCACTCGGCGAACGCGAGCGCGCCGTGCTTGGTCACCGAGTACGGTGCGGCGGCGATCATCGTCAGCAGGCCGGCGGCGGAGACGGTGGACACGAAGCGGCCCTGGCCGCGCTCCAGCCACTCCGGCAGCAGGGCGCGGGCGGCGCGGACGTGCGCCATCACGTTGACGTCCCAGGCCAGTTCCCACGCGGCGTCCTCGGCCTCGGGGCCGCCGCCGGTGCCGACGCCGGCGTTGGCGCAGAAGACGTCGATGCCGCCGCCGAGCGCGGTGCGGGCCGCGGGCACGATCCCGGAGGCGTCGCCCGGCACCACCGCGGCGCCGATCTCGTCGGCGACCTTGCGGGCCGCGTCGGCGTCCAGGTCGTTGACGACGACCCGCGCGCCCTCGGCGGCGAATCTGCGGGCGAGCGCGGCTCCGATGCCGCCGCCCGCCCCGGTGACGACCACCCGGGCGTCGCGCAGCGCTTCCACGACCACGACGTGTCTCCTTCGACTCGGCGTTCGGTTCAGGCGTTCGGTTCAGGCGTTCCGTGCCGGCGGCCGGCCGTGGAGGCGCGGCCGCGGCGCGTGGGTCGCGGGCCCGCCGGCACGGGGGTCCGCGAACCGGCCCACATCCGCATACTAAGCGGTCGGTCAATCACACGGAAGGGCTGGGAGCGGCAGCGCGGCACGCCTGGTGCCGCTGGTGCGCGGCCCGACGGCGAGCGCGACCCCGGAGTGTGCGTAGCCGGGACGTATTCACCTGTAGGAGGGATGGACGGAATCCACCCCGCGTGGGAATGATGCGCGCAGAGCGGACAATCGCGGCGCTCCGGTGCGGAGCGCGGCGGCGCGTGAAGGGGGAGCCGTGAGCGCGGACACCGAGGCCGGCACGTCGAACGTGACGAGAGTGACGAGCGTGCAGCCGTACTGGGACCTGACCTTCGACGCGGACGGCGATCCCGATCCCCTGCAGCGCGACGCGCTGCTCGCCGGCGCGCGCGGACTGACGGACCTGGTGGTGTTCTCCCACGGCTGGAACAACGACCTGTCGACGGCGAACGCGCTGTACGACCGGTTCTACGCCCCCTTCCCGGCCCTGGTGGCCACGGCCCCCAAGGCACGGTTCGGCTTTGCGGGGGTGCACTGGCCGTCGATGCGTTTCAGCGACGAGCCGATCCCCGATTTCCCGCATGCCGCCGTCGCCGCCGCGTTCGACGCCGTGGACTCCGCCGTGGACTCCGCCGTGACCGACGACGGACCCGCTCTCGACGCCCGCACGCAGGCGGCGCTGGTCGCGGTCTTCCCCGGGAGCCAGGACGTGGTGGCCGCGCTCGCACGGCTGCTGGCCGAGCAGCCGCAGGAGCCGGAGCGGCTCGCGGAGTTCACGGGCCTGGTCCGGCAGTTGACCGGCGTCGCCCCGCGGCCCGCCGCCGCGGCGCTCGGCCAGGGCACCCCGGCCGCGCACGGCGACGACCGCGACGACATGGCTTCCGCCGCCGGCGCCGAACCCCAGCTGCTCGCCGGCGACGCGGTCGCCATGTGCGACCTGCTGGCCGACGCCCGGGAGCAGGTCGGCTGCCCGGTCGCGCCCGCCCAGGGCGAGGCGATCCTCGGCGGGCTGGGCCGGCGGGTGTGGGACGGCGCGAAGGAACTGCTGCGGCAGGCCACGTACTACGCGATGAAGGGACGCGCGGGCACCGTCGGCGAGCAGGGCCTCGGGCCGCTGCTCGGCCGCCTGGCGACCGAGGCCCCGGGAGTGCGGGTGCACCTGGTGGGGCACAGCTTCGGCGCGCGGCTGGTGTCGTTCGCGCTGCGCGGGCTGCCGCCGGGCGTACGGGCGGGCTCCGTGACGCTGCTCCAAGGGGCCTTCTCGCACTACACGTTCAGCGGCCCGCTGCCGTTCGACGCCAGGGGCGGGGCGCTGCACGGCATGCAGCAGCGGATCACCGGACCGCTGGTGGCCTGCCACTCCAGCCACGACCAGGCGCTCGGCGTCTTCTATCCGCTGGCCTCGCGCATCGCCGGTGAGGACGAGTCGCTGCTGGGCTTCGGCGACCGCTGGGGCGCGATCGGCCACGACGGCTTCCAGGCCATGGCCGGCACGCCGTCGCTGACCCTCGCGGCCGCGCTGGCGGGCCCGTTCCCCGGCGGCGGGTGCGTGAGCGTGGACGCGTCGGCGGTGGTCTGCTCGGGCGGGCCGCCCTCGGGCGCGCACAGCGACATCTGCCACGAGGAGCTGGCCCGGCTGGTGCTGCGCGCGTCGGGCCGGGTCACCTGACCCGGCCCGACACGCTCCCCGTCCCCGCCCGACCGCTCAGCGGTGTGCGGGGAACTCCACGACCTGCTGGTACGTCGGCCGGTTCTGCCAGCTGATCCGGTCGTCGGTGACACCGCCGAGCGGCCGCTGGACGATCGAGTCGGCACACCACTGGTCGCCGGCCGAGCAGCCGCCGTCGTCACCGGGGTACACGGTGGCGGCGGGGACGGCCGCGGCCTGCTTGAGGGTGGACAGCAGCATGTCGCGGCAGGCCGACAGCTGCCCGCCACCGCAGTAGGTGTGGGCGAGCCCGCCCTGGACGGGCTTGCCGAGCACCGCCCGCAGGTCCTTGTCGGCGTAGGACCACCAGCCGAACTGGAACGAGCTGCCCGCGTGCGAGCCGGTGGGCCCGTGTCCGGCGGACGGGGACTCGTCGACGGCGAGGTCGGCGGTGAGCGCGCCGTACAGGTCGCTGCCCAGGCCCGGTTGGAACTCGCCCTGGATCAGCAGCGGCCACCAGGCGTCCATCACCCGGATCGCGTCGGCGTCGGCGTAGGTGTGCGAACCGGCCGACGTCTCACGCCGCTTGGTCCCGTCCTGGCGCCACGTCGTCAACTGCTGGACGGCGGTGGCCTCCTGGGGATCGGTGACCGGGGCGCCGCCGATGACCTGGAGCAGCTCGGGCAGCACGTCCTCGCCGCGCAGGTCGGTCACCGCCGCGTCCTCCATGGCCTTGACCAGGGCGGACCGCGTGACGCCGCCCTGCTGGACGAGGGCCTTGACCCGGTCGTCCAGCAGGTCGGCGCGGTGCACCGAGCCGTCGCCGAACCCGGCCGAGGTGTAGCCCGGGGCCTGCTTGTTGTTCCAGCTCACGTAGTAGTCCTGGTTGACGGACTGCGGGTGCTGGGACGGCGGCGTGTAGTCGGCGGTGTTGTAGGCCGGGTCCCAGCCGCGCCAGTCGTAGGCGGCCTGCGCCCACACGGGGAACGACGCGTCGACGCCGGGCGCCCGCACCGGGTTGGTGCCGCTGTTGTAGTAGGCGGTCTGCCGGGAGTCGGCGTAGAACCAGTTGAAGGTGTAGTTGATGTCCTGCGCGGCCAGCTGGAACGAGGCGGCGTCATGGACGAAGCCGGGGTCGTTCAGCTCCTGGAAGCCGAGGATGGAGTCGGCCTCGTGCCGGTAGGAGCTGCGCAGTTGGGTGTAGGCGACCTGCTTGCCGCCGACCGTCGCGCGGTACTCGACGGGACCGTAGGCGGTGCGCCACACCTGCATGCGGTAGGAGCCGGCGGGTGTGGAGTCGGCCGTGGTGGGCTTCCAGGAGTTGGTGCGTTCCAGCTTCTCCATCGGCACGCAACTGCCGTGGTACAGGTAGTGCGTGGAGTCCTGGCACAGCTCGACCGCGTAGGTGTCGGTGACGTCCTGCGAGGCGGACGTGGCGCTCCAGGCGTAGTCCTGGCCGCGGCCCAGCTCGACGTACATGCCCAGGCCCGCGAAGGACGCCCCGCGCGCGCTGATGCCGGGACCCTGGAGTTCCTGGAGCATCAGCAACTGGGGCGCGAAGTAGCCGGTCTGGGGGCCGAACACCGCGACGGGATGGCCGCTGGCGGTGTGTGCTCCGCTGACCAGCAGCGCGTTGGACATGCCCTTGCGCGGCGCGGAGAACAGGTTCGACGGCAGCACGCCCGCGCTCTTGGTGGTGGCCTGCGTGGCGCCGCCCGTCGCGTCGTAGACCAGCGGTTCCTGCACGACCGAGCCGGGGTCGGGCAGCGCCTCGCCCTGCGCGGTCGCGGGTTTGCCCGCGTAGGGGAAGGAACTGCCGTCGTGGACCGTGGAGACCGCCTCGGGATCGTCGCGTTCCCGGAACGACTCCCAGACCTTGGTGCCCTCGTCGGTGCCGTACTTCTGCTGCGCGGACAGCAGCGACAGCGCCGACTGCACCTCTCCCCCGCCGCCGGTGCCGAACAGCGCGCCGACCACCGAGGCCAGCGCGATCAGGTCGGTGAGCTTGAACGGGTCGATGGTGCCGGCGTTGGTGATGGCGTCCACGTGCCCGGTGAGCACGTACTCGCCGGGGAAGTAGCGGCCGTTCTTCGACGCCGTGATGTACGCGTTGATGCCGTCCACGTACGACTGCGCGTCGGCGAGCGCCTGCTGGCCACGGGTGCCGCCCTGGGTGGACAGCCAGTCGATCTGCGACTGCAGGTCGTCCTCGGTGTAGGGCGCCTGACGCCAGAACTCCTGCTCCAGACCGCGGTTGGCGGCCGCGCCGCCGGCGAACGACGACAGCTCGCCGCGCCCGACGTGCCGGAACAGGTCCATCAGCCACAGCCGGTCCTCGCCGGCCGCGTAGCCGGCGCCGAACTCGGTGCCGGCCCGCGTGGAGCCCTTGATGTGGGGGACGCCGGTGGCCTTGTCGCGCGTGATGGTGACGTCCGAGCGCGGGTTCTCGACCGAGGCGACCTGGCTGCTGGGCACGCCGAACGAGGAGTTGTTGAAGAAGTTGGTGATCGTCGCGTCGCTGAGGTTCTGGTAGCCGGAGGCGAGTGAGGAGTACGGGCCGAGCTGGTCCATGGTGTGCGCGGGACGGGTCCCGAGCACCTTGTTGGCGAGGATGTCGGCGAGGGTGGCGTTGCCGTTCTCGCCGGGCGGCAGGATGTCCGCGCACTGGTTCGCGCAGTAGTCGGTGGTGGGATCGGCTGCGTGCGCTGCCATGGGCAGCGGGGCCACCAGGGTGGCGGTCAGGGCCAGTAGGGCGCCCGCGGTCACGGTTCTCAGCGTGCCGATCCGTCGTGGGGTCCGTAGCGGCATGTCTGCTCCTTCCGGATGCCGGTGCGCGGAGGTTACCGCCGGTACGACGACCCCGGAAGATGAACATACGTCAACTTTTTCCCCGCACCGGCGCCGTGGCCTGAACGGCGGGCCCCGCGATCCGCGTCGCGGCCGCCGCCCGGGGTCTGGCGGCTACCCGCGGGTAGTGCGAGGATCGCGCCGGATGCACCCGGCGGGCGGCGGCGAAGGGACGGCCATGGGCGAGTTGCACGATCTGACGGCGGTGGAACAGGGCGCGGCGATCAGGGACGGTTCGCTGTCACCGGTGGAGCTCACCGAGCACTACCTGGCCCGGATCGACCGGCTGGACGCGACGCTCGGCGCGTTCGTCACCGTGACCCCGGAGATCGCCCGCAAGCAGGCCGCCGACGCCGAGGCGCAGGCCCTCGCCGCCCGCCGCGAGGGCCGGGAGCTGTCCCCGCTGCACGGCGTGCCCGTTCCGGTCAAGGACCTCAACTTCGTGGCGGGCGTGCGCTGCACGCTCGGTTCCGCGGCCTTCGCGGACCACGTTCCGGACACCGACGACCACGTGGTGACCCGGATGCGCGCCGCCGGCACCGTTCTGCTCGGCAAGACCAACACCCCCGAGTTCGGCCTGCCTTGCTACACCGAGAACCGCCTCGCGCCGCCCGCCCGGACGCCCTGGGACCTGGAGCGCTCCGCGGGCGGGTCGAGCGGCGGCGCGGCGGCCGCGGTCGCCGGCGGCCTGGCCCCGCTGGCGCAGGGCAGCGACGGCGGCGGCTCGATCCGCATCCCGTCCTCGGTGTGCGGGCTGTTCGGCATCAAGCCCAGCCGCGGCCGCGTCAGTTCGGGCCCGGTGCAGCACGACGTGAGCGGGCTGAGCACGTCGGGCCCGATCGCCCGCACGGTCGCCGACGCGGCCGCGCTTCTCGACGTGCTGGCCGGCCCGATGCCCGGCAGCCCCTACGGCGCGCCCTCGCTGCCGCCCGGCGAGACGTTCGCCGCCTGTGCGCGGCGCGAGCCGGGCCCGCTGAAGGTCGTCGCCCTCCCCGATCCGCCCGTGCCCGGCGTGGAGTTGCACCCCGACTGCCGGGCCGCACACGACGCGGCGGTCGCGCTGCTGCGCGACCTCGGCCACCAGGTCGACGAACTCGCCCTGCCCGTCGACGACTCGGTGCGCGACGCGTTCAGCACGGTGTGGACGGTGATGGCGACGGTGTGGCCGGTCGCCCCGCAGGACGAGGAGCGGCTGATGCCGCTGACCCGGCACCTGCGCACCCTCGGCAACCGGACGACCGGTCCCGGCTTCGCGAACGCGCTCTACGGCTTCCGCGCGCTCGGCCAGCTGATCGCGGACGCCCTGATGGGCACGTACGACGTCATCCTGTCCCCCACCCTCGCCCAGCCGCCGGCCCTGGTCGGCGGCCTGCGCGACGAGGCCGACCCGGCCGCGGAGTTCGACGGCCTGGCGCACTTCACGCCCTTCACCCCGCTCTACAACGCCACCGGCCAGCCCGCGGTCAGCGTCCCGCTCCACTGGACCGAGCAGGGCCTGCCGATCGGCGTCATGCTCGGCGGCCGCTACGGCGACGAGGCCACGCTGATCTCGCTGTCGGCCCAGCTGGAGCGGGCGCGGCCGTGGGCGGACCGGCACCCCGAGGTGTGGCGCTAGCCGGCCGGGCCGGGCACGGCGGGGGCAGGTGCGCCAGGGCCGCCCCGCGTTGACAGGCAGGGCCGCCGCAACCATGCTGCTGAGCAAGCGCTTGGAAACCCCGATCCCTGGAGGAGCCCTCATGTCGCAGGCCGTGCCGCAGCAGCCCCGCGTCTTCGCCTCGCTCGACGAACTGCGCGCCGCCGTCGGTGAGCAGATGGGCTGGACCGAGTGGCTGGAGATCGACCAGAAGCGGATCGACCAGTTCGCGGAGGCCACCGGTGACCACCAGTGGATCCACATCGACCCCGAGCGCGCGGCGTCCGGCCCGTTCGGCACGACCATCGCGCACGGCTACCTCACGCTGTCCCTGATCCCGTCGCTGACCCCGCGGCTCTTCCGCGTCGAGGGCGTGAAGATGGGCGTCAACTACGGCGTGAACAAGGTGCGTTTCCCGGCCCCCGTGCCGGTCGGCTCGCGGCTGCGGGCGACGGCCGTGGTGGACGAGATCACCGAGGTGGGCGGCGGCGTGCAGCTGGTGACCAAGGTGACGATCGAGCGCGAGGGCGGCGACAAGCCGGTGTGCGTCGCGGAGACGGTCGCCCGCTTCTACCTCTGACCACGGCTCACCGGCGGGACGTCCGGCGGCAGGACGCGACCGCCCACCGGGGGGGCTCAGCCCGTCTGCCGGACCATCCGCAGCACGAGGTCGGCGTACAGCGCACCGATCTCGTCGGGGGTCCTTCGGCCGTCCGGGTTGAACCACCGTGCGACGTCGATGCACAGCGACAGCACCGCGAGCGTGGTCCCCGAGACGTCCGGGACGTCGAACTCGCCGTCGTCCACGCCGTCCTCGATGATCGAGCGGATGGCCTCCTCGCTCTGCCGCCGCAGGCCGACGATCTCGGCGTAGTGGTCGGCCGCCAGGGCGCCCAGCTCGTATTGCACGACGCGTCCGGTCGTGTGGTGCTCGGCGTGCCAGCGCACGAAGACGCGCACCGCCGTCGCCAGGCGTTCGGACGCGGTGCCCTCGGCGTCCCTGGCCTCCGCGAGCATGGCCAGCGACCGCTGGTGGCCGACCTTGCTGATCTGGTAGAGCAGCTCTTCCTTGGTCTTGTAGTGGATGTAGAGCGCCGCCGGGCTCATGCCCGCGCGGCCCGCGATGTCGCGGGTCGTCGTCGCGTGGTAGCCCCGCTCCGCGAACGCCTGGACCGCGGCGGTCACCAGCCGCCGGGCGGCGTCGGGGGTGATGTCGCCCCAGGCTTCGCCGGTTGCCGCCTCCGCAGCCATCGCGTGCTCCTCCCGCAGTTCGTTGACAGGGTCACACCCTACCCGGGAAGCTGAGCAAGCGCTTAGACGCTCCGCTGATACGCGGGATGCCCGGGCTGCCCACGGGCCTCCGGAAGCCCCGCGCAGCGCACCGCGGGCTACTCCCTCCAGCGGACCCGCCCGGCGTTCCGCCGGGTGTCGCGCCCGGCCCGGCCGCCGTTCCGCGCATAGTGCAGCATGACGCGTACCCGTACGGCGCTGCTGTGCGCCGCCACCCTGCTCGCCGCGGCCCTGCCGACCGGTGCGGTCGCGACCGCGCCGAGCGCCCTGGCCGCGCCTGCGGCCACCGCCACAGCCGCCCGCTCGAAGGAGTGTGCCGTCACCCCGGGCCGGCTGCGCGGCCAGGCCGCCCGGATCGCCGCCATCGCCCGCGAGGCCCGGCAGGATCTCCACCTCAACGCGGTGATCCTGCGGGTGGACTCCGGGCGCCGGGAGGTCGTCACCGACGCGCTCGGCCCGTCCATGACGGACGTCCCGGCCCGGCCCGACATGCACTTCCGTTCCGGCTCGGTGGCCATTGCGTACATGGCCACCGTGCTGCTCCAGCTGGTCGACGAGGGCGCGGTACGGCTCGACGACCCCATCTCGCGGTGGCTGCCGGACTTCCCCCACGCCCGCGAGATCACCCTGCGGATGCTCGGCAGCAGCACCAGCGGCCTGCACGACTACGTCACCGACCCGAAGTTCCTCGCCGACCTGTACGCCGCGCCCTTCAAGCACTGGACGCCCGCCGAGCTGCTGAGCTACCCGCTGAGCCACCCGCTCTGGTACCGGCCCGGCACCAACTGGAGCTACTCGCACGCCAACTTCGTGCTCCTGGGCGCCGTCCTGGAGAAGATCACCGGCGTCCGCCTGGACCGCCTGCTGCAGCGGCGCGTGATGGGGCCGCTGGGGCTGCGGCAGACCGCCAACAGCTTCACGCCCGCGATCCCCGACCCGGTGCTGCACGCCTTCACCTCCGACCGCGGGCTCTACGAGGAGTCCACGTTCTGGAACCCGTCGTGGACCACGGCGCCCGGGGCCGTTCAGACCACCGACATCTGCGACCTGGCCGCCTCCGCCCGGGCGATCGGCACCGGCGCCCTGCTCTCCCCGAAGGGCTTCAGGACCCAGCTGGACCCGGGCACCGTGGGACTCGGCGGACCGACGAGCACCTGCCCGGCGTCGGTCTGCGTGCACAACACCGAGGCCGAGCACTACGGCTTCGGCGTGATCGTGCTGAACACCTGGATCGTGCAGAACCCGTCGTTCAGCGGCTACGCGGCCATCCAGGCGTACCTGCCGGCGCAGGGACTGTCGATCGCGGTCGCCACGACCAAGACGCCGACCACACCGGCCGGCAACACCGCCCAGGACGTGGCCTCGCGGATCGCGGCCGCGCTCGCTCCGGCGCACCCGCTGCCGGCCGGCTGAGGCCGCCAACGGCCAAGCGCCGACCGGCCGTTCCGACCCCGCCGGCAGCGCGCCGGCGGGGTCAGAACGCGGAGACCCCCGTCAGGGCCCGGCCGATGAGGAGCTTGTGGATCTGCGTCGTGCCTTCGTACAGCGTCATGACGCGGGCGTCCCGCAGCAGCTTGCCCGCCGGGTACTCGTCGATGTAGCCGTACCCGCCGAACACCTGCAGCGCGTTGTTGGCGCAGCGCACCGCGGCCTCGCTGGCGAACAGCTTGGCGACCGAGGACTCGGTGGCGAAGGGCAGCCCGCGGTCGATGAGGTCGGCGACCCGCCAGGTCAGCATCCGGGCGGCGTCCACGTCCACCGCGATGTCGGCCAGCAGTTCCTGGACGAGCTGGCGGCCGGCGATGGGCGCGCCGAACTGCTCGCGCTCGCCGGCGTACCCCACGGCCGCGTCCAGGCACGCCTGGGCGATGCCGACGCAGCCGGCCGCAACCGACATCCGCCCCTTGGCGAGCGCGGACATCGCCACCGAGAAGCCCCTTCCCTCGGGGCCGAGCATGGCGCCGGCCGGGATCCGGACCCCGTCGAGGACGAGTTCCGCGGTGGCCTGGCCGCGCAGCCCGAGCTTGCCGTGGATCTCGCGCCGGGTCAGGCCGGGGAGGTCGGTCGGCACGAGGAAGGCGCTGACACCGCGATGGCCGGGGCCGCCGGTGCGGGCGAAGAGCAGCACCACGTCGGCCCAGGTGCCGTTGGTGATGAACATCTTGCTGCCGGTCAGCACGTAGGAGTCGCCGTCGCGGACGGCGCGCGTGGCGAGGTTGGCGGCGTCGGACCCGACGCCCGGCTCGGTCAGGCCGAAGCAGCCGACCGCCTCGCCGGAGGTGAGCCGCGGGAGCCAGGCGCGCTTCTGCTCCTCGCTCCCCCAGTGCGCTATCGACTTGGCGACAAGTCCCAGCGACACCGAGACGATGCCGCGCACCGAGGAGTCGCCGCGGCCGAGTTCCTCGGTGACCAGGCAGTACGCCAGGTGGTCGCCGCCGGACCCGCCGTACTGCTCGCCGATGGTCAGGCCGAGGAAGCCGACCGCGCCCAGCTTCTTCACGATCGCCCGGTCGACGCTCTCCGCGCGGTCCCACGCGGCGGCGTTCGGGATGACCTCCCGCTCGGTGAAGTCCCTGGCCAGCGCCTTGGCGGCGACCTGCTCCTCGGACAGCTCAAGGTTCACAGCGGCACCGGGCCCTTCCACGACTTCGAAACTACCACCGCTAGTTTTTGGATGGCAGCCTCTACTATGTGCCGCATGGCCCGCCCCCGCAAGCCCCTGCTCAGCCGCGACCGCATCGTGACGGCCGCGCTCGCGCTCGTCGACGCGGAGGGGCTCGCGGCCCTGTCGACCCGTCGACTCGCGGCGGAGCTGGGAGTCAGCGGGCCGTCGCTCTACAACCACTTCGCGACCAAGGAAGCGATCCTCGACGCGGTGGCCGACCTGGTCGTCGGCCAGGTCGACCTGTCGATGTTCTCCGACGGGCGCGACTGGCGCACCGCCCTGCTGGACTGGGGCCGCTCCTACCGGGGCGCGCTGACCGCCCACCCGCACATCGTGCCGTTCCTGGCCGTCGGTCCGGGCCTGCGGCCGGCCGGGCTGCGGATGGCCGACGCGGTCTTCGGCGGCATGGTCGACGCGGGCTGGCCGCCCGCCCAGGCGACCCGGATCGGCGCCCTGATGCGGTTCTTCGTCACCGGCTCCGCTCTCGGCACGTTCGCCGGCGGGTTCGTGGCCGACGCGCAGGCGTACGACCCCGCCGACTACCCGCACCTCGGGCAGGCACACCTGCTCTCCCGTCACCCCGAGCGCGTCGACAACGCCGCGTTCGAGACCGGCCTGCGGGCCCTGGTGGACGGGCTGGAACTGCAATACCGGGGGCTCGGCGACGCGTTGGGCTGACAGGATGGGCCCATGACAACCGAACGGGGAGCGGACGCGGCGGCCGGCGAGGCCCCGCCGGGAGTGGCCCGCAACGACGGGCTGGTCAGGGTCGATTACCACAAGTACGACGGCAGCCTGCACTGGAACCTGCGGATGCGGCGGCTCGGCGAGGACGAGCACGGGGTGTGGCTGGGCCTGCCGGCCAACGGCATCACCCGCAAGGGCCACAACCCGGCGGTCCTGGTCCCCGAGGCGCACGTCATCCTCTTCCCGCGCGGCGACTGGTGGACC
This sequence comes from Actinacidiphila rubida, assembly GCF_900110255.1. Classification (GTDB taxonomy): domain Bacteria; phylum Actinomycetota; class Actinomycetes; order Streptomycetales; family Streptomycetaceae; genus Actinacidiphila; species Actinacidiphila rubida. Next base: position 103,612 of record NZ_FODD01000017.1, read on the forward strand.
GCCACCTTCAACGACGCGCCGCGGAAGACCGAGATCTACTGCGACATCACCACGCCGCCGGAGTGGCCGTCCCAGGACACCGTCACCATGGTCGACCTGGACCTGGACGTGCTGCGCAAGCGCGGCGCGGACGCGCCGCTGCTCGTGGACGAGGACGAGTTCGCCGAGCACCAGGTGCGGTACGGCTACCCGCCGGACGTGGTGACCGCCGCCCAGGACGCCGCCGAACGGCTGATGGTGGCCGTGCGCGACGGCACCGGGCCGTTCGACGGCAGCCATGAGCGGTGGCTGCACCTCGTCCGGCGGTGACCGCAGGTGACCCAGGTGCCCCCAGGTGACACGGGCTGCCGGGCCGCCGACCGGGCGCGGCCGTGACCGGCGGCGGTGTCGCGGGTCAGAAGACGACCAGGGCGCGGCCGCCCCGGCCCGCCGTCATGGCCGCGAACGCGTCCGGAATGCCGTCGAGGCCGATCCGGTCGGTGACCATGGCGGACAGGTCGAGGCGGCCCGCCCGTACGTGCTCGGCGAGGACGGGGAGGTCCTGGGCAGGGTCGCAGTTGCCGTACACGCACCCTGACAACGTCCGGCCGAAGTAGAAGAGTTCCAGCGCGGTGAAGGTCACCTGCTGGTCCTGGCCGCCGATCCCGACGACCGTGGTCCGGCCGCCGCGGCGGGTGGACGACCAGGCGGTCCTGATGGTGTCGGCGCGCCCGACGCACTCGATCGCGACGTCCGCGCCGTGCCCGCCGGTCAGCCTGCGGACCTGCTTGGCCGTGTCGTCGCCGGCCGTCACGAAGTCGGTGGCGCCCGCCGCGCGGGCCAGTTCCTCCTTGCCGGGGGCGACGTCGACGGCCACGATCCGGTCCGCGCCCGCGATCCGCGCGGACTGCAGTACGGCCAGGCCCACCCCGCCGACGCCGTAGACCGCGACGGACTCCCCGGGCCGCACCGCCGCGGAGTGGTGCACGGCGCCGTAGCCGGTGAGCACCGCGCAGCCCAGCAGTGCCGCGTCGGCCAGCGGCACCCCGTCGGGCAGCGGCAGCACCGCGTTCGCGGCGACCACCGTCTCCTCGGCGAACACCGCGGTGCCCAGGCCGGGGTAGAGCGCCGTGCCGTCGGCGGCCAGCGTGGCGTAGGGGGCGGCGGCCGTGGCACCGGCGTTGGCGCACAGCCAGGGCTCGCCGAGGCCGCAGAAGTGGCAGGTGCCGCACGCGGGCGCCCAGTTGAGCACGACGCGGTCGCCCGGCGCGACGTGCTGGACGCCCTCACCGACGGAGACGACCGTGCCGGCGCCCTCGTGGCCGAGGACGGCGGGCGCGGGCTGCCGCAGCGTGCCGTTGGACAGCGACAGGTCGGAGTGGCAGACACCCGCGGCGGCCAGGCGCACCCGCACCTGACCCGCGCCGGGTTCCGGCAGGTCGATCTCGGCGACGGTCAATGGGGCGTTGACGGCGGTCAGGACGGCGGCGCGGACCACGGGCTCTCCTGGGGATGGGGACATGTGTCGGCGGTTCGACGATGCCGGCGGCTTGACGATGCCGGCGGCTCGGCGGCACCGGTGCGTCGGGGCATCGGGGGCGTCACCGTGCCGGGGGCCGGTGCGCGCCCGGCCAGGTGCGGGCGCTCAGAGCTGGAGGGACTTCGTCTGCAGGTACTCGGCGAGGCCGTGCGGGCCCAGCTCCCGGCCGACGCCGGACTGCTTGTAACCGCCGAACGGCGCCCTGGGGTTGAACCGGCCGCCGTTGATGTCCACCTGGCCGGTGTCCATCCGGCGGGCGAACGCGACCGCGGTGTCCTCGTCGGCCGCCCAGACCGCCCCCGCCAGCCCGTAGACCGTGCCGTTGGCGATCCGCAGCGCGTCCTCCTCGTCCTCGTACCGGATGAGGGAGACGACCGGGCCGAAGATCTCCTCCTGCGCGATGGTCATCTCCGGCCGCACGTCGGCGAAGACGGTGGGCCGCACGTAGTAGCCGGCGGCCAGCCCCTCGGGGGCCTCGGCGCCGCCGGCGGCGACCCTGGCACCCTCCTGGACGCCCTTGTCGATGTAACCGCGCACCCGCTGGAGCTGCTTGGCGTTGACGAGCGGGCCGACACGGTCGCCGGGCCGGTACTTGGCGGCCGCCGCGGCGGCGAGCTCCACGGCCTCGTCGTAGCGCGCGGCGTGCACCAGCATCCGGGTCCACGCGCTGCACGTCTGGCCGGAGTTGGCGAACACGTTGGCCACGCCGACGTTCACGGCCTTGGCCAGGTCGGCGCCGGGCAGGATCACGTTGGCGGACTTGCCGCCGAGTTCGAGCGCGACCCGCTTGACCGCGCCGCCGGCCGCGGCGCCGATCAGCCGGCCGACCGCGGTGGACCCGGTGAACGACACCAGGTCCACGCCCGGGTGTTCGGCCAGCGCCTGTCCGGCCACCGGTCCGAGCCCGGTCACCAGGTTGAACACGCCGTCGGGCAGCCCCGCCTCGGCCAGGATCTCCGCGAACAGCTGGGCGACCAGCGGGGTGTCCTCGGCGGGCTTGAGGACGACGGTGCAACCGGCCGCCAGTGCCGGTGCGGCCTTCGCGACGACCTGGTGCAGCGGGTAGTTCCACGGCGTGATCGCCCCGACCACCCCGACCGGCTCGTGCAGCACCCGCGAGTTGCCGATCCGCTCCTCGAAGGGGTGCTCGGCGGCGAGCCGCGCGAACGAGCCGAGGACGGCGAGCGGCAGGTCGGTGTGCACGGCGGTGGCGAACGCGAGCGGCGCGCCGAGCTCGGCCGAGACCGTGGCGGCGATGTCCTCACGGCGGGCGGCCATCAGGTCGCGGGCGGCGGTCAGCACCGCCGCGCGCCGCTCCGGCGGGGTGGCGGCCCAGCCGGGCAGCGCGGCCCGCGCCGCCGCGACCGCGGCGTCCACGTCCCGCGCGTCGCCCGCCGGGACCCGGCCGATCAGCCGCTCGGTGGCGGGGTCGATCACGTCGATGCGCTCGCCGCCGGCCGACGGCCGCCACCGGCCGCCGACGAACACCTCGTCGCGGCCCCGGTGGACCCGCGGGGTGCCGTCCGTGTGCTGGTTGTCCGTACCGTCCGCCACCGTGCTGCCCTCCGAACCGTCGCCGCTCTGCGTCCAGAGCCCAAACTAGCGCCGTTAGTTTTATGGTGCCAGGGGGCGCCGCGTGCCCTGGGTCACCCGGCCGCCTCCACCTGGACGGGGAAGCCGTTGAGCACCGCCGTGCCCGACAGCGGGTCGAGCAGGGTGCCGTCCAGCAGCTGGTTGACGTTGACGCCCGGTTCCCGGGCGGCCTCGGTCAGCCGCGTGCCCTCACGGTCGTGGCCCCAGCCGTGCGGCAGGCAGGCCACGCCGGGCCGCAGCGCGTCGGTGATCTCGACCGGGGCGGTGATCTCGCCGCCGTCGCCCTTGATCCGGGCCTGCATGCCGTCGGCCAGGCCCAGCCGCTCGGCGTCCACGGGGTGGATCTGCACCGTGCAGCGGTTGCTGCCGCCGGTCAGCGCCGGGACGTTGTGCATCCAGCTGTTGTTGGACCGCAGGTGCCGGCGCCCGATCAGCACCAGGGCCGGGCCCGCGGCGCCCGCTGCCACCGCCGCGCGCAGCCGCGGCACGTCCGCGGCGACGGCCTCCGGCGCCAGCTCCACCGCGCCGGAGCGGGTGCGCAGCACCTCGGGTATGCGCGGGCGCAGCGGCCCCAGGTCGATCCCGTGCGGCCGGCGCAGCAGCCCTTCCAGCGTCAGGCCCTCGGGGTCGGCGCCGAAGCCGTCGCCGTAGGGGCCGAGCCGCAGCATCAGGTCGATCCGCCGCTCGTACCCGGTGCGGCCGGTCAGGGCCGCCTCCAGCGCGGCCGCGTCCCGGCCGTGGACCGGCGAGTTCGGGTCGGCGGTCTCGCGGTCCAGCCTCCGCCGGATCGCCTGGCCGTCCACCAGGGCCGGGTCGGCGCCGGGGCCGCCCTGGCCGAGCACCGCGAGGATCAGCCGGGCGTGGATCTCCGGCTCGCCGAGGGCGCCGTCGTCGAGCGGGACCGGCGGCGGGGTGTAGCGCACGGTGTTGCGCACCGCGAGGGTGGAGAACGCGAAGTCGTAGTGGGCGCTCTGCGCGGGCGGGGGCGGCGGCAGCACCACGTGCGCGTGCCGCGACGTCTCGTTCAGGTACGGGTCGACGCTGACCATGAAGTCCAGGGCGCCCAGCGCGCGGTCGAGCCGTCGGCCGTCGGGCGCGGACAGGACCGGGTTGCCCGCGACCACGACCAGCGCCCGCAACCGCCCCTCGCCGGGCGTGTCGATCTCCTCGGCGAGGACGGCGGCGGGCAGCTCGCCCTTGACCTCGGGCCGCCCGGAGACCCGGCTGTGCCAGCGGCCGGTGGCGAACCCCTTGCCCGGACCGGCGGGGCGGGGCGCGCGGGCCGTCGCCGACAGGGGGAACATCGCACCGCCGGGCCGGTCCAGGTTGCCGGTCAGGGCGTTGAGCACGTCGACCAGCCAGCTGGCGAGGGTGCCGAACTCCACGGCGGTGCTGCCGAGCCGCCCGTAGACCACCGCCCGCTCCGCCGCCGCGAGTTCACGGGCCAGGGTGCGGATCTCGTCCGCCGGGACGCCGCAGTAGGCGGCGACCGCCTCCGGCGCGAAGTCCGCGGCCAATGCGCGCACTTCCTCGACGCCGCCGAGGTGCCCGGCCAGCTCGGTGCCGGGGTCGGCCAGGTCCTCCGCGAACAGCACGTGCACCATGGCGAACAGCAGCGCCGCGTCGGTGCCCGGCCGGGGCGCGACGTGGCGGTCGGCGGCGCGCGCGGTCCTGGTCCGGTGCGGGTCGATCACCACCAGCCGTCCGCCGCGCCGCCGCAGCGCCTTGAGCTTGCCGGGGAAGTCGGCCGCGGTGGCCAGGCTGCCGTTGGACACCATCGGGTTGGCACCGATCAGCACCAGGTGCCCGGTGCGGTCCAGATCGGGCACCGGGATGGCGTTCGGGTCGCCGAAGAGCAGGCCGCTGGAGACGTGCTTGGGCATCTGGTCGAGGGTGCTGGCGGTGAAGACGCTGCGGGTGCCCAGCGCCGCGATCAGCTGCCCGGGGTAGAGCCCGCCCGCCACGGTGTGCACGTTGGGGTTGCCGAGGAACACGCCGACGGCCGTGCCGCCGTGGGCGCGGGTCACCGCGCCCAGGCCCTCGGCGACGGCGGCGAACGCCTCCTCCCAGGTGGCCTCGGCGAGTTGGCCGCCGCGCCGCACGAGCGGCCGCCGCAGGCGGTCGGGATCGGAGTCGAGCTGCCCGAACGAGGCACCCTTGGGGCAGATGAAGCCGGCGCTGAAGACGTCCGCGGCGTCGCCGCGGGCTCGCGTGACGCGGCCCTCGTCGATGGTCAGCGTGAGACCGCAGGTGGCCTCGCAGAGCGGGCAGATGCGCAGTGCGGTACGGGTCATCGGTGACTCCCCTGGACGGCGGCGGCGGTGGCGCGCGTGTCGGATCCGACATTACCCGCCGGTACCGACAACGCGATGGGTGCTGCGCGCACGACCACCGGGAAGCCGCCCGGACGGGCGGGCGGCGCGGCGGCGCGGCGGGGATGGTGCCGGAGTTCGGGCCGGGGCAGGGCGCGCCCTCGTGCCGTGTGCACTCGGGGCTCGGCGCTCGGCCTTCGGCGCTCGGCGCTCGGCACCGGCGTCACCCTGCTCGGGCGTCAACCGTGCCGGATTCCCGCCGAGTCGGGCCGGTCGCAGCCGGGGACCGTACCCGAACCCCGCGGACGAGGGCGCGCCCCGGCGCAACCGGGGACCGTACCCGAAACCCCACCGGACGAGGGCGCGCCCGGCTCAGTCGAGGACCGTGCCCAGGTAGGCGCGCAGCAGCGTCTTCGTCTCGGCGATCGCCCGCGCGTCGCCCTCGGGGTCGGTGCGGAAGGCCAGTTGCAGCGCGGCGTCCGCGGTCTCGACGGCGATGACCAGGGCCAGCCGCAGCCGCGGGTCGGCGGGGTCGGCGGTGAGCCGGTCACCGAGCAGGGCCGGCAGCCGCTCGGCGAGGTCCTCGTTCGTCTCCCCCGGCACCCCGAAGTCGACCAGGGCGAAACCCGGCGCCGTGCGCTTCATCGCGGTGTACTCGTCGACCAGCACGTCCACGGCGGTGCGCCAGTCGCCGCCGGTCCCTGGCCCGGCCAGGCGCGCGGCGGCCCGGCCGACGAAGTCGTCCAGGTTGCGGTGCGCGAGGGCGTCCGTCATGGCCCGCTTGTCCGAGAAGAACCGGTACACCGAGCCGATGGGCACACCGGCGCGGGCGGCCACGGCCCGCGTGCTCAGCCGCTCGTAGCCGCCTTCGTCCAGCTCGGCCGCGCAGGCGTCCAGGATCCGCGCCAGGCGCTCGGTACTGCGCCGCTGCACCGGGGCGCGGCGCAGTGCGCCGTCGGGCGGGTTCGCGCGCGGTGTCCGCGGCCGTGGTGCGCCCGGCATGCCTCAGCCCTTGTGCGCGAGCGCGTCGAACACGAGCTGGAGGCCGGCCAGCGTCTCCTCCAGCGCGGCCTTCGGGTCCGCTGAGCGCACGATGGCCATCGCGCTCTCGCTGAGCCCGCCGTAGAGCATCGACGCCAGCGGCTCGGCGGCCTGCGGGGCCACCGTGCCGAGCTCGATCGCCCTCCGCACACCGCGCAGGGTCAGCGCGCGGCAGTTGACGCCCAGGTCGAGCATGGCCTCCCAGCCGAGCGCGCCCGGCGCGTCGAGCAGGGTGATGCGCTGCACCCCGGGGTCCAGCGACGCCTCGAGGTAGGCACGGCTGCCCTGGTGCACCGCCTCCCACGGGTCGTCCGCGACGGCGAGATACGCGGCGGAGATACGGGCGTTGAGGTGCTCCTGCTCGCGCGCGTACACGGCGCTGAACAACTGCTGCTTGCCGGAGAAGTGGTGGTAAAGGGCGCCCTTGGTGACGCCCGCCCGGTCGCACACCGCGTCCAGCGAGGTGGCCGCGTAGCCGTCGGCGGCGAACAGCGCGCGGGCGGCGGTGAGCAGGTCCTCGACGGTGGCGTCCGAGCGCTCGCGCTGGCGCCGGCCAGCCGCGCCCGCCGCCGCGACCCGGGCCGGGGCCGCCTGGCGTCCGCCGGTCCGCCGTGCCCGGCCGTCCGTCGCTGTGCGCGGTGCTGCCACGGCCCCACCCTCCTGCTGTCGTCCGACCTGCGCCTCCAGCCTAGCCAACGGCCGACCCTTGACACATACATACCTGCGGTATGTATGTTCCGTACCGTCAGTATGTTCCGTCTCCGACAAGGCAAGGACGGCCATGTCGTCACCGTCGTCACCACTGTCACCCTCGTCGTCACCGCCCTCGTCGTCACCGCCCCCGTCGTCTCCGCCGGCGTCCCCCCAGGCGGCCGCCGCCACGCCGTCGGCCTCCTCCGCACCCGGGGCGCCGCCGTCGACGCGGCCGCCCGGCGGGGACGGGAGCGCGGGTGCTCCGGACGCCGCGGGGGGCGTCCGGCCCGGCCTGGTCCTGCTGCTGGCCGCGGGCGCCACCTTCATCGCGTTCCTCGACACCACTGTCGTCAACGTGGCCTTCCCCGACCTGGCCCGGAGCTTCCCCGCAGACCGTGTCCCGGACCTGTCCTGGGTGGTGAGCAGCTACGCGGTACTGTTCGCCGCGCTCCTCACCCCCGTCGGACGCCTGGCCGACACCTTCGGCCGCGTCCGGGTCTTCCTGGTCTCGCTGGCCGTCTTCACCGCGGCCTCAGCCCTGTGTGCGGCCGCCCCGGACCTGGCCTGGCTGATCACCGCACGCGCCGCGCAGGGCGCCGCCGCGGCCGGCATGATCCCCGCCGCTCTCGGCCTGCTGCTGGCCGCCACCCCGCCGGCCGGCCTCGCGGCCGCCATCGGCACCTGGGGCGCGGCCGGTTCGCTCGCCACCGCGGCGGGCCCCGCCCTGGGCGGCGTGCTCGTCGACGCCTTCGGCTGGCGCTCGGTCTTCCTGATCAACGTGCCCGTAGGGCTCCTGCTGGTCGCGGCCGGAGCGCGCGGCCTGCGCGGCATGCCGGAACGCCGCGGCGCGGAGCGGCGGTTGCCGGACCCCTGGGGCACCGCGGCGTTCGCGTCCGGCATCGCCCTGCTCGTCCTCGGCCTCACCAAGGGCAGCGACTGGGGCTGGACGTCGGCCGGCACCCTGGGCACGACGGCCGGCGGCCTGGCGCTCGCGGCGGGCGCGCTGCGCCGGTCGTCCCGGCACCCGGCACCGGCCGTGGAGACCGGACTGCTGCGCAACCGCACCTTCGCGGTGGCGTCCGCGGCGGCGGCCTGCACAGGTGCCGCACTGTTCGCCTGGCTGCTGAGCAGCCCGCTGTTCCTCACCACGGTCTGGCACTACTCGGTGCTGAAGTCCGGGTTCGCGGTCACGCCGGGCGCGCTCACCTCCGCGGTGGCGGCCGTCGCCGTCGGCAAGCGTGCCAAGCCCCGCCACCTGCCCCTGGTGGTGGCCGTGTCCATGGCGTCGTTCGCCGCCGTGAGCGGGTGGACGTACCTGGAACTGGGCGCCGAGCCCCGGTTCCTGGCGCTGTGGCTGCCGATGGGGCTGGTCGGCGGCGCCTCCTTCGGCGCGACGCTGACCGCGCTGTCGACCGCGGCGGCCACCTCACTGCCACCCCACCGGTTCGCCTCCGGCGTCGGGATGACCACCACCGCACGGCAGTTGGGCGGCGCCCTGGGCGTCGCCGCCACCGGTGCCATCATCGCCGCCCGCACCGGTGGCGGGCCGCAGGCGTTCCGCGACGTCTACCTGGCGTGTGCCCTGCTGGCCGCCTGCGCGGCGGTCGTCGGTCTGGCCATGGCCCGCACCTACGGGAAGGAGTCCTGAGATGGCGGAGACCCCTCGAACGGCCGACACGGCAGACGCATCGGACACGGCTGACGCGGGTGCCACGGGCGACACGGCGCGCACGGCGGACGGCGGACGGCCCTCGCGCGCACCGGAGTTCACCGCCGGGTCGGCCGGCGGCTTCACCGCGGAGTACGCGGCCGCGTTCGCCGCCGAGGCGGCCGACCCGCACTGCCTGGCACCCGGCGACGCCGCCGCACTGGTGCGCGGCGCACCCTGGCGGCGCTTCGCGGTCGTCGGCGACAGCCTCGCGGAAGGGCGCGGCGACCCCGTGCCCGGCTACCGGTTCGCCTCCTGGGCGGACCGGGTCGCGGAGGCACTGCGCGAGGTGGTGCCGGATCTGGCCTACGCCAACCTCGGGGTGCGCGGCCTGACCGCCGCCCAGGTGCGGGCGGAGGAGACGGAGGCGGCCGCGCGGTTCGGGCCCGAATCTGGTGTGCGTGGTGTGCGGCGGGAACGACCTGCTGCTGCCCGGATTCTCCCCCGCGGTCCTGGAGACGGAACTCGACCTGCTCTTCTCGGCCCTGTCCGGGCCGGGCACCACGCTGTTCACGTACGGGCTGGCCGACGTCGCCCGTGCCGTGCCCGCCCTGCGCGGCGGGCCGCTGGACGCGGGAGTCGCCGTCCTCAACGAGGTGACGCGCACGGCCGCCGCCCGCCACGGCGCACTGGTCGTGGAGATGCACGGGCATCCGGCGACCGGGCACCGCGACCTGTACAGCGCCGATCTCATCCACTTCTCCGCCCGCGGGCACGCGGTGGCCGCCGCGGTGACACTGCGGACACTGTCCGCGCGGGTGCGCGGCGCGGGGAGACCCGCCTGACGGGACTCCCCGCACCGGCCCCGCGTACCGGTCCCCGCCGGCTGCCCGGCGGTCCGGGATTCCCGCGCGACGGGGGCGGGACTCCCGGGCCGGCGGCCGCAGCCGGTACGGGTTGTCCGACCTGCGGCGGAGTTGTCCACAGGCCGGAAACGGGGGCTTGCCGTCCTGATTCCTATGGCTCAGCATAGGAATCAGGACGACAGGACGGGGAGCACCTCATGGGCGGCAAGGACCTGGCCGACCTGGCCTATTCACCGGGCTTCGGCAACGAGCACAGCAGCGAGGCCGTCGAGGGCGCGCTGCCGGTGGGCCGGAACTCACCGCAGCGAGCCCCCTTCGGGCTGTACGCCGAGCAGCTGAGCGGCACCGCGTTCACCGAGCCTCGCGCCCGCAACCGGCGCAGCTGGCTCTACCGCATCCGCCCCTCCGCGGCGCACCCGCCGTTCCGCCGCGTGGACAACGCGGCGTTGCGCAGCGCCCCGTTCCTGGACGTGGAGCCCGACCCCAACCGCCTGCGCTGGAGCCCGCTCCCGCTGCCGCAGGAACCCACCGACTTCGTCCAGGGCCTGGTGACCGTCGGTGGCAACGGGGACGTGCTGCGCCGCGAGGGCATCGGCATCCACTGGTACGCGGCCAACCGCTCCATGGAGCACCGGGTGTTCTCCTCGTCCGACGGGGAGTTCCTGATCGTGCCGCAGAGCGGCACGCTGCTCATCAGGACCGAACTCGGCGTGCTGCGCGCCGGACCGGGGCACGTGGCGCTGATCCCGCGCGGCCTGCGCTTCCGCGTCGAACTGCCCGACGGCACGGCCGCCGGCTACGTCTGCGAGAACTACGGGCAGCCGTTCCAGCTCCCCGACCTCGGCCCGATCGGCGCCAACGGCCTCGCCAACGCCCGCGACTTCCTCGCCCCCGTCGCCGCGTACGAGGACGCCGACGAGGAGACCGAGGTGGTCAACAAGTTCGGCGGCAACCTGTGGGCGGCGGTCTACGACCACTCCCCGCTGGACGTGGTGGCCTGGCACGGCAGCCACGTCCCCTACCTGTACGACCTGCGCAGGTTCAACGTGCTGGGGTCCATCAGCTACGACCACCCCGACCCGTCGATCTTCACGGTCCTCACCTCGCCGTCGGACACGCCGGGCCTGGCGGGCGCCGACTTCGTGGTCTTCGCCCCCCGCTGGCTGGTCGGCGAGGACACCTTCCGGCCGCCGTACTTCCACCGCAACGTGATGTCGGAGTTCATGGGCCTGATCGAGGGCGCCTACGACGCGAAGGCCGAGGGCTTCGTGCCCGGCGGCGCCTCACTGCACAACATGATGTCCGCGCACGGCCCCGACCGGACCACCTTCGACCGGGCCGGTGCCGCCGACCTCGACCCGCAGAAGGTCGACGACGGGCTGGCGTTCATGTTCGAGACGCGCTGGCCGGTGGTTCCCACCGAGTTCGCGCTGACCGCTGGCCACCGGCAGGAGGGGTACGACAAGGTCTGGGAGGGGCTTCAGCGGCACTTCCGGGCCTGAGGGACACTTCCGGCTGTGAACGCCTTCGCTCCCGACTCGCTGGTCCTGAACCGCAGGCTGCCCTTGTGGTACCAGGTCTCGCAGTCGCTGCGCGCCTCGATACTGGGCCGCCGCCCGGACGCCCCGCTGCGGCTGCCCACCGAGGACGACCTCGCGGAGCACTACGGGGTGAGCGTCCTCACCATGCGCCAGGCCCTCAAGGAACTGGAGGACGAGGGGCTGATATCCCGCCACCGCCGGCGCGGCACCTTCATCGAGCCGGCGGCGCTGCGCGGGGCGCCGGTGAAGCTGCTCGGCTCGGTCGACGCCATCGTGGCGCAGCAGTCGGGCGGGCGCACCACGGTCCTCGGGCACGGCACCGAGCCCCTGCCGCGGGAGATCGCCGAGCACTTCCCCGACCTCACCGAGGCCGTGGCCTACCGGCGGCTGCGCTGCGACGAGCGGGACGAGCCCACCAACTGGGCGGAGAACTTCGTGCGTCCCGAACTCGCCACCCGCATCGACCTCGCCGACCTGGAGCGCTGGCCGATGACGAAGGTGCTGCGGGACGCCCTGGGCGTGCGGATCAGCCGCATCACCGACACCGTGGAGGCCCGGCTCGCCGACCCGGAGACCGCACGCCTCCTCCAGGTGCCGCTGCTCAGCCCGATACTGCACTACACCGGGGTGACGTACGACGAGACCGGCCGGGCCGTGGACGTGGTGCGCATCCACTACCGGGGCGACCGCTTCTCCTTCACCGTCACGATGGAAGCGCCCTGAGGCCCCTCACGCGCCCCGGGAGGCCTCCGTCGTCCCAGAGGGGCGCCCGCACGCCCATCGCGCCCTGGAGGGGCGCCGGGGGCCGTCAGTAGCATGCATGCGGTGAGCGACGACGCGCCCTTGCTGCACGACCTGATGCCCTGGTCCGTGCGCCCGCTGCGGATCGGCCGCGGCTGGCCCATGGCCCCGGAGCCGTCCTGCCTGCGGGAACGCTGGGCCCTGCTGACGGCGGCGCACGACGACACGGCCCGTGGCACGCTGCTGCACGCCACCCGCGCCCGCGGCCTGCGCACGCCCGTCGCCCAGCTGCCCGGCCACCGCACGCCGACCACCGCCCTGGCGCGCGAGGACGGCCCGTGCCCGGATCCGGTCCGGGTGCAGCACGGACCGTTCGACCAGCAGTGGCTGATCCCCGACCACCGGCTGATCGACGTGGCGCGGCCGGAGTTGTGGCGGGTCGCCGACGAGCACCAGGTGTTCGTCCTCGAGCAGCCGCACCTGCCCGACGTGCCCGAACCGGCGCTCGCCTTCTCCGCGTTGCTGCCCGACGGCCGTTCCCCGGCGGGAAAGCCGTCCTGGATACGCCCGCTGTACCGGCGCCCCGGCGGCCGCGACCCCAACCTCGCGCCGGGGCTGACCGACTGGCTGGCCGCACGGCTGGGCACGCCCGTGGCGCCCGCCGACGTCCTCGCCTGGATCGCCGCGACGGCACGGTCCGGCCCGGCCGGCTGCACCGTGCCGCTCCCCGACGGACCGGCCGTGTGGCGGGACGGCGTGGCCCTGGGCGCGCGGTCCCTGTGGCTGCACACCAGGGGCGAGCGGGCGGTCGATCCGGCGGCCGGCCGCGATCGCGGCCGCCTGCGCCTGCCGGGCGGCAGCCGCCCCTACGTCCGCTCACCGCTGCCCGCCGTACCGGCACCCGAGGAGCTGGAGTTCGACGCCGGCGAGGGCGCGCTGCGGATCGGTGACGGGCTGGTGGCGCCGGTCTCGGCCGGAGCCTGGGAGCTGACGTCGGGCGGCGTGCGGGTGCTGGAGCTCTGGTACGAGCGCCGTACCGCGCCAGGTGCCCCCGGCACGCTGGAGGCGCTGCGTCCGGCCGTGTGGACCCGCGCCGTGACCTCGGAACTGCTGGAGCTGATCAGCGAGTTGACGCTACTGGCCACCCTGCGGGAGGAACTGGCCGACTTCGCCGACCGGTTGGCCTCCGTGGGCCGGGCCGGGGCGCGCGGTTCCACGGGGTTGCGGAGCGCGGGCGTCCTGCCGGTGCCGGCGGCCAGGCGCCGGCCGGCCTCGGTGCTGGAGCACCATGAGGAGGGTCCCGAGGGGCAGTTCGCCCTGCTGTGACCTCTGGCGCCGCGTCCCCCGGGCGGGCCGGGTGTGCCGGGAACGGGACGTGAGGTGGGGCTCGAGGTGAGCCGCGGCCCGTGCCGCCGGGGCACCCGTCGTGTTCGGCGGCACCGGTGGGGAGGAGACCGGTGGCCGGGTCCGAGACAGGGCCCGTCGACAGGGCGCGGCGGGGCGCGGTGCGGCGGGGCGCCGCGGGTCAGCAGGTCGCGGCGGTCAGCCGCGACTGCCGAACAGCGAGCGCCGCAGCCTGCGCAGCGGTGCGAACAGGGACACGCGCGCACCACGGTTGGTCCTGGTGTGCGAGGTGTTCCGCGAGGTCAGCTCCCGCATGAGCACGGTCGCCTCCTCGCTGTCGCGCTGCGGGATGGCGGGTCCCGAGAGCACCGCGAGGTGCCGGTCCAGCCGCGCACTTGACGCGCTGGTACCGAAGTTGTTGATGGCAGGCACTCGCGGCCTGCTCGGCATCGCTATCTGTTCCATGACTCTCCCCACCCTGTCGAGGGCACCCCGGCACGGGCAGGGTAACCCTATCGCCCCGTCACGTCACGCGTGCATCCCCAGCCGTCACCCGTGCCGGATTCACCTTTTTTTCAAGGGTGTTGACAAAGGTTCGCCCGATCTTCACGCATCCTGCCCGCCGGGCGGCGGCGGTTCGGCCGCTCGGTCGCGGCTCGCGCGCAGGTCAGGCAGCGGCGCCGAACGCGGGCAGGTAGCCGCCCGACTGGCCGGCCGCGGTCGGGTGGTACGACTCCTCGGCCGGCAGGGTCACGCTGTGCAGCCACGGTGCGCCCGAACACAGTTCGTGCCCTCGGAACTTCGCGCGAACGTCCGCGAACGCGAAGCCGTGGTCGGCCGCCCGCTTGGCGATCACCCCGTCCATGTCGTCCGTCACCGCGTCGATGGCCTTGCGCGAGGCGTCGGTCAAGCCCAGCAGGCAGCCGCCCGGCACCTGGTAGAGGTGCGGATAGCCCAGCACCACCACCCGGGCGTGCGGGCCCTTGGCGTGGATGGCCGCGTACGTCGTGTCGAGCAGGCCGGGCAGGCTGGAGTCGACAAAGCTCCTGGCTTTGGCGACCCGGTTCAGGCATGTCGCTTCGGAGAAGAAGACACATGTCGTCATGACGTCGGCGAATCCGGCGTCGTCGCCGCCGACGCTGATGCTGACCAGGCTCGTGGCGGCGGTCAGCGGGCCGAGCTGCCTGGCCGTGACGTCGCGCGTGACGGCCCCCGCGCAGGCGGTGAACGCGAACGACGCGGGTGCGTGCGCGGCGGCCCAGAGTGCCGGGTACGCCTTGCCGCTGCGCTTGCAGTCCCCGGACGCGGCGTCGTAGCCACCGGCGCCGAGGCCGCTGGAGTAGGAGTCGCCGAGCGCCACGTACCGCGCTCCGGCCGCGTGCGCGGTGCCGGTTCCCGCCAGGGCGAGCACGGACGACAGGACCAGCGCGAACAGGACGGACGGCGCGAACCGCGGACGCGGCGCCGGCGGGACGGTCGGGGCCCATGGCGCCGGCCGTACGGACCGCACGGGCGGGCGTGGTGAACGCCGCGTCGCGGACGGCGGGTTCGGCGAGAAGCGGGGGGCTGGCATGGCGGTCCTCCGGGTGCCCGATGGGTGATGCCGTGTGCCTGTCCGCACGCATATGCACCAAATCCGCCCATACGGTGGATTCGCCCGACGCGCCGGTGACGCGGCCGATGCGGAAAAGGGCTGGGCGAATCGTCACCCCGTGCCGGATCATGGGGCCCATGCCCGCCACACCCCAGAACCCGAGGAGGCAGGTGCCGCCCACCTCCGGCAGCCGGCAGAGCAGGCCGGCCAAGCACGACGCGCCACCCACCGCACCGGCCGGTGAGCCGGTGGATCCCTGGCGCACGCTGCCGATACACCTGCGTCTCGACGACAGCGACTCCCCGGCGGACGTCGTCGACGCCCTGTTCCTGGGCCGGTTCACCACCGGCGAGCAGCCGTTCGCGCGCGGCGCGTCCCTGGACCGGGTCAAGTCCGGTCTGACACTGCTGCCGCCGGACGCCGTGGTGCTGCGCCAGGCACGCGACAAGGACCGCAGCGCCACCCTCGCCGAGGGCGACGGCTGGACCGTCCTGGTCTCGCGCTGGAGCCGCGGCGCGGACGTCACGGTCGCCGCGGTCTCCGACGAGCTCGCCGAGAGCGTGCTGCACTCCGCGGTCGCCGATGCCGAGGACGATCCGGAACCGCAGCCGGAGACCGTCACCATGGGCTTCTGGTACGTCTCGCCGCGCCGTGGCCCGTACCGCACGACCCGTCAGATCTCCGCCGCCACCTGGGAGGAGCTGCGGGGGAACTACACCGCGCCCGTCGCCGACGCGATGGACGGCCTCATGAAGGTGACGCCCGACGACATCGCCGGCCGGCTGCTGCTGCTCCACGGCCCGCCGGGCACCGGCAAGACCTCGGCGCTGCGCACCCTGGCCCGCTCGTGGCGCGACTGGTGCCAGGTCGACTGCGTCCTCGACCCGGAGCGCCTGTTCAACGACGTCGGCTATCTGATGGACATCGCCATAGGAGAGGACGACGCGGCCGGCGGCCGCTGGCGGCTGCTGCTCCTGGAGGACTGCGACGAGCTGATCCGCGGGCAGGCCAAGCACGAGACCGGCCAGGCCCTGTCCCGTCTGCTCAACCTCACGGACGGCCTGCTCGGCCAGGGGCGCAACGTGCTCGTCGGCATCACCACCAACGAGGACCTCGAGCGCCTGCACCCGGCGGTGGTCCGGCCGGGCCGCTGCCTGGCCCGGATCGAGGTCGGGCCACTGACCCGCACCGAGGCCGTCTCCTGGCTCGGCTCGAACGACGGCGTCGGCCGTGACGGCGCCACGCTGGCGGAGCTGTACGCGCTGCGGCGCGGCACGCCGACCGCCGCGCAGGTCCCCGCGCAGCCCTCGGACGGGCTGTACCTGTGACGGTGCCGGTCGCCCCGGCTGCCCCGGGGGCGTCCCGGGTGGCCGGGCGCCCGGCCGGTCAGCCCCCGTCGCCGTAGGCGGCGCGCAGCGCCTCCTCGATCGCCTCCCTGGCACCGTCGCGGTCCAGGCCCAGGCGGTGGGCCCGCTCCACGTAGGCGCCGGCGGCCGCGGCCACCTCGCGCGCGCGGGCGTCCCCGGCGGCGATGTAGGTCCCGTGCCGCCCGCGCGTCTCGATCACCCCGTCCTCCTCCAGCGCCCGGTACGCCTTGGCCACCGTGTTGGCGGCGAGCCCGAGTTGCTCGGCCAGGCCCCGCACGGTGGGCAGCTTGTAGTGCACCGGGAGGCGGCCGGCACGCGCCTCCTCCGCGATCTGCCCGCGCAGTTGCTCGTACGGCGCGGTGGCCGCGTCAGGGTCGATGGTGATCTTCAGGCTCATGTCCGGATCCTGGCACAGCGGCGGGCTACAGCGGCATGACCCGGTCGGGCCCCGCCGGGTCATGGGCGATCGGGTCGTCCGGCTCGTGCAGATGCAGCACGAAGCGCCGACCCGTCCGGTACGCCTCGAGGCCCGCCCGGCAGTACGCGACCATGTCCCGCGGCAGGTCGTCCAGCGGATACCACCCGATACCCGAGCACTTGTGGGGTTCGCGGTTGACCGGCTCGGCCGCACCGGCGGGCAGCTCGGCCTCGAAGAACCAGCCGATCCTGGCGTGTCCGCTGGGCGCCCGGTGCTGCATCACCAGGACCGCGCGCAGGTCCTCGGGAGCCAGGTGCACGCCGATCTCCTCGGCCGCCTCGCGGATCATCCCGGCCCTGACGTCCTCACCCTCCTCCAGGTGCCCCGACGGCGCGTGCAGCAGACCGTCGGCGTAGCCGGTGCCGGCCCGGCGGGCGAGCAGCACCTCGCCGCCGCGCCGCAGGACGAGGTGGACGTCGACGATCTCGGTGTGGCGCGGCGGCGCGGCGGGGCTGACGACGGCCGCGTACCGCTCGTCGTCCACCGCGCGCCCCCACAACGCGGCCGCGTGGCCGAGCTGTTCGATGCGCGTCACGCCGCCGAGCGGAGCGGCCAGAGCGGCGAGGGTGTCGGCCGGGATGCCCACCGGGCTGACCGCGCCCCAGCGCCCTTCGACCAGGACCAAGCGGCCGCCGGGCCTGAGCAGGGCGGCCCAGCGCCGCAGCACCTTCTCCGGTTCCGGCAGTGCCCACAGCAGGTGCCGGACCAGCACCACGTCGTAGGTGCCCGGGGCGACGGGAGGCAGCGCGGCGTCCGCGACGAACACCCGCGTGCCGGTGCCGGCGAGTTTCGCCCGCGCCCGCTCGGCCATCCGTTCCGAGCGGTCGACGGCGGTCACGCGGTGCCCCTGCCCGGCGGCCAGCAGGGCCAGGCTGCCGGTCCCGCAGCCGAGGTCCAGCACGTCGGAGGGCGCGGCGGGCAGCCACGACCGGAGTCGCGCCGCCCACGCGTCACGGACGCCCGGGTCGCGCAGGCCGTGGTCCGGCTCGTCGTCGAAGCGCTCCGCCGCCTCGTCCCAGAAGCGGCGGCTGTCCTCGGCCTTCCGGCCGGCCGGGTCGACGGTGGCCGCTTCGGCGGCTGTGGAGGCGTCCGTGCCGCTGCCCGTGCCGCTGCCCGTGCCGATGGCCTTACCGCTGTCGGTGCTCATGATCGAAGCCTGCCAGCCGCCACTGACAACGGGGCGCGGGCGGGGTGCGGCCGCCGAACGGCCGGTTACGGGTCCGTCACCACGCCGGTCGCAGAGGGCCGTTGGGGGCCAGGCGCACGAGCTCGTCGCGCATGGCCAGCAGGCGCTGTTCGCCGAGGATGTCCTCCCAGCTCTCCAGCGCGTCGACGGCCGCGTCCTCCGCGGCCCACGTGCAGCGGACGCCGCGTTCGGTGAGGACGACGAGCCGGGCACGGGCGTCCGACGGGTGCGGCCGCCGCTCGACGTAGCCCTTGGCGACCAGCTCGTCGACGATCTGGCTGGCCGCCTGGCGGGTGACGCCGAGGTGCTCGGCGACCTCGGTGACCGTCGCGCCGGCCTCCGACAGCCGGGAGAAGACGAAGCCGTGCGTGGGCCGGATGTCGGTGTACCCCCGGGCCGCCACGCCGCTGTGGATGTCGTCGACGAGGACGGTGGCCGCGGTGAGCAGGCTCGCCGTGAGGGACATGGCGTCGGATCGCTTCACAGGGACAGCTTGACACAGTGCGCAAGCTGCTTGAATATATAGGCAAGAAGCTTGAGCAAGTTACTTGCGCATATTTCGTTCACTGGGGGTCTGTCATGCCTTTCACCACCGCGGACGAGGCGGTCGTCCACGAGATGCACGGCGCGCGCTTCACGTCGTACGCCGCTTCCCCGCTCGGCAGCACGGAGTTGTGCGCCTGGCGGACGGACGTGCGGGCCGGCTCGTCGGGGCCGGTCCACCGGATCTCGCGCGAGGAGGTCTTCCTCGTCCTGTCCGGGGCGGTGGAGTTGTCCCTCGACGACGAGACGCGCCTGCTGCACGCCGGGGACGCGGCGATCGCACCGGCGGGCTCCTCCGTGGCGGTGGCCAATCCCACGGAGGAGCCGGCCGCGATGTGGGTCACCACGAGCATCGGCCTGCACGCCACGCTCGCCGACGGTTCGCGGATAGCCCCGCCGTGGGCTAGCTGAACGCCGACAGGCAGGTGGTCGGCGTGGCGTGCGCGGGATCCAGGGCGTTCGCCGCCTCGTGGAAGGCGATGCGGTCGGTCAGCCCGATGGTCACGTGCTCGGACACGTCGACGGGACACAGGTTCTGCAGCAGCACGTTGTGCACGTCGGGCCCGGACAGCGCCTGGCTGGTGTACGGGGTGACGACCTCGTCGTAGACCGTCGAGATCACCGTGTAGTGCACCCCGGGCACCGTGTCCCCGCCCGCGTTCAGCTGCTGCTGGAACGGCGACCCGGCGATCTGGTCGGCCAGGCCCGGCAGCGTGGACCGGAAGAAGTCACTGGCTCCGGGGAAGTACGGGAGCAGTGCGGTCAGTCCGTCCAGCGTCGTCCCGTGGTTGTCCGGGGCCAGGCCGACCAGGGCGTTCACCTTGGCCGCGCCGCCCAGGAACTTCAGGTAGTAGCGGGGCATCATGCCGCCCTGCGAGTGGCCGACGATGTCGACCTTGGCGGCGTGGGTGGCGGCGAGCACCCGATCGGTGAAGTCCGACAACTGCCGGGCGGAATCGGCGATCGGGCCGAGCCCGCCGACGAGGGACTCCCCCGGCAGCATGCCGTAGTCGAAGGAGAAGACGCAGTATCCGCGTGCCTCCAGGTAGGGGGCGAAGACGAGCCAGTTGTCGGTGCCGCTCGCGAAGGTGCCGTGCACGAGCACGACAGGACGGGGGTGTTGGGCCGAGGGGCGGCAGGAGAAGTCGTTCCAGCCGCTGGACGGTGCGGAGTCGGCCGACGCGGCGGCAGTGGGGACGACCGCCATCGCGGTCGCCAGGGAGAAGGCGGCAAGGAGCCGTCTCCAGGGCAGCCTCATGTGATCTCCTCGCAGGTCGGGAAGTCGACGGCACGCGGCCGCACTGGGCCGCGGCCACGGCGCACTCGCGCCCTGTGATCCGGATCACGCGTACTGGGCTCCCGACAAGTTACGCACGAGTAGAAAGCGGCTGACTAGTTACGCGCGAGTAAAAAATCGTGGGCCGCTTGTCAGTTGGATGACAAGCGGCGGCGCCGCACCCGTCCCGTCATCCCGCGCTTCCGGGGCTGGAGTGCCACAGCTTGCGACCGGTGGCCGCGCCGTTGCCCGCGGGCCGCAGGTCGGCCCAGGGGTGCATCTCGTACCCGGTGGACAGGTGGATCCGGCGGTTGTCCGCGGGGTGGAGCGGCCCGCCGTCCCCGTCCTCGCCCCCGGGAGTCTCGGCGAGCCGCTCGGCGACGGCCTCCAGGCCTCCGGTGCGGCGGAGTTCGACGAGCTCGGCGAGGTTCCAGGCGGCGGCGCCCACCACGCTCAGGCTCTGCGGCCCGCGCCGCTGGACCACGCCCCGTACCAGCAGCAGGAAGGAGTGGAAGACGGTGTGGGCGCACGCCTCGTGGCTGTCCTCGAAGAAGGCGCAGTCCACCAGGCCGGTGCCGTCGTCGAGAGTGGTGAAGATGACGCGCCGGCCGGAGCGGATCGGCGGGGTCTGGGTGGCGCCCTTGGCCCCGGCGACCAGCACCGTCTGCCCATGCCGTATCCCCCGCAGCGACTTCGCGGGAACGACCCCCAGCTCGGCCAGGAAGGAGTGGTGATCGTGCATCAGATGGCGGGAGGCGTCCATGCCGAGGACGCCCAGCTCGGCGCCCAGGCGTTCGCCGTCGTCCATGTCGGGCAGCCCGGCGGGCGCGGCCGGCCCCTCGCTTCCGCCGATCGGAAGCTGGCCGGCGCCGGCGCCCTTGGTCCGCCCCTGCCGGTGCAGCTCGGCGATCTGCAGCAGCAGGTCGCGCCGGTTGTCGCCGAAGCAGTCCAACGCGCCGACCTGGGCAAGCCGTTCGGCGACCGGACGGCCCGGGCGGGCCCGCTGCCACAGGTCCGGCAGCGAGGAGTAGGGCCGGCCCGCCACCAGCCGCTCCGTCTCGGCCTCGCTGATGCCGTGCACGTCCGCGAGGCCCAGCCGCAACCCCCATTTACCCGAAGCCAGTTCGATCCGGTAGTCCTTCTCGGACCGGTTCACGTCCAGCGGCAGCACCGGCACCCCGCGCCGCCGCGCGTCGGCGAGCAGCAGCCGCTTGGGGTACATGCCGGGGTCGTGGGTGAGCACCCCGGCGTAAAAGGCGGCCGGGCGGTGGGCCTTGAGCCAGGCCGACTGGTAGGTGGGCACCGCGAAGGCGACGGCGTGCGCCTTGCAGAAGCCGTAGCTGCCGAAGGCGCTCAGGATCTCCGACGTGCGGCGGATCTCCTCGGCGGAGTATCCGCGGGCCCGCGCGGCGACACCGAACCGGGCCATCACCTGGCCCTGCCGCTCGGGGTCCGACAACGCGCGGCGCTGCTCGTCCGCCGCGGCCAGATCGCATCCGGTCATCTCGTGGAAGATCCTGATCACCTGTTCGTGGAAGACCACCACCCCGTAGGTCTCGCGCAGTGCCTTCTCCAGGTTCTTGTGCGGGTACCGCACCGGGGCGCGGCCGTGCCGGGCCTCGATGAACGGCCGCACCATGTCGGCGGCGACCGGCCCCGGCCGGAAGAGCGAGATGTCGACCACCAGGTCGTGGAAGGTGGCGGGCTGCAACCGGCCCACGAGGTCGCGCTGCCCGGGGGACTCGATCTGGAAGCAGCCGAGCGTCTCGGCCGACTGGATCAGTTCGTACGTGGCGGAGTCGCCCTGCGGCACCTGCTCCGGGTCGTCCAGGTCGATGTGCTCGCCGGTGGCGCGCTCGACCTCCTTGACCGCGTAGGCCATCGCGGACTGCATCCGCACGCCCAGGACGTCGAGTTTGAGCAGCTTGAGGTCCTCCACGTCCTCCTTGTCGAACTGCGACATGGGGAAGCCCTCGCCGCTGGTGGGCATCACCGGGGTGCGGTCCAGCAGCGTCGCGTCGGACAGCAGGACCCCGCACGGGTGCATGGCGATGCCCCGCGGCAGGCCGTCCAGCGCCTCGACCAGTTCCCACAGCCGCCCGTGGTCCTCGCCCGACACGGCCCGCAGCTCGGGCAGTTCGGCCAGCGCGGCACGCGCGTCCTTGGCGCGGATGTGCGGGAACGACTTGGCGAGCCGGTCGACGACCGCCGGCTCCATGCCGAGCGCGGCACCCACGTCCCGTACCGCGTGGCGCACCCGGTAGGTCTCCGGCATCGCCACGGTGGCGACCCGCTCCGCCCCGAACCGGTTGAAGATCGCCTGGTAGACGTCGATCCGGCGGGCGGACTCCACGTCGATGTCGATGTCGGGCAGTTCCTTGCGGCGGACGGACAGGAAGCGCTCCATGAGCAGGCCGTGCTCGACGGGGTCCGCGGACGCGATCCCCAGCAGGTGGTTGACCAGCGAACCGGCGCCGGAGCCACGCGCGGCGACCCGGACGCGCATGGTGTTCTTCACGTCGTCGACGACCTGGCCGACGGTGAGGAAGTACGGCGCGAAGCGCAGTTGCCGGATGACGTCGAGCTCCCCCTCCAGCCGTCTCCAGTAGTACGGCCTCCGGTCGTAGCCCTTGCGGATCATGCCGGCCGTGCAGCGCGAGTGCAGGATGCGGTCGGCGGTACGGGCGCTGTCGTCCAGGAGTGCGGACTCGGGGAAGTGCGGGCGCCCGATGCCCAGGTCCTCCCGGGGGTCCACCCTGCAGTCCGCGGCGGTCTCCTCGGTCGCGCGCAGCAACTGCAGCGCGCCGGCCCGTCCCTGGCCCGCGGCTTCGGCGATCCGGTCGGCGAGCCTGGCCATGTCGGCGGAGCCCTTGAGCCAGCGCTCGCCGCTGTCCAGCCGGTCGGGCCTGCGGGTGTCGATGGGCACCAGCCGCCGGGCGGCGTCGAGGATGTCGGCGACCTCGCTCTGATCGGGGTCGGGGTAGCGCACCGCGTTGCTGAGCACCGCGGTCACACCCTGCTCCGCGGCGAAGCCGAGGGTCCTGGCGGCCAGCCGCAGCGACCCGGATCCGGTCCCCTGCCGGTTGTGGCAGACGACCTCCAGCCGCAGCGCTCCGCCGTAGATCTCCCGCCAGGGCCCGATCAGCCGGGCCGCCCGGTCCGGCCGCCCCGCGGCCAGGGCGCGGCCGACCTCGGAGTCCGGCCCGAGCAGCACGTACAGACCGCGGTCGGTCAGGTCGTCCCAGTCCAGCCGGGGAATCGGCCCGCCCGCCGGCCGCGCGGGGCCGTAGCCCGGCGTCGCACGGTGCGCCGCCGACACCATCCGGCACAGGGCGGCCCACCCCTGCCCGTTCCTGGCGAGGAAGACGGCACGCGGCGCACTCTCGTCCACGAAGGCGCCGCCGCGCGCCGGCGTCCGCCGCCGGGCAGTCGCCTGCTGAGGGCTGTCCTCGTAGCCGGGGACGGCGAGTCCGGCCCCGAAGAGCGGCCGCACACCCGCCGTCTCGCACGCCTTGGCGAAGCGCACCACACCGGCGACCGTGTCCCGGTCGGTGAGCGCCAGCGCGTCCAGCCCGCGCTCCGCCGCCCGCTCCGCCAGGTGCGCCGCATGCCCGGCCCCGTATCGCAGGGAGAACCCGGACACGACGTTCAGATGGGTGAAGCCGCCACCGCCCATCCGTGCCTCCAGCCGCGCTCACCCGGTACAACCATGCCCCTCCCTCACCCCCACCATAAACCAGATTTCGAACACCCGTGCGATCCCACGCCGCCTCCCACCTGCACGAACCTCACGCTCCCCCAGCACGCAGGCAACAGGCGCCCCCTCTTCCTCCCGACGCACAAGCCCCACCCTCAGCACCCCGAAGCCCCACACCTCCCGACGGGCAACCCGCGCTTCCAGGGCGCGCGGAACCGCACGCCCCCCGACGGACAACCCGCGCCCCCAGCAGCCCGCGGACCAGCAGCCCGCCGGACCCGCGCGCCACGCGGGCGGGCACCCCGGACCGCCCGACGGACAACCCGCACCTTCGGGGACACGGGATTCCCCGCGCCCGACCCACACGGCACCCGCACCCCGCCACCGCCCCACGGCGGCACCCCGAACCACCGCACCCGCAAGCCACCCCTCAGGTGACCGCCTCGGCGCTCCCGTCCCCCGCGGCGGAAGCCGCACCCGAACCCCCACTCGCATGGCCGTCCCCGTCCGAACCCCCACCCGCGTGGCCGCGGTCACGGCCGTCCCCCGCACCGCCCCCGCCACCGCCACCGCCAAGGCAGGCGTCCGCGCCGGCAGACGCGTCCGCGCCGCGGCGCCGAAGCAACAACCACGCCGCGAGCGGCCCGGCCACGCCGACACCCACCAACTGCAGCCGGTAGTCGGCGACCGCCACCAGCCCGGCGCCCAGCCCCGCGGCCGCCGCGTTCGGCGCGAAGACGACCGTGCCCGCCGCGGCCGACACCCGGCCGACCATCTCCTGCGGCGTCCGCTGCTGCACCGCGGTGAAGACCGCCACGATCACCCAGGGCAGCCCGACGCCGATCGCCAGGGTCCCGGCCAGGACCACGGGCAGCTCCGCGACCGCCCGCGCCGCCGCACCGGAGGTGAACAGCACCAGCCCGATCGCGGCGAACGCCCGCTCCCCCAGCCGCCGCATGCACGCACCGGCGACGACTCCGGCCACGATCGAACCGCAGCCCTGCACCGCGTACAGCACCCCGACGAAGGCGGGCGGCCGATGGAGCCCGACGTCGTTCATCTGATAGATCGCCGCGCTGCTGATCCCCGACAACAGCATCGCCGTGGCACCCGCGGCGACCAGCCGCCCGAGCAGTGGATCGCACCTCAGATACCTGATCCCTTGGGCGCTCTGCTCCCGCCAGCCGGACTCCGGTAGGGCTGGCGGCCGTTCGCGGACCCGGAGCGAGGCGAAGGCCAGGGCCGCCAGGACGAACGTGACCGCGTCCAGGACGGCGACCGCTCCGCCGCCGAACCGGACGAACAGGCCTGCGCCGGCGAGCGGGGCGACCAGCTTCATCGCCTCGTTGACCGTCATCCGCAAGCCGTTGAAGTCACCGCGCAGGGCCGGCGGCACCGCCGCGACCACGAGTCCCGCCTCGGCCGCGTCGGACAGCACCGTCGCCGTGCCGATCACGGCGAGGACCGCGAACAGCAGCCAGACGTCCCGCCCCGCGCGCACCGCGAGCAGCACCGGGAGCAGGGCGGCGAGCACCACGTTCACCCAGATCAGCAGTGGTCTGCGCCGGACCCGGTCGGCGAGGGCGCCGAGGACGGGGCCGGCCAGCACCGGCACCCAGAGGCAGATCGTCACGACCGCGGCCAGGCTGCTGGACCCGGTCAGGGTCTTCACCCACACGCCCGCGACCAGCATCATCGCCGAGTCCCCGAACCCGGAGACCAGCACTCCGCCCAAGTACGTCGCCGCCACCCGGTCCGCCAGGACCCTCCGCACCGTCACAACTCCCAATGTATTGCTGGGGAGTTGTGACGGGCAATCCCCCGCACGCCTGCGCCTCCCCCATCCGCCCGCCCCACCGGCGGGAGGCGCGGTGTAATGGGGACATGACGGCGACCGATCCCCTGCTGCGCGCGCTGGCCCACCCGGTGCGGCTGCGCATGGTGTCCCTGGTGTGGACCGCGCCGCTGTCGGCCGCCGAACTCGCCCGGGAACTGGGGATCTCGCACGCACTGGCCAGCCAGCACCTGCGCCGCCTGGACGAGGCCGGCGTCGTCGAACTCGCGGAGGTGCGGGCCAACCGGGGCGGCCGCGAGCGCCGCTACCGCGCGGTGCACGGCACTCCGCTGTCCGACCAGCGCGGGGAGGCGGCCGCGCCGCTGCTCGCCGAGGCGCTGGCGCACACCCTGAGGGAACGGGCCGGACGCCGCGCCCACGATGCCGAAGGGGTCACCGCGGACGCGGAGTTGTGGGTGTCCCCCGACGCGTGGGAGGACTTCCGCGGCCGGCTTGCCGTGCTGCTCGACGATCTGCACGGGGCCGCCCGGCCTCCGCATACCCCCGGCACGACGGCGATCGGCGTGACGGCGATGGTCTTCCCGCTGCGCGAGGACGGCCCGCAGGCCGCCGATCCGCCGAACGGGTGATCTTGCCGCGCACGGCCGCCGGGGTGGAACAACCGTGCGAAGCCCCTCGTTGGCGTGTGTGAGCGAGGACACACGAGGATGAGAGCAGGAACGACCGCAGGCGACCGACCGCACACTCCACCGGCCGCAGCGAACCGACCACCGCAGGACCCACCCCACCGGAGCCGTCATGAGCCAGCCGCCCGCCACCAGCCCCCTGTTCGACCTTCTGCGCGAGAACGACACCGGCGTACTCGTCACGCTGAAGAAGGACGGCAGGCCGCAGCTGTCCAACGTGTCGTTCACCTATGACGAACCGAGCCGCACGATCCGCATATCGGCGACTGCGGACCGCGCCAAGACCCGCAACCTCCGGCGGGACCCGCGCGCGACCTTCTACGTCACCACCCCGGACATGGGGGCGTACCTGGTCACCGAGGCCGAGGCCGAACTGACTCCGACGGCCGCCGATCCCCACGACGCCACCGTGGAGGAACTGATCGAGGTCTACCGGGCGATCGGGGGAGAGCACCCGGACTGGGACGAGTACCGCGCCGCGATGGTCGCCGACCGCAGGCTGGTGATCCGGCTTCCGATCGACCACGCCTACGGATGGGGCCGCAGCCAGGGCGGCACCAGCGGCGCGGTGGAGCGCTGAGCCGGGACGAGGTGCGGGCGGCGGCACAGGGCGAGGGCGAAGCAGGTCCGGGCCAGAGCTCTCCCCCGTACGGGCCGCCGCGGGGACGCGTTGTGGTCAGCTTCCGTGGCCGCGGTCGGCCGAGCGGGTGAGACGAGCGGCCACCACCCGCACGTGGTCGGCGAGTTCGGGGGGCTCCTTGACCTCGAAGTCCACGCCGAGCATGCCGAGGAACATGGCCAGCGCGTCCAGCGACTCGAACCCGGTGACGAGTTCGCAGCTGTCCTCGCCGAGTTCGGTGATCGTCCCGAAGCCGGACCAGGCGAGCCGGCGGACGGCGTCCGCGGGGGCGTGCAGCACCACGCGGGCCTCGTACCGGTAGGCCCGGGAGGTGACGCCCTTGGCGACGTAGGAGGCGGCGTCGTCCGGGAGTTGGCGCGGGGTGAAGCGCGGGCCCGTGGGGGTCTTGGGCTCCATGCGGTCCACGCGGAAGGTCCGCCAGTCGGCGCGGGCGACGTCGTAGGCGAGCAGGTACCAACGGCGGTTGTGGTGCACCAGGCGATACGGCTCGACCTCGCGGCGGCTGACGGCACGGGAGTGGTCGAGGTAGTCGAAGCGCAGCCGCTCGTGGTCGCGGCAGGCGGCACCGATGGCGGTGAGCGTCTCCTGGCCGACGGCGGGGCCGGGTGTGCGCTGTTCCACGGTGACCGCCTGCATGGCCTGGACGCGGTGCCGCAGCCGGGACGGCAGGACCTGTTCGAGCTTGGCCAGCGCCCGGACCGAGGTCTCCTGGATGCCCTCGACGATGCCGCCGGCACCCGTCCTCAGGCACAGCGCGACGGCCACCGCCTCCTCGTCGTCGAGGAGCAGTGGCGGCAGGGCGGCGCCCGCACCCAGGCGGTAGCCACCCGCAGTACCGGGTGCGGCATGCACGGGATAGCCGAGCGCGCGCAGCCGTTCGACGTCCCGGCGGATGGTGCGCGGGGTGACGTCGAGCCGCTCGGCCAGTTCGGGACCGGACCAGTCGCGGCGCGACTGGAGGAGGGAGAGCAGACGCAGGAGCCGCGCCGACGTTTCCAGCATGCGGTCAGTCTGGCAGCCGTCGCGGACGGGAACGGGCCGCAAGCAGCCCCACGGACTCCGGCCGTGGGCGCGGACGGCCGGGCGGCGCACCGCCGGTGCCCCCACCGCACCCTGTGACGGTGGGGGCACCGGGCCCGCGGGTGGGTGGTGCCGTCAGTACACGCTGACGCCGTAGGCGCTGAGCGCCTCGGTCACCGGTTGGAAGAAGGTCGTCCCGCCGGAGGTGCAGTTGCCGCTGCCGCCGGAGGTCAGGCCGATGGCCTTGGTGCCGTCGTACAGCGAGCCGCCGCTGTCGCCGGGCTCGGCGCAGACGTTGGTCTGGATGAGGCCCGAGACGACCTCGCCGTTGCCGTAGTTGACGGTGGCGTTGAGGCCGGTGACGGTGCCACCGTGGACGCCGGTGGTGGAGCCGCGGCGCGTGACGGACTCGCCGACGAACGCGTTGGCGGCGCTCGTGATGTCCTGGCTGCCGACGGTCCCGCTGTGGGCGACGGAGGTGTCGTACCGGACGATGCCGTAGTCGTTGCCCGGGAAGCTGGTGCCGACCGTCGGGCCGATGTAGCTGCCGCCGCTGGTGTAGTAGTCCGGGTAGCCCTGCGTGCAGTGGCCGGCCGTCAGGAAGTAGTAGGTGCTGCCGCTGCGGACGTTGAAGCCCACGGAGCAGCGCCAGCTGCTGGTGAGGACGGGGTCGCCGCCGGAGAGCAGCTTGCTGAAGGTCCCGGGGACGCGGGTGATGTGCACCGCGGTGCCGAAGCTCGCGGTGGACTTCTTCAGCTGGTCGAGCTGCGAGGCGGTGACCTGGCTGTCGACACTCACCTGGAGGGTGTCGGAGCGCGGGTCGAGCGCCCAGGCGGAGCCCGTGATGTCCGCGGCCCTGGCGGCGTCGCCGGCCTTGAGGAGCTGCGCGGTGCTGTGCGCGACCAGGCGCGGGGTCGCCCCGGCGGCACGGACGGCGTCGGCCGCCGACCGGGTGGTGACGTTGACGACGGTGGTGCGGCCGGCGGTGTCGTAGTAGCTGCCCGCCGTGCTGGCGGTGCCCAGGTGGGCGGCGACGGATGCGGCGGCGTCGGGGGTCGCCGCGGCGGAGGGGGCGGCGGTTGCGGAAGGCAGGGCGAACGCGGTCGCGGCGAGCAGGCCGGAGGTCACCGCGATCAGGGGTATGCGACGTGACTTCACTCGTTCCTCCTGTGGGGGTGGAGGGTTGACGGTCGGTGTACGCGTCGGGGTGGTGCGCCCGGAACAGGGCAGCACTTGTCGATGTACCGTCAGAACCACACCGATTAACGAACGCACCATGAGCCTGACAAGTACTCCTGGGAGTATTCAGATCTCACAGGCAACACACAAGAGGGCTTTTCCGGCCGGTCCCCGGCGCACGGCTGCGCCCCCGCGGCTCTCAGGCCGCGAGGGCGCACCGGGTTGACGGCGTCTCAGCTGGTGAGAAGCGCGCGCTCGCCTGCCTCGAGCGCGTACGGCAGGGTGTTGCCGGGCGGCGGGAACGGGCAGATGAAGGCGTCCGAGAAGGCGCAGGGCGGCAGTTGGGTCCGGTTCAGGTCCACGGTCAGCGTCCCGTCGGCGGCCGGCGCCTCGGTGTACAGGAAGCGGAACCGGAAGGTGGTCTTCCCACTGGTCGCGTCGGCGAGGACCGCCCACAGCCGGCCGTCGTCCTCCACGGTGACGGCGAGCGTGTGCGCCACGCCGTCCACGGTGAAGGCGAGTTCACCGGACAGGCCGAGGCCGCGCTCCTGCCCGTCGGCGTTGGCCACCCGCACCGAGCGGGCCGCCTCGAACGGCGTGAAGCGGCCGGGCACGGCCCAGCGCGCGTCCCGGGGAAACACGTCGATCCCGGCGAACGCCGTCCTGGCCGCGGACTCGGGGTCCCAGACGCGCACCGCGAGCAGCCCCTCGCGGTTGATCGCCAGCACCTTGCGCCCGTCCGGCAGCAGCAGCGGGCCGCCCTCGGGCCGCAGGACGGTCGCGGTGCCGTCCAGGTCGCGGACGACGGCGCCGTCCTCCTGACGCCAGACGCCGGGGAGCCCGGGGATCGCGCCGTCCGCCACGTCGTCCAGCCAGTGCGTGCCCGTCAGCGCCAGGGGTCCGTGGGGAGCCGAGACCGCCGCCCCGCGGCGCTCCCGCCACTGCTCCCACGCGGAAACCGCCTGATCACGTGCATATGTGCTCATCATCCAAGCCTTCCATATGTGTCCCGGAGGGCGTCGTCGCCCCGGCCCGGGGACGCGTCCGGGGAACTCGGGGAGCCCCGCCAGGAGGTGGCGCGGGCCGGCCGGTGCAGGCCGAGGTGCTCGCGCAGGGTCGCGCCGGGGTGGAAGGTGCGGAACAGGCCGCGGTGCTGGAGCAGCGCCACGGTCCCGTTGACGAACCGTTCCAGGTCCCGGGCGGGTTCCACGGGCCGCACGCGGAAGCCGTCCACCGCGCCCGCCCCCAGCCAGTGCGCGACGAGGTCCGCCAGGTCGACCGGGCCGCCGCGGAACAGCGGGCCCCGCGTGCCGTCGGCCACCGGTGCGGCCTCGACGCCGGGTTCGGGGCCCAGCTCCCCGCCGCCGAGGTCGGCGGCGAGATCGGCGAGCACGACCAGCCGGTCCGGATCCCGGCCGGCACGAGCGGCCAGCGCCCGCAGTTCGCCGCGCGCCGTCGCGGCGTGCTCCGGCCGGGCGGCCCGCACGAAGGCGATGTCCGCGAGCCGGGCGACGGCGGCCCGATCGGCGGGCTCGGTGGCGTCGAGCGCCAGCACCGGCCGGCAGTCCGCCGCGCCAGAGCCGGTGTCCCGCAGGGCCTGCCACGCCAGCAGGGCTGCCTCGGCCGCGGTGGCGGCGTCGCCGGGCGCGGTCACCGCCCAGCCGGCCCGCCCGCGACTGGCCCGGTCCAGCGCGGCGACCTCCGAGGCGGTGGCCGCGGGCGCCGGCCACGCCGGCGCGGTGGCCAGCAGGCCGATCCGGTCGGTGGCCGACGCGACGCGAGCCGGCGCGCCGGACGCGTTCGCCGGTCCGCCGGCCAGGGTCACGAAGTCCAGGGCGCCGCGCTCGGCGAGCAGCGCCAGCTCGACGCAGGCGTCCCCGCTGCGGGGCCCCGCCCGGTCGACGGCCGCCCCGAGGTGCAGCGTGCGGGTGGGCCGGCGCGAAGGCGCCGGGACCTGCCGGGGCTGCACGGTCACCTGGACCGACGACGTGCCCGCCGCGGGCGGAACGGCGGCTGCGGGCGGAGCAGCGGCCGAGGACGGAGAAGCGGAGGGCTGCGGTTCTGCGGGCATGCGAAGGCTCCGTGTCCGACGGAAAGAGCGGGATGCCTTCACACAGCCGCCGCGTCCCTCAACGCGGCCGGGCCCAGCGGGCCTTGGTCCGAGGCTAAGCCGCCGCCGTCACGGCCTGTCAAAGACCGTCCGAGGAGTGGACAGCGCGTCTCGGCCCGTTGACGGATGCACGGCACGGCTGCTGCACTGTCCGCATGCGCAGCTGCCGGCTGGTGACCCGCGGCCACATCGACTTCGGTCGGGTGTGGTCGTCCTCGTGTTGTCGCCGCTGAGTCACTGAGCGGCCGACCACCTCCGCTCGCCGCCCGGCGCCGTCGCGCCGCGCGAGCCGCCCGCCCCGCCTTCACCCCGCCACCGCCCTGCGGCGCACTCCCTCAGCGCCCCGTTCCCAACCCCTGGCACTCCACCCGGCCGCCGAGCGGCCCCGAACCACTCACCGAACCGGCGCCCGTCACCCGCGACCACCGATCCGGTCACCGATCCGGTCACCGATTCGGCCGCCGGTCACCCGCGGCACGCCCGGCACCACCCTGGCAACGGCTCAGGTGCAGTTGCAGCACTCACAACACTCGCAGCACTCGCAGATCTCGCAGGCGTCACAGCAGTCGCAGCAGTCCCCGCACTTGCTGCACCACGACTCGCGCCGCTGCCCGCTCCACGCGTCGTCGTGCTCGCTGCAGCACAGCTGGCACGTGCAGCACAGCCCCGTGTACACCAGGCACCCGGCCAGCAGCCCGCGCCGGCGTGGCGGCTCGGGCGGCGGCGGGAAGGCGCCCGGCCCGCCGGGGGCGTAGGGGTTCCGGCCGGGGCCGCCCGGCGCATAAGGGCTCCCGGTGTACGGGTCGCCCTGGTACGGGTTCGACGCCTCCGGGCCGGACGCGCCCTGCGCCCGGTCCCCCACGGGTCCCCCATACCCGCCGTGTCCGCCATGTGCGCCATGTCCGGCGTGTCCGGCGTGCCCCTGGTGCGCGCCGTCGCCACCGCGCCCGCCCGCGGGGCCGTGCGCGCACGCGCCGGTGCCGAACGCCCGGTCCACCGAGCGCTCCAGCTCGTGCACCAACAACATGTGCGCGAGCCGGCCGGACGCCGAGTCCGCGAACTCGACGTCCCTGAGCGCCAGGCGTATGCCGTGCAGGGCGTCGTCGCACAGACGCCGCGCCTCCGCCGCCCCGGTGCCGGTCGCGGCCAGCGGGTTCCAGGCGCCGGTGCGGGTGTCCTCGGTGAAGTCCTCGACCGCGTCGAGCAGATGGGCCAGCCGCCCGAACAGCCGGCCCGCCTCTTCGAGCGGAGCGCGGTTGCCGCGGCGTCCGGCGAGCACGGCGGTGTGGGCGAACGCGGCCGCGGTGGCGGTCTCCGTCGGTTCGGTGACGGCGAGCAGCGAGCTGCCGGGACCGGCCGCGGCCTCCAGCACGCCCTGCCGACCGACCGCGTCGAGCAGCACGGCGGTGTCGAATCCGAGGCCGGCGCCGCCCTGCGCACCGGCCCGGTCCCAGCGGCGGGCGACTCCCCGGGCAGCGGCGGCGACCGGGCGGCGGCCGAACGCACCGTCCGCGTCCTCGACATGGTCGCGGACCTTCGCGGAGGCCAGCACCAGCGACACCGTGGCCGCCAGCCGCGCGCCCTCGCCCATGGCGACGGGCGCGGTGCGCATGCCGCGCAGCGGGCACGGCCCGGCCTTGCGGCGCGCGCCGGCGGCGGGTGCGGACTGAGCCTCCGTCAGGACCGAGATGACCAGGCCGTCGTAGTTGGTCGCGACACGCGCGAACTGGCCGTGGCCGTCGCGCAGCGCCAGGCACAGCCCGCACAGGTGGGCCAGCCACGTGGCGGCCATGCCCTCCGACATACGGTGCCGGCAGGGCCTGATGATCCCGAACATTCCGCTCCCCCGTTTCACTGCCGTGGTCCGCCCGGGCCCGCCGCCGGACCGCCCCTCCCCGTCCACGGCAGTACGACTGATACGACAGTCATTCCTGGCCACATGACCGCCGGTCATGCTAGCGGCCCAGCGCCGTCGCCCGTCCGGCGCAGAGCGAGCCGGGATCCTGACGCACCATCAGTGCCCCCGTGACGGCGCGCGGGACGTAGACCCGTCCCTCCCGGGTCCCACCGGCGGGCGTATCCGTCCAGGCGGTGGCTGACGCGGACTACGGCACCTGCGGTGGACGGCCGCGACGCGGTACGCAGGACGTGCTGCGCGCGGTGAGCGACGCCCCCGGGCCGACAGCCCCCAGCGGGAACCCTTCTGACCTGGTGTTCGTTCCCCCACGGGGTGCTGGACGGCGGCGACGCCGCGCAGTGCGGGTGGCCGTCGTGCCGTTCGGGCGTCGTAGGCGCGTACGGCCGTACGGCTGTGCAAATCACCCGGAAGTGGAGAGCGTTCCCATCGGGCCGTCAGCTCGCTTTCCCCTGTGGCAGCCTGACGGTGCGCCACTATCGTGTGTGCCAGTACCGTCACAAGTCGCTCGCACGGCGGCTATCCGCTTGGCGCATCCCCCACATTATGGATGACGATAGGACTGCGGACGGTACGACCGCGTGAGAGAGGAGGCGTCCATGGGTTCGGTTCGACGGGCGAGTGCCTGGCTGGGCCTCGTCGACGACAACGGCGGCGAGGGCTACTACGACGAGGAGTACGCCGACTACGACCAGGGCTCCGAGCGCGCGGACACGTGGGTCACGGACCCGCGGGTGCGCGTGGCCTCGGAGTCGGCCGAGGAGCAGGGCCGCCGGATCGCCACGGTGACCCCGGACGGGTTCCGGGACGCGCGCGGCATCGGCGAGCTGTTCCGCGACGGCGTTCCGGTGATCGTCAACCTCACGGGCATGGAGCCGGCCGACGCCAAGCGGGTCGTCGACTTCGCGGCGGGCCTCACCTTCGGCCTGCGCGGCTCGATCGAGCGCGTGGCGACCC
This sequence comes from Actinacidiphila rubida, assembly GCF_900110255.1. GTDB lineage: Bacteria > Actinomycetota > Actinomycetes > Streptomycetales > Streptomycetaceae > Actinacidiphila > Actinacidiphila rubida. The sequence goes on from NZ_FODD01000017.1 coordinate 137,353, forward strand.
GGGTGTTCCTGCTGACCCCGGCCGACTACTCCGTCATGAACGCCGACGCCCGCCGCGGCGGCGACGGCTTCTTCAACCAGAACTGATGCCGACGTCGGTTCACCTGCCCCCCTCCTCACCGCCCCTGCGCTGACCAGCGCGGGGGCGGTTGTTGTCGGTGGCCGTTGGGCGTCTTCGGCCCACCCCGCACGGCCCTCGGACGGCCTGGGACTCCCCGCGTCTGGGTTGCCACGGCATCGGTCACAATGAGCCGGTGAGTGACGAGGGTGGGGACCCGATCAGCGTGTGGCGAGTGCACCCCCCGGGTGCTGATGTCAGTAGGCGTGTTCTGGACGCTGGTCGCGCTCGCAGTCGCTTGGGCGTGGCTGGCCTGGTGCCTAGCGCCGACCGAAGGCCTGGCCGTGCACGCCGCCATTGCGACGGGAGCCCTCGCAGCACTGTCCACGCTGGTGGGCGTGGGACTTCTCCGGCCCCGCCTGGAACTCCGTCCAGACACGGTGGTCATCGTGAACCCGCTGGCCACCTATCGACTGCCTCGTGAGGACATCACCGGGGTGACGCACGGGCTGCATGGCGCGGAGTTCCATCGCAGAGACGGCTTCAAGACCAACGCCGTCGCGCTGATCGACTCCTATGCCGGCGTGGGGCTCGAGCGGCTCGAGCAACTGCGCGCAGAGCTCGGGTGGTCATCTTCCGGCCCGGCCGAAGGCTCACCGGCAACCTCCGTTGAGAGTCCCCTTCCGGGCCGGGGCTTCCACTCGGCGATCGCCGACACCACGTCGGCAGGGCCGGGCTTCCCGGCGACCACCACCCTGGCCCCGGGCGGAAAGGCGCTGGGCTTCGTCGTCTTCGCCCCCGGGGTGGCTCAGCCGCGGAACGCGTCGAGGCCGGTGAGGGCCTTGCCGAGGACGAGCTGGTGCATCTCGACGGTGCCCTCGTAGGTGAGCACGGACTCCAGGTTGGTCGCGTGGCGCATCACGGGGTACTCCAGCGAGATCCCGTTGGCGCCCAGGATGGTGCGGGCGGTGCGGCAGATCTCGATCGCCTCGCGGACGTTGTTGAGCTTCCCGAAGCTGACCTGTTCGGGCCGCAGCGTGCCCGCGTCCATCCGCAGTCCCAGGTGGTGCGCGAGCAGGATGCCCTTGTGGAGTTCGACCGCCATGTCGGCGAACTTGGCCTGGGTGAGCTGGAACCCGGCGATCGGGCGGCCGAACTGCTCCCGGCCCGTGGCGTAGTCCAACGCCGCCTCGAAGCAGGACCGGGCCGCGCCCATCGCGCCCCACACGATGCCGTAGCGCGCGTGGTTGAGGCAGCTGAGCGGTCCGCCGAGGCCGGTGGCCCCGGGCAGCACCGCGTCGGCGGGCAACCGGACGCCGTCGAGCACCAGCTCGCTGGTGACGGACGCGCGCAGGCTCCACTTGTGGTGGATCTCCGGCGCGGAGAAGCCGGGGGTGTCGGTGGGGACGGCGAAGCCGCGGACGCCGTCCTCGGTCTGCGCCCACACCACGGCCACGCCCGCGACGCTGCCGTTGGTGATCCACATCTTCCGGCCGTCGAGCACCCAGTCGGACCCGTCGCGCTTGGCGCGGGTGCGCATGCTCGCGGGGTCGGAGCCGTGGTCGGGCTCGGTGAGGCCGAAGCAGCCGATGACCTCGCCGGCCGCCATCCGCGGCAGCCACTCCTGCCGCTGCTCCTCCGAGCCGTAGCGGTGGATCGCGTACATCGCCAGCGAGCCCTGGACGGACACCATCGAGCGGATCCCGGAGTCGGCCGCCTCGAGTTCCAGACAGGCCAGGCCGTACTGGACGGCGCTGGCGCCCGCGCAGCCGTAGCCGGTCAGCGGCATGCCCAGCGCGCCGATCGCGCCCAGCTCGCGGGCGAGTTCCCTGAGGGACGGCAACTCGCCGCGCTCGTACCAGTCGGCGACGTGCGGCAGTACCCGGTCCGCCGCCCAGCCGCGCACGGTGTCGCGGACCGCGCGGTCCTCGGGGCTGAGCAGGTCGTCGATCCCCAGCGGGTCGTGCGGGTCGAACGGCGCGCGGGCGGTGCGGGGTACGGACATGGCGGCCTCCGGCCCGGGCGGCCCCGCGGCGGGACCGGCGGCGCGGTGCCGGCCGGACGGGCCGCCGAGGAGCAGCCGGGCGAAAACTAGCGGTGGTAGTCGACGGTGTCGGCGCCGACGTTACGGCTCAGTCTCCCGTGCGTCCAGAGCGGGCCGTGGCCGCGGCCTCCCGGCGTGCCGGGCGCGGCAGCTCGTCGGATCCGGAGGCACGCGCGTCGGACACGCCCGCGCCGGACGGGCCTGCACCCGACGACTTCGTGGCGGACCCGGACCCTTGCTTCCCCGACGCGTCGTCGCACGGACCGCAGTCCATGACCCGCGGCAGCCGCAGGGCCGCGCACGCGCCGCCGGCCAGCAGCACGGCGCTGACCACGAGCGTGAGGTGCAGTCCGGACACGAACGAGTGGCGGGCGGCGTGCTTGAGCGCGGCGCCCGGTCCGCCGCCGAGGCGGTCGGCGACGGTGTACGCCTCGCCGAGCGAGCGGTCCGCCGCGGCCCGGTCGGCGCTGCCGAGCCCGGCCGCGCTGGGCGCGTAGGCGGCGTTCATCACGCTGCCGAGCAGGGCGATGCCGAAGCCCGCGCCGAGCTGGTACGAGGTCTCGCCGATGGCGGCGGCGCTGCCGGCCCGGCGCGCCGGGGCCTCGTTGAGCATCGACTCGTAGGCGCCGAACAGGGTGGTCTCCAGACCGAACCCGAGCAGCACGAACGCGGTGGTGAGCAGTCCGGGGCGGTCGCGCTGCCCCATCGCCGTCAGCGACAGCACCGCGAGCGCGGTCAGCACGAAGCCCGCGGCGACCGTGCGGCGCGGCCCGAACCTGCGCAGCAGACGGGACCCGGCGAGCCCGGCGCCCATGGCCGCGAAGGTCAGCGGCAGCAGGCGCAGCCCGGTCTGGAACGGACTCAGGCCGAGCACCAGCTGCAGGTACTGGACGGCGATCAGCTCCAGCCCGACCAGCGCCAGCATGGCCACCACGATGCAGGCGACGGCGGTGGAGAAGGCCGGGTTGGCGAACATCCGCATGTCCAGCAGCGGATGGGTGCGCCGGCGCTGGCGCCGGACGAACCACACCAGCAGCGCGGCGCCGGCCAGCAGCGGCACGCACACGGTGACGTCCAGCGGCCCCGCCCCGCCACCGAGCCGTTTGACGCCGAGGACGCAGCCGAACAGGCCGACCGCCGCGGCCAGCGCGCCGGGCACGTCCCACGGGCCGTCGTCGCCGCCGCGGGACTCGGGCAGCAGGATCCGGCCGACCGGCAGCATCACCGCCATCAGCGGGATGTTGACCAAGAAGACCGAGCCCCACCAGAAGTGCTCCACCAGGAAGCCGCCGAGCACCGGCCCGACCGCCGCGCCGACGGCGGCCACCGCGCTCCAGATCCCGATCGCCGTCGCCCGCTCCCGCCGGTCGGGGAAGACCTCCCGGAGGATGGACAGCGTGGCGGGCATGATCATGGCGCCGCCGCAGCCGAGCAGCGCCCGCGCGCCGATCAGGATCTGCGGGTCGGGGGCGAACGCGGCCAGGGCGGAGGCCGCGCCGAACAGGCCGTAGCCCATGAGCAGGACCCGGCGGTGGCCGATCCGGTCGCCGAGGGTCCCGAAGAGGATCAGCAGCGACGCGGCCACCAGCGGGTACGCGTCCACGATCCACAACAGGTCCTGGGCGCCGGGCCGCAGGTCCTCGGTGAGCGCGGGCACCGCCACGTGCAGCACGGTCGCGTCGAGCGCGACGATCAGCAGGCTGACGCAGAGGACCACCAGGATGGTCCACCGGTTGACCTGCCGCCTCATCGGCTCTCCCTCCACGGACCCCGCACGGGCCCCCTCGGACAGCGTGAGCCGACAGCGTACGTGAGGCGCCTTCCCCCGACCGTGGCCCCGCTCACCTGCGGCGGGGCCGCGTGGGGGGTCCTCGGGCCCCCGTCCGCCGGGAAACCGGGCGGGAAACCGCGAAGAAAGCACAGGGAAATAAGCGATAAATAAGAAGACGGCGGTGTGAGTATGGACACCCGAACATAAAGTCCAGGGGTGGCTCGTATTCCCGCCAAACGGCCGACTCCAAAGGGGTGGTGAGACGCACTCCACATCACATCGTCATTACAAAGCCGCCGATTCTGCCGATGCATGCCGTCACACGCTGTAACGTCGATTGAGTGCGTACCGATGAGAGGCTCCACCGCGTGGAGGAGCACCCGACTGCCGGGGACCCGCAGCGGATGAGCCGAACGCGCGTATGGCTGTTCGGCCTCACCCTGGCCGTGTACGTGGCGATCGTCGTCGGCGTTCTGACGACCTCCAAACTGGTGACGCTCGACTGGCAGGTCATGCTCTGGCGGCCCTACAAGCAGTGGCCGCAAATCCACGCGTTCCTGGACTATTTCGTGGTTCTGGGACAGCGCGGCCCGACCGCCGTGATGGTCCTCGCCTGGCTCGGCTGGCGCTCGTGGCGCCACCGGACGCTGCACCCGCTGCTCGTCCTCGGCAGCTCCCTGCTGTTGCTCAACATCACCGTGGGGGCCGTGAAGTACGGCCTCGGCCGGCTCGGCCCGCACTACGCGACGACCGTCGGCTCCTCGGAGATGTTCGCCGGCGGCGATATATTTCCCTCGGGTCACACCGCCAACGCCGTGGTGACCTGGGGTGTTCTGGCCTACCTGGCGCGTACGCAGCGCGCCCAGCGGATCGGCTCGGTGATAAGCGCGCTGCTGGCGCTCGGCGTGGGCGCCACCACCGTCTACCTCGGCACGCACTGGGTCAGCGACGTGCTGCTCGGCTGGGCCGCGGGACTGCTGATCCTGCTCGCGCTGCCCTGGTTCGAGCCGGCGATGGCCCGCATGGAGGACTGGATCAGCGCCGCCTACGGACGGCTGCTGGACCGCCGGCGCGTTCCGGCGGGCCTGCCCGTGGTGGGTCCCGCCCTCGCCACTCCGCGCGTGGAGGACGGCGAACCCAGCCGGGAGACCGTCGGCGCGGGCACCCGCGGGCCGGTCGCGCCTTCCGCTTCCACGCCCGCGCCGCACGCTCCCGGGCGTCCGCCCACGGGGCGTAACGAGCGCACACCGCTCAGCCCGGCCGGCAGCCGACGCCCTCCGGTCGACCGCACGGCCCGCCCGGCGCCACCGCTGGTGCACCAGCAGGTGCGCGGCCGGGGCATCGCCGGCTGACCCCGGCACGCCCCCGCTCCCGAGCTCCACGCGGCTCCGGACCCTCCCGGTCCGGGGCCGCGCTTGTGCTGCCGGGGACCCCGGCAGCCCTTGAGCCGAACGGCGCGCCGCCGTCGAAGAAGAGCGCGCGCGGAGGCCCGTGAGGGACGGGCGGGCCGGGCACAGCCGACCGTGGACGGCGGGTCCGAGCGCCTCGGAGGCGAGGGCGCGGCGGAGGGGGGAGCCCTCAGCCCAGCCAGCAGCGTTGGACGTGATCGTCGGCGACGGTGAAGTTGATCCGGCCCACGACGTACTCCATCGTCACCACGGCGTCGGGCGGAAGACTGCGGACCGTGGTCCAGCCACGCTCCCTTGCGCGACGTTCCGCTTCTTGCCGTTGCATGCCCCGATAGGCGTCCAGGTCGTCCGACGGATTGTCACCGGGAAAGCTCGCTTGCGGCACCATAGGCCCACCGTAAGGGCGTTCGGCGTGTCGTGCGCGGGTAATACCGGCGGGTACTCAATTCCGGCGTGTACACAACTTCCGCACAGGTTCTCCGTGATATCCGCCTCACCGGGGGCTTGCGCCGCGGCCCGCGACCCGCTGCGCCTTGCGGGCCGCCGCGCCCGCGGTGTCCGCCGCGGACAGCGCCGCGCCGAGGGTCCTGGCGGCCCCGGACCGCAGGCCGGCGCGGGCCCGGTGGGCGGGCCTGGAGCGGCCGTCCAGCAGCTCCTGGAAGAGCCGGAGGTGGCGCTCGGCGATCCGCGCCGGGTCGTAGGCGGCCGAGGAGGCGTACGCGGCCTGCCCCATCGCCTGGCGGCGCCCGTCGTCCGCGGCGAGGGACAGCAGCGCGGCGGCGATGGCGTCGACGTCGCGGGGCGGCACCAGCAGCCCGTTGACGCCGTCCTCGACGATCTCGCGGGGGCCGAGCGGGCAGTCGGTGGCCACCACCGGCAGCCCCACGCGCATGGCCTCCACGATCGTCATGCCGAAGGACTCGGTGGTGGAGGTGACGGCGAGCACCGAGGCCTTGGCGAACTCCGGTTCCAGGGGCGTCGCGGCTCCCATCAGGGTCACGTTCGCGCCTATGCCCAGCTCGGTCACGAGCGCGGCGAGGCTGTCCCGCTTCTCGCCGCTGCCGTACAGCCGCAGGCTCCAGTCGGGCCGGGCGGCGCGGACGATCGCGAAGGCGCGGATCAGGTCGTCGTACCGCTTGGCCTCGGCGAGCCGGCCGGCCGCGACCACGACCGGCGCCGAGCAGTCCGACGGCGGCCCCGCGTACGCCGGGACGCTGTTGGGCACGGCGGTGACGCGTACCCCGGGCATCCTGCGGCGGTAGACCGCGGCGTCGGCCTCCGTGGTCGTGGTGACGGCGTCCAGGGCCGGGTACGCGCGCCGCAGGGCCAGCACCAGGCGGGTGGAGTGCGTGTCGAGGGTGAGGTGTTCCTGGGCGACGCGGACGAGGCGCCGGGGCGCCTGGCGGGCCAGGTGGACGTTGAGGCCGGGCCGCGTGCCGACCACCACGTCGGCGTCGAGGTCGGCCAGGCACGCGCCGATCAACTCGTCGGTGAGCGCGCTGTACATCGCGTGCCGCCGGTCGGACGGCGGGAAGATCGCGGACGGCTGCTCGCGCCGCGGATCGCGCAGGACGCTGCCCTCGCTGCCGGGCCGCAGGTCGGCCAGGCCGCGCAGCCGCACCCGCGGGTCGTACCGGAAGTACGGCTCGTCGCGGTCCCGGATCACCGAGACGACCTCGACCTCGTGCTCCTCGGCCAGCTGGGCGGCCAGGTTGCAGGTGGTGCGGATCGTGCCGCCGAGGCCGTAGGCGTTGTTGATGAGGAAGGCGATACGCATGCGATGTCCCGAACCCCCCGGCCGTGGGCCCGCGGGCCGTGGACTGGCGTACTGAGGGCCGGCGGGATGTCCGGCCGACCCTAGCAACACCGGGCCCCGCGCGGGCGCCCGCCCCGGGAACGCCCTCCGGAGCCGGCGCCGGCGCGGGGCGGAAAGCGGGCTTCGCCAGGACGGGGAGGCGCAGGCCCGGGGAGGCGCCGGGACGGAGGCGGTCCGGCGCCTCCGGCCCGGCGACGACCGTGCCGCGCGTGGTCAGGGCAGGGCGAGGACGGTGCCCACGGCGAGCCGGTCGGGGTCGGCGCCGACGGCCGCCTTGTTGGCCTGGTACAGCCCCGACCAGCCGCCCGCGACATGGTTGGCCCGCGCGATGCCGGACAGGGTCTCGCCGGGCGCCACGGTGTGGCGGGGGCCCTGCGTCGGGGCCGGGGCCGGGGCGGGAGTCTGCGCCGGGGTCTGGGCGGGGGGCTGGGCAGGCGCGGGCGGCCGGGGCCGGGGAGGGAGGTGGCCGTGCAGGCCCAGCCGGCGCGAGCACACCGGCCAGGCGCCCCAGCCCTGGTCGCGCAGCACGGACTGGGCGATGGCGATCTGCTCGACGCGGCTGGCGAGGTCGGCCCTGTGGGCGTACCTGCCGCCGCCGAACCGCCGCCACGTGGGCTGCCAGAACTGCAGCCCGCCGTAGAAGCCGTTGCCGCTGTTGATGTGCCAGTCGCCGCTGCTCTCGCACTGCGCGATGTGGTCCCAGACGGAGCCGGGGGCCAGGGCGGCCGGGGTGGCCGCAGCCTGCGGGGAGCCCGCCTGGGCGGTGCCCTTGTGCCGGGCGGCCGCGGCGGCCGCCGTGGCCTTCCCGGCCCCGGGGCCGGACTGCCTGCCCGCGTGCTTCCGGCCGGCGTTCCTCCCGGGCCTCCCGGACCTTCGGGGCTTCCCGGACTTCCTGCCCTCCTGCTGCGCGCCCGACGTCGCCGTCTCGGCGCCCTGCGGGCCCGGGCCGGCCGCGGGCAGAGTGCCGGACGGCGCCAGGCTCCCCTGTCCGGGGCCGGTCAGCCGGGGTCCCGCACCGAGGGTCCCGGCCCCCCTGCCGGACGGCCGGCTGCCCGCCTGGGCCGGGCCGGGCGGCGTGCCGCCGGCCAGGGTGCCCGACGGCTGGATTCCGGAGACGGCCGGGCCCGCATGGAGCGGCCCGGCCTGGGCGGATCGTGCGGGCGGTGCCGCTGCTTGGCCGCGTAGGGGAGGCGCGGCGCTCGCCGACTGCGTGACGAGGGGCCAGAGCGCGGTCGCGCCGAGCGCGGCCAGGGCGGTGGCGGCGCGGACGCCGGACACGGTGGCGCCGTTGCGCCGTGACGAACGAATCTCACGATATTTGGACAGTTCGATCATCGGGCCACGCTAAGCACACCCCCCTCGCGAATCGCCGCCGACACGTCCCCGCGCGCCGCGCGGCCCACCCGGGTGGGCGACACGCTCGGTCCGGCAATCCGGAACTCCGCAAACCGTGACTCCGGGTGCAGACCGTCCGTTGTCACAGTGCGCCGGGACATGCCCGGCCCCCGGCCCCGCCGGACCGCGATCGCGACCGCAGCACCGCACTTCCAAGGAGACTCCCGTGGCGCCCATGCTCGACGTGAGTGACGAGGTACGAGCCGAGATCGGCGACGAGGAGACACAGCGCCTCCTCACGGGTGAGAACGCGCCCGGCACGTACGACTGCACCTCGTGCCGCACGCCGGGAGACACCGGCCAGGAGCGGACCAGCACCGTGCTCTTCGTCGGCGACGAGACGGCGGTCCTGGCGTTCGCCCACGCCGCGTGCATCCCGTCCCAGGTCGTGCCGGTGTCCGAGGAGCAGCTGCAGGGCGCGGTCCGCAGCATCTCCGGAGCGGGCGACGTGGCGGCCGCGGGCAGCGCGCCGGCGGCCGCCGACCCGGTGTCCGCGGGCCCGGGGCCCACGCCGGCGCCCCGGCAGGCGGTGCTGGGGATCACCTGCGGGCTGATCATCGTGGAGGAGCAGCTGCGGCCCGCCCTGGTGGTGGAGCCGACGGGACCGGTCGCCCGGGTGGGCGCGGTCGGCGGCGGCGACGACTTCCTGCCGCTGCTGATCGAGCAGGGCTTCATGCCGCAGCTCGACCTGGAGGTGGCGCCCTCGGCGCTGCCCGGCTGGTCGGTGCTGCTGGCGATGGGCAAGCTGCACGCGGTGCTGCAGCCGGGCGCCAACGGCGGCCCGGCGGCGTCCTGGTGGCAGGCGCACCAGCCGCTCCAGGTCAGCGACGGCTGGCGGGCCGCGGTCAACCGGAGCAACGAGGTGTACGTCTACGCGGGTCCGGCCGGGTCGGTCGGCCGGCAGCCGCGCGAGGACCTGATGCGGGACGCGCTCGCCAAGGCGTGCGCGCGGGGCCAGCTGGTGGCCGCGACGATGCCGCTGTCGGGGACCTGAGGGACCCGACGGGCCTGAACCCGGCGGACCTGACAGGCCGTCGGCCGGGGCGGTGCCGGAGCGTCACCGGCGCCGGGCGGCCGCGGCCGGCGCCTCCGGCACCCAGGGGCGCGCACGGGATTCCGTGCGCGCCCCTCGGCGTGCCGGCGCGAAAGTGCCCAGGTCAAAGATCGGCAATTCAGCCGTGCGGCCCGCATCCCGGGGCTGGTCCCGTCGTTGGCGATAGCGTGCACACCTTTGACGCCTCCCCCCGGTCCCCGTTCCAGCGCTACATCCCGCCCATGCGTACGGCGCAGGATGTGGCGGGAGGCAGTGGCACACCGATCTACGACGCCCTGTACTCCGAGTACCGGCGGCTGTTCCGCACCCTGCCCGGCGACCGCAGCGGCGAGGAGCAGCTGCAGTTCCGCGGCTTCGCGGCGTGGCACGCGCAGTACCCGCCGCTGAGCCCGGGCGGCCGGCACCGCGGTACGCACCACTCGCCGGCCGCCCTGCCACCGGGCCGCGGCGACACCGGGGACCGGCCGGCGTAGCCGCCGCGGCGGCTACTTCTTGCGGCCGCGCTTCTCGCGCACCCGGACCGACACCTGGATCGGGGTGCCCTCGAAACCGAACTCCTCGCGCAGCCGCCGCTCGATGAAGCGGCGGTAGCCCGCCTCCAGGAATCCCGAGGCGAACAGCACGAACCGCGGCGGCCTGGTGCCCGCCTGGGTGCCGAACAGGATGCGGGGCTGCTTGCCGCCGCGGATCGGGTGCGGGTGGGCCGCCACCAGCTCGCCGAGGAACGCGTTCAGGCGCCCGGTCGGCACCCGGGTCTCCCAGCCGGCCAGCGCCGTCTCGATCGCCGGCACCAGCTTCTCCATGTGGCGGCCGGTGCGCGCCGAGACGTTGACCCGCGGCGCCCACTGCACCTGGACGAGCTCGCGCTCGATCTCGCGCTCCAGGTAGTAGCGGCGCTCCTCGTCGAGCATGTCCCACTTGTTGTAGGCGACGACGACGGCCCGGCCGGCCTCGACGGCCATCGAGATGATCCGGGTGTCCTGCTCGGCGAGCGTCTCGCTGGCGTCGATGAGGATCACCGCGACCTCCGCCTTCTCCAGGGCGGCGGCGGTGCGCAGCGACGCGTAGTAGTCCGCGCCCTCGGCGAGGTGGACACGGCGGCGGATACCCGCGGTGTCGATGAACTTCCAGGTGACGCCGCCGAGTTCGATCAGCTCGTCGACCGGGTCGCGGGTGGTGCCGGCCAGCTCGTTGACGACCACCCGGTCCTCGTTCGCCACCTTGTTCAGCAGCGACGACTTGCCGACGTTGGGCCGTCCGATGAGGGCGATGCGGCGCGGGCCGCCGACCGTCCCGCCGAACGTCATCTCGGGGGCCTCGGGCAGCGCCTCCATGATCGCGTCGAGCAGGTCGCCGGTGCCGCGGCCGTGCAGCGACGACACCGGGAACGGCTCGCCGAGGCCGAGGTTCCACAGGGTGGCGGCGTCGGCCTCGCCGGACGGGCCGTCGACCTTGTTGGCGGCGAGCACCACGGGCTTGCCGGCGCGGCGCAGCAGCTTCACCACGGCCTCGTCGGTGTCGGTGGCGCCGACCGTGGCGTCCACGACGAACACCACGGCGTCGGCGGCCTCGATCGCGAACTCGGCCTGGGCGGCGACGGAGGCGTCGATGCCCAGCACGTCCTGCTCCCAGCCGCCGGTGTCGACGATCTTGAACCGCCGGCCGTTCCAGTTCGCCTCGTACGACACACGGTCGCGGGTCACGCCGGGGCGGTCCTCGACGACCGCCTCGCGGCGGCCGATGATCCGGTTCACCAGAGTCGACTTGCCGACGTTCGGGCGCCCGACGACGGCGAGCACCGGCAGCGGGCCGTGGCCCGCGGCCGCGAGGTCGTCGGCCACCTCCTCGAGGTCGAAGCCCTCCTCGGCGGCGAGCTCCATGAACTCGGCGTATTCGGCGTCGCCGAGCGCGCCGATGTCGCCGTGCTCGTCCTGCTGGTCCATGAGGTCTCTCCGTCGATCGACAGGTGGGTGCTGCCGCCGCCGTGCGGCGGCAGCGAGTGGTTCAGCGGCCGGTGGCCCGCCGGGCCTCGGCCAGGTGGGCGGTCAGCCGCTCCTGGATCTGCCGGGTGGCGGCGTCCAGTGCGCTGCGGGTGCGGCGGCCGCTGCCGTCGCCGGCGGTGAACGGGTCGCCGAAGACGATGTCCACCTTGGCCCGCACCGGCGGCAGGGCCTTGACGACGCGCCCGTGCCGGGCGCTGCCCAGCACCGCGACCGGCACGACCGGGGCGCCGGAACGCACCGCGAAGTACGCCAGGCCGGCCCGCAGCTCCGCGAAGTCGCCGCCGGCGCGGGTGCCCTCCGGGAAGATGCCGAGCACGCCGCCGCGTTCGAGGACGCCCAGCGCGGCCGTTATGGCCGTCCGGTCGGCGTTCTCGCGGTCCACGGCGATCTGGCCGATCGACCGCAGGAACGGGTCGAGTGGCCCGACGAACGCCTGCTGCTTGACCAGGAAGTGCACCGGCCGCGGGGCGGTGCCCATCAGCAGCGGGCCGTCCACGTTGTGGCTGTGGTTGCCGGCCAGGATCACCGGCCCGTGGGCCGGCATCCGCCAGGCGCCCAGCACCCGCGTCCGCCACAGCCCGTTGATCAGGCCGATCGCCAGGGCGCGCCCGGCGGCCGCGCCGCGCGGCCCCGGGGCGGCGTCGGCGTGCTGGGCCCGCAGGACCCGCAGCGCGGCCCGGCCGTCTCCGGGACGGCCGTCCCGGGCCTGGCCGTCCTGCGCCGTGCCGCCCTCGGCCCGGCCGGCGGCGGCGTCCTGCGGGCCGGGCTGCCGGCCGGCCGGCCGGGGCTGCGGTGAGCGGGACGTCACGAGCCGGTCCGCTTCTCCTCGACCAGCGCCACGATGTTCTCGATGACCTGCGTGAGGGTGAGTTCGGTGGTGTCCACCTCGATCGCGTCGGCGGCCTTCGCCAGCGGGGAGGCGACCCGGCTGGAGTCGGCGGCGTCGCGCTGGATCAGCGCGGCCTGGGTGGCGGCGACGGACACCGAGCCGTTCAGCTCGCCGCTGCGGCGCGCGGCGCGCGCCTCGGCGGAGGCGGTGAGGAAGATCTTGACGCCGGCGGCGGGCAGCACGGTGGTGCCGATGTCGCGGCCCTCGACGACTATCCCGTCGGTGGCGGTGGCCACCGCGGCACGCTGCAGCTCGACCAGCCGTGCGCGCACCTCGGGCACCGCGCTGACGGCGCTGACCGCGGCGGTGACCTCCTGGGTGCGGATCGGCCCGGCTGCGTCGAGTCCGTCCACGGTGATCGTGGGGGCGGTCGGGTCGGTGCCGGACACGAGGGTCGGCTTGCCCGCCTGGTCGGCGACGGCGACGGGGTCGTTCACGTCGACGCCGTTGCTGAGCATCCACCAGGTGATCGCCCGGTACATCGCGCCCGTGTCGAGGTAGCGCAGGCCCAGCTTGTCGGCGACCGCACGGGACGTGCTGGACTTGCCCGTGCCGGAGGGGCCGTCGATGGCGACGATCACCGGGTTGACCGTATTGACCACAGCGGAGGGACCTTCCTCGTACACGGGGGGATCGGTGGGCGGCCCGGGTACACCGATGGCCGTCCCCCAAGGTTACCGGCCCCCGCGCGGTCCCCACGCCGCCGGAGCCGTCCGCGGCCGCCCCGCGCGCGCCCGGGGCCCGCGCGTGAGCCCCCGGGGCGCGCCTCCGGCCCGTCCTGACCGCCCGCCCGGGCCCCCCGGGCGGGCGGGGCGCCGCCGACCGCTACTGCCGCAGCGCCCAGCCGCGCTCGCGCAGCGCGGCGGTCAGGGTGGCGTCGCTGCGCGGCTCGACCATGAGGTTGACGAGGCCCGCCTGCTGCCCGGTCGAGTGCTCGATGCGCACGTCCTCGATGTTGACACCGGCCGCGCCCGCGTCGGCGAAGAGCCGGGCCAGCTCGCCGGGCTGGTCGCCGATGAGCACCGCCACGACCGCGTACGGCTTGGGGGCGGCACCGTGCTTGCCGGGGACCTTGGCCCGGCCGGCGTTGCCGCGGCGCAGGATGTCCTCGATCCCGGCGGCGCCCCCGCGCCGCTTGTCGTCGTCCGCGGACTGCAGGCCGCGCAGTGCCGAGACTGTCTCGGCGAGGTCGGTCGCCAGGTCGGCGAGGACGTCGGCGACCGGCCCGGGGTTCGCGGCGAGGATGTCCATCCACATCGCGGGTTCCGATCCCGCGATCCGCGTCACGTCGAGGATGCCCTGCCCGCACAGCCGCACGGCGCTGTCCTCGGCGTGCTCCAGCCGGGCCGCGACCATGCTGGACACCAGCTGCGGGGTGTGCGAGACCAGGGCCACGGCCCGGTCGTGCGCGTCGGCGTCCATCACCACGGGCACCGCGCGGCACAGCGCGACGAGTTCCAGCGCGAGGTTGAGCACCTCGGTGTCGGTGGCCGGGGTCGGGGTGAGCACCCAGGGGCGGCCCTCGAACAGGTCGGGCGTGGCGGCGAGCGGGCCCGAGCGCTCCCGGCCGGCCATCGGGTGCGTGCCGATGTAGTGGCCGAGGTCGACGCCCAGGGCCTCCAGATCACGGCGCGGGCCGCCCTTGACGCTGGCGACGTCCAGGTACCCGCGGCCCAGGCCGCGCCGCATCGCGTCGGCGAGGCTGGCGGCGACGTGGGCCGGCGGCACGGCGACGATCACCAGGTCGACGGGTTCGTCCGGCACGCCCGCGGTGCCCGCGCCCAGGGCGGCCGCGGTCCTCGCGGCGCTCTCGTCGTGGTCCGCGAGGCGGACGTCGACGCCGCGGGCGCTGAGCGCGAGCGCGGCGGAGGTGCCCATCAGGCCCGTTCCGATGACGAGTGCGGTCCTCACCGGAGGCTGTCCTTGCCGGGTCGCTCCACGTCCACGTCACTGCTCCTCGGGGCTGGCGGGCCTGCCTGTGCTGGATACCAGGCTAGCCATCCGCGGGCCGTCGGCGGCCCGCGGACCGCGGGTCGAGACGCGGCCGCGCGCGGCACCGGCCGTACCGGTGCCCACGTGACGACGGTCACTCCCGGAGTGCTTCTGATCACCGTGTGAAACGGGAAAACCCCGGCGGCGGAAGGGAGGGATGACCATAATCGCCCTCATGCGCGCATCCGACTCGGCCGAGGAGACCGCGGAGTCCGCCCAGGACCCGGGGCTGGCCCTGGTCAGGGACCACACGGTCTACTCCTGCGTCATGGGCTCGCGCGCCTTCGGCCTGGCCACGGAGGACAGCGACACCGACGTCCGCGGGGTGTACGTGGCGCCGACGCCGCTGTACTGGCGCTTCGACAAGCCGCCGACGCACGTGACGGGGCCGCGTGACGAGCAGTTCTCGTGGGAGATCGAGCGGTTCTGCGCGCTGGCGCTGCGCGCCAACCCCAACCTGCTGGAGTGCCTGCACTCGCCGCTGGTGGAGCACGTCGACCCGGTCGGCGACGAACTCCTCGACCTGCGGGACGCGTTCCTGTCCCGGCAGGCCGAGTCCACGTTCCGCGGCTACGCGGACCAGCAGCTGCACAAGCTGGAGGCGGACATCCGCGCCCAGGGGCGGCCGCGCTGGAAGCACGCCATGCACCTGCTGCGCCTGCTGATCAGCTGCCGCGACCTGCTGCGCACGGGCCGGCTGTCGATCGACGTCGGCGAGCACCGCGACGCGCTCCTCGCGGTGAAGCGCGGCGAGCGCACTTGGGACGAGGTGCGCGGCTGGATGCGCAGGCTCCACGAGGAGACCGACGCGGCCGTCGCGTCCACGCCCCTGCCGGCCTCCCCCGACCGCGCCCGCGTCGAGGACTTCCTCATCCGCGTCCGCGGCCTGACCGCCGCACCGCGCCGCCCCCGTCCGACCCCGCTGCGCTTCCCCCCGCCCGCCCCCCAGTAGCGACCCGGGCCCGTACGGCAAGGTCGTGCAGCGCGTCCTGGGCGGTGGCCCGCATCGGCAGCCGGGACGCGGCCCGTGCGAACGGTTTCCCGGAGGGCTCGGGCCGGGGCGACCGCCGCCGGTTCGGCGCCGGGCGGGGGCCCGGCGCCGGGGGCGGTCTAGAGGTCGACTTCCTGCATGAGCATGCCGACCTCGGTGTTGGTCAGGCGGCGGAGCCAGCCGGACTTCTGGTCGCCCAGCGGGATGGGGCCGAAGCTCGTGCGGACCAGGCGGTCGACGGGGAAGCCGGCCTCGGCGAGCATGCGGCGCACGATGTGCTTGCGGCCCTCGTGCAGCGTCACCTCGACGAGGTAGTTCTTGCCGGTGTTCTGGACGATGCGGAAGTGGTCCGCGCGCGCCCAGCCGTCCTCCAGCTGGATGCCGTCCTTGAGCTGCTTGCCGAGGTCGCGGGGCAGCGGGCCCTGGATCGCGGCCAGGTAGGTCTTCTTCACGCCGTACCGGGGGTGGGTGAGGCGGTGTGCCAGCTCGCCGTGGTTGGTGAGCAGGATCAGGCCCTCGGTCTCCGTGTCGAGCCGCCCGACGTGGAACAGCCGGGTCTCGCGGTTCGTCACGTAGTCGCCCAGGCACTGGCGGCCGTCCGGGTCCTCCATGGTGGAGACGACACCGGCCGGCTTGTTCAGCGCGAAGAACAGGTACGACTGGGTGGCCACGGTCAGGCCGTCGACCTTGACCTCGTCGTGCTCGGGGTCGACCCGCAGGCCCTGCTCGGTGACGATCGTGCCGTTCACCTCGACCCTGCGCTGCTCGATCAGCTCCTCGCAGGCCCGCCGCGAGCCCATGCCGGCGCGCGCCAGCACCTTCTGCAGCCGCTCACCCTCCTGCTCGGCGCCGGGGAACGTCTTGGGCAGGTTGAGCTTCGGCTTGCTGTGGCGCTCGCGGTTGCGCTCCTCGATCTGCGCGTCCAGCTCCCGCGGCCTGGCGGGCACGCTCTTGCGCCCGCGGTTGCCGGGCAGGTTGCCGGACTCCTTGGTGCGCGGCATGCCGCCGGGCTTGTTCGCCCCGGACTGACCCGTGGAGCCGACGTCGTAGCGACGCTCCTCGGGGCGCGGCCTGCGCGGCCGCTGCGGGTCGTCGCCGCGGCCGTCGCCCCGGCGGTCCGCACCGGCGCCCGCGGCGCCCCCGCGGCCGGACCCGGCACCCCCGCGCCCGGCACCGCCGCCGCGCCGGTTCGCACCGCCGCCGCTTCCGCCGCTGCCGCCGCCGCTCCGGGGGTTCCGGTTGCCGCCGCTGTTCCTGTCGCTGCTTCGCATCAAGTTTCCATCATCGAGGTGGTCATCGGACCGGACGGCGTGTCGTCCGGCGCGTCCGGATCGAAGGACGGGAGGCCCTCCTGGGACTCCGCTTCGACCGCGTCTGCCTCCGGGAGGAACGGGGCGAGCTCGGGCAGCTCGTCGAGGCTGCGCAGGCCCATACGTTCCAGGAAGTAGTTCGTCGTCCTGTACAGGATCGCACCTGTCTCGGGTTCCGTCCCACCTTCCTCCACGAGCCCGCGCTGGAGGAGGGTGCGCATCACGCCGTCGCAGTTCACTCCGCGCACCGCGGAGACCCGTGACCTGCTCACCGGCTGGCGGTACGCGACGACCGCGAGGGTCTCCAGGGCGGCCTGGGTGAGACGGGCCTGCTGGCCGTCCAGCACGAACTTCTCGACGGCGGGCGCGTACTCGGGCCGGGTGTAGAAGCGCCACCCGCCGGCCACCAGCCGCAGGTCGAAGCCGCGGCCCTCGCGGGTGTAGTCGTCGGACAGCTCGCGCAGCGCCTTGGCGACGGCCCGGCGCGGCCGGTCCAGCACCTTGGCGAGGTGGTCCTCGGTCGCGGGCTCGTCGACGACCATGAGGACGGCTTCGAGCGCGGGCTTGAGGTCCAGCTCGGAGGTCGCCGCGGACAGCAGGCCCGCGGGAGCGGCGGCGCCGCCCTCGGCCGGCCCGGGCTCCAGCTCGGACGGCTCGGACGGCTCGGAGCCCTCAGACCCCCGGGACGGCTCCGACGGCTCCGTCGTGTCGGCCGTCGCTTCGAGCGTCACGAGCGCCGTCACTTCCGCGAGCACGGTCGCCTCCTGCTCGGCGGCCTGCGGGGTGGCGCTCAGGATCACCGTCTCCTGGACGGGCGGCGCGGGCTCGGGCTGCCCGGTGGGCTGCGCGGGCACGGTGGGCTGCGCGGGCTCCGTCGGCTGCGCGGGCACGGTCAGGGCGGCCGGTCGCGCGTCCTCCGGCGCCTCAGGCGGCTCGTTCATGGGGACTCTCCCTCTCCGGCCGCCGGGCCGGGCTCGGTGGACTCGGCGCGGTCACCGGGCGCCGCTGCCGTGGCGGCGGACCGCCGCCGGTCGGGGGCTGCCGGGGTCTCCTGGTCGAACTCGTCGGTCACCAGCGGCTGTTCGCCGTCCTCCGCACCACCGGTCCAGCGGACCTGCAGCGCGCCGAGAGCCTCCTCCTGGTCGAGGGCGACGGCCTTCTCCCGGTACAGCTCCAGCAGCGCGAGGAAGCGGGCGACGACGGTGAGCGTGTCGGCCGCGTCCGCCGTCAGGTCGCCGAAACTGGCCGCGCCCCGCTCGCGGAGTATCGCGATGACGTGCTCGGCCTGTTCGCGGACGCTGACCAGCGGCGCGTGGATGTGGTCCACGTAGACCTGCGGCTTCGGCCGCGGCTGCATCGCCTTCACGGCGAGCTGCGCGAACCGCTCGGGCCCGATGCTCAGCACCACCTCGGGCAGCAGCTCGGCGTGCTGCGGCTCCAGGCCGACGGTCCGCGGGAAGCGCAGCGCCTCGATCTCCAGCCGCTCGGCGAAGATCCCGGCGATCTGCTTGTACGCCCGGTACTGCAGCAGCCGCGCGAACAGCAGGTCGCGCGCCTCCA
Source organism: Actinacidiphila rubida (assembly GCF_900110255.1). Taxonomy (GTDB): domain Bacteria; phylum Actinomycetota; class Actinomycetes; order Streptomycetales; family Streptomycetaceae; genus Actinacidiphila; species Actinacidiphila rubida. The sequence continues at coordinate 155,644 of NZ_FODD01000017.1, forward strand.
GCAGCGCGAGGTCCCCCTCGTCCTCGACCTCGGCGGTGGGCAGCAGCCGGGCCGCCTTGAGGTCGAGCAGGGTCGCCGCCACGACCAGGAACTCGGTGGTCTGGTCGAGGTCCCAGTCGGGGCCCATCGCGTGGATGTGCGCCATGAACTCGTTGGTGACCTTGGACAGGGCGACCTCGGTGACGTCCAGCTTGTGCTTCGAGATCAGCTGCAGCAGGAGGTCGAACGGCCCCTCGAAGTTGGCCAGTCGGACGGTGAAGCGGTTCCCGCCGTCCTCGGCGTCGCCCGTGCCGCGCCCGCTCTCCGCCTCGGCGGCGGGCCCGGACTCGGACCGGGGCGCGACGACCGTGTCCGTGCCAGTCCCGGCGTCGGGTTCGCGCTCGGGCTCGGGTTCGCGCTCGGGCTCGGGTTCGCGCTCGGGCTCGGGTTCCGGCTCGGCTTCCGCCCCCGCCGCGTCCGGCTCCTCGGGCTCGGCGCCAAGCTCCTCGGGCTCGGACTCCGCGTCCACCGCGCCGTCCGCAGAGCCGAACTCCGGCTCCACCGCGGCGCCGGGCTCCGGCCGTACCCCGTCCTGCGGACCGTCCGCGGCGTCCCATGAGGCGGCCGGCTGCGACGGTGCGGCAGCGCCCCCGCGGCCGAGGCGGCGGCGGGAGGAGAGCGAGTCGTCGGGCGTGGTCGGCATCGGGGTCCATGGTGCGGAGACGGAAAGGGCAGGCTATCGCGTCGCCGGGTGGCACCGGGCGGCTTGGGGCACGGAGACCGCGGCGAGAGCTGCCGTACGCGCCCCTGAAGCGCCTCAGGCCGTCTCTATGCACCCCCGGGGTGGGGAACCTGCCCGCACGGCGTGAACCCCGCCAGAAGCCCGGCACAGGCTGCCGTGGGGGCCGGCGGGCGGCCCGGGACGGCGGTCGCTCACCACGGCGCGGGCGGCACGGCACGCGCGCGGCGCACCTCGCCCACGGCGTCCGCGAGGCTCAGCGGCCGCGCAGCCGTCGCACCAGGATGCTCGCGTCGCCGCGCGACTCCAGGTCGGCGAGGACGACGGCGACCGCCTCGCGGACGATGCGGCCGCGGTCGATGGCCAGGCCGTGCTCGCCGCGCAGGACGAGCCGGGCGTGCTCGAGGTCCATCAGCTCCTCGGCGGAGACGTAGACCGTGATCTTCTCGTCGTGCCGTTCGCGGCCGCTGGGGCGCCGGTTCTGGCGCGGCGCCTTACGGCGGGCCGGCTGCTGCGGCTGAGGGGTGGCGGTGACCGGGGGCGGCACCGGCGTCTTCGGGGGCGCGAGCGCCGCGGACGGCACCTGCGGGGTGACGGTGGCGGTCACCGTGGGTGTGCCGGCCGCGGCCGACTGCACCGCGGAGCGGTCCCCCGTCATCGACCTGCGCACCGCGCCCGCCTGGCCCGCGTCGCGGACGGGTTCGCGCCCCGTCTCGCGTCCGGGTTCCCGTACCGCGTCGCGGCCGCGGTGCTCATGGTCGCCGGCCTCGCCGCCGTCGGCCGTGCCCGGCGTCCGCCCCTGGTCCTCGGACTCGTCCGGGACGGGCCGCAGCCGGGTGTCGCGCGACGCCCCGGACTGCGCCTCGCCACCGGTGTGCTGCCGCTGCTGCGGTGCCTGGAGCGCGGCTCCCCCGGTGGTGCGGAACAGTTCGTCGGCGCCCGGCAGACTCACTCGGCGTGGCACCGGGCGAGCACCTCCCTGGCGAGCTGGCGATAGGCGGCGGCGCCGACGGAGTTGGAGGCGTAGGTGGTGATCGGCTCCCCGGCGACGGTGGTCTCGGGGAACCGGACGGTGCGGCCGATGACCGTGTGGAACACGTGGTCGTCGAACGCCTCGACCACGCGCGCCAGCACCTCGCGGCTGTGCACGGTGCGGGAGTCGTACATCGTGGCGAGGATGCCGTCGAGTTCGAGCTCGGGGTTGAGCCGCTCGCGGACCTTCTCGATGGTCTCGGTGAGCAGCGCGACACCGCGCAGCGCGAAGAACTCGCACTCCAGCGGCACGATCACCGAGTGCGCGGCGGTCAGCGCGTTGACCGTGAGCAGGCCGAGGGACGGCTGGCAGTCGATCACGATGTAGTCGTAGTCGGACATCAGCGGCTTGAGGGCGCGCTGCAGTGCCGACTCGCGGGCCACCTCGCTGACTAGCTGGACCTCGGCCGCCGACAGGTCGATGTTGCTGGGCAGCAGGTCCATGCCCGGCACGGCCGTCTTCAGCAGGACCTCGTCGGCCGCCAGCCCGCGTTCCATCAGCAGGTTGTAGACGGTGATGTCGAGTTCCATCGGGTTGACGCCGAGGCCGACCGAGAGCGCGCCCTGCGGGTCGAAGTCGACGAGCAGCACGCGGCGGCCGTACTCGGCCAGCGCCGCGCCCAGGTTGATGGTCGAGGTGGTCTTGCCGACCCCGCCCTTCTGGTTGCACATCGCGACGATCTTCGCCGGTCCGTGGTCCGTCAGGGGGTTGGGGATCGGGAAGTACGGCAGCGGGCGGCCGGTGGGGCCGACCCGCTCGCGTCGCTGGCGTGCGGCGTCGGGGGCGAGGGTGGCGGCGTACTCCGGATCCGGTTCGTACTCCGCGTCGGGGTCGTAGAACTGACCGTCTTGCAGGTCGTTGTCGTCGTCGAAAGGCGCCATGGCGTACGGGGATTGCGTTTCTGTGCTCGTTTCGGCCCGGCGGGACTCGAAGGTACGGACCGCGACGGAACCGACGGTCGTTCCTGGCTGACCACCCCCGGGAGCAAATGTCGACTCATTCACAAGTCGTCTTACCTCCTTGGTGACCAGGAAACTTCTAGACAGGTCAGCGTGACTACAGCCGACGTTTCGCGACTCTATGGCGTGTCGGTGGTCCGCAGCAACACAATCCGCCGGACACGGCACGATGTGTCGGTAACCGAACGCCCTTCTGTCAAGGGCGTAACGACACGAACGGCCGGGTCTCGTTCGCCAAGACCCGGCCGTGTCGCTGGAGTTGGAAGCCCCGGAGGGATCAGCCCAGCAGCGTGTGCAGATCGGTCACCGGGAGGCCGTGCGCCTCGGCCACCGGACCGTAAACGACCTGGCCCTCATGGGTGTTGAGGCCCAGCGCGAGAGCCGCGTCGCGCCGCAGCGCGTCCCGCCAGCCGCGGTTGGCGAGCTCGACGATGTACGGCAGCGTGGCGTTGGTGAGCGCGTAGGTGGAGGTGTTGGGCACCGCGCCGGGCATGTTGGCGACGCAGTAGAACACCGAGTCGTGCACGGTGAACGTGGGTTCGGCGTGCGTGGTGGGCCGCGAGTCCTCGAAGCAGCCGCCCTGGTCGATGGCGATGTCGACCAGCACCGCGCCGGGCTTCATCCGGGAGACCATCTCGTTGGTGACGAGCTTGGGGGCCTTGGCGCCGGGGATCAGCACCGCGCCGATGACCAGGTCGGCGCCGAGCACCGCCTGCTCCAGCGCGAAGGTGTTGGACGCCATGGTCTGGACGCGGTTGCCGAACACCTTGTCGGCCTCGCGCAGCTTGTTGAGGTCCTTGTCGAGCAGCGTGACGTGGAAGCCGAGGCCGAGCGCGATGGTGGCGGCGTGCCAGCCGGAGACGCCGGCGCCGATGACGACGGCGGTGCCGGCCAGCACGCCGGGGACGCCGCCGGGCAGCACGCCGCGGCCGCCGGCCGAACGCATCAGGTGGTACGCGCCGACCTGCGGGGCGAGCCGGCCCGCCACCTCGGACATCGGGGCGAGCAGCGGCAGCTGGCGGTTCGGGGTCTCGACCGTCTCGTAGGCGATCGCGGTGGTGCCGGACTCCAGCAGCGCGTCGGTGCACTCGCGCGAGGCGGCCAGGTGCAGGTAGGTGAAGAGCGTCTGGTCCTTGCGCAGCCGGTGGTACTCCTCGGCGATCGGCTCCTTGACCTTCAGCAGCAGGTCCGCCTCGCCCCACACCTCGTCCGCGGTGGGGAGGATGCGCGCGCCCGCGGCCACGTACTCCTCGTCCGGGATGGACGAGCCGTTCCCGGCGCCCTGCTCCACGACGACCTGGTGGCCGTTGCGGACGAGCTCGTGCACGCCGGCCGGGGTGATGGCCACGCGGAACTCGTTGTTCTTGACCTCGCGGGGGATGCCCACCTTCACGTCGATCACGGTCCTTGCACTCAGGGAAACGGGGTGTGGTTGCGCGGGAACGCGCCAGTGCGTCCTGACATGGTGCGGGATGGCACGACACGTCGGACCTGACCGCCTTGTACGCGGCGGAGCCCAGTCTAGTGAAGGAAGAGCCGCTGTCCAGCCTTACAAAGTGGTTGGTTTGCCGGAGAGCATTGGCAGTTTCGTAGGCTCGCGGCGGTTCCCCGCCGGTGCGGCAGGCCGACCGGGCCGGTCCGGCGCCACCGGCGGGCCGTGCAGCGGTCCGCAGACGGGCCGTGCCGTGGTCCGCCAACGGGCCGTGCGGTCGTCCACGCGGCGGCCTGTGCGCTGGTCCGCGCGAAGGTCCGTGCGCCGGTCCGCGCGGCGGCTCAGAAGGCCGGGAACTCGCCGGGCTTGAAAAGCCGCTGCGCGGCCGCGCGCTGCAGCCCGGCGCCACTGCTGTCGCCGAGCCGGTCCAGGGCGTCGGCGAGGCGCAGCAGCACCGCCGCCTCGAGCCGCCGCTCCCCCGCCTGCCGGGCCCAGTACAGCGCGTCCCGGCAGGTCCGCAGGGCGTCCTCCGGGTGTCCCGCGTACTCCTGGACCCGGGCCGCCTCGGTCAGCGCGCGGGCCTGGGACGGAAGGTCGCCCAGCCGCCGGTAGGTCCCGGCGGACGCGCGCCACTCGCGCAGGGCGAGCCCGTACTGGGCCTGGTACGTGAGGACCGAGCCGATCCTCGCGTGCAGCCGGGCCTGGTGGACCAGCTCGCCGCGGGCCTGGCGCAGCGCCAGCGCGCGGCCGAACCAGTCGCAGGCGCGCGGCAGGTCCTGCCGGTCGAGGTACGTGCCGCCCAGCGCCTCCAGGATCCGGCCCTCGGCGTCAGTGTCGTCGCCCGCGCGGGCCGCGTCCAGCGCCTGCCGGTACTTCGCCAGCGCCCCGTCTCCGCGGCCGGCCTCCGCGTCCAGGTCGGCGAGATTGATCAGCGCGGCGGCCTTCTCCCGGTGCAGGCCGCGCCGCTCGGCCACGCCCAGCACCAGGCCGTGCAGCGCGTAACGTTCCGCGGCCATGGCCTGCGGGCCCTCCGGCACGCTGACCAGCGCCCGCACCAGCGCGGCGATCAGCCGCCTGGCCAGCGTGTCCAGCTCGCCGTCCGCGACGGCGGCGCGCGCGGCGGCCAGCAGCGCGGGCCGGCGGTCGGCCAGCCAGTCGGCGGCAGCGGCGGGCGAGGCGAAGCGCAGCGTGGGCGGCAGACCGTCCTCGGGGGCCTCGCCGGCGAGCGTCGCACCGCACGACCGCAGCAGGCGCACGGTCCGCTCCAGCATCCGGGCACGCGCCAGGCGGACGTCGTCGGGCTTCTCGTGCTGTTCGAGCAGTGCGCGCAGCAGCGGCTCCAGGCAGCCCGGCACCCGGTACGGGCGGGGGCCGCCGCCCTCCAGCAGCGCGCTCGCCACGAAGTCGTCCAGCGTGCTCTGGGCGGCCGGCACGGAGCACCCGGCCAGCGCGGAGGCCACCTGCGCGTCGATCCGGCCGGCCGGCGCGAGCACCAGCAGCCGCAGCAGCAGCGCGGCGCTCGCGGGCAGCGCGTCGTACACGAGCCGGAACGCGCGCGTCAGCTCGCCGGGTCCCGGCACCGCTTTCAGCCGCGCCGCGGCCTCCGACAGCGACAGCCGCGGCTGCGCGGCGAGCCAGGCCGCGACCAGGCGCAGCGCGGTGGGGTGGCCGCCGAGCTCCTGGACCAGGGTCTCGACGCCGCGCGGGTCGTTGGTCACCCGCGTGCCGCCGACGGCGCGGGCCACCAGCTCGACGGCGGCCGGGGTGTCGAGCCCGCCGAGCGTGCAGGGCCGTACGTCGGGCACTCCGGTCAGCGGGCCGCCGGCCGTCGCCACGACGAGGCTGCCCGGGGCGAGGGGCAGGAGCCCGGCGAGCTGGTCGCCGCGGGCGACGTCGTCCAGCACGACGAGCGCGGGCTTGCCCGCGGCCGGTGCGAGGGCGTCCGCGACCTCCTCCGCGGGCAGCGGCTCGCCGCCGTCGCCCGTCAGCCGGACGAAGTGGCGCCCGCCGGGGTAGCCGGCCGCCACCTGCCGGGCCAGCTCCACGGCCACCGCGGTCCGCCCGATCCCCGGACGCCCCACGACGAGCAGCACCCGCCCCCGCTCGGCCTCGCGCCCTCCGGCCACGCGCAGCCCCGGCCGCCCGATCTCCCCGCGCAACTCCTCCAGCTCCCGCTCGCGCCCGACGAACCCGCCCACCGGCCCGGCGGGCACGTCCCCCCGCCGCACCGTCCGCCCTCCGGCACGGACCTCCGCGGCGGCGGCCGGCGCCGCGGCCCGGTCCGCCGCATCACCGGCAGGGGAAGCACTGCGCGCCGCCGTATCGGACGTGGGCGCGGCAGGGGCCGCGCCCTGCGCCCCCGCGTCGGTGCGGGTGGACGGCGCCGCGGCCTGCGCCTGGGACGCACTCGGGGCCGCCACGGTGTTGGCGGCGGAAGCACCGGCCGCGGAAGCCGAACCCGGGCGGGAGCCGACCGCGCCCTGCGCCCGAGCGTCGGCGCCACCGGAGGCCGCGGCGGGCGAAGGACGGCTGGAAGCAGTCGCCTCGGGGAGGGGGCTCGGCGCGGGTCCGGGAGGGGCGGTGCCCGGTGTGCGAGCGCCGGTGCGGCCGGGGGCCGGGGCGGGCTCGCGGATGGGAGCGGAGGAGTCCTCGGCCGGGGGCGGCGTACGGTCCGCGCTGCCGGCGTGGGCGCCGGGGGCTGACGCCCGGGGGCCCGCGGAAGCCGTCCCGTCCTGTGCCGGGCCCTCCGCCTGGGCGGTTGCGGGCGCCGCCGCGTTCCGGCCCTCGTCGCCATGCCGGTTCGCGGGAGAGAGCGGGTCCGGCGTCGTCGCGGGGGCCTGGCTGCGGGGGTCCGGCCCAGGTGTCACGTGTGTCTCCCTCCCCGCCGCCATGCGAGCCGCGGCTGCCCCGTCGGCGCTCTTCGCCGATCTTGCCTCGTCCGGGGTGCCCACGGGGACCGGAACGTCAACTGGGGGTGCCGTTTCGGCCGCGGCCTGGATCTCGACCTCGACCTCGGCCTCAGCCTCGGCCTTCGCGCGCTTGCCGCGCCGAGGGGCCGCCGCCGCCTTCCGGAGCTTCTGGCCCGCGGCTCCCCGGGCGCGGGCCGGCTTCTCGCCGCCCTCCTCGGGCCGAGCGCCCTCCGCGGCCGCGGACGCGCTCGCCTTCGCCTTCGCCGACCTGCCCGCCCCGGCCGACGTGCCGGGCGCGGAGTCCACCGTCTTCGGCGCCGCGGGCTCCGCGGCCGCGCCCGGCTTCGCGGACCGTTTGCGCGGCCGGCGCTCGGGCGGCTTCGGTGCGGTGGGCTCCGCGGAGGGGTCCGCCGGGGCGGAGGAGCCGGGGCGGGCCGGGGGCGGGTCGAGTGCCTGGTCCGTCACGGGCACGCTCCCGGCTCTTGAGGTCGACGCGGCGCGCGCCCCGCGCGAGGGCACTCGTCGACCTTAGTTCACCGGGACCGGGCCTCCCTGGGGACTGACGCGGCCGACAGGGGCCACGATCACCCCATCGGATCATCCGCGTGCGGGCGGCCCGCACACGGGTGCGGCCGCGTCCGGCGCCGGTCGACGGGGTCGACCGGCGCGCCGCGGCCGCGCCCGCTCAGGCCGTGAAGGGCCGGGCCGGCCAGGGCGCCTCGGCCGGGCGCAGCGCGTCGAGGCCGTCGCCGGCCAGCGCGCTCTGCAGGGCGAGCGCCCCCGCCACGAGGCAGGTGTTGTGCAGCTCACCGGCGAGCGCGCCGCGCACCAGCTCGGCGAGCGGCACCCGGCTGTGCTCCATGTCGGCCTCCTCCTCGGAGACCTCGAAGCGCTCGCCCTCGGCCGCGGAGACGCCGCGGGCCAGGAACACCCTGACCGCCTCGTCGGAGCCGCCGGGCGAGGTGTAGAGGTCGATCAGCACACGCCAGTCCTCGGCCTTGACGTGCGCCTCCTCGTACAGCTCGCGCTGCGCGGCGTGCAGCGGGTTCTCGCCGGGGATGTCGAGCAGGCCGGCGGGGATCTCCCACAGCTTGTGCCGCACCGGGTGCCGGTACTGCTTGAGCACCAGGACGCGGCCCTCGTCGTCGAGGGCGAGCACCGCCACCGAGCCGGGGTGCACCTGGTAGTCGCGGACGGCGGTACCGCCGTCGGGCATCACGACCTCGTCCGTGCGCACACCGGTCTTGTTGCCGGTGAACGGCGTGGACGTGGCCGTGACCTGCCACTCCTGGGGAGTGTCCTGGATCATGCGCGGCCTTCCGTGCCCTGGGTCTTGATCGCCACGGCCGCCTTGACCAGGCCCGCGAACAGCGGGTGGGGGCGGGTCGGCCGGGACTTCAGCTCGGGGTGCGCCTGGGTGGCGACCAGATACGGGTGCACCTCGCGGGGGTACTCCACGAACTCGACCAGCTTGTTGTCCGGCGACGTGCCGGAGAACACGATGCCGGCCTTCTTCTCCAGCTCCGCGCGGTACGCGTTGTTGACCTCGTAGCGGTGCCGGTGGCGTTCCTCGACGTACGGCTGGTCGCTGTACGCCTCGCGGACGACGGAGCCCTCGGCGAGCTTCGCCGGGTAGGTGCCGAGCCGCATCGTGCCGCCGAGGTCGCCCTTGCCGCCGACGATGTCGAGCTGCTCGGCCATGGTCGAGATGACCGGGTGGGCGGTGGCCGGGTCGAACTCGGTGGAGTTCGCGTCGTCGATGCCGGCGAGGTTGCGGGCCGCCTCGATGACGATGCACTGCAGGCCGAGGCAGAGTCCGAGGAGCGGGATGCGGTTCTCGCGGGCGAAGGTGATGGCCGAGACCTTGCCCTCGACGCCGCGGTCGCCGAAGCCGCCGGGCACGCAGACCGCGTCGACGCCGGACAGCTGGGCCGCGGCGCCGGCAGGGGTCTTGCAGTCGTCCGAGGTGACCCACTTGATGGTGACCCTGGCGTTGTTGGCGAAGCCGCCGGCCCGCAGGGCCTCGGTCACCGACAGGTAGGCGTCGGGCAGGTCGATGTACTTGCCGACGAGCGCCACGGTGACCTCGTGGGCGGGCTGGTGGACCCGCTTGAGCAGGTCGTCCCACTGCGTCCAGTCCACATCGCGGAACGGCAGGTCCAGGCGGCGGACGACGTACGCGTCCAGGCCCTCGGTGTGCAGCACCTTGGGGATGTCGTAGATCGACGGCGCGTCGATCGCGGCCACGACCGCGTCCTCGTCGACGTCGCACATCAGGGAGATCTTGCGCTTGATCGCGGTCGGCACGTCGCGGTCGGCGCGCAGCACGATCGCGTCGGGCTGGATGCCGATGTTGCGCAGCGCGGCGACCGAGTGCTGGGTCGGCTTGGTCTTCAGCTCGCCGGACGGGCCGATGTACGGCAGCAGCGAGATGTGCACCACGAAGACGTTGTCGCGGCCGACCTCGTGCCGGACCTGGCGGACGGACTCCAGGAACGGCAGCGACTCGATGTCGCCGACGGTGCCGCCGACCTCGGTGATCACCACGTCCACGTCGTCGGTGGCCATCCGCCGGATCCGGGACTTGATCTCGTTGGTGATGTGCGGGATGACCTGCACGGTGTCGCCCAGGTACTCGCCGCGCCGCTCCTTGGCGATCACCGAGGAGTAGATCTGGCCGGTGGTGACGTTGGCCGAGCCCGCGAGGTTCACGTCCAGGAAGCGCTCGTAGTGGCCGATGTCCAGGTCGGTCTCGGCGCCGTCGTCCGTGACGAACACCTCACCGTGCTGGAACGGGTTCATGGTGCCCGGGTCCACGTTGAGGTACGGGTCCAGCTTCTGCATGGTGACCCGCAGGCCGCGCGCCTTCAGGAGGGCGCCGAGGCTGGAGGCGGTCAAACCCTTGCCGAGCGAGGACGCCACCCCGCCGGTGACGAAGATGTGCTTGGTCGTCGAGGATTTCGGCGCGAATTTCGGCGCACTTGCCAAGAGGGGGCTCCCGTGGTCGCGAGGTGAGAGTCGGGTCGGTGGCCCTTGGGGGCGCCGACCGCGGCGGTTCAGTGGTACAGCCCACCGGTCCACGGGCTACCAGGGTATCAGCGCCCGAGCCCGGTCACGGCAGGCGCCGCCTCGTGCCCGCCCCCGACTTTCGCTGATCATGGAGTTCGCGGCAGCGGTGTGCGAGGCTCGTGTGTGAGAAGTGCGGACCTCGCGGAGAAGGTGTGCGGGGTACCGGGCGGAGCAGGGCGAACGGGCCGCGGCCTGTCACGGGAGGGGCCCGCGGGTACACCCGACAGGCCCAGCGAAGATCGCCGAGAGGCGCGCAACGCTCGGTCCGACGACGTATTCTGCTCGGACGCATTGCGCGAGCCGACCGGCACGGCACCAACCCCGCCCTCATCCGGATCGCAGAGCTCGTTCACAGATCCAGATCTGAGAATTTCCCCAGACCGCAAGACCGTCCCCAGCGAGGGCGGCGCCGTGTTCGACTGGAGTTGCACGTGGCAGGGCGTATCGAGGACTACGCACTCATCGGTGACATGCAGACCGCAGCCCTGGTCTGCGTCGACGGCACTGTCGACTGGCTGTGCCTGCCCCGGTTCGACTCGCCGGCGGTGTTCGCCGGTCTGCTGGGCACCGAGGAACATGGCTTCTGGCGGGTCGGGCCGGCCCACCGGGAGGGCACGGAACCGCCGCGCGCCACCCGCCGCCGCTATCGCGGCGACTCACTGGTGCTGGAGTCCGAGTGGGACACCGGTCGCGGCACGGTCCGTGTGACCGACTTCATGCCGCCGCGCGACGGCGCGCCCCAGCTGGTGCGCATCGTGGAGGGGGTCAGCGGCCGGGTGCCGATGTCCTCCAGCCTGCGGATGCGGTTCGCCTACGGCCAGGTCACCCCGTGGGTGCACAAGGTCGGCGACCGCACGGTGGCCGTGGCCGGGCCGGACTCCGTGTGGCTGGACACCGACGCCGACACGTACGGCAAGGACCTGACGACGTACTCCGAGTTCACCGTGGGTCCCGGCGACCGGGTGGCGTTCACCATCAGCTGGGAGGCGTCGCACAAGCCGCAGCCCTCGCTGCCCGAGCCCGAGGTGGCGCTGGCGAACACCCTGGAGTTCTGGAACGAGTGGGTGGACCAGTGCACCTACACCGGGCCGTACCGTGAGGCGGTGGTCCGGTCGCTGATCACGCTCAAGGCCCTCACCTACGCGCCGACCGGCGGCATCGTGGCGGCTCCGACGACGTCGCTGCCCGAGGACATCGGGGGCGTCCGCAACTGGGACTACCGCTTCACGTGGCTGCGGGACGCGGCGATCACGCTGTCCTCGCTGCTGCGCACCGGCTACCGCGAGGAGGCCCGCGCCTGGCGCGAGTGGCTGCTGCGCGCGGTCGCCGGCGACCCGGAGAACCTGCAGATCATGTACGGCATCGCCGGTGAGCGCGAGCTCGGCGAGAACGAGCTGCACTGGCTGCCCGGCTACGAGAACTCCTCGCCGGTGCGGATCGGCAACGGCGCCGCCCATCAGCTGCAGCTGGACGTGTACGGCGAGGTCACCGAGGCCCTGCACCTCGGCCACATGACGGGGCTGGCCCGCAACGACTACGCGAGCCTCCTGCAGCTGAAGCTGATCCGGTACCTGGAGAAGCACTGGAACGAGCCGGACGAGGGCATCTGGGAGGTGCGCGGCCCACGCCGCCACTTCGTGCACTCCAAGGTCATGGCGTGGGTGGCCGTCGACCGGACGGTGAAGCTCATCGAGTCCGGCGAGGTCGACGGCCCGCTCGAGCGGTTCAGGGAACTGCGGGACGAGATCCACGACGACGTGTGCGAGAAGGGCTACGACCGGGAGCGCAACACGTTCACCCAGTCCTACGGCTCCAAGGAGCTGGACGCCTCGCTGCTGCTGATCCCGCAGATGGGCTTCCTGCCGCCGGACGACAAGCGGGTGATCGGCACGATCGAGGCGATCCAGCGGGAGCTGTCCACCGAGGACGGCTTCGTGCTGCGCTACCCCACCTCCAGCAGCGACGCCAGCGGCGAGCAGAACCTCGACGGGCTGCCCGGTGACGAGGGCGCGTTCCTGGCCTGCTCGTTCTGGCTCGCCGACGACCTGGCGATGATCGGCCGGGTGGAGGAGGCGCGGCGGCTGTTCGAGAAGCTGCTGGCGCTCCGCAACGACCTGGGCCTGCTCGCCGAGGAGTGGGACCCGAAGCGGCAGCGCCAGGTCGGGAACTTCCCGCAGGCGTTCAGCCACGTGCCGCTGATCGACACCGCGCTGCGGCTGACCGCGGCCGGCGCGTTCCGGGCGTGACCGTAAGCGTTGTCGGACGGCGCGGCGCGCAGGTGGCGGCGGGGGTCTGAGCCCCCGCCGGCCTCCGGCTACCGGCCCTGTGTCAACTCGTCGTAGACGCTGAGCACCTGGGCCACGGTGTCGTCCTCGGTCGGCCACGTCGCGGCCTGCGCGCGGCCGGCCACCGCGAGCGCGGCGCGGCGTTCGGGGTCGGCGAGCAGCCCGGTCACGGCGCGGGCGAACGCGACGGCGTCGCCGTACGGCACCAGTTCCGCCGCCTCGCCGACGAGTTCGGGGGTGCCGCCGACCGCGGTGGCCACCAGCGGCACTCCGGCGTGCAGCGCCTCCTGCGCGATGAGGGCACGGCCCTCCCAGCGGCTCGGCAGCAGCACCAGGTCGGCGGCGGACAGCAGTTCGGGAAGGTCGTCGCGCCGGCCGAGCAGGTGCACCGGCAGCCGCTCCGTCTCGATCCGCCGTTCCAGCAGGGCCCGTTGGGGTCCCTCACCGGCGACCGCGATCAGCGGCCGCGGGTCGAGTCCGGCCCAGCGGGTCGCCGCGTCGAGCAGCAGCTCGTAGCCCTTCTGCGGTTCCAGGCGGCCGACCGCGAGCAGCAACGGCCGGTCCAGGGCCCCGAATTCGGCGCGGGTCTTCTGCCGGTGCCGGTCGCCCTCGACGGGTGGACGCGGCGGGCGGGCCGGCGGGCGCGGCACCGCGGGCGGCGCGAGGCGCACGTCGCGGGCGCCGTACCGGCGGGCCCGGTCCACCAGGTCCGAGGACACGCCGAGGACGACGGAGGCGCCGCGGACCCAGCGGCGTTCGAGCCAGCGCAGCACCATCGCGCCGGGGCCGTCGTCGGCGGGCGGGTCGCCGCCGTGCCAGGTGACGACGAGCGGAGTGCGGCGGCCGCCGAGGGCGAGGGCGGACAGCAGCCCGGCCCGCATGCCGTGCGCGTGGACCACACCGGCCTCGGTGAACACCGCGCGCAGCGCGGCGACCGCGGGCGCGTCGGCCGCCGTGCGGCGGCCGAGGTCGACGGGCACGAAGCGCGCGCCGCGGCGGGTGAACGCGTAGTCCGACTCGGCGGCGGCCGGCGCGCACACGGTGACCTCGACGCCGCGCGCGACCAATCCCCCGGCCAGCGAGCTGACATGAGCGCCGGCCGCCGTGCTCAGGACGTGCACGGCGTGCAGCTGACCCTTGGCGGGGTGGACGGGGCTGCTCACGCGGGTACGGCTCCTGACTCGGTGCGGGGTCGGCGCGGGGCGGGCGCGGCCAAGGCGGCCTGTCCCAGGATGCCAGGCCGAGGCCATGGCTTTGCGCGTTCGGGGGCCGTCACACCCGCTCACCCCGTGCGGGGATCACCCATACGGGTGGGCGACGCGGCCCCAGGCATCAAGGTGCCGTACTCCGGGTGCATTCCACAACCGCTGGTCGGTGGAGATCCTGTCTCCCGCTCCGGTCACCGCGACCAGTGCGACGGCGTGCAGCAGCAGCCCGACACGCCCGTTGGCCGCCACGATGGCCGCGCCGAGCGCGGCACCGAGCGCGTGCGCGCCGGCGTCGCCGAGCATCGTCCGCTCGCTGAGATCGTCGCCGAGGACGGCGGCCGCGGCGCCGACGGGCGCCGCGGCGAGCACCCCGCCGGCTCCCGAACGGAGCAGGCCGGGGGCGCCGACGGCGATGACCGCTTTCGCGGCGCGGCCCGGGGCGACGTCGACCAGGTTCACCGCGTGCGCGGTGCCGGCTATCACCACGCCGGCCAGCAACCGGTCCACCGGCCGGGCCTTCAGCAGCACGCCGGCGGCCAGGCCGGCCGCGCCGATACCGAGCAGCTTCACGCCGCCGGACGTCAGCCGGCCGTCACGCAGCGCGTCCAGGTGCGCGGCGAGGCCGCGCTCGTCCGGGGAGCCCTTCTGGTCGTCGTACGCGCCGCAGGCCCCCGCGACCAGCGCCGCCCCGACGGCCGCGGCGCGTGCCCGCAGCCCCAGCCCGCGTGCGGTGACCAGCGCCGTCGCGGCACCGGCCGCGACGGCCAGCCCCCCGTACAACTCGACCCCGCGCCCGGCGTAGTTCGTCCGCTGCCACATGTGCGCTTCCACGGGCGGCCGCCGCCGCAACTGCCGGTACGCCGCCCGGGTCGCCGCCGCAGCAGCCGCCCCGACCGACACCCGTCCGTCCCTCGCGGTCATCCCGACCCCTCTCCACTCACCACCCCCACACCGATCCCCCCTTCCTTCCCCCTCCCCCACCCCCTACGCCCGTCCAGCCCACGAGGACCCGGTCGACGCCGCCCTCGCCACGCCCGATCTGGCCCCACCAGCCACCCGCCGACGGCGCATCACCCCCACAGGGGCCACCCTCACCCGGCAACGAACCCGTCACGGGTGGCGCGGGTGGGAGCACCCCGCGCCGCCAGGCGGGGGAAAGCCCCACCGGCGGCCGGCCGGACCGCGCACCCTCGCCGGCGGCCAGCCGGCAACGGACCCGCGCCACGCGACAGGCTCACCGGGCCGCCCCGGGCCGCCCCCGGCCCGCCCGCCCCGGTGTTCGCGCGCTCAGCGCGACGCCTTGGCCGCGGCCAGCAACTCCTCCGCGTGCGCCCGCCCCAGCTCGGAGTCCTCCAGGCCCGCCAGCATGCGCGACAGCTCCCGCACCCGGTCCTCGCCCTCGAGCACGCGGACGCCGCTCCTCGTCACGGACCCGTCGTTCGTCTTCTCGACCAGCAACTGCCGGTCGGCGAACGCGGCCACCTGCGGCAGGTGGGTGACGACCACGACCTGCGCGGTCCGCGCCAGCCGCGCCAGCCGCCGGCCGACCTCGACCGCCGCCTTGCCGCCGACACCCGCGTCGACCTCGTCGAACAGATACGTCGGCACCGGGTCGGACCCGGCGAAGACCACCTCGACGGCGAGCATCACGCGGGACAGCTCACCGCCGGACGCGCCCTTGGCGATCGGCCGCGGCGGCGCCCCGGGGTGCGGCGCGAGCTGCAGCTCGACCTCGTCCACGCCCGTCGGCCCGTACGCCACGGCGCGGCCGCCGACCTCGATGCCGTCCTCGGGTCCGGCCGCCTCCGTCTGGTGCAGCGCGACGGTGACCCGTGCGTGCGGCATCGCTAGCTCGGCGAGCTCCGCGGTGACCGCGGCGGCGAAGCGGTCCGCCGCCTCGGCGCGCGCGTCGCTGAGCGCCTGGCCGAGCCCGCTCAGCTCGGCCCGCAGCGCCTCGTGCTCCGCGGTCAGCTCGCCGATCCGGTCGTCGTCGCCCTCGAGTTCGGCGAGGCGGGACGCGCTCTCCCGGCCCCATTCGAGCACCGCGTCGATGTCCTGGCCGTACTTCCGGACCAGGTGCGCCAGCACCGCCCTGCGCTCCTCGACGGCGCCCAGCCGCAGGGGGTCGGCGTCCAGGTTGTCGGCGTAGCCGGCCAGCTCACCGGCCACGTCGCCGAGCAGGATGCCGACCTCGCCGAGGCGCCCGGCCAGTGCCGACAGCACCGGGTCGTGCGCGGCGACGGCGTCGAGGGCGCGCTGCGCGCCGGCCACCAGCGTCCCGGCGTCCACGCCCTCGGGGTCCTCGGGGTTTCCGGCGAGCGCGGCGTGGCCGAGGGTCGCCGCGGACGCCAGCGCCTCGGCGTGGCCGAGGCGCTCCGCCTCGGCGGCGAGTTCGGCGTCCTCGCCGGGCTGCGGTTCGGCGGCGGAGATCTCCTCCAGGCCGAACCGCAGCAGGTCGGCCTCCTGCGCGCGCTCGCGGGCCCGCGTGGTCAGCTCGGCCAGCTCGCCCGCGACCTCGCGCAGCCGCCGGTAGGCACCGGCGTACTTGGCGAGCGGCACGGCCACCGCGTCGCCGGCGTAGCGGTCGAGCGCCTCGCGCTGCCGCGCCGGGCGCAGCAGTCCCTGCTGGTCGGTCTGGCCGTGCACGGCGACCAGGTCGTCGGCGAGCTCGCCGAGCAGCCCGACGGGCACGGTGCGTCCGCCGACGTGCGCGCGGGACCGGCCCTCCGCCGAGACGGTGCGGCTGATCAGCAGCGCGCCGTCGTCGAGTTCGGCCCCCGCCTCCTCCGCGCGCACGGACGCGCGCGAGCCGGCTCCGAGGGTGATCCGCCCCTCCACGAGCGCCTGCTTGGCGCCGATCCGCACCAGCGCCGCGTCGGCGCGGCCGCCGAGCAGCAGGCCGAGACTGGTGACGACCATGGTCTTGCCCGCGCCGGTCTCGCCGGTCACCGCGGTGAAGCCGGGTGACAGCTCCACCACGGCATCCTCGATGACTCCCAGCGACCTGATCCGCATTTCCTCCAACACGGATACGACCATACGAGGTTTGCCGCCCGCCGCGCGACGGCCACCGGCAGCGGGCTTCCGTGCGAAGCCCCGGCGGGGGCCCGCGCGCCCTCCGCCGCGGGGTCGCGGCGGGCCCGGACGGCGTCAGTGCGGGGCGCCGCGCCACCCGGAGACGGGCAGGGCGAACTTCGCCACCAGACGGTCGGTGAACGAGGCGTGGTGCAGCCGGGCCAGCCGCACGGGCACCGCGCCGCGGCGCACCTCGACCCGCGCGCCGGCCGGCAGCTCGACGGTCCTGCGGCCGTCGCACCACAGCACGCCGTGCGGGGTCTGGGGCTGCACCTCGACGGCCAGCACCGACCGCGGCGAGGTGACGAGCGGCTTGGCGAACAGCGCGTGCGCGCTGATCGGCACCATGAGCAGCGCCTCCACCTCGGGCCAGACCACGGGCCCGCCGGCGGAGAACGCGTAGGCCGTGGAGCCGGTGGGGGTCGCGCACACCACTCCGTCGCCGCCGAACGCGGACACCGGGCGGCCGTCGACCTCGGTGACGACCTCCAGCAGCCGCTCGCGGGACGCCTTCTCCACGGACGCCTCGTTCATCGCCCAGTCGGTGTGGACGATGTGCCCGTCGTTGCGCACCAGCACGTCGAGGGTCATCCGCTCCTCGACCTCGTACTCGCGGGTGACGACACGGTCGACGACCTTGTCCAGGTCGTCCCGCTCGGCCTCGGCGAGGAAGCCGACCCGGCCGAGGTTGACGCCGAGCATCGGCACGCCGGACGCGCGGGCGAACTCGGCGCCGCGCAGCAGCGTCCCGTCGCCGCCCAGCACGATGATCAGCTCGCAGCCCTGCACCGCGCCGGGCCCGATCTCGGCGATCAGCTCCACGGTGCTCGGCAGCGGCAGGTCGGCCGCCTCGTCCTCCAGCACCCGCACGCCGATGCCGCAGCGCAGCAGCCCGCCGACGACGCGCTCGGCGCTGCGGATGGCCGCGTCACGGCCGGTGTGGGTGAGCAGGAAGACGGTCCGGTCCTGCAGGTCGTGGTTCTCGGTCAACGCGGCCCCTCCGCCACTGCACGGTCGACTTCGGCCGGATCCAGCGCGGGCGCGCCGGCGCGCAGCCACAGAAAGTACTCCACGTTGCCCGAGGGGCCCGGCAGCGGGCTGGCCGTGACCCCGAGCACCCCCAGGCCCAGCTCGGCGGCCTGCCCGGCGACCTTGCGGACGCTCTCGGCACGCAGTTGTGTGCTGCGGACCACGCCGCCGCTGCCCAGCCGCTCCTTGCCGACCTCGAACTGCGGTTTGACCATCAGCACCAGGTCCGCGTCGGCCGCGGCGCAGCGGACGAGTGCGGGCAGCACCACGCCGAGCGGGATGAACGACAGGTCGCCCACCACGAGGTCGGCGGGCCGGCCGTCGATCGCCTCCAGCGTCAACTCCCGCACGTTGGTGCGGTCCTTGACGACGACCCGGTCGTCGCTCTGCAGCGACCAGGCCAGTTGCCCGTAGCCGACGTCGACGGCGACGACCTCCGCCGCGCCGTTGCGCAGCAGGACGTCGGTGAAGCCGCCGGTGGACGCGCCCGCGTCCAGCGCCCTGCGGCCCTCCACGGCCAGGCCCTTGGGCAGGAACGCGGCGAGCGCGCCGGCCAGTTTGTGGCCGCCGCGCGAGACGTAGTCGGGTGCGTTCCCGTCCTGCGCGACGACGACGGCCGCGCTCGTCTCGACCTGTGTGGCCGGCTTGGTCGCGGTGGCGCCGCCCACGGTGACGCGGCCGGCGGCGATCAGCTGGCTCGCGTGCTCCCGTGAGCGCGCGAGGTTCCGGCGCACCAGCTCAGCGTCGAGTCGGCGTCGTGCCACGTACGGTTCAGCCCCTGTTCTCGTCCAGCGCGGTGAGTGTGTCGCGCAGCCCCTGGTGCACATCCTCGTACACCTCGATGTGCGCGTGCACCGGCAGCTCGTCCGCGTCCCCCAGCCGCTCAACCGCGGCGTCGACCTCAGCATTCCCCGTCGCGGCGACGGTGACCCCCAGCGGCTGCGGCTCAGCCGTTGTGCCGGTCGCCGCGGGCGCGTCCTCCGGACGCTCCCCGCCGGGAGCCTCCTGGGGCGGAGCGTCCGGTGTGCCCTGCGCCGCCACCAGGTCCCGGGCCCAGACCGGGGTGGACTCACTCATCGCCGGCCCCTCGTGGCGTGCCGGCCTGCTCGGTGCCGCCGTCGGCCGCCGCGCGCTTGGCGGGTGCCGGCTTCTTCGCGGGCGCGGACTTCTTCGCGGCCGCACCGGTCGTGGTGGCCGGGGTCCGCGAAGTGGCGGGATTCGCCGTCTTCGCGGGCGCGGCCGTCTTCGTCGCGGCGGACTTCCTGGCCGGCGCGGCCTTCTTGGCCCGCGGCGTCGTCTTCCTGGCCGCGGTGGTCCTCCGCGCGGTGGTGCCCGCGGTCGACTTCCTGGCCGGGGCGGCCTGGCCCGAGGCGGCCCCCGATGCGGCCGTCCCGGTCGTCGG
The DNA here is from genome assembly GCF_900110255.1 of Actinacidiphila rubida. Lineage (GTDB taxonomy): Bacteria > Actinomycetota > Actinomycetes > Streptomycetales > Streptomycetaceae > Actinacidiphila > Actinacidiphila rubida. Next base: position 174,763 of record NZ_FODD01000017.1, read on the forward strand.
AGCCGCCGCCGAGGCGTCCGTGGACGCGGCCGCCGGCGCGGCGGACTGCGCGGACGGCGTCACCTTCGTGGCGGCCGCCTTCTTCGCGGGCGCGGCCTTCTTGGCTTGCGCCGTCGTCTGCTTGGCCGTGGTGGTCTTCCGCGCGGTGGTGGCACCCGCGGTCGCCTTCTTGGCGGTGGCCTTCTTGGCGGTGGTCTTCTTCGCCGCGGTCTTCGCGGTGGTCTTCTTCGCCGGGGCGGCCTCGCCCGAGGCGGCCGTCCCGGTCGCCGTCGTGCTCGCGGGGGCAGCGGAAGCCGCGGGCGGTGCGGCCTTCTTGGCCGCCGTCTTCTTCGCGGGCGCGGCCTTCTTGGCGGGCGCCGTCTTCTTCGCCGCGGGTGCGGTCTTCTTCGCCGGTGCGGTCTTCTTGGCGGCGGGCGCGGCCTTCTTCGCCGTTCCGGACGCCGCGGGCCGTCCGGGCGCGGGCTTGTCCGTGTCCACGCGGACGTGCTCGACGGTCGGGGACGGTGCCGGTTCGGACGGCGGCGGGGAGGGCTCCGCGGCCTTCGGCGTCTCCAGGTTGCGGATGCGCCGTTCCAGGGACTCCAGGACCACGCCGACCTTGGTGACCTCGTCGGCGATCCGCCCCACGCGGCCGACCGCCTTGTCGACCTCCTCGCGGACGAGGCCCACGAGCAGGTCGCGGTTGGCCCGTCCGGTGGCCATCAGCTCGTCGGCGAGGGTCTGCACCTCGGCGGGCACGGCCGAGCCGAGCCGCTGCTGGAGGCCTCCGACGTCGATCCCCGCCTGGTCGAACAGGTCCCTGGCCGCGTCGACCGTGCGGCGCCGGGTGGCCTCGGTCAGGCCGCCCGCGATCTGCAGACAGGTACGCAGCGCGTCCCGCATCGCTCTCACTCCTCGCCTCGCCGTCGTCCGCATATGTGCGACGTGCGTCCGACGCTACCGCCTCCGGCCGCCGCGTCCCGTTGACGGTGCCTGCGGTACGGTCATCCGGACGCAACCCACGACGAGGGACGACCGCACGATGGCCACCATCGAGGAGTGCCGCGACGCGCTCGACCGCTTCTCGGCGACCCTCTCGGGCGCCGAGGGCGACGCCGGGGCCGCCGCGGCCCTCGACCGCTCGCTGAGCTGCCGCATCACCGATCTCGACACGACGTTCGTCGGCCGGCTGGCCGACGGCCGCATCCAGGACGTGGTCGCGGTGCCCGGCACCCCCGAGGACAAGGCCCAGATCCGGCTGTCGATGACCGGCGACGACCTGCTCGCGATGGTCGGCGGCCGGCTGCACTTCGCGAAGGCCTGGGGCAGCGGCCGCGTCAAGGTGCAGGCGAGTCTGCGGGACGTGCTGCGGCTGCGGTCGCTGCTGTAGCGGGGTCGCCCGCGGGCGTGTCGGCGGCCCGCCGGGCCGCGGGGATCACCAGCGGGGTCCCGCTCTCCGGGTCGTCGATGATCCGGCACGGCACGCCGAAGACCCGCTCGACGAGGTCCGCGGTGAGGATCTCCGCGGGTGGGCCCTGCGCCTCGATCCGCCCGTCGCGCATGGCGATCAGGTGGGTGGCGTAGCGCGCGGCCTGGTTGAGGTCGTGCAGGACCGCGACGAGGGTGCGGCCGCGCTGCTCGTGGAGTTCGGCGCACAGGTCGAGGACGTCGATCTGGTGCTGGATGTCGAGGTAGGTGGTCGGCTCGTCGAGGAGCAGCAGGGGGGTCTGCTGGGCCAGGGCCATGGCGATCCACACGCGCTGCCGCTGCCCGCCGGACAGTTCGTCCACCGGTCGGTCGGCGAGCGCCTGTACGCCGGTGGCGGACATCGACTCGTCGACGATCCGCTCGTCCTCGGCGGACCACTGGCGCAGCAGTCCCTGGTGCGGGTACCGGCCGCGGGCGACCAGTCCGGCGACGGTGATGCCGTCGGGGGCCACCGAGCTCTGCGGGAGCAGGCCGAGGGTCCGGGCCACGGTCCTGGCCGGCAGCGAGCCGATCGCCTGCCCGTCCAGCAGCACCCGGCCCTGCTGGGGCTTCAGCAGCCGCGACAGGGCGCGCAACAGGGTGGATTTACCACAGGCGTTGGGGCCGACGATGACCGTGAACGACTGGTCGGGGATGTCGACGGACAGGTCCTCGGCGACGGTCCGCCGGTCGTAGGCGAGCGTCACGGACTCGGCGACGAGGCGCTGCCGCGTGGCCGGCTGCTCGGGCCGGTGAGTCGACTTGTCGTTGTCGCGCGTCATGCGGGTGTTCTCCTGGGGGTGGTGACGTCGTGTCGGCAAAGCGCTCATTTCGTACGCGCGTTCCTCTCCGTACCGCGTTCCTCGTCGGACCGCGTACCGCTCGGGCGGGCGTGCGTTCCCGTCGGGCGGCGCGGGGTCATATCCGGCCGGCCCGCCGTTCGGCGACGAGCAGCCACAGCAGGTAGCCGCCGCCGAGGACGCCGGTGGCGACGCCGACGGGGACCTGCCCGGACCCGAAGGCGCGCTGCGCCGCGAGGTCGGCGGTGACCAGCAGGGTCGCGCCCATGAGGGCGGAGGGCAGCAGCCCGGCTCCGGGCGACCGCGTGAGGCGGCGGGCCAGTTGGGGGGCGGTGAGGGCGACGAAGGCGACGGGTCCGGCGGCGGCGGTGGCGGAGGCGGTGAGCAGGACGGCGGCGAGGACCGCGGTCAGCCGGACCCGTTCGACGCGGACTCCGAGCCCTCGGGCGGTGTCGTCGCCCATCTCGGTGAGGCGCAGCGCAGGCCCCTGCCACAGCAGCAGCGGCACCAGCACGGCGCAGGCCCCGAGCAGCGGCCACACCTGGTCCCAGTCGCGCCCGTCGAGCGAGCCGGTGAGCCAGACCACCGATCGGGCGGCGTCGACGAAGTCGGCCTTGACCAGCAGGTAGCTGTTGACGGCGGAGAGCACCGCGGAGGCGCCGATACCGACCAGGACGAGCCGGTAGCCGTGCACGCCGCGCTTCCACGCCAGCAGGTACACGGCGAGTCCGGTGAGCAGCCCGCCCGCCACCGAGCCGGCCGCCACCTCGTTCGCATCGCCCTTGAGCAGCACGATGACGACGAGCGCGCCGGCCGCCGAGCCCTGCCCGAAGCCGATGACGTCGGGACTGCCGAGCGGGTTGCGGGCCACACTCTGGAACGCGGCGCCGGCCGTGCCGAGCGCGGCGCCGGCGAGCAGTGCCACGGCGACCCTCGGCAGCCTGAGGTCACGGACCACGAACTCCTGGGCGGCGGTGCCGTGTCCGGTCAGGGTGCGCAGCACGTCGGCCGGGGCGATCCGGAAGTCGCCGGTGCCGATGAGGACGACGGAGACGGCGAGCGCGGCGGCGAGCAGGGCGGCGCACACCAGGGCGGCCCGTGCGTCGCACCGCACGGACAGTCCGCCGGGGGCGCGGAGTGCCGTGATCCGCGCGGCCGTTGGCGTCTTCGCGCGCCCTGCGGCCTCCGACGTCCCGGCGGCGTGGGGCGTGGCGGGTGTGCGCGTCACAGCTCGGCCATCCTTCGGCGCCGGACGAGGGCGATGAACACCGGTCCGCCGAGGACGGCGGTGACGATGCCGACCTGGAGTTCCGCGGGGCGGGCGACGAGGCGTCCGACGACGTCGGAGCCGAGCAGCAGCACGGGGGACAGGACGGCGGTGTACGGCAGGATCCACCGCATGTCGGGGCCGGTGATGCCGCGTACGACGTGCGGGACCATCAGGCCGACGAACACGATCGGCCCGCACGCGGCGGTCGCCGCGCCGCACAGCAGGGTGACGGCGAGCATCACCAGGGCGCGGGTGCGGGCCAGTCCGGCGCCGAGGGCGCGCGCGGTGTCGTCGCCGAGGGCGACGGCGTTGAGGGAGCGGGCGGCGCCGAGCGCGATCAGGGTGCCGGCCGCGAGGAAGGGCGCGACCTGCCGGACGGTGCTCATGTCGGCGGCGGCGAGGGAGCCGACCTGCCAGAAGCGCATGCGGTCCAGGGCGGCGTGGTCGGTGAGTTCGACGGCGCTGGTCCAGCCCTGGAGCAGGGCGGTGACCGCGGTGCCGGCGAGGGCCAGCCGTACCGGGGTGGCGGACCTGCTGCCGCCGACCGCGTAGACGAGCACGGATATCGCGGCGGCCCCGGCGAGTGCCCACCACACGTACCCGGTGGTGCTGCCGACGCCGAAGAAGCTCATCGCCGAGACGACGGCGGCCGCGGCGCCCGCGTTGACGCCGAGGAGTCCGGGGTCGGCCAGCGGGTTGCGGGTCAGCGCCTGCATGGCCGCGCCGGCCATCCCCAGCGCGGCACCCACCAGCAGTCCCAGCAGGGTTCTGGGCAGCCGGAGTTCGCGGACCACCACGTCGTCGTCGGTGCCGCTGGGGTGGAACAGCCCGTGCCAGACCTGGCCGGCGGGGATGTCCTTGGCGCCGATGGCGATGCTGGCCACGACGACGGCCAGCAGGAGCCCAACGGCCAGCAGCAGCCCGGCGGTTCGCCGGGCGTTGGTGCGCGGCGGGCTGCCGTGCGGCAGCCCGGGGGCGGTCCCGGTGTCCCGGGCGGGCGGGGAGTGACGTTCGACCAACACGGGAGTTAGGTTAGCCTAACCTTGCCTACGCACCTTCGAGCAGAGCGGCAGCCCATGCACACCTCCCGTTCCACTTCCGTGTCCGGAACGTCCGCGTCACGACCGTCCGCGGCGGAAATGTCCCGCCGCGGCCTTCTCGCGGCCGGCGGCACCGTCGGCCTCGGCGCGCTGCTGGCCGCCTGCGGCGGCTCGTCCGGCTCCGGCGGCTCGGACGCGGCGGGCCCCAAGGGTTCCGGGACCGGGACGGCCACCACCCCGGCCGGCCCGTGGACGTTCACCGACGACCGCAAGCAGCAGGTGAAGCTCGACCGCACCCCCGCCCATCTCGTCGCCTACGTGGGCGCGGCCGCGGCCCTGCACGACTACGGCATCGAGTGCGCCGGCGTGTTCGGCCCCACGAAGCTCAAGGACGGCTCCGCCGACGCCCAGGCCGGCGACCTCGACGTCGCAAAGGTGACCGTCATCGGCAACACCTGGGGCGAGTTCTCGATCGAGAAGTACGCGGCCCTCTCCCCCGGGCTGCTGATCAGCCACATGTACCAGGCGCCGACGCTCTGGTACGTCCCCGACGAGAGCGCGAAGAAGATCCTGGCGATCGCCCCCAGCGTCGGCGTCGACGTCGCGGGCGTCCCGCTCACCACCCCGCTGCGGCGCTACGCCGAACTCGCCACGTCCCTGGGCGCCGACATGGCCTCGTCCGCCAACGCGGCCCAGAAGACCCGCTTCGAGAAGGCCTCCGCGGACCTGCGCGCCGCAGTGAAGGCCCACCCGGGCGTCAAGGTCATGGCCTGCTCGGGCGCCGCCGACGCGTTCTACGTCTCCACGCCCTCCTCCGCCGCCGACCTGACCTACTACCGCAGCCTCGGCGTGGACTTCATCGTCCCGAACAAGGTGCAGGGCGGCTTCTTCGAGACCCTCAGCTGGGAGAACGCCGACAAGTACCGGGCCGACGTCATGATGCTCGACAACCGGTCGGCGACGCTGCAGCCCAAGGACCTGGCGGGCAAGCCCACCTGGGCGCGGCTGCCCGCGGTCAAGGCCGGGCAGGTCCTCGGCTGGCCCAGCGAGCCGATCTTCTCGTACGGCAAGTGCGCCGCCCGGATCGAGGCCCTCACCCAGGCCATCACCTCGGCGAAGAAGGTGAGCTGACACCGTGCCGGAGCCGACCTACGCGTTCTTCCACCCGCGCGTCGTGGGCACCCGCCGCCTGTCGCCCACCATGCAGCGGATCGTACTGGGCGGCGACGACCTGGCCGGCGTCGTCAACGGCGGCCGCGACCAGCGGTTCAAGCTGTTCCTGCCGCACCCGGGCCAGGACGTCCCGGTCCTGCCCGACGTCCTCGACGCCGACTGGTACGCCCGCTGGAGGGGCCTCGACCCCGACGTCCGCGGCATCATGCGCACCTACACGATCCGCGGCACACGCCACGACCCGCCCGAGATCGACGTCGACTTCGCGCTGCACGGCGACCGCGGCCCCGCCTCCCGCTGGGCCACCCGGGCCGCCCCCGGCGACCCGGTCTCCATCCTGGCGCCCGTCACCGAGCACAACGGCGGCGTCGACTTCCAGCCGCCCCGCGGCACCGACTGGGTGCTGCTGACCGGCGACGAGACCGCGCTGCCCGCCATCGCCGGCATCCTGGACTGGCTGCCCCCCGGCATGCCCGCCAAGGTGTGGCTCCAGGCCGGCCACCGCGACGACCGCACGCCGCTGCCCACCAGGGCCGACGCGGACATCACCTGGCTGCTGCGGCCCGAGTCCCCCGTCGACGCGGTGCGGGCGGCGGCCCTGCCCTCGGGCACCCCCTACGCCTGGCTGGCCGGGGAGGCGTCCGCGGTCCGCGCCCTGCGCCGCCACCTGGTCGGCGAACGCGGCTTCGACCGCACGGCCGTCTGCTTCACCGGCTACTGGCGCCGAGGGACCACCGAGGACGACCTGCTGGCCGCCGCCGTGGCCGAGGCCGAGGCCTGACCGGCGGCAGCTCAGAAGCCGAGGCGGGACAGGGCCTTGCCGGCGTCGAGCCGGCAGGAGCCCTCGCCCGCCGCGGACCACGCCGCGGCGCACAGCGCCCGCAGCCCGTCCAGCGGCTCGCCGTCGCCCTCCAGCGCCAGCTCGTCACCCGCCGCCGAGGCGCTCCAGCCACCGCACGCGAACCCGCCGTCCGTACCGTCCCCGGCCCCGGTCACCTCCGGCTGCGCCGTCAGCAGGTCCCGCAGGTCGGCGCCGACATAGGTCGGCCGGTGCCGCGGCTCGGCCGCCAGCAGCGCGGCCGGCGTCGTCACGCCGGTCAGCACCAGCAGCGAGTCGACACCGCCGGCGAACGCCCCCTCGATGTCGGTGTCCAACCGGTCACCCACCACCAGCGGCCGCCGCGCGCCCGTCCTGATCACCGTCTCCCGGTGCATCGGCGGCAGCGGCTTCCCCGCGACCTGCGGCGCGGCGCCCGTGGCGATGCGGACGACCTCCACGGCGGCGCCGTTGCCCGGCGCGATGCCCCGGCCGCTCGGAATCGTCAGATCCGTGTTCGACGCGAACCACGGCACACCCGCGTTGACCGCGTACGCCATCTCCGCCAGCTGCGCCCAGCGCAGCTCCGGCGAGTAACCCTGCACCGCCGCGGCCGGCCCGTCCTCCGCCGACTCCACCGGCACCAGGCCGCGTTCCCGCAGCGCCTCCAGCAGCCCCTCGCCCCCCACGGTCAGCACCTTCGCACCGGCCGGCACCTGGTCGGCGATCAGCCGCGCCACCGCCTGCGCCGAGGTGATCACGTCCTCCGCGGCCGCCGGCACCCCGAGATCGGTGAGGTGCGCGGCGACCGTCCGCGGCGTGCGGGCCGCGTTGTTGGTGACGTACGCCAGCCGCATCCCCTGCGCGCGCGCCGCGGCCAGCGAGTCCACCGCGTGCGCGATCGCGTCGCCCCCCGCGTAGACCACTCCGTCCAGGTCCAGCAGCGCCGTGTCGTAGGCGGCGTCCAGCGGCTGCCCGCTGCCGTCCGGCCGGGTCCTGTGGGTCATGGCGGTTCGCTCTCCTCGTTTTGGCGACATGACGATGATCTCTCATGCCCGCGGCGGACGTAGCATGCGCGGATGACCTACTCCAGCACAGCCGCGGGATCCGGCCTGCGGCTGGCCCCCTTCAGGGGACTGCGCTACGTCCCGGGGCGCGTCGGGAGCCTGGCCGCCGTCACCTCGCCGCCGTACGACGTCGTCGTCCGACCCGACGGCCGGCGCCACCTGGAGACCGCCGACCCGCACAACGTGGTCCGGCTCATCCTCCCGGACGCCGCCACCGCGGACGCCCGGAACCGCAAGGCGGCCCGCACGCTGGCCGCGTGGCTGGACGAGGGCGTGCTCGCCGCCGACCCCCACCCCGCCGTCTACGTCTACGAGCAGCGCGACGGGGACCACCTGCAGCGCGGCGTCATCGGCGCGCTGCGGCTGAGCGGACCCGAACAGGGCGCGGTCCTGCCGCACGAGGACGTCATGCCGGGTCCGGTCGCCGACCGCGCCGCCCTGATGACCGCCACCCGCGCCAACCTCGAACCCCTGCTGCTGGTCTACCGCGACGGGGACGCGACGGCACGCGTCGTCGAGCGCACGGCAGCCGGCGCGCGACCGCTGCTGGCCACCACCACGGAGGACGGCGTCCGCCACCGGCTGTGGGCGCTCACCGACCCCGGCGACCTCGCGGCGATCGACGCCGACCTCGCCACCCGCCAGGCCCTCATCGCCGACGGCCACCACCGCTGGGCCACCTACCGCCGCCTGCAGGCCGAACACCGGCCGGGCGGCCCCTGGGACTACGGCCTGGTCCTGCTCGTCGACTCCGCCCGCTACCCGCTGCGGGTCAGGGCGATCCACCGGGTGCTGCCCGGGCTGCCGGTCGGGGCCGCGCTCGAGGCCGCGGGCGGCGCCTTCCGGGTGCGCGCCCTCGGCGCCTCGCTCGACACCGCGCTCGCCGCCCTCGCCGAGGCCGCCGCGGACGGCAACGCGTTCGTGCTCGCCGGCGACGGCTACCACCTGCTGGACCGGCCGGCACCGGACCGGATCGCGTCCGCCGTCCGCGCCGACCGCCCTCCGGCGTGGCGGCACCTGGACGCGACCGTGCTGCACCACCTGCTTTTGGACGAGGTCTGGCAGGTGCCCGACGCGCCCGAGCACATCCGCTACATCCACGACACGGGCGCGGCCGTCGAACTGGCCGAACGGCTGGGCGGCAGCGCGGTGCTGATGCACCCCGTGGACGAGCGGGTGGTGCTGGAACTGGCGCGGGACGGCGTGATGATGCCGCGCAAGTCCACGTCGTTCGGACCGAAACCGGCCAGCGGACTCGTCATGCGCGGACTGGACCTGGGCTGACACGCCGAGGGCGGCACCCGCGATGCGGATGCCGCCCTGTCCGGCCGCCCTGTCGACGTGGAGACGTGGAGACGTGGAGACACAGCGGCACCGGCACCCGGTGGGTGCCGGTGCCGCAGCGCCGGTCAGTCGTCCTCGCGCTCCGGCGTGGACGGCGCGCGGAACGGCGAGTCCAGGAACGAGGACGGGTCGTCCTCGTCCGTCAGGTCGTCGCCCGCGCCGCCCTTGTGGTCCGCGCGGACGTCGTCGGCGTCGCCCTGCTCGTCGTCATCGTCGTCGTCATCGTCGGAGTCGTCCGCATGGTCGGCGTCGTCGGAGTCGTCATCCTCGTCCGCGTCGTCATCCTCGTCGTCGGCGTCATCGACGTCGTCGGACTCATCGGCGTCGTCCTCATCGGCGTCGTCGTCGGGGTGCGCGGTCCGGGACGCGTCGGCAGCCGCCGCACCCGCGGCGGTGTCGGTGCCCTCCTCCGCGTCCTCGGCGAACGCGTCGACGAACTCCACGCCGTCGAGCTGCGCGAGGCGGTCGGAGGCGTCCGTGGTGCCGTTGTGGTCGGCCTCGGCCGCCTTGGCGAACCAGTCGCGGGCCTCGCTCTCGCGCCCGACGGCCAGCAGGGCGTCGGCGTACGCGTAACGCAGCCGCGCGGTCCACGGCTGCACCGTGTTGGACGCCAGCTCCGAGCTCTGCAGGGTGACCACGGCCGCCTCGGCCTGGCCCATGTCCTGCCGGGCGCCGGCGGCGACCAGCCGCATCTCCACCTGGCCGGCCTTGTCGAGCTTGTGCACCTCGGGCGCACCGGCCATCTCCAGGGCACGCTCGGGACGCCCGAGCCCGCGCTCGCAGTCCGCCATCACCGGCCACAGGTCGACGGTCCCGGTCATCCGGCGCGTCGCCCGGAACTCGGCCAGGGCCTCTCCGTAGCGCTCGGTGGCGTACGACGCGAAGCCGGCGGCCTCGCGCACGGCGGCCACACGGGACGCGAGCCGCAGGGCCACGCGCGAGTAGGCGTACGCCTGCTCGGGGTCCTCGTCGAGGAGGCGCGCGACCATGACGAGGTTGCGCGCGACGTCCTCGGCGAGAGTCTTCGGCAGGCTCATCAGCTCCTGACGGACGCTCGGGTCGATCTCCTGCCCGGTGACCTCCTCCGGGATCGGCAGGCGCTTGATCGGCTCGCGGTCGTCACGGCGCTCGTCCCTGCCACCGCGGCTCTCGAACCGGCCGCGGCCCTCGACGACGGGACGCCGGCCGTAGCCGCGCTCCCCACGGTCACGGTCGTCGCGGCGGGGGGCGCCGCGGTCGTCGTCGCGACGCGGACCGCGCGGGCGGTCGTCGCGACGCTCGTCACGGCGGAACCCACCGCGGTCGTCGTCACGGCGCGGACCATGCGGCCGGTCGTCACGGGGGCGGTCGTAGCGGGGACGGTCGTCACGGGGACGCTCGTCACGACGGTCGTCACGCGGACGGTCATCCCGACGGAAACCGCCACCCGACGGGCGGTCGTCACGACGGAAACCACCGGAGGGGCGGTCGTCACGACGGAAGCCAGCACCGGACGGACGGTCGGAGCGGTCATCACGCGGCCGGTCGTAACGCGGGCGATCGTCACGACGGTCATCCCGACGGAAACCACCGCGGTCATCACGCGGGCGGTCGTCACGGCGGAAACCACCGCGGTCGTCACGGGGACGCTCGTCACGACGGTCGTCACGCGGACGGTCATCGCGACGGAAACCACCCGACGGACGGTCGTCACGACGGGGGCCACCGGACGGACGGTCATCGCGGCGGAATCCACCACCGGACGGACGGTCGTCACGACGGGGGCCACCGGAGGGGCGGTCGTCACGACGGAAGCCACCACCGGACGGACGGTCGGAGCGGTCATCACGCGGCCGGTCGTAACGCGGGCGATCGTCACGACGGTCATCGCGACGGAAACCACCGCGGTCGTCGCGGGGACGCTCGTCACGACGGTCGTCACGCGGACGGTCATCCCGACGGAAACCACCGGACGGACGGTCGTCACGACGGGGGCCACCCGACGGGCGGTCATCGCGGCGGAAGCCACCACCGGAGGGGCGGTCATCGCGGCGGAAACCGCCACCGGACGGGCGGTCGTCACGACGGAAACCACCACCGGACGGGCGGTCGTCACGACGGGGGCCACCGGAGGGACGGTCGTCGCGGCGGAATCCACCACGATCGTCCCTGCGGGCGCCGCCGCCTGACCGGTCGTCACGCGGACGGTCGGTGCGGGGGCGGTCGTCACGACGGTCGTCACGGCGGGGACCACCGCGATCGTCGTCGCGACGCGGACCACGCGGGCGGTCGTCACGTCGGTCCTCACGGCGGTAACCGCCATCACGGGAATCCCGACGCTCCGGGCGCTCGGGCCGGTCTTCAGGTGAGTTGGACATCGACATGACTCCTGTCGGTTCGTACTGCTGCAGTGCAAGTCTCCCGCAGCGGCGGGGCCGGCGCGTCCTGGCGGACGGCGAAACAAATGCGGGGGAAAACAAAAGGACCCCCGATCCCAGCGCTCAGGCCAGGACCAGGGGTCCAGAAAGATTGTTCGGCGGCGTCCTACTCTCCCACAGGGTCCCCCCTGCAGTACCATCGGCGCTGAAAGGCTTAGCTTCCGGGTTCGGAATGTAACCGGGCGTTTCCCTAACGCTATGACCACCGAAACACTATCGGGCCGCCCCGCACGAAGCGGGACATCGACAGAGTCCGAGCGAACAAGCACACTTTTCAGTTGAGTGATCTGTTCACCGGTGCGACCGTTCGCAACCCGGGAACCAAACAGTGGACGCGTGCATATATGGACAAGCCCTCGGCCTATTAGTACCGGTCAGCTCCACACCTTACGGTGCTTCCACATCCGGCCTATCAACCCAGTCGTCTACTGGGAGCCTTACCCCATCAAGTGGGTGGGAGTCCTCATCTCGAAGCAGGCTTCCCGCTTAGATGCTTTCAGCGGTTATCCCTCCCGAACGTAGCCAACCAGCCATGCCCTTGGCAGGACAACTGGCACACCAGAGGTTCGTCCGTCCCGGTCCTCTCGTACTAGGGACAGCCCTTCTCAAGACTCCTGCGCGCGCAGCGGATAGGGACCGAACTGTCTCACGACGTTCTAAACCCA
>NZ_FODD01000074.1 GCF_900110255.1 Actinacidiphila rubida
GGGCATCCACTCCGTGGGTGAGCTCGTCGCCCGTTCCGAGGCCGACCTGCTCGACATCCGCAACTTCGGTGCGAAGTCGATCGACGAGGTCAAGGTGAAGCTGGCCGGCATGGGCCTGGGCTTCAAGGACAGCCCGCCCGGATTCGACCCGACCGCCGCGGCCGACGCCTTCGGCGCGGACGACGACGGCGATGAGGGCTTCGTGGAGACCGAGCAGTACTGAACGCTGCGCCGGGTCACGCGGAGCCCGGAGTCGCCTCCCGGTGCCCACCGCCAGTCAGGCAAACGACCACGACGCGCGGGCCGTGTAAGCGGCCCGCGGCAGTCGTGCCCTTGCACAGATGGCCGGGCCCGTGGAACAACGACCACGACACGGCAACGCCGCGCGACAACCACAGCCGCACCGCCGACACCAAGTCCTGGGGCTATCGCCACCACCGCTGAACCACTCCGCGGGTGGCCGGCCCCAGGCCGGCCGCTCAAGCGGCCCCGCCGCCGCGCCTCCCATGGGCAGCGGCGGGGTGTCGTCAGCGCGAGTCCGGTGATCGAGCGGCCGGGGTCGGGCCGGAGGTCGTGTGCGGCGGTCAGGCCCTCGTTGGTGCCGACGACGATGAGTTCGCGGGTGCACTCCGCGAGGGCGGCGAAGACGTGGAAGACGGCCCTGCTCTCGCACAGCCACGGCGAAGTGACATGTAGCGCTCTGTAACCCACTTGGCCTCGTTTCGCTTCGGTCATCTCGGCAGGCATTGGGTGACGCGCCACAAGCGGCGGGGCAGCTCGCCTTCCTCGAAGGGATGGATCTCCTGGAGTGTCCAGCCTTCGGCCAGGGAGTCGACCAGTTCGCGTGGGAAGAAGTGCACGGCGAAGCCGCCGTGCTCGTGGATGTCGTCGCCGTGGGCGGTGCCGGTGCCGTAGTGGGCGTCGCCGGTGTGCCGCACGGTGTAGACGAAGCTGCCGCCGGGCCGCAGGACGCGGCGTACCTCGCTGACCAGGGCGCGGATCTCCTCGGTGGTGAGGGCCATGCACAGCAGCATGTGGGCGAAGACCGCGTCCACCGAGGCGTCCGCGAGGGGGAGCGGCTCACGGACGTCGTACAGGATCGTGGTGATCTGCTCCGCCAGGCGTTGCTCCTGAGCGTGTTCGTGCAGTTGCTCCAGGGCGGTGGCGGAGAAGTCGGCGGCCTGGACGGTGAAGCCGGACCGGGCGAGGAACAGGGTGTCGCGGCCATGTCCGGCGCCGAGCTCGAGGGCGTTCTTGGCTCCGGCCGCGTGGAACGTCTTTGCGGCGTGGACGGCCGGGGCGGACGGCTGGTCTCCGTACATGCCGGGGTGGGCGGCATAGGTGTGCTGCCAGTGCCGGCGCTGTGCGTCAGACAGGCCGTACTTCGGGATCGTCATGTGGTGCAGGTCCCTTTCCGCTCAGTGGCACTCCAGGCGGCCCGGGCTTCAGCGGTCCCGTCGGTGGGAGGGGCCGGGCAGACCGATGGGCCGGGCGTGTGATCCGCCCAGGTGAAACAGGCCGCTCACTCCTCCAGGATACCCCCCCGGGTATCTCTGCTACGGTTGAGGCCGAGATACCCCGGGGGGTAATTATCGTGTGAGGGAGAGTGCCGTGTTCTTTGCCGACATCCTGGAGACCGAAGGTCTGGGCAACCGCAGCTACCTGGCCGGCGGCGGCCAGGCGGCGGTCGTGGTGGATCCGCCGCGAGACATCGACCGGGTGATCGCGGCAGCGGCTCGGCGCGGGGTGAGGATCGTGGCGGTCGCCGAGACGCACGTGCACAACGACTACGTGACCGGCGGCCTGGAACTGGCCCGGCTGACCGGCGCCCGCTACCTGGTGCCCGCCGGGGCCTCGGTCGCCTACGCCCGTGTCCTGGTGGCGGACGGCGACAGGGAGACGATCGACGAGGGCCTGGTGCTGCGGGCCGTGGCCACTCCCGGTCACACCCCGCACCACACCTCCTACGTACTGGAGGAGGGCAGTCGGGCCGTCGCCGCGTTCACCGGCGGCTCGCTGCTGATCGGCAGCGTCGGTCGCCCCGACCTGGTGGAACCGCGGCTCACCGAGCAGCTGGCCCGGGCCCAGCACGCCTCCGCCCACCTCCTCGCCACTGAGCTGGCCGACGAGGTGGCGGTGATGCCAACGCACGGGTTCGGCAGCTTCTGCTCCGCCGCCCAGGCCGAGAGCGACCACAGCACCATCGGCGCGGAGAAGACATCCAACCCTGCGCTGCTGAAGGACGTGGAGACGTTCGTCAAGGAGCTGCTGGCCGGCCTGGACGACGTCCCGGCCTACTACGCGCATATGGGCCCAGCCAACTCAGCCGGCCCTGCTCCGGTGGACCTGACCGCGCCGCAAAGGGCCGACGCCGAGGAGATCGCGCGTCGCCTGGCCGCCGGTGAGTGGGTCGTCGACCTGCGCAACCGTGTCGCGTTCTCGGAAGGACACGTCGCGGGCTCGTTCAACTTCGAGGTCGACGGTCAGCTGGCCACCTACCTCGCGTGGATGATGCCGTGGGGCAAACCGGTCGTCCTGCTCGCGGAGACTGCCGACGACATCACCCGGGCCCAGCGCGAGCTCGCCCGGGTGGGCATCGACCGTCTGGCCGCTGGGGCCGTCGGCTCGCCGGCGGAGTGGACCGGCGAGACGCCGCTCGCCTCCTTCCCACGAGCCACGTTCGCCGACCTGGCCGCCGCCCGTAAGCGGGGCGCGGAACTGGTGATCCTGGACGTCCGCCGGGACGGCGAGCGGTCGCCGGGGTGGATCGAGGGCAGCGTGCACATCCCGATCCACCAGATCCACCAGCGAATGGACGAAGTGCCCGCCGGGACCGTGTGGGTGCACTGCGCGGGCGGCATGCGCGCGGCGATCGCCGCGTCCGTCCTCGACTCCGCCGGACGTGACGTCGTGGCCGTCGACGACGGCTACGACGCGGCCGCCGACGCCGGTCTCACCCTCGTCACGCCCGCCCAGCACTGACCGCACCATCTGACCCCGCCGGCCGCTCGGGCCGGCCCGGGGCCAGAGGCACCAGAGGACACATCATGCCCCAGCCCCAGAGCGGCCCCGGCCGCATCACACCAGCGCAGGCCCATCGAGCCGTCGAGGACGGTTCGGCGCTGCTCATCGACGTCCGCGAGGAAACCGAGTTCCGGGCCGGTCACGCACCCGGCGCCACATTCTTGCCGCTGTCACGTCTCGCCCAGGGCGAGGGCCTGCCCGGCCCCGGAGACGGCCGTAGCCTGATGCTGATCTGCCGCTCCGGCAACCGCTCCCAGCAGGCCGCACGCCTGCTCACCGAGCGCGGTGTAGCGGCGGTCGACGTCCTGGGCGGCATGCGCGACTGGGCCGCCCTCGGGCTGCCCGTACACGACGCCGACGGAGCGGCGGGCACCGTCATATGACCGCGGTCCTCCTCGCCCTGCTCGCCGGGGCGCTGGTCGGTCTGGCACTGGGCTCGCTCGGGGCAGGCGGCAGCATCATCACCGTCCCCGCCCTGATCTACCTGCTCGGCTTCAGCCCGGCCGAAGCCACCACCGCCAGCCTGATCATCGTGATCGTCACCTCGCTGACCGCACTGGTAGCCCACACCCGCGCCGGGGCCGTGCGCTGGCGGGCCGGGCTGCTGTTCGCCGCGGCCGGGCTGCCGCCCGCCGCCGTCGCCGGCATCCTGTCCGCCCGCATTCCCGCCACCATGCTGACCCTGGCCTTCGCGGCCCTGGCCGTACTGGCCGGCCTGCGGATGCTGCGCCGCCGCACACCGGCGCAGAGCGCGACGGTCTCCGCCCCACGGGCGACGGGCGCCGGGGCCGGACTGGGGGCGGTGACCGGCCTTCTGGGGGTCGGCGGAGGCTTCCTCGCCGTGCCCGCGCTGGTGGCCGTGCTGGCCGTGCCGATGAGTGCGGCCGTCGGCACGAGCCTGCTGGTCATCATCGCCAACGCGCTGGTCGCCCTCGCGGCCCGTGCGACCACCGACGTCCAACTGGACTGGGCCCTGATCCTGCCCTTCATGGCGACCGCCGTGCTGGGTGCCTGGGACGGCAAACGGCTCAGCGCCAAGATCGCCCCCGCCGCCCTGCAGCGCGTGTTCGGCACCCTGCTGCTGACGGTGGCCGCTGCGATGGCGATCGGCGCCATGGCGTGAAACGCACCTGAGGCCTGCTACGGACGCCCGCGCAACGGACGCCCACAGCAGGCCCCACCGGGCGTCAGCACCCACCGCTAGGCAAGCGACAAGAACAGCTTCTCCAGCCGGGCCCGCATCTGCGCGGAATCCCGGACCTCCGGGTCCTCACTGGTCATGCACTGCTGCAGGCCCGTCGCGATGATCGAGAACCCGGCCCGGTCCAGCGCCTTCGAGACCGCAGACAACTGCGTGACGACGTCCTCGCAGTCCCGGCCCTCCTCGATCATCTTGATCACACCAGCCAGCTGACCCTGCGCCCGCCGCAACCGGTTCAGCGCCGACTTGAGTTCTTCAGCGCTCATGTCGAGTTGCACACCATCCTCCTCAAATACCCCCGCGGGTATCTTACCGTGGGGGTGACCCGCCCAGAAAGGCATCCGCTTTCGTGACCACCACCACACTGACCCCCGCCCAGGCCATCGCGCGCCTCAGTGAGTCCACCGTCGTCGACGTCCGCAGCCCCGGCGAGTACGCCAGCGGCCACCTGCCCGGCGCCCACAACATCCCCCTCGACCGTCTGAACGAGGCCGCCGACGCCCTGCGCGCCGCCGCCCGCCGCGCGCCCCTGCTGATGGTGTGCGCCTCCGGCGCCCGCTCCGCCAAGGGCTGCGCGCAGCTGGGCTCCCTCGGCATAGAGGCCGCCACCCTGGAAGGCGGCACCAGCGCGTGGGCCGCCGCCGGGAACCCGGTCGAGCATCCGGTCGGCGCCCGCAACATCTGGCCCATGGACCGCCAGGTCCGCCTCGCCGCCGGCTCGCTGGTCCTGGTCGGCTCCGTCGCCGGTCTGACCTGGTCACCCGCCCACTGGCTCTCCGGCGCGATCGGCGCGGGCCTCCTCTTCTCCGGCGTGACCAACGCCTGCGGCATGGCCGCGATCCTGGGCAAGCTCCCGTACAACCGCGCCGCCAAGGGAGCCGCGACGTTCGAGCAGACCCTGCGGCGCGTGGCCCCCTAACCGGCTACCGCGAGGCGACACACCGCTGAGCCGCCCGGTGTCATGCCGAAAGCGACAAGTAGCTCAGCGTGACAACCGCAGCTCTCTGCAACCGCCTGCTCGGTCTCCTGGGCTACTGGGCAGGGGCGGTCAGCAGCGGGCTGAAGATTTCCGCACCCAGCCGCTCGGCTTCGACCTGGTCCAGGACGGCGCCGCTGAGGTCTGCCTGCCACCCGGTCCACTGCTCGGCGGTGGACCGGGTGGCGAAGAAGCGCAGGTAGCCGCGGCACACGGCGGCGGAGTGGCCTTCAGCGCGCTCCAACACGATCCGCTACCCGCTCAGACCGAGCTGGGCATGCGCTGGTAGGAGCAGCACGGTTGAGCTGGGGTGGGATGCGAGCGGCGTCTCGCCCGACCGCCGTGACTAGGGCGCTGAGTCCTTCACATTGGATGAGATGGCGTAGGCGTGGGTCGGTGACGTGGAGTGCGGCGGGTTCTCAGCCGTCGTGACGCGGCCGTTGGCGTCGACGCCGATCACGTCGTCGAACTTGCTGACCTTCGCGCAGGTGCCCTTGTCGCTGCCCAGTTGCGAGTTGGTGCCGTCGAGGGCGGACGTGCGCTGCGCGTCGGAGGCGTCCGTCTTCGCGCCGGGGAAGGTCGCGCCGGACGCCCAGTCGGAGCCCACGACCAGGACAATGCCCGTCGCCGACGCGCTCTGCCTGAGGTCCTTGGCGGGTATGCCCAGCGCCTGAGCGACGGCCTGTGCCTGCGGCGACTGCCCGACGGGGTAGGTCAGGGAGGTGGTGGCCGTCGCCGTACCCGTGACGGCGGAGGTCTGCTTGCTGAAGCCCCGGTCGATGAGTGCGCCCGCCACCACCGTGGCGCGCTTGCCGACCAGCCGGCCGTCGACGGCTGCGCCGTTGCGCACCTGGACGGCGATCGAGGTCGGCTGCACGGTGGGCGTCGCGGAGGTCGGGGCAGACGGGGATGCGGTGGATTCCCCGCCGCTCGCGGTGGTCAACGACTGGTCGTCGGCGATCGTCCGGAACAGCGCCGACGCGCCCGGCTGCACCAGGTGCGTCTGCCAGACACCGTTGACTTTCGTGTCGGCGGTCTGGAGCGTGACGAACCTGACGCGGCTGGTGGGGACCTTGTTCAGGTCCGTGCCGAGCCCGATCAGCCTGGCGATGGGCCGCAGTGACTTGTCCACGGTCAGCTTGGTAGCCGCGTTCGCGACCTTCCACAACTTGGTGGGGCTGGTGAGCGTCCCGTCGTCCTTGAGCTTGTTCAGCAGCGCGGTGAGGAAGACGTGCTGGCCCCCAGTGCGGCCACGGCTGTCGCTGGAGTCCCCGAAGCCGTGCCTGGTGCGCAGGAACTCCAGCGCCGCGGTGCCCTGAAGGACGTGCGAGCCCTTCTTGAGCTTGAGGTGGCTGTAGGGGTCGTAGACGTCGGCGTCGACGCACACCCTGACGCCGCCGACCGCGTTCGACATGTCCACCACGCCGGAGAAGTCGACCATCATGAAGTGGTCGATGGGTATTCCGGTCAGCTCGTGGACGGCGACCACGCTGCAGCCGGGGCCGCCAGCGAGCGCCGCGTTGATCATCGTGTTGTGCTGCGGCCCCATGGCCTGGTGGCCGTCGTCGTGGCAGCCGCTCCAGTTCGCGCGCAGGTCGCGGGGCACGCTCATCACCGTCGCGTTGGAGCGGTCGGCGGATATGTGGACGACCATCTCCACGTCCGCCCGCTGCCCGCCGGCCTGTTTGCAGGCACCGCCGAGCTTGCAGTCCTTGGTGCTGGTGCGGCCGTCGGATCCGATGACCAGGATGTTGATGGGCGTGCGCCCGAAGGCGTCCGGCTTCTCGTGGCCGGCGCCGTCCTTGCCGTTGGCCGACAGGTCGTCGGACTTGATGTTGCTGTTGAGCTTCCAGTAGGTGTAGGCGGCCGCGCCGCCCGTCGCCAGCAGCACGAAGCCCATGGCCAGGCCCGCGATCTTCAGCGCCCGCCGGCCGCGCCGCTTCCCCCCGCCGCGTGCCGCTCGACGCGCTGCGGCCCGCCCGCCCGGCGCTTGTTGCGACCCGCTCCCGGGGGCCGCCCCGTCCGCGTGGTCCGGGGCGGCCCCCGGTGCGCTGGACCGGCCGTTGTGCGCGCCGGAACGACGCCGCGCGGTGCGGTGGCCCTGGTGACCGTGGGTGGGCTCGCTCAAGGCCGTCTCCCCTGCAACGTCGTACCCAGCTCGCGCCGGGATGGCCGAGTCGGTCTTCGCATGACGGTCGAAGATCCGGCCGGACGCCTCCCCGTCGCCGTGCACCGCCCGCGCCCACAACTCCCCGTCGGAGATCCCTCCCACGGGTGTGCCAGGCCCAGCGCCGTTCAGTTCCATGCACCGTATGTGTCCGGCACTCGACCAAAGGTTCCCAGCGAACTCACTCATTTTTTGATGCGACCATCACGTACGTCCCCGCAGACGCCGGAAATGCCCCGGGACAGCCGGTCAGAGGTGGGATGCCGGTGGGAGATACCGGGAGAATACCGGGCACCGCGCCGCGTCGACGCTGACCGGTCCGGGCCGGTGCCCGACCCGGTGAACGCCCAGGTCAGGCACCGGGCCTGGTCAACTCAAGGCGGCGGGCCAGGTGGCGGAGATATGCGGGTGGGGGCGTTGTCCGCAACGGGTGAGGCGGGTTGCTGCGTATTCAGCAAGCCACCTTCCGACCTCCGGGGGTCTCCTCACTCACCGGCTAGACGCGGCGGGAATCACCAGGACGACGATGGGGCGGCTATGAACTCGAGGACGCTCCCCGCGCCATCCTGCCGCGCACTACGCCAGTGCGCAGCGCGTCCGTGTCCTTGGTGACGTATCTGTGGTGGTTCCCGTCTCGTCGGGCGCCGGGCCACGTCACACTTCACCCACTGTTCGTTGCACTCGTGGGGGGGACCATGAGCCCGTCGGTCCAACAGATGCCAGGCTTGGATGACTGTGTTCACACCGTGGACTGGAATCCGATCGTCGCAGCGCAGTCCACGTCAACCTTCGCCGGCCTCTTCACCGGCTTCGTCTTCGCCAGCATCATCGTGATCCTCACCAACCGCGAGAAGATCGACAGCCACAACGGCGGCGCCGAGGCAGGCATGGCACTGCAGTTGCTCCTGTCTGCGTTCTTCGGGCTGGCGATCGTCGCATACCTCGACGGAGTGGTTCGCGGGGAGCAGGTGTGCCGTCGAGCGCAGACCGAGTCCGTGATCAACGGTGCTGCCCTGGCCGTGAGCGCCGTGATCGTGATGGTCGCGCTGAGTTGGGTCGTCTTAGCCTTCGACCGACACCATGACGGAGTCCTCACCTTCTTCCGGAGAGTCGTCGTCTTCGCCTCGCTCTTCGTGATCCTGATGCTGGTTGTGTCATCAAACGGCTTCCTCGACGGGACGTTGCCGGGGAGCCATGCCCATTCGAACAAGGCGATGTACGCGGTCGGCATTGCAGGGATGGTCATAGCGCTTGTGCATGCGCGATGGAGACGGCTCTACGCGCGATCAGCGAAGGGTGCCCAGGGGGCTTCGGAGGACATCAAGCGCATAACCAGGCGGGTCAAGATCGCGGCCTGGGGTAGCTTGACGCTGTGCGGTTCAGCCGCAGCGGCGTCCTCCTGGGCAGCAGGGCGATCCCTCTCGCACTGGGAGTCGATGCCCAAAGCCGTCGCGTATCCGGCGGCATGGCTTGCACTTGTGTTCCCGATCGGAGTCATCGTCTTGGCCGTGCGAGCGCTGGCGCACGTTGAGAAGGAGCCGCGTAGGGCCGCTACCGGTTCGGGAACGCCGATGTCCCCACCGCAGCAGCGGCAGGGGCCCGGGGAGGCGAGTGTCAGCGGGAGTTCCGGCGCTGGCTGAATCGGAGTCCGAACGGCCCGGGGCGGTGGGAACGGCGCGCTCGGTGCCGGCGGCACCGGCGGCGGCCCGGGCGCCTCCCTGACCCGTCTGCTCCGTCGCTGCTCGGGCAACGGCTTCTTTCTGGGCCCTGGCCGGCGACGCCGCCCCGGGCCAGGGCGGTCACCGCACCGTCCGGTACGAACGCAAAGGCACCGAAAGCGCTGACCAACGCCAGGCCCTGCCCCGCAATGCGGCCTCGGCAGCTTGGCACGAACCGTGCGTCACGACTGAAGCCGAACACGAATCCGCCCGCCGGCTTTCCGCTGGCCGCGGCGGGTGCGTAACACATTGAAGATCCTTTGCGCAATAAAGGGCGGAACCACCAGTCGGAAGCTTCGCTTGGCGATCTCGGAGGTTGCGTCGATGGGTCAGTATTTCCGATGGACTTTGCCGGTGAATCAAAGATCCGATAGCGGCTCCCGTCTCCGGGAGTATCGCGTGAGGACGAGCGCAATCCCTTTTCTGGCACTGGCACTGGCACTGGCGCTCGCGACGGCGCTCGTGCTCGTGGTGCAGCTTGCCACTCCGGTGCGCGCCTTGGCCGCGGCCCGCTCCAGCCACCCGGCGCAGAGCAGGAGCCATCCGGCGCGGAGCAAGACGCCGGCTGCACCCGCCGGTCGTGGGCCGGTCAGCAAGGCGCTGGCGGCCAGCGCGACGGCTCATCATGGGTATCCGAAGGGGACGCGTCCTCCGGTGGTGCCGCCGGGGATCAAGGCGGCCGGCAAGCAGTACAAGCTGTCGGCGCAGCAGTTGGCGGCGGCACCCAAGCCGGTGGCACCCAAGCCGGCGGTGACGGCGGTGAAGCCGGCAGTGACGGCGGCAACGGCGGGCGGCGCCACGAACCTGGTCTTACGGTCGGGGTTTGATTTCAACGACACGTCGCTGGTGCTGTATTTCGGCGCCACCGCGCCGGGGATTTCGAGTTGGCAGTCGTGGAAGGCGACGGTGTATGACCCGTCGACGGGCGCGGCGCAGGACTCGGTGGCGCTGAAGCCGTCGGATGCGGCGTTGTGCCAGGTGCCGGCGCAGTACTGCCGTAGTTTCGGTTCCGCGGACGGCTGGGCGCTCACGGGCGGCCACCAGTACTACGTGACGATCACAGTGACGTTCACCGATGGGACGACGGCGTTGTCGGCGGCGTCGGCGCAGGCGTCGGCGCGCACGGTGGCTGATCCGCCGCCGTTGCCCAGCGCTCAGGTCGCCGGCTGCAGCTGTGCCGATGTGCTGTTCCCGACCGGCGGCGGTCAGGTGGTGCGCGGCTCGGGGGTGAACACCGCGACCGGCGCGTTCTCGATGTCCGCGGACGATCTGCGGTTGGCCGGCTTCGGCGCGACGTTCGACGCCGCCCGCACCTACGCCTCAGACAACACGACCGCGGGGTCGATGGGCATCGGCTGGTCGTGGAGCTATGACATCAAGGTGATCCCGCCGGCTTCGGGCCAGACCTCGGTGACGGTCCGGGCCGAAGACGGCGCGCAGGCCGTCTACACCGCAGGATCCGGTGCGGCCTACAACCGGCCGGTGGGTGTGCGGGCCAATCTGAGCGCGGTCTCCGGCGGCGGCTGGAAGCTCGTCACCCCGGATCAGACCTCTTACACGTTCGACACCACAGGTCGGCTCGTCTCCGTTCTCGACACCCACGGCAACGGCGTGAAGCTCGCCTACACGTCGTCGGCGATCACCCTCACCGACGCAGCGGGCCGGGTCGTCACCGGCGCCTTGAACAGCTCCGGGCTGCTGACCAGCCTGACCCTGCCGGACAGGCGGAAGGTCAGCTTCACCTACACCGGCAACCTGCTCACCGCGGCCACCGACGCCGCCGGCAACACCTGGACGTTCGGCTACACCAACGGTCTGTTGACCACCCTCGTCGACCCGACAGGGGTGACCCAGCTGACCAACACCTACTCGGGCAACCGAGTGGTCAAGCAGGTCGACGCGTCCGGTGCGGCGACCACCTTCGCCTGGGACGCCACCAACCAGGAGTCGACCACCACGGATCCGGACGGGGTGCCCTACTACGACGGGTACCGCGGCAATTCGTGGGTGTACTCGCAGAACGGCAACGGCGACACCGCCAATCAGCGCTACGACAACGAGATCAACGCTGATCTGTTCGTCGACCCCGAGGGCAACCAGACCATCAAGGCATACGACGCGTCGAGCAATCTGACCTCGATGACCGCGGCGGACCCGTTCGACTTCCAGGTGTCCAACACCTACGACGCGAGCAACAACCTCACGACGCACACCGACGCGCTGGGCCACACCTCGCGGTTCGGCTACACGTCGCTCGACGAGCTGTCCTCGGTCGTGGCGCCCGCCGGAGACGACACCACCTTCACCTACGACAGCCGCGGCTTGGTCACCTCGATGACCGATCCGCGGGGCAAGACCACCGGTCTGGCCTACGACTCCTCGGGCAACCTGATCTCGCAGACCACGCCTATGGGGGAGAAGAGCACCTACACCTACGACGCGTCGGGCCGCATGCTCACCGCGGTCGACCCGCGGGGCAACCTGTCCGGCGCCACCGCGCTGAATTTCACCACCACCTACGGCTACGACAACCTGGACCGGGTGACGTCGGTGCTGGCGCCGCGTAAAGCGCATCCCAGCACCACCAGCTACAACAGCCGCGGCGAGGTGACGGGCACCGCCGATCCGCTGAGCCACTCGTCGTCGTACACCTACGACAGCGTGCTCGGCAGGACCGCGACGACGACCGACCCCAACGGCGGTATCACCAGCTACACCTACACGACGGCGGGCCGGCAGGCGTCGGTCACCGACCCGGTCGGTGACAAGACCACGATGACCTACGACAGCCGAGGCAACGTCTCGACGGTCACCTCACCCGGAGGCAACGTTCCCGGCGCCAACGCGGCCGACTTCACCACCACCTACACCTACGACTTCAACGAGAACCGGGTGCGCACCAGCCATCCGTATCCGGGCGGCGGCACCATCACCAGGGACACCCGCTTCGACCAGCTCAACCGGGGCACCAGCAGCATCGACCCGCTGGGCAACACCACCACGACCACCTACGACAACAACGGCAATGTCACATCGGTGGCCGACCCGCAGGGCGGAACGAGCAGCTACACCTATGACGCCAACGGCCGGCCGGTCGCGATGACCGCGCCCACCGGCGGCGGCTTCAGCGACGTCTATGACGCGGCCGGCAACATCATCAAATCCACCTCGCCCACCGGCGGGGTGTCCACCTTCACCTACAACGACGACGGCAAGGTGGCCACCGCGGTCGACCCGCGCGGCAACGCGTCCGGCGCCAACCCGGCGGATTACACGGCCGATTACGGCTATGACGCGGCTGGGAACCTCGCCTCGCTCACCGACCAGCTCGGCGCCAAGACCACGTTCACCTACGACTCGAACAACCGGGTCACCGCCGCCACCGACGCCAAGGGGCACGCGGTCACCTACAAGTACCTTGATGACAACACCATCCAGGCGGTGATCGGGCCGGACGGCAACACCAAGGCGGACACCACCTACTCCTACGACAACGTCGGCAACGTGGTGTCTCGCACGGATGCGGTCGGCAACACCCGGTACACGTACGACAAGCTCGGCCGCGTCGTCGACTACAAGAACCCGATCAATTTCGACACCCTGTTCACCTACGACGCCGAGGGCAACTTGGCCTCCAAGGTGCTGCCCGCCTACAACACCCCGGCCAGCGCCACCACCATCTCGTACAGCTACGACACCCTGGACCGGCTGACCAGTGAGAACGAGGCCGGCAACCTGGTCCACAACTGGGGTTTCGACGCCGACAACGACGTGACGAGCCTGGCCGACCCGTCCGGAGTCCGGAATCAGACCTTTGACAGCCTCGGCCGGCTGACCTCGGTCAGCCGCGGCGGCCAGAGTTTCAGCTACGGGTATGACTCCGACGGCAACGTTACGTCTCGTACCTGGCCGGACGGCACGACCCTGGAGAGCACGTACGACGCGGCCGACCAGCAGACCGGATTGACCGTCTCGGGCGGTCAGGCCGGCAGTACTGCCGCGTCCTACGGGTTCTCCTACGACCCGTCGGGGCGTCTGTCGCGAACCACCTACCCGACCGCGAACCACCTGACGACCGACCGCACCTACGACCGTGCGGGCCGGATATCGGATCTGAACAGCCACGACGATTCCGGCACGGTGGCCCGCTACCAGCTGACCCGCGACCCGGTCGGAAACCCGACCGGCATCACCACCACCCGCGGCGCCGCCAGCCAGCACGTCGCCTACACCTACGACGCGTTCGACCGGCTGACTGCCGCGTGCGTGGGCGCCGACTGCACCTCACCGACCGGGAAGACCGCCTACACCTACGACGGCGTGGGCAACCGGCTGTCGCAGACCCTGTCCGGCAGCGCCGGCAACAGCACCACCAGCTACACCTATGACTCGGCCAGCCAGCTCAACAGCTCTACCACGACCACCCCATCCGGCAGCACCCAGACCACCTACCTGTACGACAGGCCCGGCCACCTGGTGCAGGAAGGCAACGACACCTTCACCTACAACCTCGACGGGACCATGTCTTCGGCCACCGTCGGCGGCAACACCACCAACTACGCCTACGACGCGCAGGGCCTCCAACTGTCGGCCACCACCAATGCGGGGACCAGCAGCGCCCAGACCCGCAGCTGGCAGACCGACGTGAACGCCGGGCTGCCGCAGCTGGCCCTGGAGACCGACACCAGCGGCGGCACGAGCACCACCAAGGGCTTCCTGCAGGGGCCGGACTTCACCCCGGTGGGCCTGCTCACCGGCGGTTCGACTGACTCCTATGCGCCCGACACCGTCGACGGCGTCGCCAGTGTGCTCACCCCGTCCGGTACCACGGCTGCCGAATACGACTACGACCCGTTCGGCAACGCCCGCACCGACGGCACCGCGAGCGTCGTGCCGACCGTCGACAACCCGATCAAGTTCGCGGGCGGATATCAGGACAGCACCCTGGGCAATCGATACTCGTCGGTGGCTCGTGCCTACGACCCGTCCACCGGACGGTTCAACGGCGTGGACCCGGTCGGCCAGTCGGACCGCGAGCCGTCGGCGAGCCCGTACGCCTATGTGGCGGACCGGGCCACCAACTACCGTGACCCGTCCGGTGCCTGCAGCAGCGACCCCAACCACAATGCCGCTCAGGCATTGGCGTTGAAGCAGTTGGACGCGAACTACGGCTACGACAACGTCTACGCCGATTGCCCCAACTACCGGAAGCTGCTGCACGGCGGTCCGTTGCAGGTGGCCGCCACCCAGCCGGCTGCGAACCCGGACATCGTCGTCGGAATGCCCGGATTCACTTACCTCTATGAGGTCAAGCCCGCGTCCGACCAGCTCAGCGGCGCGTGGGTGGGCACCAAGAAAGGACCGAAGCAGCTGCCGCCGCGCCAAGAGCTCTGGTTCAGCCAGATGCTGCGCTACCTCTACGCGTTGCGGGCAGGCGGCTATCCGAACGTGCAGCCGGGCCCGGACATCCTCCCGGACAGTATGACCTACCCGGACGGAACCATCCTGACCATCTTCTCCGGATCCGATTGGGGCAAATACGCGGCGTCGGACCAGCGCGCGGCGACCTATGACAACACCGGCATCATCTACTACCGCACGATCAAGCCGCCGCGACGCCGGGCGCCCACCAAGCCGCCCGTGACGCCCGGAGCCCAGACGAAGCAGAACGACAAGGAGACGCCCAAGCAGGATCCGGCCGCTACCCCTACACAGGGACCAGCCGATCCGGGCGCGGTCTCCGAGGATTGGGCGGGCGATCTGATCACGCTGGGAGCCTCGTTCGCGATCGCCGCTGTGGTGGTAGCGCTGCTGCCCGAGGAAATCGTCGGCGGATTGCTCTTCGGGGGTGCCGAGTTGGCCGAGGAAGCCGGGATCCCGGGCGCCGCGACGGTGGTCAACGGCATAGAACAAGGAGCGAAGGATCTTTATGACCTAGTTGCTTGACGATTCCCTACACTGGGCGGCCGGGCCTTTCCGCGGGCCCGGCCGCCGCTTCACAGACAGGAGGCGGATCAGTGCAGGAGCCAGGCTGGCGGCCGACGCCGGGTGCGGGTGCACCAGTGGTGGTGGCCGCGGCGGAGGCGCGGCATGCGGAGACCGGGTTCCCGGTAGGGGATGCGGCGTTCGCCTCGCCGGACACGGGATGGGTGTTCGTCGGGGACGGGCTGACCGCGCGGTGCCGGGTGCTGTTCACGCAGGACGCCGGGGCGACCTGGCGTCCGCAGTTGGCGTGGCAGGGCCTGTTCTACGGTGGGCTGAACGTGTTCGACGGCAGGCAGGCCGCTTTTGCGTTGTCCGTATCGCAGAGTACTGATATCAACGGGTATCGGCCCGAACCGCATGGCCCTGATGATCCGTTCATCGGGCCTGACCCGTTCCTGGCCGGCACGCGTGATGCCGGGGCCACGTGGCGTCTTGTTCCGCTGCCACCCGCCTTCGGCAGCTACTTTCAGACGCCCGAGTGGATCTGGCTTAAACGCCATGTCCATGGCGCGGGCTTGATGGGGCGCTTCGACCTGCTGCGCACCGTTGACGGCGGCGTCACCTGGCAGCGTCGCGAGGGTACGGACAGCCTGTCGGCGATGAACTTGAGTTTCCAATCCGAGTGCGACGGATTGCTGATGGCGCCTTACGAAGGTGACTGGGCGGATTTGCTGTATCGGACGGAGGACGGCGGCGCCCGCTGGCAGCGGGAGGTGCTGGCGCGGCCGACGGGACTGCGCGGAAAACCGGGAGTGCGGCTCGATTCTGTGGTGCGTCGGGACGGCGGCCTGCTGTTGGTGCTGTGGGTGCAGTCCGATTCCGGATCGGAGCGGCGACCGCCGTGGGAGGGCACCTACCTCTATGTGGAACGCGGCTCCGGCGAGCGTGGTTTCGACGGCCCGTACCGGTTGCCAGAGCCCGCGGTTCCTTCACGGTGGCCGCACGTGGTGGCTTGCGGTGCCGACGGCCGGCTCTGGGCGGGGTCCGGCCGGGAGGTCTTCGTCGCCGCCGATCCGGGGGGACCGTGGGAGCGCCACGATCTTCCGCTGCCGGAAGAGCAGCACGTCTTCCGGATCGACCCGGTCGGTGACGGCGTGGTCTGGCTGGGCTCGACCAAGTTCAATGTCCTCGCGAATCCCAGCGGACAGCTGTACCGCAGCGCCGACGACGGCATGCATTGGCGTCGCTTGCTCTAGCGTGATCTTCAACCTGTGCGGCGGGGGCGTGGGGTGGGGCGGGTGTTCCTGCTGCCCGCCGCTGCTGGCGAGGGCCCACAATCCGGCCGGCAAACCGACCGCTTGGTCACCGCTCTCAATCGTCGTGTGGGGGCGGGCGGTTGTGGCCGACCTCTTCCGCGGTGACAGCGTGCCCGTCGTGCGCCCGGGACTCCCTTACCATCGCTCAGCAGACGCCCATGCGGTCTGCCATCTCGGAGTACCCGCTCACTGGCGTGGCTCAGGACTATGCAGTGTGGCTGCGGTGGGCCGGCGCCAAGGGGGCCCCGCCGCCGCCCAGCTGTACCGACGACGGGTAGTGGGCATTGGTGCCGCGGCTGACTGCGGTCGCTCTCGACTCCGCGGACAGGGCCAGCTGGCCGTCCCCATGGGGAGAGGTACGGCAGGGCCGTCCTGCCCGGTGACGGGGCTTCAGCTGTGCCGTGCCATCGCCGATCTGGCGAATGGGCCGCCGGAAGACTCGTCACTACCGCGCCCGCACTCCCTCAGCCGGGCGGCTCGGCCCACCGGCGAACCAGGAGGCTCTTCGTCGGCTGGTGGTACAGCGGCTGCGCGCCGCTGACGTGCGCAGATGACGGTTGTGGACGCTCAGGCGTCGCCGGTTGGCCCGGGGATGGTCCGGATCATGGTCCTCGGCCCCAGGCCGTGAGCGCGCATCGTGAAGCGGCGACGCACCAAAAGCTCGCGCGGGCCGGCGATGATCGGCTGCCGCACCCAGGACGCGCAGCGGGGGAGGTAAGTGTGTGGGGGTCCTGCGGCGTATAGGGGGTGTGGAGCAGTTGGAGTTCAGGGAGTTCTACCAGAGCGGCAGGGACGTCTGCCTGAGAGCGGTGCTGGTGAGCGTGGGGGATCGGCAGCTCGCCGAGGACCTGGTGGCCGAGGCGTTCACCCGGGCCTGGGCGTCCTGGCCGAAGGTCAGCCGGCATCCGGCGCCGCGCGCGTGGATCGTGCGCACGGCACTGAACGTCCGGGTGTCGTGGTGGAGGCGCAAACGCAACGAGGTCTGGCTGGAGGACGGCCCGCCCGAGGTGCCGGACCGGCGGGAAGCCGAGCCAGGCCTTGACCCCGCTCTCCTCGCCGTGTTGCGGCAACTGCCGCAGCGGCAGCGGGAAGTGATCGGCCTACGGGTCTTCCTCGATCTGGACACCAGGGCCACCGCCAAGGTGCTCGGGATCGCGGAGGGCACCGTCACCGCTCATCTGTCCCGAGCCGTCTCGGCGTTGCGCGCCCAACTCGTCACCGCCGATGACGGCACCACCCACGAAGGCACCACCCACGACCAGGAGGTCCGACCATGAGCGAGCACGAGGTGCTCGACGCGCTGAGGGATTCCCTCGACGACGTCACCATGTCCACGCCGGTGGAGCGCATCGAAGCCGCAGGCAGGACCCGCCGCCACCGGCGCCGCCTGGTCGGCACGGCCACCGCCGCGTCCGCGGTGGCTCTCGCGATCGCGGTACCCGTGCTGAGCAACCCTTCGACGGTTCCGCCGTCGGCCGCCGACAGCACGGGGGCAGGCTCGGTGCACGTCCAGACGGCCGCGTACACCATCGACACGAAGACGGACGGCACGCTCGTCGTCACCTGGGACAAGGCCGCGTACTTCAGGGACCACGCGGGCCTGGAACAGGCGCTGCGCAGCGCCGGGTTCCCGGTCCTGATCAAAGAGGGCGTGTTCTGCAAGGGACCGCACGACGACGGGAAGCTCAGTCCCAGCGGGTCCGGGCCCGGAGTCACCGACGTCATGAAGGGCAGCAGGGCCAGTGACGGCAAGGTGACGTTCACCTTCACCCCGGCCGCGATGCCCGCCGGGAAGCAGCTGTTCATCGGCTACCTCAACGCCGCGCAGCTGGCCTCCGTCCATATGAACCCCGGCTCCGTGGAGCGGATCGTGCCGGCACACGGGCCGCTGACGTGCACGAGCACGCCCCCGCCCGAGCACCACTACAACTGAGCCCACCGGTCTGGTGCAGGGTTGGGTGACAGGTTGACCTGCCCCACCTCTCAGGTTCCAGTTCTGGTGGCTAACTGACAGCCCTTCACGGAAGGCTGGCAGTCATGCCTCGTCCCTATCCTCCGGAGTTCCGAGCGCGTGCCGTCGCGCTGGTCCGCGCCGGCAAGCAAGCCAAACAGACGGCGGTGGAGCTCGGCATCCATCCCGTCACGTTGTCGAAGTGGTTGCGGCAGGACGACATCGACAACGGGCGGCGACCGGGAACGCCGTCGAGCGAGTCTGCTGCGTTGCGGGCCGCTCGCCGGCGGATTCATGAGCTGGAA
>NZ_FODD01000067.1 GCF_900110255.1 Actinacidiphila rubida
CGTTGGCGCGACCAGCCACGACGGCGCGGCACACGCTGGATCAAGCTCCGGGGGCACCCCGTTGGCGCGACCAGCCACGACGGCGCGGCACACGCCGGAACAAGCCCCGGGGGCACCCCGTAGGCCGGCCCCGGTCAACCCGTCAGGCGACGACCGGCACCGGCGCGGCGGCCGCCTCGGTGATGCGGCGCTCGGCCTCGGCGTGCCCGCAGGGGTGGCAGCCGAGTGCGATGTGCCGGGCCACGATGCCGCGTTCGGCGCGCATGAGGTGCCAGCCGCGGCGCAGCAGGAAGGATACGGACTTGCGGCCTTCGCGCAGGTCGCGCAGGAACCTGCGGCGCGCGGTCGTGGCGGGACGCCCGCGCAGGCACAACGCGTCGGCCAGCAGGCCCAGTTCGCGGCAGCGCTCGGCGATCTCGGCCGCGAAGATGCCCTCGGCGAGGAAGACCGGCGCGCCCTGGAGGTCGAGCCGGGCCCGGCCGGTGGCGGCACTGGCGGCGAGATCGTAGACGGGCGTCTCCGCGGCACCGTCCGCGCACAGCGCGGCGATCGCCGCGACGGCGGCGTCCGCGTTCCACGAACCCGGGGCGTCCCAGTCGACGGCCGAACCGCCCGCCATCAGTGGCAGCGTCGGGTCGTCGCCGTCCTTGTAGAAGTCGTCGAGGACCAGCACGGGAAGCCCGCTACGGGCGGCAAGCGAGGACTTCCCCGACCCCGAGGGGCCGGCCACCAGGATCACACGCGCAAAGGGTCCGCTCACGGGAGACCATTCTCCCATGGGTTCACGGTGTGGTCGCCGGTGCGTCGCACGGATGTGCCGCCCCCGATGCCGCCGCGTGGTGGGACCCGCGTGACCTGGGAGCCGGGGCCGCGTTGGACGGGTATGGCCTCACTTCGCACCGCCCTGGTCCTGACCCTCACCGGCGCCGCCGCCGTCGCGATCCCCGCGGGGACCGCCGCCGCGGCCGCACCGGCCGACGCCACCGGCCCGCAGCTCGGTCAGGCGCTGCCCGACACCCTGACGAACTCCGCGCTGGGCTCGATGCTGCCGACCCAGTCCGTCACCGGCGCGCTCGCCAGCGGCATCGGCCCGGTGAAGAACCTCACCCTCGACCCGCTGTCCCACACCGGCACCGACCCGCTGGACAACGCGCTCGGCTCGCAGATCGCCGACTTCAAGCCGGTGTCGACGGCGGTCGTCACCGATCCGGTGACCCATGGCGGCTCGCTCGCCACACTGCCGCTGGTCGGCAAGGCCGCCGGGCTGCTGCCCGGCTGAGCCCCACCGCCGCGCGCCCGGGTGGGGACCCGGGCGCGCGGCGCGGCTCAGACCCCCATGGGGTGCCAGACCGTCTTGGTCTCCAGCCAGGCGGTCAGGCGCCCGATGCCGGGATCGGCGGACCAGTCCTCGGCCGACGGGCGGCGGACCCGCTTGAGGTTGTCCGCCGCGGCCGCCTCCAGCTCGGCGGCCAGCTCCGCGGACGCGCCGGTCAGGTCGATGCCGTTGACGTCCTGGTGGGCGGCGAGCGGCGCGGCGATCTCCGCGGTCTTCCCGGACAGGACGTTGACCACGCCGCCGGGCACGTCGGAGGTGGCGAGCACCTCGCCGAGCGACAGCGCGGGCAGCGGCGCCTTCTGCGAGGCCACCACCACCGCGGTGTTGCCCGTCGCGATCACCGGTGCCAGCACCGAGACCAGGCCGAGGAACGACGAGTCCTGCGGGGCCAGTACGGCCACCACGCCCGTCGGTTCCGGCGTCGACAGGTTGAAGAACGGCCCCGCCACCGGGTTGGCGCCGCCCACGACCTGCGCGATCTTGTCGGTCCAGCCGGCGTACCAGACCCAGCGGTCGACGGCCGCCTCGACGACCGCCGCCGCCTCGGACCTCGACAGGCCCTCGGCCTCGGCGACCTCGCGCGCGAACTGGTCGGCGCGGCCCTCCAGCATCTCCGCGACCCGGTAGAGCACCTGGCCGCGGTTGTACGCCGTCGCGCCCGAC
This sequence comes from Actinacidiphila rubida, assembly GCF_900110255.1. Classification (GTDB taxonomy): domain Bacteria; phylum Actinomycetota; class Actinomycetes; order Streptomycetales; family Streptomycetaceae; genus Actinacidiphila; species Actinacidiphila rubida. The sequence goes on from NZ_FODD01000067.1 coordinate 2,000, forward strand.
CAGCCGCCGACGGCCTTGCGCGCGGCGACCACCGCGTCGCGGGCGTCCTTGCGGGAGGACAGGGGCGCGTTCGCCAGCCAGGCGCCGCTCGTGGAGTCCGTCACCTCGTACACCCGGCCGCTCTCGGAGCGGGGGAACTTCCCCCCGACGTACAGCTTGTAGGTCTTGAACACGCTGAGCCGCGACGGCTTCGCGTCCGCGGTCTCCTTGGTGTCCGCGGCGACCGCGGCCTCCGTCGTGCCCGTGGCGTCCTTCGCGTCCTTCACGGCCTTCGTGTCTTTCGTTTCCTTCGCGGCCTGCCGGGCCCCGCGCGCGGGCTGCGCCTTCCGGGCAGCCTGCGCCTTCGTGGTCCTGGCCGTGCTGCCGGCCTTCGCGGTCTTCTCCGAGGCTGTCACTTGAGGTACCCCTCCAGGCCGTGGCGGCCGCCCTCCCGGCCGTGGCCGGACTCCTTGTAGCCGCCGAACGGCGAGGTCGGGTCGAACTTGTTGAAGGTGTTGGCCCACACCACACCGGCGCGGAGCTTGCTCGCCACCGCGAGGATGCGCGAGCCCTTCTCCGTCCAGATGCCGGCCGACAGGCCGTACGGCGTGTTGTTGGCCTTCTCCACCGCCTCGGCGGGGGTGCGGAAGGTCAGCACGGACAGCACCGGGCCGAAGATCTCCTCGCGCGCGATGCGGTGCGCCTGGCTGACGCCGGTGAACAGCGTCGGCGCGAACCAGTAGCCGGCGTCGGGGAGTTCGCAGGCCGGCGACCAGCGCTCGGCGCCCTCGGCCTCGCCAGCGTCGGCCAGCGCGGTGATCCGGGCCAGCTGCTCCGCGGAGTTGATCGCGCCGATGTCGGTGTTCTTGTCCAGCGGGTCGCCGACCCGCAGGGTGCTCATCCGCCGCTTCAGGGCGTCCAGCACCTCGTCCTGCACCGACTCCTGGACCAGCAGCCGCGAACCGGCGCAGCACACGTGGCCCTGGTTGAAGAAGATGCCGTTGACGATGCCCTCGACGGCCTGGTCGATCGGCGCGTCGTCGAAGACGATGTTCGCGGCCTTGCCGCCCAGTTCGAGGGTGACCTTCTTGTCCGTGCCGGCGACCGTGCGGGCGATGGCCTTGCCGACCTCGGTGCTGCCGGTGAACGCGACCTTGTCCACGCCCTCATGGGCGACGAGGGCCGCGCCCGCGTCGCCGTACCCGGTGAGGATGTTGACGACGCCGCGCGGCAGGCCCGCCTGGCGGCACACGTCGGCGAAGAACAGCGCCGACAGCGGAGTGGTCTCCGCGGGCTTGAGCACCACGGTGTTGCCCGCGGCCAGCGCCGGGGCGATCTTCCAGGCCAGCATCAGCAGCGGGAAGTTCCACGGGATGACCTGGCCGGCCACGCCCAGCGGCTTCGGGTCGGGACCCAGGCCCGCGTGGCCGAGCTTGTCCGCCCAGCCCGCGTAGTAGAAGAAGTGCGCGGCGACCAGCGGCAGGTCGACGTCCCGGGTCTCGCGGATCGGCTTCCCGTTGTCCAGCGACTCCAGGACGGCCAGCTCGCGGGAGCGCTCCTGCAGGATGCGCGCGATCCGGAACAGGTACTTGCCGCGGTCGGCGCCCGGCAGCGCGGACCACGACGCGAACGCCCGGCGCGCGGCCCGCACCGCGCGGTCGACGTCCTGCTCGCCGGCCCGCGCGACCTCGGCGAGCACCTCCTCGCTGGACGGCGACACCGACTTGAAGACCCGCCCGTCGGCGGCCTCGGTGAACTCGCCGTCGATGAACAGCCCGTAGGAGGGGGCGAGATCGACGACCGCGCGCGACTCCGGCGCGGGTGCGTACTCGAACATCTGGTGCTTCACGGTCACGGGAATCAGTCCACCGTCACGTAGTCGGGACCGGAGTACCGGCCGGTGCGGAGCTTCTGACGCTGCATGAGCAGGTCGTTGAGGAGGCTGGAGGCGCCGAAGCGGAACCAGTCGGGGGACAGCCAGTCGTCGCCGGCCGTCTCGTTGACGAGCACCAGGTACTTGACCGCGTCCTTCGTGGTGCGGATGCCGCCGGCCGGCTTCACGCCGACCTGCACGCCCACGGTGTCCCGGAAGTCGCGGACCGCCTCCAGCATCAGCAGGGTGTTCGCCGGGGTCGCGTTCACCGCGACCTTGCCCGTCGAGGTCTTGATGAAGTCGGCGCCGGCCAGCATCGCCAGCCACGAGCAGCGGCGGATGTTGTCGTACGTCGACAGCTCGCCGTTCTCGAAGATCACCTTCAGGTGCGCCGCCGAGCCGTCGCCGCGCGCGCACGCCGCCTTGACCGTGCGGATCTCCTCGAAGACCTCCATGTAGCGGCCCGACAGGAACGCGCCGCGGTCGATCACCATGTCGATCTCGTCGGCGCCCGCCGCGACCGCGGCCCTGGTGTCGGCGAGCTTCACGTCCATCGCGGCGCGGCCCGCGGGGAACGCGGTGGCCACCGACGCGACGTGGATGCCGGAGTCCCCGAGGGCCTCCTTGGCCACCGCGACCATGTCCGGGTAGACGCAGATCGCCGCGACCCGCGGGGTGGTGCGGTCGGTCGGGTCGGGCAGCACGCCCTTGGCGCACAGCGACCGGACCTTGCCCGGGGTGTCGGCGCCCTCGAGCGTGGTGAGGTCGATCATCGAGATCGCCAGGTCGATGGCGTACGCCTTCGCCGTGGTCTTGATCGAGCGGGTGCCGAGGCCGGCGGCGCGGGCTTCGAGGCCGACCGCGTCGACGCCGGGCAGCCCGTGCAGGAACCGGCGCAGGGCGCTGTCGGACGCGGTGACGTCCGCCAGGCCGGAGAGCCGGCCCGCGGCGTCGGGGGCGTATGCGGGAACAACGGAGGACATGGTCACCACATCAGCATATCTACGCGCGTAGCAGCCTGTCACCATCCTGGCGCAGTACCGCCGCGCACACCGGGGCCGCCCGACCACGGGCGGTGACCGAGATCGGATAGCAACCGGGTCGTGCCCGGGTACGGTACCGCGTCGTGCACAATCGGGGCTTATGACGAGCCCCCACCAGGATCGCCCGAAGGGTCCGGCCCCCGCCGGGGACGGGCAGCCGAAGTACGCCGACCGCGTCTACCGCTCCATGGCCGGAGTCTCCGGCGGCGTGCTGCTGCTCCTGCTCGCCGTGTGGCTCGGCGGCGACGCGATCATCCGCGGGCACGGCCGCACCCCGTGGCTGTCCCTGGCCGGGCTGCTGCTCGCCGTGCCGGTCGTCGTGGCCTTCACGATCCGCCCGGCCGTCTACGCCAGCCGCGAGCGGATCCGCATCCGCAACCCGCTGCGCACCATCACCCTGCCGTGGTCCGGCGTGGACCGGATCCGCGCGTCGTACTCCTCCGAGCTGTTCTCCGGCGACCGCAAGTTCCAGCTCTGGGCGATCCCGGTCTCCCTGCGAGCGCGCAAGCGGGCGTCCCGCCAGGCGTCGCGGGCCGCGGCGGCCGGCGACGATCCGTTCCGCGCCGGGCCCCTGCGCCGGCCGAACCTCCGCCCGGGCGGCCAGCCGCACGATCCCGGGCGGGCGTGGTCGGACCAGGCGCTCGACGAGCTGCGCGAGCTCTCTGACGAGCATCCCGTGCCTTCTGATGCGGCGGAGCGGCCGGGGCCGGAGATTCGCTGGTGCTACGAGTTGATCGCTCCCGCGGTGGCCGGGGCGATCGTTCTGGCCGTCCTCCTGGCGCTCTAGCTTTTCCCGGGGGTTCGGGTTCCGTCCTGCCCCTTGCGGTGCGTCGCCGTCCACCGGCCGGTGGGTGGTTGCTCGCGCAGTTCCCCGCGCCCCTGACGGGGTCCGTCCTGCCCCGTGCGGTGCGTTGCCGTCCACCGGCCGGTGGTGGGTTGCTCGCGCAGTTCCTCGCGCCCCTGGTGTGCGTGCCCTTTGTCCGTGGGGTCGGGGGCGCTCCGGAAGCGTCTCCTCGGAAATGTGCATACGGGTACCTCCACCGAGGCACCCGGGGGCCGCGCACATTTCTCTGCGGGGAGCACTTCCTCCCCACCCCCTCCCGCTTACCCACCGTGCGGCGGGGGACATGGGACACGGCCAGGCTCTGTCCTCCCGCAGACGGGGACCGGCCGGAAGGGGACGATCCGGGTGTGTCCCCGCAGAGCTTTGCAAGGCCCCGGGCACCCTGACGGAAAAAGCCGCCATGCAAAGCTCGAGGAGACACTCCCGGAGTGGCCCCTGACCCCACCCACGAACCTGCACCGCCAGGGGCGCGAGGAACTGCGCGACCAGCCGAAACAAGACCGGCAGACGGCAGCGCGCAGCGCGTGGCACCCCGGATGCCGCAGGGGCGCGGGGTCCCCCAGCCTTCGGCCGGGAGGTGCCCCCAGCGCGAGGGACCACGACGAACCGTGGGACGGCGACGGCGGCCCGGGGGCACCCCGGAAGCCGAAGGGGCGCGGGGAACTGCGCGAGAAGCCACGACGGCGCGGCACACGCCGGAACAAGCCCCGGGGGCACCCCGTTGGCGCGAACAACCACGACGGCGCGGCACAGGTCGAGTAAGCCCCGGGGGCACCCCGTTGGCCGACAACCCTGCTCCCGCCAGCTAACGCGGCGATGGCGTTATGGAACCGCTTTCGTGACGCTGAGCGACGTGCTGTGAACGAGGGGCAACTTCGTGGTGAAGGATGCCGCGAGCAACCGATGAGGCAACCCTGAGGCATCAGTGCGGCACCTACATTGCCCGTGCCGCACGCGGCACCCAGCCGCGCGGCCGCGTCGTGCGCGGAACCGGTCGGGTTCGCTCGTCCTCGAGCGGGCGCGCTCGCGTGTGCGCACCAGCGCAATGACCGCAGACAGGGGTGGGGATGCAGGATGGCCGGGGAGACGGCGGGGGGTGGCGCCGCGCTCGGAATGCGGTGCCAGATGGACATCGGCGAGAGCGGCTGGTTCTCGTGGCGGCTGACCGCCAGCAACGGGAGGGTGATCGCGCTCGGCGCGAAGTCCTTTCCGGACGAGGCGTCGTGCCGTGCCGGGTTCGAGGGGCTCTGCAAGGAGCCGGAGGCGCTGAGCGGGGGAGTGCAGCACGCCTCCGAGACCAACGGGTGGGTGTGGCGGTTACGGGACGCGGACGGCCAGGTCCGCGCGGTGTCCGCCCGGGCGTACGAACGGCACTCCACGTGCCAGGCGGCGTACGAGCGGTTCAGGGTGTTGCTGCTGGCGCTCCGGGAGACGCCGGCGTCGTTGTGGGGGGACGCGGGCTGAACGGACGCGTGGGCTGACGGGCGGAGCCTCCGCTCCGTCCCCAGGTGAACGGAAGTTGCCCCTACGGGTGCCGTCGTTCAACTTGGTGTGCTCACCCGGCCATCGCACTTCGTGAGCGTCATCCCGTGACGATGCGAACACGGGCACGAACAGCAGGTGCCGACATGGTTGTCGACGCCGGCGCGGCCGCGGACCGGCCGCGCCGGCTGTATGCGGACTCGGGTCTCCCCGACCGGCTGTTCCGCGGTGTGGCGACCGGCGGCGGCGCACTCGTGCTGGCCGTGATGCTGCTGGTCGGCGGCTTTCTGACGTACCGCGGGTGGCAGGCGCTGCGGGAAGCCGGCTGGTCGTTCGTGACCACGGCCCAATGGGACCCGGACGCCCGGCACTTCGGCATCGCGGCGGTGATCACCGGCACGGTCCTGATCGCCGGCGTCGCCATCGTGTTCGCGGTGCCGCTGGCGATCGGCACTGCGCTCTACATCTCGGAGTACGCGCCGTTCCGGCTGCGCCGGACGCTGGTCAGCACCATCGACCTGATGGCCGCGGTTCCTTCGGTGGTCTACGGCCTGTGGGGCCTGTTCTTCCTGCAGGGCAAGGTGATCGGCCTGGCCCGCTGGCTGTCGACGTACTTCGGCTGGATCCCGCTGTTCAAGGTGGACGGCGCCGACCCGAACGACCCGCTGGCCACCGCGACCGTCTACACCGCGTCGACGTTCGTCGCGGGGATGGTGGTGGCGATGATGGTCACCCCGATCATCTGCTCGGTCATCCGCGAGGTGTTCTCGCAGGCCCCGATCGGGGAGCGCGAGGGCGCGTACGCGCTGGGCGCGACCCGCTGGGGCATGATCCGCTCGGTCGTGCTGCCGTTCGGCAAGGGCGGCATGATCGGCGGCACGATGCTGGGCCTGGGCCGGGCCCTGGGCGAGACGATCGGCGTCTACATGATCATCTCCCCGGTCTTCGTGGTCCAGCCGCACATCCTGCAGGCCGGCGCCAGCTCCGTCTCGTCGCTGATCGCCCTCCGCTACGGCGAGGCCACGCCGTTCGCCATGTCCGCCCTGATGGCGGCGGGTCTCGCGCTCTTCCTGATGACGCTGGTCGTCAACTTCGCCGCCTCCTCGATCGTCGCCCGCAGCCGTTCCGGCGCCACCGCCGAGTAGCCGAGCAATCGGCGGAACCAGGAGTACCTTCCGCATGACCACGGACGCCACGGAGGCGAGAGGCGCGACCGCGCCCGGTTCGCCCACGCCCGCGCCGCCCGCCGGCGCGGCCCCCACCGGCACGACGCTGCCGGACCGTACGGCGGTGGCGCCCGCGCACGAGCGGCGCCGCGCCACGACGACCCTGCGCGGCACCGACGTCTACGCCATGCTGGGCTCGGCGGCCGCGTCGCTCTCCCTGACCTGGCTGTTCTTCACCCGCCTCGCGCCCTTCAGCGGCGGCCTCGGCTTCGTGGTGTTCGCCTACGTCCTGTTCCTCGCGCTGTACGCGCTGCTGGTCTCCTTCGACGAGAACGGGCCGGCGGTCCGGGACCGCATCGCGTCCGCGATCGTGCACAGCCTGGCCGTGATCCTGCTGGTGGCGCTCGCCTTCGTGGTCGTCTACACGCTGTGGTCGGGGCGCAAGGCGCTGCCGCACACCAACTTCTTCACCCAGGGCATGAAGCACGCCGGTCCGCTCGACCCGCTGACGGTCGGCGGCATCCGGCACGCGATGATCGGCACGCTGATCCAGATCGGCATCGCGCTCGCGCTGACCGTGCCCGCAGGCCTGCTCTGCGCGGTGTTCCTCAACGAGGTGCCGGGCCGCTTCTCGCGCTTCGTGCGCACCGTCGTCGAGGCGATGACGGCGCTTCCGTCGGTGGTCGCCGGTCTGTTCATCTACGCCACCGTGATCCTGAGCCTGGGCGTGCCGCTGTCCGGCCTGGCCGCGGCGCTCGCCATCTCGGTGATGATGCTCCCCATCATCATCCGCGCCTCCGACGTGGTGATCCGGCTCGTACCCGGCACCCTGCGGGAGGCGTCCTACGCGCTGGGCTCGCCGCGCTGGCGGACGGTGTGGCACGTCGTCCTGCCCACCGCCCGCTCCGGCCTGACCACCGCGGTCATCCTCGGCACCGCCCGCGGTGTCGGAGAGACCTCGCCGGTCCTGCTGACCGCGGGCTTCACCGCGGTCACCAACCTCGACCCCGGCAACGGGCCGATGGTCTCGCTGCCGCTGGCCACCTTCGAGTTCGTCAAGTCCCCCCAGCCCGCGATGATCGCGCGCGGATTCGGCACGGCGGCGACCCTGCTCGTGCTGGTCCTGATCCTCTTCGTGATCGCCCGCACCATCGGCGGGCGCGGTCCCGGCGAACTGACCCGCCGTGGCACCCACCGCCGCGTGGTCGCCTCCCGCCGGGACCAGAAGCGCTTCGCCGAACGGGCCGCGGCCCGTGCCTCCATGGCCTACTCCGGCCCCACGACCCACCACGTACAGAGCCCGGACCCGGGACCCGCACAGGGAGTTGACGGATCGTGAAGAAGATACGGGCGACGGCCGCGGCCTTCGCCCTGATGCTGTGCTCGCTGCTGGCCCTCGGCCAGTCGCCGGTGCACGCGGACACGTACGCCCGCATCAGCGGCTCCGGCTCCACCTGGAGCCAGAACGCCCTCGACCAGTGGCGGCGCAACGTCACCCAGTACGGGATGACCGTCGACTACACCGGCAACGGCTCCACCATCGGACGGCAGCAGTTCGCCGATCACACGGTCGACTTCGCCCTCTCCGAGATCCCCTACGGAATGACCGAGTTCGGGGTGCGGGAACCTCCGCCCACCCGCGGCTACGCCTACATGCCGATCGTGGCCGGCGGCACGGCCTTCATGTACAACCTGAAGATCGGCGGCCGCCGGGTCACCAACCTGCGGCTCAACGGCGACACGGTCACCAAGATCTTCACCGGCAAGATCACCAACTGGGCGGACAAGCAGATCGCCGCGGACAACCCCGGTCTGTCGCTGCCCAGCCGCAAGATCATCCCGGTGGTCCGGTCCGACGGCGCAGGCAGCACCGCCCAGTTCACGCTGTGGATGTCCAAGCAGCACGGTGCCCTGTGGAACGACTACTGCCGGCGGCTCGGCAAGCCGGTCCCCTGCGGACTGACGTCGTACTACCCGGTGGTGCCCGGCTCCGGCTTCATCGCGCAGAACGGTTCGCTCGGCGTCTCCGGCTACACCCGGCAGAACTACGCCGAGGGCGCCATCACCTACGTCGAGTACTCCTACGCGCTGACCACCGGCTTCCCGGTCGCCAAGGTCGAGAACGCGGCGGGCTACTACACCGAGCCGACCGCGTCCAACGTGGCGGTCGCCCTGACCAAGGCGCAGATCAACCAGAACAAGGACTCGTCGCAGTACCTGACGCAGATCCTCGACGGCGTCTACACCTACCAGGACTCCCGGGTGTACCCGCTGTCCAGCTACAGCTACATGATCCTCCCGACGACGCTGGAAGCGCCGATGACCGCGGCCAAGGGCAAGACGCTCGGCGCGTTCGGCTACTACTTCCTGTGCCAGGGCCAGGCCCAGGCCGACCCGCTGGGCTACTCGCCGCTGCCGATCAACCTGGTCCAGGCCGGCTTCGACCAACTCAGGAAGATCCCGGGCGCGGTCGCCCAGAGCATCAACATCGCGGGCTGCCACAACCCGACGTTCTCCACGTCAGGCGTCAACACCCTGGTGAAGAACGCCCCGTTCCCGCGGGCCTGCGACAAGGCCGGTACCCAGCAGTGCCCCAGTGGCACGGGCGGCGCGCAGCACATCTCCACCCCGGTGAAGCCCTCGGCCTCCACCAGCGGCGGCGGCTCGACCGGCGGCACCACGACGGGCGGCAGCGGCACCAACGTCGGCACATCGGGCGGCAGTTCGGGAACCACCGCCGGATCAACGGGAGGAACGGCCGGTACCACCACGGCCGGCGGCACCTCCGGCACCGCGGGCACCACCACGGCGGGCGGTGTCGACCCTGACACCGGTCTCGCGACGGGCGACTCCACCGGCAGCTCCGGCGGCGCCCAGGACATCGCGGCCTCCAGCGTCTCGGTCGGCGCGGACTCCTTCTGGGGTCTGCGGACCTGGCTGATGGGCATCTCGGCTCTTCTGCTGCTGGCCGTCGTCGTCGCCCCGCCCGCCCTCGCCCGCCGGCTCGCCCGGCCCGGCTCCACCACGGGGAGGCGTGATGAGCGTGCGTGACACCACCGGAAAGCCGCGGGCGCTCATGGTCCGCGCGGGCGGCCTGCTGGTCGCCCTGCTCGCCGCGGTCGGCTTGGTCCTGCTCCCCGTCCCGGCGGGCAGCCAGGCCCGGGCGGCCAGCGGGACCAGCGACTCCGCGGTCACCAAGTCCGGCACGAAGGGACCGCTGGACGACTTCTCCAAGCTGAAGGTGACGGTCGACCAGACGAAGGACCTGACCGACCAGGGCGTCAAGGTGTCCTGGACCGGCGGGGCGCCGACGAAGACGGGTGCGAGCCCCTTCGGCTTCGACTTCATGCAGATCATGGAGTGCTGGGGCAACTCGCCGAACGGCCCGGACCGGGACCAGTGCGAATGGGGCAACGCGCCGACCGTCTCAGACTTCACGGCCATCGGACGGCGGGTCGCCTACACGCATATCGCCAACGGCACCGTCACCGACCTGGACGACCCGCGGGAGTCACTGCCGGCAACGCCTAGCGGGCAGGTGCTTCCATTGCGGACGGTCACCGGTGACACCTCGACCGATGTGACGAAGTATTTCACGTCACTCACCACCAATGCGCAGGCGGTGGTCGCAACCGGCAGCGACGGCACCGGCGAGACGATCTTCACGCTGGCGTCCGGCGAACAGGCGGACTACGCAGGATGCGGCAAGGTCGCCAGCGCGGGAGCACAGCCGTCGCAGTGCTGGCTTGTCGTCGTGCCGCGAGGCGAGCACGAGCCGGACGGCGCCGCGCCTTCCTACGGGCTGAGGACCTCACCGCTGTCGCAGTCCAACTGGGACCAGCGCATCGTCTTCAAGATGGACTTCAAGCCGATCGGTGCGTACTGCACGGTCGGGCAGAAGGAACAGCCCACCATCGGTTCCGAGATGGCCCAGGAGGCGATCACGTCCTGGCAGCCCACACTGTGCACGTCGCAGAACGTCAACTTCGACTACCTGGAGCAGAGCAGCGAGTACGTTCGGCAACAGGTCCTGGCCGGCAGCCAGAACGGCCAGCTCGGCTTCGTCCAGGACCCGGTCGTGGCGTCGCCCGGCAGCCCACCGGTCGTGCATGCACCAGTCACGGTGTCCGGGCTCGCCATCGGTTACAACATCGAGGCCAACGGATCGACACGGCAGGTGCCCCGGCTACGCCTCAACGCCCGGCTCATCGCGAAATTGCTCACTGAGTCCTACCAGTGCGATGTGGCCGCTCCGCACGGCCAGATTGTCCACGGCAAGCTGTCGAAGAACAATGCCCAAAAACTGATTGATGACCCGGAGTTCGCTCAGCTCAATCCTGGCTTCACGGGCCCTGTCGTGAGTGCCTGTCGAGCCGGATTGCAAGTCCCGCAGGGGCAGAGTGATTATGCCGAAATCCTCTGGCGATGGCTGCGTTCGGACCCGGATGCGAAGAGCTTCCTTGACGGTAAGCCCGATGAGTGGGGCATGACAGTCAACCCGGCGTTCCGCTCCGCCGAACCGGATATAAGCTCGCTTAACGAATTCCCGAAGCCGGACCCGACCACCATCCTACCGAGACCGGACCTCCCGAACCTCCCCATCAGTGCCGTGACGATGAACCCGTACGCCTCGGATCTGCACGATGACGCGATCCGGACGCGGGCAGCTAACAACAAGGGCGCCTGGAGTATCAGCACTAGCCTGCCGCCGTCCTACGAGCAGACACCCCAGCTGCCGGGGCAGTACTTCATGCTGGGGTTGACCGACACCGCGACCGCCGCGAAGTACCGGCTCGGTACGGCTGAACTGCTCAACGCTGACGGCCAGTACGTCGCACCGACCGAAGATACGCTGACCAAGACCGTTGCGGGAATGAAGGAGGGTTCGGTCGCCGGGGTACTGGACCAGGACCCGGGGCTCAAGACCTCTGGTGCCTACCCGCTCACCATGGTCACTTACGCCGCCGCGTCCACCGGCCTGAACGCTACCTCCCGTTCCGATTACGCGACCTTGATCCGCTATGCGGCCGGGCTCGGCCAGCAGCCCGGAATCGGCAACGGCCTGCTCCCGCCTGGTTATGCGCCCCTCCCGACGAAACTGCACGACCAGGCGCTCGCGGCCGCCACCCAACTCGTGGCCGGCGCGCCCGCGTCCAGCGGCGGCACCTCGGCAGGGTCCGGTGATGTGGGCGGTACCAGCGGCGGACTGAGCACCGGCGGGTCGTCGGGTTCGCTGACCGGCGGCGGCACCTCGGCCGGCTCCGCCGGCTCCGCCGGCTCGGCCGGCGGAACGGCGGCGGGCACCACCAGCGGGGCCACCCCCTCGTCGTCGGCCACTGCGGCCGCGGCCGCCGGCGGGAGCACCTCCGGCGGATCTCCCAACGGCCACAACGTCGCGGAGACCGGCAGCAAGACCCCCGGTCTGCTGCTGGGTGCCGTCCGCTGGGTGCTGCTCGTCGTCCTGATCGTCGGCATCGCGGGCTCGCTCGCCGGACCGCTCCTCCTGCGCGCGGGCATGATTCGCGCCGGCGGCGGCGCGATGTTCCCCTTCCGGAAATTCAGCAGGGGGCCAGCGTGAGGGCGATGAATGCTCTTGGTTCTCCAGTGAATTCCATCCGCCTGAACACGGAGGAAGCACAGTGATCGTGAAATCCGCCCAACGGGCCGCGGTCATCGCCGGCGCCACGGCTCTCGCGGGCGTCCTGGTGACGGGCACGGCGCAGGCCGATCCGACCGAGTTCCGTGAGCTGAACGGCGTGGGCTCGGACACCACGCAGGACGTCATGAACGGCCTGGGCAAGGTCATCGTGGACCCGAACAACACCCCGGCGCACCTGTTGATCGCGTCCTACGACGCGGTCGACCCGAGCACGGGTGCGCTGCACGACTGCATCGTGGTGCGCAAGGGGCATGCCTGCATCCCGCGGCCCTGGGGCGCTGATCAGGGTATTGCGGCGTTGAAGAACGACATTGCCGGCGGCAGCGGCAACCTGGACTTCGCCCGCTCCTCCGCCGGTGTCACGGACGCCTCCGCGTCATCGCTGACCTGGATCCCGTTCGCAAAAGAGGCGGTGACGCTGGCGGTCAAGACCGGCAGCACACTGCCGACGAACGTGACGACGCAGCAGCTGCAGCGTGCGTACAACTGCGAGGACGAGACCACCGGCGCCGCTCTGCCGGCCGGCACGTTCCCCACCATCAACGGCGTGACCGTGCACCCGCTGGTCCCGCGATGGTTCGGCTCCGGCACGACGCGCACGTTCTGGGCTTCGAAGCTGGGCTTGAGCGCCATCGACCTGCCCGGCTGTGTCAAGGACGTGGCCAAGAACGGCAACGGGATTGAAGACGGCGACGGCAGTGCGCTGCAGCGCACCATCGCCGTGGACGGCGCCGAGGACATCATGCCGTTCTCGATCGCCCAGTGGATCGCGCAGTCCAACTCCGCGACCACGGGTGTCCGTGACCGCCGCAACGGTGCCGTGCTGGAGTCGGTCGACGGGACCGCGCCGACCGTCAGTGGCGCGCTCAACACCGCGTTCCCGATCAACCGCGAGGTCTACGACGTCGTCGCGACCAGCCGCCTGGCCGAGGCCGACATCAAGCTGGCCTTCGTCGGCTCGACCTCCAAGACCTGTGTGAACACCACCACCCTCACCGCCTACGGCTTCGGCACGGTCGCCGACTGCGGCTCCACCACGCTCACCGGGAAATCCTGATCCGGCGCGGACTTGGACGCCCCTTAGAAGGAAATTCGAGGAGATTCCGGAATACCGTTCGTTCACCTTTCCACGGCGGTGAATTTGGTTGCCGGTGGAGGGGGTTGTGACAAAGATGTTACGTGGCCGGTCGACGGGCGGGCCACTCAGGGGGAATTCCGGAGTCCCTCGGCACGCAATATCTGCGAATTCCATCCGCATGACTACGGAGGAAACACAGTGAACGTGAAATTCGCCAAGCGGGCAGCGGTCATCGTCGGTGCCACGACTCTCGGTGCGGTGCTGGTGGCCGGGACGGCGCAGGCCGACCCGACCGAGTTCCGCGAGCTGAACGGCGCGGGCTCGGACACCACGCAGGACGTCATGAACGGTCTCGGCAAGGTCATCGTCGACCCGAACAACACCCCGGCGCACCTGCTGATCGCGTCCTACGACGCGGTCAACCCGACCACCGGCGTCGCGCACGAGTGCATCGTGGTCCGCTCGGGCCACGCCTGCATCACCCGTCCGAACGGCTCCGGCGAGGGCATCGCCGCGCTGAAGTCGGACATCGCCAGTGGTCTCGGCAACCTGGACTTCGCCCGCTCGTCCAGCGGTGTGACCGACGCCTCGGACGCGTCGCTGACCTGGATCCCGTTCGCCAAGGACGCGGTGACGCTGGCGAAGAGCGCCACCAGCACGCTGCCCGCGAACGTGACGACGCAGCAGCTGCAGCGTGCGTACAACTGCCAGAACGAGACCACCGGCGCCGCTCTGCCGGCCGGTACGTTCCCCACCATCAACGGTGTGACCGTGCACCCGCTGGTCCCGCAGTCCGGTTCCGGCACCCGCAAGTTCTGGGCGTCGAAGCTGGGCTTCAGCGCCACCAGCCTGCCCGGCTGCGTGAGCGACGTGGCCAAGGACGGCTCGCAGGTCGAGGAGCACGACGGCGGCGCGCTGCAGCGCACCGTCGCCGCGGACGGCTCCGAGGACGTCATGCCGTTCTCGATCGCCCAGTGGATCGCGCAGTCCAACTCCGCCACCACGCTCGTGCGGGACCGCCGTCACGGTGCGGTGCTGGAGTCGGTCGACGGCACCGCGCCGACCGTCAGCGGTGCGCTCAACACCGCGTTCCCGATCAACCGCGAGGTCTACAACGTCGTCGCGACCAGCCGCCTGTCCGAGGCCGACATCAAGCTGGCCTTCGTCGGCTCGACCTCCAAGGTCTGCAGCAACTCCACCACCATCACCACCTTCGGCTTCGGCACGGTGACCGACTGCGGCGCCACCACGCTGACCGGCAAGTCCTGAACCATCGCGCCTCCCGCGGGGCCTTCGGGTCTGAGGCCCCGCACCTGATCCACCACGGCGGATGACCGTCCGCCGGGCCGGGCACCCCTCGCGGGTGCCCGGCCGCACCACCACTTCAGGGGACCACCACCATCCGATTTCCCAGGGGGAATCAGACAATGAACCGAAGACTGCACGGCGCGCTGGTCGGCACGCTGGGACTGGCCATCGGCATGGGCTCGCTGTTCGCCGGCACGGCGACCGCGAGTGCCGCCTCCGCGGCGGGGACCGCGGCGAGCGGGACCGTGAAGCTCACCGCCAGGAGCAGCAGCATCACCGACGGCTCGCCGTTCACCCAGGTCTCGGTCAACAAGGCGTGCCCGGCCGGCTACCAGGACAACCTCGGGGTGTACCTGGTGACCGCCGACGGCGCGGAGTCCAGCATCGCGTACCACCTCACCGACGGTGCTCCGTTCAGCTCGGCGCCGGTCACCGCGCAGGAGCCGGCCGAGTCGACGGCCACCACCTACGTGAACTCGATCGCCGACGCCTTCGGCAACGTCAACGCCCCGCTCGTGGACGGCACCTACCCGATCCACGTGGTGTGCGGCAGCGCCGACCCCGCGAACTTCCCGGAGCGCCCGACGTTCACCGGCTTCATCGACGTGACCGGTGACACGTGGCAGGTCAGCAGCCGCCCGGCGCCGGTGGCCACCAAGATCAAGCTCACCGCGAGCCCGGCCAACCACGTCCAGGTCGGCCAGACGTTCACCCTCACGGCGACCGTCACTCCGGCCGTGACGGGCACCGTCCAGTTCTCCGCCGACGCCGGGGCCAACCCGATCGGCGGTCCGGTGGCCGTCGTCAACGGCGTGGCCAGCGTGACGGTGCCGACGAACGCCATCCCGGAGATCCGGCAGTACGCCGCGGTCTTCACGCCGTCGGACCAGCTCACCTACGCGCAGGCGTACGAGGTGTTCAGCTACGCCTTCCTCGCCGCGCCGTCGATCACCGTCAAGGACGCGACGGGCACCACCCTCGGGGTCAACCCGCAGCTGACCCCCGGCCAGCAGGTCACCGTCTCCGCGGCGGGCTTCCAGCCCTCCGGCGGCGAGACGGTCGACGCGTCGATCACCCGGGTCTACGGCTCGCTTTCGGCCGGCCTCCCGTCGACCACCTCCGACGCCGTCGGCTCGGTGACGAACTACACCGTCACCGTCCCGAACTGCATCACCGCCGGGTCCCACAAGCTCGTCCTCTCCGGCGAGGACTCGAAGGTCAAGATCACCTTCGCGTTCACCACAAAGTAGTCGTGACGGTCGCCGGGACACCCCGCTGACCTGCACGAACGCACACCGGCCCTGCCACCTGCCAGGTGGCAGGGCGGTGCGCGTAACGCCGCACCACCCGCACCACCACCGTATTCGTGAGGGGACAAGGAGACATGAAACGAAGATTGCACGCGGCACTGCTGGGCGTGCTGGCACTCATCCTGGGCAGCGGTGCCCTGGTCCTCACCACGTCGGGGACGGCCGGCGCCGACGACTCCTCCGGGACGGTGACGCTGACGCCCAGCAGCGGCTCGCTCAGCGACAACCCGCCGCTCACCGGCCTGACGCTGTCGAACGGCTGCCCCACGGGCTTCCAGGACGCCATCACCATCAACGTCAGCCTTCCCGACCTCGGTGACAGCAGCATCGTCTACAACCTGACGGACGGCGCTCCGTACACGGCGTCGCCTCTGACGGTGTCGATTCCTGCGAGCCCGGGGCCGACCACCTACATCAACAGCATCGCCGACGCGTTCTCCAACTACGGCGCGACGGTGGCCGACGGCACGTACGCGGTCCAGGTCGTCTGCCAGGCGACCGGCGGGAGTTCCACGGCCGATTCGACGTTCACCACGCTGATCGACATCACCGGCAACGACTGGGCCGTCAAGCAGGCCGCCCCGCCGACCAGCACGTCGGTCACGGTCGCGGCCGACCCGGCGGCCTATTCGATCGTCAGCCACTCGTTCACGCTCAGCGCGACGGTGACGCCGAGCGGCGCCGCGGGAACCCTGCAGTTCACCACGGACGCCGGCAACCCCCTCGGCACGGTGCCGGTGACAGGCGGAACCGCGAGCCTGCCCATTCCCGTACCCCCCAGCGGCAGAGGGATCTACAAGTACCAGGCGGTCTTCACGCCCACGGATCCCACCGCGTTCGCCGCCAGTACGTCGTCCATGCTGGCCTACCCCGTGCTCGACGAGCCGGTGGTCAGTGTGTTCGACGACACCGGCAACAATCTGGCGGACACCCCGACGCTCACCACCGGCCAGAAGACCAAGGTGAACGGGCTGGGCTTCATGCCGTCGGCCGACCCCGCATCGACGACCGGCGGCGAGACCGTCACCGTGACGCTCGACGGGGCAGCAGGGGATCTGGCGAAAGCCACTCCGAACGGCGCTGGAAGCGTCGCCAACTACGACTTCACCGTCCCGTCGTCGCTGTCCAGCGGCGACCACACGCTGAAGCTCAAGGGCGACACGACGGGCGTGGAGCTGACCTTCCCGTTCAAGGTCGGCACGGACAGCTCCGGTGACACCTCCGGCTCGACGGCGGGTGGCACCAGCGGTTCGACGGCGGGTGACACGTCCGGCTCGACGGCGGGTGGCACCAGCGGTTCGACGGCGGGTGACACGTCCGGCTCGACGGCGGGTGACACCAGCGGTTCGACCGCGGGTGACACCTCCGGCACCTCGGGCACGTCCGGTGACGTGACCGGCGGCACCAGCGGGACGAGTGGTGGCTCCAGCACCGGCGGGACGTCCGGGGGCGGCAACGGCCCGCTCGCGGCGACCGGCGCGGCCGGCATCACCACGATCAGCCTGCTCGCCCTGATGCTCCTCGGCGGCGGCGGCTACGCCGTCTACCGGGTGCGCAGGGACGGCCGGCTGCTCTCGTTCGGCCCGACCCCGCGCGACTGACCTCGCGCACGCACCGCCCCGCGGCGGGTGGGGTGCCGCAGCCCGCGGCACCCCACCCGCCGCACCGGACGTCCACCCCGGGCGTACCGGACCGATCCGACCCCGCACCGCGAGTCCGCAGCGAAGGAGCCCACCCGTGGCCGTACTGTCACCGACGCAGCCGGCGGCTGCGCCACCGCAGGAGCCGGCCGCGCCGCCGCCCGGCGGCCGCGGCCAGGCCGACCTGCGCTTCGTCCTCCCCGGCGCCGCGTTGACGCTGCTGGCCGTGCTGCTGCTCGGCTTCGCCGCCAACCTCACCGTGCTCGGGCACATCGAGCACGCCCGCGCGCAGCAGAGCGGCTACGACCAGCTGCGGTCCGAACTCGCCCAGGGCACCGCGCCGGTGGGCCGGCTGGACATGAACGGCAAGGAGGTGCCCAGCGGTTCGCCCGTCGCCGTGCTGCACATCCCGGCGCTGAAGCTGCGCGAGGTCGTCTTCCAGGGCACCACGTCGGGCGTGCTCACCAAGGGCCCCGGGCACCTGCGGAACACCCCGCTGCCCGGACAGCCCGGCACCAGCACGATCCTGGGCCGGCAGTGGGGCTACGGCAGCCCGTTCAACCACCTCGACGAGCTGAAGGCCGGCGACCCGATCACCGTCACCACCGGACAGGGCCAGCAGCACTACCAGGTCACCGGCATCCGCCGGGCGGGCGACCCCGCACCGGCCGCCCTGCAGAACGGCCAGGGCCGGCTCACGCTCATCACCGCCACCGGCGGCGCCTACACCCCGCACGGGGTGCTGCGCGTCGACGCCACGCTGGTCGGCACCGCGCAGCCCGCGCCCGCCGCCGGGGGCCTCATCTCCACCGCGGAACGCCCGCTGGAGGGCGACCCGTCCGCCTGGCTGCCGGTGATGCTGTGGCTCCAGGCGCTGCTGATCGTCGTCGTCGCCGCCACCTGGGCCTTCCGCCGCTGGGGCCGCTGGCAGACCTGGATCGCCGGCGTCCCCGTCCTCGTCGCGATCGTCGTCGCCCTGTCCGGCGCGGCCACCGAGCTGCTGCCGAACCTGCTCTGACCACCGCGCTCACGCACTTCCGAGGGGAACACCACCCGATGTCGACCACCGACGAGACCGTCAAGCTCCCGCCCGTCCCGGGCGGTCCGGCGCCGCACGCCCCCGTGGCGGCGTCCCGTTCCGCGTCGCTCGAAGCGCGCGACATCTCCGCCTGGTTCGGCGACCACAAGGTCCTCGACCGGGTCTCGCTGTCCATGCCCGCGCAGCGCGTCACCGCGCTCATCGGCCCGTCCGGCTGCGGCAAGTCCACCTTCCTGCGGATCCTCAACCGCATGCACGAACTCATCGGCACCGCCTCGCTCGCCGGGCAGGTGCTGCTCGACGGCGAGGACATCTACGACCGCGGCCGCCGCATCACCCAGGCCCGCCGCGAGATCGGCATGGTCTTCCAGAAGCCCAACCCCTTCCCGGCGATGAGCATCTACGACAACGTGCTCGCCGGCCTGAAGATGAACGGCGTCAGGGCCGGCCGCAACGAACGCGACGACCTGGTCGAGGAGTGCCTGACGAAGGCCGGGCTGTGGCGCGAGGTCGCCGACCGGCTCCGGCAGCCCGGTGGCGCGCTGTCCGGCGGCCAGCAGCAGCGCCTGTGCATCGCGCGGTCCCTCGCGGTGCGCCCGCGCGTCCTGCTCATGGACGAGCCGTGCTCCGCGCTCGACCCGACCTCCACCCGCCGCATCGAGCAGACGATCGGCGAGCTGTCCGACGAGGTGACGATCGTGATCGTCACGCACAACATGCAGCAAGCCGCCCGCGTCTCCCACTCCTGCGCGTTCTTCCTCGCCGAACAGGGCACCCCCGGCGTGATCGTGGAGCACGGGCCGACCGACGCGATGTTCAACAGCCCCACGGACGAGCGGACTTCGGACTACGTCAACGGGCGCTTCGGCTGAGGGGGGAACTCCGTGCGGTCCTGGAGGGTCCGGGTGGCGGTCATGGTCCCCGCCGTGGCCATGCTGGCGGCGTGCGGCGGGCCGGTCGCGGTCCGGACGCCGTCCGCGGCGCCGGCCGCGGCGGGTGCGAACCGGCCGCTGCCGGAGGCCGGTTCGACGCCGGTCGCCACCACGGTGCCGTCGCCGTCCCCGCCGTCCCCGCCGTCGTCGCCGCCCGTCCGGCGGGTCCCGGCCGCGCGGGCGCCCGCGCGCACCACCGCGCCGCCGCTGCCGTCGCCGCAGCCGCCGCGCACGGGTCCGCGCAAGGGCGCGGTGCCGCGGCGGGCCGCCACGCCGCGTCCCACCGGGACGGTGTACCCGCCGGGCACGTGAGTGCTGCGCATCGGCGCGTGGTCGCGGCCCGTCGTCCACGGCGACCAGTCGACCATCGACCAGTGCAGGGCCGCAGTGCTGTTCAGCGGGCCCGACCCGCTGCAGGCCGACGGGTACGCGATGCGCACGACGGTGATCGTCGGCCACGACTACTGCGGCTTCGAGCGGCTCGCGCCGCTGCCCGTCGGTACCCGTGTCACCCTCGACGTGCCGCAGGGCACCATTACGTACCGCGTCTACGCGAACTATGTCGAACCGGGCCAAGGGGGTCCCGACAACGGGCTCTACTGGGGTGACCTCACCCTCCAGACATGCGTCGGGCCCGACACGGGGTTCAGCTACCTCACGATGGAGTAGCCGACGGGGTGCCCTCGGGTTTTGCTGGGTTCGGCTTCCGTCCTGCCCCTTGCGGTGCGTTGCCGTCCACCGGCCGGTGGGTGGTTGCTCGCGTTGGGGGCACCTCCCGGCCGAAGGCTGGGGGACCTCGCGCCCCTGGTGTGCGTGCCCTTTGTCCGTGGGGTCGGGGGCGCTCCGGAAGCGTCTCCTCGGAAATGTGCATACGGGTACCTCCACCGACGCACCCGGGGACCACGCACATTTCTCTGCGGGGAGCACTTCCTCCCCACCCCCTCCCGCTTATCCACCGTGCCGCGGGGGACATGGGACACGGCCAAGCTCTGTCCTCCCGCAGACGGGGACCGGCCGGAAGGGGACGATCCGGGTGTGTCCCCGCAGAACTGTGCATCCACCCGCCCAGCCGAACGGGAGATCGGTGCACGCACAGTTCGAGGAGACACACCCGGAGTGGCCCCTGACCCCACCCACGAACCTGCACCGCCAGGGGCGCGGGGAACTGCGCGACAAGCCACGACGAGACCGGCAGACGGCAGCGCGCAGCGCGGGGCACCCCGGATGCCGCAGGGGGCGCGCGGAACTGCGCGAGCAACCACGACGGCGCGGTGCAGGCCGAATCAGCCCCGGGGGCACCCCGTTGGCACCCCGTTGGCGGTAGCGTGGCGCGAGGGTCGTAGGGAACGGCTCTGTTGAGGGAAACTTCTGCCCGGTGACGAAGCCGGCGCCGAGCGCGTGTCCCCGCTCGCCGCCGACAGTGGACGGCTTCAGGCGATGATCGAGGGTCGGTGATCCGGACGCCGACGACCCGGAACGGTCCGCCCCGCCCGGCAGCACGAGGGACACGTCGTGCTTCTGTCCGCGTATCGGGGGGTGCTGGGTACGCCCGGCGCCGCACCCTTCTTCCTGGCCAGCCTCGTCGGCCGCCTCGGCGTCGCGATGACCAGCCTCGGACTGTTCTGGCTGCTGCGGCAGCAGACCGGCTCGTTCGCCACGGCCGGCCTCGTCACCGGGGCGTTCGCCGTCGCGGAGGCGGTGGCGGGGCCGCAAGCGGCCCGTCTGATCGACCGGTTCGGGCAGTGCCGGGTGCTGCCCGCCGTGCTGGCCGCGCACGCCGCGGCCGTCGCGGCCCTCGTGCTGCTGGCCGGGCGGGGAGCGCCCGGCGGGGCGCTGGTCGCCGCCGGCGTCCTCGTGGGCGCCACGATTCCGCAACTGGGCGCGCTGTCCGCGGCCCGCTGGGTGTTCCTGCTGCAGGACGGGCGCGCGGCCGAACTCCCCACCGCGTACGCCCTGGAGTCGCTGGCCAACGCCGGCGCGTACCTCGCCGGCCCGGCGCTGGTCGGCGTGCTGGGCGCGGCGGGGCACGCCGTCGTGGGGACCGCCGTCGCCGGGGCGGCGGTGGTCGCCGGCGGGCTGGCCCTCGCCGCGCAGCGGGCCTCGTCGCCCACGCCGGAGCGCGGCGAGGCCGCCCGCGGGGCGGGGCGGTTCCTGCTGCGGCGGGCGTTCGCGGTGGTCGTGGGGGTGAACGTCGCGATCGGGGGGTTCTTCGGGTCGCTGCCCGTCGCGGTGACGGCGTTCGCCGTGGACCGCGGCACCCCGGAGGCGGCCACCGTGCTGCTCACCGTGTCCAACCTGGCCGGTGTGCTGGTGAGTTGCCTCTACGGGTGGCGCCGCCCGCAGTGGCGGCCGGCCGCTCAACTCGCGGTGGTGACACTGCTGTTGGGCGCGGCGACGGCCGTGATGCCCGTCGCCGGCTCTGCGTTGGCGGTGGGGGCGGCCGTCGCGGTGACGGGATCGGCCGTGCCGGTGATCCTCATCCTGTGCACGGTGCTCGCGCGGGCCGCCGTCGAACGCGGCGTGCTCACACAGGCGTTCACCTGGCTCAACTCGTTCAGCGCGGCCGGTTCCGCGTGCGCGGCCGCCGCGTGCGGCCGGGTCGTGGAGGCGGCCGGCGCGCACGCGGGGTTCGCGGTCGTGGCGGTGTGCGGGCTCGCGATGGCCGTGGCGGGCGCCTGCGGCACGCGCGCGCCGGACCCTACAGGCCCGCCGCCGCTGCCAGATCGGCCTTGAGCGCGGACAGCGTCGCGGCGGCCGTCGCGCGGGCCCCGGCGAGGTCCGCGCGGGCGGCGGGGACGACGGCCTCCAGATAGCACTTGATCTTCGGCTCGGTCCCGGAGGGCCGGACCACGACGCGGGCGGAGCTGACGCCGTCGCCGGTGAGGCGGTAGCGCAGGCCGTCGGTGGGCGGCAGCCCTCCCGCGCCCTCCTGGAGGTCCTCCGCCGAGACGACGGTCAGGCCCGCGAGGGTGGCCGGCGGGTCGGCGCGCAGCCGCGCCATCGCGTCGGCGATGAGGGAGAGGTCCGCGACGCGCACCGAGAGCTGGTCGGTGGCGTGCAGGCCGTGCTCGACGGCGAGGTCGTCCAGGACGTCCGTCAACCCGCGGCCCTGCGTGCGCAGTTCCGCCGCCATCTCGGCGACGAGCAGCGCCGCGGTGATGCCGTCCTTGTCGCGCACGCCCGCGGGGTCGACGCAGTAGCCGAGCGCCTCCTCGTAGCCGTAGCGCAGGTTGGGCACGCGGGCGATCCACTTGAAACCGGTGAGGGTGTCCTCGTAGTCGAGGCCGGCGGCGGCCGCGATCCGCGACAGCAGCGAGGAGGAGACGATGCTCGCCGCGAACACGTCCTGGCCGGGCCGGGCGGCGCCCCGCCGCACGAGGTGCGCGGCCAGCAGCGCGCCCAGCTCGTCGCCGCGCAGCATGCGCCAGCCCGCGTCGGCCGCGGGGTCGGGGACGGCGACCGCGCAGCGGTCCGCGTCCGGGTCGTTGGCGATGACGATGTCGGGCGTGCGGCCCGCGGCGCCGTCCTGCGCGGTCTTGAACGCCAGGTCCATCGCCCCGGGCTCTTCGGGGTTGGGGAACGCGACGGTGGGGAAGTCCGGGTCGGGATCGGCCTGTTCGGGGACGACGGCGGGCACGGGGAAGCCGGCCCGCGCGAACGCCGCGACCAGGGTCTCCAGGCCAACGCCGTGCATCGGCGTGTAGACGACGGCCACGTCCCGTTCGCCGCCGGGCCGTACGACGGCCGCGGCGCGCTCCAGGTAGGCGTCCAGCACCTCGTCGCCGAGCACGTCCCAGCCGGACTCGGGCCGCGGCACCGACGCCAGCGGGCCGACGGCCGCGATCTGCGCGGCGATCTCCGCGTCGGCGGGCGGCACGATCTGCGAGCCGTCGCCCAGGTAGACCTTGTAGCCGTTGTCCTGCGGGGGGTTGTGGCTGGCGGTCACCATCACGCCGGCCGCGGCGCCGAGATGCCGGATGGCGTAGGCGAGGACGGGGGTGGGCAGTGGACGCGGCAGCAGCACCGCGCGCAGGCCGGCTCCGCACATCACCGCCGCGGTGTCGTAGGCGAACTCACGCGACTTGTGGCGGGCGTCGTACCCGATCACGACCAGGCCGCCACCGCGCGCCGACAGGTATCCGGCGAGGCCGGCCGCCGCACGGATGACGACGACGCGGTTCATCCGCCGCGGCCCGCCGCCCAGTTCGCCACGCAGCCCCGCCGTGCCGAACTCCAGCGTCCCGGAGAAGCGTTCCGCGAGATCCGCGAGGGCGTCCCCGGAACCTTCGGAGGCACCGGCGAGCAGCCGCTCCAGTTCCGTCCTGGTCTCCGCGTCCGGGTCCTCGTCGATCCAGGTGCGCACCCGGGCCAGCAGCTCGTCCATCGTGTCCTCCGCGAAGTGATCGCCCGCCCGGTCCGCTGCCCCGGCGTGCGGAGCGGGCCGCCGATCCGGCCGTTGCCCGCCCTGCCCTTGCCTGCCCTGCCCGCCGGTCCTACAAGCGTCCCAGCACCTGCGCGAGCAGCGTGCCCATGCGCACCGCCGACTCGCGTCCGGCCTCCAGGACCTCCTCGTGGTTGAGGGGCGCCCCGGTCATGCCGGCGGCGAGGTTCGTCACCAGCGACAGGCCCAGCACCTCCGCGCCGGCCTCGCGGGCCGCGATGGCCTCCAGCGTGGTGGACATGCCGACCAGGTCGCCGCCGATCGCCCGCACCATGCCGATCTCGGCCGGCGTCTCGTAGTGCGGCCCGGGCAGCTGCACGTAGACGCCCTCCTCCAGCGTCGGGTCGACCTCCTTGCACAGCGCCCGCAGCCGCGGGGAGTACAGGTCGGTCAGGTCCACGAAGCGGGCGCCGGCGATCGGGGAGGTGGCGGTCATGTTGATGTGGTCGCTGATCAGCACCGGCTGGCCGGGCCGGAACCCGGGGCGCAGCCCGCCGCAGCCGTTGGTGAGCACGACGGTCTTGCAGCCCGCGGCGACGGCGGTGCGCACGCCGTGCACGACGCTGGCCACGCCGCGGCCCTCGTACAGGTGGGTGCGGCCCAGGAAGACCAGGGCGCGGACACCGCCGATCCGCACCGAGCGCAGGGTGCCCGCGTGGCCGGCCACCGCGGGGGCCGGGAAGCCCGGCAGGTCGGTCACCGGAATCTCGTGGTCGGCGGTGCCGAGCCCGTCGGCGGCGGGCACCCAGCCCGAGCCCATGACCAGGGCCACGTCGTGGGTCTCGGCGCCGGTCAGCTCGCGCAGGCGGGCGGCGGCGGCGTCGGCCGCGGCGTAGGGATCGGGGTTCACGGAAGCGTTCACGGGCATGAGGGTAACCCGTGATGGCCTACGCGCGTAGACGACCGCCTCGAGTGGGGTCCGGGAATCGGATCTTCCGACCATTGACGGGCCGGTCGGGTCACCCCCGCGGCGGCGGCCACGTGGGGGACCCCGGGCGGTGCCGAGGCCCGTGCACGCGGCTCAGCAGGGCCGCTTGCGCAGCTCCATGACGTAGTCGTGGGGCGCGCCCGCGGACTCCGCGGCGTCCGCGATCTCGCCGAGGTAGCGGGCCGAGGGCAGCCCGCCCTCGTAGTCGTTGAGCACGTACAGCCAGGCCGGGACGTCGCCCTCCATCGTGTGCACCCGCAGCGTGGTGCGCCGGTAGACGCCCAGCGGGACGCCCTCCCAGCGGTCCAGCGACTCCTCGTCGACCGGCGCGAGGTCGTAGAGCCCGACGAAGACCTGGCCGGCGGTGTCCTCGACCAGCGTGGTCAGCGCGCCCTCCCACCCCATCTGCTCGCCGCCGAACGTCAGCCGCCACCCCATCAGCCAGCCGGTGCCGCGCAGCGGGGAGTGCGGTGCGCGGCGCGTCATCAGCCGCGCGTCGAGGTTGCTGGCGTAGGCGGCGTAGAGCGACATGCTCCGAGCGTACGGGGTGCTCCCGGGGCTTGCTGGGTTCCGCCTACGGGGTGCCCCCGGGGCTTGTCCGGCCGTCCACCGGCCGGTGGATCGGTTCGGGCTCCGGGGTGCCGCGCGCTGCGCGCTGCCGTGTGCCGCGCCGTCGTGGCTTGTGGCGCAGTTCCCCGCGCCCCTGCGGGGCTCGTCCTGCCCCTTGCGGTGCGTTGCCGTCTGCCGGTCTCGTCGTGGTTGTTCGCGCAGTTCCTCGCGCCCCTGGTGTGCGTGCCCTTTGTTCGTGGGGTCGGGGGCGCTCCGGAAGCGTCTCCTCGGAAATGTGCATACGGGTTCGT
>NZ_FODD01000075.1 GCF_900110255.1 Actinacidiphila rubida
TCAATGAGCGTTTTCAAGGTGGCCACTGATCGGGTGACGGGGCGGCGTGGGCGTAGGGGCGCAACGGACAGGGCTCCCGCGCCGTTGAGCGAGGTGTTCGACGTCTCGACTCAGCAGCACAGGAGCCCTGTTGGTTCCGTATCCTGCCGCACTCGACCTACCCCACGCTCTGGTCGAGTGGGTCACGATGCTCATCGTCACCCGTGAAGGTGACCGGCGGTGCAAACTCCCGCCGCACCGGCGTGCGCTGGTCGCACTCGTGTACCTGCGTGGCCACGAGACCCTCGCCCGTATCTCCGAGGCCTTCGCGATATCCGTCGGCACCGCCCATGCCCACGTCACCGCCGTCACCGGTCTGCTCGCCGAGCAGGCGCCGGGCCTGCTGAAGACCATGCGCGAGCACGCCCCGGACTTCGTTCTCCTGGACAGCACACTCGCCGAGGGCGACCGCGTCGGCGACGGCAGGGCCGACTACTCGGCGAAGCACAAAAGGAACAGGGTGAACGTGCAGGTCGTCACCGACCCCTGGGGTTTTCTGCTGTCCGAGGTAGGGCGCGACAGGCGACCGGTGTGCCCGCCGGACGGCTCGCGGGAGCGAGATCGCGCGGGGCCTGCCCCGGGCTTGTCGCGCTTGCACTTCTTCCCGGCCCGGGCCTGCGCGTTCTTCGCCTTCTTCGCGCCCTCGCGGGCGCACTTCGCCTCGGTCGTGCGCGGCATGCGGAGACACGTCAGCGGACGGGAGGGATGCGCGGCGACCGCTCCGCCCGACGACCGAGACCTCCGGGCTTCCGCGGTGCCGCCCGCGCCGCGCGCGGCCCGCGCGAGGCCGGTGGGCTAGTTGCCCCCGCCCTCGTCCTGCTTCTTGCCGTCCTTCCCGTCTTTCCCGTGATTCTGGGGCGGAGCAGCGGCCGGGGCCGCGGACGGTGTGGTGGAGGGACTGGCCGAGGGGGTGTCCGCAGGCTGGGAGGGCCCGGCGTCCGGTTGCTGCGACCCGCTGCCGCCGGAGGACCAGGCAGAGCTGATCAGCACGGCGGCCACGAAGGCCGTGATCCCCGCGACGACGATGGTCAGCATCTTGTGCCGCCGCATCTGGGTGCGGATCCGCACGTGGATCGACGCGTCCGCCCGTGCCGCGGTGCGGCGCCGTCCCCGGGAGGGGGCGGGCGTGGGAGCGGTGGCGGCCGGCCACACGCTGGTCGGCGGCAGGGCGTACGTCGCGACCGCGGCGGGCGCCCGCGGTCCGGGCATCGGCGGGGTTCCCGCGCCCCAGGCCGCGCTGCCGAACCAGTCCGCCACCGCCTGGGCGCTGGGACGGTCCTCCGGCTTCTTGGCGAGCATCTGGAGGAGGTACTCCTCAAACGCGCCCGGCAGTTGGGGGCACCTCACCGATGGGGGCGAGGGCGGGACGTCGACGTGCAGATGCAGCACGCCCGCCGCGGTGTCCGCCTGGAAGGGGGGCTCGCCCACCAGCAGGTGGTAGAGGACGCAGCCGAGGGCGTACACGTCGGATTCGGGCCCGGCGGGCCGGCCGAGCGCGCGCTCCGGAGCGAGGTAGAGGCTGGTGCCCACGATCTGGCCCGCGCTGGTGAGCGCCGCGGACGCGTCGTCGACGAAACGGGCGATGCCGAAGTCGCCGATCTTCACCGTGCCGTGGCCGTCCTGCATCAGGTTGCCCGGCTTGATGTCGCGGTGGACGACTCCCTGGCGGTGGGCCGCCGCCAGGCCCGCGGCGGCCTGGGCGGCGACGTCGGCCACGCGCTGCGGGCTGAACCTGCCCTCCGCCGCCAGGCTCTGGGCCAGGCTGACGCCCTCCACCAGTTCCATCACCAGGTAGAAGCGGTTGTCCCAGGAGCCGAAGTCGAAGACGGTCACGACATGCGGGTGGTGCAGGCGCGCCGCGGTCTGAGCTTCCAGACGGAAACGCGCGGCCGCCTGCTCGACGGAATCACCGCCCAGCAGCAGCTTCACCGCCACCTGCCTGCCGAGCACGTCGTCCGAGGCGCGCCAGACCTCGCCCATGCCGCCGCGGCCGATCGCCGTCTCCAACCGGTACCGCTCCGCCACCAGCACTCTCGCGTACCGTCCTCGATGTTCGATCGGTCAACTCGACGACCGCAGGCCAGGATCCCCGGATGTCGTCATCCGGCGCACGGGTACTGACGCGGTGGACCTCAGCGTACAGACCGGCGCCGGGCGGCAGTCCGGTCGGCAGCCCGCGACCCGGACGCAGCAGGCCCAGCCGGCAGGCGCTGCACGCCGAGTCCGGCCGCGTCATGGCGTGGAGACGGCTGACCCCGGCTGCTTCACGGCCCCGTACCGGCACTTGCGGCGTTCCGTTGCGGTTGCGGCGCCTGTTACAGTGCGCTGTCTTGTTGGGGGGATGACCAGGGGCTGGGGGGCTTCCCGTTCTTCTCGCGCGCCGACGCGGCTGTCCTGCGCCGCGGTCGCGCCATCCACTTGCCTGTCCGGGCCGTGGGCACCTCCTCACCGACGCGGAACCGGTTGTCGCCGGCGGTCCGCTGGTCCCCGCGCGGGAGCGCGGGGCGCGCAGGGGAGGGACCCACATTGACCCGCAGCACCACCGTCCTGCGCCGCGGCCTGGTCGCCGCGCTCGCCGCCGTCGCGGCGATGACCGGCCCGCTGCCGCAACTCGCGCACGCGGATGCCGCGCCTCCCGCTCCGGGGGAGGTGACGATCCCCGCGTCGTACACACCGGCGCCGTACGGGCCGCATGTGGTGGGAGCCGCGGCCAACGGATATCTCCTCGAGGACATCGGGTACTCCGGCGGGACCAGTTCACTCCACGATGTCTGGCAACCGGCGGACGGAAGCGCCGCGTACGACTTCGGCCAGCGCGGCGCGCAGATGGGGGTGACCGGGAGCGGGGCGGGGCTGGTGTGGCGGACCGAGGACGGCGGCGGCCTCGGGGTGTACGACACCGCGACGACCGCCTGGACCACCTACGGACTTCCCGCGTCGGCTTCCGGCGCGCAGCTTCTCGGAATCGTTCCGACGTCCCAGGGTTGGTCCCTCGCCGCTCTCCAACGGGCCACGGACGACTCTGGCCAGGGGACAGGCGCGGACCTGCACCTTTACTCGACGGGTGAGGACGGTTACCTGTCCGACCGGACCGTGGCCGGTTGGCCGTCAGCCGGCGTGATCAGCTCGTTCGTGCCCTCGGCGTCGGTTCCTGGCGAACTGCTGCTCCAGCCCGCCGGAATCGCAGGGCAGAACCCCTCGGTCCTGGTCGACACCGACACGGCCACGGTCGTCGCCACCGGGCCGCACACGAATGCGACGCCGCTGCTGAACCGCAGGACTTTCGGGTGGGGGTACCCGGACGGGACCGCCGTCCTGCGGAGCATCGACGATCCACAGGGGCCCGCACGCACGCTGTCCGCGCCGCCCGGCGCCGCCATGGCGCTCACGGACTCGGCACTCGTCGCGGGCGCTCCCCGGTCACCGGTCACGGACGGCACGACCGGCTCTCCGCTCGACTCGATCCCCCTCGACGGAACTCCGAGCAGCGTCATCCTCCAGAACGCGGGCGGGCTGCGGGCCTCGCCGGACGGCAGCGTCCTCGTCGACGTCCAGTCGGCACCCCAGACCTGGGCCACGGACCGGGTCCCGCGTGACGGTGGAGCGCCCGGGGTGCTGCAGCCGTTCACCACGGCCGTTCCACAGGACGTCGGTCTCTCGCTGGCCCGGGGTGAACTCCATCGTGCCGTGCTCCATGCCGGGGCCACCCATCTGGGTGCCGCCATCGACGGGGTGGACGTCGGGACGGCAGGGGCGCCCGACGTGGCCACGGCTCCGAGGGGGGACGCCGGCATGCCGGACGCCGCGATCCCGCGGTGCGGCGGTGCCCGCTGTCTCGATCTGGTCGACGGCGGCGGGACCGCAGGAGTCTCCTACGCCACGCAGTTGCCGGGCCACCCCGTCGTGACGTCCGTCAAGGGCCGCTGGTACGTCGATGTGGGGCAGGGCAGCGGCCATTTCGTGTCCGCCGCGGGCAACCGCGTGCTCTACGACAACACCACCACCGGCACGCAGTACCTCGTGGACCTCGCCACGCCCCAGACCCTCCAGGTTCGCCGGATCGTCGCCGCCGCGCTCTGGGGCGACACCATGTGGACGGCGACGTCCACCGCGGGCCGCCTCACCGCTGAGAACGCCGCGGACGGCAGCGGAAGCAGGACCGTCACGACCGACGCGCCCTGCGTCCCCGACGAGATCCAGGCGCTGGGGCGCTGGCTGTACTGGTCCTGCGGCACGGACGGCCCGGCCGGAGTGTGGGACAGCACCGGCGGAAGGTCCGTCCGGGTGCCGGCGGGGCACGCGTTGCTCGGTGACGGGTACGTCCTGCGGCACACCGGCGGCCAGTTGGTGGTCACCGACATCCACGCGGGCACGGCGGCGGCCGACCGCGTCGTCGCCGCGCTCCCGGCCGGCAGCGTCGACGACGACCGGAACGTGACCTGGACCGTCGACAAGTACCGAGGGTTCCTGGCCTACACCGATGCCGAGGGCACCGCGCACGTGCTGCCCTCGGGCGTACCGCAGTCGGCGATCGCGGTGCTGGCCGGCTCCGGCACGGCCTCCGCCGACGTGTCGAAGAGCGGTTGGACGCCGGTGTGGACGATCACCGGCCCGGTCGCCTCCTGGCGCGTGGACCTGCGGCGCAAGGGCGCGTCCGCCCTCGTCCGGACCTTCACCGGCGACGCGGCTCCGGCGGCGGTCAGCCCCGTGTGGGACGGCAAGGACCAGTCCGGTCACCTCGTCGTCGACGGCGACTTCACCTGGACGCTGACGTTCGCACCCGCGAACGGAGAAGGACCTCCGGCCACGGTCACCGGCCCGCTGACCGTCACGGGCCACCCCGCCCCCGCGCACGACTTCACGGGCGAGGGAACCGGCGACCTGCTGGCGCTGACCTCCACCGGCCGCCTCGACCTGCGCCCCGGCTCCGGCACGGTGCCCGGCGGGGTAGGGGCCACGTCCGCCTCGGCGGCCGGGTGGCCGTCGACCTCCCTGCTCGTGACGACCGGCGACATGACCGGCGACGGTGCCGACGACCTGCTGGTGCGCGACGCGTCCGGCCGCCTCACCCGCTACGACGGCACGGCCGGCCACGCGTTCGGGCCGTCCGGCGGCCACCACCTCATCGGTGCGGGCTGGAACATCTACAACGCCCTCATCGCTCCCGGTGACGTGACCGGCGACGGCCGCCCCGATCTTCTGGCCCGCGACAGCGGCGGTTCCCTGTACCTGTACGCCGCGACCGGCGCCGGCGTCTTCGCGCCCCGGCAGCTGATCGGCCGGGGCTGGAACGTCTACGGTCTGATCGCGGGCGGCCACGACCTGCACGGCCTGGGCGACGGCTCTCTGGTGGCCCGCGACGCGGCAGGCATCCTGTGGGAGTACCGCGCCGACGGCCGCGGCGCGTTCACCGGCCGCGTCCGCATCGGCGCCGGCTGGAACGTCTACAACGCCCTCGTGGGCGTGGGAGACATCGACGGCGACCACTTCGACGACCTGATCGCCCGTGACGCCAAGGGCGACCTCTACTTCTACTCCAGCAAGGGCGGAGGTACGTTCCGCCCCCGCGTGAAGATCGGCTGGTCCTGGCAGAGCTACAAGTCCCTGATCTGATCGGGACGTCGGAGGAGCTCGCGCCCTCGCGCCAGATGGTCGCGCGGCCGCGTCGTATCACGTCGCCGCGCTCGCGATCGCGCTGGTCAGGGCGCACGCGAGGGCGGCGGCGAGGCCGGCAGCGCACGCTACTCCGCGGCGGGGCGGCGCCGGCGGCCCAGGGCGCCGGCCGGGCTCCACCGGGCTCCACCGGGCTCAACCGTGGGCGTTCTGGGCGTGTTTGGGGAGGAGGCCGACGAGGAGGAGCGTGACGAGGTTCAGTGCCGCGGTGGTGGCGAGGACGAACTCGGCGGCGGCCAGGGAGGAATGGGGGGTGGGGTGGTGGCCGGCGCGGGTGAGGAAGACGGTGCCGAGGGCGGCGACGCCTATCGCGCCGGCGAACTGCTGGACGGCGTTGAGCAGTCCCGCTCCGGTGCCGACCTCCTCGGTGGTGGTGTCGCCGATGATGAAGTCGACGAGGGGCACGAAGACCAGGCCGGAGCCGAAGCCGGTGAGCAGCAGCGCGGGCGCGAGGTTCCAGACGGTGACGGCGGTGCCCCAGTGGGCGAGCGACCACCAGACGGCGAGCAGGCCGAGGACCGCGAGGGACAGGCCGAGGTGGAGGGTCGCGCGGCCGAGCCGCTCGGCGAGGACGGCGCCGGCCAGCAGGACCGCGACGGCGGTGCCCAGCGCCCAGGGGATCAGGGTCAGGCCGGTGCGCAGCGGCGTCCAGTGCATGCCCTGCTGCAGCAGCAGGTTGACGACCAGCACGAACGCGCTGAGTGACGCGTAGAACCCGGCGACGATCACCAGGCCGACGACGAAGCTGCGCTTGCGGAACAGCGTGGGCGTGATGACCGGGTGCGGGCTGCGCCGCTGGGACACGACGAAGAGGCCGAGCAGGACGACCGCGGCGGCCGTCATCAGGTACGTCCAGGCCGGCCAGCCGGCGTCGCGCCCCTGGATGAGCGGCACGATGAGCAGGGCGGAGGCGGCGGTGAGCAGGCCGACGCCGGTGAGGTCGAGGCGCGCCGCCGGGTCCTCGCCGCCGCGGTGGGGCAGCACGCGCCGGCCGAGGAGGCCGGCGAGGACGCCGAACGGGACGTTGATCAGGAAGATCGAGCGCCACTGGCTGCCGAACAGGTCGAGGTGGAGCAGCCAGCCGGCCAGGATGGGCCCGGCGACCATGGTCAGGCCCATCAGCGGGCCGACCGGCGCGAGCGCCTTCCGCAGGTGCTGCGGCGGGAACACGATCTTCACCAGGGCCAGGCCCTGCGGGATCATCACCGATCCGCACAGTCCCTGCAGCGTGCGTGCGACGATCAGGACGGCGACGCCGGGGGCGAGGCCGCAGGCCAGCGAGGCCAGGGTGAAGCCGGTCATGCCGAGCAGGAAGAGCCGGCGGCGGCCGAGCAGGTCCCCGAGCCGGCCCGAGGTGACCAGGCCGAGGGCGAACGCCGCGGTGTAGGCGCTGAGCACCCACTGCACGGTCACCTGGCCGCCGCCGAGGTCGGCGTGGATGGACGGGCCCGCGAGGGTGGCGACGCTGGAGTCGATCAGATCCATCAGGTCGGCCAGGACCACGACGGCCAGGACGAGCCACGCGGTGCGCATCGGGAGCGTGGTGCTGGGGGGCGCTTCGGGCGAGCGCTGGTCAAGGGACACGAACACTGTTCTACGACAGAACAGTGTTCGTCGCAAGCCGAACGGCGTTCTCCGAGGTGCGGAACACTGTTCGCCGGTTCGGTAGACTGCCCGTATGTCACCGACCCCGCAGGAACGGCGCGCAGCGCGGCACCAGCTCGGCGGCGCCTCCACCGGCGCGCCCGCGGCCCGGCGCGGACCGTCCGGCGGGAACAAGAAGCCGATCACGGTCGACGCGATCATCGGCACCGCGTTCGGCATCGTCGAGAACGAGGGGTACGAGGCGCTGACCATGCGGCGCGTGGCCGCCGCGCTGGACACCGGCCCGTCGTCCCTCTACGCCCACGTGGTCAACAAGGAGGACCTGGACGAGCTGCTCATCGGACGGCTCTGCGCCGGCATCGAGCTGCCCGAGCCCGACCCCACGAGCTGGCGGCAGCAGATCGCCGGTGTCTGCGCGCAGTTGCGCGACCAGTACCTCCGCTACCCCGGCATCTCGCAGGCGGCCATCGCCGCCGCTCCCTCCAACCTCGACACGCTGCGCGTCAGCGAGGGCATGCTCGCCCTCCTGCTCGCCGGCGGCGTCGACCCGCAGGCCGCGGCCTGGGCGACGGACGCCCTGACCCTCTACGTCAACGCGTACAGCCTCGAGGTCTCGCTGGTGAACCGGCGGCTCGACCGCACCGACGGCGGCTGGGTGGTCAGCCGCGACGAGCTGATGCGCCGCTTCGCGGCCCTGCCGGACACCTATCCCCACACCAAGCGCTACGCCGCCGAACTCACCGCCGGCACCGTCCACGACCGCTTCGACTTCACGATCGGCCTGATGGTCGACGGCCTCCCGGGCGCGCGTTGACCCTCGGGGCTGCCGGCCGGGGGGACGGCGCGGCAGCGGGAGGGGGGTGAACGACGAGGCCCAGGCCACCCCCGTGGGCCTGGGCCGGTCGTTTCCCTGGTCGCGAAGTGGTCCTCACCACTCGCCGGCCTCCGCCTGAGCGAGCCCGGCGGGCGTGGCGCGACCGAGCCGGTCCTCCGGTCGTCAGGCCGCCGGTCCGCCTCTCCGTCCAGAATGCCGAGCGGGACGGCACCGGACCTTGTCAATGCGCGCAGGGCAGCTGACCATTCGCGCACGTGTCGTGCGGCAGGTTGCGGTAGTCCCGCGGGGAGATTCCGTAGGTGGCGCGGAACAGGCGGCTGAAGTGGGCCGGGTTGCCGAAGCCCCAGCGTTCCGCGACGGCCTGGACCGGCTTCGCGCCCAGCACCGGGTTGGCCAGGTCGCGGCGGCATCGCTCCAGCCGTCGGTGACGTATCCAGGCCGCCGGGGACGTGCCGTCCTCGGCGAGCAACTGCTGCAGGGAGCGCAGGGAGATGTGGTGGGCGTCCGCGATCGTCCGGGGGGTCATGGCCGGGTCGGCGAGATGCTGCTCGACGAACGCCTTGACCTGCAGGGCCAGCGTGTTCTGGCGGGCTTCCGGGCTCAGCGAGGACTCGGCGTCCAGATGCTGGGCGATCACGGACGACATCAGGTCGAGGGTGACCTGGGCGAGGGTGGCGGTGTCGGCGGGGGTGAACTCGTCGGCGTGCGTGCTGAGATCGGTCAGCCAGCGGGTGAGCAGCCCGCCCATGCCGCTGCGCCCTCGGATCGGCACGGCGAGCAACTGCCGTAACTGCTTCTCCGGTAACGGCAGGAACTGACGGTGGCACAGAACGGTCACGTGCGACCAACGGCCCGCTTCCGCATGGATGTCGGCCTGGTAGGGCCTGCTGGTGTCCGTCAGTGTGAGGTCGCCGCCGCGCAGCCAGTTGTCGCTGCCGCCGAGGGAGACGGTTCCCTCGCTGCCCAGGACGTAGTTGACCTGGAACATCTCCGGATCGGACTGGCGTACCTGCTTCGCCGTCCGGGTGATCTCCAGATGGGGGTGGGACATGAAGGACACCTGGACCTTGCCCAGGTCGAAGCCGCGAATCCGGGCACGGAAGTCGTGCTGATCCGTGCTGCGCAGATGCGTCCGCATGTCGTGCAACCGTCCGACGGATTCCGCCCAGAGGGCGAACCGTTCCGGAGGCTCCACCACCTCCGTGCTGAACTCGGTCACCAGCATGCCCACCACGGTAACCGATTTCCTCCCGCGACCCGGGCGCCTCCTCGCCGTTGGGCCGCGTGCGGCGTCGCCGCGGGGCGACGAGTGGGACAACCGCCCCCGGCGGAGGGCCCGTCACACCTCCCGTCACACCTCCCGTCACACCTTGGACACAGTCGACGGCGGGCCCGCGCCACGCCGGGGCGCGCCTGGGAGCATGCGCGCATGGCGAACAACGGGGGAGGGGACGGGCGGCCCGTCGACGAGGCCGCGCGGACCGCGACGAGTTACGTGCTCAGGCCGCCGGAGGAGCGGCCCGCGGAGCAGCCCGGCGGGCAGCCGGCGACGGCCGTGAGCGACGTTCCGGAACCGGACGGGCAGCCGACCGCGCGGCCGGCCGGGTCCCCAACGGGGGGCGGGCGGCTGGTCGGTGGGCGGTACCGGCTCGTCGAGCGGCTCGGCTTCGGCGGGATGGGCACGGTGTGGCGGGCGCACGACGAGGTCGTGGACCGCGACGTCGCCGTCAAGGAGCCGCGCGTCCCCGAGCACATGACGGGCGCGCAGCGCGAGACGGCGTACCTGCGGATGCAGCGCGAGGCGCGGGCCGCGGCGAAGATCGACCACCCGTCGGTGGTGACCGTCCACGACGTCGTCATCGAGGACGAACGTCCGTGGATCGTCATGGAGTTGGTGCGCGGGCGGTCGCTGGCCGAGGTGCTGGCCGAGGGGACGCTGCCGCCGCGCGAGGCCGCCCGGATCGGGCTGGCCGTGCTCGGCGCGCTGTCCGCCGCCCACGAGGCCGGGGTGCTGCACCGCGACGTGAAGCCGGCGAACATCCTGCTCGGCCGCCACGACCGCGTGGTGCTCACGGACTTCGGCATCGCGCAGGT
Source organism: Actinacidiphila rubida (assembly GCF_900110255.1). GTDB lineage: Bacteria > Actinomycetota > Actinomycetes > Streptomycetales > Streptomycetaceae > Actinacidiphila > Actinacidiphila rubida. The sequence goes on from NZ_FODD01000075.1 coordinate 10,247, forward strand.
CGAGGGTGAGGAACCGCTCACGGAGACGGGCGCGTTCATCGGGTCGCCGGAGTACATCGCGCCCGAGCGGGTCCTCGGCCACCGGCCCGGCCCGGAGTCCGACCTGTGGTCGCTCGGCATCGTCCTGTACCAGGCGGTGGAGGGCGTCTCGCCGTTCCGCCGGCAGGCCACCCCGTCGACGTTCCAGGCGGTGCTGCTCGCGGACCTGCCCGCGCCGCGGGAGGCGGGCCCGCTCGCCGCCACCATCCTGGGCGTGCTGCGCAAGGAGCCGGCGGTCCGCACGACCGCGGCCCGGCTCGCCGACGAGCTGCGGACCGTCCTCGACCCGCCGCGCGTGCCGCGCCAGCAGGGCGGGGGAGCCGGAGAAGCCGCTGAAGCGGCCGGAGCCGCCGGAACCGCGGCCGCCGGGCCGTCCGCCGGCGCCCGCGCGCTCCGGACCCTGCGCCGCAGCCGCCGCGCCCAGGTGCTCACCGGGGCGGTGGCCGCGGTCGCCGTCGCGGCGGTGGTCCTCGCGCTCGTCCCGCCCTTCGGCAGCGGTCTGCCCAAGGGCTGGAAGACCTACCAGGAGGCGGGAGTCGACGCGACCGTCGCCGTGCCCGGCGACTACGTCCGCAGCATCGCCGACAAGAAGGTCACCTACACCGCCCCCCACAAGGTCTTCGTCGTCACCCTCACCAAGACGCAGGGTGAGAAGGGCAGCGCGGAGGGCGTCGCGAACGCGAACCTCGACTGGTACCGGAAGGGCGGCCAGATCAACTACTCCGACACCGCCCAGGACGCCGACGGCCGGGTCACCGAGGCCACGCAGCAGGACCGCCCCGCCGCCCGCCTCGACGTCCACTACACCGACCTCACCGACGACGCCCACCCCGCCATGCGCGAGGCCGAGATGGACGTCGTCAGCGGCAAGGGCGACGCCTACACCCTCGACGTCGTGATGCCGGCGGCCGCCGCCCAGTCCGCCCAGGGCCAGCGCATCTTCGACCAGATCCGCGCGCACCTGACCCTCCACAGCCTGTGAACACGCCGATGACGTCGCCACACCAGCCCGCACGGCCCGCACCAGGTCCCGTCACCGCGGGGGCCGGGTGACCGCGGGATGACGGGGAACCTGCGCGGGGCGGTCGCCGCGGTCGTCGCCCAGGCGGGCGGAGAGCCCGTCGACGCGGCGGACGCGGCCGTCGCCGGCGAGCCCGTCGACCTGGTGGGCCGGTCGCGGTGGCCCCAGCTGCGGCTCGCCGAGCGGGGCGCGGACCACGGCGTACTGGCGCGGCTCGCGGAGGGTGGCGAGACCAGGCGCATCCGCAGGACCGCGGCCGAGCGGCTGCGGGGGCTGCGGGCCGGCGGTCCCGGCTGACGCCCGCCTCCGCAAGGCCGTTCCGGGCGGGGCGAGGGACGATGGAGGGGTGGGTGACCGCGACGCGATCGCAGTGGACGGGCTGACCAGGACGTTCGGCCGGCTCACGGCACTGGACGACGTCAGCTTCCACGTGCCGCCGCAGAGCATCTTCGGGCTGCTGGGGCCGAACGGGGCGGGGAAGTCGACGGCGATCCGGGTGCTGACGACGATCCTGACGCCCACCGGCGGGCGCGCCGAGGTGCTCGGGTACGACGTGGTGCGACAGGCCGCCACCGTGCGTGGCCTGATCGGCCTGGCCGGGCAGTACGCGGCCGTCGACCCCAACCTCACGGGCCGCGAGAACCTGCGGCTCATCGGCCGGCTCACGCACCTGCCGCGGTCCCGGATCCGGCCCCGGGCGGGCGAGCTGCTGGAGCGCTTCGACCTGGTGGACGCCGCCGACCGGCCGGTGCGCACGTACTCCGGCGGGATGCGCCGCCGGCTGGACATCGCGGCGGCCCTCGTCCCGGCGCCGCCGGTGCTGCTGCTCGACGAGCCGACGACCGGACTGGACCCGCAGAGCCGCAACGCGCTGTGGGCGATGATCCGCGAACTGGTGGGGGAGGGCACGACCGTGCTGCTCACCACGCAGTACCTGGAGGAGGCCGACAAGCTGGCCGACCGGGTCGTGGTGATCGACCACGGCCGGGTCATCGTCGACGACACCCCGGCGACGCTCAAGTCCCGCCTCGGCAACACCGTCATCGAGCTGGACATGGCCGAGGCGCGGCGCGCGTCGCGGGCGGCCGCGCTCATCGGCGACGGCTTCGCCGACCGGCCGGACGTCGACGGGCCCCGGCTGACCCTCGCCTCGCGCGACGGTTCGCGGCCGCTGCTGGACATGCTGCACCTGCTGGAGGGCAACGACCTGGTGCCGCGCACCGTCGCCGTCCGCGAGTCCAGCCTCGACGACGTCTTCCTGGCGCTGACCGGCCACCACGCCGAGGCGGACGGCGCCGGGCCCGGAAACGCCGGCCATGACGGCCCGGATGGCGGGGCCGGAGAGGGGAGCAGCCCATGACCGCGGCCACCGCCACGCACGCCGGGACCCGGACCGCCGGCTCCGCCCGGCATCTGCTGTGGGCCCTCCAGGACGGCATGGCCGTGGCCTGGCGCAACATGATCGGGCTGCTGCGGGTGCCCCGGCTGCTGGTGTTCTCGTTCATCCAGCCGCTCGTGTTCGTGCTGATGTTCCGGTACGTGTTCGGCGGCGTGGTGGAGCCGGCCCTGCACGGGGTCTCGTACGTCGACTTCCTGGTCCCCGGGATCTTCGTGCAGACGGCCGTGTTCGGCTCGATGAACACCGCGATCGGGCTGGCCACCGACATGCAGACCGGGCTGATGGAGCGGTTCCGCTCCCTGCCCATGGCCAGATCCGCGGTGCTGGTCGGCCGCACCACCGCGGACCTGGCGCGCAACGTGGTCGTCGTGGCGCTGATGACGGCCGTCGGCTTCGCGATCGGCTTCCGCATCCACGCGGGCGTGCCCGCCTTCCTCGGCGGCGTCCTGCTGGTGCTGGCGTTCGGCTTCGCGATGTCGTGGATCTTCGCGGTGGTGGGCATGGCGGTGGGCGACCCGGAGACCGCGCAGGCCGCGGCGTTCCCGGTGCTGGCGCCGCTGGTGTTCGCCTCGGCGGCGTTCATCCCGGTCAACACGATGCCCGGCTGGCTGCAGGCGTTCGCCTACCACCAGCCGGTGTCGAAGACCGCCGAGGCCGTACGCGCGCTGGTCCTCGGCGGTCCGACGCAGACCGCGGTGTGGGAGGCCCTGGCCTGGGACGCGGGCATCGTGGCGGTCTTCGCGCCGCTCGGCGTGTGGCTCTACCGCCGGGCGGTCTGAGGGACGACGGGCCGCGCCGCGCGTCAGGGCAGCGGGGTGGGGTGCGCGAGGTAGCTCTGGGTGCGGGTCACCCAGTAGCCGAAGTCGCCCGGCCCGGTCTGGTTGGTGCCGACCATCTCCGGCACGCCGTAGGTGCCGGAGCCGGTGCCCGCGCCGAACAGCACCGCCACGACCCCGGCGGCCGCCGCATCCGGGAGGTGCGAGCCCCAGGTGACCGTGGAACCGCTCACCGACACCTTCGGGTCGGCACCCGGGTTCGCGCCGTAGAACGCCAGGTTGTTGCCGCCTGAGGTGAACGTGTCGCCGTAGAGGTAGGGGGCGGCGGAGTCCTCGTCCTGCTCGGTGGTCACGTCGTCCAGGTCGGGGAACGTCCCGGAGGCGTTCCAGTACGTGGGGCTGGGCGTGTGCGTGGAGTTGAGGTGGCCCGCGGCGATCTGCCAGAGCACCGCGGGCAGGCCGACGGACTGCCGGATCGTCTGCACGTACAGCAGGTAGTTGCTCCAGTGCGCGGCGTTGAGGTAGCGGATGTCGCCGGCCGGGTTAGGGTCGCGCAGGATGCCGAAGTCCTGGCCCCACTGGTCGAAGGCGACGAAGTCCGCGTCGTAGCCGATGTCCGCGCTCTTCACGAAGTCGGCCACCTGCGTGGCGACTTGGGTGACGGACTGGCGGCCCGCGGCCCAGCCCTGGGAGTCGGTGTCCTTCAACGCGTCCCGCACGCCCCAGGTGTTGACCTGCCAGCCGACGAACGCCGAGGGGTCGTACTTCTTGATGGTGTACGTGATCGCCTCGGTCAGGCCGCGCAGGTTGCTCCCGAACGCCGGGTCGGTGCCGGTGGCCAGCACGCCGGAGGAGTACGCGGCACCGGTCGCCGCGGGCATCGCGGCCGCGTTGCCGCCGTAGCCCGCCGCGTAGTTCTGCTGGAGGTAGCCGAGCATGTCCGGCTCGACGACCCAGCCGACGGGCTGCCCGGGGGCCGCCGTGTTCGCCGCCTGCGCCGCGGACTTGAGGGCGGTGAAGTAGGTGGTGAGCCAGCCGGAGTTCTGCATGTTGGTGAAGTCGACGCTCGTGCCGTCGACGTTGCCGTTCATGCCGTAGTCGACCATGACCGGCGTCATGCCCAGCTGCCGGGCGTGGCCGACCATCGTGGTGGTCGTGGCCGCCCAGTTCCCGAAGTCGCCGCCGATCAGGTACTCGTAGCCGTAGTTCGGCACCGGGCCGTGCGTGGCGAGTGTGCGGAAGTAGGCGTCGACGGTGCTGCCGGGGGTGTAGACGGTGCCGATCGACAGGTACGACGGGTGCCAGGCGGGCGCCGGCCCGCCGCCGCCCGCGGCCTGCGTGGTGGCCGTCACCGACGACGAACGGGACGACTCACCCGCGCTGTTGGTGGCGCTGACGGAGAACGAGTACGCCGTGGCGGCGGTCAGCCCGCCGACGGTCGCGGTGGTCGCGGCGGTCGTGGCGACCGCCGTGGCCCCCTGGTAGACGGTGTAGCCGGTGGCTCCGGCCGACGCGGTCCAGGACAGCGACGCGGAACTGCTGGTCGTGCCGGTCACCGCCAGGCCGGAGGGCACCGGCGGCGGGGCCGGGGCGGTGCCGCCGGGCCCGGTCAGGGAGACGTCGTCGGCGTGGTACGCGCCCTGGGCGTACCAGCCGTGCAGGTAGATCGTCACGGACGTGGTGGCCGCGCCGGTGGTGAAGCTCGTCGACAGCTGCTGCCAGCCGGTCGCCGACGGCGTCCACGTGGAGGAGTAGCCGTCCGCGCCGAGGTACACGTACGCGCCCTGCACCCAGGCGGACAGCGTGTACGCGCTGCCCGGCAGCACCGCGACCGTCTGGCTGCACTGCGCGGTGTCGGAGGCCCCGACGGCCCCGGTCAGCGCGTAACTCCCGCTGCGCACGGGCGAGGTGACGGCGCTGCCCGTCGAGCCGCACGACCAGCCGGACAGAGTGCCGCTCTCGAAGCCGGAGTTGACCACCAGGTTGGGGCTGTCGGCGCTCGCGGCGCCCGTCAGGTGCAGCCAGCCGATCAGTACCAGGACGACCGCGGCGACCGCGGTCCGGGATCTGCGGGCCATGTGCTCCTCCTCGTCGGACGCGATGACACGTGGGGGGACGTGCGGGGAACGCGGGCGGAGCACGGGCGGGGGTGCGGGCGGGGGCGCGGGAGCCGCGCCTCCACTCAGCAGGATGGTCTGGACCTTTAGTGTCGTCAACCCCGCGTGCCGACCGGGCCGTTGCGGCCCACGGGTGAGATTTCCGGCGGATCACCGGCATGCACCGTGTTCCGCTGGACTCCGCCCGCCCGGGTCCGCACGCTGCCCGGTACAGGGCGAGGAGGCGGCAGGTGACGACAGAGCAGGTCCTCGTCGGGGTGGGCCTGACCGTGGTGCTGGCCGTCGGCTCGCAGGTGCTCGCCGCATGCATGCGGCTGCCCGCGCTCATCGTGCTGCTGCCGGTCGGCTTCACCGCCGGCGCGCTGGTCGACGAGCTGAACCCCCAGCGGATCCTGGGCCCGGCGTTCTCCCCCCTGGTGTCGCTCGCCGTCGCGGTGATCCTCTACGACGCGGGCCTCGGCCTGGACCTGTCCCGCCTCGCCGGGCACGTCCGCCGGGTCGTCGTCCGGCTGATCTGGATGGGTGTGCTGATCACCGGGGCCGCCGGCGCCCTGGCGGCGAAGCCGCTGCTGGGCATGGACTGGCGGGCCGCGCTGATGCTCGGCACCATCCTCGTGGTGTCCGGGCCCACCGTCGTCGGCCCGCTGCTCGGCTTCGTCCGGCCCACCGCCAAACTCCAGGAGATCCTCGTCTGGGAGGGCTCCCTGATCGACCCGGTCGGCGGCATCCTCGGCGCCGTCGTCTTCCACTTCGTCGTGTCCGACACCCACCGCCACTTCGGCAGCGGCGTCGCGCTGTTCTCCGGCAGCGTCGGCGTCGGACTGCTCGGCGGCGCGGCCGGCGTCGCCGTGCTGTGGCTGCTGCTCCGCCTGCTCGACCTCGGCGAGGTGCTCGGCACCACCGCGCAACTCGCCGTCGTCATCGGCGTCTCCGCCGGCTGCGACGCGTTCCGCGACGACACCGGGCTGATCGCCGCGGTCGTCATGGGCCTCGCCGTCGCCAACAGCCGCGGCTTCGACGACGTCTCCGTGCGCCGGCCGTTCTTCGAGACCCTCGTCAGCCTGATCCTCGGCCTGCTCTTCATCTCCATCTCCGCGAGCGTCACGCCCGCGTCCATGCAGCACGTCGCGTTGCCCGCGCTCGCCCTGGCCGGCGTCCTCGTGCTCGCCGTCCGCCCGCTGGCCGCCTGGGTCTCGTCCCTCGGCACCGATCTGACCCGCGGTGAGCGGGCGTTCGTCGGCTGGATGGCGCCGCGCGGCATCGTCGCCGCGGCCACCGCCTCCACCTTCTCCGCGGAACTCGACGCCAAGGGCATCGGGGGCGCGGCGAAGATCCTGCCCGCCACCTTCATCGTCATCGTCGCGACCGTCACCCTCTACGGGCTCACCGCGGGCCCCGTCGCCCGCCGGCTCCAGGTCGTCCGCTCCTCGCGCTCCCGCCCCCTGCTCGTCGGCGGCGAGCCCTGGGTCGCCGACCTCGCCCGCGCGCTGGCCTCCGCCGGGCTCGACGTCCTCGTCTGGGCCGGCACCGAGGAGGAGCGGGACGCCCTGCACCGCGCCGGAATCGCCCTGGCCCCCGGCGAGTTGCTGGCCGCGGCGACCGGCGAGGGCGCGGAACTCTCCGGCATCACCGACGTGTTCCTGCTGACCGCGCAGGACGACTTCAACGCGCTGGCCGCGGCGATCCTCGGCGGTGGTGAGGCCGCGGTCCACCGGGTGGGGGCGGGGCGCGACACCATCGGCGTGGTCGCGCCGTTCCTCGGCGGCGGCGTCCTCTTCCGTCCCGGGCTCAGCCGCGGTGTGCTCGCACACCGCCACGACGCGGGCGCGCGCGTCGTCGCCCACCCCGTCACCGGACGGCCCCCCGCGGTCCCTCCCGGGTGGGACGTCCTCTTCGTCGTCCGCCCCGACGGCACGCTCCTCCCCGCCACCCCCTCCACCCCGCCGGCCCCTTCCCCCGGCGACGTGGCGATCCTCTTCGGTCCCTGAGTGCGGGGTGCTCCCGGGGCTTGCTCGGCCTACGGGGTGCCCCCGGGGCTTGTTCCGGCGTGTGCCGCGCCGTCGTGGCTTGTCGCGCCAACGGGGTGCCCCCGGGGCTTGTTCCGGCGTGTGCCGCGCCGTCGTGGTTGCTCGCGTTGGGGGCACCTCCCGGCCGAAGGCTGGGGGACCCCGCGCCCCTGCGGCTTCCGGGCTGCCCCCTGGGCGCCGTGCCCGTCTGCCGGCCGGTGGTCGGTTGCTCGCGCAGTTCCTCGCGCCCCTGGCGGTGCAGGTTCGTGGGTGGGGTCAGGGGCCACTCCGGGAGTGTCTCCTCGAACTGTGCGTGCA
>NZ_FODD01000111.1 GCF_900110255.1 Actinacidiphila rubida
GCCGCCGCCGGCTCGACCGGCGCGGAGTTCGGCTTGACCGTGATCACCGGCACCCCCGCCGAGACCCGGGAGGTCGTGGAGAACGCGGCCGCGAACGCCGACTGCGTGGCCACCGGACCCTCCGCACCGGCCCGCACGTCCACCGCGTCGGTGATCAGCCCCGACCCCAGCCGCAACGCCAGCCGCGCCGCGACCTCCTTGCCCTCACCCGAGGACGCCACCAGCACCGCCACCGGAGCGACCACCTTCGCGGCGGCCTGCAACGCGTCGACCTTCGGCACCACCAGATACTCCGCGAACTGCGGCGCGTCCACCGCCAGCACCCGCACCGCACCGTGCTCGGCCAGCACCGGCGCGGCCCGCTCCACCCCCGCACCCAGGAACACCGCGACCGGCTCACCCAACCGCCGCGCGATCGTCAGCAACTCCAGCGTCGGCTTACGCACGACACCATCGACATGATCGACAACCACCAGAACATCAGCCATCACAACAACTCCTCCACCAGACCAACCGGACGACTACAGACACCGCACGAACGGCACGATCAGATGAACTTCTGACCCGCCAGGAACTGCGCGAGCTGCCTACCGCCCTCGCCCTCGTCCTTCACGATCGTGCCCGCACTGCGCGCCGGACGCGCCGCCACGGCCTCCACCACCGTCCACGCACCCGCCAGACCCACCGAACCCGCCTCGATCCCCAGATCCGACAGCCCCCACGACTCCACCGGCTTCTTCTTCGCCGCCATGATCCCCTTGAACGACGGATACCGGGCCTCACCCGACTGATCGGTCACCGACACCACCGCCGGCAACGACGCCTGCAACTCCTCACTGGCCGCATCACCATCACGCCGCCCCGACACCACCCCACCAGCCACCGACACCTGCGACAGCAACGTCACCTGCGGCACCCCCAACCGCTCCGCCAGCAACGCCGGCACCACACCCGCCGTGCCATCCGTCGACGCCATCCCCATCACCACCAGATCGAACCCCACCCGCTCGACCACCCTCGCCAACACCAGCGACGTCCCCATCACATCCGTGCCATGCAGACCCTCGTCCTCCACATGCACACCACGATCCGCACCCATCGACAACGCCTTACGCACCGCGTCCCGCGCATCC
>NZ_FODD01000068.1 GCF_900110255.1 Actinacidiphila rubida
CGATTCGTACGCGCCACCGCCGCCTGGATCGAAGGCGCCACCGAGCAGACCGCCCTGTGGGACATCGGCGCCGTCCTGAGCACCACAGCCGACACCGCCGGCAACGACCTCATGCGTGACGTCCTGCTCCAGCTACCGCCCGGCTACGACAACCTCTTCGGACCACCCCACCACCCCACCCACCCCTGACACACCACCCCGCCTGCGACCAGCCCCACAGGAGACACGCCGCCATGACCTGGCACCAGCTCGTCCAGCAGGTCCGCCACCACGGCCACTACACCACCGACCAGGAAGCCGAAAACGTCCTGCACGCCGTCCTGGCCGCCCTCGGCGCACAACTCGTCGGCGAGGAGCGCTGCGATCTGGCCGCCACCCTGCCCGAACCAGCCCGCACCACCTTCGCCCAGCAAATCCCCCTCACCCAGCCCTTGACCGCCCCGGCCTTCGTCGGCACCATCGCCCACACCCTGGACACCACCCCGGCGCAAGCCCGCTGGCACACCACCTCCGCCCTCACCGCCCTCACCGCCCTCACCGGCCAGCCCCTCACCGACCGCCTCCTGGCCCAACTCCCCCGCGGTTACGCCCTCCTGTTCTGCCGCCCCGAACTCACCACCGCCGCCTGACCAGCCGAACACCCCCCGCGGCAAGCCAAAGAGCCTTCCACCACGCCACACTGCGCTGCTCCGAGGGCGCCCCTCAGAAGTGGTTGGTGTTCCCCGTCGGGTTGCGTCGTTCGAGCTGATTCAGCACTTGACGCTGCTTCTCGGAGTCGGTGAGGCCCTCCGGCAGGTCGAGTTCGCCGGTACCCTCGTGGTGAATCAGGTGATGGGCACAAGTCGAGGTGCCTGCATACTGCGTGACGGCGGCGTTCCAGACGCCCTCGCGGACACAGGGGGCGCAGTATCCGAGCGGTGGGACGAAGTCGACCTTGTTTCTGTCCATACCGAAACGATACGGGCGCGCTCGAACCGGCGTTCACGCTTCGCCGCAGTGACGTGAGCAGGTACCGCGGCCAGTGGATTTCGACACGCTGCTGCGCGCCCACCATCACCTGGTCGCCGACGGCGGCAGGCTCGCGCTCGTCGTCGCCCAGCGGCCCATGGCCCGGATCCTGGAGATCACCAGCGTAGACACGATGATTCCCCTCTACCCCACAGTGACTCAAGCCCTGAACTCTTGACGCCGTCGCCGTGCGGCCGCTCCGGCGTCGCCGGTGCCTGGGCAGCTCGTACACCACCCACGCCCGGTGTCGTGTGACCCGCCGCCCACGCTGTGGACGACGGGTCACACGACGTCCCGAGCGCGGTCAGCTGAGCTGGCCGGTCGGCACGATCGTGACCTGCTCGAGGTTGACGCGTGGCGGCTGCGAGGCGATGGAACTGCTGTTCCTGCCCGGCACCTACGCGCCTTGCCCGACCTGCCAGGGCGCCCGGTACAACGCCGAAACGCTGGAAGTCACCTACCGCGGCAAGAACATCGCGGAAGTGCTGGGGCTGTCCGTCGACGCCGCCGCCACGTTCCTGTCCGGCGTCCCGGCCGCCTCGCGCAGTCTGGAGACGTTGCGCGAGGTGGGACTGGGGTACCTGCAGTTGGGGCAGCCCGCGACGGAACTCAGCGGTGGTGAGGCGCAACGCATCAAACTTGCCACCGAACTTCAGCGAGCCCGCCGCGGGCACGCGCTCTACCTGCTCGACGAGCCGACGGCGGGACTGCACCCCTCGGACATCGCGCTGCTGCGGCAGCTGCACCGGCTCGTCGACGCCGGCAACACGGTCGTCCTCGTCGAGCACGACCTCGACACGATCGCCACCGCAGACTGGGTCATCGACCTCGGGCCGGGCGGCGGTGACGCGGGGGGCGGGTGGTCGCGGCAGGACCGCCGGCCAAGATAGCCAGGGCTCGCCGGAGCTCCACCGCGCCCTATCTCGCGGCCCGGCTCGCTCGCTCCTGACGACGGCGCGAGGGGCTGAGCACCGGTCAGCCGGGTTCGGGGCGCGGGGTCGTGCCCTTCGCCTTGCTGCGTCCCAGCTTGTGGCAGGTGTCGCTCGCGAGGTGTCCCGTCTGCACCTATTCCACGATGAGTTCGGCGACGTGGCGCATCTTGATGTCAGTGTGCGAGGCGGGCAACAGCCACAGCGCGGTGCGAGCTTGATCGCCTACGTCGGCAATACGGGCGTGCCGCCGCCGGGCCTGTCGCCCGGCGTACTGAAGACCCTTCAATCGGGGGTCGGTATCCGCAGCTCGTCGGCCGGGGTTGCCGCCGCGGGCACGGTTCGTTGCTGCCGCGTGCGATTCAGCGGATGACGGCGGTCACGGCATCGGTGGCGGCGCAGGCGAGGGCGCGAATGCCGGCGAAAACGGCGGCCGTCCGGACGGCAAGAAGACCGGGCAGCAGGGCGGACCGCTACTTTGACAGAGAGGGTAGGGCGGGCCGTCCGGTGTCAGGGCGTGGGACAGGTGCTCGCGCGTGGTCGCGGCGTCTCGCCAGAGCAAGGTGGCGGGGGCGGTGTAGCCGAAGGTGCCGCGCAGGCAGTCGTCGAGGGCGGCGAGGCATCCGTCGGAGTAGCCGCCGGGGCCGTTGACCGCCTCGCCGAGCGCCAGGTAGAGGGCTGGTTCGTCGGTGATGTACCGGCCGTCGAGTTCGTAGGCGTGACCGGCTGGCCGGTCACGGTGGGATCGTCGGCAGGCCCGCTCGCGTACAAGGTCATGCCAGGCCCCGCGGCGGCGGGTGTCGAGGCCGGCCCAGGTGTTCACGGCGGCCGATGGTCCAGCGAGCCATCGCTCCCAGATCGACCGGGCGTATTTGGGGACGGGTGTGAAGCGGCCCCCGTCGAGCTCAAGGTCGATCAGGCCCGTCCCGTAGGAGGATAGGCGCCAGGCATCGATCGCTTCACCCTCGACGCCGGTGAGCTCGGCGCGCTGCGGCCGGTCCAAGCCGAGGAGGCGCGCGCGGCGCTCGATGATGCGCAGCGCACGGTCGATCGCGGCGAGGTTGCCGTCCCTGACGGCCTGCCGGTAGGCGACGAAGAGCAGGCGGTCCAGGCGCGCGTTCCCCACCTCGCGCAGGTCCTCGGTCTTCTCCTCCGGTTCGGTGCGGCGCTCCTTGAGGGCTCGCGGACGTCCTTGCACGCGGCCTGGATGGGCTGGGTGTCGCCTGGTGGCACCTGGCCCTTGCGATACCGACCGATGCCGGCGCCGTCACTTGGCGGACAGGCCGTAGAACGTATTCGTCAGCCGCCGGCTCCGAGAGGGCATACGTAAGCCTTGGGAATCCAGAGTCTTACATCACCTTCGATATCACGGTCGGACAACAACGATTTGCAAGGCAGGCCTGGAGTCGAAATGAAACAACTCACGAGTGCGCCGCCTGGATTTGGCCAGAATCAAAGGCCGGACCGTACCCGTCCTTGAGGTCGAGGACACCCGCCTTGAAACAAAAACGAAATGTCGTACCGTCGATTGAGGTCTGATCATCTTCATAGTAGAAGCACTCGTCACCGGGCGGATCCGGGAGGTAATTGGGAATATTGTCCGACGACAGGGACGGGTCGAGGTGCGAGCGGAGTGCTTTTTCCGAGGTACCTATTTTTGCCGCGTTGTAGTCACGGATAGAAATGAATCCCTTGTTCTCGGACGCCTGGAATCGAAAAACCCCGTACACTGCGGCGGCCGTCAGCACAAGGGATATGATGGTCTTGTTGCGCCGCCTAACAGTACTGACCATCAACAAACCCACCCAGGTCGACATGCGAACAACAACCCACACCCATTTCCTTACTGTGAGGTATGCAGGGTCTACCGTAGTCGTCCGCCCGCGCCAAGACACGTGGCGCGGGCGGACGACTTCACGCTAGGAGTTCAGATGGGGCGCCTTACTGTCCTGCGTTGACGGTGAAGGTCGACGACTGCCCGAAGATCCAGTAATTCTGCGCGAGGCCCGTGTCGTCACTCAGTCCGATGGTCTTGCCTTTGCCTGTGAGCCACTGAATCAGGAGGTAACTGCTCATCTGGTAGTCCAGGGCGTTGGCGGCGCCAGCGGACTCCATCAGTTTGAACCAGTTGAGGTGGTCCGAGGCTCCCGGGGAGATCGACCCCGCAGGATTGACGGCAGGGTCGTCCTCCTTGCGCGCCTTCATTGTGGGTAGCCAGATTCGGCTGGACTCACGGGCCTCGCCGGTTCGATGTGTTCGCTTGTCGGGATCGCCTACAGCACGATGTCGTCCACGGTGAAGATCATGGTGCGGAAGGGAGCGAGTTCTTGGAGCCGCGCGGCGTACGGGTCCTGGCGGCCGGGCCATATCCGCGCGAGCAGCTGCCAGGTGACGCGCCCGAGCAGCGGCACACCCTCGTCCAGCGCGGGGCCAAGGCGGAATCTGTGCTCCGTGCCGACCTCCTTCCGGCCGTACTGGAACCTCCAGCCGCCCAGTGGCGTGCTTTGCGATCCGTCCGGGTCGGACACGATCCCGTCCAGGGTGATCAACTCGACGACGATGACGCTCACGCGGGGATTCCCCTCGTTTCAGTGCTCACCCGTGCGTACCGGCCGCACCGTCCGGACTCATCGCTCCGGGCAGAATTCGCAGGGAGGAATCTCGCGTGGCAGCTCGAAGACGTCGAAGATGCGCGGATCGGCGAAGACGAAGTCGTGTGGGCCCGCCCTGCACTGACGCTGAGGACCTGCAGGGTGTGCACACGATGGCCACCGCCGGACCGTGGCGTGTAGGCGGCGAGCGCGGGCTGCCCGTTGGCGGTCGGCGCCCGCATCGCTCAGCCGGTGCTCGCCGGGCTGCTGACGTCAGCCCGGCATAGGGCTCTTTGTGGGCCGGGCGGCGCGAAGCGGTGCGCACGGGTGGTTGCCGTTCTGGACGAACGCCTGGTTGAACGGGTGGTTGCCGAGCGCGGTGACAGCGTCGAGCCGGTAAGAAGTCCGGAAGTCCTTGCTGCTGTATACGGACTGGTACGTGATCTCCAGCGCGAGGCGATTCGCGATGAGCCACAAGTCCGCGTGCCGTTCATCGTGGTGGTCCACGCCCACCAGCAACCGCGAGGCGCCAGCGGACAGAATCTGAGGTGTCGGTTCATCTCCGCGGTCTTGAGGGGCTCCTGCACCTCGTTGCGTATTTCCTCCACGGGCTCCCCTCCCCCGTGGCCGAGGTGGTGGCGAACACGGTCTGCGGCGGCACCCGGAACGACACGTCGTCCAGCGCGGTGAGTGTGCCGAACGTCTTGCTCAGCCGCTCCACCGTGATGGCTTCACCGCCCTCACCCACGCCTTCCATCGTGCCTCGCCCCTCCCTGCCCTGCGCCCCCCGGCAGCCCGCACCGCGCGCGCCGGACCCGCGCCCGGGATGAACCCGGGGGCGGGGCCGGCGGTCGTGCGTGCCCTTTGCGGTCAGGGCCTCAACTGCAGTTGTGGGCGTCGCTGGTGGCCGACCCGACGATCACGTCGGCCGTCGTGCCGCCCAGCAGGGACGGGACGAGGAGGTGCACGGCGTTCACCGTGGTCCCGAAGTCCGCGCCCGGCACGGGCGTCTGCTCGTTCACCACCAGCCGGGCACCGCCCGGCAGGCCGATCACGCTGTTCGGCGCGGTCGGGACGGTCACCGGCACGCCGGCGATCGTCAGGGTGAGCGTGGCCGAGCCGTGCGTGGTGGTGCAGCTGCTGACCGAGGTGGCGGTCAGCCCGGAGATGCCGATGACCGGCAGTCCCGGCAGGCCGATGGTGGCGTTCTGCACCGTGGCCGTCGCCGTGGACGTGCCGGGTGCCAGCGTGGTGGTCACGTTGGCGCACAGCCCGTTCGCGGACAGCAGCAGGGCGTTGACGGTCACCGAGCACGGCGTGGTGGTGCTGGACGCGTGCGCGGTGCGGATCGGGCCGGTGTCGGGCTGCGGCGGGATCGTCAGGGGCGCCAGCAGCAGGTTGACGTTCGCGGACAGGCCGAACGAGCGGCCGGTGTAGTACTCGAGCCGTACGGTCGCCGACGCGCTCGACGGCAGGTAGTAGCCGTCGCCCGCGAAGGTCACCGCGACGGGCACGGTCGCCGTGTCGTTCAGCGGCTGGTCGACGAGCTGGATCGTGCAGGACACCGTGCCGTCGCTGCCGGTGGTGCCGGTGCAGTCCTGCTCCGAGGTGCCGGCGCCGAGCGCGATCTTCACGGTGCGGCCCGCGATGCCGGTGGTGCCGTCCTCCTTCAGGACGCCGGACAAGGTGGCGGGCACGCCGTTGGCGACGTGCTTGGGCCCGGTGTAGGCGAGGGTGGTCTCCTCCTTCTTGATGGTGAACGCGGCGGTGTCCGAGCTCGCCAGGTGCGTGCCGTCACCGGCGTAGTCCGCGTGCAGCGTCACGGTGCCCGCCGCGTCGACGGGCGTCAGGCTGCACCCGGCGTTGCCGGAGCCGTCGGTGGTGGCGGTGCAGTGCGCGCCCCCGAGGGTGAACACCACCGGCCCGCCGGACAGCGCCGACCCCCCGCCGGTCAGGTGCGCGGTCGCGGTGAACGCGTCGTGGTAGTCCTGCGACGTGGGGCCGGTGTACGTCAGCGACGTCGGGATCTTGCCGGGTGTCGTCGAGCCGCAGGGGCTGGACTTGACCGACGGCTGCGCCGCGCTCAGCAGGTCCTGCAGCGCGATCGTCGAGCACGCCGACGCGGGCGTCCCGACCTGCACCGGTACCGTCGCCTTCACCGTGATCGTCCTGCTCTGGTGCACGGCGAGGGTGTCGTAGCCGACCGTGAAGGAGTTCGCGTCGGACGTCTGGGACGTGGACCCGGGCGCCGACAGCCCGGTGACCGTATAGCCGTCCGGCAAGGGCCCGTTGACCGTCAGGTTGGCCGCTGCCCCGGTGTCGTCGGAGTTCTGCAGCCGGACGGTGTAGGTGAGGGTCGATCCGATGACCGGGTTGGGGTTGTCCACCGTCTCCGCGGCCGTCACCTGCGGCGGGCACACGTTGTCCTTGCCGCCGATGACGCACATGTCCGCCGCGCAGGTGTGGACGGCGTTGCTGTACTCCTCCTGCACGATGTACGGGTGGCCGTGCAGGTACACGTCGGCACCGGAGTCGTCGCGCGGGGTGAACTTGTACGCGCACTTGTCGCCGATCTCGCCGCCGCTGGGGTCGCCCTTCTGCGTCCAGGACTGGTTGGGATGGGGGTCGGTGACGGCTTCGATCACTTCGTGCGACAGGGTGCTGATCTCGGAGTCCGCGGCCATGTCGCCGTTCGGCGAGCTGCCGCCGACGTCGCAGGACGGGCCGCCGTGGTCGCCGTCGTCGTTGCCCATGAAGGCGTAGATGGCGTCCTTGCCGTTGTCGTCGAAGTGGTCGTGGTACGCGCAGTACGCACCGGTGTGCTTGCCGCCGTCGACGAATGTGCAGCCGTTGGGGGCGTCCGGGGCCGAGCACTGCTGGACGTCGCGCCCGGTGAAGACTGCGACGAGGTGCGTGGAGTCCTCGGCCCACCCCTTGGCCGCCACCGCGTGCGAGACCTCGTCGGTGATGTCGCCCGACGTCAGCGGCCCCGCCATGGTGCCGTCGTGCGGGTACGCCCGGGTGTCGAGGTAACTGCCGCCGAACGACACCGTGTTGGGGATGTGTCCGCTGTCGTCGTAGTACTGCGTCAGCAGGTTGTAGAAGGACGTGTTGCCGGTGTCCTGCACCCACCGCTGCTGCAGGTTCTCGAAGGCGGCGTCACCGTTCGGATCGGCCTCGAAGTGCCGGCCGGACGGCAGCCAGAACACCAGCGAGATGGTGATGCTGTGCATGACCGGGCCGGTGCCGCGGGGCAGGTCGTAGCTCGGGTCGGGCGCGGGTTCGTGCGTGTAGGACGGCGCGACGGTCGGGCCGGCGGCTTTGCCGGTGGCGCTGGGCTTCGCGGTGGGCGTGGTGGTGCTGGGCGTGACGGCCGAGGCGGGCCGCGCCCAGGCGAAGCCGTACTTGCCGTTCGGGCCGGGGCCCGAGGGGGCGGCCGGTGGCGTGGCCGCGGATGCCGATGCGGACGTGGACCGGACGGAGACGTGCGGTGCGGTGGCCTTGGCCGGCTGCACGGACTTCGCGGCGGGGGCCTTCGCGGCGGCGGCCGGCGCGTGGTCCGGTTGCGCCGCCGTCACGGCCGCGGCCGTCCCCTGCAGGCCCAGGACGAGCATGGCCGTGGCGGCCACCCCCGCGCAGAGCCGTGCTCTTAAAAGCAGTTGTGTGCTCATGGTGCTTCTTCCCCTCCCTGCGCCGGCTCCGACGGCACGCGGTCGCGGACGGAGCGAAGCCGGGCGCCGCAACGCTAGGGGTGATGAGGATGTGCGGGGAGGAGTCAATACGTGAAAATTTTGTCATGAACCAGACATAACCTGCCTGCCTGGGGGAACCTGTTCGCGCACCCGGCCGTCCAACCAGCGCACCTACCCTCCCCCTGCCGGGCCGCCGACTGATACGGAGATCCCGATGGCCACATCCCGCTCGTCCCTGCCGGGTGCGTGGGCAGTCGGCGTCGCCGCGGTGGCGCTCGCTTTGTCCGGCTGCACGTCGTCCGGTGGCTCGGACGGAGGCGGGACGCCGTCGGGGGCGGCCTCTCCTACGGCATCGGTCAGCGCGACGGGCAGCGCGTCCGCGCCGGGCACGAGAAGCCCGGCGGGTGGCGGTGCCGGCACCGTCTCGCTGACCCTCGCGGCGAACGGGACGACCGTCCGCCTCAGGATCGGACAGCACGTCCACGTCGCGCTGGCCACGTCCTACTGGACGTTCCGTCTCCCGGACGCCCCGGCCGTCCTCCACCAGGACGCGACGGGTTCGGCGAATCCGTCGCCCTCCGTGAGCTGCGCGGCGCCCCTGGCTGAATCGGGCGGTTGCGGTGACCGCACCGCGGACTACACCGCGACGGCGGCGGGCACGTCGCTCATCGTGGCAACCCGCACGATCTGCGGCGAGGCGATGCGCTGCACGGCCGCGAGCGGGCACTTCCAAGTGCGGGCCGTCGTCGGCTGACCTCCGCCCCGCCGGCGGGGCACGCCGGCAACGCCGGTGACGGGACACGACGGGCCCCGCATCACCACGGCGAACCGCCCACCGGGAACGGCGAGTTCGAGGCAGGACGTGCCCCCGCAGGGGCGCGCGGAAGGCCGCGACCAGCCGGCAGCCGCCGACGATGACGGAGCCGGCTTCGGGGTGGCGCCCTGGGCGGACCCGTGCGAGTACAACCCCAGCCACGCCCCCACGATCACGACCGACAGCCGCTCCCACCAGCGCGCCCACTCACACGGGTACAGGCGCACGGATACATGCGCGGCGTCTCGGCCGAGAGGAGGTGCTGCCTGCGCACGCCCGGATGCTGGAGAACATGCTCCACATCCAGCCCAGCGGGGCCTGACCAGTGGCCGCCTGCGCCCCGTACACAGGCCGAGGCCGACAAGGGGGCCGGCCCCCACCGGTGCGGTGGGGGCCTTCTGGTGGAGCGCCAGCCCGGACTCGAACCAAGACCTCCCGCCAGGAAGGCGGGCGTGCTGCTTGCACTACTGGCGCGAGTGGCCGCCTGCACAGTGCACAGGTCAGCCAGCCACGGAAGACGCTACACATCCCCCTTGCCATCCGCTCGTCACGTTGCGCCCTCCGGGTGAGAGAGGCAGAGGAGTGCTCGCCCCTCCGGTCCTGCCGTCGTGGAGCGCGAGGCGGGGCGCGAAGCCGGTCTGCCGGTCGGCTCTCCTGCTGGGGCACTGACCGAAGAGCGGCGTGATGCGCCGGAGGCCATCGACCCGTCGTGGCGCTCCACCTCACCCCGCGGAGCCTGACAAGCGGCCTCCAGCACCCGTACGCAGGCCGACAAGGGGCGGCGCCAACTGGCCCCGGCCGCCCGCCAGTTCCACGCCCGCGAAGGACGCTCCACGTCCCCAGCAAGCACATCGAGGACGTCGACGGAGGCCGCACCGACTAGGCCAGTTCACCGACAACGCCCGCCGCCGAGCCGACAAATTCACCGCGGAGCGGCGCAAGAAGCTGACCGGCCTGGGGATGCACTGGGCAGGGCAGGGGGCGTGACGAGCACGCACCACGACCTCTTGAGTGCCTGTCTCTGGACCCCCGGCAAGACCGGGTTCGGCAGCTTGATAGCAGGTGGACCGAGGGTGGACCTGCTGACCGTCAGCACCAGGTGATCAAGCTGCCTTGACTCTTCGGGGTGCTCTGGGTGGCGCTGACCACCCCTCGGGCCACACCGGCCGCAGAGAGTTCCGTTCGGGGAACGGTCACCGTGGCCGTTCCCCGAGTGCTTGCGCGATGCTCCCGTTCCAGATCGGCGGCTCTTGACCTGGTGATTCAGGGTTCAGAAGCAGGCACGTGAATGCCCTTACCAGGCACGTCCCTTGGGGTTGGGCTTGTCACCTGGGCGCTTGCCGTGGTCTTTGCACGGGCGCTTGCCGGGACGATTGCCGTGGTCCTTGCCCTGTTCCTTGTGGAGAACGAAGGTGACCTGGGTCTCCACGTGTTCCTCGACGTTCACCGGGCCGATGCAGGGCTTCCTGGGGAGGGCGTAGCCCTCGGGGACGCCGACGATGCAGACGTCGTACGTGCCCGGGGGCAGGTCCTCGACGTCGCAGGTGCCGTTGGCGTCGGTGGTGCAGGTGCCCGCGGTCTCGCCGGCCGCGTCGGTGATCCTCACCTCGGTGCCCTCGACGCGGTTGCGTGTCTTCTTATCGATGACCTTCGAGATGATCGAGCCGCCGGTGGACTCAAAGTTCAGACAGACCCTCGCGTGGTCGACCGTGGCGCAGATCGACTCGGGCCGGGGCTGGCCGGCGGGCCAGGTGGTGGTGGCGTGCAGCGATGCGTCGGTGGTCACCTGATCAGGTGTCAGGATGCCTGGATCGGCGGTGAACGTGGTCAGCACCGGGTGGAAGAAGGGCCCAGCCTGCGGGTGCCCGCTGGAGTCGTTCTGCAGGCTGGCGGTGATCTGTGCCTGCTGTCCGGCTGCGATCCCGGCGGGCTCGGAGTGGATCGTCAGGACCAGCCAGGGCTGGAACCCGACCTGGTCGTCCGCGGTCCCGGCCACGTGGTCGCAGCCGTCGCCGTTCGGCATGTCGTTGCAGCCCCACCAGTTGAACCGCGCATCAACGTCCGCGGCCCGGTCGTCGTCGACCAGACCCTGTCCGGAGCCGCTGTCGACGATCCGGTTGTACCGGGCCGTCATCGGCCCGGAGTAGGCGCCCTGTGCGACGAAGATGCCGGAGCCGCCCGATCCGGTGATGGTGTTCTGCGTGATGGTGGTATCTGAGCTGGGTGTTTGCTGACCGCGCGGGGTGAAGCCGATGGCGTCGTGACCGGAGTCGACGATGCGGTTGCGCAGCACGGTGACGCCGCTGCTGTTGGAGATTTCGACGCCGAACCGGTCGGTGAACGTTCCGGTCCGCTCGATGGTGTTGTCCGCGATCGTAATGCCGGTGTTCGTCACTGCGGCGAAGCCGGTGAACAGCAGAACGCCGCCGCGGGTCTTGTCGGCGATCGTGTTGTGCGTGATGTCGATGTCGTGGCAGGCGCCGGACACTTGGACACCGCTCCAGCCGCCGATCATGCTGTTCCGGGTGACGACGGCGTCCGAGACGACGACGAGTGTGATCGGGAACTCGCCGTCCATGTCGTTGTCCGCGATGGTGATGTTCCGTGTTGCGCCCGGGACTTCACCGCCGGCGATGTTGATCGGTGCGTTGCCGTTGTCGTGGAACGTGCTGTGCGCGAACGTCGCGTTCGCCAGTGGTCGATAGGTGAAGACCCCGTTGCCCTGCGC
Organism: Actinacidiphila rubida; assembly: GCF_900110255.1. GTDB lineage: Bacteria > Actinomycetota > Actinomycetes > Streptomycetales > Streptomycetaceae > Actinacidiphila > Actinacidiphila rubida. Next base: position 11,763 of record NZ_FODD01000068.1, read on the forward strand.
CCCGGGGTGGCGGGTGGCGTTGTTGTTGCCGATGAACAGGTTCTGCTGGAAGACCGAGGGGATCGCGCCGTTGGAGGACGGGGCGAATCCCTTGAGATTGTTCGAGAAGATGTCGTTCTCGACCTCGTAGCCGCTGAAGTTCTCGCTGGTGGTCACCCCCGCGCCGTCGGCGTTCCCGGTGAAGGTGAAACCGTCGATGGACACGCCGTTGGCCTGTGCGATCCACATGTCCTGCTGGATCGGGGTGTTGAGCGTGGTCGTGATGACCGTCTCACCCGGGCCTCCAGAGGTGCGGGTGCGGGCGTCCACTCCGGCCTGGGCACCCTCGAGACGCAGGTCGGCCTTCCGGATGACCAGAGGAGAGGTCATGACGTAGGTACCGGCCTGCACCCTGATGGTGTCTCCGGGGGCCGCCTGGTCGTAGGCGAACGGAACAGACGCACAGGGTACGGCGGCCGAGCCGCACCCCGGCGTGTCGTTCCCGGTGGCCGCGACGTTGAGGACGGTCGCGGCGGCGGCCGGAGGCGCGACTCCCAGCACTGGGCCTGCCCCGCCGAGCAGGGCCGCCAGCCAGTAGGCAAGCCATCGTCTGTTCATCAAGGGAAACCTTCCCGGCGATAGTCACACTACGCATTGGTTCGTAGCGGAGAGTAATGGAAGGTAACACGGTCTCCACCGGTGGGATCGCGACGCGCAGGAGCCCGTCGGCCCGGGGTCGCCCCCACGGTGTACGCAGGAGTGCTCTCCGCCCAAGCCCGCAGCACGGCAACCTCCCCGCGAACTGCCTGCTGACAGCACACCGCTATGCCACCCTGCCCGGCGTGACCCGCGAACGGTCAGGCGCCAACGCCCTCAGCACTCCGGCCTGGACCCGCACACCTCTGCCCGGGGCCGCAGAGCGCCCGGAGGCCGGCCACCGCGTCGTCCCCGTTCGTCGCCGAGCTGCTCGGTGACCTTCATCGATGGCCCTGTCGGTCTGCGCCGGCTCAGGCGCAGAAAAGCGGCTCGACCTGGGCGGTGTCCTCGGTCCCGCGGTAGTGGGTGATCAGGCCGTCCCGGAAGGTGAACCAATGGTGCAGGTCCATGGCCACACTCCGACCGCTGGCTCGGTGGTGAGCCTTCAGCCGCACCACGGCCATGACGTCCGCCTCATTCGCTGCGAACGCCACCGGAGTGAACTCCTCGACCTCCATGGCCGAGCCGAACTGCTCGAAGAAGAGGCCCACCTCGGACTTGCCCGAGCGCACGCCGTACCACGGCGCGGCCGTCGATGCCGCCTCCGCCGCCCAGTCCACGTCGTCGCTCAACGCGTTCAGAATGCTCTGCACGTCGCCGCGTCCGAACGCCCCGTAGATCGACTTGATGGTGGCGACGTTGGTGTCCGCGCTCATGGCCTGCCTCCACTTTGTTGACACACGCGTGCCGTAGCCCTCGTGGCTTCACGGTATGAGTCGACCGGTCGCCGGGGCCGGTGCTCCGCGCGTGTCGCGGACCAGGCACTCGAACAGGCCATCTCCACACCGCGCCTTCCCGCTCTTGGGCGCAGGCTCAAACAGATGGAGGACCGACCGGATGTGATCAGGCCGGTCTGGCGAGTTGGTGGATGCGCCGCACCCGTCCGTCGTCGGCGACCTCGCCCATCAGGATCCAGTCCATCCGCACGCTGCCGAGGTTGCGGTGCTCGGCGACGAGTCGGCAGCGGGCCGCGAACCGGTGGCCGTCGACGAGGAGTTCATCGATCGTCAGCTCGCCGGCGGTGACGTTCTTGCGGGTCGGGGCCGCGTGGGCGATCAGCTGGTTCCGGGTGAGAGCGTTGCCGTCGGTGACCCACACCACGTCGGCGGTCATGGCGCGGTCCACGATCAGGGCCGGGTCCTCCTCGGACTGGGCGATGTCGCGCGTGTAGTCGATCAGCAGGCGGCGGGCCGCCTGTTCGGTTACCTCGGCTGTCTGTGGCATGTCCGTCATCGTCGGAGCACCCTGCTAAAGTTGTCAACCGTGTCAGAGATAAGGCGTCGCCGCCAGCGGGTGGAGGTCTCGCGCAACCGCGCGACTCTGCTCTCGGCTGCGATACAGGTCCTGTCCTCACGCCCCGAAGCGGGCATGGCCGAGATCGCCGCCGCAGCCGGGTTGACCCGGCAGACGGCGTACGTGCACTTCGGCACGCGGGAGGCACTGCTGTCGGCGGTCCGCGACGAGCTCAGTCGCCGGGCGATCGCCGTGCTGGAGGCCGCCGACGTCCAGGCCGGCACCGCCACCGAGGCACTCGACAGGTTCCTCACCGCTGTCGGCACCCTGCTGGCCGAGCAAGCCGTACTGGCCGCCCTGGCCGAACATGAACCCGCCTGGGAGGCGGACGCCGCCCGCCACGTTCCGGTCCAGCAGATGCTGGAATCCGTCATCCAACGCGGCCGCGAGGGCGGTGAGTTCACCACCGCACTGGACATCGGATGGCTGGTGACGGCGACGGTCGCTCTCGGACACGCCGCCAACCAGCGGGTCCGCGCCGGCCTCGTCGACGCCCCCACCGCTGCAGCCCAGTTCCGCACCTCCGTGATGCTGCTCCACGGCGCCGGCGGCGGGACCCGCCTCAGGGACTGACGCACGTAGCCGAGGTGGCCGCGGCCCTTCGCGCGGACTCCGGCGGTACGGCGCGCAGGCCCTTGCGCTTCCGGCCGCCGTACGCGGGCGGCTGGGCGCCGTGGCGGACGGCCCGGGCCGTCCGGTTGATGGGCGGGCGCCGTACGGGGCCGGCGCCCGCCGGAAGGCACGGCCGCTGTCCGGAAGCAGCTAGCGGCCGGTGCCTGCGTAGTCGGGTGCGCAGTCGTCGACGTTGCTGATGACCACGCACGCCTTGAAGAGGCTGATCGGGTTGCTCCGGATGTCGGCGGTCTCCTATCCCACGTCGGCCGGCATGCCCAGGTGGTTACCGCCGGGTCCGTGGCGAGGCAGAGCGTGGAAAGCGACGGCTAGCTGCGTGTTCGCACCGTGCGTGTGGCGCATGCCCAAAAAGTGACACTTACCAATCCGGACATGCCCGCGGCCTTCTGCCCTCACAGGGCAGCTTCGCATTCACGGGAGGAGCGGGGGGCCCACGAAAAGGCTGAGCCAGTCGCGGTAGGCCGATGCGAAGGGCTCGGCGCCGTGGCCGTCGCGGCGGGCGGCCGCCATCAGCCAGTGGCATGTCTGCCGGGCCCGGGCGACGACATGATCGGGATAGCCGAACCGCACCCGGTGTTCGGCGAACTCGTCCTCGTCCTTGCTGTAGGCGGTGCCGCCCCGGGGCCGCACGACATCGAGATCGAGGTCGACGGCGTGCAGGACCGTCCGGTCGGCGTTCCACTCGGGCACGGTGCAGATGTCGCCGTACAGCTCGGGTCCCGGGTCCGCGCAGAACGTGGCGATCCACCACTGACCGCGGGGAATCACCATCACGTGGGGAAACCGGTTCGGCCAGCCGCCGGCGTCCGACTGGACGGGGACCCCCTGCGCCGTGCCCAGCCACACCCCGTGCTCGTCCTGGCCCAGACGGCCGGCTGTCCACCGTCCGCTCAGCGCGCCGTCGTACTTGCGTACCTCGACCAGGACGGAGCGGCGGTCTGCGATCACCCTCATGACGCTAACGCGCAGAGCACCCCTGAGGAACCCGTGCGGCCTGGACCGGCGGCGGCCGCCGGGATCACGAATGTGTCACGGGCGGTCAGGTGTGCAGCAGTGTGGGGGTGTTCGCCGTCTGGTGGGGTGGAGACAGTGAGGGATGGCGCGAACAGGGGGTGGGAATGCGTCCCGACGACGTGGCGGAGTTCAGCGCGTTCGTGAGGGCGAGATCGGGGGCGCTGTTCCGAACGGCGGTGCTGCTGACGGGAGATCGGGGCCAGGCCGAGGACCTGGTGCAGTCGACGCTGGAGCGCCTGTGCCGCCACTGGCGGACGGTGAGCCGTGCCCAGGCGCCCGAGGCGTACGCGCGGCGGGTCCTGGTGAACCTGGTGTACGACCGGCATCGGCTGCGGCGCCGCGCCGGGACCGAGGTGCTGCTGGGCGACAGCGGCCCGCCGTCGCCGGGGTCCGACGCCTACCAGCAGATCCTGTCCCGCGACGAGTTGATGCGGGGCCTGCGGGCCCTGCCGGTCAGCATGCGGACCGTCCTGGTCCTGCGCTACTTCGAGGACCTGGCCGACACGGAGATCGCCGCCCTGCTGGGGATCCGCGAGAGCACGGTGCGCTCGCAGGCCGCCCGGGGGCTGGGCAAGCTGCGGGCCCGGGCCGGCGACAAGGCCGCCGGCCCGACCCGGGGAGGTACCCGATGACAGCGGAGCGCGAGGACGCGATGGACGACGTGAGCGCGGCGCACGACGCCGCCGCAGGGCCCCGGCTGGAGGCGGAACTCACCGCGGTGATGGCCGAGTTCGCCGGCTGCGAGCAGCCGCCGCATTTCGATCCGGTGGCGATCGCGAGGGCGGCCGGAGCCTGGCGGCGCTCGCGGTTCGCCCTCGCTGTGGGGGCGGTGGTGGCCGCGGCCGCGTCGACGGCGGTGATCGTGCTCGGCACGGGCGGCGGTCACCGCGACCGGCCGCTGCCGCCGGCGACCCTCGCCCCGACGCGTCCGGTGGTGCCGTCCGCGCCGATCGGCGCGGACGCCGTGGTGCGCGGGCTGTTTCCCGCGGCGACGATGTACCAGCACCCCTCGGTGCGCGGGCAGGTCGACCTCACGACGGTCCGTGCACTGTTCTCCGATTCCGCCGCGTTCACCCGGGTCTGGGGCGACGGCGGGCTCGGGGTCACCTGCGGCGAGCGGGCCGACGGCGTCCTGGCCGCCGATCCGGGGAACGTCCTGTTCTACCGCGGCACGACCCTGCTGGACCGGCAGGCGTCCCTGGCCCTGGATCCGGTCACCGGCCGGATCACCGCGATCAGTTGCACCGCACGCGGGGGTGAGCCCGGTGATCCGGCGGTGGCCGGCCACTACGGGCACCCGGCAGGTGGCGGCAAGGGCGGCACGGACTGCGGCCGTCCTGCCCCCGTGACATGGCTTGCCGACGAGCCGGCGTCGGGGACCGTCGTGCACGGCTGGACCGTGACGCTGGACGGCGCGGCGCCGTTCCAGCTCACCGTCGACGACGTCACGGGCGGGGTGAGCGCCGTCTGTTCGTGACGCGGCCGCCGCCGCGCCGGCCGGGCCCCCGGTCGGCGCGGCTGGTCGGTCCGGACCGGCGCGACCGCGCCGGAGCGCAGGCGCGGCCGCGAGAGAGGGGTCGTCGAGAGGGTCTCGCGCAGGTTCGGCACGACCTGTCGCCGATCCACTGCCCGGCCGAACGGGCGTCGCCGAACGGCATGTTCGCGGGGCGTGGTTGTGGGTCGGAAGGCGCCGGTGCCGTGGGGGGCGCCCCGTCCGGTGGGGCTGTCCCCTCCGGTGCGGGCGTGGCACCACTGCGTGGGAGCGAGCAGGCACTCAGCTGCTCGACGGCCTGGATGAGGCTGCGCTGGCGACCGTGCCGTGCCGCCCGTACGAACGGGCTCTGGAACTCGGCCCGACCGGCAGGCGGCGACGCCGTGCGGTGATCCAGCTGGCCGGTTCGCTGCGGAATCTCGGCCGGCCCGAGGAGTCCGTGGGCTCTGCTGACCGCCGAACGCGGCGTGAGTGCCGACCCGTTGGACGACGCGGTCGTGCGGTCCTCGCGCCGGCCCCGGCCGACGTCGGCCCGGTCCGTGAAGGCGACGGTGTCGCGCTCGCCGCGCTCCCCCCGCACCTGCCCCGCTACCAGCGCTCGATGCCAGCTATGCCCCGGTGCGTTTCAGCCGCCCTTGCCCCGGGGGTGTGCGCGGGCGCGGTGGCCCAGGGCGAACTTGAGGGGGACCAGCACGAGCCAGGTCCACAGTGCCGCTTTCGGGGAGGCGAAGGCGATCGGCACCGTGGCGCCGAAGACCGCAGCGGTCACGAGCAGGTCGGTGACGATGTCCAGATCGCCGGAGCTGGTTGCGGTCGTCTCGTGGCGGCCCGCCCCCTCGGCCCGCCGTTCGCGGCGGATGACCTGGATCACCGCCAGTTGCAGCAGGTCGATGAGGGCGACGGTGCCTGCGTAGAGGGCCACGGCCAGGGGCTGGGAGCCGTATTCCGACAACAAGGTGGTGGGGAAGGGCAGCAGCGCGATGGCGCCCAGCCCGGCGAGCGTGAGCCGGAGCGCCGGTCCTTCCACCCGGCGGGCGATCTGCAGCATCCGCCGGTGGTCGCGCCAGAAGGCGGCGAGGATGGTGAAGCTCAGCGCGTAGGCGCCGATGTGGGGCAGCAGGTCGTGCAGCATGCTGCGGAATTCGGCGGGGTTCAGACCGCTGGTGACATGGATGTCGAGCACCAGCAGCGTCATCGCGATGGCGAAGATCCCGTCGGACAGCGCGATCAGCCGCGCCAGGTTGCGGCTTTCGGGATCCTCGACGCTCACGCTCATGGGCAAAGCCTGGCCGACCACCGCGGGGGCACCCGCCGATTACGCTTTCGGCGGGCACGCCGCCGCCCGCCACCGCGGGGCGCGCCGGGCGGCCGGCCGCGGCGCTGAACGTCCTTCCCGTTATCCGGCCCCCGCGCCAGACAGGTGTCGAAACGCCCTTGCCCGGCAGCGGCCGCCCCGAGCGGGTCATACACCGCGGCGGCTGCCGCGCCGATACCGGGCCCGCCCAGCCCGCCGGCACCAGCCGGACCCGGGCCGCGCTCGGCCGTCAGCCCCGGAGGCGTTGCGGGCGGCGAAGCCCCTGTCTCCAGGCGTCCTGCGGCCTCACCGGGACAGGGCAGTCATCAGCGTGCGCATGGTGGCGACAAGGGCCGGGCGGAAGGCGTTCAGGCGGGGCGGCTTCTGCGGGTAGCCATCTGCGTCCGGGGGCGGGGCCCCGCCCGGTCCGCTCCACTGTTCAGCAACGCTGAGGGCAATGGTGAGGACCGCGCCGCCGTGACGGACGGTCAGGGTCTCGTCGCCGTCGTCGTCGGTGAGCAGGTAGGCGCTGTCCCCGAGACCGGGCACAGGAACGCTGGCCTGGGCTCTGCTCGAGGTCACGATGCCCGACGGATCGACGACCGCCATCCACGGCGCATTCTGCCCCAAGGGGTGAGGGCCGCCGAGGTCGTCGAATTCAGGGGCCGGGTCGGTCTTCTTGTGCAGCTGCACCGTGACGACGGCGTTGTAGAGGACCGCCCACTTGGCTCCGACGGAGCCTTGCGCGTCGAGTGTGCACTGGGCCAGGTCGAGCGCGGGGCCGGTCCGTATGGCAGCCGGGGCCGCCGCGAAGTGCTCGGTGGCGAAGGAGTCGGTCAGTGGTTTGAGGTTGTCGCCGCTGCAGGGGCTTTCCGAGAGCGTGTAGTGGTGAAGATCGGGACGGGATGCCTGTCCGTACCCGGTGAGGTGGAGTACCAGCGCCCCCGCAGCCGAGGTCGCTATGACGGCTCCGACGACCCATCTCCACGGCCATCCGCCTCGGTTGGCCGGCGCTGTACCGACCGTGTCGGCGAAAGCACCGGCGCCCCAGCGGTTCTCGGGCCCGTCGCCCATTTCCGGCTCCGAGATCACCGTTGCCCGCCCCCATGTCTCGCTGTCGATCCCGCAGTGAATCCCGCGCCGGCCCAACCGTCAAGGAAACCAGCCCAGCGACGCCGGCTCCGGGGGCCGACCCGGTCGTCCGGCCGGACGGTGTCCGTGGGCGACGGGCAGCGTCCTGCTCTTTTCCGGGTCCTCCGGGCCGCGCAGGGTTCTTGGGGGCGCGGAGGCGGCACCCCCGCAGGTGCCGTAACGAATCGGCAACGACCGCGCGGTGGTTGCCACCATGTAGGCCCGCGTCGTCGTCAGGTCTGCGAAACCCGCAAGCGGACCCGCCCCGAACCGGCCCCGGGCCAGAACGCCCGCTCCCCGGCCACCGCGAACCGCCGCCCCGCCGCACCACCGGACCGCCGCACCCGGCAGATCAGAGGTACCGCCTATGTCCCCGACGGCCGAAGAGGCCAAGGTCACCTTCGACGCGTTCGTCACGACACGCGGCCCCACCCTTTTACGGACGGCCTTCCTGCTCACCCGCGACTGGGGCAAGGCGGAGGACCTCCTGCAGACCGCCCTCGCCAAGGCCTACCCGCGCTGGAAGCAGATCGAGGAGTTCCCGGAACCCTACGTACGGCGCATCCTCGTCACCTCCTACGCCACCTGGTGGCGGCGGCGCTGGCGGCACGAACTACCCAGCGGTGACTTCTGGGACGGCGAACGCCTGCCGGCCGTCGAGGACTTCGCCGAACGCTACGCCACCCGCGCGCTGGTCCTGCGGCTCATCGGTGAACTCTCGCCCGCCCAGCAGGCGGTCGTCGTGCTCCGCTACTACGAGGGGCTGTCCGTCGCCGAGACCGCCTACTGCCTCAACCGCTCGGTGGACACCGTCAAGACCCAGTCCTCGCGCGCGCTGGCGAAACTGCGGGCGCACCCTGAGCTGCTCAAGGCGTTCACCGGCGCCGCGAGCTGACCCGGCCCCCTTCCCACGACCGCGGAAAAGAGTCCATCACCGCCATGAACACCACGCACCACGCGGACGACCTCGAAAACCGCCTGCCCGGCCTGCTGGCCGACGCCGCGGCAGACCCACCGGGCAACCCCCGCCGGCTCGCCCAGGTGCAGCTGCGCGCGTCCCGGCGCCGCCGCACCCACAGGGCGGGCGCGGCGAGCGCCCTGGCCGTCGTGGCCGTGGCCGCAGCCATGACGCCGGCCCTCCTCGACCAGGGCGCCCACCCCGCCGGAGCGCCCAGCCAGGCCGGCCGGACCGGCCGGGCAACCGCCACGCCGACACCGGCGGCCACCCCCAAGACCACCTCCCCGGCCACGGCCGACGGCCACTACCCGGCACTGTTCTCCGTGCCCAACACCACCTTGTCCACCAGTCTCGCCATCGCCTACGGAACCGGTCCGGGAACCAAACAGGTGACGATCCCCGACGGCAGCAGGATCGGCGCCGTCGAACTGCGCTGCGTGGGCAAGGGCGCCATCGGCGTCGACGACCACGGCACGCTCGGCAGCGACCTGTCCGTCCCCCCGCGACCCTCCACCCCCAACTGCGCGGCAGGGTTGAGCGCCGAGGCCGACCTCGTCGCCGAAGGCGTCCGCTCCGGCCCCAACACGGTGGTCGCACCCGGCACACCGGTCACCATGACGGTCCGCACGACCGGGAACGTGCGCTGGTGGCTCGTCGTCGGCCGGGTGGGCGGCCAGTCCCGCTCCGGAGTCCCCGACCCGGACACGCTCACACTCGGGCCCGCACCCGCCGAGCAGCACCTGGCCGGCCGCACCACCGCCGCCGGCCTCCTCTACCAGTGCGGGCAGCGCAAGGAGCAGGTCCGGATCGCGTTCGCCGTCTCCGGCACACCCGTGCACGCCGTGCTGCACTGCGATGCCGGAACGACCTACGTCATCACCTTCTCCGCCCCGCTCCACCTGACGGCGCCCGTCAAGGACCCGCTCATTCGCCTGGTTGGCAGCCCCTCCTCTCCCGACGACTACTGGGCCGCCCTCCTCACCCCCAGCGGCCTGGCCGCCTGGTCGGCGATTCCCGGCGTCATCCACGCCCACCTCCCCCTCTGAGCGCACGGTTCGCGGTTGACGACGCCGGTCGCCGCCGCCCACCCGTCCCCCGCGGCCAGGTGATCCAATGTGGTCATTCGTGTGGCGCAGCGCGGCGCGCGTCGGCTTGTGTGAACAGGCCGCGCCCGATTGTCTGCCTCGCGTCAGCCAGCACGTCCGCTGTCGGCCAGCACATCCGCTGGCCGGCGTCGGCTACCTCGGGAGTCACCGTGCGCGCACGAAGCCTGTCTGTCGCGGCCGCAGCCACTGCGCTCGTCCTGGTCCAGCCGGGCCTCGCCGTCGCGGCCGACGACCCCTCCACCACCATCACGTACAACGTCACCTCGGGCGCGTTGACGATGTCGGTACCGGTCAGCGTCGCCCTCGGCTCGGGAGCGCCCGGCACCACGATCAGCGGGGCGCTCGGTCCCGTGACCGTCACCGACGACCGTGCCCTGGCCTCGGCCAGTTGGACGGTGACCGCGGCGGAGACGGACTTCGCCAGCGGTCCCTCGACGATCCCCGCCACCAGCGCCGGCTACGATCCCGGGTCGATCACGACGACCGGTACCATCACCGCCACCACAACGCCCGTGACGCTGAGCAACTCCGCGCAGACGGTGGTCACCGGAAGCGCCGGGGTCGGAGACAACACCGCGACCTGGAACCCGACCGTCACCGTTCACGTGCCCGCCGCCGCCGTCGGCGGGGCCTACACCGGAACGCTGACCCAATCCGTTGCCTGACGCACTGAAGGGCGCGCGCCGGTACTGGGTTGTGCTGCTGGCGCTGGCCTTCGTCCAGGCGGCCGCGATGACCCCGGCCACCGGAGCGACGCCGGCGGCCGCGATGACCCCGGCGGCGGGGACGCCCGAGCCGTCCTCCCCCGCCCACCCGGCCGGGAGCAGGACCATCGGCATCAAGCTGCTCGACGCCCCGGAAAGCCGCCGTGCCGATCCCCGGGCACACGCCTACATCATCGACCACCTCGCGCCCGGCTCGACCATCGAGCGGCGGGTGGAGGTCACCAACGAGTCGTCCACACCGATCCACGTCAACGTCTACGCCGCGGCGGCCGCCATCGCCAACGGCACGTTCACCTTCGCGCCGCAGCGCACCCCCGACGAACTGACCGGCTGGACCTCACTCGACACCGCGGACCTCGAGCTGGCGGCCTCCGAAACAGCACGGGTACACGCCACCATCCAGGTGCCCAGGGACGCCGCCGCCGGGGAGCGGTACGGCGTCATCTGGGCGCAGACGGGCATCGGCACGGACCGCTCGCACACGCTGACGATGCTGGGCCGGGTGGGCGTCCGCATGTACATCGACGTCGGTCCCGGTGGTGAGCCACCCTCGGACTTCACGATCGGGCGGCTCTCTGTGTCCCGGGCCCGCGACGGGCGGGCGGAGGTCCGCGCCCGGATCCAGAACACGGGGGGCCGCGCCCTGGACATCAACGGGGCGCTCGCCCTCTCCGACGGGCCGGCCGGGCTGCGCGCCGGACCGTTCCCGGCCGCCGAGACGGACACCGCACTGGCTCCGGGTGACCATGCGGAGGCGGTCGTCCCGCTGGACGCACAACTGCCGGCCGGCCCCTGGACCGTGGCGCTCACGTTCAACAGCGGCCTGGTCGAGCGCACCACACGCGCCACCATCACCTTCCCGGCGGCTTCCGGTGGCGCCGGAACGGTCGCCGCGGCGGCCGTCGGGCAAGGGCGCTTCCCCAGCCCTGTGGTCGCCGGGCTCTCCGTCCTCGTCCTCGCCGCCGTGTGCCTTCCGCTGTCCACGTTCCTGCGGCGCCGCCGGTGACCACTCCCAGCCCAGGGTCGCCCCCGCAGCCGGTTGATCCGCTCCATGGGCGACATATGACGGGTCGTCATCGAGCGTGCCGCCGGCCCCTTTTCGCGGCGGCGCCGGCGTTCCGCGCGCCGAGATCCGACTACGGCTTGTCATCGACGGTTGGGAAGTGGAGATGTCGCTGTTCAGGCAGGGGAAAGGGCGGGCTGGAGCAAGCCCCGGCACGGGAGGTAGGCACGGCATGTTTCGCTTGCGGCTGAGGGCGCGGGCCCGCAGGACGGGGAAGGTCACGATGGCCCGGCTGGCCGTCCTGGCGATCGTCGTGGCCACGGCCTCGACCGCCACGGTCCAGCGCTCCTACGTCAACGACGGGACGGCGCCGGTGATGGACACCTTCACCGCCACCGCTCTCACCGCACCCGGCGGCACCGCCGCCACCCACCCCGGCGGCACCGCCGCCACCGCCGGCACCGCCGATACCGGCCTCACCTTTACCGTCGTTCCGGTCCGCCGGCCCTCCCTGACCATCGCCAAGACGCACGCGGGCACCTTCGTCCAGGGCCAGGACGGCGTGTACACGATCACGGTGGGCGACGCCACCACCGCCGCCGCCCCCACCAACGGCACCACGGTCACCGTCCACGACGTCCTCCCCGCGGGTCTTCGGGCCGACAGGATCACCGGCCGGGGATGGCGCTGCACGCCGGCCACCCTCACCTGCACCCGCGGCGACGTCCTGCCCGCCGGGCACCACTACCCGCCCGTCACCTTGAAGGTCGGCATCTCCTGCAACGCCCGTGCGCGGGTCACCAACACCGCCACCGTCACCGGAGGCGGTGACCCCGCCACCCGCACCGCCACCGACACCACCACGATCAGGCACCACGGGCACGACCGCGACGGGCGTCATGACGGCTGCGATCGCCACGACCACTGACGCTGGTCCGGCGGGAGGTCGAACCGGCGATGCCGCCTCTGGCCACCCACGGGCCGGCCGGCTTCGGCCGGGATGCCGGCGGACCGCTGACGGAGCTGTTCGGCCGGGTCACCCGGAAGCTGTCACCGAACGGTGCCCAATAGCCGCGGTCGGGCGCACGATTGACCGGTGACGAATCGTGCGGAAGAACTGATCGAGCTCCGGCGGGAGATCCACCGCCGGCCCGAACTCGCCGGCCAGGAGCGGGAGACGGCCGGGCTCGTCGCGGAGCAGCTGCGCGCGGCCGGGCTCGAGGTGACGACCGGTGTCGGCGGTCACGGGGTCCTCGCGGTGCTCGACGGCTCCGCGGACGGCCCGACGGTCGCGTACCGGGCGGACATGGACGCCGTCGACACGCGAACCAGCGTGCTGCCCTTCCCGCGGTCGGGCCGGGCCTTCGACGAGGGCTTCGCCTCCCGCGTCCCCGGCGCCGCGCACCTGTGCGGGCACGACCTGCACACCGCGATCGGCGTCGGCGTGGCCCGGGCGCTCGCTCAGGACGCCGGTGCGGTACGCGGCCGGCTGGTGTTCGTCTTCCAGCCGGCCGAGGAGAACCTGCAGGGCGCCCGCGCGATGCTGGAGACCGGCCTGGTGCACAGGCTCGCGCCGCGCGAGTTCTACGCGCTGCACTGCGGCCCGTTTCCCTCCGGCACCATCGGGGTCTCTCCGGGATACGGCCTGCCCGGCCTCGACCACATCCGGATCACGCTGCCCGGTGGCGACGACGCGGCCGTCACCGCCCTCGCGGCCAGGGTGGCGGAACTGGGCACCGTCGGGTTCCCGCAGAGCATCGCCGAGTACCGCGCGATCTTCCACGCGCTGCTGCAGCCCGAGACCGCCGCGTCGGTCCAGGAATCGGTGTGCGTGGCCCAGTGGAGCGAGCGGACGCCCGACGGGCACCCGGTCGCCAACGTCCTGCTGCGGGCCTGGCCGCAGGAGCGGCTGGCGCAGCTGCGCGCGCGGGTCGGGCAGCTCGCGGCGGCCGCGGGCGGACACGTGGAGTTCCCGGGCGATCCGTTCCCCGCCATGGTGAACTCGGCGGAGCTCAGCACGGCGGCCGGCCGGTACCTGAGCGCGGCCCTGGGGCCCGACTCCGTCGTGTGGGCCCGGGCATCCTGGCCCTTCAACTGCGAGGACTTCGCACTGTTCCTCGACCAGGCGCCGGGCGCGCAGTTCTACCTCGGCGTCGCGGACGCCGAGTCGGGGAGGAACGGCGCGCCGCACACCCCCGACTTCGCCGCCGACTAGCGCGCGATCGGCCACGGCGTGCGGGCCATGACCGGCCTGCTGACCGACCGGCTGGCCGCCGGTCATGGGTGACACGCACGGCAGGTCCTTCTCCCGCGCGGACGTCGGCGCGTGCGCGCCGGCCAGACCCCGAGGTCCGGGACCGGGCGAAGGACACCGGCACCGCCTACGGCATCGAGCACCCTGTGTCCGTCCGCCGGTGCGCTGTGGCTGTGGCTGTGGCGCGAGGTCAGTGCGCTGCGCGTGGCAGGACGAGGATGCGCAGGACACGGTCCAGGCGTTCGGGCGCCCTCCGTCATTGCGGAGGGCGCCCCCTGCGACTCAGGAGCCGGCGGTTACCAGGCGCATGTGTCAGCGCTCGTAATGACGGTAGCTGCCTCCCCGGTCGTCGTGGTCCCGCCGGTCGTGACGGCTCCACTCGTCGTGGTCCCGCCGGTCCTGACGACCGCAGTCCTCGTCCCGCCGGTCGTC
>NZ_FODD01000102.1 GCF_900110255.1 Actinacidiphila rubida
TGGACGCCCTTGTAGCCGGCGGTGCACGGGTTGCGGTCCTCCGCCCCGGTCAGCTGCCACACGATCCAGTCCGCTGCCTCGATCCAGCGGTCGGCGGCGGCGTACGCCTCCAGGTCCTCGTGGAGCACCTGAAGCGCCTTGGCGAACTGCCACTCGCTGGAGATCCGGCCGCCGTAGCGGGCCAGCCAGGGCTGCCCGGACTCCTCCGCGCGCCGCACGATCAGGTCGGCCTCCGGCTGGGCCGCGTGGTGCCGCCACAACTTCGGGTAGGCGTGCGGGCGTTCGGTGAACTCCGGCAGCTCGCACAGCGGCGTGCCGTCCCAGGTCGCCGGCAGCACGGTGCACGCGGTGAAGTCGGTGGCGAGCCCGATCACCTGCTGCGGCCGCACGCCCGCGGCCTCCAGGGCGCGCGGCACGGCGAACCGCAGCACGTCCCGCCAGTCCTGGGGTATCTGCAGCGCCCAGTCGGGCGGCAGCACGCGCCCGCCGGGCAGCGCGCGGTCCACCACGCCGTGCGTGTACTCATGCACGGCGCTGCCGAGTTCGCGGCCGTCGGTGACGTCGACGACGAGGGCGCGGCCGGACAGCGTCCCGAAGTCGACGCCGACGGTGACGGACGGTGGATCGGTCGTCATGGCTGTCTCCATGTAGGCCTCAGCCCCGCCTGCGGCCGGGACGTCGGGCAGGTGCGGATCAGATCTGCGTGGTGCTGCTGCGGACGATCAGCCGCGGTTCGATGACCACGCGCTCGTCGCCGTCAGTGGTTCCCGATTCCAGGCGGCTGACCAGCATCCGGATGCTGGCCTGGCCGACGGCGGTGAAGTCCTGCCGGACGGTGGTCAGCGGCGGGGCGAAGAACTCGGCCTCGGGAATGTCGTCGAACCCGGCGATCGCCACCTGGCCCGGTACGGACAGACCCGCCTCCCGGAACGCCCGCATGACGCCCAGCGCCATCTGGTCGTTGGCCACGAACACCGCCGAGACCTCCGGGGCACCTCGGCGGGCGGAACTCGCCGCGACGCGCCCGGCCAGCTCCTGCCCGGCCCGGTAGCCGGACAGCGGGGTCCAGTCGCCGACGAGAGGCGGCGGCACCTCGGCGCCGGCCTCCTCCAGCGCGGCGCGCCAGCCCTGGACGCGGGCCTCGGCCTCCAGCCAGTCCGACGGGCCCGCGACATGCCAGACCGTTCGGTGTCCCCCCGCCAGCAGGTGGCCGGTCACCAACCGGGCACCCAGGTCCTGATCCACGGAGACACCGGCGATCGGCAGGTTGTGGCCGCCCTCGACGGTCACCACGGGAAAGGGCAGGCGGAGTTCTGCCAGGGCCGCCACCGCGGCCCGGTGGGGCACCATCACCACGATGCCCTCCACCCCCCAGTCGCTGAGGTGGTCGATCGCCTCCTCCAGCGCCTTCGCCGTGTAGCGGCGCAAGGTCACCGCGGAGACCATGTAGCCCTCGTCCCGCGCCGCCTCCTCCAGGCCGAACAGCATGCTCGCCGGGCCGAACAGCGTGGGATTGCACGCCACCACGCCGAGCGTGAGAGTGCGCCGCGTGACCAGGGCGCGCGCGGACGAGTTCCGCCGGTACCCGAGCTGCTCGATCGCCCGCTGCACCTCCGCCCGAGTGGAGTCGCGGACGTTGGGATGGTCGCTCAGCACACGGGAGACGGTCTGGTGCGACACCCCGGCCAGCTTGGCGACGTCCGCCATGGTGGGGGCCCGGCGAGGGCCGGTGCTCTCCGCGGTCTGCGACATGGTTCTCCGATCCGTGTTGAGCGACATTGTTAGCGTTCACAGACATCTACGTCAAGGATGTTGCCGCAACTCCCGGACGGCGGACACGTACCGCACCCGACGGCAACCGGGCGGCGAAAGAAGACACACGGTCCGGCACCGCCCCACACACCCGCGGAAGCCGGTCCGGGTTCCGGGACGAATGCGGTCACGCATTCCCGGCGCGTCGGCGGACCCCGGCCGGGAGAGGGGTATTGACAGAGCCCGACGCATCATGGGATCCCTGAGGGCGCATCAGATGTCCCTGCGACGCCGGGTCGACGTCGCCGTTCCGCCGAACCGCCAACCGGCGCCGACCCGTCACGTGGACGTGGTCGCCTGGCCCGTCGCGCTCCCGGCCGCCCACCTCGTGAGCGGCCGCACCGCGCGTCCGCCCGCACGCACCGCACACCTCGCACCACTCTCGCAGCCACCGGCAACGGGCAAGCTGGACGTTCCTGGGTGTGAGCGCTAACGAGATGCCCCACATCGATCGGAACGCCCGACCGACTCCCGAGACGACGAGGAGAACATGTCGATGATCCGTTCATGGCAGTACGGCTCACCGAGGCGACCGCGCGTACCCGCTCGGACCGTGCCCGTTCCGAGGGTGCTCGCGCCGGCCCTCGCCGCCCTCCTGCTCGTCCTCGCCCTCCCGCTGGTGTCCCTGGGCACGGCCCCACCCGCCGTCGCGTTGGGCAACGGCCTCGCGCTCACGCCGCAGATGGGCTTCAACGACTGGAACGCCTACGGCTGCAACGTCTCCGAGTCCCTGATCGAATCCACCGCGCTGGCCATGCACACCGACGGAATGCAGGCCGCAGGGTACGCCTACGTCAACATCGACGACTGCTGGCTCACGCACTCCCGTGACTCCGCCGGCCGACTGGTCCCGGACTCCGCCAAGTTCCCCGACGGCATCAAGGGCACCGCGGACTACGTGCACTCCCTCGGCCTCAAACTGGGCATCTACGAGGACGCCGGCACGGCGACCTGTGCCGGGTACCCCGGCAGCCTGGGGCACGAGACGACCGATGCCCAGTCCTTCGCCTCGTGGGGAGTGGACTACCTGAAGTACGACAACTGCAACAACAACGGCGTCGCCGCGCAGAGCCGTTACACCGCGATGCGCGACGCCCTGGCCGCGACGGGACGGCCGATCCTGTTCAGCCTGTGCAACTGGGGCCAGGAGAACGTGTGGACCTGGGGTGCCGGCGTCGGGAACAGCTGGCGCACCACCGGCGACATCAGCGCCGGCTTCTCCAGCATGCTGTCCATCTTCCACAGCAACGTCGGCCTCGCCCCGTACGCCGGGCCGGGCCACTGGAACGACCCGGACATGCTGGAGGTCGGCAACGGGTCGATGTCGACCACCGAGAACCGTTCGGAGTTCAGCCTGTGGGCGGAGATGGCCGCTCCGCTGATCGCCGGCACCAACCTGGCCTCCGCCAGTTCCGCCACGCTGTCCGTCTACACCAACTCCCGCGTGATCGCCGTGGACCAGGACCCGCTGGGCAGGCAGGGGACGATGGTCTCGTCCGCGGGTGGCCTGGACGTGCTGGCGAAGCCGCTGGCAGGCGGTGACGTGTCGGTGGCCCTGTTCAACGAGACGGGGTCGACCGCCACCGTCTCCACCAGCGCGACGGCGATCGGCAAGACCGGAGCGTCGAGCTACACCCTGACCGATCTGTGGTCCGGATCGACCTCCACCACCTCGGGACCGATCAGCGCCTCGGTGCCGGCGCACGGCACGGTGATGTACCGGGTCGCGGGGGGAACGAGCGGCGGGGGAACCGGCACGACCGGCGCATTGCACGCCGTAGGCGCGGCCAAGTGCCTGGACGTCCCGAACTCGGCTACGGCGGCCGGCACGCAGGTCGACATCTGGACCTGCGGGGGCGGCACCAACCAGACATGGACGCATACCTCCTCCGGCCAGTTGTCCGTGTACGCGGGCAGTGCGCAGATGTGTCTCGACGCCTACGACAACCAGACGTCGCCGGGAACCAAGGTGGAGATCTGGGCCTGCAACGGCCAGGCCAACCAGAAGTGGCTGGTCAACGCCGACGGGACGGTCACCGGCGCCCAGTCCGGCCTGTGTCTGGACGTGACCGGGGCGTCGACCGCCAATGGCGCTCTGGCCGAACTGTGGACCTGCAACGGCCAGCCCAACCAGAAGTGGACCCTCGGTTAGGGTTCCGGTCCGGGCCCGGGGCCGGCCCTCCTTGGAGGGGTTCCGCACGCGCGTGACGCCGTCCCGTCGGCGAAGCTCGGCACCTACGACCCCACCACGGCGTGACACGGCGTCACCCGGCCGGAGTCCGGCCGGGTGACGTCCGGCGGTGGGGTCAGCTCGCACGCGATTGCCGCGGGGAGGGGGCTCTGCGCATCAGCCCGCCTGGCAGGAGACAGAAGGCCAGGTCCAGGTGCCGTTGGTCATGATGGTCACGCCGAAGGTGTTGCCGTTGCCGTTGGGCTTGGCGATCATCACCTGACTGCTGGGCCAGGTCGCGCTCGTGTTCCAGGTCGCGCTGATCTTCTCGGGGGACGGCACGTTCATCGTCACGGTCCAGTTGCTCGAACCCGTCACCGCCACGTTCAGGTTGTACCGGTCGCTCCACTGCTCACCCGCGGACAGGGAGGCGGTACAACTACCGCCTCCGCCACCGCCGGTGGTCCCACCGGTCGTACCTCCCGTGGTCCCGCCGGTGGTGCCACCGGTGGTGCCACCGCCGGAACTCCCCAGCGTGATATTGGAGTTGCCGCTGCTCTGGTAGCCCTCGGTCGCGAGGATCTGGTAGTTGTAGCTGCCCAGGTTCATGCCGTGGCCGGCCCAGGCGTCGAAGTGGTTGCCGGTGGTGATGGAACCGCCGGTGCGCTTGGACTGCCGCACGCTCCAGTACTGGTTGAACGTCGCGGTGCCGATGATCGAGGGCGCGTTGACGCGCTGCGTCTCGTAGATGTCGTACGTGCCGCCGTCGCTGGTGACGGTGCCCTTGTAGGTGCCGGTCGGCCGGTAGGTGCCGTAGTTGTCGACGATGTAGTACTCGACGAGCGGGTTGGTGGTCCACCCGTACAGCGACAGGTAGGCGTTGCCGGACGGGTTGAAGCTGCCGGAGTAGTTCACGGTCTGGCGGCCGCCGTTGCTCCAGCCCTTGCCGGCCACGAAGTTGCCGACATTGCTCCACGAGGTGCTGTAGTTGCCGCCGGAGCCCAGCGTCATCGACGACGAGCCGCCGCCGTCGGTCCAGAACGAGTAGTAGTACCCATTGTTGGTGCCGGTCTGACTCGACGTGAC
>NZ_FODD01000069.1 GCF_900110255.1 Actinacidiphila rubida
GTGCGTGGCACCCAGGCCGGTGGCGGCGCTCAGCTTCCGCGGGTCGACGTCGACGGCGATGATGGTGGCCGCGCCCGCCAGCCGGGCCCCGGCGATCGCCCCGCCCCCCACTCCCCCGCACCCGATGACGGCGACGGAGTCACCGCGGGTGACACCGCCGGTGTTGATCGCGGCGCCGATGCCGGCCATGACGCCGCAGCCGAGCAGCCCCGCGACCTGCGGCGCGGCCTTCGGGTCGACCTTCGTGCACTGGCCGGCCGCGACCAGGGTCTTCTCGGCGAAGGCGCCGATGCCCAGTGCCGGCGACAGCTCGGTGCCGTCACCGAGTGTCATCTTCTGGGTCGCGTTGTGGGTCTGGAAGCAGTACCAGGGGCGGCCGCGGCGGCAGGCGCGGCACTGGCCGCAGACCGCGCGCCAGTTCAGGACCACGAAGTCGCCGGGCTCGACCTCGTCGACCCCGGGGCCCGTCGCCTCGACGATGCCGGCCGCCTCGTGTCCGAGCAGGAACGGGAAGTCGTCGTTGATGCCGCCCTGCTTGTAGTGCAGGTCGGTGTGGCAGACCCCGCAGGCCTGCACCCTGACCACCGCCTCTCCGGGGCCGGGGTCGGGCACGGTGATGGTCTCCATCCGCACGGGCTCGTTCCTGCCCGGCGCGATGACGCCGCGCACCTGCTGGCTCATGTTCGGGTCACCTCTCTGTCACGTCCGGCTCGTCCTGGGGTCCGTCATGTCCAGTGATCCCCAGATCCGGCCGGTTCAGTCGAAGCGGATGTGGCGGACGCCGACCCAGGCCCTGCGCAGGCGGCCGCGCAGCGCGGAAGGATCGGCGGGGCCGAGTCGCAGGCCGGCCGACGCGGCGATGCGGTCGGCGACCTGCGGGATCGTGAGGTGGTCGGTCCACAGGTGCTCGGCGAACTCGTCGTCGCGGAGCCGTTCCAGGCACAGGTCGAGCTTGGTGACGGCGAAGGTCTCGTGCCGCGGCGGCGTGTCCTTGCCGGCCACGGCGCGCAGTCCACGGCCCAGGCCGCGCTCGCGCAGCCGCCGCAGCACCGTGGCACGCTCGGCGAGCAGTGCGACGTGGTGGACGTCGTGGCCGCGGTCGCGCAGCCGGCCGACGGTCTCACGGAAGTACGCCGGCTCGACGACGGTCATGGGCGCGATGACCGGGCCGTCGTGCCTGCGCAGCGCCAGGTCGAGCACCTCGTAGACGCCCTGCCGCCACGCGGGCAGGTCCTGGAAGTCTCCGCGCAGGTGCGGCGGGGTCATCCGGTGGAGGCCGAAGCCGACGTGTTCGGGGTCGCAGACCACGCTGCCGGGCAGCCGCCGCCTCAGTTCGTACGCGCTCTGGGTCTTGCCGCCGCCGAACGGGCCGTTGATCCACAGGAGCATGCCCCGACCCTACGGGAGGGCGGGGCGGCCGGGTGGGAGGCGGCGGTAGGCGGCAGCCGGTGATGCGGGGAGGGGCGCGGAGTTCCTGCCGCCGACGCGAGCGGGGCGAGAGGCGTGGTGTCGCGTGGTGTCCCGCTGTTACTGGTCGCGGCGGGCGATGATCGTGAAGAGTCCGCCGTCGGGGTCCCGCAGCTCGGCGTGGTCGCCGTGCGGGCCGGTGCCGCGGCCGACGAGCGTGCCGCCCAGCGCGAGGGCGGCCTCGACGCGGGCCGCCACGTCGTCCACGGCGAACTGAACGGCCCAGTGCGGGCGCAGGGTGGGATCGGGTGCGGCCTCGACGGCGCCGGAGCACAGGCGGGCCACGATGCTGTCCCCGCTGCGGACGACGACCTCGTCGTTCTCGTAGGACACCGTGCACCCGTCCGGACGCCCGTCGGCCCACTGCAGGACCCCGCCGTAGAACATCGCGGCCTCGAAGGCGTCGCGGGTGCGCAGGCGTACCACCACGGGGCCGCATTCGTGCCAGGCCTCCCAGCCGCCGGGCAGCCGGCCGTCCCAGGCGCCGAAGACCGCGCCGTCCCGGTCGGCGGCGACCACGGCCCTGCCGGAGGCGAACGCGACGGGGCCGAGCGCGACGGTCGCGCTGCGCTCGCGGATGCGCGCGGCCGCCTCGTCGGCCTGCGGGACCGCGAAGTAGGGCGTCCACACGACGGCGAACTGCATGTCGGCGGCGACGGCGCCGATCGCGGCGACGGGCTTGCCGTTCTTGAGGGCCACGGCGAAGTGCTCGCCGAGGGTGGTGGAGCGGAACTCCCAGCCGAGGACCGAGCCGTAGAACTTCTCGGAGGCCTGCAGGTCGCGTGCGGTGAGGCTCACCCAGCACGGCGCTCCGCGGGGCGACTCCGGCAGGTCGTCCCGCTCACCCCCCGTGTCCGTCAGTCCCGCGGCCATCGAAGGCTGCTCGGTCACCGCACGGCTCCTCGTCGTCGTTCCCACACGCTGCTGTACCCACCCATATCAGGCGGCGGACATGATCGTCGCCTGACCGCCTTCCCCGGTTGGGGCGGGTCATGCCTGTGGTGCGGGACGGCGTGCGACGGACAGCGCGGTGCACTGCCACTCCAGCTCGCGGGTGCCGGGCGCGGGCGGCAGATGGCCGTAGGCACCCGCGGAGACGCTGATGCCGACGACGAGCCAGGCGCGCCAGTGCGGGCCCACGCCGGTGCCGTCGGCGAAGACCTGCCGGCCGTCGACCCACCACTGCACACTCGTGGCCCCGAACAGCACACGCAGGGTGAAGGGCCGTCCGGGCGTGACGAGGTGGTCGGCGTAGGAGGCGGCGGGGCGGACGTGGTTGGTGAGCTCCAGCATCCGCGGATTGGTCGGGTGGTACTCGAAGCCGTCGACCTCGCCGTGGCCCGGCTGTGAGCGGCCGCTGTCGCTGTCGCGGCCCCAGGTCCACAGTGCGGGCCAGGCGCCCTGGACGTCGTGGACGAGGCAGGTGGCCGTGAGGTCGTCGCCGGGCAGCAGCTCGAAGCCTCCGGGGGCGTACTCGGTGGAGACGAGGTCGGCGTCCCACAGGCCGCCGGACGCGCGCCGGGCGCGGAAGACGCCGTCGGCGGTCGGGGCGTACGCAGGGCCGATCTGGTCGAGCTTGTTGTCGTCGGGGTTGCGGCCGTCCGGCGGGTAGGCCGAGGTGCGGCCCACGGCCCACGCGTGCCGGTCGGTGAAGGGGGCGTCGAAGACGACGCCGGCGCGGGGCGCGGGCAGGGGCCGGGCGGGGTCGTGCGGCGGGTGTGCCGGATGCTGGTCCCGGTGATCGCCGTGGTCGCGGTGGTCGGGCTGGCGGGCGGGGGTCGCCGGAGTGCGGCGCTCGTTCATGGTTGCTCCCGGTGACGGCCGGTCTCCCAGTCAAGTGGGGCCGGCCGCCGGCCGGAAGCCGCGTGCGGGGGTGCCGGGAGGGCGCGGGCCGCGGCCGCGCGCCCTCCGTACGGGTGACGCGGGGCCGGTCAGGGCGCCGGGGTGATCCACTGCTGGTTGGCGCCGCCGTTGCAGGTCCAGATCTCCAGCTGGGTGCCGTTGGTGGTGTTGGAGGCGGGGTCGTCGAGGCACTTGCCGGACGCCGGGTTGACGAGGGTGCCGCCGACGGCCTGCCACTTCTGGTTGCCGCCGCCGTTGCAGTCCCACAGCTCGACGAGGGTGCCGTCGGCGGTGCCGGCCCCGTAGATGTCCATGCACTTGCCG
The DNA here is from genome assembly GCF_900110255.1 of Actinacidiphila rubida. Taxonomy (GTDB): domain Bacteria; phylum Actinomycetota; class Actinomycetes; order Streptomycetales; family Streptomycetaceae; genus Actinacidiphila; species Actinacidiphila rubida. Next base: position 3,634 of record NZ_FODD01000069.1, read on the forward strand.
CCGAGGCGGATGGTGCCGTCGGACTGCGGGGTCCAGTTCTGCGCGCCGGTGCCGTTGCAGTCCCACATCTGGACCTTGGTGCCGTTGGTGGTGGAACCGGTGTCGTCGTCGGCGCACTTCGACGTGTCGGCGATGGCGGTGATCGGGCCGGTGCCGCTGGTCTGGGTGCCGACGGGGGTCACGGACAGGTTGTCGAACTGGTCGGTCTGGTAGCCGGACGTGCCCAGACCCACCATGCCGGTGCTGTACGTGCCGTCGTTCGCGGTGCCGACCGTGGTGCCGTCGACGGCGGCGGTGAGCGTGGCGCCGTTGACGGTGAGGGCGACGTGGTGCCAGCTGCCGGTGCCCAGCGCGGCCACGGTGCCGCTCGCGAGGGTGGTCAGGGTGTGGCTGGTGTTGTTGCGGACGATCGACCAGGCGCCGGTGTCGGAGACCTGGAGGACGTACGCGTTGATGCCGGCCGGCCCGAAGGCGTGCTGGGTGCCGGCGCGGGCCATGAGCTGGGCCGAGCCCGCCTGCCGCAGCAGGACGTCGGCCGCGACGGTGTAGTTCCGCCAGTTGAGGCTGCCGCCGATGGTGTACGGGTTGGAGTCGCCGTCCCACTCGATGGGCTTGGTGGGCGCCTGCTGGGTCAGGCACCGTCCGGCGCGCCCGCCGGCGCACGCGGTGGCCTCGAACGCCCCCTGCATCTGCGACAGGTAGCGCGGCTGCTGGCCGAGGGTGGTGCTGTCGAAGGTGTCGGAGTACGGCAGTGCCAGGCTCCCGGGGGCCGGGCTGGTGGCCGTCCCCTTGCCCTGCCCGGTGGTGGTGGTGAGGGTGTAGACGTAGCCGGGCTGTGCGGTCAGCGAGTAGGAGCCGCCGCTGGGCGTGAGGTCCTGCTGGTGCACCAGGTAGTCCGCGGTGCTGCCGGAGTTGAGGTTGGTGGCCCACACGTGGACGGCGCCGGTCGACAGGCCGCCGCTGACGTTGACGGTGACGTTCTGGGCGGCGGTCGCGGTGCTGGTCTCGATGACGGTCGAGTAGTCCGTGCCGTTGGTGGACTTCAGCGTGACGTAGCTGCCGTTGGTCTCGCTGCCGCCCAGGTAGCCGGAGCCGCTGTCGAGGAACTTCCAGCCGGGCGCGGTGAACTGGGTGACCTGCGCGGTGGCCCACAGGCTGCGGCCGACGGTGTACGCGCCGGACGACGGCTGGTCGGCGAGCACCAGGCCCACCGTGCTGTAGGGCAGGTTGGGGTAGATCGCCGCGACGACCGGCCAGTTGACGTAGGCGGTGAAGTGCGCGTCGACGTAGCCGCGAGTGATGGAGCGGATCAGCGGGCCCGCGCCGGTGTTGAGGTCCTGGGAGCCGTTCTCGCTGGCCCACAGGGGCTTTCCGGTGCCGGTGGCGGTGGAGTTGCCGGGGCAGGTGTCGGCGCTGCCGCCGTCGCCGCCCGCGCACGGGTAGTGGACGCCGATGACGGAGACTGCCTTGGCGAAGGCGGAGTTGGACGCGACGTCGCCGGCGACCGACCAGTCGCTGTCGGCGGCGACGATCTGCGCGCTGCCGTACCCGGCGTTGTCGAGTGCCGTGCGGAGCTGCTCGTACCAGGCGACGTTGTAGCCGCGCTCGTTCCAGCCGCCGAGGTAGTCGATGGTCAGACCGTGCGAGGCCGCGCAACCCAGCCAGCTGACCAGGTAGTTGACGGTGTCGGTGGACCAGAAGTTTCCGCCGCCGGGCCAGCCGGGGGCACCCCAGGCCAGGCCGTACAGCTTGATCTGCGGGTTGCGGGCCTTGGCCTGCTGCATCAGCCACCACTCGTAGCCGGTGCCGCAGTCGACGGTTCCGGCGGTGTGCATGTGGCTGGATTCCGAGCCGTCGGTGGAGTTGGTGTCGCCGCCGATCTCGGCCTTGAGGATCTGCAGGTCCGCGCCGTAGCCGGGCTTGAACAGGTAGTCGAGGATCTGCTGCTGCTGGGCGGCCGGGTAGTCGGTCAGCAGTTTGGTGTTGCCGCCTCCGCCGCTGATGGCGCCGATGCCGTCGAACGTCCGTCCGCCGCTGGTCCCGTTGGCGGCGATGGTGGTGGTGCTGGCGGCTCCCGCGGTGTGGGTGCCGACGCCGAGCAGCAGGGCGCAGAGCAGGAGCAGGACGGCTGCGACCGCTGGGCGGCGCAGTGCCGCGCGCTGGACGAGGAGGTTCACGTGGGGGGTCCCTTCCTTGGGGTCAACTCACCAGAAGAGCTCAGAACCGAACGCATCTCACCGCGGCACAGTGGACTGCGAACCCGGGGACTCGTCAAGAGAGCACACCGGCCACGTGGTTCGGCGCCGCGTATGTCGACATCTCAGGGAAATTGGGGGGATTGGGACGGTGCGAACGGGAAATGCGGGTAGGTAGCCGCTTTGCACGGGACCGCACGGAACCGGATTCGCCCATGGCCCACTTCCTGGTCGTCGCCGCGATCTGCCTCGTCTGCTGGACCGCTCTCGCCATACCCGCGGGCATACTCGTCGGCCGCCGTCTGCGCCGGGTGTCCCCGCCCGCGCCGTCGCGGCCGGTGCCGCGCCGGCGCCGCCGCGCGGTGCCCCGCGGGCTGCGGCCGACGGCCCTCGACCACGACGTCACGCGGGCGCCCCGCGAGGCCCGGGGGCACGTCCGCCGCCGCTGACGACGACGCCGCCTCGCACGGCGACCACCGCACGCCCGGCCTTCGGCGGCGCGTCCGGGCGCCCGGACGGACGCGCGGGTGTTTGACCGCGGCGGCCGGTGTGTATGGAATGCCGGTACGGCGCCTGCCGGCGCCGGTCCGTGCCGCCGCAGTCCAGGGAGACCGCCTGATGACGCTTCACCGCCTGGGACTCGTCGTGCACGAAGGCCGGAGGGCCGCCGTCGAGGGCGCACGCCGGGTCCACGACTGGTGCGCGCGCCACGCCATCGAGTGCGTCGACATCGACGTGTGGGGCACGCAGAGCCGGCGGCGCAGCGGGCGCGAGGAGCTCGCGGCGGCCGGCGCCCTCGACCTGATCGTCACCCTCGGCGGTGACGGCACGTTCCTGCGCGGCGCCCGGATCGCGGCCAAGGAGGACGTGCAGGTGCTCGGGGTCGATCTGGGGCGGGTGGGCTTCCTCACCGAGATCGCCGTCTCCGACGTGGAGCGGGCACTGTCCGCGGTACAAGCCGGGGAGAACGCCTGCGAGCAGCGGATGACGCTGACGATGCGCGCGTCCCGCGCGCCGGAGCTGCCGCCGGGCATGGACAACGTGCTGCACAGCGGCCGCGGGCCCGCGCTGCCACCTCCTCAGGTGCGCCCCGAGACCACCGAGGGCGACGGCTGGGGTGTCGCCCTGGACGTCTACGCGCTCAACGACATCGTGCTGGAGAAGCTGGCCCGGGACCGGCAGGTGGCGGTCGGGGTGTACATCTCGGGGCGGTTGCTGGCCGCCTACTCGGCGGACGGGCTGGTGATCGCCACCCCGACCGGGTCGACCGCCTACAGCTTCGCGGCCGGCGGCCCGGTGCTGTCGCCGCGGATGCGGGCGCTGGTGTTCACGCCGGTCGCGCCGCACATGACCTTCGACCGGTCGGTCGTGGTCGGCGCGGACGAGGCGGTGGCCATGCGGGTGCTGCCCCACTCCGGGCAGGCCGCGGTCAGCATCGACGGGCAGTTGCGCGGGGTGCTCGATCCGGGCGACTGGATCGGGGCCTACGCCTCACCCCGCCCGCTGCGCCTGGTGCGGCTGCATCCCGCGAACTTCTACGGGCGGTTGCGCGAGCGGATGCTCCTGACCGACGCCCCGGCGACCGCGCAGGACGAGTCCGCGCCGTTCTTCCGCCCGTCGAGCCCGGTGCCGCCGGACCTGGAGCACCTGTACCTGCCGACGCCCGAGGGCTGACGCCCCGTCACTTCGCTGTGTGCGAGTCCGCCGCCCACAGGCCCGGGGCCGCTCCGCGCGCTGCGGGCGGCCCCGGGCGGGGACGTTCAGCCGGAGTACCCGGCGGGCTCCCGGGGCCGGGTCGGCTCCGGGCTGTAGCGCGGGCGGAACGGCAGCACGGGGCCCCGGGCCAGGCGGTGCGCGCCGAGCGCGGCCAGGACGGCGAGCAGCCCTCCGCCGCCGGTCCACAGCCACCGCGGCGACCACCAGGTGCCGGCCCATCCGCCGTCGGGCTTCAGCTCGGGCCCGTTGCCGGTGACCAGCGGGGTGACGTGCCCGTCGACGGCCTGCTCGCCGGCGGTGCCGTGTGCGGTGGCGGTGACCGCCGCCTGCACCGGCAGTCCCAGGTCGGTCTGCGGCAGGTCGACGACGGCGAGCCGCACGTAGTACGCCCCCCGCAGCGGGTCGTTGGACCACGGCTCGGCCCAGGCCCGCACGGTGCGCAGGGTGCACGCGAGGTCGACGGTGGTGGCGTCGGGCGCGGCGGTGCGGGTCTGCGTGCCGTAGCGGCAGGCCTGGCGGCGGCGCAGCCCGTCGTAGACGTCGACCTGCCAGGTGGAGGCGCCGTGCCGGACCGCGCCGGACGGGAAGGTCACCGTGGCCTTGACCGTGACGTTCTGTCCGGTGTCCGCGGGGAACGACCAGTACAGGTAGTCGCCGGCGGACGCGCTCGCGGTGGCCTGCTGCCCCTGCTCGACCGGCGTCGCCGTGCGGAAGTCGGTACCGGCCTCGGTGGGCGCGGCGTCCGAGGGCGAGGAACCGGCGGAGGCGGAGGCGGACGCGTCCGGGGTGGTGGGCGTCGCACCGGAGGGGTCGTCGGCGACGGCGGCGGGCGCCAGGAACGCGGTCAGGCCCGCCAGTGCGGCCGCGGCCAGCAGGGCGGCGGCGGCACGCGGTGTGCGGCGGATGCGCATCAGACGGTCCTTCCGGTGTTCAGGCGCCAGCGGGCGATCCAGCCGGTGAACAGGCCGAGGACGGCTCCGGTCACGGTGAGCAGGCCGAGCAGCCACCAGCCGCGGCCCAGGCCGAGGAAGGCGACGTCGGACGGCTTGTCGGGGCTCTTGACCAGGTCGATGGAGAGTTCCACGGGCAGCCCGGGCGTGGTCTTGACCGACGCGGGCGCCGAGTAGGAGTTCCCGACCTGGAGGCACACGGTCTCCGGCGGGGTGCCGGAGGCGGCGTCGGGCTTGGGGTAGCGGATGCCGGCGGAGACGGCGTCGGTGCGGCCGGTGCCGCCCTCGTCGTCGCGGACGATCTCGCGGCCGCGCATCGTCACGCCGCGCAGCAGCACGCCGTAGTCGGCGTTGACCTGCCGGTCGGCGGCGATGCTGACCGACGCGCGCAGTTCGCTGCCGGACGGCACCTGCACCCGGTACCAGCGGTTCTCGGAGAACGTCTCACGGTCGGAGTAGAGGCCCTGCCGCAGTTCGGGGGCCGCGGCGCAGGTGGCGCCGCCCTGGGTGGCGACGGGGGTGGCGGTGTGCGCGTCGCTGCGTCCGACGAGCTGCTTGACCTTGGTGGTGAGCTGCTGGCGGTGCTGGACGGTGGTGTACGTGCCGCCGGTCGCCCCGGCGATGCAGCTGAGCTGGTTGCGGGTGCTGGCGTCGGGGATCAGGCCGAGCGTGTCGATGGTGAGGTCGACGCCCTGGGCGGCGATGTCGCGGGCCACGTCGCAGGGGTTGGTGGGCCCGCAGGTGTCCTCGCCGTCGGTGATGAGCACCATGCGCCGGGTGCCCTCGCCGCCCTTGAGGTCGGCGGCGGCGGCGAGCAGTGCGGGGCCGATCGGGGTCCAGCCGGTGGGGGCGAGGGTGGCGACGGCCGCCTTGGCCTCGGTCCGGTCGAGGGGGCCCACCGGATACAGCTGGCGGGTGTCCTTGCAGCCGGTCTTGCGGTCGTTGCCGGGGTAGTCGGCGCCCAGGGTGCGTATGCCCAGCTGGACGTCGGGCGGGGTGGAGTCCAGGACGTCGTCGAACGCCTGCTTGGCGGCCGACATCCTGGACTCGCCGTCGATGTCGCGGGCGCGCATCGATCCGCTGACGTCCAGGACGAGTTCGACCTTGGGGGCGGGGTGGGCCGTGGGTTCGTCGGCGGACGCCCCCGGTGCGAGCGGGCCGCCGGTGAGCAGGCTCAGTAGGCCGCACACCGCTCCCGCGGTCAGCAGCTTTCTCATGATCATCGCAGGGATCGTAGTGAAGTCCGACCGAAACCCGAAGTCCGCTGGTCACAGCGGTGGCTGAAGCACCCTCAGGACACTTTGACATTTCTTTGCAACCCCGGCGGGGGCCGTGTCGTCTCTGCTCGCGATTCCCCGGCCCGGGGGGTTCGGACCGGCCGGCGCCCGGCTGACGGGTGCCGGCGGCCCTCGGAAGACAACGAAGAGGGAGAGCAGGAGATGCGCAGCAGTTCACTGGCCGCCGGCGCGGCGGCCGTCGCGGTGGCCGCGCTCGGCGTCGTTCCGTCGACCGCGTCGGCGGCCGCCCCGGTCCGCGACGCGAGCACCCCCATGTGCGCGACCTCGCAGCTGACCGCGTCGATCGGTGACAGCGAGGGCGCGGCGGGCAGCCTGTTCCGCACTCTGGTGCTGACCAACCACAGCGCGACGACGTGCCACCTGACCGGCTTCCCGGGCGTGTCGCTGCTCGACGCGAGCGGTACGCAGATCGGGCAGCCGGCGACCCGCGAGCACGAGGGCTACACGGCCGTGGTGCTGCGGCCGGGCGGCACGGCGAGCGACACCATCCACACCATCAACCACATGGGCAGCTGCCTGCCCACCTCGACGAGCCTGAAGGTCTATCCGCCCGGCAACACCGCCTCCCTGGTCGTCCCGGCGAAGATCGACAACTGCTCGAACCTGTTCACCATCACGCCGCTCGCGGCGGGCAGCAACGGCAACCCGGTCGGCTCCGGTCCCACCGGCGGCAGCACGCCGACGCCGTCCCCGACCGGCTCCGGCGGCCAGGTCACCGCGGTACCCAGCGGCGCCCCGAACACCGGTCTCGCGGCGTCGTCCTCCGGCGGCGGCGCCGGGCCACTGGCCCTGGTGGCGGGCGGTGTCGTCGTGGCCGGCGGCATCGGCGCGGCGGCGGCACGGCGGCGCAGGTCCCAGGCGCGAGCCCGGGGCTGAGCGTTGAGGCACTCTCCCGAGCGCACCACCGCCACCGCCGCCCGGCAGCGGCTCCTCCCCGCCGCGGCCGGGCGGGTCCGGGCCGGGCTCCGTCCGCTTCCCCGCGGCGCGACGCCCGGACCCGCCGCGGCACTCCGCCTCGCGGTGGCCGCGGCCGCGGTGGCGCTGGCGTGCGGCTGCACGCCCACGACCGGTGCCCAGGTGCCCGCGGACGGCGGCTCGGTGACGGTCTCGCCGCCCGCGGCCGGAACGGGCCCGGCGGGCCCGTCCGGCGCCTCCACGGCGGCGGCCCGGCCGATGCCGCGGTCGCTGCCGGAGCGGCTGCGCATCCCGTCGCTGGGGGTGGACACGGCGGTGATGTCCCTGGGCCTGGCCGCGGACGGCACGGTGGCGGTGCCGCCGATCGCCGCCCACTCCCCCGCGGGCTGGTACCAGGGCTCACCGACCCCGGGGCAGACGGGACCCTCGGTGATCCTCGGCCACGTCACGGTCGGGTCGTACGGGGACGGGGTGTTCGTGCACCTGAAGCGGATGCGCGCGGGCCAGCGGATCACCGTCACCCGGCAGGACGGCTCGGTGGCCTCGTTCGTCGTCGACTCGGTGCAGACGGTCGCCAAGTCGCACTTCCCGACGGAGGCCGTCTACGGGAACGTCGACCACCCCGCGCTGCGTCTCATCACGTGCGGCGGTACCCGGGTGAGCGGGGGCGGCGGCTACACCGACAACGTGATCGTCTACGCCTCGCTCGTCACCGGCTCGTGAGCGGCCAGCACGCGGCCGCCGGTACCGTCAGCACGACACGAGTGAGGAGCGCGGTCATCCCGTCTCAAGAGCACGCCGCCGCCGAGCTGTTCACGGCCCTGTACCCGCGGCTGGCGGGCTGGGTCCGGCGGCTGGTGGACGACGACGGGACCGCGCACGAGATCGCCTCGGAGGCGTTCACGCGCCTGTGGGCGCGCTGGACGAAGGTGGAGGAGCCCAGCGGCTTCCTCTACGTCACGGCGGCGAACCTGGTCAGGGACCACTGGCGCAAACTGGAGCGCGAACGGCGTGCGTTGCGCCGGGTCACCACGGAGGAAGCGTTGAGGCCGCAGCCGCAGGACTCGGACCCGTCGGTCCGCATGCTGGTGCAGGCGCTTCCCGAGCGGCTGCGCAACCCGGCGCTGCTCTACTACTACGCGGATCTGCCGATCCGGGAGGTGGCCGCCCTGCTGGGCCGCAACGAGGGAACCGTCAAGGCCGATCTGCACGCGGCCCGTGAAGTGCTGCGCGGCAAGCTCGGGGGTCGTCATGACCGCATTTCCTGACGACCACCGCGACGGCGATCTCGACGGCCGTCCCGGCCCGGAGGCCCGGGACCCGCTGGAGCGTCTGCTGCGTCCGCCGGTGGACTTCCTGCCGGTGCCTCCCGGCGCGTTCGAGCACATCCGCCGCACAGCGGCACGGCGCCGGCGCCTGCGCGCGGCTGCCGGCGGCGGCGTGGCGGTGGCGGTCGCGGCCGGCGCGTTCGCCGTGGCCGGCACGCTGAACGCGCCCGGGGGCGACGAGGAGGTCGGCCCGCCGGCCAGCCGCACGGTGGCGACCTCGGCGCCGCCCTCCGCGACCACGCCCGCGCCGCGGCCGACCACCACGCGTCCGCGCGGCGGCGGCCACAGCGCGCAGCCGACGACCGGCGGCCCGGACACGGGCACCGCCACCGGGCCCGCCACGCCGGGCGCCGGGACGCCGTCGCCGTCGGACTCCGGCACGGCACCGATGTGCACCGCGGACCAGCTGACGCCGTCGCTCGGCGGCGGTGACGCGGGGGCGGGCAACCTCTACCGCTACGTGGTGGTGACCAACCACAGCGCGACGGCATGCCATCTGGCCGGCTATCCGGGGCTGTCGCTGCTGGACGCGGCCGGCAACCAGATCGGGCAGCCCGCGACCCGCCAGCCGAGCTCGTACCAGCCGGTGGTGCTGCGGCCGGGCGGTTCGGCGAGCGACACCATCCACACCGCCAACCAGATGGGCACCTGCCAGCCGGCGTCGGCCGAGCTGCGGATGTACCCGCCGGGCAGCAGGGCGTCGCTGGTCTTCGCCGGCGAGGTCACGATCTGCAGCGGTGAGTTCACGATCACGCCGTTCGCCGCGGGGACCACCGGCAATCCGCCGTCCTGACCGGCCGGCCGCACCGCGGTCCGCGGGCCGCTCCGGGAGATTTTTGCCTCTGAGGCAAGAAGTTTGCCTGAGAGGCACAGGGCGCTGTTCCATGGAGTCATGGACACAGGCGACGCGCCCGGCCCGGCGGCCGGGGAGGACCTCGTCCTGGCGCCCCGCCTTCGGGAGCGGCGCCGGGGCAGCGGACTGACCCTCGAGACCGCGGCGGCCCGGCTCGGGCTGTCGGCGGCCCATCTGTCCCGCCTGGAGTCGGGTCTGCGACAGCCCTCGCTCCCGGTTCTGCTCGGGCTCGCGCGGCTCTACGGCACGACCGTGTCGGACCTGCTCGGCGAGTCGGACGCGGAACCCGATCCCATCGTACGCGGCGGCGCGATGGCGCCGGTGCCGGCCGGCGGGTGGACGTACTGGCGGGCCGGCGGCACCGGGCGGGCCATGCAGGCACTGCGGGTGCACGTGCCGGCCGGGGCCCAGCGGGCGCTGGTGCGGATGCATGCCGGGGAGGAGTGGCTGTACGTCACCTCCGGCGAGCTCGAGCTGACGCTCGGCGAGCGCGTGCACCGGCTGGCGGTGGGCGACTCGGCGCACTTCGACTCGCTGGTCCCCCACCGGCTGGCCGCGGCGGGCGCGGCCGGGGTGGACCTGCTGTTCGTCCACACGCTGATGCAGAGCGAGACGTCCGGGCTGTGCATCGGGCCCGACCAGGCCACGAGGATGCGAGGAGAGCGTCGATGACGACCAACGGCACGGAACCGGTTCCGCAGCGGCGAGTGGTGCCCACCACCAACGGCAGTGAGGAGCGCAAGGAGCGCGGCGTGAGGTTCCGCGTGCTGGTGTACGTGGTGGTCGCGCACGTGATGGCCCTCTACCTGTGGCTGATGTTCGCCGTGGTGGGCAAGCACTGACCGGCCGGTCCCGCGCCGGGGCGCGGGACCGCCCCTGACACGACGGCGCCTGCCGCCGCCCGAGGGTTCGGGCGGCGGCAGGCGCCGTGCCGTGCGGCCCGGCGGCCGCGGGCGGGTCAGCCGTTGTGCGCGCCGTTCCCCGACAGGACCGGGATGTCGTCGGCGATGTGCGAGAGCGCCTCGTCACCCTTGGCCTGTGTGGAGTCCTCGGCGCACTGCTGGTTCTGCGGGTTCGCCAGCACGTTGATGTCCTGGGCGGTGATCGGGACGGCGCCGATCAGCGAGCCGACGTTGGCGCGGGCCGGAACGCCGAGGCACAGCTTGTTCAGCGAGCCCTGCACCAGGCCGACCTGCGGGCTCAGCTGCCCGCCGGTGGACGTGTTGCCGTATGCCTGGCTCGCGCCGTTGCCGTTGACGGTGGTGGAGCCCTCGTCGTTGCCGATCGCCGAAGCGGTGCCGGCACCGCCGGCGATCACGGCGGCGGCCAGGCCACAGGCGGCCAGAGCACTGCGGGTACGCATATCTCTCCCATCGATGACGAAACTGCGAAAGCGGGAGAAAATTACCGTTCAGGGGCCGGTGGGACCTGCGTTCACCCGATCGTCGGCGGGCCGCGGGTCTGGGCGCTCACGGCGTGTCGCTCGTGGGAGTGAATGCACACTTAGCTCGAATCGGTGACGGTGCGTAGGGTGGGGTCAGGGCAAGCGGTTGCGGTCCTGCCCTCACGACGCGGGGAGTCAGGCGGGGGAAGGAGGCAGCGTGCTGCGACGCATCCGGGACGCGATGAGCATGGGCACGGCGGTGCCGGGCACCGCCGGGGCCCCGGGCCAGCGGTCGGCCCCACTGGTGCTCACGGTCCTGCCGTACGCGGTGATGGCGCTGGTCGCGGTGGTCGACGGCGTCGCGGGCGCCAGTGTCGGCCTGCTGCCGCTGGTGTCGCTCGGCCCCGCGTTCGCGGGGCTGGTCGGCTCCTGGGAGCGCACGGTGGTCGTCGGCGTGCTGGCGGTGGCCGTGGTATGCGCGCTCGGCGTGGTCGACGGGCTGTTCGCGGAGCGGCGCGGCTTCGCCGCCATCGGTGCCGTGGTCGGGGTGACGGTGGCCGCGGTGATCGCGGCCGTGACGCGGCAGAGACGCGAGGCCGAACTGGCGAACGTCAGATCCATCGCCGAGGTGGCCCAGCGGGTACTGCTGCGCCCGGTGCCGCCGAGCGCGGGGCCGCTGGACGCGGCCGTCTCGTACACCTCCGCTGTGGCCGAGGCCCGGATCGGCGGCGACCTGTACGAGCTGGCCACCACCCCGGCCGGAGTGCGGGTGATCATAGGCGACGTGCAGGGCAAGGGCCTGGACGCGGTGGAGACCGCCGCCGTGGTGCTCGGCGCGTTCCGCGAGGCGGCGTACGACGAGAAGACGCTGGAGGGCGTGGGCGAGCGCGTCCAGCGGGCGGCCGACCGGACGATCAGCGGCGAGAAGTTCGTGACCGCCCTGCTTCTGGAGATCACCCCGGCGGGCGCGGCCACGGTCCTCAACTACGGGCATCCGCCGCCGATGCTGATGCGCGCCGGCGGGCAGGTCGAGTTCCCCGAGCCGCGCTCGTACGCGCTGCCGCTCGGGGTCGGCGTGCAGGCCGGGGAGCAGGCCGAGCCGTTCTCGCTGGTACTGCGGCCCGGGGACCAGGTGCTGCTCTACACCGACGGCGTCACCGAGGCGCGGGACACCGCGGGGGTCTTCTACCCGCTCGGGCAGCGGGCGGCGCTGCTGGGCGACGGCGACCCGCAGGAGGCGCTGGAGGCGCTGCGCACCGACCTGATCCACCATGTGCGCGGCCCGCTGCACGACGACGCGGCGATGCTGCTGCTGCGCTACCGCGAGCCCGCGACGGTCGCCGACGACAGCGACCCGGCCGACCGGGCCGGCCCCGCGGCCGAGGAGGCCGGTGACGCCCCCCGGGGGGCCGAGGGAGCGACGGGCGACGCGGCGGCCTGACGGGCCGGTCCCGGCGGGTTCAGCGGCAGTCGGGGTGGCCCCACCCCTCGGCGTTCTTCGTGATCGGCTCGCCGGCCGCGTAGGCGCGGCCGCAGCGGCAGCGCCCGGGGTACTTGGCCTTCAGGGTGCGCGGCGGGCCGGAGGCGGTACGGGCGCCGCCTCCACCACCGGATCCGCCCGATCCGCCGGACGCGCTGCCGGACGCCGTCGACGCGGCGGCCCTGGCCGGGCGGACGCTCTTCGGGGTGTCCGGGGACGGCGGCGGGACCGCCGAGCCGAGGTCGCTGCCCGCGGCCTGCTGGGTGAGGGCGGCCTGGCTGGCGGCGCGGTCGGCGAAGTCGTTGAGCCGGTCCCCGCCGACCTGGTGCGCGGGGACGTAGCGGAACTCGACGGTGCGGCCGGCGAGCAGTTCGTCGATCCGCACCACCAGTCCCTGGTTGGCGACCGGCTTGCCCGCCGCGGTCTTCCAGCCCTTGCGCTTCCAGCCGGGCAGCCACGTGGTGACGGCCTTCATCGCGTACTGGGAGTCCATCCGGATCTCCATCGGCACCGCGGCGTCGACGGAGGTCAGCAGCCTTTCCAGCGCGGTCAGTTCGGCCACGTTGTTGGTGGCGGTGCCCAGCGGGCCGGCCTCCCAGCGTTCGGGGTCCCCGCCGCTGCCGGCGATGACCCAGCCCCAGCCGGCCGGTCCCGGATTGCCTTTCGATGCCCCGTCACACGCGGCGATGATGCGCTCAACCACGACACCGATCATGCCAGCCCGCGGCGGTGCCCGTGACCGCGCGGGGTGCCGGGCCCGCGGTCACGGGCCCGGCAGCGGCGCGGTGCACCGTTCGTCAGCCCTGCTCGTGGGCCGCGGAGGCGGTCTGCTCGTGCAGCTGCTCCGGGGTGAGGTAGGCGTCCGTGTACTCGAAGTCGCGCAGCGTGGCCGGGGTACGGGCCTGGAATCCGGTGCGCACGAAGTCGTCGCCCGCGACGGCGTTCAGCAGCCAGTTGGTCATCACCCGGGCCTTGGCCACGTTGGTGCGCAGCGCCGACCAGTGGTAGCCGCGGGCCACGGCCTGGGCGGGCAGGCCGCGCAGTTCGACGCCGAGCGGCTTGGAGACGGCGTCCCTGCCGCCGAGGTCGACGACCAGGCCGAGGTCCTTGTGCTCGTACGGCTTCAGCGGCTGGTTGCGCAGCGTCGCCAGCACGTTGTCGGCGACCTTGTGGCCCTGCCGCATCGCGTGCTGGGCGGTGGGCGGGCACACCGCGCCCTCCTCGCCCTTGGCGAGGTCCGGCACGGCGGCGGCGTCGCCGAGGGCGAAGACGCCGTCGAATCCGGGGAGCGTCATCTCGGCGGTGACCGCGAGGCGGCCGCGGATGGTCTCGGCGCCGAGCGTCCCCACCAGCGGACTGGCGACGACGCCCGCGGTCCAGATCAGGGTCCGGGTGGGCACCACCCGCCCGTTGGTGAAGGTGACCTCCTGCGGGCCGGCCTTGTCGATGGACACGCCCAGGGAGATCTCGATGCCGCGCTCGGTGAGGATCTGCTGGGCGCTGCGGCCGAGCTTGTCGCCGAGTTCCGGCATCAGCTTGGGCGCGATGTCGATCAGGTGCCACTTGATCAGGGCCGGGTCCAGGCGCGGGTAGCGCTTGACGGCGGCGCTGGTCAGCCGTTGCAGGCAGGCGGCCGTCTCGGTGCCGGCGTATCCGCCGCCCACCACCACGAACTGGAGCCGCGAGGTGCGCTCGGCCTCGTCCTGGCTGGCGTCGGCCAGGTCGAGCTGCGAGATGACGTGGTCGCGCACGTACGCGGCCTCCGCCAGGGTCTTCATGCCGCGGCCGTACTCCAGCAGGCCGGGGATGTCGAAGGTGCGGGTGATGCTGCCGGGTGCCAGCACGATGTAGTCGTAGGGCTCGTTGACGAGCTCACCCGTTATCTTGCGGACGACGCACACCTTCGCCTTGGTGTCCACGCCGATCGCGCCGCCGGGGATGATCCGCGTGCGGTGGCGGCTGCTGCGGCGCAGCGACAGGGCGATCGACTGCGGGGTGAGGATGCCGGAGGCGACCTGCGGCAGCAGCGGCAGGTACAGCTGGTAGGAGAACGGCGTCACGAGGGACAAGTCGGCCTCGTTCGCCCCCAGGCGGCGTTCGAGGCGGCGCACGCACCCCACCCCCGCGAATCCGGCCCCCACCACCAGAATCTTCGGTCGTGCCACGATGTCCGTCCCTTCTCCGGGTCCAGGCGGTCGTGTGTGCACCTGCCCACGGTCCGCGGCCTCGCACATCCTGGTTCTGGTCTACCGTGCCGGAACCCGCACCGCCAGCGGAACGCGGCGACCCGGCGGCCGGGGGAAGGCGCGGGCGTGCCTGGTGGGGCGCGGGGCGCGGCGGGTCAGCCGGCGAGGAGGTCGCCGACGGCCGCGATGCCCCGCGCCACCGCGCGCTCGCCGACGTTGCCGAAGCCCAGCACGAGCCGCGCGCGGCCGCCACGGTCCGGCACCGCGCAGTGGGCCGCCATCGCGTACAGGCCGACGTGCCGGGCGCGCGCCTCGGCCACGACCCGCTGCTCGTCGCGCCCTGCGCCGAGGTGCGCGACGGCGTGGAAGCCGGCCGCGAGGCCGGTGAGCCGCACGCCGGGAGCGTGCACGGCGAGCGCTTCGACCAGGGCCGCGCGCCGGGCGGCGTAGACGCCCCGCATGCGGCGCAGGTGGCGGTCGTAGCGGCCGGACGCGAACAGCCGGGCCAGCGCCACTTGGTCGAGGGTCGGCGAGCCCCGGTCGGCGGACTCCTTGGACGCGACGACCGGTGCGAGGAGCGCGGGCGGGCACAGCAGCCAGCCCAGGCGCAGGGCGGGGGCCAGCGACTTGCTCACCGTGCCGACGGCGATCACGCGGTCGGGGGCCAGGCCCTGGAGTGCGCCCACCGGCTCCCGGTCGTACCGGAACTCGGCGTCGTAGTCGTCCTCGACGACGTACCCGTCGCGACGCTGTGCCCAGCCGATCAGCGCGCGCCGCCGGTCGGCGGCCATCACGACGCCGGTCGGCCACTGGTGCGCGGGCGTGACGAGGACGGCGCGGGCCTCGGTCGCCTCCAGCGCGCGCACGTCGATGCCGCCGTCGTCGACGGGCACCGGCACGGCCGTCATCCCGGCCCGTGCGGCCGCGGCGGAGGCGGTGGCCGGGGCCCCCGGGTCCTCGAAGGCGAGCGCGCGCACCCCGCGGGCGGCCAGCGCGTCCAGTGCCAGGGCCAGGCCCTGCGCGTAGCCGGAGCAGACGACGGTCCGCTCGGGGGCGGCGGCCGCGGCGCGCACCCGGCGCTGGTAGCCGGCGAGGACGTCGCGCAGTTCCTCGGCGCCCTGCGGCGCGCCGTAGTCGAGCGCGGCCGTGGGGAGGGCGCGCCCGGCCTCGCGCAGGGCCCACAGCCAGTCGGCGAGGGGGAACGAGGCGAGGTCCGGCACGCCGGACCGGAAGTCGGCGATGAGCGGGGGCGACGGCCGCGCCTCCGGCGCGGGCGCGGGCACGGGTGGCGGGCACGCGCGGGACGCGACGGTGGTGGCCGCGCCCACCCGGGCCGCGAGGTAGCCCTCGGCCTGGAGCTGGGCGTAGCAGTCCTGGACCAGACCGCGGGACAGCCCGGTGCGGCGGGCCAGCTCACGCGAGGACGGCAGGCGCTCGCCGTCCTGGAGGCGGCCGTCCCGCACGGCGTCCCTGATCTGGCGTTCCAGCTGTGCGCGCAGCCCCTCACCGCTCTCCCGGTCGAGGGTGAGCAGCAGTTCGGGCGACAGACCGGACCACTCCAGCGGCATGGAAATGGAGCTTATCGGGGGGCCGGCCGGCTCCTAGCGTGAACGGCATGACGACGACCTCCCGCTCTGCTTCGCCCGGCGTGCCCGTCGCGCCGGCCGCCGCTCGTCCCCCGCTGGTCACGCGGCCGCTGCTGTGGCGTTTCCTGACCGTGATCGGCGCCTCGGCGAGCTTCTTCCTGCTGCTGTCGGTGGTACCGCTGTACGCCGAGCGCGGCGGCGGCGGCGCGGGGCCGGCGACCGGGGTGCTGATGCTCGCCACGGTCGTCGGCGAGCTGGCGACGCCGCGCCTGGTCGCGCGGTTCGGCTACCGCGTCGCGCTGGCCGCGGGCCTGACACTGCTCGGCGCGCCCGCGCTGGTGCTGACGGTGTCGCACGGCATGGCGTGGATCGCGGTGGTGTGCCTGCTGCGCGGTCTCGGCTTCGCGCTCACCGTGGTGGCCGGCGGCGCGCTGACGGCGTCGCTGATCCCGGCGGAGCGGCGCGGCGAGGGACTCGCGCTCGCCGGCATCGTCTCAGGCGTGCCGTCCTTGGTGGGGCTGCCGTTGGGGGTGTGGCTCGCGTCGCACGCCGGCTTCACGCCGGTGTGCGTGGCGGGCGGCGCCGTGGCCCTGGCGGCGGTCGCCGTCGTGCGGCTGCTGCCCGGGCGGGAGTCGGGGGCGGACGGGGGCGCGGGAGTGGTCGCGGGCCTGAGCTCGGCCGCTCTGGCCAGGCCCGCAGCGGTGTTCGCGACCACGGCGCTGGGCGCGGGCATCGTGGTGACGTTCCTGCCGATCGCCGTGCCCGCCTCGATGTCGGGGCTGGTGACCGTGGCGCTCTTCGCCCAGACGGCCATGGCGACCGCGGCACGGTGGTGCGCGGGACGGGCGGGCGACCGGCACGGCCCGCGGCGCCTGGTGCTCCCCGGCCTGCTGGCCTCCGCCGCCGGGATCCTGCTCACGGCCGCGACCGGCAGCCCCGTGGCGGTCCTCGCGGGCGTCGCCCTGTTCGGCGCCGGTTTCGGCGTCGCCCAGAACGCGACCCTGACCCTCATGTACGCCCGGGTGCCGCGGTCCGGGTACGGCACGGTCAGCGCGCTGTGGAACGTCGCCTACGACGGCGGGATGGGGCTGGGCGCCGTCGGGTTCGGCGCGGCAGCGGGCCGAACCGGCTATCCCGCCGCCTTCGCCCTCACCGCAGCCGTCATGCTCCTGGCTCTGGCGCCCGCGCTGCGGGACCGCTGACGTGTTCGGCGGGGCCGCCGAACCGGCCGGCGGGGCCGCGGCGGGCCCGGCCGAGCAGCGCGGCCTGCTCCTGCTCGAGCCGGTCGAACTCGGCCCGGGCATAGCGGCGTATGTCCGTCGCGGGGACGGGGCTGCCCGGCACCTGGTGCTCGGTGAGGTCGCCGCTCGCCCACCGGGCGGCGGTGATCTCGTGCCAGGACGCGTGCGCGTAGACGTCCAGCAGGATCTGCGGCATCCGGGCCTCGGCGAGCAGGTCGGCCCGGGTCAGCAGGAGCTCCCGCATGGCGCGGTGGTTGGGCAGGAACACCGTGGAGACCCACAGCTGCCACTCCGCCAGTTCCTCGGCGGTCCGCGGCTGCTCCAGCGGGCCGTGCTGCAGCGGGGAACGGCCGTCGGGGCGCGGGTGCCGTTCGGCGAAGGCGTGGTAGACGCGGTTGTTGATCTCGGTGATCGCCAGGAGCGGGCCGTAGAACTCGCCGAGCTGGCGGTTCACCCGGGTCAGGCGCTCCTGCCGCTGGGCCAGGCGGCGGCTGCTCCAGTGCGTCATCAGATAGCCGGCGAAGGCCAGGGCGACGGTCACGATCGCTGCGTTCATGAGCCCGCACCGTAGCGGCGCATCGTCCTTGACAGGCGCCGCGGATGCTGATTGCTTGGCGTTGACATCAAACCGAACGGTCGGTCGGCCGGGTGCGAGCGCGAGGGAGAACGTGATGAGCGGCGGCGAGACGGCGCGGCACACCGCCGAAACGGTGCCGGGCGACCTGCTGGACGCCGCCGAGCGGCTGGACCGGGACGAGCTGCGCGCCCTGCAACTGGAACGGCTCCGGCGGACCCTGCGCCTGGCCTACGACCACGTGGAGCTGTACCGGCGGAAGTTCGACGCGGCGGGCGTCCGCCCCGAGGACTGCCGGAGCCTCGGCGACCTGGCCCGGTTCCCCTTCACCACCAAGGCCGACCTGCGGGACAGCTATCCGTTCGGGATGTTCGCGGTCCCGATGGACCAGGTACGGCGGCTGCACGCCTCCAGCGGCACCACGGGGCTGCCGACCGTCGTCGGCTACACCGAGAACGACCTGTCGATGTGGGCCGACGTCGTGGCCCGCTCGATCCGCGCGGCCGGCGGACGCCCGGGCCACAAGGTCCATGTGGCCTACGGATACGGCCTGTTCACCGGCGGCCTCGGCGCGCACTACGGCGCCGAGCGGGCCGGCTGCACGGTCATCCCCGCCTCGGGCGGCATGACGGCGCGCCAGGTGCGGATCATCCAGGACTTCCGGCCCGAGATCATCATGGTCACCCCCTCCTACATGCTCACCCTGCTCGACGAGTTCGAGCGCCAGGGCGTCGACCCGCGCGGCACCTCCCTGCGGGTCGGGATATTCGGCGCCGAGCCGTGGACCGAGCGGATGCGGGCCGAGATCGAGGAGCGGTTCGGCATCGACGCCGTCGACATCTACGGCCTGTCCGAGGTGATCGGCCCGGGCGTGGCCCAGGAGTGCGTGGAGACCAAGGACGGGCTGCACATCTGGGAGGACCACTTCCTGCCGGAGGTCGTCGACCCGTTCACCGACGCGGTGATGCCGGAGGGCGAGAGCGGCGAACTCGTCTTCACCTCCCTGACGAAGGAGGCGATGCCGGTGATCCGCTACCGCACCCGGGACCTGACCCGGCTGCTGCCCGGCACCGCACGACCCGCGTTCCGCAGGATGGAGAAGGTCACCGGGCGCAGCGACGACATGATCATCCTGCGCGGGGTGAACGTGTTCCCCAGCCAGATCGAGGAGATCGTGCTGCGCACGCCGGGCGTCGCCCCCCACTTCCGCATCGAACTGACCCGGCACGGACGCCTCGACCGCATGGCGGTGGCCGCCGAGGCCAGGGCCGGGACCGGCGCGGACGGGCGGGCGGCAGCGGCGGCGGCCATCGCGCAGGGCATCAAGGACGGCATCGGCGTCACCGCCGAGGTCACCGTCGTCGACCCGGAGACGCTCGAGCGCTCGGTGGGCAAGATCCAGCGGGTGAAGGACCTGCGGCCCCGCGGCTGAGCCGGCGCCACCGGGCCCCCGCGGAACGGGAGTCGACGGCCGCGCTCCTGACGGTGCGGCGGTGTGCGGCGGGTGGGAGGGGCGCGCGCCCGGCGGTACGATCGGCGACCCGTCGATCGTCCGCCGGAGGTCGCGAACCACGCCCACCGCACTGCCCGTTGCGGCGATCACGCACCGACTCCCGTGAAGGAGAGGCATGCCCGAGCGCATACCCCCCAGCAGTGCGGCCGCCGCGACCCGGTGGCGCATCCCGCCGCACCGCACCGGACGGTCCGCCGCCGTGCGCGCGCTGCGCCGCACCGCACGTACCGTGCTCACCACCGTGGCGGTACTGGCCGCGGCGACCGCGGGACTGACGGCCGCGCCCGCCTCGGCGGCGACACCGGACCGCGCCGACTCCCCCACCGCGTCGCCGAGTTACGTGGAGAGCGGCTACCAGGACCCGGTCACCGCGCTCCCGCCGGTGAGCCGGCCCGCGACACCGCACTGCTCGGTCACGGTCATGCGGCACGACTTCGCCAACTCCTACGGCCAGCCCTACACCGGCACGGTGACCCCGCCGACCGCCTGCCCCGGCCCGTGGGCCAAGGTCGTGCTGACCTGGTCGGGCAGTGTCGCGGGACGCCAGTACGACCGGCTCGCGGGCGTGTGGATCGGCGGCGCGGAGGTGCTGCGCACCAGTACCCCGGAGCCCGACGACGACGGCATCACCTGGCACGTCGACAAGGACATCACGTCCTTCACCCCGCTGCTGCGCGGCCCGCAGCCCCTCGTCGCGGACCTCGGCAACATCGTCAACAGCACGTACACCGGCGTCTACCACATGACGCTGACGCTCACGTACTACCAGGCGGACCGCCGCCACCCGGCACCTGCCGTGGCCGACCGGGTGCTGCCGCTGTCCGGCGACGCCTCCCCCGGCTGGTACAGCCTCTCCCCCGGCCAGTCCGCGACGAAGAGCGTGACCTTCCCGCGGAACCTCGTGCACGCGCGGCTGGAGGTGTACACGCGCGGCGGCGGCTGCGACGAGCAGTGGTTCGACGCGGTGCCGAGCGACCTCGCCTCCCAGTACCCCGACTACCTCTGCGGCGGCGGCCCCTACCGCGAGGTGCAGGTCTCCGTCGACGGCCGGCCCGCCGGCCTGGCGCAGCCCTACCCCGTCGTGTACTCGGGCGGCATCGTCCCGACGCTGTGGCGTCCCGTCCCCGCCGTCGACCAGTTCCTCACCCTCCCCTACGACATCGACCTCACGCCGTTCTCCGGACTGCTCGTCAACGGCCGGCCACACGCGATCACGCTGACCCCGTACGGCGCCGCCGACACCTGGACCGTGGACGGCACGCTCTTCCTCGACACCGACCACCACGCGGCGCGGACCTCAGGCACGCTCACCCGCGACACCCTCACCGCGGACCCCCAGGTCTCCACCACCCGGCAGCCCGCCGACGGCGGCGCGGCGGTCCACGTCAGCGCCACCCGCGACTGGACCACCGAGGGCTACCTCGACACC
>NZ_FODD01000014.1 GCF_900110255.1 Actinacidiphila rubida
GGCGGCTGCACCGCCGCACAGCTGCTGGGCAACCCGGGCTTCGAGACGGGCACGGCCGCGCCGTGGACCGCCTCCAGCGGCGTGATCGACAACAGCACCGGTGAGGCCGCCCACAGCGGCTCGTGGAAGGCGTGGCTGAACGGCTACGGCACCACCCACACCGACACGCTGTCCCAGTCGGTGACCGTGCCGGCGTCCTGCACCACCGCCACCCTCACCTTCTACCTGCACATCGACACGGCCGAGACCACCACCACGACCGCGTACGACAAGCTGACGCTGACCGCCGGCTCGACGACGCTGGCCACCTACTCCAACCTCAACAAGAACACCGGCTACGCCCAGAAGTCGGTGAACCTGTCCTCCTACGCCGGCCAGACGGTGACCCTGAAGTTCACCGGCACCGAGGACTCCAGCCTCCAGACCTCGTTCGTCATCGACGACACCGCGGTCAACGTGAGCTGACGCAGGAACGCGCCACCAGCACACGACGGACCCGGGTCGGCCCCCACTGCCGACCCGGGTCCGCCGTTTCCCCCGGTCACCCGGTCACCGCACGCTGACGGTGACCTTCCACCCGACGATGGCGTGGCAGGACACACCGCCGGGTTTCGCGCCCGGGCAGGCGTGCCGGAAGCCGCTCAGCTGGGCACTGCCGGCCCGTGCGCCGCGGTAGACGCCGGGTGAGACCTCGGTCAGGGCAGTGCCGTTCAGGTTGGCCGGCACGTCCTTGGCGCCGATCCGCACCCGTACGGTGCTGCCCACGTTCAGACACACCTCGCGCGCACCGGTGGCGTCCAGGTCGACGACGACGTCGCCGCAGTCCGGCTGCGCACCGGCCGTGCTCGGGTCCGGTGCTCCCACCCGCACCCCGCCAGCCGAGCCGCATCCGGCCACCAGCACCAAGGACGCGACGGCCGCCCCCGCGGCCGCTGCCATCCGAGCGCGCATTCCCCAACCTCCCTCGCCCGGGCCGCCCTTGGTCGGGGAGCGGCCGGTCATGGGTGGGACGCAGGCCGGCCGGGTCCGGTTCCCCGCGGCCGCGGGGACGGCGGGGCGGGTCGGGGCGCGGGGCGGGCCCTGGCCCAGGCGGGCCGAGCCCCGCAGCGTTGCGGACCGCGCACGGCCGGAGCGCGGGCCGGGCTCAGCGCTCGGTGATCCGCCCGTCGGCGACCTCGATGCGGCGGGTGGTGTGCACCGCGTCGAGCATGCGCCGGTCGTGGGTGACCAGCAGCAGCGTGCCCTGGTACGAGGCCAGCGCCGACTCCAGCTGCTCGATGGCGGGCAGGTCGAGATGGTTGGTCGGCTCGTCGAGCACCAGCAGGTTCACGCCCCTGGCCTGGAGCAGCGCCAGCGCGGCGCGGGTGCGCTCCCCCGGCGACAGGGTCGCGGCGGGCCGCAGCACGTGAGCGGCCTTGAGGCCGAACTTGGCGAGGAGCGTGCGGATCTCCGCGGGCTCCATGTCGGGAACCGGTGCGCGGAAGGCGTCGAGCAGCGGCTCGCCGCCGCGGAACAGCGCGCGGGCCTGGTCGACCTCGCCGACCTGCACGCCGGGGCCGAGCGCGGAGGTGCCCTCGTCCAGGGGCAGCCGGCCGAGCAGCGCGGCCAGCAGCGTCGACTTGCCCGAACCGTTGGCGCCGGTGATGGCGACCCGGTCCGCCCAGTCGATCTGCAGGTCGACCGGGCCGAACGCGAAGTCGCCGCGCCGCACCCGGGCGCCGCGCAACGTGGCCACCACCGCGCCGGAGCGGGGCGCGGCGGCGATCTCCATCCGCAGCTCCCACTCCTTGCGCGGCTCCTCCACGACGTCCAGCCGCTCGATCAGCCGCTCGGTCTGCCGGGCCTTGGCCGCCTGCTTCTCGCTGCCCTCGGCGCGCGCCTTGCGGGCGATCTTGTCGCCGTCGGGCGCCTTGCGCAGCGCGTTGCGGGTGCCCTTGTCCATCCAGCCCCGCTGCATCCGCGCCCGGGCCTCCAGCCCGGCCTTGGTGTCGGCGAACTCGTCGTACTCCTCGCGGGCGTGCCGGCGGGCGGTCGCCCGCTCCTCCAGGTACGAGGCGTAGCCGCCGCCGTAGACGCCGACCTGCTGCTGCGCGAGGTCGAGTTCCACCACGCTGGTGACGGTGCGGGTGAGGAACTCGCGGTCGTGGCTGACCAGGACCGTGCCGGCGCGCAGCCCGGTGACGAACTTCTCCAGGCGCTCCAGGCCGTCCAGGTCGAGGTCGTTGGTGGGCTCGTCGAGCAGGAAGACGTCGTAGCGGCTGAGCAGCAGCGAGGCCAGGCCGGCGCGGGCCGCCTGCCCGCCGGACAGCCCGCGCATGTCCGCGTCGAGACTGATTCCCAGCCCGAGCGTGGCCGCGGCCTCGTCCGCCCGGTCGTCCAGGTCGGCACCGCCCAGGGCGAGCCACCGGTCGAGCGCCGCCGCGTACGCGTCGTCCGCGCCGGGCGCCTCCTCGACGAGCGCCTGCGTCGCGGCGTCCAGGGCGGTCTGCGCGGCGGTCACACCGGTGCGGCGCCCGAGGAACTCGCGCACGGACTCCGCGCGCCGGTCGGGTTCCTGCGGCAGGTACCCGACCGTGGCGTCCGCGGGGCTGAGCCGCAGCGCGCCGTCCTCGGGCGCGTCGATCCCGGCGAGCAGCCGCAGCAGCGTGGACTTCCCGGCGCCGTTCGCCCCGACCAGTCCGATGACGTCCCCGGGGGCGACGACCAGGTCGAGACCCGAGAACAGGGCACGGTCGCCGTGTCCGGCGGCAAGCTTCTTGGCTACGAGGGTGGCACTCATCAGAGGCCGGATCCTATCGCCTCCCCTCGAACGCAAACCACCCGATTCCCTCCGGGCCCACCTGTACGCCGAACCGTCCGCACGCCCCCGCACCGCTCCGGCCCCCGGCACCGGCACCGGCACCGGCACCGGCACCGCTGAAGATCGTCCACCACGTCGACGACCGGCCACAGCTCGAGCCGCCGCCGTGGACATCCGGCAGCGCACGGCAACCACCACCGCCCCCTCGGGCCGACGGGCCAGACCCGCCGTACGCGGTCGAACCGCGCCCGCGCCCACCTTCCCCTCGGCCGGCCACGCCCGAACCGTCGTACAGGTGCGGCCGTGCCGGCCGCAGGCTTCGGGCCCGGGCCCCGTCGGGGGCCTCCGGCACGCGAGGGACGGCGGAGAGAACACGCGCGCGTCGGGGCGGAAAATCATGCATGCATGCTTGATTGTTTTTCGGGGGGCTGCCACGCTCGGGCCGCACGCTGACTTCGACGTCGTCACATCGGCGTCATCCGAGGGGTGGCCATGGCCGATCCGCAGTCCGTACGCACCGTCCTGGACGATCTCCGTGCCGAGAGCGACGCGCTCGACAGCATCGTCGCGGGACTGGACCCCGAGCGCTGGGGCGATTCGACGCCCGCCGCGGGGTGGACCGTCGCGCACCAGATCGCGCATCTGGCCTGGACCGATCACCAGGCGCTGCTGGCGATCGACGACCCGGACGCGTTCGCGGCGGAACTCACCTACGCGATGGGGAACTTGGACACGTACGTGGACGAGGCCGCGGCGGAGGGCGCGCGGCTGCCCCCGGCCGCACTGCTGGAGCGGTGGCGTTCCAGCCGGGCGCGGCTCTGGGCGACGCTCGTCGCGCAGCCGCAGGGCGTCCGGCACCCCTGGTACGGGCCGCCGATGAGCACCGCCGCGGTGGCGACCGGGCGGCTGATGGAGACCTGGGCGCACGGCCAGGACATCGCCGACACGCTGGGTGTACGGCGCGAGGCGACCCCGCGCCTGCGTCATGTCGTGCGGATCGCGGTGCGCGCCCGCGACTACGCGTTCGCGGCACACGGCCGCCCCGCGCCCGCCGCCGAGTTCCGGTGGGAACTGATCGCGCCGGACGGCACGTTGTGGACCTTCGGTCCCGAGGACGCCGAACAGCGCGTGACCGGACCGGCGGTCGACCTGTGCCTGCTGGCGGTGCAGCGCCGCCACCGCGACGACCTGGCGCTGCGCGCAGAAGGGGAGGACGCCGACACCTGGCTGTCGATCGCCCAGGCGTTCGCCGGTCCTCCCGGCAACGGCCGTCCGCCGGGCGGGACTTCGGGATCCTCGGCGAGCGCCGGAAGCGCCGCGGGCGGCACAGGCGGTGGCCGGACGGATTCCGCCGGAGGCACCCGATGACGGGCACGCTTCCCCGCGGCGCGGACTTCGCCGAGCGCCGTACGACGATGCTGGAGCGGCTCGCCGAGGTCGCGGGCGCGCACGCCGAGGCACTGGCCGGCGGCGGCCCCAAGTACCAGGAAAGACACCGGAGTCGCGGCAAGCTCGGCGCGCGCGAGCGGATCGAGCTGCTGCTCGACCCGGACACCCCGTTCCTCGAACTGTCGCCGCTGGCGGGCTGGGGCAGCGACTTCACCACGGGCGCCTCGCTCGTCACCGGCATCGGCGTGATCGAGGGCGTCGAGTGCCTGGTCACCGCCAACGACCCGACGGTGCGCGGCGGGGCGAGCAACCCCTGGACGCTGAAGAAGGCACTGCGCGCCAACGAGATCGCCTTCGCGAACCGGCTGCCGGTGGTGAGCCTGGTGGAGTCGGGCGGCGCCGACCTGCCCAGCCAGAAGGAGATCTTCATCCCGGGCGGCGCGCTCTTCCGCGACCTGACCCGGTTGTCGGCGGCCGGAATCCCCACCGTGGCCGTCGTGTTCGGCAACTCCACGGCCGGCGGGGCCTACGTACCCGGCATGTCGGACCACGTCATCATGGTCAAGGAGCGCTCGAAGGTGTTCCTGGGCGGCCCGCCGCTGGTGAAGATGGCGACCGGCGAGGAGAGCGACGACGAGGAGCTCGGCGGCGCGGACATGCACGCCCGTGTCTCCGGCCTCGCGGACTACTTCGCCCTCGACGAGCCGGACGCACTGCGCACCGCCCGCCGCGTCGTGGCCCGCCTCAACTGGCGCAAGATCGGCCCGGCGCCGCGCCCCGCCCCGCGCCCGCCGCTGTTCGACGAGGACGACCTGCTCGGCATCGTGCCGGGCGACCTGCGCACGCCGTTCGATCCGCGTGAGGTGATCGCGCGGATCTCGGACGGCTCGGAGTTCGACGAGTTCAAGCCGCTCTACGGCCCGAGCCTGGCCACCGGCTGGGCCGAGATCCACGGGTACCCGGTGGGTGTCCTCGCCAACGCGCAGGGCGTCCTGTTCAGCGCGGAGTCCCAGAAGGCCGCGCAGTTCATCCAGTTGGCCAACCAGCGTGACATTCCGCTGCTGTTCCTGCACAACACCACCGGCTACATGGTGGGCCGCGAGTACGAGCAGGGCGGCATCATCAAGCACGGCTCGATGATGATCAACGCCGTCTCCAACTCGAAGGTCCCGCACATCTCCGTGCTGATGGGCGCCAGTTACGGCGCCGGCCACTACGGCATGTGCGGCCGTGCCTACGAGCCGCGGTTCCTGTTCTCGTGGCCGAGCGCGAAGTCGGCGGTGATGGGCCCGGCCCAGCTCGCCGGAGTGCTGTCGATCGTGGCCCGCCAGTCCGCGCTGGCCAAGGGGCACCCCTACGACGAGGACGCGGACGCGGCACTGCGCGCGATGGTGGAACAGCAGATCGAGGCGGAGTCGCTGCCGATGTTCCTGTCGGGGCGGCTGTACGACGACGGCGTGATCGACCCGCGGGACACCCGCACGGTGCTCGGCCTGTGCCTGTCCGCGGTGCACGGCGCGCCCGTCGAGGGCGCGCGCGGCGGCTTCGGCGTCTTCCGGATGTGAGGGGCGGGCAAGGGATGGCAGCGACAGCAGCGGCGCCGGGCGAGCGGCGCAAACCCGATGGCACGGGCACGCCCGACGTACCCGAGCGGCCGGACGCCGCCCGGAGGACGATCCGTTCGGTGCTGGTGGCCAACCGCGGCGAGATCGCCCGGCGCGTCTTCCGCACCTGCCGCGACCTCGGCATCACGACGGTCGCCGTGCACTCCGACGCCGACGAGCGGGCACCGCACGTCCGCGAGGCCGACGCGGCGGTGCGCCTGCCGGGCGACGCGCCCGCCGACACGTACCTGCGCGCCGACCTGCTGGTGGCCGCGGCACTGGCCGCGGGGGCGGACGCGGTCCACCCGGGGTACGGATTCCTCTCGGAGAGCGCGGAGTTCGCCCGTGCCGTGCAGGAGGCGGGCCTGACATGGATCGGGCCGGCGCCGGGCGCGGTCGCCGCGATGGGCTCGAAGACACGCGCGAAGGAACTGATGGCGGCCGCGGGCGTCCCGCTGTTCGGCCGCCTGGACCCGGCCGCGGTGACCGCGGACGACCTGCCGCTGCTGGTGAAGGCCGCCTCGGGCGGTGGTGGCCGCGGCATGCGCGTCGTCCGCGAACTCGACCGGCTCCCGGCGGAGTTGGCGGCCGCCGAGGCCGAGGCGTGCTCGGCGTTCGGCGACGGCGAGGTCTTCCTGGAGCCGTATGCGGAAGGCGCCCGGCACGTCGAGGTGCAGGTCCTCGCGGACACGCACGGCACGGTGTGGGTGCTCGGCGAGCGCGACTGCTCGCTGCAGCGGCGGCACCAGAAGGTGATCGAGGAGACCCCGGCCCCCGCGCTGCCGGAGGACGTGCGCGAGGTCCTGCACGAGGCGGCAGGGCGGGCTGCCCGCTCCATCGGCTACACCGGCGCGGGCACCGTGGAGTTCCTGGTCGCGCGCGACGGCCGGCCGTACTTCCTGGAGATGAACACCCGCCTGCAGGTGGAGCATCCGGTGACGGAGTGCGTCACCGGACTCGATCTCGTCGCGTGGCAGATCCGCGTCGCCGAGGGCGCCGCACTGCCGCCGGAGCCGCCGCGGCCACGCGGCCACGCGATCGAGGCGCGGCTGTACGCGGAGGACCCGGCGCGCGGATGGCAGCCGCAGCCCGGGCCGCTGCACCTGCTCGACGTACCGGGCGTGGACGCGGAGTTCGCGGTTCCCCCGGGGCGGGAGACGGGTCTGCGGCTGGACGCGGGCGTGGCGGGCGGCGACACGATCGGCGTGCACTACGACCCGATGCTGGCCAAGGTCATCGCCTGGGCGCCGACCCGGGCCGAGGCGGTCCGCCGGCTGGCAGGTGCCCTCGAGCGCACCCGGCTGCACGGGCCGCGCACCAACCGCGATCTGCTCGTCCGGGCGCTGCGGCACCCGGAGTTCGCGGCGGCCCGGCTGGACACGGCCTTCCTGGAGCGCCACTCCGCCGAACTGGGCGTGGGCACCGGCGCATCGGCGCACGCGGACGGCGGGACCAGCACCAGCACGGCCAGCGGCACGGTCACCGGCACCGGCACCGCCGCGGACACCGGCGCGACGTCCTCCTTCGTGGACGGCACCGCGGCGGCCCCGGAGGCCCCGGCTCAGGACCGGACGGCGCTCGCCGCGCTGGCGGCGGCCCTCGCCGACGCGGCGGCGCGGACGGCCGGCGGGTCGGCCGCCCCGGGCGCGGCAGCTTCCGGCCCGGGCACGTCCGGCCCGGCGGCCTCGGGCCGGCGGGCTCCCGGCCTCTCCCCCACCGACTCCCCTACGGACGGAACGGCGGTCGCTGCCGTCCCGATCCGGCTCGGCGGCTGGCGGAACGTTCCCTCGCAACCGCAGCTGAAGCGTTTCCGCGCCGAGGCCACGGGAGCCGTCCACGACGTCCGCTACCGCCTGGACCGCGACGGCCTGACCGCCCCGGACTTCCCCGGCGTCACGCTGGTGAGCGCAGCTCCGGACCGCGTCGTCCTGGAGATCGCGGGCGTCCGGCACCCCTTCTCGGTGGCCGCCTACGCCGAACGGGTGTTCGTGGATTCGCCCTTCGTGTGCACGGCACTGACCGCGCTCCCCCGGTTCACCCCGCCCGGGGAACGCACCGCGCCGGGGTCGCTGCGTGCGCCGATGCCCGGAACCGTCGTCCGGATAGGTGAATTCACCGCCGGCGACCGCGTCACCGCCGGCGCCCCGCTGCTGTGGCTCGAGGCGATGAAGATGGAACACGTGATCGCCGCGCCCGCCGCGGGGACCCTCACCGAACTCACCGCCGAGGTCGGCCGCCAGGTCGAACTCGGAGCCGTACTCGCCGTCGTCAAGGAGGAAACGGGACCATGACCACCGTCCGCAGCACCTTCGACAGCGCCATGCTGGAGAGCGAGGAGCGGCGCGCACTGCGCGAGGCCGTGCGCTCGCTCGGCAGCCGCTACGGGCGCGACTACTTCACGGCGACCGTGCGCGCCGGCAAACACACCGACGACCTGTGGCAGGAGGCCGGCCGGCTCGGCTATCTGGGGGTCAACATCCCGGAGGAGTACGGCGGCGGGGGCAGCGGCATCAGCGAACTGTCCATCGTGCTGGAGGAGCTGGGGGCGGCGGGCTGCCCTCTGCTGCTGCTCATCGTCTCCCCCGCGATCTGCGGGACGGTCATCGCGCGCTTCGGCACCGACGCGCAGAAGCAGCGCTGGCTGCCCGGCATCGCCGACGGCTCGCTGCGGATGGCGTTCGGCATCACCGAGCCCGACGCCGGTTCCAACTCGCACCGGATCACGACCACCGCCCGGCGCGACCCCCAGACCGGCGGCTGGCTGCTGACCGGCCGGAAGGTGTTCATCTCCGGTGTCGACATCGCCGACGCCACGCTGATCGTGGGCCGGACCGAGGACGCGAGGACCGGGAAGCTCAAGCCCTGCCTGTTCATCGTCGAACGGGACACCCCGGGCTTCGAGTTCCGGCAGATCGACATGGAACTGTCGGCGCCGGAGAAGCAGTTCCAGGTGTTCCTGGACGACGTGGCGCTGCCGGCCGAGGCGCTGGTGGGCGACGAGGACGCGGGCCTGCTGCAGCTGTTCGCCGGGCTCAACCCGGAGCGCATCATGACCGCCGCGTTCTCCGTGGGGATGGGCCGCTACGCGCTCGCCACCGCGGTCGACTACGCGCGGACGCGGCAGGTCTGGACGTCGCCGATCGGCTCCCACCAGGCCATCGCCCATCCGCTGGCGCAGGCCCACATCGAGCTGGAGCTGGCGCGGCTGATGATGCAGAAGGCCGCGTACCTCTACGACGCGGGCGACGACATGGGGGCGGGCGAGGCGGCGAACATGGCGAAGTACGCCGCGGCGGAGGCGGGCGCCAAGGCCGTCGACCAGGCGGTGCACACCCTCGGCGGCAACGGGCTGACGTCGGAGTACGGTCTGGCGTCGATGCTGACGGCGTCCCGGGTGGGCCGAATAGCCCCGGTGAGCCGGGAGATGATCCTCAACTTCGTCTCCCACTACACCCTCGGCCTGCCCAAGTCCTACTGAGCGGGGCCGCGTTCGTCCCGGCGGTCTGGCCCTTCCCGCCCGCCCCGGCCGGTCTCCGTCCGATCCGAGCGACCGTTGGGGCCCGGCTCCGGTCCGCACGAAGCCGAACCCTGTCCCGACCCGCATCCACACACCAGGAGCCCGCAGTGACCACAACGCCGCTGGTGCGGCGGCACACCGACCGCGGTGTCGCCGTGCTCACCCTCGACTCGCCGGGCAACCGCAACGCCCTGTCCGCCGACCTCGTCGCGGAGTTGGGTGCGGCGCTCGACGAGGCCGGCGCCGACAACGGGGTGCGGGCGCTGCTGCTGACCCACACCGGGCCGGCGTTCTGCGCGGGCGCGGACCTCAAGGGGGGCGGTGCGGGGAAGGGGCCGCAACTGCTGGTGGACCTGATGCGGCAGATCGCGATGCTGCCCAAGCCGGTGGTCGCACGGGTCGACGGACATGTGCGGGCCGGCGGGCTGGGGCTCCTGGCGGCCTGCGACATCTCGGTGGCGACCGCGGCGGGTTCCTACGCGTTCAGCGAGAGCCGGCTCGGGCTGGCCCCCTCGGTCGCCTCCCTCCCGGTGCTGGCCCGGGCCGACCGGCGGGCGGCGGCCCGCTGGATCATCACCGGCGAGCGGTTCGACACCGCGGAGGCGGTGCGGATCGGTCTGGTCACGGCCTGGGACGAGGCGCTCGACGGCATCCTGGACGGGATGCGCGCGGCCTCCCCGCAGGGGCTCGCGGCGTCGAAGGAGCTGACCACGGCGGCGTTCCTGCGCCGGCTCGACGCCGACGCGGACGAGCTGTGCCGCCACAGTGCCCGGCTGTTCGCCTCGCCGGACGCGGCCGAGGGCGTGCGGGCGCTGCTCGAACGGCGGGATCCGCCATGGGCGCTGTGACCGAGCGGGCGCCCAAGCAGGACCGCAGCCGGGCCACCCGGCAGCGCATCCTGGAGGCCGCGGTGGCGTGCCTCGCCGAACACGGCTGGTCCGGCAGCACGGTGGCGGTGGTGTGCACCCGGGCCGGGGTGTCGCGTGGCGCGGCGCAGCACCACTTCCGCACCCGCGAGGAGCTGTTCACCGCGGCGATCGCGCACGTGGCGGAGCAGTGGCTGACGGCGGTCCGTGAGCGGGCGCGGGCCCTGCCGCGCGAAGGCCCTGACCGCACCTACGCGGTGGTGGACATGCTGGTGGCAGTGCACACCGGGCCGCTGTTCCGCGCGGCCCTGCACCTGTGGGTGGCCGCCGGGGAGGAGGAGGCGCTGCGCCCCCGGGTGACCGCGCTGGAGTCCCGGATCGGGCGGGAGGCGCACCGGCTGGCGGTCGACGTCCTCGGCGCGGACGAGGGCAGGCCGGGGGTGCGGGAGACCGTCCAGGGCATCCTGGACATGGCGCGCGGGCTGGGCCTGGCGAACCTGCTCAGCGACGACTCGGCGCGGCGGGGGCGGATCGTCCGCCAGTGGTCGCGGATGCTCGACGCGGAACTGCGCGCTACGGCGCAGGGTTGAGCCGCGCAGGCGCCGAGCCGGGCTGAGCTCCGTTGGGCTGGGCTGGGCTGGCCTGGTCGGCGGCTGGGCTGGGCTGGTCGGCCGCTGGCGCCGCGGTCCGGCGGCCCCCGGGCTCAGGAGTGCAGGGCGGTGTCCGCGGGCCCGGCGGTCAGCCGGGTGAAGCGGACCTGGAGCCCGGCGCGCTGCGGGGAGCAGCAGAACGGTCCGGCTGACGCCTGCGCCGCCGGGTCCAGCCAGGCGAGCCGGATCATGCGCCAGGGTTCGCCGTCGCAGCGCGCCCGTACGGTCACCGCGTCGCCCGCCCGGCTGACGCGGACGGTGACCTCGCGTCCGGCCCACCCGGGTACCGGCGCGAGCGACCAGTCCGACGTGCCGTGGGTGACGACGGCGCCCAACTGAGGTACGCCGTCGGACAGTTCGACGCCCGCCTTGATCCAGGTGCCGGGGTCCACCCGCACCAGGGCGCCGGCCTGGTCGAAGACCTCGTCGAAGTCCGCGACGAAGGAGACCTCCACGGCGGTGCCGGCCGGGAAGGGGAACAGCAGGGCGTGGCCGTCGTCGTGCACGAAGCCGTAACTCGTGGTGCGCCAGAAGTCCGTGTCCTGGCGGGTGGTGACGAGCAGGTGGGAGCCGTCCTCGCGGGCGCCGGCGGGCGGGTTGAGCCAGTCGCCGTCGCTCCAGGACAGGTCATGCCCGGTCGGTGAGCTCACGGATGTACCGCCATTCGGTCGCGGACGGCTGGTAGCCGAGCCATCGGTTCACGGCGAGCATCGGCGCGTTGCCCCCGTCGTTGCTGGTGTACGCCTCATGCAGGCCGCGGGCGCGGGCCAGGTGCAGGGAGTGGGCCTTGGCGGCCCGGGCGAGCCCGCGGCCGCGGTGCGCGGGGTGCACGGCGGTGCCGCTGGACCAGTACCGGCCGCGGTCGTCGGTCTCCACGAGGAGCAGCCCGGCGACGGCGCCGTCGACCACGGCCACGGTGCTCAGCTGCTGGTCGAAGTCGGGCCGGTCCCAGATCGTGGTGCGCCAGTCCTGGAAGGTGATGGCGTCGGGCGTCACGTCGCCGGGCTCGCCGACGAAGCACTCCTGGTCGGCCTCGTGCAGGGCGGGCAGGTCGTCGGCCCACTCGGCGGCGGGCCGCAGCCGCACACCGGACGGAAGGGCGGGCGGTTCGGGGAGCGGACCGCTCTCGGCGAGGTCCAGCCGCAGGTAGTTCGCGGAGCGGCCGCGGTGGTAGCCGTGCCGGGCGGCGAAACCGTGGGCTGCGGGGTCGTCGAAGGCCCAGGCGTACACGGTGTGCGCGCCGACGGCGGCCAGGTGCTCCTCGGCGGCGGCCAGCAGCGCGCTGCCGACGCCGTTGCCGCGGTCGCCTTCGTCGACGACGAGGCTGGTGAAGGACAGTCCGGGGTCACTGGTGTCGGCGAACAGGGCGGCACGCACGTATCCGGCGATCCGCCCGTGCCCGTCCTCGGCGACCAGCAGCCGGTAGTGCTGGCGGGCCGGGGAGTCGACGACCTGGGTGTGCAGTCCTCGCGGCGTCATGACCCGGTAGGGGGCGTTCGCGTACAGCAGTGCGACGACGGCTTCGGCGTCGCCGGCGCGGTAGTCCCGCACGAGCGCAGTCATGGTGAGGGACCCTACGCGCCGTGTTCCCTCCGGCGCCCGGCATTTTCCGGCGGCCGGGCGGGGCCCGGACCGGAGGACGGGAGCGGGTGGGCGGCGACGGCCGCGCGGGGCGTCCGCGGCGCCGGAAAGGGGCCGGATTCAGGGCCGTCCGGCGGTCCCGGAGGGCCGGATCGGGGGGATGCTGGGGGTAGGGAGATGACAGGGATGCCCAGGACCGGATCGGAGCCCGTCCAGGCCCGCAGTCCGCTGCGGCTGCGGCTGGTGCTCGCGCTGCTGGGGGTGGTGTGGGGCGTGGCGGCCGCGGTCGGCTTCGCGCTGGCCGGCCAGCCGGGCTGGGCGGCGTTCGTCGCGGCCATCGCCGCGGTGGCGCTGGTGGACGTGGTCGTGGTGATCCGGCACATGCGGCAGGGGGCCCACTGGCAGCCGGGGCGCGGCATCCCGCCGTACCGCCCGGTGGAGAGTCGGCGACGGCCCACGCAGCGGCGATGACACCCGTGCGAGAACGCGACGAGGCCCGGCACATGGTGCCGGGCCTCGTCGTGCAGTAGCGGGGACAGGATTTGAACCTGCGACCTCTGGGTTATGAGCCCAGCGAGCTACCGAGCTGCTCCACCCCGCGTCGGTGAACTCCACTTTAGGGGGTGTTCACCCTGACGCCAAATCGATTTCCGCGACTTCGGCACTCCCGGCCCGGCTCACCCCCTGCCACCTGGCCTTTCCCGCCGTACGACGCGGGGCGTGGCCGGACGCCGGCAGTGCCGGGATCCCTCGCCGCGCCGTTCCCGCGGCCTACCGCGGGGTGAGCAGCCGGCGCCGCCGCGGGTCCTCCGTGACCAAGGTCACGGCCGCGAGCGCCGAAACGCACGCCGCGGCCCACACCGGCCACAGGGCCCAGGCGGAGACGACCGCGGCGGCCACCTCGAGGAGGACCATCAGCACCGTCGCCCAGCCGGGCACCGCGACGATCACCTGCGCCTTGTCGCCGGGCGTGGCGAACACGGCGGGCAACCCGATCAGCACGACCAGTGACAGTGCGGCCAGGACCCAGGAGGTGTGCGACAACCACCAGGGAGTGGCCACCCAGGCGACCAGTTCCGTCGCGAACCGGAACGCCGACGGCACGGTGTCCTTGGGTGCGGCACCCGCCGCCTGACTCGTCACGGCCGCAGCGTCTCACGCGGCCCGATCGCCGTACAGAGGTGATCCGCACACGGGCACGGGCCCCGCGCCGGAGTGCGGCACGGCAGGCGGAGAGCGGGGATCGGGGAACCGGGCACGGCGGAAATCCCGTTGCCCGCCTGCCCGCGCCCCCGTACCGTCCTTCCCCGAAGGCCGTGTTGCCGTCCGACAGGAGTAGGCCGTTGTACGTCTGAGGTCCCGGGTCACCGATGCCCGAGCGCCGCGTCCGCGTGAGAAACGCGTGACGCCGCCCAGGTACGTGTGTGCGACCTCGACGTCCGAGCAGGCCAGGGGCGGAACTTCACAGCGGTGTCCTCGCGTCGGCGAGCCCGCCTCCGCCCCTCCCCCGCACACACACCGGTGTCCCGTTCCGTCGCTCTGCCCACCACCCAGCGACCCGGGAGACCTTCATGTCATTCACCCCTGCCTCCGTCGTCTGCGCGCAGCTGACCTTCGGATGGCCCGACGGCACCGCCGTCTTCGACCGCCTCCAGTGGGCGGCCGCACCCGGCCGCACCGGCCTGATCGGCCTCAACGGAGCCGGAAAATCGACCCTGTTGAAGCTGATCGCCGGTGAACTCGCCCCCGGCTCCGGCTCCGTGAAGGTGTCGGGCGAGATCGGCTACCTGCCGCAGGACGCCGCTCTCGACACCCGGCTGCGGGTGGACCAGGCGCTCGGCATCGCCGGGGCCCGGGCCGCGCTGCACGCGATCGAGGCCGGCGACACCGGCGAGGAGCACTTCGCGGCGGTCGGCGACGACTGGGACGTCGAGGAGCGCGCCCGCGCCACCCTCGACGCGCTCGGCCTGGAGCGCATCGGCCTGGACCGCACCGTCGGCGAGGTGTCCGGCGGGGAGTCGGTGCTGCTGCGGCTGGCCGCGCTGCTGCTGCGCCGGCCCGACGTGCTGCTGCTCGACGAGCCGACGAACAACCTGGACCTGCGCGCCCGGCGCAGGCTGCACGCGGCGATCGCGTCCTGGCGCGGACTGCTGATCGTGGTCAGCCACGACCGCGAACTGCTGGAGCACGTCGACCAGATCGCCGACCTGCGCGACGGCGAGGTGCTCTGGTACGGCGGCAACCTGTCGGCGTACGAGGAGGCGCTGGCCGTCGAGCAGGACGCCGCGGAGCGGGCGGTCCGCGCCGCGGAGGCCGACGTCAAGCGGCAGAAGCGCGAACTGGTCGAGGCTCAGGTCAAGTTGGCCCGCCGGGTGCGGTACGGGCAGAAGATGTACGAGATCAAGCGGGAGCCGCGGGCGGTGATGAAGCTGCGCAAGCGCTCGGCCGAGGTGTCCGCGGGCAAGCACCGGCAGGTGCAGGCCGACCGTCTCGCCGAGGCCAGGGAGCGCCTGGGCGAGGCGGAGCTGGCGGTCAGGGACGACGACGAGATCCGCGTCGACCTGCCGCACACGGCGCTGCCCGCGGGCCGGACCGTGCTCACCGTGGAGCGCGCGCGGCTCCGCCACGGCACGCACGTCGACCTGGACGTGCGCGGACCCGAGCGGATCGCGCTGCTCGGCCGCAACGGCGCCGGCAAGTCGACGCTGCTGCGGACGCTGACCGGCGAGATCGCCCTGGCGGAAGGCGAGATGGTGGTGCACGTCCCGGTCCGCCATCTGCCGCAGCGCCTCGACGTGCTGGACCCTGAGGCGACGGTCGCGGAGAACGTGGCGGCGTTCGCACCGTCGGCGACGGAGAACGCGGTCCGGGCCCGGCTGGCCCGGTTCCTGTTCCGGGGCGCGCGGGCCGACCAGCCGACCGGCTCGCTGTCCGGTGGGGAGCGCTTCCGGGCGACGCTGGCCGCGCTGATGCTGGCCGAGCCGGCGCCGCAACTGCTCCTGCTGGACGAGCCGACGAACAACCTGGACATGGCGTCGGTGCGGTCGCTGGCCTCGGCGCTCGCCTCGTACGAGGGCGCGCTGGTGGTCGCCGGTCACGACGTGCCGTTCCTGCGGTCGCTGGGCATCACCCGGTGGCTGCGGATCGAGGACGGAGTGCTGAGGGAGGTGGACCCGGTGCTGCTCTGAGCGGCGACCGGCGGCGGGGCGGTCCCGCCACGGCCGACCCGTCACGGCCGCCACACCGCGGCCGACCCGCCTGCGCCGCGGCCACCCGGCCACGCCTGTCCCGCCGCGGCTCTCCCGAGGTTTGGGGAGGGCCGCGGCGTGCCAGGTAAGGGCCATGAACTCTGACGGATCCGTCCCGGCCGCCGCCTTCGCCCTCTCCCCCGAGGTGGCGGACGCGGTGGCCCGCCGCGCGCCCGTGGTGGCGCTGGAGTCCACGATCATCTCCCACGGCCTGCCCCGGCCGCGCAACCTCCAGGTCGCGCGGGAGCTGGAGCGGATCGTGCGGGACGCGGGCGCGGTCCCGGCCACCGTGGCCGTCCTCGACGGCGTGCCGCGGATCGGTCTGGACAAGGACCAGGTGGAGCGGGTCGCGGAGGATCCCGGGCTGCGCAAGCTGGGGTTCCGCGACCTGGCGCCGGCCGTCGCGTCGGGCGCGAGCGGTGCGACGACCGTGTCGGGCACCGCGTTCCTCGCCGCGCGGGCCGGCATCCGGGTGTTCGGCACGGGCGGCCTGGGCGGGGTGCACCGCGGCTGGACCACCGTGCAGGACGAGTCCGCGGACCTGGGCCTGCTGGCCAGGACCCGCATCACCGTGGTGTGCGCGGGCGTGAAGTCGATCCTCGACGTCCCGGCGACCCTGCAGCGCCTGGAGACGCTCGGCGTCGGCGTCCTGGGCTACGGCACCGGCCGCTTCCCCGGTTTCTACCTCACCGACTCCGGCGAGCCGGTCGACTGGACGGTGGGCACGCCCGAGGAGGTCGCCGCGGCCATGGCCGCGCAGGATGCCCTGGGCGGCCCGGAGTCGGCGCTGGTGGTGGCCAACCCGGTGGCGCCCGAGCGGCAGTTGGACCCGGAGTTGCACGACCGGGTGCTCGCCGAGGCGCTGTCCGCCGCGGAGCGGGACGGGGTCGCGGGCCAGGCCGTCACGCCGTTCCTGCTGGCGTATCTCACCGAGCACACCGCGGGCGCCTCGCTGGAGGCGAACCTCGCCGCGGTGCGCGGCAACGTGGAACTGGCGGCGGCGGTCGCCGTGCAGTGGTCGCGCCGCGCGGCATGACCGCCGTGACGGCCGCGGCGGCCGCGAACGGCGTGCCGGGCGCGGCGGGCGGGGCGCCCGGCCTGCTGGTGGTCGGCGACGTGGTCACCGACGTGGTGGCCCGCCACGCGGAGCCGCTCGCGCCGCACACCGACACCGCGGCCCGTATCGCGGTGCTGCCGGGCGGCGCGGGCGCCAACGTCGCGTGCTGGGCGGCGCGTTGCGGGGCGAGGGTCCGCCTGCTGGCCAGGGCGGGCGCGGACTCCGCGGACTGGCACCGCGCCGCGCTGCTGGCCGCCGGTGTCGAGCCGGCGCTGCGGGTCGACCCGGAGCTGCCGACCGCGGTCGTGGTGGCGCTGGTCGACGCGGCGGCCGAGCGGACGCTCGTCACCGACTCCGGGGCCGCGTTCCGGCTGGGCCCGGAGGACTGGGACGAGGACCTGCTGGACGGCAGTCCCGGTGGGCACGCCGGCGGCGGCGCCGTCGGACGGGTCCACCTGTCGGGGTACCTGTTCTTCTGCGCTCCCGGGCGGGAGTTGGCGACCGCGGTACGCAAGGCGGCGCTGGCCCGCGGGATTCCGGTGAGCGTCGACCCGGCCTCCGCGGGCTTCCTGCGCGGCCTCGGGACGGAGGCGTTCCTCGACGCGGTGCG
This sequence comes from Actinacidiphila rubida, assembly GCF_900110255.1. GTDB lineage: Bacteria > Actinomycetota > Actinomycetes > Streptomycetales > Streptomycetaceae > Actinacidiphila > Actinacidiphila rubida. The sequence continues at coordinate 17,323 of NZ_FODD01000014.1, forward strand.
CGGGGTGGACCTGCTGCTGCCGAACGCGGCGGAGGCGGCGCTGCTGTCCGGGCGGGACGAACCGGCGGCCGCGGCTGCGGAGTTGAGCGCCCGGATCGGCGGCGGCACCGTCGTGGTGACGCTGGGCGCCGGCGGCGCGCTGGCCGCCGAGGCCGGTGCGGTCACGGTGCGGTCCGCTGCCCCGCGGGCGGCGGCGGTGGACAGTACGGGCGCGGGCGACGCGTTCACCGGGGCCCTGCTGGCCGCCCGTCTCGCGGGCGCGGACCTGGCGGCGGCGCTCGACGCGGGGTGCCTGGCGGGGGCGCGGGCGGTCACGGTGGCGGGCGGCCGGCCGCCGCTGTCGCACGACGCGCCGCACACGGTGGTGTCGGCAGCCCGTCCGACGGCACCGGACGCCCTCCCCTGACCCGCGGTTCACACCCGCGCCCGCCCAGGTTGACGGAGAGTTTGGCGGAAAGTTTCATCTGATCGGTTCTTCGCGGCAGAAGGTTCCCTGAGCGGGGTGGGGCCGCTAGCGTGATCGCCGTTACGGCGGCGGGCCGCTGCGGTCGCGTCGCCGCGCCCCGATAACCAGGAGGTTCCCCATGCGTGCCGGAAACCGCCGCAGGCGGTCCGCTGTCCTGTTCTGCTCCACCGCCCTGCTCTGCGCGGCCGCCGCCCTGCCGGCCGCCGCGCAGGACCAGGCCACCGAGGCGGCACCGCCGCCGGTCGCGGTCCGCGCGATGACGTTCAACATCCGTGCGGGATCCGGCGAGGACGGCGTCTTCGACATCGCCAGGACCTCCGCCGCGATCGCCGCGCAGCACCCCGACGTCGTCGCCCTCGAAGAGGTCGACGTGCACTGGGGCGCCCGAAGCGACTGGCAGGACGAGGCCACGCGGATCGCCCGCGCGACCGGCATGCGGGTGTTCTTCGCGCCGATCTACAGCCTCGACCCGCCGCAGGCCGGGGCGCCCCGCGAGGAGTTCGGCGTCGCGCTGCTGTCCCGCCACCCGATCCTGTCCGCCGTCAACCACCAGCTGACCCGGCTCTCCACGCAGGTGGCGAACCCGGTGCCGGCGCCCGCGCCCGGCTTCCCGGAGATCGTCACCGAGATCGGCGGCGCCCTCGTGCACGTCTACGGCACGCACCTGGACTACCGCGCGGACCCGTCGGTGCGGCGCCTGCAGGTCGCCGACACCCTGAGGATCCTCGACGAGGACCACGGCGAGCAGCAGGTCCTGATGGGCGATCTCAACGCCACTCCGAACGCCCCGGAGCTCGCCCCGCTGCTGGACCGCCTGACCGACGCGTGGGCCGTCACGCACCCGGGCGACCCGGGCCTGACCTACCCGGCCGGGGTCCCCGCGGAGCGCATCGACTACGTGCTGGTCTCGCACGGTGTCGGCGTGCGCGGCGCGGCCGTGCCGGTGACCGAGGCGTCCGACCACCGCCCGGTGGTGGCCGACCTGACGGCGGCCCGCGGGCGCTGACCCCGCCGGGCCGCGCTCAGCACGCCGGCGCCCGGACCGTCAGATCGTGTCCCACGGTGCGGACGCGTACAACTCGCTGATCTTGGCGAGGAGTTCCGCGTCCGCGGGAAACGGCACGTCGTCGATGAGCGAGATCGGCGACGTGCCGCGCGAGTTGGCGAGGAAGGCGCCGTCGTACCCCGGGACGTCGGCGAGCCGCAGCGGCCGCCGGATCTGCGGAACCCCGGCAGCGTCGAGGAGTTCCTCCAGCACCTGGAGCGTCACACCGCGCAGGTGCGGCGCGGTGGGCCACACGACGGTGCTGCCGGCCACGAAGCCGATGTTGGTGACCGCGCCCTCGGCGATCTCGCCGCCCGGACCGGTGAGCAGTGCCTCGCCGAACCCCTCGGCCGCCACCCGCCGCAGGTGGTAGCCCTGCCCGAAGCCGCCGAGGTGCTTCAGGTGCGCGGCCGGACGCTGATACGGCACCGACTTCACGCGCATCGGGCCGGCCGGCGCGTGTCCCGGCGGCCGGACGCTGACCACGAGCGTCACCGGCGCGCCCCCGCCGTCGTCCGGCTGGTAGACGTGGACGCGCACGGAGGCGTCGGTGCGGCCGGAGGAGGACAGCGCGTGCGTGACGGCGGCGCGCACCCGCGCGCCGTCCAGCGCGGTGCCGAACAGCTCCCGGGTGGCGCCGTCGAGCCGGGCGAGGTGGAAGCGCAGGCCGCGCACCCGCCCGTCCCTGACCTGCATCGCGGTGAAGTGGCCGTACCCGGTGAGCACGGCGCCCAGGGCGTCGGCGGTCGCGGGCTCGCCGTCCGCCTCGACCAGCAGTTCGGGAGTGTCCGTCATGCCCGTCAGCCTAGGCGGGGTGTGCGGGCCGGGAGCGCGGCGGTGAGGTCCAACTCCACGAGCTGGCCGGTGAATCCGAGCCGGGTCACACCCAGCAGCGTGCTCGCGGTGCTGAACGCGGGCCCGAGATCGGTGGAGTTGAGGGCCTTCCAGACGAGGCCGAGCACTTGGGTGCTGTCGCTCGCCACGTAGACGACCGACCGCACGACGTCCTCCGGACGGGCGCCGACCGCGGCCAGCGCGATCAGGCTGTTGGCGGCGACCCGCCGGGCCTGCGCCTCGTGGTCGCCGGGCCCGACGAGGTTCCCCGCGGCGTCGAGCGGGCACTGCCCCGCCAGGTAGGCGGTCCGGCCGGCCTCCACCACGGTGATGTGGTGGTAGCCGGGCGTCGGATGCAGGCTGTGCGGGTTGACCCGCGTGATCCGGGGGCTCGCCGCGGCGTCCGCGGTCTCGGGGGGCTTCATGCCGGGGAGTCTGCCCCACCCGCGGCGGCCTTCCCATTCCTTTTCCCGCGGGCGGGACGCGGCCCCGGGCACGCGCGGGGCCGGGAACGAAAAAACGGTGCCGACCCGAGGGGTCGACACCGATCATGTACACAGAGTGTCCGAGGGGGGACTTGAACCCCCACGCCCAATAAGGGCACTAGCACCTCAAGCTAGCGCGTCTGCCATTCCGCCACCCGGACCGGGTACGACGCCGCGACCTGCGTGGTCGCGGTGACAGGAACAACGATACCAAGGATTCGGAGTGCTCCTCACCTCCATTGCGCGCGGGCGGGAACGCCGCAGGCGGGCCCCGCCGCGGCCTGCCGGCGGGCCCGCCTGGGGCGCCGCGGTCACGCCTAGTCGGCGATCCCGACGGCCCTCCGGATCATGCCCGGGTCCTCCAGCGCGCGCAGCATGCAGTGGGCCACGTCGGCACGGGCGACCGTCATGCCGCCCCTGACGTTGCACCCGTAGGCGGTGCGGTAGGCGCCGCTGAGCGGCCTGCCGGTGAGCCGGGGCGGGCGGACCGCGGTCCAGTCCAGCCCGCTGTCGCGCAGCACGTCCTCCATGACGGCCAGGTCCGCGTACTGCCGGCCGAACACCCGCCGCACCAGCGGCGTGGCCACGTAGCGCGTGAGCGGGGCCTCCCCGGGGTCGTGGCGGGGCGGGTTGGGGCGGCCCGGGGACGGCGTGACGGAGACCGGCGCCGCGCTGACCACGACGATCCGCCGCACGCCCGCGGCCTGCATCGCCGCGGTGATCGCGCGGGTGCCGGCGGCCGTGATGCCGATGTCGGCGCGGGAGCGGGGGCCGAGCGCGGACAGCACCGCGTCCGCGCCCTCGACCGCCGTCCGCAGCGCGGCCGGGTCCGGTGCGGCCAGGTCGGCGGCCACCGACGGCACGTCCCGGGTGAGGTGGGCGGGGTGCCGGGCCACGGCGGTGACGTCGTGGCCGGCGGTGAGGGCCTGCTCCAGCAGGTGCGTGCCGATGCCTCCGGTGGCGGCGAAGATCGTCAGCTTCATCGGTCGCTCCTCGTGTCCGTGGCGTCGCCGCGTGCGGTCCCTACGGGATCAACGCGGAGGTCCGCCCGCGGTTGCGGGAGCGGTCGCCGGGCGTTCCGGGCCCGGCTCACGGCCGGCGGTGTCGCGAGGCCGCCGGGTCCGGGCGTTCCGGGCCTGCGGCAGCGGAGGCTCGCGGGAGGCGTCAGGCCGCGGGCCCGTCCTGCCGCGGTCGGGCGGCGATCGCACGGTGGTGGCGGACCACCTCGTCGATGATGAAGTTCAGGAACTTCTCGGCGAACGCGGGGTCCAGCCGGGCGTCCGTGGCAAGCCGCCGCAGCCGCGCGATCTGGTCGGCCTCCCGGGCCGGGTCGGCGGGCGGGAGGTGGTGGGCGGCCTTGAGCTCACCGACCTGCTGGGTGCACTTGAAGCGCTCCGCCAGCAGGTGGACCAGTGCCGCGTCGAGGTTGTCGATGCTGCCGCGCAGGGCCCGCAGCTGCTCCAGTGCGGCCTCGTCGCCCACCAGAGTGTTCTCGGCGGTCGGCTGGTCGTTCATCTCGGTCTGCCATCCTGGTCGGTCCGTGGTGCTCCCATGCGCTGCCGGCTTCACCCTATGACACCCTGCACGAAGGGGCCGAGCGCGCCCGAAGGGCGGACACCGCGGGCCGGACGGGCACAGCGACGGGACTGATGGGCATGGGACGGGTCACCGAACGGCGCCGGGTACTGCGCATCAGGAACGGCGCCACGGGGTACCGCGCGGACACGCTGGTGGCCGAGGAGCCGATGGAGATTCGGCTCAACGGCCGGCCGCTGGCGATCACCATGCGCACGCCCGGCGACGACTTCGCGCTCGCCACGGGGTTCCTGGTGAGCGAGGGCGTGCTGGCCTCCGCCGACGAGGTCGCCAACGTCGTGTACTGCGCGGGCGCCACCGCCGACGGCGGCAACACCTACAACGTCGTGGACGTGACGCTCGCGCCCGGCGTGCCGCTGCCGGACATCGCGCTGGAACGCAACGTCTACACCTCCTCCTCCTGCGGGCTGTGCGGGAAGGCGAGCCTGGACGCGGTGCGCACCGCGACCCGCATGCCGCCCGGCGACCCGCTGGCGCCGCGGCTGACCCCGGAGTTGCTCGCCGCCCTGCCCGACCGGCTGCGGGCCGCGCAGGAGGTCTTCGACCGCACCGGCGGGCTGCACGCGGCGGCCCTGTTCACCGGCGACGGCGACCTGGTCGACGTGCGCGAGGACGTGGGCCGGCACAACGCGGTGGACAAGCTGGTGGGCCGCGCGCTGACCGAGGGCCGGCTGCCGCTGCACGACCTGATCCTCATGGTCTCGGGGCGGGCCTCCTTCGAGCTGGTGCAGAAGGCGGTGATGGCCGGCATCCAGGTGCTGGCCGCGGTGTCCGCGCCGTCCTCGCTGGCCGTCGACCTGGCGGCGGAGTCGGGTCTGACGCTGGTGGGATTCCTGCGGGGCGACTCCATGAACGTGTACGCGGGCGCGGACCGTTTCGCACGGGCGGCCGAACAGGCACACTGACGTCCGAATCCCCCGGCGGGCAACGCCGCCGGCGGCCGGCCGTGCCAAACCCTGCGGGAGCCCTGCGTGTTCGCCCTGAGTGCCGTCCTGACCGCCCTGCTGCTCCTGGAGGTCGTCCCGTCCGCGATCGCCGCACTGACCCGGTTCGGGCCGGGCGTGGAACGCCTGGACGGCCTGACCCGGCTCGGGCTGGTGGAGGGGCGCCGCCGCTGGGTGCCGCCGGTGGTGGGCGCGGGGCACACGCTCGCCACGGTGGCGCTGCTGGCCGGCATCTGGCACCCGGCCCTGGGGGTCGCGGGCGCGGCCGCCGAGGTCCTGTTCTTCGGCTGGGTGCTGACCCGTCAGCTGCGGTTCGGCGACCGCGGCAGGGAGCTGTTCGCCTACGGCCTCTTCACGTCGTGGTCGGCGGCGGTGCTGCTGGTGGCCGCGGTCCGGCTGTGAGCGCCGGGACCGCGGCCGGAACGGCGGCCGGGGCCCGCGCCCCGGCCCGAGCCGGTTCGCGGGCGGTCAGCGTCCGACGGACCCGTCGTGCAGCTCGCGCAGGATGTCGGCGTGGCCGGCGTGCCGCCCGGTCTCCTCGATCATGTGGACCAGCACCCAGCGCATGGTGGGCGGCGGGGTGCTGCGCAGCGAGCGCGCGCCGGGCCGCTCCAGGTCGTCGCACGCCTCGATGACGGCGTTGGCGCGGGCGATCGCGTCGCTGTAGGCGGCGACCAGCTGTTCGCGGGTCTCGCCGCCGGACTGCGGCTCGTCCTCCCACGGGGGCCCGTCGTGGCCCTCGTAGGCCCACACGAACCAGTTGAGCTCGACCGCGGTCAGGTGCCTCAGCAGCCAGAACAGGCTGGTGCCCGACGGCACGAGCGGCGTGTCCGCGGCGTCGTCGGGGACGCCCTCGGTCTTCCGGACCACCGACTCGCGCAGGTAGTCGAGGAAGGTGAGCAGGGTGCGCTTCTCGCCGTCCGCCGACTCAGGCGGGCGCAGGTCGCGCTGCCTGTCCCGGCTCCCGCCGGCCGGCGGCATCGTTGTCTCGGTCATCGGGCCACGCTATCGGGGGCGGTGGTTGCCGCGCCCAGCGCTTGGCGAGCACCGCGCAGACCATCAGCTGCATCTGGTGGAAGAGCATCAGCGGCAGCACCGCGAGTCCCGCGTGGGCGCCGAACAGCACCGCGGCCATGGGCAGTCCGGAGGCGAGGCTCTTCTTCGAGCCGGCGAACACGATGGTGATCCGGTCGGCGCGGCCGAAGCCCAGACGGCGGGCGCCGAACCCGGTGAGGGTGAGCATGGCGGCGAGCAGCAGGGCCTCGGCGGCGAGCAGGCCGGCCAGCCGCGGCAGGGACACCTGGTGCCAGATGCCCTCGGCCATGCCGGCACTGAAGGCGGCGTAGACCACGAGCAGGATCGAGCCGCGGTCGACGTATCCGAGCAGCCGCCGGTGCCGGGCCAGGCGCGGGGCGGTCCAGCGGCGCAGGAGCTGCCCGGCGAGGAACGGCGCGAGCAGCTGCGCGGCGATGCCGATCACGGCGTGGCCGTCGATGCCGGCGCTGCCGCCGATCACCAGGGCCGCCAGCAGCGGGGTGACGACGATGCCGGCCAGGCTGGAGAAGGAGCCGGCGCACACCGCGGCGGCGACGTTGCCGCGGGCGATCGAGGTGAACGCGATCGACGACTGGATCGTGGACGGCAGCAGGCACAGGAACAGGAACCCGGTGTACAGCTGCGGGGAGAGCACGTACGGCACGAGGCCGCGGGCGGCCAGGCCCAGCAGGGGGAACACCGCGAACGTGGCGGCGAGGACGGTCAGGTGCAGCCGCCAGTGGCGGAGGCCGTCCATCGCCTCGCGGGTCGACAGCCGTGTCCCGTACAGGAAGAACAGCAGGGCGACGGCGCCGTTCGCGGCCGTGCCGGCGACGTGCGCGCCGCCGCCCGTGGCCGGCAGCAGCGCGGCGAGCAGCACGGTGCCCAGCAGGGCCGCGATGTACGGGTCGACGGGCAGGCGGGCGAGGAGCGCGCGGGGACGGGGCACGGCTCCAGCATGCGCGCGGCACGGTGATCGGGAAAGGCGCTGGCCGCACTGACTGCCATCACGATGCGCGATGACCGGCTAGGCTGGCGGCGTGTTCGACCCGGTGCAGTTGCGCAGCTTCCTGACCGTCGCCCAGACGCTGAGTTTCACCCAGGCCGCCCACCGGCTGGGCCTGCGGCAGTCCACGGTCAGCCAGCACGTGCGGCGGCTGGAGGAGGCCGCGGGCGTGCGGCTGTTCGCGCGGGACACCCACAGCGTGGACCTCACCGAGGACGGGGAGGCGATGCTCGGCTTCGCCCGCACGATCCTGGAGGCCAACGAGCGGGCCGCCGGCTTCTTCACCGGGACCCGGCCGCGCGGCCGGGTGCGGTTCGGCGTCTCAGAGGACTTCGTGCTGACCCGCCTGCCGGAGATCCTGGAGGGTTTCCGCCGCGAACACCCCGAGGTGGAGCTGGAGTTGACCGTGGAGCTGTCCGGCACCCTGCACCAGCGGCTGGCGGCCGGGCAGCTCGACCTGTGCCTGGCCAAACGGTACGGCGCCGACGGTCCGGGCCGGCTGGTGTGGCGGGACAAGCTGGTGTGGATCGGCAGCGAGCGGCTGCGGCTGGACCCGCAGCGGCCGGTTCCGCTGATCGCCTTCCCGGCGCCGGGCATCACCCGGGCCCGCGCGCTGGACGTGCTGGAGCGCCACGGCCGCAGCTGGCGGGTGGCGTGCACCAGCGCCTCGCTCAGCGGCCTGGTCGCCGCGGCCCGCGCCGGCCTCGGCGTGATGGCCCATGCGCAGGGACTGATCCCGGCGGGACTGGTCCGGCTGCCCGCGCGGGCGGCCGCGCTGCCCGAACTCGGCGGCGTGGACTTCGTGCTGCTGCACGGCCGCCGGCGGTCCCCGGCCCAGCCCGCCGCGGACGCGCTCGCGGCCGCGATCCTGGCAGGCGGGGACCGGTTGCACCGCTCTCTGTGATCCGTCCGTGCGGGCGCGCAAACGGCCCGGAAGGGCCCTCGCGGACCCCCTCCGGATGCCCGTTCGAGCGCGGGACGGGTGGGGCGAAGGGGACAGGTGGGGTCCGAGAGGATGGAGCGACCGTGACCGGCCCGGGCAGATTTGGTGGAGATCACCCCCGCCGGGCGCCCCCAGCGGGCTGGCCAGGGCCGACCGCGTTCCCCCTACTCATGCGTAACCATGCGCCGACCTGGGCATATACCGATTCGAGCGGCCCGCGTCTCGGCTCTCCCGCTTCCTGTGAGGATCGGGTAGCTTACGGGCCCGCACCGTGCGGTCCTAGGAGAACAACCGTTGCGCCAGTACACCGTCCCCCCGTTGGTCACCACGCCGCAGGCGGGAGGCTTGGCGGATGCCGTCTTCGGCAACGCCCAGAGCCACCCCGGCCATGTGGTGCTCGGGCGTGCGGACGGCCAGGGCGGATGGCTCGACGTGACCGCCGTCGAGTTCCGCGACCAGGTCGTCGCCGTCGCCAAGGGTCTGCTCGCGGAGGGCATCAGATTCGGCGACCGCGTCGCGCTCATGAGCCGCACCCGCTACGAGTGGACGCTCTTCGACTTCGCCCTGTGGGCGATCGGCGCGCAGTCCGTGCCGATCTACCCCACGTCCTCGTCGGACCAGGTGCGGTGGATGCTGCACGACTCCGGCGCGGTCGCGGCGATCGTCGAGCACGAGGACCACGCGATGACGATCGGCGCCACCGTCGACGAACTGCCGCGGCTGACCCGCCTGTGGCAGCTCGACTCCGACTGCGTGGCCGAACTGACGCACGCCGGGCGGCTGCTCGGCGACGACGTGGTGGAGCGCCACCGCCTCGCGGTGACCCCGGACGCGATCGCCACGATCATCTACACCTCGGGCACCACCGGCCGGCCCAAGGGCTGCGTGCTCACCCACGCCAACTTCATGGCGGAGTGCGACAACGTGGTGGCCCGCTGGGAGCCGGTGTTCGCCAACAAGCCCAACGAGGTGCCGTCCACGCTGCTGTTCCTGCCGCTCGCCCACGTCTTCGGGCGCATGGTGGAGGTGGCCTGCATCCGGCACCGCATCCGGCTCGGCCACCAGCCGAGCATGGCCGCCGCCGAGCTGATACCCGATCTCGCCGCGTTCCGGCCGACGTTCGTGCTGGCCGTGCCGTACGTCTTCGAGAAGGTCTTCCAGGCCGCCCGCCGCAAGGCCGAACTGGGCGGCAAACTCGGCCCGTTCGAGAAGGCCGTGGAGATCGCGGTGCGCTACGCGGAGGCCGTCGAGTCCAAGGCGTTCGGCCTGGGCCCCGGCCCGAGCGCGGGCCTGCGGATGCAGCACCAGATCTACGACAAGCTCGTCTACAGCAAGGTGCGGGACGCGCTCGGCGGGCGGGTCAGGCACGGCATCTCCGGCGGCTCGGCGATGGAGCGCCGGCTGGGGCTGTTCTTCGCCGGCGCGGGCGTCACCATCTACGAGGGCTACGGGCTCACGGAGACGTCCGCCGCGGCCACCGCGAACCCGCCGGAGCAGACCCGGTTCGGGACCGTCGGCCAGCCGGTGCCGGGCACCACGGTGCTGATCGCCGAGGACGGCGAGATCTGGCTGCACGGCGGCCAGGTCTTCGGCGGCTACCTCAACAACGAGAAGGCCACCGAGGAAGTGCTCCGCGAGGGCTGGCTGGCCACCGGGGACATCGGCACGCTCGACGACGACGGCTACCTGACCATCACCGGGCGCAAGAAGGAGATCCTGGTGACCAGCGGCGGCAAGAGCGTGTCGCCGGTGGCCCTTGAGGACAAGGTCCGGGGGCATCCGCTGGTCGCCCAGTGCGTGGCGGTCGGCAACAACCGCCCCTACGTGGCCGCACTGGTCACCCTCGACCCGGACGCGGTCACGCACTGGCTGACGATGCGCGGCAAGCCGCAGCTGTCCGCGGTCGACCTGGTCCACGACACCGAGCTGGAGCAGGAGATCCGGCGGGCGGTGGTGGCCGCCAACACGCTGGTCTCGCAGGCGGAGTCGATCCGCACGTTCCGGATACTGGCCGCGCAGTTCTCCGAGGAGCGCGGCACGCTGACCCCGTCGATGAAGCTGAAGCGGCGGGTCATCGAGACCGTGTACGCCCGGGAGATCGAGGCCCTGTACGGGCCCTGACGCCCGCCCCCGCGTGGAAGGCGGTGCTCAGGGCTCCTCGGCACACAGGTCGGCCAGCGGCAGCTCGTCCGCGCCGCCGGGCCGGAACGCGTACGCGGGCCCGGCCGCCCACTGGCCGCCGTCGAACCGCAGGGTCCGCAGCGCCAGTGCGTGCGCGCCGCCCTCGCGGGCCACGAACAGCTCGTTGTAGCCGTTGCGTTCGTCGGTCTCGCTGCTGGCCAGGGCCGGCGCCCCGGCGATCCGCATGGTCCACGGCGGCTCCGCCCCCAGCAAACGCTCGGCGGCGCCGAACGCCAGGTGCGTGTGCCCGTGCAGGATCAGCGCGGTGCCGGACCCGGCCAGCGCCCGCTTGGCCTGCCCGGCGTTGACGACGCCGGAGTACGGGGCGACCTCCACCGCGGGCACCGGCGACAGCGGGTGGTGCAGGGCCGCGACGGTGACATAGCCGGGCTGTGCGGCCAGGCGGTCCAGCACGCCGCGGGCCACCACCCCCGGGTCCACCCGCTCGAAGTCGTGCACCACGGCGGCCACCGCGTCCTCGTCGCGCCGCTCGTCGTCGGCGGCGGCCAGGTACGCCTCCTGTGCGGCCCGCAGCCGCTCCCGGTCCTCGTCGCGGGCCGCCTCCCCGCCGGACTCCGCGCTCCCCAGCAGCGCGAACCGCAGCCCGACCGCGGGGTAGGAGACGTACAGCCTGCGCGCCGCCGGGTCTCCGAGGTGCAGGTCGGGATGCGGGTAGCCGGCGAAGTGGTCCGCGAACCACGCGTGCCTGCGCTGCGGTGAGGGGTCGAGCGCCAGGTCCCACGACACGTCGTGGTTGCCGCCGACCAGCACGATCCGCGGATCGTCCGCGGCCAGGTCCTGGTGCGGGGCGAGCAGCCCGGCCAGTTCCGCCAGCCAGTCCCGGGCCAGCGCCCCGTACGCGTCGTGCGGCCGGTTGACCAGGTCGCCGGTGACGACCACCAGGTGCGGGGCGCGGCCGTGCGCGCGCAACTGGCGTACGTGGTCGAGGTAGCTGTCCATCGGGGTGCCGGCGCCGGCGATCGCGGCGATCTTCCGGCCGGCCGCGCTGCCGTCCTTGGCGTCGACGTTGGCGTTGAGCCGGCCGCCGTGGTGGAGGTCGGACACGTGGTGGACGCGCAGCACCTCGGGCAGGTGCCGGGCCAGCACCGGGTCGTCGGCGAGCCGTTCCTCGCCGCGCAGTTCGCCGGTGCCCTCGGGCACCTCCAGGCCGGCCGCCCGCCAGCGTCCGGCGCGCAGGGCCGCGCGGTGCGGGGCGCCGAGCCCGTCGTGGAACCACTGCTCGACGTACTGGTGGTCGTGCAGCGCGTGCTGGGCCGCCGCGGCCAGCAGCTCCTCCGGGCGGTCGCGCAGGCCGGGCATCTCCTCGCCCATTCCCAGGGCGAGTTCGAGCAGGTACGGGGTCGTCAGCCAGGACGGCTCCCGCTCCCGGACGAGCTCCGTCAGGGCCGGCGCCCACTCCGGCGCGCGCGCCGCCATCCTGGCCTGCTCGGCCGCGTCGAGGAGCGGCGGCCGCAGCACGTCCTTGGGCACGTCGGGGCCCAGGTGCCGGGCCAGCAGGGCGTGTTCGGCCGGAGTCGCGAACACCACCGGCACCGCGCCCTGCTCCTTGGCCTGGACGAGGCCCTCGGCCAGCACGGCGGGATCGGTCGCGCGGGCGCCGAGCGCCGGCTCGTCCACGATGAGCATCTGCCCCTGCGTCAGCGGCAGCGGGGTGGGCCCGCCGGTCAGCCCGTCCAGGCAGCGCTTGCGGACCTGGGCGGGGAACCGCAGGTCGACCAGGAGCGTGCTGCCCTCGGCGCGCGCGTGGGCGATGCCCTTGGCCAGCCAGCTCTTCCCCGCTCTGCGCGGCATCACCACCAGCCAGGCGGGACTGTTCGGCGCCTGCCCGCGGACCAGCCGGTCGACCCAGCCGGGCACGGGCAACCCGTCGACGAGCCTGATGTCCAGCTCGCGCTGGTACGACCGGCTGGCCGAGAACACCGTCATGCAGGTAACTCCTCGTCACGCAGCGAGATCTCGTTCCTGGCGATCCAGGCGAGGAAGGGCGGGTCGTCGGACCACCGTTCGCCGGGCAGCAGCAGGCCCACCTCGCGCAGGTCCTGCCGCTGCGTCGGGGACGCGTCGCGCGGCTGCTCGCCGGGCCGGGCCAGCAGCGCGGCCCGGCCGGCCGCGCCGATCTCCGCCCAGCGCGACTGGAAGTGGTGGGCCCAGTCGTCCAGCAGCCGCCGGTCGACGAGGGCCTGCAGCGCCGCCGGGCTGTTCAGCGGCTGCAGGTCGTTGGCCTGCACGGCGCGCACCACGCCGTCGCCGACGGCCTGCAGGTAGAACGGCCAGGTGCCGACGAGGTCCACGATGCGGGTGGCGGCGGTGTCGCGGCCCAGGTTCACACCGAGGTTCGCGGCGGTGCCGGTCAGGAAGTCCAGGGCGGCGTCGCGGTCCAGGGGGCCCAGGGCCCGGCGGCCGATGTCGTTGCCGAAGCTGGACCCGGGCAGGGTCAGCGCCCAGCGCACGACGGACAGCCAGTCCTTCTCCGTGCCCGTGTACATCAGCCAGGCACCGGCCTGCCCGAGGTCGCGCAGCCACGAGACGGCGGCGGGCCCGTAGCTGGCGAGCCGGCCGACCTCGTCGAGCAGGAACACCAGCCGGTCGGCGCCGGTGCCCGACGACGCCTTGTCCAGCAGGGCCTCGGCGGGGTGGGCCGTGCCGCGCAGGTCGCGCAGCAGGATCGACGCCAGCGCGTCGGGGCTCTCCACCGACGAGTTGGGCTCGGGCACCACCAGCTTGTGCACCGCGCGGAACCCGTCGGCCTGCAGCCGGCGCTGCAACTCCTCCAGCACCCAGGTCTTCCCGGCCCGGCGCGGTCCGAGCAGCGCGGTGGAGGCACCGGTGCCGCAGCGGTCGCGCAGCCAGGCCAGCACGTCCTCGCGGCCCACCGGGCGGCCCTTGCCCGCGCCGACCCGGAACTGGTCGGCGGCCCTGGGCGCGTCCTCGATCCGGAACGGCCGCCGCGACTCGGGGACGCCGGCGTCCCGCTCGCGGAGCCGGGTGGCGAGCGTGCCGAGCGCGTCCGCCTGCCCGCGCCGGGTGGGGTCGCCGTCGAGCAGCGCGACCTGGGTCTCGGTGAAGCTGTCGGCGTGGAAGGCCCGGCCGGGGGTGATGCTCGCGGGCACCAGACGCGGGTTGATCCCCGCGAGGAGGTAGTCGTCCTCGGAGGCGAGGCCGAGGGCCAACTGCTCCTGGAAGCGCGATGTCATCGGCCGTGTCAGCAGGGCGCGTTCGCCGGTGACGACGACCCGCACGCCGACGCCCGGCCCCTCGCGGAGCAGGCCGGTCAGCTCGGCGGCGAAGTCGGTGTGGTCGGCGTCCAGGGCCGCGAACGCCTCCCAGCGGTCCAGCAGCACCACCAGGTAGGGCAGCCGCTGGTCCGCGGGCATGGCCTGGCGCTGCGCGGCCACGTCCCGGAAGCCGCCGGTGGCCAGGATCTCCTTGCGCAGGAAGACCGTCGCGGTGAGCCGGCCGAGGAGCCGGCTGATCAGGTCGGGGCGGCGGGGGGTGACGACCACGCCGCAGTGCGGCAGTCCGGCGAGCGCCAGCAGGCCGCCGTCGCCGCAGTCGATGCCGTAGAGGTGGACGTCCGCGGTGCTGTTCTGGCGGGCGACGGCGGCCGCGAAGGTCCGCAGGAACTGCGACCTGCCGCTGCCGCGGGTCCCCGCCACGGACAGCGAGCCGGTGCGCGCCAGGTCGAACACCGCGCACTGCCGGGCGGGTTCGTCCGGCACGTCCTGGATCCCGTAGGCGACCGGCGGCACGTCGGAGCCCCACGCGTCGGGCGGCCGCACCTCGGCGAGGGTGACGGTCTCGGCGAGCGGCGGCGGCAGCGGCCCGGCGGGCACCTCGATGCCGAGGGCGGCCGTCGCGTCCTGCACCGCCGTCACGAGGGCGTCGAGCGGGCTGCCGAAGTCCAGTCCCTCCAACCGCCCGCGGTGCGGCGGAAGTTCACCGCTCGGGCCCATCTCGCGGACCTCGATCCGCGGTGCCCCGAGCCCGCCGGCCGCACTGACCTGGGCGAGCTGGACCTCGTCGAGCCGGCCGGAACCGGCCCGCACGAAGGCCCGCCCCGGGGTGGAGCGGCCGATGTGCGCGGCGTCCGCGGAACCGAGGATCTGCAGGCTCTCCTGCTCCTGGGCGGCACGCAGCCCGATCCGCAGGTTGGTGTTGACCAGCACGTCCCCGGTCGCCACCCGGCCGGCCTGCTGGGTGGCCAGCACCAGGTGGATCCCGAGGCTGCGGCCGCGCCGCGCCGTGTCGAGCAGGCCGTTCACCAGGTCGGGGGCCTCGCGCGAGAGCGCGGCGAACTCGTCGACGACGAACACCAGCCGCGGCATCGGCGGGAGGCGGGGGTTCCTGCGGCGCCGGTCCTGGTAGGCCTCCAGGTCCTTGACCTCCGCGGAGGCCAGCGCGCGCCCCCGGGAGCGCAGCAGCAGGCCCAGCCGGATGATGATGCGGGCGCTCTGCCGGGCGTCGAAGTCGGTGAGCAGCGCGGTCACGTGCGGAAGTTCGGCGAGCCGGCTGATCTCCGGGCCGCCGCCCTTGTGGTCCATGAGGACGACCGTCAGCTCGTCGGGGCGGTTCGCCACGGCCAGCGACGCCACCCAGGTCAGCAGGAACTCCGACTTGCCGGAGCCGAGCGCACCGGAGACCAGCGCGTGCGGGCCGTCCCTGCGCAGGTCGATGCTGTACGGCCCGCGGGTTCCCAGGCCCACCGGCACCGACGTGGTGTGCGGCACCGCACGCCACTGCTCGGCGATCCGGTCGGCGGACACCGCGTCCAGGTCGAGGATCTCGGTCAGCGCGCTCTGCCGCAGCGCCCGCCTGCGGTCCTCCGCGTCCTTGTCGCGCAGCGGCGCCAGTGACCGCGCCAGGCGCTCGAAGTACGGCCAGGGCACCAGGTCGAGGAGCACGGGCCACGACCGGCCGTCCGGTGTGCGGACCTGTCCCATCCCGGTGTCGTCGGCCAGGACGACGGTCCGGCACTCCGGCGGCAGGTGCTCCGGGTCCTCGGCCACCCACACGACGTGCACGCCGACCTGCGGGCCCTTGCGCACCAGCCGGGTCATCGCGTCGGTGGGCCCGGACCGCGGGCACTCCACGATCAGCAGCACCTCGGGGGCGCCCCGGCCCGGCCCGTGCCACGTCCCGTCCCGTTCCTCGACCATCTCCTCGAACGCCTTGAGCGCCGCGCGGCCGCCCCGCCGGTCGAGCTGGGCGAGGACCCGCGGCGGTTCGTCGACGTCGAGCGGGGTGGCGGAGCGCGGCAGCCAGCGCAGCCAGCGCCACTCCCCCGCCGACTCCTTGTCGGTGAGCACCCGCACCACCACGTCGTGCGGGCGGTGCAGCGCCGCGACCTGGGCGGCGAACCACGCGGCGATCCGCCGCGGCAGCCCGCCGGAGCCGACGAGCCCGATCGCGCCCAGCTCCCGCAGCGGCAGCTCCGCGACCGGCGTGACGTCGCCGACGGGGGCCGTGGCGACGCCGCCGTGCGCGGTGACCAGGCGGTTGGTGCCGTCCCAGTCGCGCGGCGGCACCTCGATGTCGAGACCGCAGCGCAGCGTCAGGAACGCGCGGGACCGCGGGTCGCGTTCCCAGACGCGGTTGCTGCGGCGGGTCACCAGCGACAGCACCTCGGCGGCGTCCGGCAGCGCCTGCCGGGACTGCGCGGCGGCCTGGACCAGCGGCAGGCGCTCCGCCCGGCGGGCGCTCTCCGCGGCCATCCTCCGCCGGGTGGACGGGCGGTTGTACCAGCGGACGGGAACGCGGTCGACGAAGGGCCGCGACGCGGGGCGCGGCGTGTGTTCGTGCGAGAGGTCGAACACCGTGGTGCCGGCGACGCCCATTCCGGTGGTGCTCGTCCCGGCTTTGGGCACCTCGCAGAACTCCAGGCAGAGGTTGCCCATCGTGAGCATCGTGCCGTCCGGCCACTCGCGGGCCCAGCTGGACATCTTGACGGGCTCGCCGTCGATCACCGCGAACTTCTTGCGGTCGGTGGACAGGCTGGGCCGCGTGGCTCCGGCGAACATCAGCATGTCCCAGCCGGCGGTCTCGGCGCGGCCGGCCAGCAGTTCCCCGGTCTTGCGCATCTCCTTGCGGGTGAAGGTGTGGATGGTGCCGGCGCCGGGTCCGGCCACGATCCGCAGTTCGTAGTCGCCGGCCGCGGGTTCGTCGTCGGGCGGCACCACGCCGAAGCCGACGCGCACCCCGTCGCGCAGCGGGGAGTCCCCGAGCGTCATGGAAGCGGGCAGCGGTCCGCGGGCCGTGAACAGCGGTGTCAGGGGTTCCGCGCCGGCCTCGTCCCCGGGCTCCGCGACCGCCGCGGCGCCGGGCTCCGCACCCTGCGGGAGCACGCGGTCGCTGCCGCCGTTCCGGGGTGCGGGCGGCAGGGCGTTGAGCGTCACGGTGGCCATGCCGAGCCGGACGACCTGCCCGCCGGCCTGGCCCGGATCGTCGCCGTCGGCCGGGTCGTCCGCCGCGGCCGCCGGCGGCTCGCCCCAGCGCACGGCGAAGCGCCGGGCCAGCTCCGCCATCGACGTGGTCTCCGGGGCGTCGAGGTCGATGTCGTGCTCGGTGCCGTCGTGGAGGAGGACGGTCAGCAGGCGGCCCATCATGCCCCCGGGGTACGTTCGGCGGCCGGCAGGGCGCCGCCCTGATCGTGGAGTTGGCGGGTGGAGGCGCTGAACTCGGCCTGCCACTCGGCGGTCTCCGACTCGACGTGCGACCGTACGGCCGTCACCAGGCGGGCGATGAGCGCCAACTGCCGCTCCACCTCCTCCGGTTCCAGGGGCTGCCCGGGCTCGGCGACGGCTCCGGCCGGTCCGGCGCGCAGCACGTCCGCGGCCCATTCCAGCCGGACGGCGTTGAGTTCGGCGCGCAGCGCGTGCGCGACGCCGATGTCCCGCATCCAGGTGGAGGAGAGGCCGAAGAAGTGGTCGAAGGCCTTGCAGCCGGCGGCCGCCGCCAGCAGGACGTAGCCCCAGCCCTGGCCGGAGCCGCCCGCCGCGGCCGTACCGAGCGGCACCGCCGTACCGGCCACGGCGAAGCCGATCGCCAGCCCCTGCAGCAGCCGCGAACCGAGGCGCTTGCGCCGCTTGTCGCGCAGGTACCAGTCCATGGCGTCCTCGGCGCTCTGCTCGGCCCAGGCACGCAGCCGTGCCAGCGCCTCGCGCTGCGCGGCCGGGCTGTCCGCGCTGATCCGCGGGAACGGCCGCAGCTCCAGGTCCCTGAGCGCACGCCCCTGCCGCGGTACGGCGGACGGCATGCCGCCGCTCCCCGTCCCGGTCGCCGTGGGCGCGGCTCTCCTGGTCCCGGTCGCCGCCGCCCCGTCGTCCCGGCCTGCCATCGGACCGCCCCCCTCGTGCCGAAACCGCAGCCGAGGCTATCGGCTCCCCCGGCCCCCCGGCAGCCGAAGTACCGGCTTCGCGCCACCAGTTGGGGCGCCGAGGGGCGCACGCCCGGAGCACGAGGTCCCGCGCCGGCCGCCCCGCGGGCCCGGCGCTCCGCGCGGCGCGGCGCGGCGCGGGGGGTGGACCGGGGGACCCGGGGGCCGGGGCCGCCTGCCGGCCGGCCGCGCGGGGGCGGACCGTCGCACGGGGCCGCACGGCGGCATGCGCGTAACCAGGACGAAAGGTCCCGGGTGAACTGCTGTTCACCCGTGACCCCTAGCATGTCCCACATGCTGGACTACGACCTGGAGGCGGCGCGTTACGACGCGACCCGCGGCGGCGTTCCCCGTGCACGGTCCGCCGCCCGGGCGGTGCTCGCGCTCGTTCCCGAACGGGCCGCGACGCTTCTGGACGTGGGCTGCGGCACGGGCCTGGTCACCGGGCTGATGACGCGGCCCGGCCTGCGCGTGTTCGGGGTCGACGCCTCGCCCGGCATGGCCCGGGTCGCGGCGGGCCGGGTCGGCCCGACCCTCGTGATCGGCGACAGCCGGGGACTGCCGTTCGCCGACGCCTCGCTGGACGCGGTGAGCGCGGTGTGGCTGCTTCACCTGCTGCCGGACGCACCGGCGGTCATCGCCGAGTGCGCCCGGGTCCTGCGCCCCGGCGGGGTGTTCGTGACGACGGTCGACAAGGACGCGGGCCACGACGTCGAGAGCGACGTGGCCGCGCTGATGGCGCCCTACCGGGTCACGCGGGCCCACGACGCGGCGTCGCGGGTGCTCGCGGTGGCCGGCGAGCACGGGCTGCGGCGGGCCGGCGAGGCCCGTTTCACCGGCCACGGCCAGGGCCTGGCACCCGCCGACGCCGCGCAGCGCGTGGCACGCGGCTACTTCACGTCGGCGCTGACCATGACGGAGGCCGAGTCGGCCGTGCTGGCCCGGGAGCTGGAGCTGCTCCCGGACCCCGACGTGCCGCGCGCCGACCCGGTGTACCGGCTGCTGGCGCTGCGCAAGGAGGCCTGAGGGGCGGACGCCGCGCCCCGGAGAGACCCGGTGGGCGGACGCCCACCTCCATGGGCCGGGACGTTCCGGTCGGGGACGCCGTCACTGCCCGAACGGCGGCCGGCCGGTGATCTCCGCGAGCATGGCGACGACCTGCCGTTCGACCTCGTCGTGGGTGACGCCGAGCCCGGCGAGTGCCTGCGCGCTGGGCTCCTGGTCGTCGCTGAGGACGCCGAGCAGGATGTGCTCGGTGCCGATGTAGTTGTGGCCCAGGCGCAGCGCCTCGCGGAGGACGAGCTGGAGCGTCTTCTTCGCGGCCGGGCTGAACGGGATGTTGCCGACCACCGGTTCGCTCTCGGTGCCGGGCGTGCCGACCTCGGCGCGGATCACCTCGGCGTCGGCGTCCAGCGCCTCGAACACCTTGGTGGCGACCGTCTCGGGCTGGCCCACCAGGCCGAGCAGCAGGTGCTCGGGCTCGATCGCCGCGTGGCGGGCGGTGCGGGCCGCCTCCTGGGCGTCGACGACGGCCGTGCGGGCGCGCGGCGTGAACCGGTTGAAGCTGGCGGCGTCGAAGAGGTCGACGTCCTCGGGGATCTTGGGCACGAAGCGCTTCTGGGCGGCCTGCTTGCTGACGCCCATGTGCTGCCCGATGTCGGTCCAGGACGCGCCGGCCCGCC
The DNA here is from genome assembly GCF_900110255.1 of Actinacidiphila rubida. Classification (GTDB taxonomy): domain Bacteria; phylum Actinomycetota; class Actinomycetes; order Streptomycetales; family Streptomycetaceae; genus Actinacidiphila; species Actinacidiphila rubida. The sequence goes on from NZ_FODD01000014.1 coordinate 36,933, forward strand.
GGGCCTGGTCGACGAAGTGGCCGATGAGGTGGTCGGCGACGTCGCCGAGGTGGCCGGCCACGGTCACCGCTCGCTCCAGGTCCTGGAGCGGGTCGCCTTCCGGCTGCTGCTGCTTCACGAAGTCGATGAGGTCGTCCAGGCGGACCGGACGCTGCTGGGGTTGAGGATTCTGCGTCATGCGTCAACCGTAAGTTGACGAATCAGGATCGTCAACCTTGAGTTGACGACTCCCCTCTTTCTTGACCGATCATTCTCGTACGCCCTAGAGTCACCCCATGGCCAGGACCAAGGAATTCGACCCGGCGACCGCGCTCCAGGCGGCCATGGAGCTCTTCTGGCGGCGCGGGTACGAGGCCACGTCGATGGCGGACCTCGTGGAGCACCTGGGAATTGCCCGCGCGAGCATCTACGCCACCTTCGGCAGCAAGCACCAGCTCTACCTGCGGGCACTCCGGAGCTACGGCGAGACGCGCGATCCCGCACTGCTGGACGAGCTGTCCCAGCCCGGCCCCGCGCTGCCCGCGGTCCGCGCGCTCGTCCGGCGGTTCGCCGCCGAGGCCGCCGCCGACGACGTGCGCCGCGGCTGCTTCGTCACCAACACCGCCGTGGAGCTGGCGCCGCACGACCCGGCGGCCGCCCGACGCGTCGAGGCGAGTTGGGACCACCTGGAGGCCGGCCTGACCGCCGCACTGCTGCGCGCCCGCGCGCAGGGCGAACTGCCCGCCGGCCGCGATCCGCGCCTGCTGGCCCGCATGCTGCTGGTGCTGCTGCAGGGCATCCGCGTCGTCGGCAAGGCCGGTGGCGACCAGGACCGCGCACGGGACGCGGCCGAGCAGGCCCTGGCACTCCTGGACTGATCGCGCCGAACCCCTCGGGACCTCTCCGGACCTCGGCAGCCTCGCGTTCTTCGCGCCGCACGCCGCACACCGGCGACACGTCCTCTCACGACCTCATAACAGAACGATCGATCCAATAAACAGACCGCACCGCATCACGGAGGACACGGACATGCTGGACATTTTTGACGGCCGGGTGGCGCTGGTGACCGGCGGCGGCAGCGGTATCGGGCGGGCGACCGCCCGGGCCTTCGCCGCGGCGGGCGCCAGGGTCGCCGTCGCCGGGCGCACCGCCGACACGCTGGCCGGGACCGTCGCCCTGATCGAGGCGGACGGCGGCAGGGCGGCCGCCCTCACCGCGGACGTCACGCAGGCGGCCGACATGGAACGGCTGGTCGCCGAGACGGCCGGGCGCTTCGGCGGACTGCACGTAGCGGTCAACACCGTGGGCGCCGCCATAGCGCCCGGCCCGGTCGCCGATGTCACCGAGGACGACTGGCGGTTCCTGGTCGACACCAATCTGACCGGCCTGTGGCTGGCGATGGCGTACGAGATCCGGCACATGCGGGAGCACGGCGGCGGCGCGATCGTGAACGTCAGCTCCAACCTCGGTGCCCACCGCCGAGCCCCCGGCATGACGGCCTACGCGGCCACGAAGGCCGCGGTGAGCGCCCTGACGCGCGGTGCGGCGCTGGACCACATCGCGGACGGCGTGCGGATCAACGCCGTCAGCCCCGGCCCGGTGGACACCCCGATGTCGTCACGCCCCGGCGAGACGCCCGCGGAGAAGGCCGAGCGCATGCGCACCTCCCTGCCTGCGGGCCGCGTCGCCACGGTCGGCGAGATCGCCGCCGCGATCCTCCATCTGGCGTCCCCCGCCTCGGCGTTCACCATCGGCACCGACCTCGTGGTCGACGGCGGCGCCAGCGCGTAGGCCGCGTGCCCGCGCGGAAGGCGCATCCCCGTGCCGAGGGTGCGTGGCCCGCGCGTTCGGTGCAGCAGCGGGCGCGTCGGCCCGGGTCAGGCGCGTGCCGCGGGGGTGCGGGCGCCGGTGGCCGCGCTGGGAGCGGGCACCGCCGCGCGGTCGGCCTCCGCCGCGACGGCCGGCGCCAGCCACGCGGTGAACAGCGCGTGCAGCGACTCCGCGCCGGTCATCGACGCCTCGGGGACGGGCAGTTCGGCCGGGTGCAGCAGAAAGGGATGCGACTGGGGGCCGCCGAGGCCGCCGTGCGAGCCGGCCTGCTCCTCGAAGGCGTGCACGGTGCCGGTCCGCCGGTCGCACGCCGAGTTGATCATCAGGTCGGCGGTGTGCGGGAAGGCGTCCGCACGGAGCACCGCCGCGGCGGCTCCCGGGCCGAAGGGGGCGAGCGGGTCGTCGCCGGTGATCCGGCCGCCGGCCAGCTCGTGGCTGCCGCCCGGCCCGAGGACCACCGGCCCGCGCTCGGCGCTGCGCACCAGCACGAACCCGATGCCGGGGTGACCGGTGAGCGAGGGGAGCAGATCGGGGCAGCGGCGCTCCAGCTCCTCGAGCGTGGCCCGGCCCGCGATGTCGGGGAACGCCACCAGGCCGAGATTGCCCGAAGCGAGCACGATCGGCTCGGACGGCGGTCCCTCGCACTCCGCCTCCTCGGCCCGCCGGCCCCGCTCGGGCCTGCGCAGGGCGCTGCGCGCCGCTGCCCGCGCCTCGGCGCCGCTCCTGCGCCGCGCCCCGTCCGGGGCGCCGTCGTCGAGACCGCACCCGACCCGGACCAGTTCGCGCAGGCTCAGGCCGTAGGCGCCCTCGAAGGTCTCGCCGCCGCTCTGCCCGTGGTCGGAGAGCAGCACGATGCGGTAGGGCCGCGGGGCGTAGCGAGCGGCGTCGGCGATCAGCCGGACCGAGCGGTCCAGCCGGGCCAGCACCTTGCGGGCGTCGCGGCTGTGGGGGCCGGAGTGGTGGGCGACCTCATCGTAGGCGACGAGGTCGGCGTAGACGGCGGTGCGCCCGGCGAGCATGTCGCCGACGACGGCCGCGACCGCCACGTCCCGCTCCACCACCGTGGCGAACGCGCGCAGCAGCGGGTACAGCCCGCCGCGCTTGATGCGGGGGCGGTCCCGTCGCATCCGGGCCGCGGTGGACTCCGCGATCTCCCGGACCACCTCGGTGCAGAACGACGCGGCGGTGCGCACGGCGTGGGCGGGGTCGGAGAAGTACGCGAAGTACCCGGTCCGCGGCCGGCTGAAGGTGTCCGCGCGGGCGGCGACCGACATCACCAGCGCCGACTGCTCGGCGCCGCCGCTGAACAGGTTGCCGCGGGACGCGCCGTGGCAGGCCAGCAGCCCGGCGGACCCGGTGCGGGCGACCGCCCTGCGTTCCAGTTCGGCCGCGCTGGACGGACGGTTGCAGACCATCACCTGCCCGGTGTCCTTCTCGAACCAGCGGAAGGCGGGCACGTCGTGGTTGCTGCCGTGCAGGATCGCCAGCTGGCTGGCGCCCGTCTGGCTGCTCCAGTCGGTCGTCCAGGGCACGAGCCGATGGGTGCTGCCCAGCCAGCGCGCGACGGTCGGCATCGCGGGCGGGGCGCCGGTGAGGGCGTCGCGCAGCACGTCGTGGCCGACGCCGTCGAGCTGCAGGAAGACCGTGCCGGGCCCGGCGGGCAGCGGCGGGTCGCCGGCCCGCTGCCTGCGGCGGCCGGCCAGGCGGGCCAGCCGCCGTCCGTACGCGGCGTCGTCGCGGACGGCCAGTGCGGTGCTGGTGGCCGACGAGGCCGCCGACATCACCGCCGCGATGACCACGGCGGTGGCGGGCGCCACCGAGCCGCGGCCGTCGGGTGTGAAGCGCAGCGCGACCAGCAGCAGCGAGCCGTTGAGGAAGAAGACGAGCGCGCCCAGCACGAGTGCGGGCACCAGCAGCAGCGCCCGCACGAGCAGCGGCCACACCAGCGCGCTGAGCACGCCGAACGCGCCCGCCCCGACCGCCGCGGTGACCGCGATCTGGGTCGGGCTGTCGCCGCTGGGCGACTCGATCCTGAAGTCCGGCAGCAGCCATGCCAGCACGGCCAGCGTCGCGGACGCGACCACCCACACCACGAGCACCCTGCCGACGGTCCGCACCGCACTGCGACCCGCGGCCCGTCTTCGACTCACACCCGGCTCACGCACTGCTCCACCCTGCCATACGGGTGACGCGTGCCCCGCGCGGCGCAGGGCATACGCTCGACGTCGAGGAGCCGCCCGGCCGGGCGCGCGGACCTGCGCCGACGGGCCCGGACCGCACGGCGGGGCAGGCACCGCGACACGGACCGGCGCCGGCCGGCCCGACCGGGGAAGGGACGAGCACGGTGGCGGTGGAGATCACGTGGTGGGGGCATGCCACGGTGACGGTGCGCGACTCCGGCGTGCGGGTGCTCACCGACCCGCTGTTCGCACGGCGGCTGGCCCACCTGCGCAGGCGCCGCGGCGCGCTGCCGCCGGCGTCCGCGGCCCGTGCCGACGTCGTCCTGGTCTCCCATCTGCACGCCGACCACCTGCACCTGGGGTCCCTGTCAGGGCTCGCCGACGGCACGACGGTGCTGCTGCCCCGCGGTGCGCGGGCCGCGGTGCCGGGGCTGCGGCGGCTGGCGGGCCGGCTGCGGCTGGTCGAGCTGGCCGCGGGCGACACCCACGCGCACGGTGAGCTGACCGTGCGCGCGGTGCCGGCCGCCCACGACGGCCGGCGGCTGCCCTACGGCCGCCAGCGTGTGCAGGCCCTCGGCTACGTGGTGTCCGGCGAGGCGCGCACCTACTTCGCCGGCGACACCGGCCTGTTCGACACGATGGCCGCGGACGTCGGCCCGTGCGACGTCGCGCTGCTCCCGGTCGGCGGCTGGGGCCCGTTCCTCGGCCACGGCCACCTGGACGCCGGCCGCGCCGCGCAGGCGCTCGCCCGCCTGGAGCCGCGTGCGGCCGTGCCGGTGCACTACGGCACGTACTGGCCGATCGGCATGGACGCGGTCCGGCCGCACGAGTTCCACACGCCGGGCGAGGAGTTCGTCCGGCGCGCCGCCGAGCTGGCCCCGCAGGTCGCGGTGCACCGGCTGGACCACGGCCAGAGCGTGCTCGTCGAGGGCGCGGGACGGGAGAGCACCGGGTGATCGCCTTCCTGGCGTCGGCCGCCGCCAACCCCCCGCCGTCGCAGGGCGCCCAGCAGGCGATCGGCTATCCGACGCTGTTCCTGCTGGTGGTGCTGGGCTCGCTGGTGCCGGTGGTGCCCACCGGCGCCCTGGTGTCGGGCGCCGCGGTCGTCGCGTTCCACCAGACCGAACCCGTCGCGCTCGCCGTGGTGTTCGGGGTGGCCTCGCTCGCCGCGTTCCTCGGCGACGTGGCGCTGTACTGGCTGGGCCTGCGCGGGGTCCGCTCGCGCGGCGGCTCGCGGGTGCTGCACCGGCTGCAGGACCGGGTCGACGACCGGACCCTGGCCAGGTCGCAGCGGCAGCTCGACCAGCACGGCGCCGCGGTCCTGGTGCTGTCGCGGCTGATACCGGCCGGCCGGCTGCCCGTGATGGTGGCCTGCCTGCTCGCGGAGATGCCGCTACGGCGCTTCGTGCGCGGCGACGTCGTCGCGTGCCTGGCGTGGGCGGCGTCGTACCAGCTGATCGGAATCGTCGGCGGCTCGCTGTTCCCCGAGCCGTGGCAGGGCGTGGCGCTGGCCGTGGGCCTGACGTTCGCGATCGCGGCCGGCCCCGCGCTGGTGCGGCGGCTGCGCAGGCCACCGCAGGAGGCGCCGGGCGCCGGCCACCCCTGACGCCCCCTTCCGGGCCGGAGTGTGAGGACCGGCGGGCCCGCGCATGGAACCCGGCGGGCGCGTCCGTCCGGGTTCAGCCCGTCCGGGGCAGGACGCGGGAGCCGCCGACGGGCAGGTCCCAGAGGGCCGCGCGCCGCAGTCCGGCCTCGGCCCAGGCCGCGCGCAGCCGCATCAGCGGCTCCAGCGGCGGCTCGCCGGACAGCAGGAACGTCGCCCAGTGCATCGGCGCCATCGCGGCGGCGCCCAGGTCCTGGAACGCCCGCACCGCCTCCTCGGGATCGGTGTGCACCGGCCCGAGCATCCACCGCGGCGCGTACGCGCCGATCGGCAGCAGTGCCACGTCGATGCCCGGGTGGGCGCGCGCGATGTCCTTGAAGAAGCGGCCGTAACCGGTGTCGCCGGCGAAGTAGATGCGGTGCCCCTCCCGGTCGGTCAGCACCCACCCGCCCCACAGCGAACGGCAGGTGTCGGTGAGGGTGCGCCGGCTCCAGTGGTGCGCGGGCACGAAGTCGAAGCGGACGCCGTCGAGTTCCGCGGCCTCCCACCAGTCGAGCTCCGTCACCTCCTCGAAGCCGCGGCGGCGGAACCACGTGCCGAGGCCCGCGGGCACGAAGCACGGGGTCTCCCGCGGCAGCCGCTTGAGGGTGGGCGCGTCGAGGTGGTCGTAGTGGTTGTGGCTGACCACGACCGCGTCGATGCGCGGCAGCAGCGACCAGGGCACCCCGACCGGGGTGATCCGGGCGGGCGTGCCGGGGATGCGGCGGGACCAGACCGGGTCGGTGAGGACGGTCATCCCGCCGATCCGCAGCACCCAGCTGGCGTGCCCGGCCCACGTGACGGCCACGGTGCCGGGGGCGGCCTCGGGCAGCGGGCCCGGTTCCACCGGCAGCTTGACGACGTCCTTGAGCGAGGACGAGGGGGGCCGCACCGCGCACTCCCGGGCCAGGCGCACGAGGTCGCGCAGCCCGGGCATCGGCAGCGGGTCGGTCAGGCGGTCGGCGAAGGAGCGCGGCCAGGTGCGGTGCTCGCCGGCCGGCCGGGGCGAGGCGACGGTGCGTTCGCTCTGGTCGGTCATCACGGCTCCCTTGCTGCGCTCGCGCGGCCTCGTTCGGGCCGAGCCGCCCGGGCACCAACCGGAGTCGGTGATTCCGCCTCTCGGCTGCCTCCGAACGTAAGTCAGGCCCCGCGGCCCCGCGATCCCGAGCCGGCCGGTCCGGTGGCCGCGCCGGGCCCGCACAGCTCGGCGAACGCCGAGGTCAGCGCGGCGAGTCCGGCGGCGACATGCGGGGCGGAGACCGGATCCGCGGCGGTCAGCGCGGTACGCCGTTCGGTCTCGGTCGCGCCCAGCAGCGCGCCGATGTCGATCCGGACCCGGGGCTCGGCCGGATCGTCGCCGAAGCGGTGGCCGCCGAGCACCGGCCGCCCCAGCGCCGCGCTCAGCCGCTCCTCGGCCTGCTCGGCCGTCATGGCGGGCGTGCCGGGGGCACCGGGCACCCCGGTCGTGCTCAGGGTCGGGTACAGCTGGAACCCGGCCTTCGGCGGCCGGCACACCGCACCGGCCTCGGTGACCGCGCGGTAGGCGGCGGCCCCCACCCGGGCGTGCAACCGGTTCGCCGCGGCCCGGTGGTCGGTGACCTCGGGCGGCTCGGTCAGCACGTAGCCGGTGGCCGCGGCGACGGGCCCGGTCAGCGCCGCGCGCATCGCCGCGAGCGCGGCCGCCGCCCGCTCCCGCCAGGCCGCACCGTGGTCGGTGCCGGGGAAGCGGGCGAGCGCGGCCGGCACGGAGACCGGCACCAGGGTCGCGCCGAGGTCGGTGATCACCACGGTGTGGTCGGGCAGCATCTCCGCGGGGCTGAGCAGCACCGTGTCGTGGTGGTGAAGGGTGTCCGAGTACGTCTCGTCCGAGACGATCATCAGCCCGGCCTCCGCGGCGGCCTCGCACGTCTCGTGCAGCAGCTCCGGCGGGCTGACCGTGCCGCTGGGATCGTCCGCGGCGGACAGCACGAGCAGCCGCGGCGCCCCTCCCTCCGCCCGCGCCCGCCGCACCGTCTCCAGCAGCGCGAACGGGTCCGGGACGCCGCCGCCCTCCGGCGGGGTCGGCACGGTGTGCACGCGCCGCCGCAGCAGCCGCGCGAGCGGCTGCTGCCAGGCGGCCGCGGGGCGGGCCAGCACGGGATCGCCGTCGGTCGCGGCGAGCAGCGCGAGCAGCAGCGGCTCGGCGCCGGGCGCGGCGAGCGCGTGCCGCGTGTCCACGGGCAGCCCGCGCCGCGCCCAGTACCCGCAGGCCGCTTCCAGCAGCCGCGCCCCGCCACCTGGCGGCTCGGCGGCCGCCCCGTGATCCAGTCGCGTGTCCCAGTACGGCGGTACCGGCAGCCCCGGGTCGGGCCGCACGTCGAACGGCAGGGTGAGACGCATGGTGCGCACCTCCACGGAGCCGGGGCCTCTGCGCCCACCTTCCCCCTTTTCCCCCACCCCCGCCCCCCGAGCCGCCCGCGCACCAGCGCGCCACAGGCGCGCGAACCCCCGCACGGACGCGCAGCCGAAGACGGCGACGGGACTCCCCGCGGAGCGGACCCGCACCCGACGACGAAACCCGCACGGGTGGCGCGGGTGGGAACACCAGCGCGCCACAGGCGCGCGAACCCCCGCACGGACGTGCAGCCGAAGACGGCGACGGGCCCCAGCAGGCCCGCGAAACCCGGCACGGATGTGCGGCCACCGACGGCGACGCGCCCCCCGAGGGGACCCGCGCTCAGCCCCGTATCAGCCCCACCAACTCGCGCATGTCGTCGAAGACGACCGTGTCGTCCCCGCGCAGCCACTCCCCCGGCGTCAGCCCGCCGCAGTAGCCGAACGCCCGCATCCCCGCGGCCCGCGCCGCCTCCACTCCGTAGCGGCTGTCCTCCACCACCACGCACCGCCGCGGCTCGACGCCGAGGCTGCGCGCCGCGTGCAGGAACAGGTCCGGTGCGGGCTTGCCCCGCGCCACCTCCGCCGCGCTGAAGATGCGTCCGTCGAACCGCTCGTACAGGCCCGTCAGGCCAAGCGTGTGACGCAGCCCCTCGTGGGAGGTGCTGGACGCGACGCACGACGGCAGGGTGAGCGCGTCCAGCGCCTCCACCACACCGTCGACGGGCGTGAGTTCGCGTTCGAACGCCTCCCGGTACGACCGCCGGTACGGCGCGTCCCAGCCGTCGGGCAGCGGCCGGCCCAGGTGCTCGCCGATCGCCCGCGCCATGTCGGCGTAGCTGCGTCCGACGAACCGCTCGACGACCTCGTCCTCGCTCATCGGCCAGCCGAGGTCCGCGAGCATCAGCACGTCGATCTTCACCGCGATCTTCTCGCTGTCGACGAGGACGCCGTCGCAGTCGAAGATGACCAGTTCGGTCTCGGGCCAGGCGTCCTGGGATGCGTTCACGCAGGTGAGGGTACCGTCGCGGATTCCCGGGCCCACCCGGCGCCCACCCCGCGCCCGTCCGGCGCCCCCACCCGTCCGATGTGCGGGGCCACGGCTTCCGTCGCAGGCTGGCAGGGAGGGGGCGGCAGGAGGGAACACGATGGAGATCAAGGGAGCGGTCGCCCTGGTGACCGGGGCCAACCGCGGCATCGGCCGGGCCTTCGCGCGGGCGCTCGTGGAGCACGGCGCGGCCAAGGTCTACGGTGCCGCCCGCGATCCCGCGGCCGTGGACGACCCGGACCTGACCCCGCTGCGCATGGACGTGACCGATCCGACGCAGATCGCCCAGGCCGCGGCCGGCGCTCACGACGTCACGATCGTGATCAACAACGCGGGCGTCGGAGGCTTCTCCACCAAACTCCTGGCCGGCTCGATGGACGGCGCACGCGAGGCGATGGAGATCAACTACTTCGGCACCTGGGCCGTTTCGCGGGCGTTCGCGCCGATCCTGGCCGCCAACGGTGGGGGCGCGCTGGTCAACATGCTGTCGACCGCCTCATGGGCGTCGCGTCCGGAGTACCCGGGGTACGCGGCCTCCAAGGCCGCGCAGTGGTCGCTGACGGGCGCGCTGCGCGAGGGACTGCGCGCGCAGGGCACGCTCGTCGTGGGCGTCCACGCCGGATTCGTGGAGACGGACCTCAGCTCGTTCACCGACGCCCCCAAGATCAGCGCGAGGGACGTCGCGGAGCAGACCATGGACGCCCTCGCCGGCGGCCGGACCGAGGTGCTCGCGGACGACCGGACCCGGGAGGTCAAGCGCGCCCTCTCGGAGCCGCCCGGACAGTGAGCGGCCCGCGATGACGCAGGCGGCCCCGTACGCCCGCCCCACCCTGCGCTAAGGCGCGGCGGGCACGTGCGACGCGCTGGTGGGTGAGGCCGCGGCAGCGGTGCGGTCGGCGCACGAGCCCGGCACGCTGGTGCAGGCGTGCGCCGAGGTCGAAGCCGGCCGCTTCCCGGGCGAGAGCGGGACGTAAGCGGAGCGCACCGGGATCGGCCGGCTCCGCCCGTACGCCGGCAGGTCCCCCGCCGGCCCCGCGTAGGACGGCCGCCGTGGACGCGGGCGTTCACCGGCGTGGGCGCCGAGTGGGCCTCTGCACCCTCCCGTCGACCCCCGGGTCGACGGGCGCGGCGCGTTCACCCGCGGGTCCGGGGGTGAACGGCGCGGGCCGGTGCGTGTCGCCGCCCGGCCCGGGTATCCGATGGCCATGACGCAACCGTGGCGGGCCGCAGGGGCCTGGAGACAGTGGGACCGTGCCGTGTTCGCCGGGGTCGCCGGCCGGCACTGGCCGGGTGCGGAACCGGTGCTGCCCAAGCTGAGCCATGCGGCCAACCACGGCCGGCTGTGGCTGGCTGCCGCCGGCGTGATGGCGGTGGCGGGAGGCCGCGAGGGGCGGCGCGCGGCGGCCCGCGGTCTCGGCTCGATGGCGCTCGCCTCGCTCACCGTCAACACCGTCGGCAAGGGCACGGTGGGCCGGACCCGTCCGCTGCTGGACGCGGTCCCGGTGATCCGGCGCCTGCACCGGCAGCCGGTCACCTCGTCGTTCCCTTCCGGGCACGCCGCCTCGGCCGCCGCGTTCGCGGCGGGCGTGGCCGCCGAGTCGGGCACGTGGGGCACGGTCGTGGCCCCCGTCGCGGCCAGCGTGGCCTTCTCCCGCGTGTACACGGGCGTGCACTACCCGAGCGACGTACTGGTCGGCTGCGCGCTCGGGATCGGTGCCGCGCTGGCGCTGCGGGCGCTGCGCCCGCCGGCCGGGCCCCGCCCGACCGCGAACCGGCCGGTCCCCGCCCCGGCGCTGGAAGCCGGCCGGGGCCTGCACGTGGTGGTCAACACCGCGTCGGGACCGCCGCCGTTGCTGACGCCCACGGCGAACCGGGTGCGGGCGGCCCTCCCGGAGGCGGTCGTCGTCGAGCGGACCGAGGACGAGGACCTCGGGCAGCTGATGGAGACCGCGGCGAAGGCGGCCCGGGACGCGGACGGCGCGCTGGGCGTGTGCGGCGGCGACGGGACCGTTGCACTGGCGGCCGACGCCGCACTGCGCCACAACGTCCCGCTCGCGGTGTTCCCCGGCGGCACCCGCAACCACTTCGCGCTCGACCTCGGCCTGGCGACGGTCGAGGCCACAGCGGACGCGGTGCGCGCGGGGCGGGCCGCGCGGGTGGACGTGGCGCGGCGCACGGACGCCTCGGGCCGGTCGCCGATCCTCAACACGTTCAGCATCGGCTCGTACCCGGACCTGGTCCGGGTACGGGAGCGCTGGTCGCGGCGGGTCGGCAGCTGGCCGGCGAGCGTCCTGGCGGCCGTGCACGTGCTGCGCACCTGCTCGCCGGTCACCGTCGAGATCAACGGCAGGACCCGCGACGTGTGGCTGCTGTTCGCCGGCAACTGCCGCTACTCCAGCTGGGGGCTGGCCCCGGTGCGCCGCCGGGATCTGACGGACGGCCTGCTGGACGTGCGCATCGTCGACGGCGGGCGGTTCGCCAGGACCCGCCTGGTGGGGGCGGCGCTGACCGGCGTGCTCACGTCCTCGCCGATCTACACCGAGGCGACGGTCCGGCGCCTGCGGATCCGCCTGCCCGACGCCGGCCGCCCCGACGCCGGCGGGTGCCCGCCGGCCGATGGCGCGACGGGCCCGCCGGGGTCGGCCGCCGGCCCCGGCGTCCACCTCGCCTGCGACGGCGAGGTGTCGCCCGCACCCGCCGAGCTGCTGCTCGACAAGGTGCCCGGCGGGCTGCGCGTCTACCGGGCGGCCTGACGCCGGCGGCCGGGCCGGGCGGCCTTCCCGCCCGGCCCGGCCGCCTCGGCCCGCCGTCCGCGGGCGGCCGGCTCGCCAAGCGCCGCCAGCCCCGCTGACTTGATTTTCGCAAGCCTGGAGCAACGCCTGTACGCGAGCCTGACACCCATCCCAGGCAGCCACACCTGACCGGAATGCGGCAAACAGGCGACGTGGTCGAGAGATGCTCGCTTCGAAAAAAGCAGTTGGATACGCTCCCGCCCATGACTGACGAACCACAGTTCCACGTGGAGGAAGTGTCGCCCTCCTACTGGAATGTGACCTTCTCGAACGGCCGGATCAACCTCATCGACGTCGACACGATCGAGCAGCTCGCCGATCTGGTGAACCGCATCGAACAGGCGTCCGAGCTGGCCGTGGTGGTCTTCCGCAGCGCCAACCCCGAGTTCTTCATGGCGCACTTCGACTTCCTGTCGGACAACGACCGCATCGCCGCCATGAAGCCCGGCCCCACCGGGCTCCACCCGTACGCCGACAACTTCGTCCGGCTGAGCCGGGTCGCCCCCGTCACCATCTCGGCGATCCGGGGACGCGCCCGCGGCGGGGGCAGCGAGTTCGTTCTGGCGACGGACATCCGTTTCGCCGGAGACCGCGCCGTCCTGGGGCAGTTCGAGGTCGGCGTCGGCACCGTGCCCGGCGGCAACCCCGCGGGCCGCCTCGGCCGGCTGGTGGGCCGAGGCCGCGCGATGGAGATCCTGCTCGGCGGGGACGACTTCCCGGCACCGCTGGCCGCCGCGTACGGCTACGTCAACCGGGTCGTGCCCGACGCCGAGCTGGACGGCTTCGCCGACACGTTCGCGCGCCGCGTCGCGGGGTTCGACCGGGTCGGCGTCACCGGGACGAAGGAACTGGTCGGCGCGGCCACCGAGATCCCGGACGAGGAGGCCGGAGCCGCACTCGCCGCCTACTTCCGCACCGTGGGGCGTCCGGAGAACGCGCACCGCGTGCGGCGCCTGTTCGACGCCGGGCTGCAGCAGCCGGACGGCGTGGAGCTGGACCTCGGCAAGCGGGTCGCGGAGGGCGGCTGAGCACCCGCCCGGGCCGTCACGCGGTCCGCGTACCGGCCGTACGCGGACGGGCGCGCAGGTCCTCAGCCGTGGGGCGCGGTACCGCCCGCCTCGGCGGGAACGCCCCGCAGATCGACATCGGACGCGGGGACCTCGCGTGCGTCGTCGTCGGCGATGAAGCCGACGTGGACCGGCCGGCCCGTCGAGCGGCGGCGCCGCAGCGCCGCGGGCCCGGTGGCGCGCGGGCGGTGGCGGTCGCCCCACTGCTGGAGCGCCGCGAGGACGAGCTCCAGCTCCTCCCCGGACGGCGTCAGGTGATAGCTCTCGCGATGCCGGCTCCCCGGCGTCTGGTACGCCAGCTTGCGGAGGATCCCCGCGCTCACCAGGGTCTTCAGCCGCGTGCTCAGCAGATTCGGGGCGATGCCCAGGGACGTCTGGAGATCGGCGAAGCGGTGCCGCCCGGCATGGACGTCGCGGATGATCAGCAGCGTCCAGCGCTCGCCGAGCACCTGCAGGCTGCGTTCGATCGAGCAGGACGGCTCGTCCTGCGCGGCGTCGGGCACGTCGCCTCCTTGCGTCCTGTGGCAACCGCGGCTTTCCCCGAGAGCCTAGCTTGCATTTTCCTGAGGCACACCATGCCCCGGACTCGCGGTCGAGCGCGGGAATCCGCTGGGCAACGGCGATGCGGGGAGCTTCAGATTTTCAAGTCACAGGGACCGGACGGGCCCCGAAGCCCGCGGCGGCCCACGGGGACCGCGCCGCCCCTCCCGGCGGGCAGGAAGCGGAACGGCGAGGCGGGTGCGGCACCCGCCTCGCCGTCTCTCTCCGGGGGTCAGCTGCCGCTGATCAGCCCGGCCAGCGCGCGCACCCCCTCGCCGGAGATGCTGAGCGCGTCGTCGTTGCCGGTGTCGATCGAGAGGATCAGCTCGTCGGACGGCCAGGCGCCGCTCAGCGCGGCCAGCTGGATCAGCCGGTAGCGGCGGGTGGCGGGCAGCGCGTCGGCCATCCGGGACTCGGAGGTGAACACCGGCACGAGCTGGCGGCCGTCGTCCTGCTCGTACACCGGCAGCTGGATCTCGCGCGGCAGTTCCGAGCCGTCCACGCCCTCCGGGTACTCCTCGACACCGGGTACCGGCAGCAGCACCTCGCTCACCGCGAGGGTGCTGAGCGCCACGACGTTCTCGCTGCCGTGCGAGATCTCGTGCAGGGCACGCTGGGCGGGCGGCAGGGCGCCGTCGGGGTTCGGGATGTCGGTCATCGCTGGGCTCCTCTCGCAGACCGGCTGCTCGCCGGGCATCACTTCCACGGGCGTTCGCATGGTGACTGAAACCCCCGCGTACCCCAGGTGCAGCCGGTCATGCCGCCCGCGGGGCGAAATGCCGTTGGCCAGGCACGGCCCCGCCCGCATACGGTGCCCACATGGTTGCCACGAGCCCCGCCCCCGTCGTCCTGGACGGCCGCTTCGTCCGCCTCGAACCGCTCGATCCCGGGACCCACGGGGCCGACCTGTTCGCCGCCGGCGGCGGTGACGAGGAGGTGTGGCGCTGGATGCCGACCCGGGCGCCCCGCACCGAGGCGGAGTTGCGGGACGTCGCGGCCGCCGTGAAGGCCTCCGCGGAGGCCGACGGCGGCATGGCGTTCGCCGTCGTGGAGAAGGCCGGCGGCCGGGCGATCGGCTGGACCGGCTACCACGACGTGAGCACGCGCGACGAACGGCTGGAGATCGGCTGGACCTGGTACGGGCGGGCCCACTGGGGCACCGCCGTCAACGCCGAGTCGAAGCTGCTGCTGATGACCCACGCGTACGAGGACCTCGGGATGGGCCGGATCTGCTGGAAGACCGACCATCTCAACACCCGTTCGCAGCAGGCCATCGCCCGCCTCGGCGCGGTCCGCGAGGGCGTGTGGCGCCGGCACCGCCTGCGCGCGGACGGCGTGACGTGGCGCGACAGCGTCTTCTTCTCCCTCCTCGCCGACGAGTGGCCCACCGCCAAGGCCGCCCTCCAGTCTCGTGTCGCCGCCCACGCCCCCGCCGACGCCCCCGCCTCCCCCTGACCGCCCGCACGGCCGCCGGCGCCGGGAACCACCGCCACGCGCCGCTTCCGGCCACCGCGCCGGAAGCGCTCGGTGCGGGACCGGCGCGGTGGCCGGAAGCGGGACGCGGCACGCTCACTCGTACTCGGTGCCGCCCTTGCGCGTGAGGTAGGCGTCGCTGACGACCTTGGCGATGGCGCGGCCCCCGAGGACCGGGCTGTAGGCGTCGGCGGCGGTGCGGACCACGACGCCTTCACGGATGTGCTCCGCCCGGCCGGTGACCGTCTCACGGCCCTGCGCCAGCGCGAGCACCGCGTCCAGATCGAAGGGTCCGTGGAACAGCCGCGGCACGAGCGGGAGTTCACCCAGCGGAAGCTCGGCGGGGTCGATCCAGCGCAGCCGGCCCCCCATGTCGGCGCACACGTCGAACGCGGCGAAGCCCGGCAGTTCGCGCCCCGCGTCCACGCCGTACCCGAGGTCCTGCACCCCCTTGCCGTACACCTCGCCGTAGACACCGATCCGGTCGGCGCCGAGCGCGGCCGCCAGGGCCGCCGCGATCTCCGGCAGCCCGTAGCCGCGCACCGCACGCCAGTACAGGTTGCCCGCCGCCTCCTTCAGCGCCAGCCGCTGCGCGCCCAGCCCCTTCGACGTGACGTGCACCGCGCCGGACTCCGCGTAGTACGTCATGCAGCACGCCGTGCCGTGCAGCTTCTCCGTCACGGTGACGGGATCGCCCGCGGCGAAGACGCCCGGGTAGCGCTTGAGGTTCTCGATGTCGGTCCACGGCAGCAGGTCCGGCGCGGACTCCACGTCGCCGCTCATCGAGATCGGCACCGGCGGCACCCACTTGACGACGCCGAGCCGCCCGGCGAAGTCCTCGCCGCCGGCGGCCGCCGCCGCCAGGTCGACCCCCGCGAGCACACCCGGCCGGCAGACGATGCCCTGCGACAGCTCGCCGCGCAGCCGCACCGCCCTCACACGGTTCGCCGCGGACCCCGCGAGCCGCCCGGTGAGCCCGAGTTCGGCGATCAGCGGCTCAGGGAGCACCGCCTGCTCCGGGATGTACACCGCGAACTCCCCCGTGCGGTACACCCCCTTGGCGACGACCGCCCGGTACAGGCCCACCTGCGCCAACTCCAGTGCGTCGGCGTTCGGGTGCTCGAGAATCGTCAGCCGCTCCGCGGTCACGCGCAATGTGGACATGGCTGTGCCCTCCCCCGTCGTCGCTGTGGAGTGCGGCCAACCCCTCCTGGGTGCCGCGCGGTTCACTGTGGCCGCCGTGGACGGCCACGGGCCACCGGTTTTCGCCCCGGCGGCCCGGCGGACGGTGTGGCAGGCTGCGGGCATGCGATACGTGATCATCGGGGCCGGCGCGGTCGGCGGCACCATCGGCGGCCGGCTGTCCGACGCGGGGCACGACGTCGTGCTGGTGGCGCGCGGCCCGCACGCCGAGGCGCTGCGGGAGCACGGACTGCGGCTCGAACTGCCCGGCCGTGACCTGGAGTTGTCCATTCCCGTGGCCACCGGACCGCAGGACCTGGCGCCCCGCGCCGACGACGTGCTGGTGCTGGCCGTGAAGACCCAGGACACCGCGGCCGCTCTGGACACCTGGACCGACTGGGGCGACGGGCTTCCCGTGGTCTGCGCGCAGAACGGCGTGGAGAACGAGCGACTGGCGCTGCGCCGGTTCGCCGCCGTGTACGGGATGTGCGTGTGGCTGCCCTCCCAGCACATGGAACCGGGTGTGGTCCGGGCCCCGGGGGCGCCGCTGACCGGCATCCTGCACCTGGGCCGCTACCCGGCGGGTACCGACGGCACGGCCCGGCGGATCGCCGCGGACCTGGAGAGCTCCGGGTTCGCCGCACCCGTAGGCGACGCGGTGATGGCCTGGAAGTACGCCAAGCTGCTGTCGAACCTCGGGAACGCCGTCGAAGCGGTGTGCGGCACCGCCGAGGGCGCGCCGGTCGAGGAACTCGACGCGGCCGCGCGGGCGGAGGGCGAGGCGGTGCTCGACGCCTCGGGCATCGCCTACGTGAGCGTGCAGGAGCAGGCCCGGGTGCGCGGCGACCGCGTCGAACTCCAGCCGGTCAAGGGCGAGAAGCGGGGCGGGGGTTCGTCGTGGCAGAGCCTGATGCGCGGCACGGGGTCCATCGAGGCGGACCATCTCAACGGGGAGATCGTGCTGCTCGGCCGCACCGCCGGGATACCGACGCCCGTCAACGAGGAACTGCGGCGCACCGCGAACCGGTTCGCCCGCGAGCGCCGCAGGCCCGGCGAGCTGACGGACGCCGAACTCGCCCGCCTGCGCGCGGTGGTGGCCTCCGCCGCCGCACGCTGACCGCACGCTGACCGCACGGGCGGACGCCGCTGTGCCAGCCGCGCACGCGGAGGGCGTGCCCGCACGCGCCTGGCGCTAACGTGCCGCCATGCGCTTCGCGTTCAAGACCTCGCCGCAGCACACCACGTGGGACGCCATGCTCGCGGTGTGGCGGGCCGCCGACGGCATCGCGCTCTTCGAGTCCGGCTGGACGTCCGACCACTTCTACCCGACGCACAGCCCCGAACCGGGCGGACCGCGCCTCGAGGGCTGGATCACGCTGGCCGCGCTCGCCCAGGCGACCCGCAGGCTGCGGCTGGGCACGCTGGTCAGCAGCGTCCACTACCGGCACCCCGCGGTACTGGCCAACATGGCCGCGACGCTGGACGCCGTCTCCGGCGGCCGCCTCGAACTGGGCCTGGGCGCCGGCTGGAACGAGGAGGAGTCCGGCGCCTACGGCATGGAGCTGGGCAGCCCCAAGGAGCGCAGCGACCGCTTCGAGGAGGCGTGCGAGGTCGTCACGTCCCTGCTGGCCCGCGACACCACGACGTTCGACGGCGCCTACTACCGGCTCCGCGACGCACGCTGCGACCCCAAACCCGTGCAGCGGCCGCACCCGCCGCTGTGCGTGGGCGGCAGTGGCGAGAAGCGCACCCTGCGCACCGCGGCCCGCTTCGCCCAGCACTGGAACTTCGACACCGGCACCGTCGAACAGTTCACCCGCGCCCGGGACGTGCTGCACCGGCACTGCGCCGACGTCGGACGGGATCCGGCGGAGATCCTGCTGTCCGCACAGGTCCGGTTCACCGGCGACCCGGCCGCGACGGCCGCGCGGGCCGCAGAACTCGCCGCGGCCGGAGCGCAGTTGGCCATCGTGTACCTGCCGCCGCCGCACACTCCGGCCGTCCTGGAGCCGCTGGCCGCCGCGCTGGCGCCACTCGCCGGCTGACGCGGGCGAGCGGTCGCCACCGAGCGGCGGCGGCTGTCGGCGGCTTCCGGCGGCTGGCGGCCGCGTCCAGCACGTGCGGCTTCCACCGGCGAGCGGCCGGAGCGCCCTGAGGGGCGGCGCGGCTCAGTCCGCCGCCCGCGCCTCCCGGACCCCCTGGGCGTCCCGGGCTTCGACGGGGGCAGCGGTCGCGTCGCCTTCCTGGCTCTCCGGACGCATCCGGAAGTCGTAGGCGGCGGGCAGCGGATGCTCGGCGCGCGCCCGGGCCCGGACCGCCTCGTCGACGGGGCCGTCACCGGCCACCAGCCGCTCGGCGATCGCGTACCAGGTGTCACTGAGCGCCTCGTCGCCCTCCCGCAGGTTCTCCACCACGAAGCCCTCATCGAACAGCGCGCGGGCACGCGGCGCGTCGCCGAGGCCCAGCGCGGCCCGAGCGCGCAGCAGCCGGATGCGGCCGCCTTCCAGCGGGGCGCCTCCGCCCGCCGCGGGCTCGTCGAGGAGCCGCTCCGCGTCGGTGGCGCGGCCGGCCTCGATCAGCGCGGGCACCGCCTCCAGCAGCAGCGCGCGCTGCACGGCGCGCGCCGCGTCCTGGACCGGGCCCGGCTCGCCGGCCGCGGCCGGCGTCTCCTCGCGCAGGCACGCGTACGCCGCGAGGTAGCGCTCGGCGGCCTGCTCCGGCCGGCCCGCCGCGCCCTCGGCGACGGCCAGGGCGCGCAGCGCCCACGGCGACGGCCGCGCACCCGCCGAACGCTCCCAGCTGCGCACCGCCTGCGCCCGGTCGCCGGCCGCCCACTGCGCGATGCCGAGGTGGTAGTCGAGGAACCACTCGTTGCCGGGGTAGGTGTCGGCGGACTCCAGCAGGTCCCGCCACTCCGGGGCGACCAGCGCGGGCCCGGGCGGGGCGTCGGCGGCGGGCCGCGGGAAGACACCGGCCAGCAGCAGCTCCAGCCACGGCTTCTGCGCGGCGCCGAGAGTCGCGGCGGGGAACGGCGTGCCCGGCAGGTCGAAGTGGCCGCGCTCGGCCTCCAGCGCGCCCCAGCCGGACCCGGTCGCCAGGATGTCCTTCGGCTCGGTGTCGGCGTGCTCCAGCCACGCCGCGTACGCGGCGTCCACGCTCGCGCGCGGCAGCGCCGCCTCCAGGCGGCCTGCGGCCTCGGCGCGGGCCGCCGCCCAGTCGTCGCCGTGGACGAGCGCCGGGTCCGCGGCGAGCGGCCCGTACGCCTCCAGCCAGGTGAACTCGGAGTCCGCCGGCATCGGGATGTGCTCCAGCTGGGTGCGGGCCAGGCCCGCCTGGATCTCCAGGTAGCCGCCGGTGCCGGGCTCGGTCAGCCATTCCTGCCAGCGCTGCCCGCCGCGGCCGCTGCCCCACAGGAACAGCTTGCGTCCGCGCAGCCCGTCGGTCGACGTCTGCACCAGGCCGTGCCCTTCGCCGTCGAGCGCGGTGATCCACCGGCGGTCGTCGCCCGCGATGTCGAAGAAGTAGTCGGCGGCGTGCAGCGAGCGGGTCGTGTACGTGATGTCGGTGGTTCCCGCACCGTGCGGCGCGGGCACGGGCACGCGGGACAGCGCCTGGGTGTAGTCGAAGTGGTAGGCGGCGTCGGCGGGCGCGAGCACCCGCGTGTCCTCGCTCTCGGGGACGGCCATGTTCGACCACCAGTAGGCGGGCACCGTGCGGTCGTGCGGGTTGCGGACCCGCACGCCGACGTACAGGAACTCCGACTCGGCGGGCAGCCACATGTCGATCTGGAACGGCAGGTCGCGCAGCCGCTCCCACTCCCACAGCCGCAGCATCTCCCCGCCGTCGGGCGCGGGGACGCGGGCCGCGTGCAGCGGCGCGCAGGTGTGGGCGCAGTGCCCCGTCGCGCCCAGGTTCCACTCGACGCCGCCGGAGAACCAGGCGTCCGCGAGCGCGAAGTTCGCCGGCTGGAGGACCGGGTTGCGGTACAGCAGTTCACGGCCGGTGGGCTTGTGCACCAGCGAGTACAGCCGGCCTCCCAGGCCGGGCAGCACGACGGCGCGGATCTGCTCGTTCTCGATCTCGACCGCGTCGAGCTCCACCGGGGCGCGGTCCCGGCCGTAGCCGTCCCGCAGCCGGACCGGCAGCACCGAGCGCAGCGGCGCGTACCCGATCTGCCGCGCCATGTCGGACGGCAGCAGGTCCCGGTCGCCGGCGTCGACCTGGTGCAGTTCGTCGAGCGGACGCAGCGCGGGCAGCGGGTTCTCGTCGCCGAGGGGGACGGCGGGAAGGGTCACCACGATGCGCCGCACGGTCGTTGCTGTCGTAGCCAAGGCCACCTCTTCCCGCTCGCGGCCGCTTCAGGTCGGTCGGCCGTCCGGTGACCATGGAACATGGTCCGGCGCCGGCTGACCAGGGTCCCCCGGGGTCAGAGTTGAGCAAAGGCCGGGGTATCGACCGCCTTTCCCGGCAGTCACCGGGCTCGGCCCGGCCCGGCACGACGGGAGTGGACGGCTTCCGCCCGGGTCCGCGCCGGACGATCGCGCACGTTGTCGGTGGTCGCTGCTACAACGGACGCCATGACGACTGCGCGCTTCCCCGAACCGTCCTTCGGGGACCGGCTGGAGCTGATCGAGGACCGGTCCGCGGCGCTGCGGGCGGCCGCCGCGGTGGCCGATCCCCTGGCCCGTGTCCCGGGCTGCCCCGACTGGTCGGTGCGCGATCTCGTGGCGCATCTGGGCGGGGTGCAACGGTTCTGGGCGGCGACGGTGGCGGCCGGGCCCGCTCTGCTGCCGCCCGCCGACGACGCGGTGCCGGGCCGGGAGCCGGACGGCGACCTGCTCCCGTGGTCGGCGCAGTCGACGTTGGTGCTCCTCGACGCCCTGAAGGCGGCGGGCGCGGACGCCATGTGCTGGACGTGGTGGGCCGAGTCCGGCACCCCGGCGACCGCCGGCGCGGTCGCCCGGCACCAGGTCCAGGAGGCGGCCGTGCACGCCCGGGACGCCCAGGAGACGGCGGGCGCGCCGCAGCCGCTGCCCGCCGCCGTGGCGGTGGACGCCGTGGACGAGTTCCTGCACGTCGGTTTCGGCTCCATGGACGGCTGGCCGCACGCCCCCGCCCGGGTCCGCCTGGTCTGCGACGAGGGTGTGGCCTGGACGCTGATCCTCGACGAGACCGGGGCGTCCACGGTGCGCGGCGTCCCCGGCCGGGGCCCCGACGTCGGCGCCACGATCTCCGGCACCGCGAGTGACCTGCTCCTCGGCCTGTACCGGCGGGCCCCCTGGGACGGCGATCCGCTGCGGGTGACCGGCGACGCGGAGCTGGTACGGCAGTTGGCGGTCTGGCCGCCGCTCGGCTGAGGACGTACCGTCCTGACGAGGGGGTGATGCCCATGTCAGGACGGGTACTGCTCGCAACGGGCGTGGTGTGCGGGGCTCTGGCCCTGCTCGGCGGTTGTTCCTTCGGCGGCGGCACGGACGATTCGGCTCCGAGTCCCTTACCCAGCTCCTCCCCGCCACCCCCCGTGGGGAGCATCGACCATCCCCGCCCGGTGGAATGCGTCGACGGCATGACCGCCCGCGCCGGCACCCCGCACACCACCGGATCGAACACCGTCCCGGGCACTCCCGCCGGGTCGCCCCTGCCCACGTCGAGCGGGTCCCCTCCCTCCGGCACCCCTCGGTCCCCGGGCGCCACTCGGGGCGCTTCGGCCAAGGACGCCCCCGGGGACGTCCGTGTCGGGCCCCTGGTGTGGCGCGGACTCGGCGATCTGGCGACCGGTGACCAGAACGCCCACGGCGAGCAGAACTCGGACGGCTGGCACTACCGCCTGGTCCCCCGGCTGAACGCCGGTGCGGTGGTGACCGTGACCATCGGCGCCGAGCAACGCGCCCGCGCGGGACTGGAGTACGGCGGCGGCTACGGCATCGCCCCCGCGCCCTCCGTCGTCTTCCACGCGTGCACCTCCACCACCTTCTTCACCGGCGGCTTCTTCGTCGCCGGCGACGGCCGCGCCTGCGTCCCGCTGGACGTGAAGGTCGGCGACGCACCGACGCAGCACATCGTGATCTCCTTCTTCAAAGGTCACTGCCCTGCGTAGGCTGGTGGCATGACCGAGCACACCCCTGACCCCGCCGCCGGCCAGCCGTCCGACGAACCGGCGCACGACCCGGAGGTCCTGCAGCTCGCCGCCCAGGCCTTCGAGCTCGCCCGGCACGGGGACACCGACCGGCTCGCGGCGTACGTCGACGCGGGAGTGCCCGCCAACCTCACCAACGACCGCGGCGACACTCTTCTGATGCTCGCCGCGTACCACGGCCACGCCGAGACGGTGCGGTCGCTGCTCCACCGCGGCGCGGAGGCCGACCGCGCGAACGACAACGGGCAGACCCCGCTCGCCGGCGCCGTGTTCAAGGACGCCCGCGAGGTCATCGACGCCCTGCTCGAAGGCGGTGCCGACCCGGCCGCCGGTGCTCCCTCCGCCATCGAGACCGCTCAGATGTTCGCCAAGGACGAGTTGCTGAAGCTGTTCGGCGTGCAATGACGGCGGTGCCCCCGTCCGACGACCCGCTCTCGGCTGGTCCCGGCGATCCGGCCCCCGTGCCTGCCGCGGTGTCCGCGGTGCTCGGCTCCGACGAACCTGCGCGGCACCACGTCACACGGTTGACGCACCGTCAGCTCACCCAGGGCACCGGCGGAGTCTGGCGGGTGTCCGGCCCGAACGGCTCCGCCGTGGTGAAGGTCTGCGGAGCCGGGACCGACGGGACGCCTGGCGGTTCCCGCACGACCGGCGGCTCGCGCACCGCGCCCAATCCCTGCGGCTGCGGTCCCTCATGGTCGGTGGAGCGTCTGGGCGCCTCGATGTGTGACCGTTCAACCTGATGGCGACCGGGGGACCGGCGCCCGACGCATCCGCCACCGGCCGTCACACCGTCCTGCTGGACTGGGCGTTCGTCGGCGAGGGCGGTGTCGGGGAGGACATCGCGAACCTCATCCCCGACTGCGTGTCCGACGGCCGGATGCCTGCCGCCCTGCTGCCGGAGATCTCCGAGTCCGTCGTCACCGGATATCTGCGGGGCCTGCGCCGGGACGGTCACCGCGTCGACGAGCAGACGCTCAGCTGATCGCCTCCGCGCGTTTCGTGAACCGCGTGGCACCATCTTCCGTCAGCGACCCGTACAACCGCAGCCGCGCGATGCCCCCGTCGGGGAAGATGTCGATCCGCACGTGGGTCGACGGGATCGGGTTGACCAGGAAGCGGTGCAGGCTGTCCGGCTGGAGCCGAACGCGGGGTATGAGCGTCAGCCACTCCCCCTCGGCGCCGTCCCGTATGGACAGCGAGGCCCAACCCGCCGCGTTGCCCTTCAGATAGGCCGTGTCGATCTCGACGGCCCGGATCACGCCCTGCTCGACCAGGCGGTAGCGGATCCAGTCGTTGCCGGTGTCGCGGCGCCTGCGGGTCTCCCAGCCGTCGTCCATCTTCTGGGAGCGGCCGGGCATGATCGTGTGCTCCGGAGGCGAGTAGAAGCGGTCCGACGCGTCCTCGACCCTGCCGCCGTTCTCCAACGCCACCAGGTCGAAGGTGTCGAGTTCGGTGAGCCAGCCCGGGTCGGGCACCACTTCGCCGAACACCCGCAGCCGGGCTACTCCTCCGTCGGGGTGCTGGCGCAGCCGCAGGTGAGTGAAGCGCCGCTCCACGTGAACGGCGAAGGCGTTCTCCGCGTGACCGCCCACCGGCGTGCGGGCCACCAGTTCCGTCCATTCGACGTCAGGGTCGAGCAGATCCTCGGGTGCGGCCGAGATCGAGTGGGCGGTCGCCTCCACCGACACCGCCTGCGGGTAGTTGCCACGGAAGTGGGCGGTGTCGACCACGACCCCGCGGATCACGCCCGGCGCCCCGAGACGTATCAACGCCCAGTCGTGGTCGGCCGCATCGGGGTGCGGCACGTCCGCGGACCCTCCCCGCCGGCGCCTGGTCTCCCAGCCGTCCATCACCTTGCCCTTGTGCCCGAAGTGCTCCGGATCGAAGACCGCGGGCCCGGGCAGCAGCAGGTTCTCCCGCTCGGCGAAGAACTCGTCGTTGGCCGCGATGATCCCCGCGCCGAGACGGCGGTCGGACAGTTCCGCCAGCCCGGCGAAGGGCAGCTCGCCCTTGCGGTAGTCGGCGTACGGATTCCCGCCCGCGTACGGCAGGGCATCCCCCGTGAAGTCCGTCAGGGCGGTGAAAGCCGTGGTTGCGGTGGAAGCCATGCGCGCGGTGGGAGCAGCGGAAGGTGTCGTCTTCTCCACGTCGTCTCGTGTCATGGCTCCACTGTCGAGGACGCGAACCCTTCACGTCCATCGAAACTTACTGAACCAATTCTTCAGTTGAACTTGACGGTCGGATCCAGCTCGGCGGCCTGCCGTAGCGCCGCCATCGTCCGGCGCAGCAGCGGGGCGTCCTCGGCACCGCCGCGCACCGCGCCCACGATGCGGCGCAGCGGGCGGTCCGCGTCGAGCGGCCGCACGGCCACCTCGTTGCGCAGCCCGCCCGAGAACGCCATCCGCGGCACCAGGGCGATCCCCATACCCGCCGCGACCAGCGAGAAGATCGCCGGCCAGTCGGCCGCGGCGTGGGCCTGCTCGGGCACGAAGCCCGCGTCGGCACAGGCGGCCAGCGTGATCTCGCGCCACGGCCCGCGGCTGCCGAAGATCCACGGTTCCTCCGCCAGCCGGGCCAGCCGCAGCCCCGGCACCGCGGCGAGTGGGTGCCCGGCCGGGAGCGCGATGTCCATCGGGTCCGCGAGCAGCGGGAACACCACGAAGCGCGCGTCGCGGGCAGTGGGCGCGTCGACCGCGAGTGACACCGCCAGGTCCACCTCGCCGGCGGCCAGTTCCTCGTACACCTCGGCCGCCTCGGCCTCCCGCACGGACAGCGTGATCCCGGGTGCGGAGCGCCGCAGGAACTCGGCCGCGGGCACGACGAGCCGGCTGATCGCGGTGGCGATGGTGCCGATCCGCACGAGGCCGGCGTCCCCCCGCGCGTACCCGTCGAGCTCCGCCCCGGCGCGCTCCAGCTGCGCGAACACGACCTCGGCGTGCCGCAACAGCACGTGTGCGGCACCGGTGAGGCGCACTCCGCGGCCCCGGGCCTCGATGACGGGTGCCCCTATCTGCTTGGACAGCGCGGCGAGTTGCTGGGAGACCGCCGAGGGCGTCATGCGCAGGGCGGCGGCCGCGGCCGTCACCGTGCCGGTGTCTCGCAGCGTGCGGAGGATCTGCAGCTTCCTCAGGTCCCACTCTTTCATGCAGCCAGACTAAACACTCATGAAGCGATCGTGAAGTACAAACGAGTCAGGCCGTCGGCCGGCGCGAGGTACGGGACGTCGGCCAGAGCGGGCCGGCCGGACCGGGCCGTCGGTTCAGGACGCGGCGACCGCGTCCCGGTGCTGCTGCGGACTGACCCCGCGGACCCGCTTGAACGCGGCGCTCAGCGCGAACGGGCTGCCGTAACCGACCTTGCGGGCGACCGCGGCGATCGTCGCGTCGGGCTCGCGCAGCAGGTCGGCGGCCAGTGCGAGGCGCCAGCTCGTGAGGTAGGCCATGGGCGGTTCGCCGACCAGATCGGTGAACCTGCGGCCGAGCGCGGCGCGCGACACGCCGGCCCTGGCGGCCAGGCCCGCTACGGTCCAGGGGTACGCCGGATCGTCGTGGAGCAGTCGCAGGGCCGGGCCGACCACCGGGTCGCTCTGGGCCGCGAACCAGGACGGCGCGCCCGCCTCCGGCCGGGAGAACCACTCGCGCAGGACCGCGATGAGCAGCAGGTCCAGCAGCCGGTCGAGCACCACGTCCTGCCCGGGCGCGGCGCGGACGATCTCCTCGGCGAGCAGTCCGGGCAGCGGACTGTTCCAGGAGTCGCGCGGCAGCACGAGCACGTGCGGCAGCGCGGTCAGCAGGCGACGGCTGATCTCGCCGTCCATCTGGTACGTGCCGCTGATCATGACGGCGGAGCCGCCCGGGCCGCCCGGGCCGGCCGCATCGACCGAGCCGTCCGCCCCGACCGGAGGGGGTCCTGGCTCGGCCCGGTCGCCCCAGGTACGGACTCCGAGGTCCATCTCCTCGCAGAGCTCCTCGCCCTGCGGGGTGGCCGACACCTGGCCGGGGCGGATCACGATGCGCGGCTCGGTCCCGGGGGCGTCCGCGACCGTGTAGGGCTCGGGTCCGCGGACCACGGCGACGTCGCAGGGCCGCAGGTGCACCGGGGTCGCGTCGTCGGGGACGATCCAGCCCTCGTCGCGCACCATGAACAGCAGCGTGACGGGAGCGCGGTCCTCGATCCGCAGCGACCAGGGCGGTGTGAGGATCGATCGCAGCAGGAAGGCACCGCGCGCCCGCGGGCCGTCGAGCAGGGTCGCGAGCGCGTCCATGGCGCCAGCTTAGGTCTGGACGCATGCGCATGGCCACGCGCTTCTCGCACATGGCCGGGGCGCGGACTCCGCGGCTGTACTGGGCACATGACCTCGAACGCGCCGCTCGCCCCGCACACGCCGGACCCGTACGGCTCCGGAACGCCGGCACCCGGTCCGCCCCGGCCGCATCGCCAGGCCCGGCCGCTGACGTCGGACCACGCCCCTCAACAACCGTGGGGCTCCGGGCGTCCGCCCGCGTCCCGGCGCCCGCCCGCTCCGCGGTGGCGGGCGGACGGCCGTCCGACCCGCGTTCCACGGAAGGGAGTTGCCGTGAACGGCGACATCCGCAGCATCGTCCTGCTCGCCGCGACGCTCACCACCGGGCTGATGGCCGGGCTCTACTTCGCGTTCTCCGTCGCGGTGATGCCCGGGCTCGCCCGGGCCGGCGACCGGACGTTCGTCGAGACGATGCAGCGCGTCAACGTGGCCATCCTGAACGGCTGGTTCAGCGTCGCGTTCGGCGGGGCGCTGGTGCTCGGGGTCGTGTCGATCGCGCTGAACTGGAGGGGCGACGGCCGTCCCGCGCTGCCCTGGATCATCGCGGGCGTGGTGCTCTACGCCGCGTCCCTGGTGATCACGATGGGGCTCAACGTGCCGCTCAACAACCAGCTGGCGCACGCGGGTGATCCGGCCCGGATCCACGATCTGGCCGCCGTCCGCGAGAGGTTCGAGACGACATGGGTGCACTGGACCGTCGCCCGGACGCTGACCAGCACCGCGGCCCTGGGGTGCCTGGCCTGGGCGATGCGGTCCGTGGCGCGGGCGTCGGGACGGGGCTGAGCCGGAGCGGTCAGCCGACCTACACGGCGATGCGGCGGGCGACGGCCCGGCGCGTTCCGACGGTCGGCGCAGCCCCCGCCCTCCTCGCGCGGCCTGGCGGGATGGACGCGCCGGTCAGGCCGTCCGCCACACCGGACGGCCGCCGGACGGCCCGCCTGTCAGCTGTCGGGGCCGTCCGCCGGGGTGAAGGCGCCATGCCGCCCCTCCCCCGCCGCGAACCGTGCCGCCCCCTGGGCGGCCTCGGCCAGCGAGATCCGGCCGCGTGCCAACTCGACGGCGAAGGCGTCACGTTCGGGCAGGCCTTCCTGCTCCAGCAGGGAGAGCCGGTCCTGGCGCAGGCAGGTCTGGGGGAACGCGGCGATCTGCGCGGCGAGTTGCTCCGCGGCCGGGCGGGCCTGGCCGGCCGGCACGACGCGGTCGACCAGGCCCATCGCGAGGGCCTCGCGGGCACCGACCGGGCGGCCGGTCAGGATCAGGTCCATCGCGCGTCCGGCGCCGATCAGCCGGGGCAGGCGCACGGTGCCGCCGTCGATCAGGGGCACGCCCCAGCGGCGGCAGAAGACGCCGAGGACGGCGTCCTCCTCGACCACCCGAAGGTCGCACCAGAGCGCCAACTCCAGTCCGCCGGCGACCGCGTGGCCCGCGACGGCCGCGATCACGGGCTTGCCGAGCCGCATCCTGGTCGGGCCCATGGGGCCGTCGCCGTCGTCCTCCACGGCGTTGCCGCGCTCGGTGCCGATGGCCTTGAGGTCGGCGCCGGCGCAGAACGTGCCGCCCTCGCCCCAGAGGACCGCGACGGACGCGGCCTCGTCGGCGTCGAACGCCCTGAAGGCGTCGGCGAGTCGGGCGGCCGTCGGGCCGTCGACGGCGTTGCGGGCCGCGGGCCGCGACAGCACGACGGTGCTGATCGCGCCGGCGCGCTCGGTGCGGACGGCAGGGGTGGCGGCGGTCTTGCCGGTCCGCCGGGCGTCCTCGTCGGTCATCTTCCGGGCCCCTCGGTGATCGGTGGTCTGTGCGGCGACGGGTGGGCGGAGCAGGAGCCGTCCCCTGTCGGCGCGGGCGGTGTCAGCAGGACCAGTGAGGTCAGTGGTGTCCGGGCTGTCAGTGGTGTTCGGAGAGGAGCACGGCCACGGTGTCGGGTTCGAGTGCGCGGAAGACGTGGGCGACGTCGCCCGGGTAGGAGACGTAGTCGCCGGGGCCGAGCTCCACCGGGTCCTCCGTGAGGCCGACTTCGGCGCGGCCGGTGCTCAGGACGACGTGCTCGACGAGGCCCGGCATGTGCGGCTCGGACTCGCGGGCCAATCCGGGCTGGGCGGTGACGACGTAGATGTCGCGGAGGGCGTGGGGCGGGCACGTGGCGAGCAGGGTGGCCACGTAGTCGGAGTGCTCGGCACTGAAGGTCGGGCCCTCGCCCGCCCTGATGACGTGCACGCGGGGCCGCGGCGGGTCCACGAGCTGGGCGAACGGCACGTCCAGGGTCACGCTGAGCGCCCACAGCGTCTCGACGCTCGGATTGCCGGTGGCGGACTCCAGTTGCGAGAGCGTGGACTTGGCGATGCCGGCGCGGCGTGCGGTCTCGGCGAGGGAGAGTCCGGCGCGGCGCCGTTCGCGTTGGAGGGACGCGGCGATGGCCGCGAGCGGGGGGCCGCCGGACGGGCGGTCCTCGCCGCCGGGTGCCGCCCGCCGTGCTGCTGGTGCCATGACCGCCCTCCGTACCCTCCGCGCCGTTCGTTCGGTTCGCGCCGTTCGCGCCGTTCGGCAGATCAGTCCGAGCGTACGGTTTGACGAACGCCCGGCGTCGTGTTCATTCTAAAGGGTGATGCGTTCGATAGGACGAACCCTGATGCGCCCGGGCCTGGCCCGGGACATCACCCTGGTCTGCGTGGCCGACGCACTGGTCGGCGTGTCGTTCGGCGCGATCGCGGTCGGCCTCGGACTGCCGCTGTGGCTGCCCGTGCTCCTGTCGCTGGTGGTCTTCGCGGGGGCCGCGCAGTTCCTGTTCGTCGGGATCGTCGGCGCGGGCGGCAACCCGGTCGCGGCCGTCGCCGCCGGGTTGCTGGTCAACGCCCGGCACCTGCCGTTCGGCTTCGCGGTGGGCGACGTCCTGGCCACGGGGTGGCTGCGGAGGCTGGCCGGCAGTCATCTGATGGTGGACGAGACGGTGGCCTTCACCCTCGCGCAGGACGATCCGCGGCGGCGGCGGATCGCCTACTGGGGGTGCGGCGCGGGGCTGTTCGCCGCCTGGAACCTCGGGGTGCTGGCCGGCGCGTTCGGCGGCCGGGCGGTCGGTGACACCGACGCGTTCGGGCTGGACGCGGCGTTCCCGGCGGTCCTGGTGGCGCTGCTGCTGCCGTCCCTCGGCGACCGTGCCCCCCGCCGGGCCGCGGGCGTCGGAGCGGCGGTGGCGCTGACCGCGACACCCTGGCTCCCGGCGGGAGTTCCGGTGCTGCTGGCCCTGGCCGGGCTGGCGGTGGCACGGTGAACGGCTCGGCGCGCGACCCCGGCCCGGGGCCCGGTCAGGCGGTTCCGGAGTGAGACTCGCCCTGGCGTCCGCCGTCCTCGGCGCGGGCACGTTCGGATTCCGTTTCGCCGGGCCCTTGTTGAAGGCCCGCGTGCGGCTCTCGCCGCGGGTCGAGCGGGCGATGGGCGTGGCGGTGGTCGTCCTGCTGGCCGCGCTGGTCGCCACCGCCGCGCTGACCGAGGGCCACCACTTCGCCGGGCCCGCCCGCCCGGCCGGGGTCGCGGTGGGCGCACTCCTCGCCTGGCGCCGGGCGCCGTTCGCCCTGGTGGTGGTCGCGGCCGCGGCGACCGCGGCGGGACTCCGCCTGCTCGGCCTCCCGTGATCGCCGTCCCCCACCCACCGGCCGCGGGCCGTTCCCCCACCCGGCTCCCTCCCACCCAACTCCCGTACTCCTGTCGGAAATCCGGCGCGAATCGGAGGTGACAGCAGGATTCCAGATCGTGTTACGTGTCATGTCTCCGTCGATTCACGAGTGGGCGTCACCGTCCAGACGGAGATCCGCCCCCCACAGGAGGACACGTGACCGG
Organism: Actinacidiphila rubida; assembly: GCF_900110255.1. Classification (GTDB taxonomy): domain Bacteria; phylum Actinomycetota; class Actinomycetes; order Streptomycetales; family Streptomycetaceae; genus Actinacidiphila; species Actinacidiphila rubida. The sequence goes on from NZ_FODD01000014.1 coordinate 67,312, forward strand.
TCCGCTCATCCGTCGGGCACGACGCGGCGCGCTGCGCCCGCGCGCCGCCGTGCGCACCGCACTGCTCGGGACGCTCACCGCGTGCTTGGCGTTCACCGTCGCAGGGCCCGGAGGCGTCAACGCCTCCGCCGCCGACGGCGACAACCTGCCGCTGTCCGGAGCCACCACTTCCGGCCTGCACAACACGTACGACCCGTCCGCGTTCAGCTACCTCGCGCAGGGGCTCGACTCGGGCACCTCGATGATCGAACTGGACGTCTGGGACGACTTCCTCACCCAGGAATGGAAGGTCAGCCACTCCAACCCGGCGGGCAACAGCAACAACTGCGTCAACGCCTCGACGCCGTCGCAGCTGTACACCGGCGGGGCGAACAAGGACCTGGAGAGCTGCCTGGACGACGTGCGGGTGTGGCTCGGCGCGCACCCGGGCCACGGGCCGCTGTTCATCAAGCTGGAGATGAAGGCCGGCTTCCAGGCCACGTTCGGGATGAGCGCGGCCAAGCTCGACCAGTCGATCAGCGCGCACCTGGGCAGCCTGGTGTTCAAGCCGAACGACCTGCTGAACAAGCCGGGCGGCGGGCAGTACGCGACGCTCGACGACGCCGCCACGGCGGGCAACTGGCCGACGAGGGCGCAGCTTGCGGGCAAGGTGATCCTCGAGGTCATCCCCGGCACGGTCGAGGAGTCGAACCCGACCGACTCGCTGTGGACCGACCAGGAGTACGCAGGCTACCTGCGCGACCTGCACAGCCAGGGCAAGACCGCGCAGGCGAACATCTTCCCGTCGGTGCACAACGCCCAGGCGGGCGACCCGCGTTCGCGCTACTCGGACACCTCGCTGCGGCCGTGGTTCGTGGCCTTCGACGGCGACGCGGCCACGTACCTCAACGGCAGCATCGACACCAGCTGGTACGACACACACCACTACCTGCTGTTCATGACGGACGCGCAGAACGTCCCGCCGGCCCTCGACGACACCAACCCGTCAACGGCCGACGCGCAGGCCCGGGTCGCCCAACTGGCCAAGGCCCACGCGACGGTGGCGTCCAACGACTGGCGGGGCCTCACCCAGGTGCAGTCGATGGTGGTGCCGCGCGGCTGAGCCGCCCCCCCGATCCGGCGGCGGGGTCCGGGCTCGGCCCCGCCGCCCGGCTCCCCTCGGTGCCCGCGTCCGGCGTCCGCCGGCCGCGGGCACACCTGCGACGGCTCGTCAGGCGGCGGCCGAGGGCGCGGCGGCGCGGGGCGGGTCCCGGCGCGGTGCCCCTTCGGGCGGCGGCTCAGCGTGCGCCGGTGGGGCTGAGGTGGACGGCGGCGAGCTTCCAGCGGCCGTCCTCCTCCACGAGGGTCTGCGTGATGCGGAAGTGGCCGTCGGCGTCCCGCCCGTCGTATGTGCTCTGCTGGCGCTGCACGCCGACCGCCACGGCGGCTCCGCCGTACCGCCGGACCGCCACCTCCGTCCAGGCGAAGGCGTCGTGGACGAGGGCGCCGGAGGCGTAGCGGTCGAGCCACCGCTCCTTGTCCAGGACGAAGCCGCGGGGCCCGACGGCGGTGAAGTCGTCGGTGAGCAGGCGCCGGAGTTCCTCCACGTCGCCGCGGCACTCGGTGTCGGCCCAGTGCTGCGGGAACTCCGCCAGCTCCTGCGGGAGCGTCGTCATGCCGGTTGCCTCCGTCACGGATCGCGGGTGTCGCTGTCCCCGACAGGGTCCCGCCGCGGGCGGTTCGGGGCATCGCCCGGCGGTATGCCTCCGCGCTACTCCCGTGGGAGTAAGGCGCGACGACCGGCCGGAAGCGGGACGGCGGAAAGGGCGCGGCGGGGGGTGCCGCGGGAGACGGCCTGACGGAGGACCGCCGGGTGGGCGGTCCTCCGCTCAGGAGGCGAGCGACGCGCGGTCGCCCATGACGATCACCGGATGGCCGGCCGGTGTCAGCGTGTGCAGCAACTCGACCATGTGCGCGGCCGAGACGCTGACGCACCCGTGGGTCGGGCCGCCGTGGTCGACGTGCACCCAGATGCCACCGCCACGGTCCTCGCCCATCGGCTGGGTGCTGTCGAGCGGGGACGTGCCGGGGACACGGTTGTAGTCGATGGCGATCACGTAGTCGAAGGCGTCGTCGAGCGGCTCGCCGTCGAAGCCGACGCCGCCCGCCTGGAACTTCGACGAGTGGTGGTACGGCAGCTTCGAGCCGGGATCGGCGTCGAAACCGCCCGCGTCGTGCAGCGTGAACACGCCGATCGGGCTGTGCAGGTCCCCGGCGTGGTGGGTGGCCGTCCAGCCGTGCAGGGCGTTGTGCGCCGGCCACGGGGTGCCGGCGTGCCAGTGGCCGTCCTTGGTCCGCGTCCACAGGGTCACGACGGTGTCGGAAGAGTTCTTGGCCTTGCCCGACGCGACCAGCACCTGCGTGCTGCCGGCGGGGATGGCCGCCCGCGTCTTCGGCCCGAGCCCGGCTATCGAGAGCGGCAGGGTGTCCCTGACGCCGAGGGTCCCGGGGCCGGCGGGGGCGTTGGCGCGGGTCGGCACCGGCGCGGCCGGGGCGGGCTGGTGCACGCGGGTGTCGGCGGCGGCCGCGAGGCCGCCCTGCCGGCCGAGGAGGACGTACCCCGTGCCGAGCGCGGCCAGCCCGACCGCCCCCGCCGCCGCCACGATCACGCCCTTGCGTGCGGCGGTACGACGGGGTCGCCGGTGCCGTCGCCGGCCACGGCTGGGATCGGTGTCGCTCTGGTCGAGCGATTCGGTCGGAGTGGAAGTCATCGCCGTCGATCCTCGCAAACCACCCGCCGGGTCTTGGTATCCGACCCCCGTCGGCGCCCGTTTTGGTCCCAGACGCCGTATTCGCGACGGAGCCGTTCGGGTGAGGCGGCGTTAACTCACGCTGACGCGGTGCCCCGGATGGCGGGCGTCCGGCGCGCGGCGACGCGCCCTGCCGGACGGTCAGCCGGCCGCCGGGCCCGCCTCCGGGCCGCCGTCCCCGCCGTCCCCGCCGTCCCCCGTCTCCCCGGCGCCATGGGTGGCGTCGCGCGCGCCGCCGGCACCACCGCCGCCGTCGCCGAAGTCGAGCCGCATGACCGCACGGCGCTTGGTGGGGCGGCTCACCTCGGTGAAGCCCGCCGCGGCGAACGCGCTGACCGTGCCGACGTGGAGCTCGCCCCAGGGCACGTCCTGGCCGGGGTGGGTGACCGTGGGGTAGCCCTCGACGGCGCGGGCGCCCCTGCTGCGGGCCAGGTCGGCGGCGGCACGGGCCAGGACGTGGGTGATGCCGGTGCGGCGGGCGGGGGCGCGGACCGCGAAGCAGGTGACGGCCCACACTCCGGGGTCGGCGGGGTCCTCGTCGCGACCCGCCCAGGGGATCCGGGTGCCACGCAGCTTGGGATAGGCGGTGCGGGGCTCGACCGCGCACCAGGCGACGGCCTCGCCACCGATGAAGGCCAGCAGACCGCTGGTGGTCCGCGCGCCGGGGTGCCCGCACTCGCTCTGCTCGCGCAGCCGGTGGGCGCGCTCGGCGTCGTCCGTCACCCGCCACTCCGGGTTCGGGATCTTGAACCGCTGGCAGTAGCACTGTCCGCCGTGGCAGCGTGCGCCCCCGAGGACCAGCTCCAGGTCCTCCCATGCGGCCTCGTTCGCCGGCACCACGGTGACCCCCGCGTCCGGCGCGTCCACCGCGCCCGCCCCTCCCACCGGACCGGCGGCGTCCACGGCGTCCACCGGACCAGCCGCGTCCGCCGCGTCCGCCGCGGAAATGCCCTCGCCCGTCATGCCCACCCGTCCTCGTCCGAACCGCCCCGCGGCCCCCGTCTCCGAGCGGTCGCGCGTCGTCCCGCGATTATCGCCGCACGTTCGCCCGACGTCGGCCCCACGAACCTCGGCACGAACCTCCGTGCGAACTCCGGTCGGCGCTTGCGTCTCCCCCGAGGGGAGACGGCACAGTGGCCGCCATGGACGACAGCGGCCCGCTCCACTCGATCGGCGAACTCGCCCGGCGCACCGGCCTGACGGTGAAGGCCGTGCGGTACTACTCCGACCGCGGCATCGTGACGCCCGCCGGCCGCACTCCCGCGGGCTACCGGCGGTACACCGCCGATGCCGTGGCCCGGCTGGAACTCGTCCGGACACTGCGCGAGTTGGGCGTGGACCTGGAGACGGTACGCGAGGTCGTCGCCCGGGAGCGTCCGCTGTCCGACGTCGCGGCGGAGCACGCCGCCGCGCTCGACGTGCAGATCCGCGTGCTGCGGCTGCGGCGCGCCGTACTGGCGGCCGCGGCGGAACGCGGCCCAGAACCTGAGGAGTTGACGCTCGTGCACCAGCTGGCCAGGCTCTCCGAGGAGGAACGCGCGCGCCTCGTGCGGGCGTTCCTCGACGACGTCTTCCACGGGCTCGCCGCCGACCCGGCGTTCACCGGGATCATGCGGTCGCTGTCACCGGAACTGCCGGAGGATCCCGAGCCGGGACAGGTCAGGGCCTGGGTGGAACTCGCCGAACTGGCGGGTGACCCCGGATTCCGCGCGTACATGCGGCAGCTGGCCGAGGAGCACGCGGCCCGGGCCGGGCGGCCGGAGGGTGCGGCGCCGGGCGTGAGCCGGGACCTCACGGCGACCGTCGTCCAGCTCGCCGGGCCCGCGGTGGCGGCCGGTGTCGTGCCCGGCGGGGAAGGTGCCGCGCCGTTCGTGGCGGCGCTGGAGGCGGGGTGCGCCCCCTTCGTCGGCCCGGGCGCCGACGTGCGCACGCGTCTGGCACGCCGGCTGGAGCGCCTCAACGATCCGCGGCGAGAGCGCTACCTCCGGCTGCTCGCCACGGTCAACGGGTGGCAGGAGCCGCCGAGTCCGGCCCCGGTCCTGGACTGGACGGTACGGGCTCTCGACGCCGCACCCGTCACCACCGCACGATCCCCCGCCATGCCCGACGGGCCACCGGTCATGCCGGACCGGTCAGGGCGCGGGCCAGCTCCCGCGGGCGGCTGAGCGCTCCCAGGTGGCCGCCGGGCACCTCCTCGACGTCCAGGCCGAGGCGTTCGCGGACCACCCGCCGCTGGAACTCCAGCGGGAAGAACCGGTCGTCCCGGCCCTGGAGGAACCGGGTCGGCACGTCCGGCCACGACGCCAGCGGCCAGGGCTGCGCGAACACCCCCGAGGGCGGCGGGCCGGGCTGGGCCGCGAACGCCTCGTCGGTGACCGCGGCGGGGACGTCGTGGAAGAAGTCGGTGCGCAGGTCGAACTGGGCGTCCGGGCCGCGCCGTCCGTCCGCCTCCGCGCGGGCCGCGCGCGCCGCGGGCTGGCCGGTGGCGTCCCACCACTCCCCCGCCGTCTCGCCGGGCCGCGGCACCATCGCGTTGACCAGGATCAATCGGTCGACAGGCAGCCGGGTACAGACCAGCGGCGCGGAGAACCCGGCCAGCGACTGGGCGACCAGGACCAGCGGACCGCCCTCACGCCCCGCGCTCCTGGCGGCGGCGAGCGCCCCGGTGGCCGCCTCGGCGATCGCGTCGGCGACGTCGTCCAGGTCGGCGGCGTCGTGCATGGGCAGGTCGAGCGAGACCGCGTCGTGGCCGGCGGCGCGCAGTTCGGGGAGAACCAGGTGCCAGTACCAGCCGGCGCCGTCCGCGCCGGGAACGAGTACGTACGTCGCCATGCCAACCGCCCTGCCCGTCGTCGGAGATCGCCTGACGGCCATCGTGTCACCGGCCTCCGACAGCCACCGCTCGACCGCACCGCTCGGCCGCGGGCCCGCCTGGCACCGCAGGCCCACACCGTCCACCCGCGGGTCCGCGGCGCACCGACCGCCGAGAGCGGTGCCCCGTTACGCGTACACCTCGTCCAGCCAGCCCTGCCAGCGGGCGCCGGTGCGCGCCGCGTCCGCGCCGGCCGCGAAGTCGTGGACGGTCACGCCGACCGTCGCCCCGAAGCGGTTGCGGCCGAAGACGCGGACCATCGCGTCGGGCGTGCGCAGGCCGATGAAGTACGCGTTGCGGAAGTCCAGTTCGGCATCGACCGGTGTCTCCGCACCCGGCAGCAGGACCCGCACGGCGTCTCCTTCAGCGGCGCCGCCGGGCAGTCCCAGGGCCCGGGCGGCGGCGTCGAGGGCGTCGGGGGCCCCGGACGCGGCGCTCGTGCCGTCCGCGCCGGAGAACGTCGCACGCCGGCCGGCGAAGTGCAGCAGGTACTGGCGCAGGGTGTGGAGGTAGAAGTCCGTGTGCCGGTTCGCGCCGTCGTACTGGTTGTCCCAGTCGTCGACGAGGATGCCGCTGTGCACGTAGCGCACCCACGAACCGCCGCCCTCGCGCGGCTCGATGAGGTGGTCGAGCTGGTTCAGGGTCTGCCGGGGGCCGCCTTCGGGCAGGTCGGCCTCGGCGATCTCGGTGCGGCCGGCGAGGCGGTGCGGCGGGTCCCAGGCGGTGACCGTGCCGCCGTGCGGGGCCGCGCCGCCCTCGCGCGGCTCGTACTCCATGGGCCACAGCCAGCCGGCGGTGCCGGACGTCAGCGCGTCCCACACCTCCTCCGGGCTCGCCTCGACCTCGAACTCCCGGACGATCTCGAACGGCTTGCCCATGGTTCAGCCCTGCTTCCGCTGCGGGGCGTACACGACGTGGTGGACGCCGGATCCGAACATCTCGGACCGCACGACGGCCAGCGGGATCGCGGCCGGGCCCTCCTGGAACAGGCGCTTGCCGCGGCCCACGACGATCGGGTCGATCAGCAGCTCGATCTCGTCGACCAGGCCCTTGGCGAGCAGCCACCGCACGAGCGTGGCGCTGCCCATGACGGTGATGTCGCCGCCCTCCTGCTCCTTGAGCGCGCGGACGGCGCCCTCGGGATCCTCGGAGATGACGGTCGAGTTGTTCCAGTCGGCCTTCTCCAGCGTCGTGGAGACGACGTATTTGGCGACACCGTTCATGTGGGCGCCGCCGGGCTGGTCGGCCATCGCGGGCCACGCCTCGGCGAAGCCCTCGTACGTGGTGCGGCCGAGCAGCAGCGCGTCGGAGGCCGCCATCTGCGCCGAGACGGTACGGGCCATGTCCTCGTCGAAGTAGGCGCCGTGCCATTCGAAGGGGGACTCCATCACGCCGTCGGCGGTCAGGAACTCGCTGACGATCAGCTTCCTCATGGTGTTGCCTCGATTTCGTCCGGTGCCGCGACCTGCGGCTTCACGGTGGGGTGCAGGGCCACGACGATCCGGTGCGGCCGGCCGCCCTCGGCGTCCGCGTCGTGGTACTTGGCGACGAGCGCGCTGACGCCGTGGGTCAGCTCCTCGACGAAGGCCGCCCGGTCCGCGGCGGAGGCGAACCGCACCTCGCCGTCCAGGGCGAAGGTGGCGATCCGCTTGCGGGCCCGGTCCGCGCCGGTGATCAGCGCGCCGACGTCCCGGACGAGCCGGGCGGCGACGGCCAGCAGCCAGCGCGCGGAGAGCTGGTCGCGGAAACGGTCCGGGTCCGGCTGGACCTGGGCCAGGGCCAGGGGCGAGATCACGAACGAGGCGGCGGTCGCCCGCATCAGCCGCTCGGTCACGTTGCCCTTGCGCCGCTCGCCGGCCAGCTCGACCAGGCCGTGCTTCTCCAGCGCCCGCAGGTGGTAGTTGACCTTCTGCCGGGGCAGCCCGACGCGGGCCGCCAGCATCGCCGCCGAGGCGGGCCCGCCGGCCAGTTCGGCCAGCAGCCGGGCCCGCGTCGGGTCCAGGGAGACGGCGGCCGCCTCCGCGTCCTCGATCACGCTCACGTCCAACATGACTCCACCGTCTCACCGAAAACTTTTTTTGTCCAGGAGAGAGGAATTGTCGGTGTGGCGGCGTGACGGCTCACGGCGGGAGGAGCATCCGGGCAGCACGACCGGCTTGTCCGCGGCGCGACGGCGCGGGTGGTGGGCGTGGCTCGGCGCGGGGGCGAGGCGCGGCTGGGTGCGGGGCGCGGCGGGACGACGGATGGGCGCGAGGGCAGGACCGGCGCCGGCGCCGGTGCGGCGGTACGGGGCGGAGGGCCGCCCGCGCCCGTGGCGGGACGGCCTGGTCGGGCCCTGCCGGAAGAAGGGTCTCAGGCGGTCGGGTGGGTGCGGAGGGCGTCGTCCACCAGGGCCTGGAGGGTGGCGTGGTGGGCGCCCTTCCAGTACACGCGGTCGCATTCCGTGCACTGGGCGAAGACGTCGTACGAGCGCTGGGTGCCGTCGTGGAGGCGGTCGCTGACGGCGGCCTTGTCGGCCTGCGCGAGCGGCCCGTTGCAGGCGACGCAGCGCGTCCAGGGGGCGAGCTCGGGCGCGAACCGGTCCAGGACGTCGTGGAGTTGCTCCTCCGGGCGGTCGCTGTAGACGTACGCGCCGGCCCACAGCTCGCGGCGGCGCAGCAGGCCGCGGTCGCGGGAGAGCATCACGCGCTTCTCGCGGGCCGACCGGGCGGCGAGCGCGGGGTCGCCGATGTCCTCGTTGAGGTACGCGGCGTCGACGCCGAGCAGCCTCAACCGCCGTGCCAGCGTGCCCAGGTGGACGTCGAGGAGGAAGCGCAGCGGGGCACCCGGCACGCGTTGGGGCCGGGTGACCGCGGCCACGGAGATGTGCTCGCCGTCGGCCGGCACGTGCGCGACGGGGACCTCGCGGCCGTCCGCGCCGAGCCCGCCGACCTCGGTGAGCGGGATGCCCAGCGACTCCACGACGTGGCCGAGCGACGAGGTCCCGTCCGTCGCGACGTCGACGGCCTCGGACCGGCGCCGGTCCGAGGAGACGAACACGTGCAGTTCGGCGGGGATGCTGACGGTGATACGCGGTCGGCTCACGGCCTCAGCATGCCACCGGCACCCGCCGGCGGACCACGCGTTTCCCGGGCTCCGCCCAGGGTCCGTCGTGTGGTTCTCCGCGGTGTCGCGGCGCCCGGCCCGCCCCGGACACCGCTCCTTCGCCCACGGGGATCCGCACGACAGGCCCTAGCGCTCCGCGATGCCGCCGAGCACGGGCTTGACGTCGAGCAGCGGGGTGCCGTCGAGTGCCTCGAGACCGCTGACGCGCAGGCGGGTGCCGCCGGGGTCGACGGCGAGGACGCGGACCCGGTGCAGGCCGATGGGGTTCGGGCGGTCGGGCGAGCGGGTGCTGAACACGCCCTGCTCGGGCCGGGCGGCGTCGCCGCGCGGGTGGACGGTGAGGCGGGTGCGGTCGGCCCGGTCCAGCCAGGTGAGCAGCAGGACGTCGCTGCCCTCGGCGACGTCGCGGAGCGCGGGGCGGTAGGCGTCGGCGAACACCAGCCATGCCTCGGGCGCGCCCTCGTCGCCCTGCCGCGGCGCGTCGGCCTGGTCCCGGAGCGGGGACTCGACGTGGCCCACGGGGACGACCGGGAACGACGTGCCGGGCGGTTCCTGGGTGTGCTCTGCCGTCATGCGCGCGCCTCCCGCTGCCGTGCGGTCTCGTCCGCTCGCCGGCCCTCGGCGGCCGGTCCACCAGATCGTAGGCCGCGCGGACGCGTCACCGGTGGGGTATCGGCTCGTCCACGGCGAAACCGGCGGGCCGCCGGCCGGGCGGCGGGCGCGACGGGGAGCCCCCGGCCTCAGAGGTCGCGGGCCTCAGACCTCAGAGGTCGTAGGGCCTCAGAGGTCGTAGGAGACCGTCACCGGGGCGTGGTCGGACCAGCGCCGGTCGTAGGAGGCGGCGCGCTCGACGACGGCGGTGGACGCGGTCTTCGCCAGGCGCGGGGTGGCGACCTGGTAGTCGATGCGCCAGCCGCTGTCGTTGTCGAAGGCCTTGCCGCGGTAGGACCACCACGAGTAGGGGCCCGCGGTGTCGGGGTGGAGGTCGCGGACGACGTCGCTCCAGGCGCCGGGCGCCAGCACCCGGGACATCCAGGCGCGCTCCTCCGGCAGGAATCCGGCGGCCTTCTGGTTGGCGCGCCAGTTCTTCAGATCCACTTCCTGGTGCGCGATGTTCCAGTCGCCGCACACCAGGGCGTGACCGGCGGAGTCGCCGTCCGTGCGCTCCAGCGTCGCGGCGAGGTGCTGCCGGAAGGCGTCCATGAAGCGGTACTTCTCCTCCTGCCGCTCGGTGCCGGCCTCGCCGGAGGGCAGGTACAGGCTGCCGACGGTCACGACGGTGCCGGCGTGGGGGAGGTCGACCTCCAGGTAGCGGCCGGACGCGTCGAACTCCGCGGCGCCGAAGCCGACGCGCACCGCCACGGGCTCGCGGCGGCTGAACACGGAGACCCCGGCGCGGCCCTTGGTGGCGGCGGGCGCGTGGTAGGCGTGCCAGCCGGCGGGCGCGCGCAGCTCGGCGGGGAGCTGGTCGGGCTCGGCACGGACCTCCTGCAGGCAGATCACGTCGGCGGAGGTGTTCTCCAGCCAGGGCAGGAAGCCCTTCTTGGCGGCGGCGCGCAGGCCGTTGACGTTGGCGGTGGTGACGGTGAGCACCCCTGGACCCTACCGGGACCGCGCGTCGGGATCAGGACCGTACGCCCGTACGATAGTGACCGTGGAGATCAGAACGACGCGCTTCGACCACCCCGACGCGATGAAGCTCAACGACCTCGTCCAGCAGGAGTACGTGCTGCGGTACGGGGACGGCGACCTGACGACGATGGACGCCGCGCACTTCGCCCCGCCGCAGGGCCTTTACCTGCTGGTCTACGACACCGACGGCACTCCCGTGGCCAGCGGTGGCTGGCGTGCGCAGGACGCCTCACCCGAGGGGTTCACGGACGGCGACGCCGAGGTCAAGCGCATGTTCGTGGTGCCGGAGGCGCGCGGGCGCGGCCTGGCGCGGAGGCTGCTGGCCGAGCTGGAGTCGACGGCCGCCGCCGCGGGCCGGCAGCGGATGGTGCTGGAGACCGGGCTGAAGCAGCCCGAGGCGATCAGGCTCTACGAGTCGTCGGGCTACGCGCCGGTGGACAAGTTCGGGTACTACCGGGACCACGAGCTGTCGGTGTGCATGGGGAAGCCGCTGTCCTGAGGCGGCCGGCACCGGCCGCAGGCACCCGCCGCCGGGACCGGCTGCCGGGCTGCGCTCCGGGCTGTTCGCCGTCCGTGGCGGCGCTAGCGGTTCCTTCGGCGGCGCCGGCGGGCGAACTGGGCGTATATCCCGACCAGCCCGCCGATCACGAACGTGATCAGCAGCGCTCCCCACAGGGGCATGGTGACCTCGGGGATCAGCAGCCTGATCCGGACGCTGTGGGTGTTCTCGAAGATGAAGATCAGCGCGAGCACGCCGAGGACCAGCACCGTGATCCGGGCCGGCGTCATCCGCTGGCGCATGCCGCTTTTCTCCTGAGGCGGCGCGCCCACACCGCCGGTGCCGTCCGGTCCGCCCGTCCCGCTCATGACGTTCACCCGCTCTCGTTCGCCCCCGTCCATGCTCGCCGCACCTGGCGGCGGCCGGGGCCCGGGACGGTCCGTCCGGGTGATCGCGGGCGTCCAAACCGTTCGCGCGGTCCCGCCCCCACCTGCCAGCATGCACCCATGGACACGCTGCGCGACCTTCCGGTGCTGCCGGCCGGGGACTACGTCCTGCGGCGCTGGGAACTGACCGACCTCGCCGTGGTCGAGGAGGCCGCGCAGGACCCCTACATCCCGCTGGTGAACACCGTCCCGGCCCGCTACACCCGCGACGCCGGGATCGCGTTCGTCGAGCGGCAGTGGGGGCGGCCGGCGAGCGGGCTGTACCCCTTCGCGATCGCCAGGGCCGTGGACGGGCGCGCGGTCGGCCACGCCGGCCTGCGTGCGCTCGGTCCCGACCGGGCCTCGGTCGGGTACTGGGTGGCCCCGCCGGGGCGCCGCGCCGGAGCCGCCGCGGCGGCGCTGAGGGCGATCACCGCGTGGGGGCACGGCGAGCTGGCCGTCGCCCGGCTGGAACTGCACGTCGAACCGTGGAACACCGGCTCGCAGCGCACCGCGGAGAGCTGCGGCTACCAGCGCGAGGGCCTGATGCGCGACTGGATGCGGGTCGGCGGCGAGCTGCGCGACGCGTTCATGTACACAGCTCTTCGTACACCGCGATGACGCTCCGGGCCTGCTGCTCGACCTGGTCCTCGACGGGCACCCAGCGCGGCCGGTAGGCCCGCTCGTACTCCGCGCACCACTGGTCGACCAGGCGCGTGACGCAGGGCAGGTCGGCGATGCGGCGCAGCATCGCGGCGGCGCGCAGCGGGATGCGCTGCGCGTACACCTGGATGCTGGTGACCCGGGCGGTGGTCATCTCCGGCAGCGGCGCCGCGCCGGGCGGCCGCACGGCCGGGTCCCACTCGGCACTCAACTGCGGCCCGATGCCGACGAGTTCGCGGACGGTACGCAGCATCGGGCTGTCGGCGCCGATGACGTCGGGGTCGATCCCGTCCAGCACCCGCGCGACCGTGGGCAGATCGCGGCGCAGGGCCGCGCCCGCGGTGCGCAGGGCGTGGTCGGGGTCCGGGTGCGGGGTGGTGTCGGCGCTGCGGTCGCACGCCCACATCGGGACCTCGACGATGGCGGTCACGCCGTCGTAGCGCTGGGCGTGCGCCCAGGTGGAGTGGGCGCCGTCGCCCGCCGCCGGGTCGTTCGTGGGCGGCATCACGTAGACACCGGGGCCGGGGCTCGGCCACTGGAACGCGTCGGACGAGCCGCTCTCCAGCGGTATGTCCAGTTCCGCGGCGGACTTCCCGATCCGTTCGGGGACGCCGGGCACGTCGCTGGTGAGCTGGACGAAGCTGCCGCCGATGTCGATGCCGTGCAGCGAGCACTGCAGCACCGGACGCAGCGCGTCCAGCACTCCCAGCAGGGCGCGGGTCTCCGGCAGGACCGGCGGCTGCGCGTCCTCGTCGTGCGGCAGCCACTCGGGCTGTTCGGCGGAGCACGGCCGGAAGAAGTGCTCGTAGTGGCCGCGCAGGGTGTAAGGGCCGGGCAGCCAGGGCTCGTTGAGGGCGGCGCCGTCGGGGTCGATGCACAGCACGAAGTGCCAGGCGCTGCCGTCGTCCTCGCCGCGCTCGCGGATCTCGGCCATGCGCGCGGCCAGGCGCAGCACCGTGGCGCCGCCGACCGCGGCCTCGTTGGCGTGCGGGCCCGCCACCACCAGGACGTTCCGCGGCCCCTGACCGACCGTCAGCATCAGCAGCGGCCGCCCCGCCCGCGATCTGCCGACCTCCCGCAGCCGGCACGTGCCGGGAAACCTCACTGTCAACGCGCGTGCTCCGTCGACGACTTCGGCGGTCGTCGGATAGCGCTGTCTCGTCACCGCAATCCCCCTGGAGCCGAAGCGCCATGCACGCCCCGGCCGCATTACGACATCGAGTGGATCCCGTTAGTAGGTCACGGTCCCCGCGGAGGTGTCAACGGTGCTACCCGGCCCTTTCCCCGGGCGCCATCGCGCCTGGCCGGAGGCGCGACGTGATCGCGTTCCGCGCGGCGGGCGGCGTGACGTCGGGCCGCCGGGGCCCCGGGGCCCCGGTGGGCAGCGCGGGTCCACCCGGCCGTACCTGCGCGTCCCTCGCGGGGGCGTCCTCGCCGTGGCGCCGCGGCGCCCGGGCGGGCGTACCCCGCCTACGCCGGAGGGCCGAGGGGCCGCGCGGCCCGGCCCCGCGACCGCGTCCCCCGGTGGTCCGCCACCGGCGCGGAGCCCACCGCAGCGAGCGCGCGACCGCCCCCGCGCCCGGCCGGACCTGCGGCGCGGCACGGTCCCTCGGCCCCGGCGGCCCCACCCCGCGGAGCGCCTGCGCCCCTCACCCGGGTGACGCGGCAGACACCCGCGCACTCCTGTGTCTGGCTGGACGGCGTACGGCTCCTCCGCCCAGGCGATGACGACGCCGTCCGCAGCCGCCGTACGCAATCCCCCGGCAGACGTGCGACGCCGCCCCTCCCGATCCGGTCAAACCCGACACGGCCTCTGCGCCCCCCCAATCTCATCCCCCGAACCCGCCCCGCCCCCGCACGAGCACGGAGTGCGCGGCGGCGCGGGGGACGCGGGGACGAGGTGGCCGGGCGACCCGGCTGCGCGCAGGCGGCGCCGAGGCGCGGCAACAGAGCGGCACGGATGCCGACAGGCCCGGAGGCCGGGCCTCGGTGGACGTCGGCAGAGGGACGACGAACGACCTGGCGCGGGGTGGCGTGAAGGCGACGGGCCCGAAGGGCGGGGCCGGGGGCAGGCGTCAGCAGGGACGCGCTGGGGCGGCACGGCAGTACGGATGCCACGGGCCCGGAAGCCGGGCCACGGCCGGCCTCAGCAGGGGGCCGACGAACGACGTGGCACGCGGTGGCGTGAAAGCGACGGGCCCCGGGGCCGGCGTCAGGGGGGCCGGGCGGAGTGGCGAGGGGTGGGGGGCGATCCGGCACGGGTGCCGGGGTCGGTGCGGCGGGAAGGGGCCTCAGGGTGCGGGGGTGGAGAGGGCGGCGAAGGGGCGGTCGGCGGCGGACCATTCCTCCGTGATGGTCCAGCCGGCGTGGCGGGCGGCGGCGCGGAGGGCGGCGGGGCCGAGGCGGGCCCAGGGGAAGTCGCGGCCGTGGCGGCCGCGGGCGTCCTCGACGCGGACGGTCAGGCGTTCGTCGACCTCGTAGGGTGCGGCCTCGGCGAGCAGGCGGCCGCCGGGCGCGAGGAGGGAGCGGACACGGCGGAGGAGCGCGACGGGGTCGCCGCCGATGCCGATGTTGCCGTCGGCGAGGAGTGCGGTGCCCCACCGTCCCTCCGCGGGAAGCCGCTCGAAGACCGAGCGGCGCAGCACCGCGCCACCGATTCCCTTCGTGCGTGCGACGGCCGCGGGGCTGACGTCGACGCCGAGCGCGGGCAGACCGCGGCGGGCGGCGCCGGCGACGAGCCGGCCGGGCCCGCAGCCGATGTCGAGGACCGGTCCGCGGCAGCGCGCCAGCACCGTCGCGTCGGCGTCGTCGGGCGGCGCGCACCAGCGCTCGACGTCGAGCGGCAGCAGCCAGCCGTCCGCGCGCCGCAGGAACAGCGGGCCCCGGCCGCGGGCCAGGGCGTGGGCGTAGGGGTCGCCGCCCCAGCCGGGTCGGGGGGCCGCGACGGCCGCGACGGTCGTCACGGGCTGATCCTCCGCCCGGCGCGAGGCGGGGATCGCGGCCGCCGGCACGCGCGCGGTCACCGGTCCCGGTCCCGGCGCGGCGTCCCGGCGCAGACGGCAGGCGCGGCGGCGGCGGTCCCGACGGGCGGAGAGGTGGCGGCACGGGCCGTGCGGTGGGGCGGGTTGGTCACGCGCTCACCCTACGGAGACGGAACGGACATTTCGGGTTGCGGGTTCTTACGAAACACGGACGGCGCCGCTACGCGGGCCGCCGCCCATGGTCACTGTCAGTGGTGGGTGTCAGACTCGGGTCCATGAACAGCGCAACCGTTCCCGTCCCGCCGTCGCCCGCCCCGCCGCGACGGCGGATCCTGGTGGTCGACGACGACCCCACCGTCGCGGAGGTCGTCGCCGGCTATCTGGACCGGGCGGGATTCGCCGTCGACCGGGTCGCCGACGGGCCGTCGGCGGTGGACCGGGCGGCGGTGGCGCGCCCCGACCTGGTGGTGCTGGACCTGATGCTGCCGGGCATGGACGGTCTGGAGGTGTGCCGGCGGATACGCGAGGGCGGACCCGTGCCCGTCGTCATGCTCACTGCGCGTGGCGACGAGGACGACCGGATCCTCGGCCTGGAGGTCGGCGCCGACGACTACGTCACGAAGCCGTTCAGCCCCCGCGAGCTGGTGCTACGGGTGGAGTCGGTGCTGCGCCGGTCCGGCGGGGCGCCCGCGCCGGGCCCGTGGCTGCGGTCCGGGGGCCTCGCGCTCGACCCGGCGGCGCGCCGCGCACTGCGGGACGGCCGCGAACTGCCGCTGACGATCAGGGAGTTCGATCTGCTGGCCTTCTTCCTGCGGCATCCGGGCCGGGTGATGGGCCGCGAGGAGCTGATGCGCCGGGTGTGGGGTTGGGAGTTCGGCGACCTGTCGACGGTGACGGTCCATGTGCGGCGGCTGCGGGAGAAGGTCGAGGACGATCCGGCCCGGCCGCGGCTGATCAGCACGGTGTGGGGGGTGGGCTACCGCTTCGACCCGGCCGGCGGCCCGGACCCCGCCACCGCCGCGCCCGCCGTCTCCGATCCCGCTGCCGAGGCGGGTGAGGTCGGTGCATGACCTGCTGCTGATCGCGGCCTACGCGGCGCTGGGCGCCGCCGCGGCGGGCCTGCTCGGCGCCCAGGTGCTGCGCCTGGTGCGGAACCGCTCGGTCGCGCTGTCGCTGGCCGTCGTCGCGGTGGTGACGGTGGCGGCGATGCTCGCCGGCACGCTGTCGGTGGCGTGGGCGATGTTCCTGTCCGAGCACGATCTCGGCGTGGTCACCACGGTGTGCGCGATAGCCGCGGTGGTCTCGCTGGCCGTGACGCTCATCCTGGGGCGGCGGGTCGTGGCGGGCAGCCGTGCGCTGGCCGCGGCCACCCGGGCGTTCGGGGACGGCGACGCCTTCGCCGCGCCGGTCGGCGCGCCGACCGCCGAACTCGCCGAGTTGGGAAGGGAACTGGCGGCCACCAGCGCCAAGCTCGCGGCGTCGCGGGAACGGGAGCGCGCGCTGGAGGCGTCGCGCCGGGAACTGGTGGCCTGGATCTCGCACGACCTGCGGACGCCGCTGGCGGGACTGCGGGCGATGACGGAGGCGCTGGAGGACGGCATAGCCGAGGACCCGGCGCGCTACCACCGGCAGATCCGCGCCGAGGTGGACCGGCTCAGCGGCATGGTCGGGGATCTGTTCGAACTGTCGCGGATCCAGGCCGGCGTGCTGGCCCTGTCCCCCACCCGGATGTCGGTCTACGACCTCGTCGGGGACGCGATCGCCGGGGCGAACGCGCTCGCGACCGAGCACGGCGTGCGCCTGGTCGGGGACCGCGTGGAGCAGGTGCCGGTGGAGGTGGACGGCCGGGAGATGACGCGGGTGCTGGCGAATCTGCTCGCCAACGCGATCCACCGCACCCCGGCCGACGGGACGGTGGCGGTGTCGGCACGGCGGGACGACGCGTCCGACTCGGTGGTGCTGTCGGTGTCGGACGGCTGCGGCGGCATCCCGGTGGACGACCTGCCGCGGGTCTTCGACACCGGCTGGCAGGGCACCGGCGCGCGGACGCCCCCGGCGGGCGCGGGCCTGGGCCTGGCCATCGTCCGCGGCATCGTGGAGGCGCACCACGGCAGGGCCGCGGTGCAGAACATCCCGGGCGGCTGCCGGTTCGACGTGGTGCTGCCGCTGCCCGCGGCGCCCGTCCCGCAGGGGTGAACGGGCGCCGCGGGCCGGGCGTCAGACCAGCGCGGGCACGTCGAGGGTGAGGGTGCGCGCGTCGGCGTCGAGCACGGCCGGCACGCCCAGCGGGACGGTGAGCGTGGACGGGCAGTGGCCGAAGCCGAACTCCTCCACGATCGGCACGCCGAGCCCGCCCAGGAGGTCGGCGAACAGCGCCCGCACGTCCTCGTAGGGGTCGCAGTCCTGCCAGGAGCCGAGGACGACACCGGCGACGCCGTCCAGCCAGCCGGCGCGCAGCAGTTGGGTGACGATCCGGTCGAGCCGGTAGGTCTCCTCGCCGACGTCCTCGAGCACCAGGATGCCGCCGGCCGCGGACGGCCGGGCGTGCGGGGTGCCGAGGTCCGCGGCGAGCAGGCTGACGCACCCGCCGAGGGTGACCCCCGCGGCCGTGCCGGGCACGAGGGTGCCGGCCGTCGCGGACGTCAGCACCTGGGTGTCCTGCGGGGTGAACAGGGTGCGCTTGAGGTGCTCCTGCGTCGGGCCGTCCTTGAGGAACGTCTCGGCGGCGGTCATCGGGCCGTGCAGGGTGGCCAGGCCCAGCCGGCTGGCGAACGCCTCGTGCAGCGCGGTGATGTCGCTGTAGCCGATGAACGGCTTGGGGCCGGCCGCGCGCATCGCGTCCCAGTCGACCAGGTCGACCATGCGCTGCACGCCGTAGCCGCCGCGCGCGCACATCACGGCCGCGACCGACGGGTCGCACCAGATGTCCCGCAGGTCCTGGGCGCGGTCGCGGTCGGCGCCTGCCAGGTATCCCGACGGGTGCGTGTCCGTGACGTGCGGGGCGACGACCGGGTCCAGGCCCCAGCCGCGCAGGATGTCCAGGCCGGCCTCCAGCCGGTCGGCGGGGACGGGTCCGCTGGGGGCGACGATCCCGATCCGGTCGCCGGGCTGCAGCCGGTGCGGGCGGGTCAGCCCGGTCGCGGGGATGTGCTCGCTCACGTGGTCAGCTCCAGCTTCGGGACGCCGGCCGGGGTGAACCCGAACACCTGGCCGTACAGGGAGAGTTCGGCCTCCAGGCTGGTGACCATGGTGTCGAGGCGGCGGAAGCCGTGGCTCTCCCCCTCGAACGCGATGTAGGCGTGCGGGATGCCGCGGCCGGCGACCGCGGCGAGGAACCGCTCGCACTGCACGGGCGGGCAGATCACGTCGTCCAGGCCCTGCAGCAGCAGGAACGGTACGTCGATGCGGTCGCCGTGGTGGACCGGCGAGCGATCGCGGTACCGCTCGGGCACCTCGTCCAGCGGGCCGATGAGCGTCTCCAGGTACCGGGACTCGAAGTCGTGCGTCTCGCCGCCGGCGGGCGACCAGCCGTACAGGTCGAGGATCGGGTAGATGACGGTGCCGCAGGCGTAGGTGCTGGTGGAGGTGAGCGCCGCGGCGCTCGTCCAGCCGCCGGCGCTGCCGCCGCGGATGGCCAGCCGGTCCGGGTCCGCGGCGCCTTCGGCGACGAGGCCCGCGGCGACCGCCGCGCAGTCCTCGACGTCGACGACGCCCCACTGCTCGCGCAACCGGTTGCGGTACGCGCGGCCGTAGCCGGTGGAGCCGCCGTAGTTGACCTCGGCGACGCCGATGCCGCGCGAGGTGAAGTAGGCGATCTCCAGGTCCAGCACCATTCCGGCGCGGCTGGTGGGTCCGCCGTGCACCCACACCGCGTAGGGCGCGGGGCCCTCCCCGGTGACGGCCGGGTTGGCCGGCGGGTAGATGTTGGCGTGCACCTCGCGGCCGCCGGGGCCGGTGAAGACCCGGTGCCGTGCCTCGGGGAGGTAGGCGGGGTCGACGGTGTCGTGGTGCGCGTTGCCCACCACGCGGGTGTGGCCCGAGATCGCGTCGAGTTCGACGATCTCGTAGGAGGTGCGGGCGCCGGCGGCGACACCGACGACGCGGCGGCCGGCGCCGGCGAGCGTCGGGTTCCACTCGGTCCACGGCCCGGCGGCGTCGGCGATCTCACCGGTGGCCGGGTCGAGCAGGCCGAGCCGCAGGGCGCCGACGCCGTGCAGCACCGCGATCAGGCCGTTGTCGAGCGCGCGGAACCAGCGGTGGCCGAGCTTCCACAGCGCGTTGCCGAACTCCTCCTCGCGCGGGCACAGGTTGACGGCCTCGCCGCTGTCGGGGTCGACGCGGTGCAGGTTCCACCAGCCGGTACGGTCGGTGAGGGCGAGCAGGGTGCCGTCGGGCGCCCAGTCGGCCTGGGTGACGGACTCCTCGGGGCCGCCGAGGACGGTGCGGGCGGTGCCGAAGGTGCCGTCGTCGAAGACGTCGGCGACGCGCAGTTCGGTGCCGTCCCATGGCATCCGCGGGTGATCCCAGGCGATCCAGGCGGCGCGGGCGCCGTCCGGCGACAGGCGGGGGCCGGTGACGAAACGGTGGTTCTCGGCAGTCAGTTCGCGGACCGCGGTGCGGTCGCCGGCGGCGGAGCCGTCGAGCGGCACGGCGGCCGGCACGCGGCGGCAGTCGCTGGGGCCTTCGCCGGTGAACTCCTCGAGCACGGCCCAGACCTCGCCGTGTTCGGGGTGCACGGCCAGGTCGGCCCAGCGCAGCCCGCCGCCGGTCCCGGACACCGGGGTCAGGGGCCGTGGCCCGTCGCCGGGGGTGTCCGGGCGGAAGGCGTAGAGCCGCTGGTCGGCGTGGTGGACGAAGACGATCAGCGGGGAGTCGTCGACGATCGCGCCGGCCCACGGGGTGCCGCCGTACTCGATGAGGCGGCTGCGCACGTTCCAGGGCGCGGGCAGCGGGCACTCCTCGGTGCCGTCGGGACGGCGCCGGATCAGGGCGCGGCGGCCCGCCTCGGCGGGCCGCGGCGCGGTCCACCACAACTCGTCGCCGACCGCGCCGACGTACTCGGGGCTGCCGTCGTGGGCGGCGGCGGTCGCCGCGTCGATGGGCGAGGGCCAGGTGCCGTAGGGCGCCGTGGGCAGGGCGGCGGTCATCGGCCCTCCTCGCCGGCCGGGGCGGTGGCGCCGCGCAGGAAGCGGTCCAGCACGCGGACGCCGAAGTGCAGGGCGTCGACCGGGACGCGCTCGTCCACGCCGTGGAACAGCGCGAGGTAGTCGTAGCCGGGCGGCAGCTTCAGCGGGGAGAAGCCGTAGCCGGTGATGCCGAGCCGGGAGAACTGCTTGGCGTCGGTGCCGCCGGACATGCAGTAGGGCACCACGTGGCCCTGCGGGTCGAAGTGCTCCAGCGCCTCGCGCATCGCCGCGTAGGTGGGCGAGTCGACGGGTGCGGTCAGCGGGACCTCGCGGTGGTGGTACTCCCACGTCACGTGCGGGCCGGTGAGCTCGTCGAGCGTGGTGGTGAACTCCTCCTCGCCGCCGGGCAGGATGCGCCCGTCGACGAAGGCGGTGGCGGCGCCGGGGATGACGTTCACCTTGTAGCCGGCGTCCAGCATCGTGGGGTTGGCGCTGTTGCGCACGGTGGACTTCACCAGCGTGGCGGACGGGCCGAGCTTGGCGAGCAGCCCGTCGACGTCGTCCAGGTCGGCGGCGACGCCGTGCAGTTCGGCCAGCGCGAGCAGTTCGGCGCGCACGGTGTCGGTGATGCGCACCGGCCACCGGTGCTCGCCGATGCGGGCGATCGCCGCGGCGAGGTGGGTGACGGCGTTGTCGTGGTTGACCTTGGAGCCGTGGCCCGCGGTGCCCTTGGCGCTGAGCTTGAGCCATGCGGTGCCGCGCTCGCCGGCCGCGACCGGGTAGATCCGCAGTCCGTCGCCGGCGTGGAAGGTGAACGCGCCGGACTCGCTGATGCCTTCGGTGCAGCCCTCGAAGAGGTCGGCGTGCTCGGCGACGAGGTAGCCGGAGCCGTAGGCGGCGCTGTCCTCCTCGTCGGCGGTGAAGGCCAGCACGATGTCGCGCGGCGGACGCTGCCCGCTGCGGGCCCAGGCGCGGACGGTGGAGAGCACCATCGCGTCCATGTTCTTCATGTCGACGGCGCCGCGGCCCCACACCACCCCGTCGCGCACCTCGCCGGAGAACGGGTGCACCGTCCAGTCGGCGGGCTCGGCGGGGACCACGTCCAGGTGGCCGTGGACCAGCAGGGCGCCGGCGGTCGGGTCGGTGCCGGGGATGCGGGCGACGACGTTCGCGCGGCCGGGTGCGGACTCCAGGATCTGCGGGGTGATCCCGGCGTCGGCCAGCTGCTCGGCGACGTACTCGGCGGCGGGGCGCTCGATGCCCTCGCCACCACCGCGGTTGGTGGTGTCGATCCGGATCAGCTCGGAGGTGAAGCGCACCACCTCGTCGAGTGCCTGCGCGTCGATCACGAGGGAGGTATCCGCCGCCGCGGGGGCGGTGGTCCGCTGCTCAGCCATACTGCTCCTCCACGGCCTGCGAGACGAGGGTGGTGACCGCCTTGAAGGCCCGGATGGCCTCGTACATGGTCGGCAGCGTGTAGGCGACACGGCGCTCGCCGGTCCGCTCCACGCCCGGCACGACACCGGCCGCGCCGGCCAGGTGCACGGCGTCGAACTCCAGCTCCACGGTGAACGGCCCGGCCTGGGAGGGCTCCTGGCGGACCGCGAGGGACGCGGCCTCCTTGGCGGCGGCCCGGATGTCGGCGGCGGTGCGCGCCGGCGGGCGGCACACGGCGGCGTACCGGGAGACGTAGTCCTTGACCGCGACGGTGCGGGCGAGCGGCGCGTAGCCCTGCGCGTCGATGCCGGTGCGGTCGTCGCCGGTGACGAGGACGACGGGCACGCCGTACTCCGCGACCACCAGGGCGTTGAGCCGGCCCTCGCTCGCGGGCTCGCCGTTCACCCACACGCCGGTGATGGAGTTGGCGAGGTAGGTGTGCGCGAGGACGCCCTCGGTGCCGGCGCCGGTGTGGTAGCCGACGAACGCGATGCCGTCGACGTCGCCGTGCTGGACGCCCTCGACCATGGAGAGGTCCTTGTGGCGGCCGGTGAGCATCTGGGCGCGCTCGTCGAGCTTCTCGAGCAGCAGGTTGCGCATGGTCCAGTGCGCCTCGTTGATCAGCACCTCGTCGGCGCCGCCGTCGAAGAAGCCGGCCACGGCGGCGTTGACATCGGAGGTGAACAGGTGGCGGCAGCGCTGCCACTGCTCGCTGCCGGGCAGCACGTCGGCCGGCCAGGTCACACCGGTCGCGCCTTCCATGTCCGCGGAGATGAGGATCTTCATGCCGTCACGTTACGCGGCCGCGGCGGGCCCCGGCCAGAGCCCCCCGCGACCTGTGGACAACTTCAGTGGTCTATACCTCTCGAGGTCACCCTGGACGGCCCGCCACCAGCCATTTCGACGGAACCTCGACGGTCTCGCCGTCGGGTGTGAACTCGGTCGTCACCAGCGGCTGTTCACCCTCGGCCAGCACCGTGAGACCCGCTTCGTGGAAGTAGCCGGGCACCGCCGCGTCGGCCACCTCGCCCGGCGCGATACCGTGCGAGAAAACCGCGCGGAGTTTCAGCGGCGGCCCCTGCGGGCCGGCGGCCAGACCCGCCAGCACCTCCTTGGCGGCCTCGGCGAGCTCCACGGCGAAGACCCGGCCGCGCTCCCCGGTCAGGGCGGCGATGCCCGCCACCAAGGCGGCCCGGTCCGGCGTCCGGCACTGGTGCAGCACCCCGCGCATGTAGACGTTGGCGTCGCCCAGCTCGTCGTGCAGCCGCCGCACCGCGTCGGCGTCGACGCCGTCCAGCCGCCGGTAGTCGGCCGTGCCGCGCGGATCGTCGCGGCGGGCGAGCGCGACGGCCGCGCGGGCCAGGTCCACGCCGACCACCCGGTCGTAGCGCCCGGCCAGGAAGCGGGTCTGCGTGCCGTTGCCGCATCCCAGGTCCACCAGCGGCAGCCCCGGGTCGAAGTGCGGCTCGAAGTGCGGCAGGTGCCGCGCCGCCGTCACCGAGGGATCGGCGTCCCAGAAGACGCCGCCGGCCTCGGCGGGCGCGTCCTGCCAGAACCCCTCCCACGCCTGCTCGTACTCGCTGGACACCTTCACACGTACTCACCACTCCCCAGGAACGTGACCGAACGTGACCGTGCACGGGAAGGGCGCGCCCGCGGGGCTGCCCGGCCCGACCCCCGTGTCAGTGCCTCCGGCGCGGCAGCGTCTGCTCGAACCAGACGGTCTTGCCGTGCGCGGTGCGGCTGGTGCCCCATTCACGGGCCAGCCTGCTGACGATGCGCATGCCCCGGCCGCCCTCGTCCTGCGGGCCGGCGCTCATCAGCACCGGCAGGGCGTGGTCGTCGTCGCTGACCTCGCACAGCAGGGCGCCGGCCCGCACCAGGCGCAGGCCGACCCGCCGGGTGTGGGCGTGCCGCAGGGCGTTGGCCACGACCTCGCCGACCAGCGTCTCGGCCGTCCCGGCGATCGCGTCGAGGCCCCAGTCGCGCAGGGTCTGCCGGACCAGCCGGCGGGCCCGGCCGGCCTCGCGCGGGTCGATGTCCAGCTCCCAGGCGGCGACGTCCTCCCGCGGGATGCCGTTCAGGCGGGCCATCAGCAGGGCGACGTCGTCCTTGCGGCCGTCGCGGGGGTTGAGGGCGCGGATGATCGTGTCGCACGCGTCGTCCATGGACGCGGCCGGGTGGGCCGCGCTCTCGCACAGGGCGGCCAGGCCCGTGCCGATGTCCTGGCCGCGCACCTCCACCAGCCCGTCGGTGCACAGCACCAGGCGGTCGCCGGGCGCCACCCGGAACCTGACCTCCTCGAAGGGCACGCCGCCGACGCCCAGCGGGGCGCCGGTGGGCATCTCCAGCAGTTCGCTGCGGCCGTCCGCGGCGCGCACCAGGACCGGCGGGATGTGCCCGGCGTTGGCCATCCGCAGCTCGGACTCCACCGGGTCGTAGACCGCGTACACGCAGGTGGCCAGGTACTGGTCGCCGAGGCGCTGCGCCAGGTCGTCGAGGGTGCGCAGCAGGTGCGCGGGCGGCATGTCCAGCGCCGCCATGGTCTGCACGGCGGTGCGGAACTGGCCCATCATCGCCGCGGAGTTCAGGCCGTGTCCCATGACGTCGCCGACGACCAGGGCCAGCCGCGACCCGGGCAGTTTGATGCTGTCGAACCAGTCGCCGCCGACCCGGCCCATCCGGGTGCCCGGGAGGTAGCGGGTCGCCATGTCGCAGCCCGGCATGTGCGGCGCGATGTGCGGCAGCATGCTGTCCTGCAGGGTGTCGGCGACGTTCTCCTGGTACGTGTACATACGGGCGTTGTCCAGCACCAGACCGGCCCTCGCGGCCAGCTCGGCACCGGTGACCCGGTCCATGTCGTCGAACGGCACGCGCTCGCGGTGGCGCAGCAGCACGATGAACCCGAGCACCACCGTGCGGGCCTTGAGCGGGACGACCAGCATGGAGCGGTTGTTGATCAGCGGGCTGATGTCGCGCTTGGGGAACTGCGCGGCGATGGCGTTCCCCATCTCCTCGCTGATCCGCGGGACCAGCACCGGCTCACCGGTGGTCATGCACTGGAAGAACGGCGTCCGGGCGGGGAACGGCATCGACTCGCCGACCGGCACCACGTCGTCCCAGCGGCCCGGCTCGTCGGTGTGCTCGACCGCCACGCGGTGCCACATCGTCGTCACGTCCGGCGGGCCGTCGGGGAAGCCCTCGCCGGCCAGCACCTGCTCGCGCAGGTACGTCCCGGCCACGTCCGTGAAGCGCGGCACGACCGCCTCGCTGACCTCCTGGATCGTGCGGGCCAGGTCCAGGGAGGTGCCGATGCGGCCGCTGACCTCGTTGAGGAACTCCAGGCGCTCGCGCACCGCGGCGTACTCCAGGTCCGGCGCCAGGTCCTCGGCCGGGGCGGCGGCCGGGTCCAGCGCGGCGGCCGCGGCGGCCGCGATCCGCCTGGCCTGCCGCTCCACACGGCGCGGCACTCCCCAGTCGGGGGTGACCGGCACCCGGTCGTGCCGGCTGATCTCCAGGACGGGATAGCCCAGTTCCAGGACCTGGGCGACGATCCGGGCGCTGTCCAGCGGGTTCATGCTGGGCAGGATCTCCGGGAGCCGCTTGGCCAGCTGGTCGGCGCCGGCGAACTCGGTGTGCAGGGCGAAGCCGGGGGCGGTCCGCTCGACGAGCCGCGGTTCGGCGGTCGCCGCCTCCGCGTCCGGGTCCGCCCCGGCCGCCTCGGGCTCGACCTGGGCGGCGTCGGCGGCGAGGACCAGCAGCCGCTCCGGGCCGGGTCCGGCGAGCGGGTACGCCCACCACAGCACGTCGAGCGGGCCGGGCTCGCGGCCTTCCTCGCCGGCGCCGACGGCGTCCGCAGTGCTCCCAGTGCCCGGGGTACTCACCGTGAGGCGCTGCGCAGGGTCCGCGGGGACGGGCGGAGCGGCGTGGTCGTGGAGCCGGGCACGGCCGGCCGTCGGGTAGGGGGATCCCAGCGCGAACGGGGACTCCGCGTCGTGAGGCACGCCGCCGGGAAGGGGGTAGGCCGCTCCGTAGGCGCCCTCCTGGCCCTCCGGGGAGGCGGCGCCGAAGTCCGCCGCGCGGCCGGACAGCGCCTCGTCCAGCGCGCCGCCCACGGGTAACAGGTCCAGCGCGGGGCGGCCCACCGCCTCGTCGCGGGACGGGCCGAACAACCGCCGTGCTCCCGTGCTCCAGTGCGACACCAGGCCGTCGGCGTCCACGACGATCACCGCGAGCGGGATCCGTCCGGATGGCCCTGGCGGGGTTCGGCGGTCCATGGTCTCGTCGGGCTCCTTCCCGTGGCACCCGCCGCACGCGTCCGCCGAGCTCCAGGGGAGGGAGCCCGGCGGCACAAGATCTGCGATGCCGCTACCACGGTACGGCCGCCGGGGTTGCCGGGGCAGGCGTTGCGCAAAACCGGGCGCACGCCCGCGCACGAGCAACCAACGCAGTCGTGCTAGCGTCCAAACACCTGTGTTCGACGTGCGTCCGGCCGACGACCGGAAGGCGCCTCGACCCCCCCGCCGGCCGGGCCCGGTCGGGACGACTCCGTACCCGCTACCGGAAGAGGCCACGTGACCACCTGGCAGCCTGCGCGCATCGGCGCCGTCCGGGGACCCCGGACGGACCGGCGGTGGGCGGACCCCCGCAATCCGCTGATCCTGGCGACCGCGGCCGCTGCCGTGCTCCACGTGCTCTGGGCGCTGTTCCTGGCCCGGGACTCCGGTGACATGGCCGCTCAGTACGCCTGGACGGACTTCATACGGGCCCATCCGTCGGCGTCGTACAACTTCTCCTGGTACGGCGGCATGCACCCCGCCTCCTACAGCATCCTGTCGCCGTACATCATGGCGGCCCTCGGGGTGCGGACCACGGCGGTGCTCGCCGGCACGCTGTCGGCGACGCTGGCGACCGCGATGCTGCTGCGGTCGCGGATCGAGCGTCCGCTGATCCCCATCGCGTGGACGGTGTTCGCTCTTTGGTGTGACGTCGTCTCCGGCCGGGTGACGTTCGCGCTGGGCATGATGTTCGCCCTCGTCTCCGCGGTGCTGCTGTTCCCGGCTGAGCGGGCGGTGAAGGGCCGCACCAGACGGATGGCCGTCGCCGTCGCCACGGCCGCCCTCGCGACCATGTGCAGCCCGGTGGCCGGGTTGTTCCTGCTCGTGGTCGCGGCCTCGATGTTCCTCACCGGCCGCCGCACCGAGTCCTACGTGCTGGCCGCCGCGCCGCCGCTGGTCGTCGGCGCGACGTCGCTGCTGTTCCCGTTCTACGGGGTGCAGCCCTTCAACTGGTACTTCGCGATCATCCCGTTCTCCATCTCGGTGGTGACCGCGCTGGTGGTGCCGCGCAGGTGGCGCTCCCTCTACCTCGGCGCGTGGGTGTACGCGCTCGGCGTGGCCCTGACCTACGTGATCCCGTCACCCATCGGGAGCAACGTCGAGCGGCTGGCGCTGCTGTTCGGCGGGACCGTGGTGCTGATCATCGCGATGGGCAGCACGTGGGGCCCGCGCCGGACGCTGCTGCTGTGGCTGGCGTTCGCCGGGGTGGCCGTGTGGCAGATCACCAAGCCCATCATCGACCAGGTGCAGACGTCCGCGGTGTCGTCGACGATCAAGACCGCCGGGCCCCTGATCACCGAGCTGCGGCAGGTCAGGGCCGACCGCGGCCGGGTGGAGGTCGTGCCGCTGCGCTCGCACTGGGAGGCCTCCGGCCTGTCCCCGTACGTCAACCTGGCCCGCGGCTGGAACCGGCAGGCCGACGTCGAGCGCAACCCGCTCTTCTACGACGGCACCCTGACCCCGGACAGCTACCGCGACTGGCTGCGCCGGTGGAGCGTCAACTACGTGGTGCTGCCGTCCGACGAGCCGGACGGCGCGGGCGTCGCCGAGGCCAAGATCGTCGCGGCGGGCAACCCCTGGCTGAAGCCCGTGTGGAACGACGCGCACTGGAAGGTGTACGAGGTCAGCGGTGCCGAGCCGCTCGCCGATCCGCCCGCGGTGGTCAACGAGGCCGGGCCCGCGGAGCTGACCGTGACGATGCCGCACAGCGGTTCCGTGGTGCTGCGCATCCCGTGGTCGCCGGTGCTGGGCATCGAGGGCGCCAAGGACAACAAGCACGGGTGCCTGACGCCGGACGGCGACTGGACCCGGCTCTACGCCCCCAGCGGGGGCACCTACCGGATCGGCGGCTCGTACGCGCTGATCCGCGGCACCCAGTGCGCCAAGGACTCGACACAGGGAGCCGGGGCACCGGTCCCCGAGGTCCCGGCCGGCAGCGGCGGCTGACCCCCGCCGCGTCCACGTGTCTCATGCCTGCGGGGCCCGGGGATCCGGGCCCCGCAGGCGTTCGCCGCCGGCCTCCCCCGCGCGGCTCAGTCGGCGTGGCCGAGCTGGATGTCCCGTTCGGTGCGGCCGCCGCCGGCGACCTGCAGGACGGTGGCCACCGGCGGGTAGCCGGCCGCGATGACGGTGTACTCGCCGGACGCGAGGTCGACGAAGCGGAAGTGCCCGTCGGCGCCCGTGGTGACGGAGTCCACCACGTTGCCCGCGGCGTCCAGCAGGGTGACCCGGGCGTCCTCCACCAGGCGGCCGCCCGGCGCCCGCACGGTGCCGCGCAGCACCGCTCCCCCGGCCAGCTCGACGTCCTGCCGGGTCTCCCGGGACGCCTGCACGGACACCGGCAGCGCGGCCGGGCGGAACGCGGGGGCGCTCGCCGCCAGGGTGTACTCGCCGGCGACGAGTTCGCTGAGCACGTACAGGCCCTCGCGGCCGCTGCGGGCGCTGGCCACGACGTCGCCGCGGACGTCGGTGAGCGTCACCACGGCGTCCCTGACGGGCGTGCCGTCGGCGGTGTGCACGGCTCCGGCCAGGCGGCCCGCGCCGCCCAGCACCACGTCCAGCTCCACGGGATGGTCGCCGACGGTGACGCTGACGGCCTTCGGCTGGTGCCCGCCGGCCGCGGCGATCAGCACGTAACTGCCGTGGCCGGGGGTGCTGAGCGCATACCTGCCGTCCTCTCCGGTGGCGCCGCGCCCCACCTGGTGGCCCGAGCCGTCGATCAGGGTGAGCGCGGCGCGGCCCACGCTGGTGCCGTCGGAGTGCAGCACGGCGCCGCACACGGGGACGCCGCCGGTGTGGCTTCTGCGGGCGCCGGGGAAGCCGGCGTCGGGCGCACCGTGCGCGTCGGCCAGCGGGGTGCCGTTGGCGGGGGTGTGCGCCGGGTCGTACAGGCCGTCGTACGACGGTTCGTGGGCCGCCGGGGCGGCCGGGCCGTGCTGGGTCACCAGAGGTTTCTCCTTGAGCAGGAAGGCGAAGAGGAAGCCGAGGACGAGGACCGGCACCAGGTAGAGGAAGATCCGCGGCATGGCCTCGGCGTAGGCCGCGATGTAGCCGTGGCGCACCGGCCCGGGCAGCGTGCGGACCAGTTGCGGGGTGACCGACTGCGGGTCGGGCAGGTGCGCGCCGCGCGGCAGTTCGACGGCGAGGCGCTTGGTCAGGCGGTCGGCGAACAGGGTGCCGAAGACGGCGGCGCCGACCGAGCCGCCGATCTGCCGGAAGTAGTTGTTCGCGCTGGTGGCGGCGCCGATGTCGGACGGCCGCACCGAGTTCTGGACCGCGAGCACCAGCACCGGCAGGATCATGCCGATGCCCAGGCCGAGCACCGCCATGGAGCAGCTGTACCGCAGCTGCGGGGTGTTCGCGTCCATCCGCGACAGCAGGTACATGCCGACCGAGGAGAGGGCGCCGCCGAGCAGCGGGAAGATCTTGTAGCGGCCGGTGCGGCTGATCAGCTGGCCGCTGCCGATGGAGGCCACGACGACGCCGAGCATCATCGGCAGCATCAGCAGCCCGGAGCCGGTGGCGCTGGCCCCGTCGACCATCTGCAGGAACGTCGGCAGATAGCTGGCGGCGCCGAACAGGGCCACGCCGACGACACCGCCGACGACCGCGGTGACGTTGAAGACCCCGTCGCGGAACAGCCGGAGCGGGATGACGGGTTCGGCGGCGAACCGCTCGACGACGACGAACAGGACCCCGCAGACCAGGGCGCCGGCGCCCAGCCCGAGGATCTCCCGGGACCGCCAGCCGTACGTGGAGCCGCCCCAGGTGGTGAGCAGGACCAGGCAGGTGGAGCCGACGGCGAGCAGCAGCGCGCCCAGCACGTCGAGCCGCGGCCTGGACGTGGGCTTGGGGAGCTTGAGGACGAGGGTGATCACCACGAGGGTGACCAGGCCGAAGGGGATGTTGATCGAGAAGCACCAGCGCCAGGAGGCGTGGTCGGTGAAGAAGCCGCCGAGGAGCGGCCCGGCGACGGAGGCGAGGCCGAACGCGGCGCCGATCAGGCCCATGTAGCGGCCGCGCTGCCGGGGCGGCACGATGTCGGCCATGATCGCCTGCACGCCGATCATCAGCCCGCCGCCACCGATGCCCTGGATGGCGCGGAAGGCGATGAGCTCGTCCATGGTGCGCGACCACGCGGCCAGGGCCGAGCCGACGACGAAGGTCAGGATGGCGAACTGGAAGACGCCCTTGCGGCCGAAAAGGTCGCCGAGCTTGCCGTAGATCGGCAGGCCGATGGTGGAGGCCAGCAGGTAGGCGGTGACCACCCAGGACATCTTGTCCAGGCCGTGCAGCTCGCCGACGATCTTCGGCAGCGCCGTCGCCACGATCATCTGGTCGAGGGCGGCGAGCAGCAGGGCGAGCATCAGCCCGAGGAAGATCAGCCGGACGCGGCGCGGGGGCAGGACGACCGCTCCCGGGGCACCGGCGGCGCCGGCCGTGCCCGCTGCGTCCGCCGGTGCCGCCGGGAGGCTGCCGGGGTCCGCGGCACCCGGCGCGGCGGCGCCGGGATCACCGGGGCCGCCGGGCCGGGGCCCCTCCCCGGGCCCCGCCTCGGTCCGCTCGATCAGCGTGCCGCCACTCACTGCCGCTCCCCTCGTCGCGCCTGCTCCGCCACCGTTTCCCGCATGAGGCGACAACGAGGGACGAGCGCGGCGATTCTCAGGAAGTAGGCAGAACCACCCGTATCAGTGAAGGATCACGAAACCAATCGGGTGACCTGGCGTTCCCGGCGGCACGTGGGTCACCCGGGTGCTATTTCTCGACGTCGGCCGCGAGCGCGGTCAGCACCTCGCCGTAGATGCGGTTGAGGCCCTTGGGGGCGAAGGTGCGCTCGAAGAAGCCGCCGACGCCGGTGGCGCCCTGCCAGGTGGTGACCGCGACGACCTTGCTGCGGCCGGTGCCGGCCGGCGTCACGGTCCAGGTGGTGATCATCGACGAGTTGCGGTCGGTCTCCACCAGCTGCCCGGGCGACGGCGCGGTGACGTCGAAGAGGCAGTCCCTGATCCGCTTGCTCGTCGCCTGCAGCTTCCAGTGCACGAGGGTGCCCGCGCCCTGGCCGCCCTCCCTGACCTCGTACTCGCTGAACTGCTCGGGAAGCACCCGGCCGCGGGTGCCGGCGTAGTCGGCGAGGGCGTCGTACACCCGCTCCGGCTCCGCCTCGACGATCCGCTCCGTGGTGGCCTCGACCAGCGGCATGACTACTCCTCGGTTGTGTCCGTGCGCGTTCTTCACGCGGCGCCCAAGCCAATCACACCCGCATTTCGAATCTGTGTTCTATTGTGGGTCCCGGGCAGGGAGCCCGGGGGGCGGGACGACCGCAGGAGGGTGTGCGATGCGCTGGGACGGACTCAACCGCGACGACGCGGCGGGGGCGCTGTTCGGCTCCGACGCCGTGACCAGCCGCACCTTCGACACGCCGGGTTTCCGCGGCATCACCTTCCACGAGATACGCGCCCGGTCGATCCTCAACCGGGTGCCGGGCGCCTCGCGGATGCCCTTCGAGTGGACGGTGAACCCGTACCGCGGGTGCAGCCACGCCTGCGTGTACTGCTTCGCCCGCAAGACGCACAGCTACCTGGACCTCGACACGGGCCGCGACTTCGACACCCAGATCGTGGTGAAGACCAACGCGGTGGAGCTGCTGCGCCGCGAGCTGGCCGCGCCGCGCTGGAAGGGCGAGCACGTCGCCATGGGCACCAACGTCGACTGCTACCAGCGGGCCGAGGGCCGGTACCGCCTGATGCCCGGCATCATCGCGGCCCTGCGGGACCGCGCCAACCCGTTCTCCATCCTCACCAAGGGCTCGCTGATCCTGCGCGATCTGGAGCTGGTGCGGCAGGCCGCGAGCGTCACCGAAGTGTCCATCGCGCTGTCCGTCGGATTCACCGACGGCGAGTTGTGGCGCAGCGTGGAACCGGGCACGCCTTCCCCCGAGACGCGACTGGCGGTCTGCCGCACCCTCAGCGAGAACGGCATCCCGCCGACCGTGCTGATGGCGCCGGTGCTGCCGTTCCTCAGCGACACCCCCGAGCAGCTGCGGGCGACGGTCAGGGCGATCGCCGCGTCCGGCGCGGTCTCGATCACGCCGCTGGTCCTGCATCTGCGGCCCGGCGCCCGGGAGTGGTACATGGCCTGGCTGGCCCGCAACCACCCGCATCTGGTGCGGCGTTACGAGGCGCTGTACGCGGACGGGGCCTATGCGCCGACCTGGTACCAGCGCCGCATCACCCGCCAGGTCCACGAGTTCGCGGCCGAGTTCGGCTGCGGGCCCGGCGGCCACCGGGGCACCCGCGGGGAGGCGGCACGGGACCGGCGGACCCCCGCTTCGGACGCCGTTCCGGGGACGGCCGCGGACCGGAACCACGAGGCCGCGCCCGGGATCCCGCGGCAGCCGGAAAACACCCAGCTCACCCTGCTGTGATCCCTCTAGAGTCTGCGCATGGCGCAGAGCACGGTGCAGATCAGGGAGATGACCGGGGCCGACGTCGAGGCGGTGTCCGGGATCCGGGTGCGGGGCTGGCGGTGGGCGTACGCGGGGATCGTGCCGCAGAGCTACCTGGACGCGATGGACCCGGAGGCGGACGCGGCGTGGCGGCGGGAGACACTGGCCCGCTCGGCCGGCCGGGTGCGCAACCTGCTGGCGGTGGTCGACGGTGCACCGGTGGGGTGGGCGGCGTTCGGCCCCTACCGCGGTGAGCCGGACGACGCGGGCGACGGCGAGCTGTACGCGCTGTACGTGGTCCCCGAGCACGTGGGCACCGGCGTCGGGCGTGCGCTGACCTCGGAGGTCGTACGGCAGACCGCGGAACTCGGCCGCACCCGGCTGCTGTTGTGGGTGCTCGCGGAGAACGCGCGGGCCCGGCGCTTCTATGCCGCGGCCGGCTTCGCGCCCGACGGCGGCGAGACCAGCGACGACTACGACGGGGTTCGGCTGCGCGAGGTGCGCTACGCCCGCGCGGTGGCGTGAGGACGGGCACGTCGACCGCCACTCGACGGACCGGGCGCTCATCTGGCGGTGGAAGACATCACATGCGCACAGGGGTAGCGCTCAAGTTACCCACGAGTTAGTCTCAAGTCAGGTGACCGGAGCCTGGTGACGCAGCTAC
Organism: Actinacidiphila rubida; assembly: GCF_900110255.1. Taxonomy (GTDB): domain Bacteria; phylum Actinomycetota; class Actinomycetes; order Streptomycetales; family Streptomycetaceae; genus Actinacidiphila; species Actinacidiphila rubida. Next base: position 100,287 of record NZ_FODD01000014.1, read on the forward strand.
GGCCACCTTCACCACCACGTCGGTTCGGCACATCGCGGCGCGGCCCCGGGACAGGGTCCGCCTTGGTAACAGCGGGCGCACCCACCTGTGCGTTCAGCCCGCGTCTCCACTTCGCCTGTCATCAGGAGTCACGCGATGGACCGTCCCTCTGCTTCCTCAGCGTCCCCTTCCCCCTCCTCCCCGGCTTCCGCGGCCTCCCCGGGCCCCGCTTCCCCGGGGTCCCCCGCCTCGGCCGCCGCCCCGCGCCCTCCCGTCGTCGCCGTCGTGGGCCTGGGCACCATGGGCACCGGCATCACCGAGGTGCTCACCCTGGCCGGCCACGAGGTCATCGGCATCGACGTCAGCGACGACGCGGCACGCCGTGCCGTCGCCGCGCTGGAGCGCTCCACCGCCCGCGCCGTCGAGCGCGGCCGGGTCGCGGCCGCCGAACGCGCCGCCGCCCTCTCCCGGTTCCGCACCTTCCCCGACCTGCAGGCGGCCGCGGAGGCCGACCTGGTCATCGAGGTCGTGGACGAGTGCTACGACACCAAGCGCGAGGTCTTCACCGCACTGGACCGGATCGTCCGGCCCGACGCGGTGCTCGCCACGGGCACCAACGCCCTGTCGGTGACCCGGCTCGCCGCCGACACCTCGTACCCGGACCGGGTCGTCGGCCTGCACTTCTTCGCCCCCGCGCCGGCCATGAAGCTGGTCGAGGTGGTCTCGACGGTGCTCACGTCGCCGCAGGCCACGCGGACCGTCACGGACCTGGTGGTCCGCCTCGGCAAGGAGCCGGTGCCGGTCGGCGACCGCCCCGGATTCATCGCCGACGGGCTGCTGTTCGGCTACCTCAACCAGGCCGCCGCGATGTACGAGGCCAGGTACGCCACCCGTGAGGACATCGACGCGGCGATGAAGCTCGGCTGCGGCCTGCCCATGGGCCCGCTGGCGCTGCTCGACCTGATCGGCGTCGACACCGCCACGACCGTGCTGCAGGCGATGTACGAGGCCACCCGGGACCGTCTGCACGCGCCGGCCCCGGTGCTCAAGCAGCTCACCGCGGCCGGCCTGCTCGGCCGCAAGTCCGGCCGCGGCTTCTACAGCTACGACGCGCCCGGCGGCTCCACCGTGGTGCCCGACGCCGAGACGCCGGCCGCCCGCGCGGACGCGGTCGCGGGCCGCTCCGTGCGGTCGGTGGGCGTGGCCGGTTCGGGCACGATGGCCACCGGCATCGCCGAGGTGTTCGCCAAGGCCGGGTTCGAGGTCGTGCTGGCCGCGCGCACCCCGGAGAAGGCCGAGGCCGCGGTGGCGCGGCTGGCGAAGTCCCTGGACCGCTCGGTGGCCAAGGGCCGGCTGACGCAGGAGGAGCGGGACACGGCGGTCGGCCGGGTCACGCCGGCCGGGTCCTACGACGCGTTCGCGGACGCCGACCTCGTCGTCGAGGCCGTGGCGGAGGACCTGTTCGTCAAGCAGCAGCTGTTCCGGATGCTGGACAAGGTCTGCAAGCCGGGTGCGGTGCTGGCGACCACGACGTCCTCGCTGCCGGTGGTGGCGATCGCCCGGTCCACCGGCCGCCCGCAGGACGTGGTCGGCATGCACTTCTTCAACCCCGCGCCGGCGATGAAGCTGGTCGAGGTGGTGCGCACGGTGCTGACCGACGACGACGTGGTCGCGACCGTGCGGGAGCTGTGCGGCGCGGTCGGCAAGCACCCGGTGGACTGCGGCGACCGGGCCGGCTTCATCGTGAACGCGCTGCTCTTCCCCTACCTGAACAACGCCGTGAAGATGGTCCAGGACCACTATGCGACCGTCGACGCGATCGACGCGGCGATGAAGCTCGGCGGCGGCTATCCGATGGGCCCGTTCGAACTGCTGGACGTGGTGGGCCTGGACGTCTCGCTGGCCATCGAGCAGGTGCTGCACGAGGAGTTCCGCGACCCCGGTCTGGCGCCGGCGCCGCTGCTGGAGCACCTGGTGTCCGCGGGCTGTCTCGGCCGCAAGACCGGGCGAGGTTTCCGCGAGTATGCCCGGCGCTGACCGCCCTGCGGCGGGTCGCGGCGCCGGCCGGAGCCCCGGCCGCGCCCGCGGCCGGGGCAGCTCCGGGGACGCCGGGGACGACACGGCCCGTCCGGTGGGCTGGGGCGGATTCCCGCCGGCTTCCGGACGGGGGGCTCCGGCGTGTTACGTTCCCCACATGCCCCCAGCCGTGCGCTCCGACGCCTCCGACACCGCGAGCGGCCGCCGCGCCGCGGCCCAGCGCCACCGGGTACGCCAGGACCTGGCCGCGGCGGCGATGCAGCTGTTCGCGACGCAGGGCTACGAGGCCACGACCGTCGACGAGATCGCCGCGAAGGCGGGCGTGGCCCGGCGGACGTTCTTCCGCCACTTCCGCTCCAAGGAAGAGGCGATCTTCCCCGACCACGACGACACGCTGGTGCGGGTGCAGGCGGTGCTGGACTCCGCCGACCCGCGCGAGCACCCGCTCGACACCGTGTGCCGCGGCATCACCGAGGTGCTGCGCATGTACGCGCAGGTCCCGGAGGTGTCCGTCGAGCGGTACCGGCTGACCCGCGAGGTGCCGACGCTGCGCGAGCGCGAGATCGCCTCGGTGGCCCGTTACGAGCGGCTGTTCACCCGCTATCTGCTGGGCCACTTCGACGAGGGGGCGCAGCACGACGGGGACGACGATCCGCTGCTGGCCGAGGTCGCCGCGTCCGCGGTGGTCGCCGCGCACAACCACGTGCTGCGGCGCTGGCTGCGGGCCGACGGCAAGGGGGACGTCGAGGCGCAGCTCGACCACGCCTTCGACGTCATCAAGGACACCTTCGGCACCGGGATCGGCGCCGGACGGATACCGACCAAGGCCGAGGCCGCGCCGGCGACGGTCTCCCGGCAGGGCGAGGTGGTCGTCGCCGTGGCGCGCACCGACGCCTCGCCGGCCCAGATCCTCCGCAGCATCGAGGAGGCGCTGCGCCGGGCCTGAACCCGGCGCGGCACAGCCCCAGGGCCCCCGGGGCGGGCCCGGGGCGGCCACACGGCCGCACAGGCGGCACAACAGCGACAGGCCGGCGACAGGCGGCCGTCCGGAGCGATCCGGGCGGCCGCCTGTCGCCGTGGTGCGTGTACGGGCCCTGCTGTTGCCCACCTGAGGGCCGAGGGTGACACTTGAGTGAAATTGTTGGCACGCAGTGTCTTTACGAGTGGCACAGAGTGCCATACGGTGAGGACACCCCCCGGCGGCAGCCGGGAGACCCAAGTCCGGGTGGGCGGCGTGTGGCGATCCTTCGCACGCCGGCTGTCCCCAAGGCCCCAGCCCCGCGCCCGGACGCCTGCGTCACAGGCATCGTTCCCGCGCCACCGCGCGGTCCTTCAGCCGCACCGTCAGCTCCACAGCTCCGCAGTTCTTCGCCGAACCGACGACGGCAGCCCCATCCACCCGACCCCTGCGTTCCCCCGGGCGTTACCGCGAGAACGCTTCGCCGGAGGCGAGTCACATGAAGGAAATCCTGGACGCGATCCTCGAACAGGACAGCACCGCCGCCGACTTCGCGGCCCTGCCGCTGCCCGAGTCGTACCGTGCCGTGACCGTGCACAAGGACGAGGCGGACATGTTCGCCGGGCTCCCCAGCCGGGACAAGGACCCCCGCACCTCGCTGCACCTGGACGACGTCCCGCTGCCCGAAATCGGCCCCGGCGAGGCGCTGGTGGCCGTGATGGCCAGCTCCGTGAACTACAACTCGGTGTGGACCTCGATCTTCGAGCCGGTGTCCACGTTCGCGTTCCTGGAGCGCTACGGCCGCCTGTCGCCGCTCACCAAGCGCCACGACCTGCCGTACCACGTCATCGGCTCCGACCTGGCCGGCGTGGTGCTGCGCACCGGCCCCGGGGTCAACAAGTGGCAGCCCGGCGACCGGGTGGTCGCCCACTGCCTCAGCGTGGAGCTGGAGTCGGCCGACGGCCACAACGACACGATGCTCGACCCCGAGCAGCGGATCTGGGGCTTCGAGACCAACTTCGGCGGCCTCGCCGAGATCGCGCTGGTCAAGTCCAACCAGCTGATGCCCAAGCCGGAGCACCTGTCGTGGGAGGAGGCCGCCGCGCCCGGACTGGTCAACTCCACCGCGTACCGTCAGCTCGTCTCGCGCAACGGCGCCGGCATGAAGCAGGGCGACAACGTGCTGATCTGGGGGGCCAGCGGCGGACTCGGCTCCTACGCCACGCAGTTCGCGCTGGCCGGCGGCGCCACGCCGATCTGCGTGGTCTCCAGCCCCGAGAAGGCGGAGATCTGCCGGAAGATGGGCGCCGAGGCGATCATCGACCGCAACGCCGAGGACTACCGGTTCTGGAAGGACGAGCACACCCAGGACCCGCGGGAGTGGAAGCGTTTCGGCGCCACGATCCGTGAGCTGACCGGCGGCGAGGACGTCGACATCGTCTTCGAGCACCCCGGCCGGGAGACCTTCGGCGCGTCGGTCTACGTGACCCGCAAGGGCGGCACGATCGTCACCTGCGCCTCCACGTCGGGCTACCACCACGAGTACGACAACCGGTACCTGTGGATGAGCCTCAAGCGGATCGTCGGCTCGCACTTCGCCAACTACCGCGAGGCGTGGGAGGCCAACCGGCTGATCGCCAAGGGCCGGATCCACCCCACGCTGTCCCGCACCTACACGCTCGCGGAGACCGGGCAGGCCGCGTACGACGTGCACCGCAACCTCCACCAGGGCAAGGTGGGCGTCCTCGCGCTCTCCCCCGAGGAGGGCCTCGGCGTCACGAACCCCGAGATGCGCGAGCGCCACCTGCCGGCCATCAACCGCTTCCGGGGCGCCTGATGACTCCCGAGCGGACGAGCGAGCGAAGGGCCGCGGCCGGGCCGGAGGCGGGCGAGCGCAGAAAGAGGGACAGGCCGTGGCTCATGCGGACGTACGCGGGGCACTCCACTGCTGAGGCGTCCAACGAGCTGTACCGCCGCAACCTCGCCAAGGGGCAGACCGGACTGTCGGTGGCCTTCGACCTGCCGACGCAGACCGGCTACGACCCGGACCACGTGCTGGCCCGCGGCGAGGTCGGACGGGTCGGCGTGCCGGTGTCCCATCTCGGCGACATGCGGCGGCTGTTCCAGGACATCCCGCTGGAGCGCATGAACACCTCGATGACCATCAACGCCACCGCCATGTGGCTGCTGGCGCTCTACCAGGTGGTCGCCGAGGAGCAGGGGCTGGACGCCGAGGCGGTCGCGGGGCTTCAGGGCACCACGCAGAACGACATCGTCAAGGAGTACCTGTCGCGGGGCACCCACGTGTTCCCGCCGGGGCCGTCGCTGCGCCTGACCACGGACATGATCACGTACACCGTGAACCACATGCCCAAGTGGAACCCGATCAACATCTGCAGCTACCACCTGCAGGAGGCCGGCGCGACGCCGGTGCAGGAGATCGCGTACGCGATCTCCACCGCGATCGCCGTGCTGGACGCGGTGTTCGCCTCGGGGCAGGTGCCCGAGGAGCGCAGGGGCGAGGTGGTCGCCCGCATCTCCTTCTTCGTCAACGCCGGTGTGCGGTTCGTCGAGGAGATGTGCAAGATGCGCGCCTTCGGGCGCATCTGGGACACCGTCACCCGGGAGCGGTACGGCATCCAGGACCCCAAGCAGCGCCGTTTCCGGTACGGGGTCCAGGTCAACTCGCTGGGCCTGACCGAGGCGCAGCCGGAGAACAACGTCCAGCGCATCGTGCTGGAGATGCTGGCCGTGACCCTGTCCAAGGACGCCAGGGCCCGCGCCGTGCAGCTGCCGGCGTGGAACGAGGCACTGGGCCTGCCGCGGCCGTGGGACCAGCAGTGGAGCCTGCGCATCCAGCAGGTGCTGGCCCACGAGAGCGACCTGCTGGAGTACGACGACATCTTCGCCGGCTCCACGGTGATCGAGGAGAAGGTGGCCGGCCTGGTGGACGCGGCCACCGCCGAGATCGCGCACATCGAGGAGCTGGGCGGCGTGATGGCGGCCGTGGAGTCCGGCTACCTCAAAGCAGAGCTGGTGGCCTCGCACGCGGAGCGCCGGGCCAGGATCGAGTCGGGCGAGGAGCGGATCGTCGGCGTCAACGTCTACGAGAGCACCGAGCCCAACCCGCTGACCGCGAACCTGGACGCCGCGATCATGACCGTCGACCCGGCCAACGAGGCCCGGGTGGTGGCCGCGCTGCACGACTGGCGGCTGGCGCGGGACGAGGGGCGTGCGGAGGCGGCGCTGTCCGCGCTGCGGGCGGCCGCGGCGGGCACCGAGAACATGATGGAGGCGACGCTGGAGTGCGCGCGGGCCGGGGTGACCACCGGCGAGTGGTCCTGGGCGCTGCGCGACGTGTTCGGCGAGTTCCGCGCGCCGACCGGGGTGAGCAGCGCGCCGGTGGCGGTCGCGGCCGAGCCGGGCAGCGAGCTGCACGAGGTCCGGCGCAGGGTGGCCGAGACCGCGGAGGAGCTGGGCGGCGGGCGGCTGCGCCTGCTGGTCGGCAAGCCGGGCCTGGACGGGCACTCCAACGGCGCCGAGCAGATAGCGGTCCGGGCGCGCGACGCCGGGTTCGAGGTCGTGTACCAGGGCATCAGGCTGACACCCGAGCAGATCGTCGCGGCGGCCGTCGCCGAGGACGTGCACTGCGTGGGGCTGTCCATCCTCTCCGGCTCGCACGCCGCGCTGGTCCCGGACGTGCTGGAGCGGCTGCGCGCGGCCGGCGCGGACGACGTCCCGGTCGTCGTCGGGGGCATCATCCCGGCGGCGGATGCCAAGGAGCTGCGCTCCGCTGGCGTGGCGGCGGTCTTCACACCCAAGGACTTCGGTATCACCGGGATCATCGGCCGGATCGTGGACGAGATCCGGCTCGCGAACAAGCTGGAGGTATGACGTGCAGTTCGGGCGCACCTACGAGGAGTTCGAGGTCGGTGCGATCTACAAGCACTGGCCGGGGAAGACGGTCACCGAGTACGACGACCATCTCTTCTGCCTCCTCACCATGAACCACCACCCGCTCCACCTGGACGCCAACTACGCCGGGAAGACGACCGACTTCGGCCGGAACGTGGTGGTCGGCAACTACGTGTACTCGCTGCTGCTCGGCATGTCCGTGCCGGACGTGTCCGGCAAGGCCATCGCCAACCTGGAGATCGAGTCGCTGCGCCACGTGGCGCCGACGTTCCACGGCGACACGATCTACGGCGAGACCACGGTGCTCGACAAGTGGCCCTCGAAGTCCAAGGACGACCGCGGCATCGTCCATGTGGAGACCAAGGGCTACAAGCAGGACGGCACCCTGGTGTGCGTCTTCCGCCGCAAGGTGATGGTCCCCACGGCCACGTACATCAAGGAGCGGGGCGGGGAGCAGCCCGGCCGCCCGGAGCTGGGAGAGAACTGAGATGACCGACCGCCTCGCGCAGACCGACGGGCTCACCGACATCCAGCGGGAGATCCTGTCCACCGTCCGCGGCTTCGTGGACAAGGAGATCCTGCCGGTCGCCACCGAACTGGAGCACCGCGACGAGTACCCGACGCAGATCGTCGAGGGCCTCAAGGAACTCGGCGTCTTCGGCCTGATGATCCCCGAGGAGTACGGGGGCCTCGGCGAGTCGCTGCTGACGTACGCGCTCGCCGTGGAGGAGATCGCCCGCGGCTGGATGAGCGTGTCCGGCATCATCAACACGCACTTCATCGTCGCCTACATGCTCCAGCAGCACGGCACGCAGGAGCAGAAGGACTACTTCCTGCCGAAGATGGCGGCCGGTGACGTGCGCGGCGCCTTCTCGATGTCCGAGCCGGGGCTCGGCTCGGACGTGTCGGCGATCCGCACCAAGGGCGTGCGGGAGGGTGACGCGTACGTCGTCAACGGCCAGAAGATGTGGCTGACCAACGGCGGCACGTCGAACCTCGTCGCGGTGCTGTGCCGGACCGACGAGGGACTGCCGGAGGACGCGCCCGCGCACCGCTCGATGACGACGTTCCTCATCGAGAAGGAGCCGGGGTTCGGCCCCAACCCCAAGGTCTCCGGGCTGACCGTGCCCGGGAAGATCGAGAAGATGGGCTACAAGGGCGTCGACACCACCGAGCTGATCCTGGAGGACGTGCGGGTGCCCGCGGACCGGGTGCTCGGCGGGTCCACCGGCAAGGGCTTCTACCAGATGATGGACGGCGTCGAGGTGGGCCGGGTGAACGTGGCCGCGCGCGGCTGCGGCGTCGCCCGCCGGGCCTTCGAGCTGGGCATCGCCTACGCCCAGCAGCGGCACACCTTCGGCAAGCCGATCGCCGAGCACCAGGCCGTGCAGTTCAAGCTCGCCGAGATGGCCACGAAGGTCGAGGCCGCACACCAGATGATGGTGAACGCCGCGCGCAAGAAGGACTCGGGGCAGCGCAACGACCTGGAGGCGGGCATGGCCAAGTACCTGGCCGCCGAGTACTGCAAGGAGGTCGTGGAGGACGCGTTCCGCATCCACGGCGGCTACGGCTTCTCCAAGGAGTACGAGATCGAGCGGCTGTACCGGGAGGCGCCGATGCTGCTGATCGGTGAGGGGACCGCCGAGATCCAGAAAATGATCATTGGTCGACGGCTCCTGGAGGAGTATCGCATCCAGGGCTGAATGTCCGTATATGCACCGATAATTTCGAGGCAAATGTCACAGCGCGTCATCGGTGCGGCTACGGGAACCGGCCATCGACTCGCCTGCGAGCTTGCCGTGTTGCCGGTATCAGCCGATACCATCGACGAAAGCCGCCGTCCCCAGAAGCAATTCGCGGCATCCTCCGCTACGAAGGTCTTCCATGCCCCACAGCAAATCGTCTGCACCCCGCGGCAGCCGTGTCGGCGTACGTCTCGCGCGCGGAGCGTCGCCGTGGCTCCTTCCGACCGTGGCCACCGCGGCGGTCAGCCTCTCCAAGGCCCGCCGTTCCGGGCGCTGGGCGACGGTGGCGGTCCCCGCCACCGCCCTCGCGGCCGGCATGCTGTGGTTCTTCCGCGACCCCGAGCGGGAGATCACGGAGGGCCGGGTGATCTCCCCGGCTGACGGGGTGGTGCAGAGCATCATGCCGTGGAAGGACGGACGCACCCGCGTCGCGATCTTCATGAGCCCGCTGAACGTCCACGTGAACCGTGCCCCGCTCGCGGGCACGGTCACCTCCGTCGAGCACATCCCCGGCGGCTTCGTTCCCGCGTTCAACAAGGAGAGCGAGAACAACGAGCGGGTGGTGTGGCACTTCGACACCGAGATCGGCGACGTCGAGGTGATCCAGATCGCCGGCGCCGTGGCGCGCCGGATCGTGCCGTACGTGCCGCGCGGCTGCAAGGTCGAGCAGGGCGACCGGATCGGGCTGATCCGGTTCGGCTCGCGCGTGGACGTGTACCTGCCGCAGGGTGTCGAGCCCGCGGTCGAGGTCGGCCAGACCACCACGGCTGGGGTGACTCGCCTTGACCGTGATTGAGCCCGACACGACCGAGTCCACGTGGGTCAGCGAGCTGGAGGAGGACGGGCCGGACCTCCCGCTGTCCACCCGCCTCTCCATCGCCGACGCCCTTACGCTGGGCAACGCGATCTGCGGCTTCATGGCCGTCTACTTCACGACCACCGGCGTCCTCGTGCCGCACCTGATGGGCGACGGCAACAGCGGGATGTCCAAGAGCAGCGCGGCCAACGCGGTCACGCTGATGCTCATGGCGTCGGTCTTCGACCTCTTCGACGGGCTGGTGGCGCGCAAGCTGCGCAGCTCCGCGATGGGCGCCGAGCTGGACAACCTCTCGGACCTGATCAGCTTCGGGCTGGCGCCGGCGTACTTCGTCATCGTCTGGGGCCTGGTCACCGACGACGCCCACGGCAAGGTCGCCGCGGTGGCGGCGGTGCTCGTGGTGCTGGCGGTGGTGCTCCGGCTCGCCCGGTTCTCCTGCACGACGCTGCGGGACGGGGTCTTCCAGGGCATGCCGAGCCCCTTCGGGGCGATGACGGTGGTCTCGCTGGTCCTGCTGGAGCTGCCGTTCGTGCCGACGATCATCGGCATCGTGGGCGTGGCCTGGCTCATGGTGAGCCGCGTCGAGTACCCGAAGCCGCGGGGCCGGCTCGCGCTCATCACCTTCTGCTGGACGATCGTCAGCATGGGGTGCCTGGCCGCGTGGACGCTCGGCGTGCCGGGCGGGCACCAGCTCCTCCAGGCGGGCTGCGCGCTCCAGTGCACGGCCGCGGCGTTCCTGCCGTGCTTCGCCACGACGCGGCGGGTGAACACGATGCGGGCCGCTCGGCGCGAGGCCCGCACCGCCACCCGCTGACCCCCACCCTCCGGGCCCGAGCCCCGTCCCCTCCTGGGGGCGGGGCTCGCCCCTTTTTCCCGTGGGGGGAGGGCGGCGCCCGGGTGGCGCCGGGATGAGCCCGGTGACGCCGCGCCCCTACGGGGCCCGGCCAGCCCCGCAGCGGCGCGTTGCCGGGCGGACCCGGGTCAGAGGAGGAAGGTGTCGCGGGCGAGGGTGGCCGCCGCGCGTTCGAGCAGGGGGGCCGCCTCGGCCATGCAGCGGGCGACGTCGGGCTCGAGGTCGGCGAGCGCGTAGGCGCGCTGGATGCCCGCGGAGCGCAGCGCCTCCGGGGTGAGCGCGAGGCGGCCGCAGACCGCGAGGACGGGGACGCCGCGGGCCCCTGCGGCCTGCGCCACCCCCGCCGGCGCCTTGCCGTGCAGCGTCTGCTCGTCGAGGGAGCCCTCGCCGGTGATGACCAGGTCCGCCCTGGCCAGCGCGTCCTCGAAGCCGAGCACGTCGAGCATCACCTCGATCCCCGGGCGGAACGTCGCGCAGAGCCCGACCAGCGCGCCGTACCCGATCCCGCCGGCCGCGCCGGCCCCGGGCGCGTCCGCGGACCGCTGGTCGCCGAGCGCCTCCGCGAACCGTCCGAGCGCCTCGTCGAGCGCCTCGACCTCGAACGGCGACGCGCCCTTCTGCGGCCCGTACACCGCGGCCGCGCCCTTCGGTCCGAGCAGCGGGTTGTCGACGTCGCTGGCGAGGATCACCTCGGTGTCCGCCAGCCGGGGGTCGAGCCCGCTCAGGTCGGCGCTCGCCAGCCCGGCCAGCGGGCCGCCGCCGGGGCTGACCGGCTGCCCCGCGGAGTCCAGCAGCCGCGCGCCGAGCGCGGTGAGCATGCCGGCCCCGCCGTCGGTGGTGGCGCTGCCGCCGACGCCGAGCACGATGGTGCGGGCGCCCGCGTCCAGCGCGGCCAGCAGCAGCTCGCCGGTGCCGTACGTGGTGGCGGTCAGCGGCGCGAAGACGCCCGGCGGCAGGTGCCGCAGGCCCGACGCCTCGGCCATCTCGACCACCGCGGTGTCGCCGCGGACCGCGTACACCGCCTCGACGGGCGTGCCGAGCGGGCCGGTGACGGTCCGCCTGCGCCGCTCGAACCCGGCGGCCACGGCCGCGTCGACCGTGCCGTCACCGCCGTCGGCGACGGGCAGCGACACGATGGTGAGGCCGGGCGCGACGCTGCGCAATCCGGCCTCGACGTGGGCGGCCACCTGCACGGCGGTCAGCGAGCCCTTGAACTTGTCGGCGGCGATCAGCACGCGCCCAGTGGATCGGTGTGCGGTCTCGGACACTCGGGTTCTCCATCCGGAACGGTAGGTCGCGCCGCTGGCGACCCTATCCCGCGGGCGCCGACGCCGCGCAGGGTCACGCGCGTAGGTTGGTGCCATGACCACCGACTTCGCCGCCTACATCGCGGGCCTCCCCAAGATCATCTCGGGCGCCAACACGCTGTTCCGCTCGGCTGACGGCAGGGTCCTGCTCGTCGAGCCGAACTACCGGGACGACGGGACGTGGACGCTGCCGGGCGGCACCATCGAGTCCGACGAGGGCGAGACGCCCCGCCAGGCGGCGCGGCGCGAGTCGCTGGAGGAGATCGGCCTGGACGTGCCGCCGGGCGCGCTGCTGGCCCTGGACTGGATCACCGGCCGGGCGGGCGGCCCGCCGCTGGTCACGTTCCTCTACGACGGCGGGATCCTCACCGAGCAGCAGCTCGCCGCGGTGCGGCTGCAGGAGGAGGAGCTGGACTCGTGGCGGCTGACCCCGGTCGACGAACTCGACAGCTATCTGACGGCGGGCGCGTCCCGCCGGGTGCGCGCGGCCCTCGCGGCACTGCTGGCCGGCACCGGCCCGGCGGAGCTGGTGAACGGCCGCCCCGCGGAGGGCGTCGCCGCGGCCGAGCGGTCCTGAGCGTGCGGGCGCCCGGCCCGGACCGCTCCGCCGGGGTCGTTCCGGTCAGTCCGGTCAGTCGCGTGCCGCGGGACCGGGCACCCGGTTCGGCACGTAGCCCAGGTCGGGCGCGGGGTCCTGCGGGCCGTGCGCCCGCAGTCCTTCGAGCAGGTCCGCGAGGTTCGGCGGCCACATCGCCTCGTCCGCGGCGGCCAGCTCCGCCGGCGTCCACCAGCGCGCGCACTCGATGCCGTCGGCGGCGTGCGCCGCGGAGACGTCCCCGGCCGGCGGGCGGCGCGGGGCGCGGGCGACGTAGATGTGCTCGTGCTGGCGGACCGGCACGGTGCCGCGCGTGAAGTCGTGCTCCCAGGTGCACAGCAACGGGCCCGGCTCGACGTCGGTCCAGCCGGTCTCCTCGCGCACCTCGCGGCACGCCCCCTCGCGGGGACTCTCACCCGGTTCCAGGCCGCCGCCGGGCATCGCCCAGTGGATGCCGACCTCGGGATTGTCGTAGCGCAGGAGCAGGACCGAGCCGTCCGGGGCGAGGACGGCGACCCGGGCCGCCGTCCTCGGGATGCGGGCCGTCACGGGGCCGCCGTGGCCGGTGTACCGACGACCGTCCAGTCGAGCACCGGGGTGCTCTGCAGGTAGACGAGCACGCACATGAAGGTCAGGAAGACCACGCTCCAGACGATGACCCGGCGGAAGAGGATGCCCTCGCGGCCTTCGTAGCCCACCGCGGCGGCGGCGATCGCGAGGTTTTGCGGCGAGATCATCTTACCGAGCACGCCGCCGGAGGAGTTGGCCGCGGCCATCAGCGTGGGCGAGAGCCCCGCCTGGTGGGCCGCGGTGATCTGCAGGGCGCCGAACAGCGAGTTGGACGAGGTGTCGGACCCGGTGACGGCGACGCCGAGCCAGCCGAGGATGGGCGAGAGGAACGCGAAGCCGGCGCCGGCGCCGGCCACCCACAGCCCGAGTGTGGTGGTCTGCCCGGACTCGTTCATGACGTAGCCGAGGCCGAGGACCAGCATCACCGTGAGGATGGCGGTGCGCAGTTGCACCAGGGTGCGCCCGTAGGCCCGCAGGGCGCGGCGCGGGCCTATGCCGACCAGCACCAGCGTGACCAGGCCGGCGATCAGCAGCAGCGTGCCGGCCGCGGACAGGTAGTTGAGCTTGAAGGTGGTGGCGACGGGGCCGCCGGAGGCGTTGGTGATGTGGAGCCCGGGCCAGCGCACGATGTGCGTCACGGACTCGATGCCGGTGCCGGTCCGCCCGGGCTTGGCCGGGGCCTTGCCCGTGATCGCCGGCACGCGGGTGGCCAGCACGAACACCACGATGATCGCCAGGTAGGGCGCGTAGGCCCTGAACACGTCCCAGCGGCTGTCGGGCCCGGCGGGTTCCGCGGGCCGCAGCGCGGCGCCCGGTCCGTCGCCGATCCTGGCGGGCTGGGGCTCCTCCCCCGGCTCGTCGCCGGGACCGTGCCCCGGCGCGTCGTCCGCCGCGTCGTCGCTCTCCTGGTAGGGCTCGGCGGCCCGCCACACCCGGGTGAACGCGAGCACGGCCAGCGCGGACGCGAGCGCGGCGATGATGTCGGCGAGCGGCACCGACCAGAAGTTCGCGGACAGGTACTGGAAGACCGCGAAGGTGAGGCCGCAGACCAGGGCGGGCGCCCAGGTCTGCCGCAGCCCTCTGCGGCCGTCGACGATGAACACCAGCGCGAGCGGCACGAACAGCGCGAGCACGGGTGTCTGCCGGCCGACCATCGCGCCGAGATGGTCGACGGTGAGACCGGTGACCCCGGACAGGGTGGTGATCGGCACGGCGAGCGCGCCGAACGCCACGGGAGCGGTGTTGGCCACGAGCGCGAGCGTCGCGGCCTTCAGCGGACGGAAGCCGAGCGCGATCAGCATCACCGAGCTGATCGCGACGGGCGTGCCGAACCCGGCCAGCGCCTCCATCAGCGCGCCGAACGAGAAGGCGATGATGATGGCCTGGACGCGCTGGTCGTCGCTGATGGAGGCGAAGGAGCGGCGCAGCACGTCGAAGTGCCCGGTCTCGACGGTGAGGTTGTAGACCCAGATCGCGTTGACGACGATCCACATGATCGGGAAGAACCCGAACGCGGCGCCCAGGGCGGCGCTGTCCAGCGCGTCACCGGCGGGCATGGAGGAGACGGCGACGGCCAGCACGAGGGCGGTCGCCAGGCCGATGAGGGAGGCGAGCCACGCCGTGACGCGCAGCACGCCGAGCAGGACGAACAGGATGAGCAGCGGCAGCACCGCGACGAGGGAGGACAGGCCGAGCGAGTCGGCCACCGGACTGTAGTCCTGCTGGTAGGCGGCAAGCACCATGGACGCACCCTTTTCTGCGACGCCGGGAGTCCCGGCCGGACGGGGGCAGGCGGAGCAACGCGGCGGGGATCGGCCCTCGGGGGGGTCGGTCGTCGTGCACTTCCCCGGCCTTGCGGCCGGGGACCCCACCTCCGCGGACGGCCTCGTCCTCCGTGCCGCCATCGGGCAGGAGGGGCCGTCGGCCGGCCGCTTCGGGAGTCCGGGCGTCAGCCCTCGTCGCGCGTCAGGGGCCCGTGGTGCGGGCGGTGGTGGTGCCGGGGCCGTCGAGGGCGACGGCCAGGAAGCGTTCCGCGGGGACGCCGCGGATCGAGGCGTCGAGGACCTGCACGGTGTGGGCGACGGGCAGCCGGCGGCCCATGCGGGCCAGCGCGGTGCCGACCTGCATCCAGCAGCCGGGGTTGGCGGTGACCATCGCCCGTGCTCCGGTGGCGAGCACCGCGGCGGCCTTGCGGGCGCCGAGTTCGGCCGCGGGCTCGGGGTGCAGCAGGTTGTAGGTGCCGGCGCTGCCGCAGCACAGCTCGGGCTCGGCCGGCTCGCGCAGGGTCAGGCCGGGGACGGCGGCCAGCAGCGTGCGCGGCTGGGCGCGGACGCCCTGGGCGTGGGCGAGATGGCAGGCGTCCTGGTAGGCGACGGTGATCGGGAGCGGGTGCCGGGGCGCCAAGGGGCCTATCTCGGCGAGGAGTTCGGTGACGTCCCTGACGCGTGCGGCCAGCGCGGCGGCGCGCGCCGCCCAGTCGCCGGGCTCGTCGCGGAGCAGGTGCGCGTACTCCTTCAGGTGCGAGCCGCAGCCGGCCGCGTTGACGACCAGGTCATCGGCACCGTCGGCGAGTGCCGTCTCGAACGTCTCGATGAGCGTGCGGGCGAAGCCCGTTGCCTCGTCCTCGCGGCCGGCGTGCGCGGACAGCGCCCCGCAGCAGCCCTGCCCGCGGGGCACCACCACGTCGCAGCCCTCGGCGGCCAGCACCCTGACCGTCGCCGCGTTGACGTCGGGGAAGAACGCGCCCTGCACGCAGCCGGTGAGGAGGGCGACGGTGCGGCGGCGGCGCCCCGTCGCGGGCGTGCGCGCGGGCAGCGGCGCGGCCGGTCCGAGTCGCGGGGCGAGCTCCTCCATGGCCCGCAACGGCGCCGGCAGCCGGCGCAGGACGCCGGTGCGGGCCAGCAACCGGCCGAGGCGCGCGCCCTGGTAGGCGCGCAGCAGCACCCGCAGCGCCCGCAGCCGGCGCGGGTACGGGAAGAGGCCGTAGACGGCGGCGCGCAGCAGGCGTGCGGAGCGGGGGCGGCGCACGCGCCGTTCGAGCTGAGCCCGGGTCGCGCCGATGAGCTTGTCGTACTGGACGCCCGACGGGCAGGCGGTCACGCACGCCATGCAGCCCAGGCACTGGTCGAGGTGGCGGACGCTGCTCGCGTCGAACGCGTCGCCCTGCAGCCCGGCCTTCACGAGGTCGATGCGGCCGCGCGGGCTGTCCATCTCCTGGCCCCACAGGACGTAGGTGGGGCAGGTCGGCAGGCAGAAGCCGCAGTGCACGCAGTCCCCGGCCAGCGCGGCGTCGGGCGGCCGCAGCGCGTCGAAGACGGGCCCCTCGGGCAGCCCGACGCCGGGCATGCCGAGCCCGACCGTCGCGCGCCCGGCACCGCCGGCGACGGGACCGCCGTAGGGGGTGACGCCCACGCCGGGCCGGGGCGGCACGGGATCGGACGCGGACGTGTCGCCGGACCGGGGTGCGGGGCCGGACCGGGGTGCGGGATCGGGCCGGGGTGCGGGATCGGGGGTGGCGGTGGGCATCACAGTCCTCCCAGCAGCCTGCCGGGCGACAGGCGCCGCTCGGGGTCGAAGCGGTCCTTGACGCGGGTCATCAGGGGGAAGGAGTCGCCGGTGGGTCCCCAGTGCTCGGCGGCGGTGCGCGCGGGCGCGGACCCGGCGCCGGTCAGGGGGCCGCCGAGGACCACGGCCGAGCCGTCGTAGGGGGCGAGAGCGGCGCGCAGGGCCGCGAGGTCGGTGCCGGGCGGGACCGCCGCGTAGGCCACACCGGTGCAGGCGGAGGCGGTGCCGCGGGCGGGCCCGCCCGGAAGCGCGTCGAGTGCGTCGAGGACCCGCGGCAGCGCGGACGGCGCGTAGGCCAGCCGCAGGACCGTCTCGCCCTCGGGGCGCCGCCCGAACCAGCGGGGCGGTTCCTCCCCGGTGCTGCCGCCGCCCAGCAGGGTCACGGCGTCGCGCGCCTGGGCACGGACGGACGCCGCGGTGCTCTCGAAGAGCACCGCGAGTTCGCCGCCGGCTCCGGCGCCGTCCCACCGCAGCTCGGCCGCGGTGGGCGTGAGGGTGGAGCGGGCGAGGCGGGCGGCGCAGCGCCCGGCGTGCTCGCTGTCGTCGACGGGCAGGGTGACGGTGGCGCGGGCGGGCGGCAGCGGGTGCAGCCGCCACGTGGTGGAGACGACGACGCCCAGCGCGCCGTGCGCGCCGGTGTAGAGCTTGCCGAGGTCGTATCCGGCGACGTTCTTGACGACCTTCCCGCCGGCGCGTGCCACGGTGCCGTCGGCGAGCACGACGGTGACGCCGATGAGCAGGTCGCGGACGGTGCCGTAGCGCAGCCGGCGTGGCCCGGAGGCGTTGGCGCTGACGATCCCGCCGAGGGTGGCGCCGGCCTCCGGCGGGTCGAGGGCGAGCATCTGGCCGTGTTCGGCCAGGAGTTGACGCAGCGAGCCCAGTGGCACGCCGGCCTCGGCGACGACGACGAGGTCGCCCGGCAGGTACTCGGTGACGCGTGCCAGTCCCCCGGTGTGCAGCACGAGGTCGCAGGAGGCGGGCGGCGCGGCCCAGCCGGTCTTGGTGCCGGCGCCGACGGGCAGGACGGTGCCCCGCGTGCCGCGCAGCAGATCGGCGGTCTCGGCGGCGCTGACCGGACGGGCCTGCGCGGCCCCGGGCCACGCGTGGGTGCCCGGCGCGGAGTGCGGCGGCCCGGCCACCTCAGAACACCTCGCCGAGGGCGGGGTCGCGGCCGGGGTCGTCGGCCGTGCGCACACCGGGCCGCTCGCCGCAGAGGCGGGGCGTGGGGAAGAGCTTGCCCGGGTTGGCGAGTCCGGCCGGGTCGAACGCGCAGCGCAGCCGGTGCATGGTGTCGAGGTCGTCGGCGGTGAACTGGCGTGCCATCTTGGCCTTCTTCTCCACGCCGACGCCGTGCTCGCCGGTGATGGACCCGCCGGCGTCCACGCACAGGTCGAGGATCGCGAACCCGAGGTCCTCGGCGGCCTGTTCGGCGCCGGGTACGGCGTCGTCGAAGAGGATCAGCGGGTGCAGGTTGCCGTCCCCCGCGTGGAAGACGTTGGCGACCCGGATGCCCGCGCCGTCGGCGAGCCGCCCGATCTCGGTGAGGATCTCGGGCAGGCGGGTGCGCGGGATGACGCCGTCCTGCACGTAGTAGGCGGGGCTGATCCGGCCGACGGCGGCGAACGCGGACTTGCGGCCCTTCCAGATCAGGTCGCGCTCCGCCGTGTCGCGCGCGACGCGGGTCTCGAACGCGCCCCGGGCCTCGGCCAGTCGCAGCACCTGTGCGAACTGCTCGGCCACCTCGGCGGCGGGGCCGTCGAGTTCGACGACGAGGACCGCGGCGGCGCCCTCGGGGTAGCCGCAGCGCACGGCCGCCTCGGCGGCCTCGATCGCCAGCGCGTCCATCATCTCGACGGCCGCCGGCACGATGCCGGCGGCGATCACGTCGCTGACCGTGCCCGCCGCGGCCTCCACGGTGCGGTAGCCCAGCAGCAGCGTGCGGACGGTCTCGGGGGCGGGGACGGTGCGCAGGGTGACGCGGGTGGCGACGCCGAGGGTGCCCTCGCTGCCGACGAACGCGCCGAGCAGGTCGAGCCCGGGGTGCTCGGGGGCGGTCCCGCCGAGGTGCACCACCTCGCCGTCGGGCAGGACGACTTCGGCACCGGTGACGTGGTTGACGGTGAAGCCGTACTTCAGGCAGTGCGCGCCGCCGGCGTTCTCCGCGACGTTGCCGCCGATGGAGCAGACCTGCTGCGACGACGGGTCGGGGGCGTAGGCCTGGCCGTGCGGCGCGGCCTCGCGGGTGACCCACAGGTTGACGACGCCGGGCTCGACCTCGACACGGGCGTCGTCGGGCTCGACGGCGAGGATCCGCCGCAGCCGGGAGAGCACGATGAGCACGCCGTCCGCGACCGGCACCGCCCCGCCGGACAGCCCGGTGCCGGAACCGCGGGCCACGAACGGCACGCCCGCCTCGGCGCACAGCCGTACCGTCGTGACGACGGCGTCCCGGTCGGCGGCGAGCACGGCGACGGCGGGCTGCACGCGGACGGTGGCGAGCCCGTCGCAGGCGTAGGTGCGCAACTGCGCGGGGTCGGTGAGGACATGGGCGGCGCCGACGCGGTCCCGCAACCGGCGGGCGAGCAGGTCGATCCGCGCGTCAGTCATGGTCTCGCATGGCGGCTCTCCAGGCGTGGGCGACAGCGTCGATTCCACCAGTCGGTAGCCCCCTACCGAATGATGGAAGGATGCAACCGTGATGTGATCGCGTCAACCCCTCGCGGCGCGATCCGCACGCGCTGCCTCCCCGGTCACGCCTCCCGGGTCGGACCTTCGGGGTCGGGCCTCCCGTGTCAGACCTTCGGGGTCAGACCTTCGGGGTCAGACCTTCGGGATGTCGAAGTAGTGCGTGAGGAAGCCGGCCAGCTTGATGTCGCCCTTGAGCTTGAGCTTCCGGGTGAAGAACAGTGTCGGGCCGGAGGCGTTGCCGGAGACGAGCTTGAGGAACTCGGGGGCCGCCATGGCCAGGCTGAGCTGCGGGGTGCGCTCGGTGCGCTCGGACGTCACCGTGCAGGCACCCTTGGCGATGTGTGTCTCGTAGACGTCGTCGGCGCCCTCGGCGCCGGTGATCTTCCAGCGGATCAGCGCGTCGCGGTCGCCGGCCGCCGAGGGGCGGAAGCGGGTGTGCATCCGGCCGAAGACCTCGTCGAGCACCCGGCGCCGCTGCGGCCCGTCCATCAGGGCGGCCAGGCGTGCGGCGCTCAGCCCCTTCACGATCCGGGCGAACTCCTCCGGCTCCACCGAGCCGAAGTCCAGCGTTTCCAGGTCGAGATCGTCGAGCGCGGCCATTGCGGCACCCTCTTCCTTACTCCAGAGTAAGTTTACCGGGGAGTCAGGATAGGGACGGCCGGCCGCCCTGACAAGGACGGCGGGCTCCGCGTCCTCCGTACGCCCCGCCTTTCCACCGGCCGGCCGGACACCCGCCCCCCGCCCCGCCGTCGGACGCCTCCGGTTCGGCCCCGGCCGCGGTGCTCAGCGCGCGGCCGCCGCCGTGCGCCGCAGGTGCCGCAGCACGGCCAGGGCCGCGTTGTGACCGCTCATGCCGTGCACGCCGGGCCCCGGCGGTGTCGCCGAGGAGCACAGGAACACGCCGGGGCGCCGGGTGGCGTACGGGATCGCGGCCAGCCGCGGCCGCAGCACCGTCTGCAGTCCGGCGAACGCGCCGCAGGCGATGTCCCCGCCCACGTAGTTGGCGTTGCGGGCGGCCAGTTCGGCGGGACCGGTGACCGCGCGGGCCAGCACCAGGTCGCGG
The DNA here is from genome assembly GCF_900110255.1 of Actinacidiphila rubida. Lineage (GTDB taxonomy): Bacteria > Actinomycetota > Actinomycetes > Streptomycetales > Streptomycetaceae > Actinacidiphila > Actinacidiphila rubida. The sequence goes on from NZ_FODD01000014.1 coordinate 120,378, forward strand.
AAGCCGGGCGCGAAACGCTCGATCTGCCGCTCGATGGCGTCCGTGGCGTCGCCGTGCCAGGCGTGCGGGACGTGCGCGTAGACCCAGAACACGTGCTTGCCCTCGGGCGCCCGCGAAGGGTCGACGACAGACGGCTGCGAGGTGATCAGGAACGGCGTCTGGGGCGGGCGCCCGGTGACCGCCCGGGTCAGCGCGTCGCCGATCTCGGTGTACGTCGGCCCGACGTGCACCGTGCCGGCCCGGCGGGCGTCCGGCGAGGTCCACGGCACCGGACCGTCCAGCGCGTAGTCCAGCTTGAACACCGAGGGCCCGTACCGGTAACCGCGGTAGCTGTCGCCGAGGGAGGCGATCCGGGCGAGCGCCGTCGGCGAGGTGTCGAAGAGGTAGACGCGGGCCGGCGGCAGCTCGTCGAGCTTGCGCACCGTCACGCCGGTGTGGATCTCGCCGCCGAGCTCGGTCAGGTATCCGGCGAGCGCGTCGGAGATGGCCTGCGAGCCGCCGCGGGCCACCGGCCAGCCGCGTTCGTGCGCCGCGAGGGCGAACATCATCGCCATCGCGCCGGTGAACGGCTCGGTGAGCCGGCTGATGGCGTGACCGGCGAGCCCGGCGAGCAGCGCGCGCGCCCTCGGCTCGCGGAAGCGCTGGGCGAGGACCGCGACGGGCGGTGTCCCGGTGAGCCCGAAGCGCACGAAGCGGTACGGGTCGCGCGGCAGCGAGGCCCACGGCGGGCGGAAGAAGTCGGCGGCGACCGTGCTCCAGTGGCCGGTGTACGGCTCCATCAGCCGCCGGTACGCGCCCGCGTCGCGCGGGCCGAGCGAGGCGGCGGTGGCGCCGACCGAGCGGGCCAGCACGGCGGCGGTGCCGTCGGGGAACGGATGGGCCATGGGCAGCTCGGGCTGCAGCCACTCCAGGCCGTGGCGGGCCAGCGGCAGGGCCTGGAAGGCGGGCGAGCCGATGCCGAAGGGGTGCACCGCCGAGCAGGGGTCGTGCCGGAAGCCCGGCAGCGTGAGCTCCTCGGTGCGGGCGCCGCCGCCGACGGTGTCGTGCGCCTCGTAGACCTGCACCGACAGGCCGGCGCGGGCCAGTTCGGCCGCCGCCGTCAGCCCGTTGGGCCCGGCCCCGACCACGACCGCGTCGGCCACCACCGCCCGGCTCATCGCGTACCCCCCAGCATGCCGACGACGCGGCGGGCGGTCGCCGCGTCGCGCGCCACCGTGAACGGCAGCCTGTTGCCGCCGGTCACCGCGAACGGCGCGCCGCCGGACGTCAGGCTGCTGCCGCCGGCCTCCGTCGTCAGCAGCAGGCCGGCCGCGTGGTCCCAGGGGGCCTCCCAGAAGAAGGCCACGCCGTCCATCAGCCCGCGCGCCACGTCGAGGTAGGCCAGGCCGGCGCAGCTGCACGAGCGCAGCACCGCGCCCGCGGCCTCCAGCCCGGCCAGGATCCCGCGCTCGGCGGGGGTCCGGTACACCGGGTTGGACGTCCACAGCCGCAGCGGTCCGTCGCCGCCGGCCGCGGTGCGCAGCCGGGTGCCGCCGAGATGGGCGCCGCGCCCGCGCACGGCGGTCGCGAACTGGCCGCGTATCGGCGCGTACGTCCAGGAGGCGAGCGGTTCACCGCGGTGCACGAGGGCGACGAGGGTGGCGAACCCGTCCTCGCCGCGGACGAACGCCGCGGTGCCGTCGACCGGGTCGACCACCCACACCGGGGCGTCGCCGTGCAGCAGGCCGAGCAGGCCCGGGTCGGCGCTCACCGCCTCCTCCCCGACGACGACGGAGCCGGGGAGGAGAGCGGTGAGCTGCTCGGTGAGGCGCTGCTCGGCGCGCCGGTCGGCGATGGTCACCAGGTCGTGGGGGCCGCTCTTGACGGCTATGTCGCCGTCGGTCAGTGCCCGCCAGCGCGGGACGACCTCGGCGCCGACCACCTGCCTGACCACGGTCCCGACCGCGGCCAGCAGCGCGTCGTCGACGCCGTCCGTCTCGGCGGCCCCACTGGCGACCGCACCGACCTCGATGCCCATACGCCCCATCCAATCAGACCCGTGCCCCGTCCGGCCGGGCGATGCGCATCAGCACCGTGTAGAGCAGCAGCGACGAGCCCAGGCCCACCGCCCAGCCGTAGTCGGCCAGGGGTTTGAGGAACGGGACGAGCCCGTGCCGCGGGAAGGGCCCGGCGCCCGGCGCGGAGTAGGAGCCGCCGACCGCCAGCAGGCCGCCGACGCAGAACGCGACCACCGCGCGCCAGTTCCAGCCGCCGCGGTACCAGTAGCGGCCGGCCGGGTCGTACAGCTCGCCGAGCACGAGCTCGGTGCGGCGGATGATCCAGTAGTCGGCGATGAGCACCCCGGCGACCGTGCCCAGCACGCCGCCGACGACCCCGAGCCAGGTGAAGATGTAGAACTCGGGCGTGGAGATCAGCTTCCACGGGAACAGCAGCACGCCGACCGCGCCGGTGATCAGCGCGCCGGTGCGGAAGTCGACCACCTTCGGCGCCAGATGCGACAGGTCGTAGGCCGGGGACACCACGTTGGCCGCGATGTTGACGGAGATCGTGGCGATCAGCACGGTCAGCAGGGCGTACAGCAGGCCGACGGTGCTGCCGCTCTTCGCGGTCAGCGCCACCGGGTCCCACAGCGTGGTGTCCTTCGTGCCGTACACCGCCTGCGCTCCGGAGGTGACGAGCACCGACAGCAGCGCGAAGGCGGTCATGGTGGTCGGCAGGCCGAGCGACTGGCCCCAGGCCTGGGCGCGTTGGCCCGAGCCGAAGCGGGTGAAGTCGGGGATGTTCAGCGACAGCGTGGACCAGAAGCCGATCATGCCCATCAGGGCGGGGAAGAACACCTTCCAGAAGTGGCTGCCCCAGCCGAGATGCGAGGGCTGGTCGAGCAGCGGTCCCAGGCCCCCGGCCTTCACCGAGATCCAGACCAGCAGCACCACCGCGCCGACCAGGACGAAGGGCGCGGCCCAGTTCTCGAAGCGGCGCAGCGTCTCCATCCCCCGCGCGATGATGGCGAGTTCGAGGGCCCAGAAGAGCACGAAGCACAGCCAGAGCGGCCACGGGTAGCCGCCGACGCGCCCGGCGGCGGCCCAGTCGCCCGGGAACACCCGGTCGAGCAGGACGAAGATGCCCTGGCCGCCGATCCAGGTCTGGATGCCGAACCAGCAGCAGGCGACAGCCGCCCGCACGAGCGCGGGCAGGTTCGCGCCGCGCAGTCCGAACGCGGCGCGGGCGAGCACCGGGAAGGGGATGCCGTACTTGGGGCCGGCGTGCCCGGTGAGCAGCATCGGGACGAGCACGACGAGGTTGGCGACGGCGATGGTGAGGACCGCCTGCTTCCAGTCCATGCCGAGCGCGACGAGGCCGGAGGCGAGCGTCCAGGACGGGATGTTGTGGGCCATGCCGACCCACAGCGCGGTGAAGTTGTACGTGGTCCAGGTGCGGTGGGCGACGGGGACGGGCAGCAGGTCGGGGTTGGCGTAGGGCCCGGTGGGCGGGCCCGCGTCGGCGGCGAGGTCGACGCGGTCGCCCGCCCCTGCGGCTATGGCCATGGACTCACCTCGAATCGTTCATCGCAGTGCGGGAATGACGTGCTCTCCGTAGGCGTCGACGGTCGCCTCCTTCGCGTCGTGCATGTCGTAGACCGCGAACTGGTCGACGCCCAGGGCCCGTAGCGCCTCCAGCTTGGCGAGGTGCGCCTGCGGCGGGCCGATCAGGCAGAAGCGGTCGACGATCTCGTCGGGGACGAACGCGGTGTCGGGGTTCCCGGCCCGCCCGTGGTGCGCGTAGTCGTAGCCCTGGCGCTGCTTGACGTAGGCGGTCAACTCGTCGGGGACCAGGCCGGAGTGCTCGCCGTAGCGGCCGACCAGGTCGGCGACGTGGTTGCCGACCATGCCGCCGAACCAGCGGCACTGCTCGCGGGCGTGCGCCAGCGCCTCGGCGGAGTCGTCGGCGGTGACGTACGCGGGCGCCGCCACGCACACCGTCACGGACGCGGGGTCGCGGCCGGCCCGCTCCGCCGCGTCCCGCACCGACTTGACCATCCACTCGGTGAGGAAGACGTCGGCGAGCTGGAGGATGAAGCCGTCGGCCTTCTCCCCCGCCAGGGCCAGCGCCTTGGGGCCGTACGCCGCCATCCACACCGGCAGCCGGCCGTCCTCCACCCACGGCAGCCGCAGCGGGACGCCGTCCACCACGGCCTCCCGGCCCTCGGCGAGGTCGCGGATGACGTCGATGGCCTCGGCCACCCGGGCAAGGGTGTTGGGCCTGCGCCCGGCCACCCGCATCGCCGAGTCGCCGCGGCCGATGCCGCACACCGTGCGGTTGCCGTACATGGAGTTGAGGGTGGCGAAGGTGGAGGCGGTGACCTCCCAGGTGCGGGTGCCGGGGTTGGTCACCATCGTGCCGACGGTGAGCCGGTCCGTGTGGTCGAGGATCCGGCTGTGGATGACGAAGGGTTCCTGCCACAGCACGGCGGAGTCGAAGGTCCAGCCGTGGGTGAAGCCGTTGCGCTCGGCGCGCTGCATCAGGGCGATGACGTCCGAGGCGGGCGGATCGGTCTGCAGCACGAGGCCGAAGTCCATGGCGCCGCTCCTTCAGGGTCCTTAGGCGAGGTAGCTGGACAGTCCGCGCGGGACGTAGTGGCCGTGGCCGGCGCGGCCGGTGTACTCCCCCCGGTCGACGACCGTGACGCCCCGCGACAGCACGGTCTCCACCCGGCCGGTGAGCCGCCTGCCCTCGTAGGCGCTGTAGTCGACGTTCATGTGGTGGGTCCGCGCGGAGACCACCTGCTCGGCGTGCGGGTCGTAGATCACCACGTCCGCGTCGGCGCCGGGGGCGAGGGTGCCCTTGCGGGGGTACAGGCCGAACATCCGGGCCGGGGCGGCGCAGGCGATCTCGATCCAGCGGCGGCGGGTGAGGTGCCCGTCGACCACGGCCTGGTGCAGCAGGTCCATCCGGTTCTCCACCCCGGGCAGGCCGTTGGGGATCTTGGAGAAGTCGCCGCGGCCCAGCTCCTTCTGCCCGGCGAAGCAGAACGGGCAGTGGTCGGTGGACACCACCTGCAGGTCGTTGGTGCGCAGCGCCCGCCACAGCGCGGCCTGGTGCTCGCTGGGCCGCAGCGGGGTGCTGCACACGTACTTGGCGCCCTCGAAGTCCGGCTCGGCGAGGTTGTCGGTGGACAGGAACAGGTACTGCGGGCAGGTCTCGCCGAACACCGGCAGGTCCATGTCGCGGGCGGCGGCCAGTTCGGCCACCGCCTGCTCGGCGGAGACGTGCACCACGTACAGCGGGGCCCCCGCCACCCGGGCCAGCTGGATGGCCCGGTGGGTGGCCTCGGCCTCCAGCAGCGCGTGCCGCACCTCGCCGTGGTAGCGCGGGTCGGTCTTCCCCGCCGCGAGCGCCTGCTGCACGAGAACGTCGATGGCGATGCCGTTCTCGGCGTGCATCATGATCAGCCCGCCGTTGCCGGAGGCGCGCTGCATGGCCCGCAGGATCCGGCCGTCGTCGCTGTAGAAGACGCCCGGGTAGGCCATGAACAGCTTGAAGCTGGTGACGCCCTCCTCGACGAGGATGTCCATCTCCTTGAGCACCGGGTCGGTGACGTCGGAGACGATCATGTGGAAGCCGTAGTCGACGGCGCACCGCCCGTCGGCCTTGGCGTGCCACGCGTCGAGCCCGGCACGCAGCGACTGGCCGACGCTCTGCACCGCGAAGTCCACGATGGTGGTGGTGCCGCCCCACGCCGCGGCGCGGGTGCCGGTCTCGAACGTGTCGGAGGCGAAGGTGCCGCCGAACGGCAGCTCCATGTGGGTGTGGGCGTCCACGCCGCCCGGGATGACGTACTTGCCGGTGGCGTCGATCACCTCGGCGTCGGTCCAGCTCCTGGCCGCCGACGAGTCGGACGCGGCGACGGCGGCGATCCGCCCCTCCTCGACGAGGACGTCCGCGTGCACCTCGTCGGAGGCGGTGACGACCAGGCCGCCGCGGATGACGGTACGGGGGCTGCTCATACCGCGGTCCCTCCCTCCATCGTGGACTGGACCTGTTTCAGGGCGGCTTCGAGTGCCTCGGCACCTTCGTCGGCCTCGGCGACGGTGAGCGACAGCGGCGGCGCGATGCGCAGCGCGTTGCCGTCGCGTCCGCCCTTGCCGATGAGCAGGCCGTGCTCGCGCGCGGCCTCCAGCACCAGGCTCGCGGCGGTGGCCGAGGGCGCGTCGGTGCCGGGTTCGACGAGTTCGACGCCGAGCATCAGGCCGCGCCCGCGCACCTCGCGGACGATGTCCAGGCCGGCGGACACCGCCTCCAGCCGGGACCGCAGCAGGCCGCCGACACGGCGGGCGTTGCCCTGCAGGTCGTGGTCGATCAGGTAGGCGAGGTTGGCCAGCGCGCCCGCGGTGGTGATCGGGCTGCCGCCGAACGTCGAGATGGAGTTGGCGGTCAGGCAGTTCATCACCTCGGCCCGGGCCACCACACCGCCCATGGACAGGCCGTTGCCGATGCCCTTGGCGAAGGTGAGGATGTCGGGCGGCCCGGCCTGGGCGTGCGCCTGCCAGCCCCAGAAGTGCTCGCCGGTACGGCCCCAGCCGGTCTGCACCTCGTCGCTGATCCAGAGGATGCCGTGCCGGTCGAGCACCCGCTTGAACGCGGCGAGCAGCCCGTCGGGCCCGGAGGTGAAGCCGCCCACGCCCTGGATCGGCTCGGCGATGAGGGCGGCGACGGTGCCGCTCGCCTGCCCGAGCATGTCCTCGAGGTCGGCGACGCAGGCCGCGGTGAACTCGGCGTCGGACAGGTGCGCGTAGGGCCCGCGGGTGCGTACGCCGCCGTGCACGTACAGCGTCTGGAGCGGCGAGAGGCTGGTCGGCGACCACGAGGTGTTGCCGGTGATTCCGATCGCCGAGAAGGACCGGCCGTGGTAGCTGTTGCGCAGGGCCAGCACCTGGTTGGAGCGGCGGTAGGTGGTGGCCAGCAGCAGCGCGGTGTCGTTGGCCTCGGTGCCGGAGGTCGTGAAGAACACCCGGGCGTCGGGGATGCCCGACAGGCGCGCGACGCGCTCGGCGAGGTCGACGGCCTGCCGGCTGAGGTAGAGCGTCGAGGTGTGCAGGATGCGGCCGGCCTGTTCGGTGACCGCGGCGGTCACCTCGGGCAGCGCGTGGGCGGTCATCGTGGTGAGGATGCCGCCGAAGAAGTCCAGGTAGCGGTTGCCCTCCGCGTCCCAGACGTGGCGGCCCTCGCCGTGCGTCAGCTCGATCGGCCGGGCGTAGTACGTCGCCAGCCAGTCCGGCAGCACGGCGCGGTGGCGGGCGTGCAGCGCGGCATGGGAGGTGTGGGAGGCGTGGGACCCGTTCTCGGTCTCGGTGGCCATCGGCTCAGCCCTCCGTCAGGTCGCCGTAGGCGTCGGGCCTGCGGTCCCGGTAGAACGCCCAGGTCTGCCGGACCTGTTCGATGAGGCCGAAGTCCAGGTCGCGCACGAGCAGTTCCTCCTTGGTGTCGGAGGCGGTGCCGTCGACGAACTGACCGCGCGGGTCGACGAAGTAGCTGGTGCCGTAGAAGTCGTTGTCGCCGTACGGCTCCTGGCCGACGCGGTTGATCGCCGCGATGAAGTACTCGTTGGCGACGGCGGCCGCGGGCTGCTCCAGCTGCCACAGGTAGGCGGACAGCCCGCGGCTGGTGGCCGACGGGTTGAACACCAGTTGCGCGCCGGCCAGGCCGAGCGCCCGCCAGCCCTCGGGGAAGTGCCGGTCGTAGCAGATGTAGACGCCGACCCGGCCGACCGCGGTGTCGAACACCGGCCAGCCCAGGTTCCCGGGCCTGAAGTAGTACTTCTCCCAGAACCCCTTGACCTGGGGGATGTGGTGCTTGCGGTACTTGCCGAGGTACGACCCGTCGGCGTCGATGACGGCGGCGGTGTTGTAGTAGAAGCCGGACTGCTCGATCTCGAAGACCGGCACGACCATCACCATGCCCGTCTCCCGGGCCAGTTCCTGCATCCGTCGCACGGTCGGCCCGTCGGGCACCGGCTCGGCCCACTTGTAGTGCTCGGCCTCCTGCACCTGGCAGAAGTAGGGGGCGTTGAAGACTTCCTGGAAGCCGATCACTTTCGCGCCCTGGGCGGCCGCGGCCCGGACGTGTTCCTCATGTTTGGCGATCATCGACTCGGTGTCGCCGGTCCAGGTGGCCTGGACGAGGGCGGCACGCACGACATTGCTCATGAGCAGCTCCTCTGACGTGGCAGCAGCACGCCGGTTTCCGGTTCTACGCACGTAGATCCCTGTCGTGGAGACGAACGTAGAAGCCCCGAACCACTCTGACAAGAGTGCGGCCGTTACCGCCCCAAGACGTTTCGGTTTCCCACCCGGGCGACCCATTCGGCGGTCCCCGCCCCCGCCTGCCGCGTCCGGCCGGCACCCGGACCCGGGGACCCGGGGATCAGTCCACGGGGAGGCCGGCCCGGTGGAGGGCGGCCGTGAGGTCGTGGCGGCGGGAGGTGGAGATCCGTGCGGCGGCGGTGAGCAGAGGGACCGTCAGCCCGGGCTGGAGGCGGGCCACGTCGGCGACGGCTTCCGGGGGGCGCGTGCGGACCAGGGCGGAGAGCAGCCCGGCGAGGCCCGCGGCGGGCAGGGCGGCCGCCACGACCGCGATGTCCCCGGCCGGCCGGGAGACCGCCTGCTGGAGCAGCGTGCGGCACTGCGCGTCCTGGCCGTGCTCGGCCAGGGCGCGGGCGGCCGAGGCCAGTGCGTCCGCCGGCAGCGCCGCGACCTCCCACAGCAGGGTGGCGACGTCGGCGCCGTAGCCGGCCCGCTCCAACTCCCCGACCAGGTAGGGCAGTCGCCCGGACGGCCCGACGGCGGCCCGGCACAGGGCGACGTACACCCCGCCGCCCTCCCCCGCCGCCCGTAACCGCGCCAACTGCGCGACGACGGCGCGGGCCTCCGTGCTCCAGCGCGGGTCCTCGGGCGGCTCGGCGGCCCGCGGTTCGGCCGTGTCCGCACCGGCGAACCGCGCCCCGCGCGGCGTGGGTGCGGCCGGCGCCGCGGGGGCCGGCGGCGCGTCGTCGGCCGGCCGGGGCCCGGGGGTCCGCGGCGCGCCCGCGAAGCGCGCGCCGCGCGGTGCCGGTTCCCGGGGCACCGATGCGGCCGGGGGCGGAGGCGCCGCCGTCTCGTCGTCCGCGCCCGCGAAGAACCGCGCCCCCCGCGGCCGGCCGCGGCGCCCCGCCGCGGGCGCGGCGGGTCCGGGGGCGCGGGGCTCCGGCCGGGCGGGGCGGGGCCCGGGCCGCCCGTCCCCGGTCAGTGGCCCGGCGTTCGCGGTGCCCCAGGCGGGCCCCGCGGGGCGGTGGCCGAAGGCGCCGGACGCGGGGCCGCCGCCCGGGGCGGCCGCGGGCGCGGACCAGGTCCCCGCTCCGGCGGCGGCGCCCAGCGCGGCCCCCACGGACAGCAGCCGGGCCTGGAGTTCGGCGCGCCGGGCGGCTGCCCTGCGGTGGTCGTCGCGGGTCCAGGCGTGCAGGGCGGCCAGGCGGGCGCCGGCCGCGGAGTCCGGGGCGACGGCCGACGCGCGGGTGGCGGCCTCGCGGGCGCGGCGGGCGGCGTCCTCCTCCTCGCGGACGGCGGCGTCGAGGCGGGCGCGCAGGGCCGGTTCCGCCCCGGGGGCGGCGTCCCACTCGGCGGTGGCCGCCCGGTGCAGGGCACTGACGCGGGCGATCTCCGCGGCGGCGGGCGCCCGGCCGTACGCGGCCGCCGCCTCGTGCAACACGGTGTCGACGACGTCCCACGGCGGCAGTTCCGTGCCCGCCTCGTAGGCCCGCGCGGTGCCCGGTCTGCGGGCGGCGAACGCCCCGTACCAGCCCGGCTGCGCACCGAGCGCCGCGACCAGCGACCGGAAGCAGCCGGTGAAATCCGTCGTCGTCACCCAGGCATTGCACACCCGCTGCGTTACGGCGCTGCTACGGGCGGTTTTCGGCGGGCGCCCGGCTCGGCAGCCGACCTTGCAAGCCAAACTTGCAAGTCTTCCTGTCGAAGTTCTACGGTGAAGGCATGCCCGACGAGACCCCGGCCCGCACCGCGGACGAGCTGACGACCGTGATAGCGCAGCTCACCCGCAGGCTGCGGGCCGCCTCCGTGCAGGAGGAGCTGACGCCGTCGCAGACCTCGGTGGTCAGCAGGCTCAGCCGCGAGGGGCCGGCGACCACCGCGGCCCTCGCCCGCGGCGAGCTGGTGCGCCCGCAGTCGATGCGGATGACGCTCGCCGCCCTGGAGGAGCGCGGCCTCGTCGACCGGGCCCCCGACCCCACCGACGGCCGCCAGGTCGTCTTCTCGCTGACCGAGGCCGGCGTGCGGTTGCAGGCCACCAGCCGGCGCATCCGGCGCGGCTGGCTGGCCGACGCGATCGAGGCCGAGCTGAGCCCGGCGGAGCAGCACGCGCTGGCCGGGATCGTCCCGCTGCTGCAGCGGCTGGTCGCCCTGTGACGCAGCCGCAGGCGGCCGCGGGCACGGGCCTCGCGGGCGGTACCGACCGGACCGTCCCGGCCGGCGGCTTCGGCCCGAAGCTGGTCGTCCCGCTGATGCTGGGGTCGGTCCTGAACCCCATCAACTCCACCATGATCGCCACCGTCCTGGTCGCGATCGGCGGCACCTTCCACGCCGGCGCGGCCGACACGGCGTGGCTGGTGTCCTGTCTCTACCTGGCCAGCGCGGTGGGACAGCCCGCGATGGGCCGCCTCGCGGACCGGCTGGGCCCGCGCCGGGTGTTCCTGGCCGGACTGCTGATCGTCGGCGCCGCGGGCGTGGTCGGCATGCTCGCACCCGCCCTGTCCTGGCTGATCGTCTCGCGCGTGCTGCTCGGCGTCGGCACCTCGGCCGCGTACCCCGCGGCCATGGCGCTGCTGCGGACGCACTCGCACCGCATCGGGGTCCCGACGCCCCGCCCGGTGCTGGGGCTGCTGTCCCTGGCCGGCCTGTCGAGCGCGGCCGTCGGGCCGGTCCTCGGCGGCGTGCTGGCCGCGACACTCGGCTGGCGCGCGGTCTTCGCCGTCAACGTGCCGCTGGCAGCCGTCGGCTTCGTGCTGGCCGCGCTGTGGCTGCCGGGCGGCCGCGCCCCGGACCTGAAGGCGGGCGTCACGACGGCGAGCGACACGGCGGCGGGCGACACGGCGGCGAACGGCCCCGGGGAGCGGCCGTCCCGGCGCGGTTCCGCCGGCCTGGACCCGGTCGGCCTGGTGCTGTTCGCCGCGGTGCTGACCGCGCTGATGTTCTTCCTGATGCGGCTGGACGCCCCGCCGTGGCCGCTGCTCGGCGTTGCCGCGGCACTCGGCGCGGTCCTGGTCCGCTGGGAACTGCGGCGCAGCGAGCCCTTCCTCGACCTGCGGATGCTGGCCCGCAACCGCGGGCTGTCCCTGACCTACCTGCGGCACGGCATGACCTACCTGGTCATCTACTGCGTGATGTACGGCTACGCGCAGTGGCTGGAGGAGGCGCACGGCATGTCGTCGGCGCGCGCCGGGCTGGTGATGCTGCCGATGTCGGTGGCGGCGATGGGCACGTCACTGCTGGGGGCCCGCACCCGCGGCATCAGGGCGCCGCTCACCGTCGCCGGCGTGCTGCTGGTCGCGGGCGCCGGGGTGCTGCTGGTCGCCGGGCACACCACACCGGCGTTCGCGCTCGCCGCGGCCGGTGCGCTGTTCGGGCTGCCGCAGGGCTTCGCCTCGACCGGCAACCAGGCCGCCGTCTACGCGCAGGCGCCGCCCGGCGGCACCGGCAGCGCGGCCGGCCTGCAACGCACCGCGCAGTACCTGGGCGCGATCACCGCCGCTGCGCTGATCGGCCTGTTCTACGGGCAGCGCGCCTCCGACTCCGGTCTGCACGACATGGCCCTGACGTCCGGCCTGCTGGCCGTCGCGGTCCTGCTGCTGACCGTCCTCGACCGGTCGCTGCGCACCGCGCGCACCCGGTCCTGACCGGTCCCGCCGGTCCCGAACACCCCCACGGCCCCCCACACCCCACCGATCCGAACCCACTCGACACCCCCGGAGTGATCCGCACATGAGCGTCACCACCCTCGACCCCCGCACCGCGCTGGTCGTCATCGACCTGCAGCAGGGCATCGTCGCCCTCGACACCGTCCATCCCGCCGCCGAGGTCGTCGCCCGCAGCGCCGAGCTGGCGGCCGCCTTCCGCGCGCGCGGCCTTCCCGTCGTGCTGGTCAACGTGGCCGGCCTCGCGCCCGGCCGCACCGACGGCGGCGCGGGCGGTGCCGTCGGCTTCCCCGAGGGCTGGGCCGACCTCGTCAAGGAGCTGGACCAGCAGCCCGGCGACATCACGGTCACCAAGCACCAGTGGGGCGCGTTCACCGGCACTGGGCTCGACCAGGCCCTGCGCCGCCGCGGGATCACCCAGATCGTGCTGACCGGCATCTCGACCAGCATCGGCGTCGAGTCCACCGCCCGGTTCGCCCACGAGCTCGGCTACCACGTCACCATCGCGACGGACGCGGTGACCGACACCGACGCCGAGGCGCACGCCCGCTCGGTCGGCACGATCTTCCCGCGCCTGGCCGAGACGGGCAGCACGGCGGACGTCCTCGCCCAGCTCCCCGCGCCCGCCGGGGCCTGACCGCCCGCGGCACCCGCCGCACCCCGGTCACCCCGAGCCCGCGCGCCCGTCCCGGGCGCCACGCACCGAACCCCAGGCCGGCGGCCTGGGGTTCGGTGCGTGGCGGGGCGAGGCGCGACGACATTGACGCGGCACGCCCCGTCACGCCGCCAGGGGCCGGACCCCGGCAGGGGCGGGCGTCACCGGTGCGCCTACGGCGCGGGGCTGACCACGGCTGCGGAGCCGCCGCCGCGGCGGACCGGCTCGGCGGCGGCGAGCCACCGGCCGTCCGGCAGCCGCTCGATGCCGGTGGCCGCGCCGATCTCCGGGTTCTGCGTGAAGTGGTGCCCGATCGCCTCCAGTTCGCCCTTCAGCGGGCTGTCCCACAGCGCGGGTTCGAGCTCGGTGGCGGCGGCGTTGCGCTGGCTGGCGCGCGGCGCCGCGATCGCGTCCACCAGCGGCAGACCCCGGTCGATGTGCTCGGTCAGCACCTGGAGCACGGTGGTGATGATCGTGGCACCGCCGGGCGAGCCGACCGCGAAGTCCGGGCGGCCGTCCTTGAGGACGATGGTCGGCGCGATGGACGAGCGCGGCCGCTTGCCCGGCCCGGGCAGGTTCGGGTCGTGCACCGCCGGGTCGGCGGGCACGAAGGAGAAGTCCGTCAGCTCGTTGTTGAGCAGGAAACCGCGCCCGGGCACGGCGATGGCGCTACCGCCGGTCTGCTCGATGGTCAGCGTGTAGGCGACGACGTTCCCCCACTTGTCGGCGACGGTCAGGTGCGTGGTGTTGTCGCCTTCGTAGGTGGTCGGCGCCGCGGCCCCCGAGGTGCCGCACGGCGCCGGGTGCGCGGGGTCGCCGGGCGCCAGCGGGCTGGTGAGGACCGCGTCGTCCTTGATCAGGCACGCGCGGGCGGCGCCGAACGCCTTCGACGTCAGCCCGGCCGTCGGGACCTGCTCGAACGCCGGGTCGCCGACCCAGCGGCCGCGGTCGGCGAACGCGATCCTGCCGGCCTCCAGGAAGTGGTGCAGGTACTGCGCCTGCGAGGCGTCCGCGAGGTCGGTGTGCTCGAGGATGTTCAGCGCCTCGGCGACCGTCGTGCCGCCCGACGAGGACGGCGCCGGCCCGTACACGTCCAGCCCGCGGTAGGCGGTGTGCGTCGGGTCCTGCACCTTGGTGGCGTAGGAGGCCAGGTCCGCGGCCGTCATGTCGCCGGTGCGGACCACGCGGGTGGCGGCCGGGTCGACCGGAGGCGTGCGGACGGTCCGCACGATGTCGGCGCCGAGGTCACCGTGGTAAAGCGCGCCGACGCCCCTGGCGCCCAGCTCCTGGTAGGTGCGGGCGAGTTCGGGGTTGCGCAGCACCGAGCCGACGGCCGGCGGCCGGCCGCCGGGCAGGAACAGCGCGGCGGTGGCCGGGAAGTCCTTGAAGCGGTCCTGGTTGGCGGCGGTCTGCGCGTTGAACGTGGCGTCGACGGTGAAGCCGTCGCGGGCGATGCGCTCGGCGGGTTTGAGCACCTCGCCCAGCGAGCGGCTGCCCCAGTGGTCCAGCGCGGTCTGCCAGGTGGCCGCGGTGCCGGGCACGCCGATGCTGCGGCCGCTGGTCACGGCGTCGGCGAAGGCCAGCGGCTTGCCGTTCTCGACGAACAGCTGGTCGGTGGCGCTGTGCGGCGCGGTCTCGCGGCCGTCGACGGTGAGGACCTGGTGGCGGTGGGCGTCGTAGTAGACGAAGTAGCCGCCCCCGCCGATGCCGGACGAGTACGGCTCGGTGACGCCCAGCGCGGCGGCCGTGGCCACGGCCGCGTCGACGGCGTTGCCGCCGCGCCGCAGCACCTCGATCCCGGCCGCCGTCGCGTCGGCGTCGACGCTGGCCACGGCTCCCCCGTAGCCGACCGCGAGCGGGCTCTTGGCCGGCGTCGCCGTCCCGCCCCGGGCTGGCGCGGCGGCCCGCGGTGCCGCGCCCGGGGTGGCCGCGGTGACGGTGCCCGCGCCGGTCAGCGACGCCGCCGCGGCGGCGAGCACGGCGACCGCGGCCGCGAGGCGCCGCCGGGCGCGGTGCGGGGAGGGGTGCGGGATGCGCGGGGATGTCCGTGGATCGGGTTTCTGGGACGTCATGGTCTCAGCCTCCGCTCGACGAGTCCCGGCAGCGTAACGTCACCACACCCGTACCGTCAGCAAGGCGTCAACTGCCGTGGGGGACGCCGTGGTCGAACACCGCTACGATGCCCCGCCATGAGCGACGATGTGCGCAATCTCGTACTTGCCCTCGCGGGCCTGGTCATCGGCGCGGCTCTGGGCTGGTTCGTCCGCACGTACGTGTGGCGGCGACGACTGGACCGCAAGCGGCGCTTCTTCGGGTTGCCGAAGGAGTCGGAGTGCCTCCTCGTGGTGCCCCGCGACCCGGGCGCCCGGGGCTGGAGCCTGGAGCGGCACGACGCTTTCGCACTGCTGGAGCTGGCCGCGGTGATCCAGGAGTGCGGCGCGCACGCGGAGATCCTGGCGCACGACACGGCCTGGCAGGGCTTCGGCGCCCGCACCGAGTTCTGCCTCGGGGGCCCGGCCGCCAACCTGCGGCTGGCCGCGCACCTGCGGTCGATGCTGCCGGGCGTCGACATCAACACCGAGGCCGTGTCGGGGCCCGAGCAGGGCGCCATCACCGTCGGCGGCGACACCTACCGGCTGGACAAGGGCACCGAGGAGTACGTGCTGCTGGCCCGGCTGGCGTCCGCGGGGGACTCCGGCAACGACCGCCCGGTCTTCCTGTCCTCGGGCCAGCGCGGCATAGCCAACCAGGCGGCCATGCGCTACCTCGCCCGCCACTACGTGAAGCTGGCCCGCAGGCACGGCGTGGACGGCACCTTCTGCCTGCTGCTGCGGGTGGTGAACTCCCAGGCCTACGGCTCCGACGTGGTCGAGCTGGTCGCCGACGTGACGAAGGCGGCCACCAGCACGCCGAAGATCAAGAGTCAGCGAGACCGATCACCAGCCACATGATCGCCGTTCCCGCCACGGTGCACATCAGCGTCGTCCGCGACGGGTGCGGGCTGTGCGCCTCGGGGAGGATGTCGGAAGTGGCCAGATAGAGCAGGAAACCGGCGAAGAAGCCCAGGTAGAGGCCGAGCACTCCGGCAGGGATGCTGAAGGCGAGGGTGATCGCCGCGCCGGCCACCGGGGCGAGGGCGTCGGCGCCCAGCAGCAGCTGGGCCCGGCGCCGGTCGTTCCCGTAGAGGCGCATGATCGTGTACGTGTTGAATCCGTCGGCGAAGTCGTGCGCGACGACCGCGATGGCCACCACGATCCCGACGGTGTCGCCGGCCTGGAAGGCCGCGCCGATCGCGAAGCCGTCCATGATGCTGTGCCCGACGAGCGCGCCGGCCGCGGCCAGGCCGATGCCCTTGACCGGGTCGTGGGCGTGCCCGTGGACGTGGGTGTGGGAGGCGTACTCGCCCTCGTGGGCGCGGTGCACGGCGACCGAACGCTCGACGATGTGCAGCGCCAGGAAGCCCAGGACGAACATCAGCAGCGCGGCCGGTACCCCGAACACGCGGTGCGGCTGGTTGTCGAGCGCCTCCGGCAGCAGGTCGAAGCCGACGACACCGAGCATGAGTCCGGCGGCCAGTCCGAGCACGAGATGCCGGCGGTCACCGATGTGCTGTGCGACGACGCCGCCCACGAGAGTCATCGCGAAGGCGCACGCGGCTATCAGGACCGGCATGACCACATGATCCATGACGCCGCGTGCGCTCGCTACTCAGGGTCGCCTTACCCCCTAAGGCTTCACACGCGGTGACCGCGCCCGTCCCCGTCGACACGGGCGAGCACCGCCTGGGCCATGGCCTGCTCGCCGAGCGCGTTGGGGTGCGCGGGCGCGGCGGGCGCGGCCGGTGCCAGCGGCTCGATCCAGCGGTCGCCGGGCGCCTGGCACATGTCGTGGCCGATCGTGGGCGTGTAGGTGTCGACGTACTCGTCCCCGTGCAGCAGCGCCTCGATCCGCAGCATGGTGTTGAGCCGCTTCTCGGTGTCCCTCAGGTACGGGAAGTCGCCGGCCGCGAACGGCACGGCGGGCGAGGTGCAGGGCACGCCGCTGTCCGGCAGCAGGTCCGGGTAGCCGACCACGACGACGCGGGCGCGCGGCGACCGCTGGTGGATCGCGTGCAGCGCGTCGGAGACCTTGGGGGCGGTCCTGAGCACGTTGAGCGTGAGCTGGTCGACGCCGCCGGCGGTGAAGTGCTGCTTGCAGGGGCTGCCCGCCGGGTCGGTCGCGGTCAGGCCGGCGCAGGCGGCGATGATCGGGCCGAAGCCGACGTCGTTGCCGCCGATCTGCAGCGTGACCAGCGTCGTGTCGTGGTTGAGCGCGTCCAGCTGCGGCCCGTTGGTGCCCTGCGGCTTCCACATCTCGGCGGTGGTGGCGCCGGCGCAGCTGACGTCGGTGAAGTCCGCGACCGCGTCCGCCGCGGCCGTCAGCGACGGATAGTTGTGGTCGGAGCGGGCACAGTTCGCGTCGACCTGGGTGGGGATGACCGGGCCCGAGGTGTAGGAGTCGCCGAGCGCCACGTAGCGCGTCGGGTTCCCCTGGCCGTGGCCCTGGGGTGCCGCCGAGGCCGGGGCGGTCACCGCCGCGGTGAGGGCGAGGGCGCCGCCGAGCGCCGCCGCGCCCAGGGCCGCGGCCCGAATGCCGGACGGCCGGCCCGTCCCCTCGTGCACCGCCTGCCCGTACCCCCCGGCCTCCGTGCCGTTCCCGCCGACCTGTCCGGCGCGCGCGCCCGTGCTGCTCCGTGCCCCCATCGGGCCCTCCCCTGTTCCCCACGTGTGTGCCGTCGTGCGGCGCCGAACGTGTGTGCCGTCGTTCCCCTGTGCGGCGCCGACCGGCGCCGATGAGGATCAAGGCTCGGGGTGCGGTGTCGCGGGTGTCAATGGGTAGGACCGCCGGAGGGCACCGGGCGGTCGGTCACCGTGCACCCTCGCGTCATTTCCCTGCGTGACATCCGTGTCGAAGGGCGATTCCGGGGCATCCACCCAGTGAGGAGGTGCCGAGAATGTCCGCATTTCACCACAACGGTGTGCAGCTGGCCGTCACCAACGACTACCTCGTCGGAATCGGCCCGCTGGTCATCGGCATATGCATTGTGGCCCTGCTGATCGCGGCCGTCTGGTTCGGCCGCAGGCGCAGTGCGGGTGAGCCCCCCGTTCCGCGCGGAACCAGGGCACGGTCGGGCGCATGGCAGGCGCCGAACGAACCGCCGACAGCGGAGGGAGAGGTCTCGGACCACGGGCCGGGACACCAGCACGAGGGCCCCCGCAGCCACGAGTCGCGGCAACCGGTGCCGGACGAGGTGCCGCGTGACGGGCGGCGGCGCTTCCCCCACGAGCTCAACCCGTCCGGGGTCCGCGAGGGCCGTATCCGCACCACGCCGCGCCGCCACAGCGGCCCGAACTGGGACTGAGCGGTCTGCCGCGGCACGCAGGACCCGGCCGCGGCAAGCAGGACCGGAGACGCACGAGCACGCCCGGAACGACGGAGTGCGGAAAGGACCGGATCCCCCCACGGAGGCGCCCCTCCCGCGTGATCACGCGGGAGGGGCGCCCGGCCGTGCGGGCACGGGCCCTACCCGCCGAGTGCCGGGAGCTTGGTGTTGACGAGCTTGCGGGCGGCCGCCGCGATCGCGTCGGCGTTGATGCCGGCCGCGTGCATCTGCTGGGCCGGCGTCGCGGAGCCCGGCATGGTGTGGACGGCGAGCCGGGTCAGCAGCGGCATCGGGTGGCCGTTGCCGAACGACTCCAGCACCGCGTCGGCGAGGCCGCCCTCGGGGTGGTGGTCCTCGACCGTGACGAACCGGCCGGTGGTCCCGGCGGCGGCCCGCAGCGTCTGCGTGTCGACCGGCTTGACCGAGTACAGGTCGATCACCCGGGCCCGCGTGCCGTCGGCGATCAGCTGGTCGGCGGCGGCCAGCGCCTCGTGCAGGGTGACGCCGGCGCCGATCAGCGTGACCTGGTCGTCGGGGCTGGACCGCAGCACCTTGCAGCCGCCGACCGGGAACTCCTCGTCGGGACCGTAGATCACCGGCGTCTCCCCGCGCGTGGTGCGCAGGTAGCCGATGCCCTCGCGGCCGGCCATGCCGGCGATCAGCTTCGCGGTCTGGTTGGCGTCGCACGGGTACAGCACGGTGCTGCCGTGCAGCGCCCGCATCATGGCCAGGTCCTCCAGCGCCATCTGCGACGGGCCGTCCTCGCCGATCGACACCCCGGAGTGCGAGCCGACCACCTTCAGGTCGCTGCGGCTGATGGCCGCCATCCGCAGGAAGTCGTGGGCCCTGGTCAAGAACGCGGCGAACGTCGAGGCGAACGGCAGCCGGCCGCGGACCCCGACGCCGACGGCGGTCGCGATCAGCTGCTGCTCGGCGATGTAGCACTCGATGTACCGGTCGCGGTGCTCCTTGGCGAACATCTGGGCGCGGGTGGAGTCGCCGACCTCGCCGTCGAGCACCACCACGTCCTCGCGCCGGGTGCCGAGCACCGCCAGCGCCGCGCCGAACGCGTCACGGGTGGCCACCTGGTCGCCGAGCGTGTACCGGGGCAGCGGTGCGGCCGGGTCCCCGCCGAGCCGGGGGCGGCCGGCCGGCTCCGGCGGCCGCACGTGGATCCGCAGGTGGCGGATGCCGCCGAGCTCGCTGACCGCCTCGTCCGGGTGCGGCAGCGGCTTGCCGTGGAAGCCCTCCTTGTCCTCCACCTCCGCGACCCCGCGGCCCTTGCGGGTGCGGGCGATGATCGCGGTGGGCCGGCCGGAGGTGGCCTCCGCCTCGGCCATCGCCTGGTCCACGGCCGCGACGTCGTGCCCGTCGATCTCGACGGTGTGCCAGCCGAAGGCGCGGATGCGGCGGGCGTAGGCGTCCAGGTCCCAGGCGTGCCGGGTCGGGCCGCGCTGGCCGAGCCGGTTGATGTCCAGGATCGCGGTGAGGTGGTCCAGGCCCTCCGCCCCGGCCATCTCCATCGCCTCCCACACCGAACCCTCGGCCAGCTCGCTGTCGCCGCACAGCACCCAGGTGCGGTACGGCAGGCGGTCCAGCCGCTTGCCGGTGAGCGCCACGCCGACGCCGATGGGCAGGCCCTGACCGAGCGATCCGGTGGCCACGTCCACCCAGGGAAGCTTCGGCGTGGGGTGTCCTTCGAGCCGGCTGCCGAACTTGCGGTACGTGGTGAGGAGCTCCTCCTCGGTGACGGCGCCCACCGCCACGTACGCCGCGTACAGCAGCGGCGAGGCGTGCCCCTTGGAGAAGATCAGGTGGTCGTTGGCGGGCTCGCCCGGCTCGTCGAAGTCGTAGCGCAGGTGGCGGGTGAGGAGCACCGCGATCAGCTCGGCCGCGGACATCGAGGAGGTCGGGTGCCCGGAGCCGGCCGCCGCCGCGGCCCGTACCGCGTCCACCCGCAGCTGCTGGGCGAGTTCGGCGACCTGGGCGTCGTTCAGGACACGGTCCTGCGTGGCCGTGCTGTTCATGAGGGGAGTCCTCCGTTCGCTCGGCGGGGGTCGGCGGCCGGTGTCCGGCACGCCTCCCTGAGCGGCTGCCCGGGCAGCGGGGGGACAAACGGGACGCGGCCCCGCCCCACGGGGCGCCGGCGGGGAGGTCGCGGCGGGTCGGCGGCGGGTCGTCCGTGCGGCCGGCGGCCGCCGGCGGTCCTCAGTGGTGGAGCACCTTGGCCAGGAACGCGCGGGCCCGCTCGCTGTGCGGTGCGGCGAAGAACTCGCCCGGCGGCCGGTCCTCGACGATCCGGCCGTCGGCCATGAACACCACCCGGTCCGCGGCCGACCGCGCGAAGCCCATCTCGTGGGTGACCACGATCATGGTCATGCCCTCCTCGGCCAGCTGCTTCATCACCGCGAGCACCTCGTTGATCATCTCCGGATCGAGCGCCGAGGTCGGCTCGTCGAACAGCATCGCCTTGGGGCTCATCGCCAGCGCACGGGCGATCGCCACCCGCTGCTGCTGGCCGCCGGACAGCTGCCGCGGGTACTTGTCGTCGTGCCCGACCACCCCGACCCGGTCCAGGAGTTCCCGGGCCTCGCGCTCCGCGTCCGCGGGGTGGTGGCCGCGGATCCTGCGCGGGGCGAGTGTGACGTTCTCCAGCACCGTGCGGTGCGCGAACAGGTTGAACGACTGGAAGACCATGCCGATCTGGGCGCGCAGCCGGGCCAGCTCGTGGCCGTCGTCGGGCAGCGGCTGGCCGTCCACGGTGATCGTGCCGGAGTCGATGGTCTCCAGCCGGTTCACCGCCCGGCACAGTGTCGACTTCCCCGCGCCCGACGGCCCGATCACCACCACGACCTCACCGCGGTGCACGGTCAGGTCGACGTCCCGGAGCACGTGCTGGCCGCCGAAGTGCTTGTTCACACCGGCGAGCACGATGAGCGGCTCCGCGTGACGGGATATGGGCATGGCGCGGCCGGCGTTCAGCCGAGGATGCGGTTGACGAGCGTGTCGCGCTCGGTCTGCGGGATGGCGGTCCAGCGCATGCCGCGCAGGGCGCCTTCGAGCGCCAGCAGGGTGTGGGTGCAGGCGTCGTCGGGGAGGTCCGGCCGGATCTTCTCGAAGGCCCGACCGGAGCCGAGGCGGCGCAGTTCACCCGCGTCGCCGACGCCCGCGCGGCGCAGCCGGTCGGCCAACACCGCCCCGATGTTCGGGAGCTGCTGAAGGGAGTCCACGTCGAGCCTCCGTTGTTCAAGCCGTCGCATGAGGAGTGCGCTCGGCGCCATGATGCACGCTCCCACCGCCGCGCCGCCGCGGACCCGCCCGGACACGCCACGACACGCCGGTGACCGTCCGCCACCAAGATGACACAGCGTCAGTGTCGCCTGACACCGGGCCCCTCGCCGTCCGGTCAGTCCTCCGACGCCTCGGCATGGACCTGCGAGAGCTCCGGGCTGCCGCTCTCCGCCCAGGTGTGCCCGAGGACAACGGTGTCGAGCTCGCGCCCGGAGGTCAGGCGGATCACCGGGTGCCCGTTGGGCCACACCTGCCACGCGGTGCCCGGCACCGAGTGCACGATCACCGTACCCAGGTACAGGCCCGCGTCGTTGCCGAGCCAGGTCATCACGTCGGGATCGTCCCGCCAGCTGGGGACGAGCTGGTCGAGCGCGGTCAACGAAGCCGCCGAGTTGTCGAGTTCGACGCCGTCGCGGGCGGCGCGCACCCGCAGCAGCTCGCACTCCGCGAGGAGGTCGGCCACGGCGGCCGCGTCCTGGCCACCGCCCGGACCCGGCACGGCGACACCGGCGGGCACGGCGTGCCGTTCCCGCCACTTGCCGAGGAAGGGGATGTCCATACCGTTCAGCCTGACACCCGGGGTCCCGCGGGACCACAGGGCGCGCGGGACGTCCCGTGCGCCCTGGCGGCGGACGGCCGTTCGGGACGGCGGCCGGCGGACGCCGGGGCCGCTCAGACGTCGAGGTCGACGACGACCGGCGCATGGTCCGAGGCGCCCTTGCCCTTGCGCTCCTCCCGGTCCACGTACGCGTCGGACGCGGCCTTGGCGAACGGCTCGTTGCCGTATACCAGGTCGATGCGCATGCCGCGGTTCTTGGGGAAGCTGAGCTGGCGGTAGTCCCAGTACGTGTACGGGCGGTCGTACTTCAGCGGGCGCGGCACCACGTCGCTGAGCCCGGTGCCGCGCAGCGCGGCCAGGGCGGCCCGCTCGGGCTCGGTGACGTGGGTCTGGCCCTCGAAGAAGGCCGTGTCGAACACGTCCTCGTCGGTGGGCGCCACGTTGTAGTCGCCCAGGATCGCGAACGGGCGGCCGCCCGCGGCGTCCTGCGCGGCGGCGTTCCTCAGCGCCTCCAGCCAGGCCAGCTTGTAGGCGTAGTGCGGGTGGCCGATCTCCCGGCCGTTGGGCACATACACCGACCACAGCCGGACCGGGCCGCAGGTCGCGGAGACCGCGCGGGGCTCCTGGACGCCCTCGTACTCCGGCCCGCCGGGCAGGCCCGTCACCACGTCCTCCAGGCCGACGCGCGAGACGAGCGCCACCCCGTTCCACCGGCCGTCGGCGTTGACGGCGGCCTCGTAGCCGATGGCGCGCAGCTCGTCGTGCGGGAACTGCTCCATGGTGCACTTGGTCTCCTGCAGGCACAGGACGTCCGTGCCGGTGCTCTCCAGCCACGCGAGGAGCCGGGGCAGCCGGGCGGTGACGGAGTTGATGTTCCAGGTCGCGATGCGCATGCCCCTCAACCTAGCCGCTCGGTCCGACAGCCCGGGTGCCCCGGTGCGTCACGCCTGGTCGCCGGGGGCGAGACGCAGGTGCTCGGCGCCGCCCAGCGAGCCGATCTGGTGGTCGTAGATCGGCCGGGCGAGGTCGGTCAGCAGCGCGTCGTGCACGTCGACGGCCCGGCGCGGCGCGACCTCGCGCACGTAGTCGATGACCTCGGCGATCTTGTTCCACGGCGCCATGACGGGGATCAGCAGGGTGTCGACGGCCACGCCCGGGACGGTCAGCGCGTCCCCGGGGTGGAACACGGACCCGTCGACGAGGTAGCCGACGTTGGTGATCCGGGGGATGTCGGGGTGGATGACCGCGTGCAGCTGGCCGTGGACCTGCACCTCGAACCCGGCGGCGGTGAAGGCGTCGCCCTCGCCGACGGTGTGCACGCGGCCGGGGAAGGCCGCGGAGACCTGGTCGGCGACGCTCGCCAGCGTCCACAGCTCGGCGGCCGGATTGGCCTCCAGGCCGGCCCGCAGCCGGTCCTCGTTGAAGTGGTCGAGGTGCTCGTGGGTGACGAGGATGGCGTCGGCGCCGACCGCCGCGTCCTCCTCGCTGAACGTGCCGGGGTCGATGACGAGCGTGCGCCCGTCCTTCTCCAGGCGCACGCAGGCGTGCCGCTTCTTGGTCAGCTTCATGGCACCCATCTTGCTACGCGTCTCCCGCTCCGCGCGGCGGCCCGCGGGTGTCCGGCCCGCGGGTGTCCGGCCCGCGGGTGTCCGGCCCGCGGCACCGGCCAGGGGGGTCCGGCCGCGGTGTCAGTCGCCCGCGGTCTCCTGCTCGATGACGGGGCGCGCCGCGTTCACCGCCGCCTGGGCGGCCGGCAGGCCGCAGTACACGGCGGCGTGCAGCAGCGCCTCTTCTATCTCCGCCGGGGTCAGGCCGTTGCGCAGCGCGGCGCGGGTGTGGTCGGCGAGGTCGTCGAGCCTGCCCAGGGCCGTGAGCACGCCGAGGCTGAGGAAGCTGCGGGTGCGGCGGTCCAGGCCCGGCCGCGTCCACACCTCGCCCCAGCCGAAGCGGGTGGCGAAGGCGTCGAATCCGGCGCCGAACGTCTCGGTGCGGGCGACGGCCGCGTCGACCTCCGCGTCGCCGACCAGTTCCCGGCGGATCCGCAGGCCCTCGGCGTACCGGTCGGGCGGCGCCGGGGCGGCGGACGGCGGCGCGGGCAGCCGCGGCGGCACGGGCGGCGGTGCGGGCGCGAACGGCGCCGGCGGGACGGTGCGGTCCCACGCGGTCTCGAAGTGCCGCGCGAGCAGGTCGCCGATGGCGGCCGGCTCCTCGACCGGTGCGAGGTGGCCGGTGGCCGGCACGACGGCGAGGCGCGCGTCGGGGATACCGGCGACGAGCAGCCGCGCGTCGGCCGGCGGGGTCTCGGTGTCGTCGGCGCCGGCCACCACGAGGGTGGGCACGGTGATGCCGGCGAGCGCGTCGCGGATGTCGAAGGCGGCGAGGGCCTCGCAGGCGGCGACGTAGCAGGAGGCGTCGGTGGTGGCGACCATCTGCACCGCCCACTCCGTGATGGCCGGCTGGGTGGCCAGGAACGCGCCGGTGAACCAGCGTTCGGGCGTGCCCTGCGCGGTGCGGTCGAGGCCGTTGGCGCGGACGACCACGCCGCGCTGCCGCCAGGCGTCGGCGGTGGCGTAGCGGGCGGCGGCCGAGACCAGGGCGAGGGCGGCGACGCGGTCGGGCCGCAGCAGCGCCAGCCGGGCGCCGATGGCGGCGCCCAGGCCGCATCCGGCGTAGCCGAAGCTGTCGATGCCCTCGTCGTCGAGCACGGCCAGCACGCGCCGTGCGAGGTCGTCCACGGAGGCGGCGGGCTCCGCGGGGGCGCCGCCGTGTCCGGGCAGCTCGTAGCGCAGCACCCGCCAGCCGACGGTGAGCACCGGCAGTTGGCGGTCCCACATGTGCCAGGTCGCCCCCAGCGCCGGCCCCAGCACCAGTACGGGCGCGTCGTCGGGACCGTCGAAGCGGTACTGGAGCGGCGGCAGCAGGTCGTCACGTTCGTCGTACAGATCGTGACCGTCGTCGTACGAGGTGGCGTACGTACCGGACGCGGCAGCAGTCATATCGGTCGTCTCGCTCATCGCGTCACACGCTACCGAGCCACCCCCCACCACGAACAGTCGCCCTCCGGGCAGGTTCCGATCCGCATGCGCTACCCCGCTCTCCGGGGAGGCGCCCACCGGCCGGTGGCCAGGAGCGGACCGGACGGCACCTCGGGGGTGGTGGGACCCGTGGCCCAGCGAGGCGGCCGCCGGGGGAGGGCCCCGGCGGGGGCGATCGCTCAGTTGCCGCCGAAGCCGTGCTGGAAGTTGACCGTGGAGACGACGTAGACCGTGGGGACGTCGGGGTCGTGCAGGTCGACGGCGATCGCGTGGTCGGGCTTGTCGCCGGCCCGGCGGATGGTGATGCCGGACCAGGGGCCGGTGCCGGACAGGTTCCAGTTGACCGCGCGGGCCTGGGACGCGGTGATGGACGACGCCCCGGCGTGGAGCGCGTCCCGCGTCGTGCCGACCTTCGCCAGGAACGTGTCGAGGCCGCCCGCGGTGGTGGTGAACTGCGTGTACAGCACCGCCGTGTCCCAGGAGTTGGTCTCCAGGTAGCCGACGTGTGCGGCGCCGTACGGGATCGGCACCTGGTAGACGCGCTGCTGCAGCGAGCTCGGGTAGTAGCCGAACCGCAGGTGCCGCGCGGCCGCCTCCTCCTGCTTGCTCTCGCCGCTCTCCCGGCTCTGCTGCGCGGAGATGATCACGTACCCCAGCGGCACGAGGACGAGCAGCGGCAGGACCGTCCACCGCACCCAGCGCGGGAGGTCCCGCGGGACGCTCGCGGGCCGCGGGACCGGCGCGGCCCCGGCGGGCCGCCGCGGCCCGGGCGTGCGGACCTCCGCGGCGGCCGCGTCCACGGCGTGCGGCTCGCCCGCCCGCTGCTCGGGCGGGCGCTGCTCCGCGGCGGTGCCGGCGGCCGTGCCGGCCGCCCCGTCCGCCGTCGGCTCGGCGCCGCGCTGACCCTTGCGGCGCTGGTCGGGTGTCGTCGTCATCAGTCCGTCGCCTGCCGCCCGTAGACCCGTCCGTAGCGCTCGTAGCGCTCCACGCGGCGCCGGTTGGCGCGGCGGAACCGGCGGGCGACCAGCCGGGCGAGGTCGGCGGCGCCCACCATGCCCGCCTCGGGGCCGAGTTCGGCCTTCACGATGCGCGCCTCGGGGCGGTAGCCGCGCCCGGTCAGGGTGCGCCGGAACGCGTCGCGGGCCGGGCCGATCAGCAGGTCGTCGGCCGCGCTGACGCCGCCGCCGATGACGAAGCAGGACGGGTCGAGGGCCGCGGCCAGGTTGGCGATGCCCACGCCGAGCCACTGGCCGATGTCCTGGAACAGCTCGACGCACATCGCGTCGCCCTGCCGGGCCAGCTCGGTGATCAGCGGCCCGGTGATGTCCCGGACGTTGCCGCCGACGCGGTCGATGATCCCGTAGGCGACCGGCGAGTCGGCGACGGCCAGCTCGCGGGCCTCGCGGACCAGCGCGTTGCCGGAGCTGTACTGCTCCCAGCAGCCGCGGTTGCCGCACGGGCAGCGGTGCCCGCCCGGCACCACCTGCATGTGGCCGAACTCGCCGGCCACCCCGTAGCGGCCCCGCTTGACCTGGCCGTCCTCCAGGATGGCGCCGCCGATGCCGGTGCCGAGGGTGATCATCACCAGGTCGGGCTCGCCGCGGGCGGCGCCGAAGCGCCACTCCGCCCAGGCGGCGGTGTTGGCGTCGTTGTCGACCATGACGGGGACCAGCAGCCGCTCGGAGAGCCGGTCGCGCAGCGGCTCGTCACGCCAGGCCAGGTGCGGGGCGAACAGCACCCGGGAGCGGTCCGCGTCCACCCAGCCGGCGGCGCCGATGCCGACGGCGTGGACGTCGTGCCGCTCGGACAGGTCGAGCACCAGCTCGACGATGGTGTCCTCGACGACCTTGGGGCTCTTGGACTTGTCCGGCGTCTCGGTGCGCAGCTTCTCCAGGATGGTGCCGTCGGCGTCGACCACGCCGGCCATCACCTTGGTGCCGCCGATGTCGATGCCGACGGTGGGCACGCGTGGCGCGGTCAGGTGCGAGCGCCGCTCGCGGCGGTCCATCCCGCTGACGTTGCGCCACACCGTGGCACGGGCGGCACCGCCGCGGTAAACACGTTCACGATTGGCACTCAAGCGGTGGTCTCCGGCTCGGCGGCCGCCGCCGCTTCGGGGGCAGCCGGTGTACGGCTCAGTTCATGGGTCAGTTCGTCCAGCTCGCTGCCACCGGCCATCTCCCGGGTCAGCTCGTCCAGCGTAATGTCCTTCTTCAGGTGGCTGCCGGACATCGCGCCACGCTTGAGAAGGACGAAACGGTCCCCCACCAGGTAGGCGTGGTGCGGATTATGTGTGATCAGCACCACACCGAGCCCCGCGTCGCGGGCCGCCGCCACGTATTTCAGCACCACGCCGGACTGCTTGACGCCGAGCGCGGCGGTCGGCTCGTCGAGCACCAGCACCTTCGCTCCGAAGTGCACCGCACGGGCGATGGCGACGCACTGGCGTTCGCCGCCGGAGAGCGTGCCGATGGGCTGGTCGACGTCCCGCAGGTCGATGCCCATCCGCAGCAGCGCGTCGCGGGTGGTCGCGCGCATGGTGGCGGTGTCCAGGCGGCGCAGCGGCCCGCGTCCCCGGGTGGGCTCGGAGCCGAGGAAGAAGTTCCGCCACACCGGCATCAGCGGCACGACCGCCAGGTCCTGGTAGACGGTGGCGATGCCCCGGTCCAGGGCCTCGCGCGGCGAGGCGTGCCGGACCTCCTCGCCCTCGACGGTGTACGTGCCGGCGTCGTGCGGGTGCAGGCCCGCGATGATCTTGATCAGGGTGGACTTGCCGGCGCCGTTGTCCCCGAGCACGCAGGTGATCTCGCCGGCGTGCACGTCCAGCGAGACGCCGTGCAGCGCCCGCACGTTCCCGTACGACTTCGCGACGTCGGTGAGCGCGACGAGCGGGGTGCGCCCGGCGGCGGTGGTTGCGGTGTCGGTCATTCGCTTGCCTCCGCGCGCCTGCGGACCCAGACGTTGAGCAGGGTGGCGAGCAGCAGCATCGCCCCGAGGAAGAACTTGAACCAGTCCGGGTTCCACTGGGCGTAGACGATGCCCTTGCTCGTCATGCCGAAGATGAACGCGCCGACCGCCGAGCCGATGGCGCTCCCGTAGCCGCCGGTCATCAGGCAGCCGCCGATGACGGCGGCGATGATGTACAGGAACTCGTTGCCGACGCCCTCGCCGGACTGCACCACGTCGAACGAGAACAGCAGGTGCTGGCCGGAGATCCAGGCGCAGAACGCCACCGCCATGTACAGGCCGACCTTGGTGCGGGCCACGGGCACGCCGACCGCGCGGGCCGCGTCGGCGTTGCCGCCGGCGGCGAAGATCCAGTTGCCGGCACGGGTGCGCAGCAGCACCCAGGTGGCCACCGCGACCAGGCCGATCCACCACAGGATCGTCACCTGCAGGTCGACCGAGCCGATCGTCCAGTGCGAGGCGAACAGGTCCCGCGCGGCCGGGAAGCCCTGCATGTCGGCGATCGACTTGGTGGAGACGGTGCCGCTGATCAGCTTGGTCAGGCCCAGGTTCAGGCCGGTGAGCATCAGGAAGGTGCCGAGCGTGATGATGAAGCTGGGCAGCTTGGTGCGCACCAGCATGATCCCGTTGAACGCGCCGAGGGCGAGCGTGGCGACCAGGGAGACGCCGACGCCGACCCAGGTGTTCGCGGTCATCTGGTAGCTGAACATCGAGGAGATCAGCGCGGAGCTGGTCACCATGACGCCGGCCGACAGGTCGAACTCGCCGCCGATCATCAGCAGCGCCACCGGCACCGCCATGATCCCGATGGTCGAGGACGCGTAGAGCACGGTGCCGAGGCTGGACGCCTGCAGGAACGAGTCGGCGACGACCGAGAAGAACACGAAGACGGCGGCCGCGCCGACGACCGCGCCCAGTTCGGGCCGGCCCAGCATCCGCCGGGTCAGGGACCGGGGGGCCAGCCGTTCGTCGCCCGCCGCTGCGGGCCGGGTGAGGACGCTCACCTGGTGCCCCGCTTGGTGTACGACAGCAGGGCGTCTGCGTCGTCCTTCGTGACGATCTGCGGGCCGGTGAGCACCGGCTTGCCGCCGCCGAGGGTGTCGCCGTTGTAGCGGTACAGCCACAGCAGGTCGATCGCCTCGTACCCCTGGAGGTACGGCTGCTGGTCGACGGCGAAGCCGATCGTGCCGTCCTTCAGCTCGGTGGCGACCTGCGCGTTGAGGTCGAAGGTGTCGATCTCGGCGCTCGACCCGGCCTGCTGCCTGGCCTTGGCGGCGGTGGCGGCGAAGGGCGCGCCGAGGGTGACCACCGAGTCGATGCTCTTGTCGGACTGGAGCTTGGCCTGGATCGCGGACTGCACGTCCGGCATGTTGGTGCCGTTGACGTAGAGGCTGTCCATCCGGCCGGAGAAGGTGGCCTTGGCGCCCGCGCAGCGCTGCTCGTGGCCGACGTTGCCCTGCTCGTGCAGGATGCACAGGGCGTGCTGCTTGTGCCGCTTGTCCAGCTCCTCGCCGACCGCGTTGCCGGCCACCGTCTCGTCCTGGCCGATGTGGGTGAGCGCGCCGAACTTCTTCGAGTCCTCGGAACCGGAGTTGATCGTGATCACCGGTATGCCGGCCTTCTCGGCCCTGGCCACGGCGTCCTTCATCGCGTCGGGCTTGGCGAGCGTGACGATCAGCCCGTCGACGTGCTGGTCGATGGCGGCCTGGACGAGCTGCGCCTGCTGGTCGCCCTGGTCGCTGTTGGAGTACAGGAACTTGATGTTGTCCTTCGCGGCGGCCTGCTTGGCGCCGCTCTGGACGATGTCCCAGAAGGTGTCGCCGGCCCCGGAGTGGGTGACCATCGCGAACGTCCAGTGCGGGGTGTTGACGGCCGAGCCGTTGGCCGCGAGCTGCTTGGCCCGGTCCTCGGCGCGCTTGCCGCCGGTGCTGCTGCACCCGGCGAGCGCGCCCGCACCCAGGGCCGTCGCCACGACCACGCAGAGGACGCCGAGCACCCGTCTCGGGGTGGAGCTCCCGCGCCGTCCAGACCTTGCCTTCGCCACGTGGCCCTGCCTTTCCTTCTGTCCGTGGTGCGGCCGGGAGGCCTGTGCACCGAAGTGCTCCGAGTGACCATCCCGGCGGCCCCAGTATCCGTCAAGAGGGCGGGTGGCCTGTCCCCCGGCCGTCCCCGGGCCGCCCGCAGGACGTCCCCAGGACGTCCCCAGGACGTCCCCAGGACGTCCCCACGGTGTCCGCCAAGCGTCCCCGGAGCCTCCGCACTCTCTCGGCGGCAGCGGATTTCGCCGGCCGACGGCGAGCCGCGGCGGCGCCGGGCCGGCCCGTCGGCATGCTCGGCGGAGTGGTTCCGAGGGCAGGAGCAGGTCATGCGGATCGGACTGATCGGCGCCGGACGGATCGGCGCCTTCCACGCCGGGACGCTGGCCGCGCACCCGGCCGTGACCGAGCTGGTGGTCGCGGACGCCGATGCGGCGCGGGCCGGCGACGTCGCAGCCCGGCACCACGCGGCCGTGCTGCCGGTCGGCGAGCTGCTGGCCGGGCGTCCCGACGCGGTGGTGATCGCCTCGGCGACCGCCGCGCACGCCGGGCTGATCGCCGGGGCCGCGCGGGCGGGGGTCCCCGCGTTCTGCGAGAAGCCGGTCGCCGTGGACCTGGCGCGCACGGTCGCCGCGCTCGACACCGTCACCAGGGCCGGGGCGCTGCTGCAGATCGGCTTCCAGCGGCGCTTCGACGCCGGGTACGCGGCCGCCCGCGAGGCGCTGCGGGCCGGCCGGGTGGGCCGGCTGCACACCGTGCGGACGGTCAGCTCCGACGCGGTGCCGCCGCCCGCCGCGTACGTGCCGCTGTCAGGAGGGCTGTACCGGGACTGCCTGATCCACGACTTCGACATGCTGCGCTGGGTCACCGGCCGCGAGATCACCGACGTGTACGCGACCGGTGCGGACGAGGGGGAGGACTTCTTCCGCGCCGCGGGCGACGTCGACACCGCGGCCGCCCTGCTCACCCTGGAAGGCGGCGTCCTGGCCACGGCCACCGCGACCCGCTACCACGCCGCCGGCTACGACGTGCGGATGGAGCTCGCCGGGACCGCGGACCAGCTGGTGGTGGGCATCGGGCCGCGGGCCCCGCTGACCTCCGTCGAGCCGGAGGCGGGCGGTGGCGCCGGGGAGCGGCCGCCCGCGGCGCGCTGGCCCGGGTTCCTTGAGCGGTTCGCACCCGCCTACCGGGCCGAACTGGACGCGTTCCTGCGGGTGGTCCGCGGCGAGCTGCCCAATCCCTGCGAAGGGCGGGAGGCGCTGCGGGCGCTGCTGGTCGCCGAGGCCTGCGAGGTGTCGCGGCGTGAACGGCGGCCGGTCGCCGTCGCCGAGGTGGAGGCGGCGGCGCGTGCGTGCACGGCGGAGCTGGACGGGGCGGTGGGGTGAGCGAGGGGTCCGGAACGGGACCCGCTCACGCGGCGGGCGCGGGGGCGCGGGCCCCGGACGGAGCCGCGGACCCTCCGCGCCGGTGATGCGCCGCGCCCTGAACGTGCCCTCGGCTCACCTGTTGCCGTGGACCGGGCCGATCCTGAGGTTCTGGACGGTGGAGCCGACGCACTCCGGCCGGTTCCAGGGGATGTTGGTCGACTCCTTCTGGTTCGGCGGGTAGACGCGCAGCGTCGGCACCGTCGTGAGGTGGCACTGCGCGGCGCTGTAGCCGGCCTGGCCGTTGACGCTCAGCACGTCCGCGTAGGCGTGCCCGTTCGGGAGCAGGGTGACCGTCTTCAGGTCCCCGGCGGTGCGGCTTCCGGCCTTGCCGAGCTGGGTGTTGTGGGCCGCGACGAAGGAGACGCCGGGGTAGCCCCGCAGGGTGCAGGGCGCGGAACCGGCGTTGGCGAACACGATCTGGAAGCCGGCGGTGCCCGCGCCGGCGTCGAAGTTCGCGGCGGTGGTCTTCAGCCGGCTGGTGGTGCAGGCGGGGACCGTCGTGCCGGAGCCGGTGTTGCCGCCGGCCGTCCCGCCGGCGGAGGACGAGCCGGCGGTCTGCGCCGCGGCCGTCCCCGTCGAGCCGCCGGCGCTCGTCGAACCGTCCGCGTTCGCCCCGTCGGTGGAGGAGCCGGGAGAGGTGGCGGAGGACGCGGCGGGCGCGGACGGCGACGATCCCGAGGGCGCGGAGGACGCGCTGTCGGGTCCGCAGGCCGTCAGCGCGAGTCCGGCGGCGGCGAGGGCGACGACCGGCAAGCCACGGCGAACAGTCCTGGTGAGCATCGGGTCTCCCCTGTCAAGAACGGTCAGGAACGGAGGTAGGTGTTCCGCTCTCACCAGATCGTGCCCCACAGGAAGCACATTTCTCCCATCCGTTACACACCAGCGACACGACCCGGGCCGAACCGGGTCATCGTCACCACCGCCCCAACCCTCCGGGCATAGCGTTCGCCTTCATTCATTGCAACGACCCATGAGGACGTCATTGCATTAGGGTCCAGCATCATTGCAACAATATCTCAGCATTTACCTGCATCGATGGAGAGTTGCCGCAACGAGTGCGTTGCTCGATCAATGAATGCAACGTAGCGTTTCGGTTGTCGGAAACACCCGGCAGCACCGGTTCACACGAACCAGACCAAGGAGCACACGATGCAGACGTTCGACACCCCCGCCGCCGTCTCGGCCGTCCTCGCCCTCCCCGCGGGCCGCATCCGGCTCGTCGCCGCCGACCGGGCCGACACGACCGTCGAGGTCCTGCCCGCCGACGCGTCGAAGAGCCGTGACGTGAAGGCGGCCGAGCAGGTCGAGGTCGCCTTCGCCGACGGCGTGCTGCGCATCGGCACCGCGGCGGCCAAGCACCGGATCCTGGGCGACTCCGGCTCGGTCGAGGTGACCGTCCACCTGCCCGCGGGTTCGGCCGTCGAGGCCACGGCGGCCGCCGCCGAGTTCCACGGCAGCGGACGGCTCGGAGACGTCGCCTTCGACGGCGCGCAGGCCACCGTCGCGCTCGACGAGACCGCCGGCGCCCGGGTGACCCTCCAGGACGGCGGTGTCTCGATCGGCCGGCTGGGCGGTTCCGCACGGATCAGCACGATGCGCGGCGACATCGACATCGCCGAGGCGGTGGCCGGCACGGTCACGCTGACCACGCAGCAGGGCAGCATCTCCGTCGCCGCCGCCCCCGGGGTCTCGGCCTCGCTGGACGCCGGCACCGCCTCCGGCCGGATCACCAACACGCTCAGGAACGCCGACGGCGCCGCCGCCGGTCTGACCTTCCACGCGACCACCGCACAGGGCGACATCACCGCCCGCGGCCTGTGACCGACCGTCACTCCTGCCCGAGAGAACCTGCGAGAAGGGGAACACCACCCATGTCCGATCTGGCGATCGCCGCGAAGGGGCTGCGCAAGTCCTACGGCGACAAGACCGTTCTGGACGGCATCGACCTGGCCGTCCCGGAAGGCACGATCTTCTCCCTGCTCGGCCCGAACGGTGCCGGCAAGACCACGACCGTGCAGATCCTGTCCACCCTCATCACCGCCGGCGGCGGCCACGCCCGGGTCGCCGGCCACGACCTGGCCACCGAACCGCAGGCCGTCCGCGCCGCGATCGGCGTCACCGGCCAGTTCTCCGCCGTCGACGGCCTGATCACCGGCGCGGAGAACATGCGGCTCATGGCCGACCTGCACCACCTCGGCAAGCAGGAGGGGCAACGGGTCACCGCCCGACTCCTCGAACGCTTCGACCTGGTGGAGGCCGCGAACAGACCCGCCTCCACCTACTCCGGCGGCATGAAGCGCCGCCTGGACATCGCCATGACCCTGGTCGGCAGCCCCCGCGTCATCTTCCTCGACGAGCCCACCACCGGCCTGGACCCCCGCTCCCGCCACACCATGTGGCAGATCATCCGCGAACTCGTCACCACCGGCGTCACCGTCTTCCTCACCACCCAGTACCTGGAGGAAGCCGACGAACTCGCCCACCGCATCGCGGTCCTCAACAACGGCACCATCGCCGCCGAGGGCACCCCCGACGACCTCAAACGCCTCATCCCCGGCGGCCACGTCCGCCTCCGCTTCACCGACCCCGGCGCCTACCGCGCCGCCGCCGCGGCACTCACCGCCGCCACCGGCGACGAGACCGCCCAGACCCTCCACGTCCCGCACGACGGCACCCAGCGCGACCTGCACACCCTCCTGACCCGGCTGGACGCCGCCGGCATCACCGCGGACGAACTCACCGTCCACACCCCCGACCTCGACGACGTCTTCTTCGCCCTGACCGACGCCCCCGCCACCTCCGCTGACGCACCGGCCAACGGTGCCGCCCCCACCAAGGAGACCGTCCGATGAGCACCCTGTCCCTGGCCGTCCGCGACTCCTCCACGATGCTGCGCCGCAACCTGCTGCACGCCCGCCGCTACCCGTCGCTGACCCTGAACCTGCTGCTGACACCGATCATGCTGCTGCTGCTGTTCGTCTACGTCTTCGGCAACGCGCTGAGTGTGGGCATCGGCGGAGGCGGCGGACCCGACCGCGCCGCCTACATCGCCTACCTCGTCCCCGGCCTGCTCCTGATGACCATCGGCTCCACCACCATCGGCACCGCCGTCTCGGTCTCCAACGACATGACCGAAGGGATCATCGCCCGCTTCCGCACCATGAACATCCACCGCGGCTCGGTCCTGATCGGCCACGTCGTCAGCAGCGTCCTGCAGTCCCTGGCCAGCACCGTCCTGGTCGCCGCCGTCGGCCTGGCCATCGGCTTCCGCACCACCCACGCCACGCCCCTGGAATGGCTCGCCGCCCTCGGGCTGCTCGCCCTGTTCGCGCTCGCCCTGACCTGGATCGCCGTCGGCATGGGACTGATCAGCCCCAGCGCCGAGGCGGCGAGCAACAACGCCCTCCCCCTGATCTTCCTGCCCCTGATCTCCAGCGCCTTCGTGCCCCTGCACTCCATGCCCGGCTGGTTCCGGCCCATCGCCGAGTACCAGCCCTTCACCCCCGCGATCGAGACCCTCCGGGGCCTGCTGCTGGGCACGCCCATCGGCCACAACGGCTGGCTGGCCCTCGCCTGGTGCCTGGTCCTGACCGTCCTCGGCTACCGCTGGTCGACCGCCACCTTCAACGCCGACCCCAAGTGACCCCGACCGCCGAAGGCGGCGTACACCGGCACCCGCCGGACGTACGCCGCCTTCGGCGTCCCCCGCGCCGGATCGGCTTTCAGTCCGGGGCGTCCGTGCGGGTGACCCCGGCGCCCTGGCGCAGTGCGCGCGGGATCTCGGCGACATCGTCGACGGTGGCGATCAGGGCCGCGACACGGGCGGGCGGGGCGCCGCTGTCGATCTCGACGGCGTAGGAGATGCCGGTGGACGCCCACCGCCCGGTGTCGAACCCGCCCTCCGCGCGCACCCGGACACCCCGCAGCTCCACCCCGGCGGCCGCCGCCTCGCGGTAGAGGTCGTTGAGCACGCAGGCGGCCACCGCGAGGTTCAGCACGTGCCCGCCGGTGAACTCCGTCCGCACGGCCACGCCTTCGGGTGTCCACCGGTGCGGCAGCCGGACGGCCGGACCCCCGTCGTCGTCCCGCTCCAGATACGACCCGGCACTCGCCACCACCGTGAACCGCTCATCCATGACGTGCCTCCCGTGGCCGTCGCCGTCACCACGGCCCACCCCGGGTCCGTCCCCGCATCATGGCGCAACCCGGCGCATCCCGGCGCGATGGACGGGAAGTGCCGGTCGCCCGACGTCGAGGATCAGGGCCGGACGTCCTGCGCGGACGGCGCGGGTCGCGGCTCGCCCAGTAACGGGGGTTGCCCGTCCCCCAGATGCGCCCGCCACCGCCGGGCAGCGCCACGGGCACGCGCCGCACCGACCGGATCGCCGCGTACGGCACGGTCTTCGTGCCCCAGGGCACGTCGTACCCGCGGATGCGCACGGCGTCCTGCGTGCAGGTGATCCACCGGTCCCGGTGGACGTCCCCCGTTCCCGGCCCGTCTCCCCTCCCCGGCCCTCCTCCGCCCACGTCCCGGCCGCCCGGTTCGCCGGCCGGCCCGCCCCACTCAAGAAGAGGCGGACGACGCCGAGCGGAGGTCAGCCGGGTGGGCGGCGGCGGGTGCGGAGGGCCAGCGCCAGGGTGAGTGCGGTCGCGGCGACGGCCAGCGCGGCGGCCAGGCGGGCCCAGGAGGTGTGGGCGACGGGGGCCTGCGCGGCGAGGAACACGAACGCCGCGGCGGCGGCCGCCGTCAGTGCGGGTGCCGCCTGGGGCCGGGCGGGCGGGGCGGTGACGCCGGCGGTCCACGCGTCGGTGACGAGCAGGTAGGCGAGCAGCAGCGCGGCGACGCAGGCGGCGAGCCACAACGGGGGGTCGGTGACGGCCGCGACGGCGATGGCCGCGGCGGGCAGCACGGTGGTCCGGCGGCGGGCCGCGACGGCCGGCCAGCGCATGGACGTCAGGACGGGCCGCGCGTCCACCATGGGGGCGGCCCACCACGCGGCACCCCCCACGACGAACAGCAGCGCCGTACCCGCCGCGGACCGGTTCACGACCGCGGGCGGGTCGCACGCGGCGACGGCGAGGGCGGTGCCGAGCAGCCGGTCGGTGAAACGCGAGGTGAGGCGCGTGAGGAGCGGCGCCGGCCGGCCGGTGGCCGGGTCCGGCGCCACACCGTCGCCCTGGCTGGGGGCGTGGGTCATCGGGTCCCCCCGTGGATGCGGGTGCGCAGCAGCGGCGCGAGGGCCAGGTCGAGCGTCTCGCCGGGCCGGTGGGTGACGACGGCGATGCCGCGTTGCACTAGGGCGAAGCGCATCGCGTCGCGGTCGGCCCGCCACAGGCGCAGCGCGAATTCGCCCTCGGTGTCGCCGGGTTCCACGACGGGGTCGCCGGTGGGTATCTCGATGACGACCATCGGGTTGGCCCGGCCGCGGACCTGGTCCAGGACGTCGAGGATCCGCGGGTCGGTCAGCGGCGTGATGACGTACACCAGCGCCCCTTGCGGCAGCGCGGGCGGCGGGAGCGGGCCGAGCCCGGCCGTGCGGTACGCGAGGTCCTTGCGGACCTCCAGCACGCTCTCGACGATCCGGTAGAAGTACGGGGTGCCGCTGCCCGGTTGGAGCCAGCGGGTCGAGCCGCCGACGGACACGACGCCCACCCGGTCGTGGGTGCGGAGGTAGGCCCGGACGAGCCCGGCGGCGGTGCGGAAGGTCTCGTCGAGCGAGGACCGGCCGGTGGCCGGGTCGAGCACGTCGGCGAGCACGTCGAGCAGCACGACGGTGTCGACGGCCCGTTCGGCGGCGAACTCGTGGATCTGCAGACTGCCGCGGCGGGTCGTGGCCGGCCAGTTGATCCGCCGCTGCCGTTCGCCGCGCACGTACGGGTGGACGCCGGTGACCTCGACGCCCTCACCGCGCTGCAACGAGGCGTGCTCGCCGAGCCGTTGGGGCAGCCGGACGGGGATGGGCGTGAGACCGGCCTGTTCGGGCACGGGGAACACGGCGATCTCGCCGAGGCCGGCCCGCACGGTCCGCCGGGCGAGCCCGCCGCGGTCGTAGACGTCGACGTCGACCGTGCCGAGGGTCCAGCGGCCCCAGCGCCGCGCGGTGAGGACGAGGTCGACGTGGTGGGTGCCGACATCGAGCCGGTCGAGCCGCACGCCGTGGCCGAGGACGACGCCGGGGTCGAGGCGCCCGGCCTCGCCCGTGTGGTCGACCGCGATCCGGACCGTCACCCGCTCGCCCTCGAAGCAGCGCCGCGACTCCACGTCGGCCACGGCCGTCAGCGCGTCCGGCCGCGGGCCGCTCGGCAGCGCGAGGGCCAGCAGGACCAGGGGCACAGCGGCGAGCGCGAGGACCCAGGGGCGCCCGGTGATCAGCGCGGCGGACAGCGCGACGACGGCCAACGTGCCCAGCCGCAGGCCGCGTTCACCGGCACGCCAGCCGGCCGGGGAGGGCGGCGGCGGCTCGGCGTTCTCGTCCTGGCGCCCGTTCAGGGCCCGTTGGGCCGCGGCCGCCGCCCGGCCGGCCGGCACCGGTCGGGTCATGACGCGACCGGCGTGCGCGGCAGCGTCTGCGGGGCGGGCACGGACTGCACGATCTCGCGGACGACGTCGTCGCCGTCGATCTGCCGCACCCACAACTCGGGCTTGAGGGTGACGCGGTGGGCGAGGGCCGGCACCGCCACGGACTTGACGTCCTCGGGGGTCACGTAGTCCCGCAGGTCCAGGACCGCGCGGGCGCGGGCGAGTTGCACCAGGGCCAGGCCGCCGCGGGGCGAGGCGCCGACCTGGATGTGCGGGTGCTCGCGGGTGGCGCCGACCAGGGCGACGACGTACTCCAGCAGGTCGTCGTCGATCTCGACGCGTTCGACCGCGGCCCGCATGGCCAGCACCTCGCCGGGTCCGCTGAGCGTGCGCAGCACGGCCTCGGGCGCCGCGCGTTCGACCCGCGCGCGCAGCATGCCGGTCTCCTCGGCCGCCGTGAGGTAGCCCATCCGCACCCGGAGCAGGAACCGGTCGAGCTGCGCCTCGGGCAGCGTGTACGTGCCCTCGTACTCGATGGGGTTGGCGGTGGCGACGACCACGAAGGGCCGCGGCAGCGGCCGGGTGCTCCCGTCGATGGAGACCTGGGACTCGGCCATCGCCTCCAGCAGCGCCGCCTGGGTCTTGGGCGGGGTGCGGTTGATCTCGTCGGCGAGCAGCAGGTGGGTGAAGACCGGTCCCGGCCGGAACACCATCTCGGTGGTCTTCTGGTCGTAGAACGGGGCGCCGGTGACGTCGGAGGGCAGCAGGTCGGGGGTGAACTGGATGCGGCGGAAGTCCAGGCCGAGCGCGGCGCCGAAGGAGCGGGCCAGCAGCGTCTTGCCCAGCCCGGGCAGGTCCTCGATGAGGACGTGGCCGCCTGCGAGGATGCCGAGCATCACCAGTGCCAGCGGTTCGGGCTTGCCGACCACGGCGGTGCGGATCTCGTCGAGCACGGCCGCGGCCCGCTCGCCGGCCTGGCGCGGGGTGAGGGTGTCGTGGTGAGTGGGGTGCGGCTGCGGGCTGGTCACGGTCGGGTCCTCACGGGAAGGGGTCGGGGTGCGCGGGTCCGCGGACTCGGCCGCGGCGCCGCCGGTCACAGGGCTTCCAGGCGGTCGAGCAGCGAGCGCAGGACGGGCTCGGGGAGGGTGGGGCGCGGCGCGGGCGCGCCGGGGTCGATCCACGGCCACAGCTCCGCGCCGACCAGCGCCCGGGCGCGCGGCGGGTTCCGGTACATGTCAACGCCGTGCCGCTGCGCGAGGCGGGCCGCGAACAGCCGTTGCAGCTGCGGGCGCATGACGGTGCGCAGGTGCAACTCGCTGTCCTCGCCGAGGGTCTTGGCGACCACGCCCTGCCAGCCGCCGAGCGCCGGAGCCCTGCTGCCCAGCAGGCGCACCCGCCTGCGGTAGCCGCTGTCGTGGGCGGCGCCGCCCACGGCGAAGCGTCCCAGGACCAGGGCGCTGGCGGTGATCAGGCCGAGGCCGGTGGCGGCCGCCACCGCACCGTCGGTCAGGGCGAGCAGCAGCTCGGCAGCGACCCCGACGACACCCAGGAAGGCCGCGGAGTGGCGCACCGAACCGGGTCTGCCGCGCACGGCGCCGGTGAGGACGCGTATCCGCCCGGGCCCGCTCACGGTGCCGCCACCGCGGCGGCCGCCCGCACGCGCAGGCCGTCGGCGATCTCGGCGAGCGCGGCCGCGGCCCGGTCGCGGTGGCCGCCGTCCATCGGGTGCGTGGAGTAACGGGCCTCACGGAACAGGGCGGTGAGCTCGGCGGCGGCGGGTGCCGCGGGCAGTCCGCCGGCGACAGCCCGCTCCAGCAGGTCCTGCGGGCTGTCCGAGGCGCGCCGCGCGACACCGGAGCCGGCGAGTGACGCCTCCATGGCGGCGTAGCAGGCGATGACGGCGGCACGCGGGTCGTCGCCGTCCATCAGGGCGCGGTGCCCGGAGTCCACCGCCCGTGCCAGGCGGGACTGTTCGTCGTCGGGCGGGCCTTGGTCCGCCGGTGCGTCGGGGTCGCTGAACCGGGTCAGGTGCCGCCACAGGACGATCCCGGCGAGCACGACGACGACGGCGAGCAGGGAGATGCCGACGTCGAGCATGACCCGCAGCAGCCAGGCGTGCGTGGCCTGGTCGACCTGCCCGGTGTGCTTGGGGGGCGGGGCGGGCAGCGGCCGCGGCGAGATGCGGTACAACCGAACCGGGACGTGTCGCGCCTGCTCGTCGCCGTGCCCCGTGCCGAACCGGTGCAGGACGAGGACGAGCAGCGGGACGGCCAGTGCCGCGGCCAGCAGGAGGCGGCTGACGCTGTCCGCCAACCGCTGTTCCGTGCCGCCGAGTTCGCGGTTCGACCGGACCTGCTCCAGATATCTGCTGCGGAGCGCGATGCCGCCGAGCAGGGCCGCCAGCGCCAGGCCGAACACGAGGACGGGGTTGCCGCCGAGCGGCCCGCGCCCCTTGCCGAACAGCCCTGCGCCGGGATGCAGCAGCAGGGCCGCCAGGGCCGCCCCGCCCGCGACGAGCACCGTCAGCGCGGCCTGCGCGGCCCCGATCGCCCCCGGCCGCCGTGTCTCCGCCGTACGTTCCCGCCCCACCGGTCCACCCCTCCCGTGCGCACGCAGCCTTGCACACCTGTCGCGGGCGTGTCAGCGGGGTTCGGCTCCCCCGGCGCGGCGGGGCGCCGGCCCCTGGTCAGGAGTGGCGCCGTCCGAAGACCAGGCAGAAGGGATGGCCGGCGGGGTCGGCGAAGACCCGGTACCGGCCCGGGAGTTCACCCGGCAGCCGCCGCGCGCCCAGTGCCAGGAGCTCGCGTTCGGCGGCGTCGATGGTGTCGGGGTCGTCGACACGGATGTCCACGTGGAGTTGCTGTGACCTGTGGGGATCGGGCCAGTCGGGGGCGACCCATCCCGTCACGCGCTGGAAGGCGAGTTGGCGCGCGCCGGGCTCCACGCCGATGACGACCCAGTCGTCGCTGTCCTCGTTGACCCGCATGCCCAGGACCGCGGCGTAGAACGCGGCGAGGGCACGGGGGTCGGGGCAGTCGAACACCGTTTTCTCCAGGCGACCGATCATCCCCCGATTCTGGCATCGCTGCCCGTCCGGGCCGGCGGGCTGTCCCGAAAGGGCGTCGCGCACTCGGGAAGACGCCGGGCGGCGCGCGGGCGACTCGTAGGGTGGGGGCCGTCCGCGATCCGCGGTGGGCGGTCCGCGGGTCGGAGTGGCCGGGCACGGAGGCCGCGGGACGGAGGGGCGGGGATGGCGAGCAGGCTGGCCGCGGTGGTCTTCGAGGCGCGGGACGTCAGCGGGCTCGCGGCCTTCTGGGCGCGGGCCCTGGGTGTGCGCGCCGCGGCGGACGGCGTGGTCGGGCCGGCGGCGGACGGGACCGTGGCGCTGGCCTTCGTCGCGTCGGACCGGCCCAAGACCGCGAAGAACCGGCTGCACCTCGACGTGTCCGGCGGCGCGGACCAGGGCGCGGAGGTCGGGCGGCTGCTGGCGCTCGGCGCCCGCCGCGCCGACATCGGGCAGGGCGACGTGCCCTGGGACGTCCTCGCCGACCCCGAGGGCAACGAGTTCTGCGTGCTGCCCGAGGCGCACGCCGGGGTGGCCGGCGGCCTGGCGCAGATCTGCCTCGACGCCGGGGATCCGGCCGTGCAGGGCGGGTTCTGGGCGGCGGCCACCGGCTGGGCGGTCACCGAGCGGGGCGCCTGGGGCGTCCGGCTCCGGGCCGCGCCCGGCGCGGCACCGTCCCTGGTGATGGGTCCGCCCGCCGCGCCCAAGCCCGCGCCGAACCGTGTCCGCTTCGCGCTGACGGCCGACGACGTCCCGTCCACGCGCGCCACCCTGATCGCCGCGGGCGCGTCCGCCACCACGGCCCCTGCGGTCCTCACCGACCCCGAGGGCAACGAGTTCTCGCTCGGCTCCTCCCCCGGCGCGGGAGGTGCGTGAGCCGCCCGCTCGCTCCCGCCGCCTCTCCCACCCGGGGCGGGAGAGGGCGCGCGGACCCGTTCACCGGCCGGTGCGCACGCGACGCCGCCGGCCCCGCGGAACCCCGACGGCCCTGTACGCGGGGCCGGTCGGTGGGCTGAACGGGTGTGGATGCGGGCGGGGGTGCTGGTCCTGGGGTGGGGCGCGGGCGAGGCTGGGCGCCGGCCGGCCGCCGGCCGGCCCGGAGCGGAGGAGGCGTGGGCATGAGCTTGGGGACGATGGCGGGTGTGGCCGCGGGCGTCGCGGTCCTGGTGGTGGCGGGCGGCGCGGTGGCCGGTGCGGCGGACGCGGGTGACCTGGGGACGTACCGGATCCGGGAGGCCGGGTCGAACCGGTGCGTCGCGCCGAACGACGGGCTGATGGGCGCGCGACTGGACTCGTGCGGGGCGAGCACGTGGTGGACGCTGCGGGCGGTCGGCGACGGCACCGTACGGTTCGTGGTGGAGGGCGCCGACGGGGAGCGCTGCCTCGGGCTGTCCCCGGCGCCCGTCGCGCCCGCGGCGCTGTGGCTCAGCGCCTGCGGCGCCTCACCGGACACGTGGACCGTCGAGGGGGCGAGGGCCGACGGCCGCGGGCCGCTCACTCTGCGTCTGGCCGCCGCGCCGCTCGCCTCGCTCGCCCCCGTCGGCGGCCGCGCCGCGCTGGGCGGGGACGGTTCGCCGATGTGGGTGCTGCAGCCGGCCGGCTGACCGGTCGCCCGGGCCCGCCGGCCCGGGCATAGGCTGCGCGCATGGCATCTCTGGTACGGCATGTGACCTTCGACTGTGCCGACGCGTACCGTCTCGCGTCGTTCTGGGCCGAGGCGCTGAACGGCGCTCTCGCGGACGACGACAACCCCGGGGACCCGGAGGCCCTCGTCACCGCACCGGACGGCGCCGCGCTGCTGTTCGTGACCGTGCCCGAGGCCAAGTCCCTGAAGAACCGGGTGCACCTGGACCTGCAGCCGCAGGACCGGACCCGCGACGAGGAGGTCACCCGGCTGCTCGGCGTGGGGGCAGCGGTCGTCGGCGACCACCGGCGGCCCGACGGATCGGGCTGGGTGACGATGGCCGATCCGGAGGGGAACGAGTTCTGCGTGGAGCGGAGCGCGGCCGAGCGGGCGTCGGCACGGTGACCGGGCGGTCGGGGCCGCTGGGCCCCGCCCGGGTGGACGCCTACCTGCGCCGGATCGGGGCCGAACGCCCGCCCGCGGCGGACGCCGAGTCCCTGCGGGCGCTGCACCTGCGGCACCAGCTGGCGGTGCCGTTCGAGAACCTGTCGATCCACCTCGGCCAGGACATCGCGCTGGAGGAGTCCGCGCTGGTGGACAAGATCCTGCGGGACGGCCGCGGGGGCTTCTGCTACGAGCTCAACGGCGCCTTCGCCGGCCTGCTGCGCGCCCTCGGCTACGAGGTGACGACGCTGGCCGCGCGCGTCTTCGGGGCGGACGGCGAACTGGGCCCGCCCTACGACCACTTGGCGCTGCGCGTCATGCCGGCCGACGGCAGCGGCCCCTGGCTGGCGGACGTCGGTTTCGGCCGGCACAGCCACTACCCGCTGCGCTACGACGCCCGGGGCGAACAGCGCGACCCCGCGGGCGTGTTCCGGGTCGAGGAGACCCCGGACGGCGACCTCGACATCCTGCGGAACGACGCGCCGCAGTACCGGCTGGAACAACGTCCGCGTGAACTGCGGGACTTCGAGGCCACGTGCTGGTGGCAGCGGACGTCGCCGAAGTCCCACTTCCGGCAGTCGCTGGTGTGCTCGCGGCTGACCGGGACCGGGCGGGTCACGCTCAGCGGCCGCGTGCTGGTGCTGACCACCGGCGAGGACGGACGCGAGCAGCGGCAGTTGGGCGAGGACGAGGTGCTCGCCGCGTACCGCGAGCACTTCGGGATCGTGCTGGACCGCGAGCCGGTCGTCGCCCCGCTCCCCTGACCGGGACGGCCGGCCCGCGCGGCCGGGTGCGGGCAGGCGCGTGACGGGTGCCGGAAGCCGGGTGCCGGAAGCCAGGTGCGGGAAGCCGGGTGCGGGACCAGCTCCCCGACCCTAGCCCCGGCCCCCGGACCCCTCGCGCGCTCGCGCCGCTTCACACGCCCCAGTCGGCGCGCACCCGCGCGAAGAACTCGTGGAACCCGGGGAACGTCTTCTTCACGCACCCCGGGTCGTCGAAGGTCGTGCCGGGGGTGCGCAGGCCCGCGACCGCGAAGCTCATCGCGATGCGGTGGTCGCCGTGGCAGGCGATCTCGACGGGCTTCGGCGTGCCCGGCCGGATCTCGATCCAGTCGTGGCCGGTCTCGACCGTGATCCCCTGGCGGCGCAGGTTCTCCGCACACGCCTCCAGCCGGTCGCACTCCTTGACGCGGGTGTTGTACACGTCCTCGATGCGGACCGGGCCGTCGGCGAAGGGGGCGATCGCGGCGAGCGTCGGCATGGTGTCGGAGATGTCGCGCATGGCGACGGTGAGGCCGGACAGCCGGCCGGTGCCGGTGACGGTGGTGGCGTCGGGGCCGGTCTCGACCTCGGCGCCCATCCGGCGCAGCACGTCGACGAACCGCAGGTCGCCCTGGAGGGCGTCGGCGCCCAGGCCGGGCACGGTCGCGGTGCGGCCGGTGAGCGCGGCGGCCGCGAAGAAGTAGCTCGCGGTGGAGGCGTCGGGCTCGATCGCGTAGTCGGTGGCGCGGTAGCCGCCGGGCGGGACGGCGAAGGTGTCGCCGTCGCGGGCCACGGTCACCCCGAACCGGCGCAT
The DNA here is from genome assembly GCF_900110255.1 of Actinacidiphila rubida. Lineage (GTDB taxonomy): Bacteria > Actinomycetota > Actinomycetes > Streptomycetales > Streptomycetaceae > Actinacidiphila > Actinacidiphila rubida. Next base: position 164,956 of record NZ_FODD01000014.1, read on the forward strand.
CATCGCGAGGGTGATCTCGACGTAGGGCACGGAGACGATGCCGGTGACGCGGATCCGCAGGCCCTCCGCGGTCAGTGGCCCGGTGAGCAGCAGCGCGGTGAGGAACTGCGAGGACAGGCTGGCGTCCAGCTCGATCTCGCCGCCCTTGATGCCGTCGGCGACGACGGTGAGCGGCAGGTGGCCCTCGGCCTCGCCGTGGGTGAGGTCGACGCCGAGGGAGCGCAGCGCCCGGGTGAGCGGCGCGACGGGGCGGCGGCGCATCTGCGCGGAGGCGTCGAAGCGGTAGGTGCCGTGGCCGGCGGCGGCGAGCGCGGGCAGGAAGCGGGCGGCGGTGGCGGCGTCACGGCAGTAGACGTCGGCCTCGGCGGCCGCGGGGCCCTCGGGCCGCCCGGTGATCAGCCACACGTCCGCGTCGCGTCGCACGTCGTATCCGAGGCGGGTCAGTCCCTCCGCGAAGCCGTCGGTGTCGTCGGACAGCAGCGGCCGCCGAAGCACGGTGGTGCCCTCGGCGGCGGCGGCGAGGAACAGGGCCCTCGCGGTCACCGACTTGGAGCCGGGCACGGCGACGACACTCACGGGCTTCCTCCTGGCGGGATCTCGACGCGGGCGGAACGTACCGCCCCGGGCGAGTTTAGGGCGGTCCGGCCGCAGCCCGTCCCGCCGGTCCGAGCCGTGGACCGTGCGCGGCCGGGGCTGCCCGCCGTGTGCTGAACGCCCCGGCCCGGCGCGGTCAGAACACGACGGGCAGCCGGTTCAGGCCGCGCATGAGCGGGTTGGGCCGCCAGCCCAGCGGCCCGGCCTGCGCGTCGAGGGCGAGGCCTGGCGCGCGGGTCAGCAGGCTGGTGAGCGCGATCGCGCCCTCCATGCGGGCCAGCGGCGCGCCCAGGCAGAAGTGGATGCCGTGGCCGAACGCCAGCTGGCCCTGCGGGGCGCGCCGGATGTCGAAGGTGTCGGCGTCGGGATGGCGGCCGGGATCGCGGCCGGCCGCGGCGAGGACGACGGCGACGATCTCGCCGGCGGGGACGACGACGTCGCCGATGGGGTAAGGAGCGCGGGTGATGCGGTAGGTGGCGCGCTCCACCGGCCCGTCGTAGCGGAGCATCTCCTCGACCGCGCCCGGCATCAGACCCGTCAGGTCGGCGCGGAGGGCGGCGAGCTGCGCGGGGTGCCGGAGCAGGGCGAGCACCCCGTTGGCGATGAGGTTGACGGTCGTCTCGTGGCCCGCGACGAGCAACAGGAACGCCATGCTGACCAGTTCCGGTCCGGAGAGCCCGTCGTCGTCCTCGTCGCGGGTGCGGATGAGCGCGCTGAGCAGGTCGTCGCGCGGGCCGCCGCACCGCTTGTCCTCGATCAGCTCGCTGAGGTACGCGCTCATCGCGTCCCCCGCGGCGAGTTCCTGGTCGATGTCGCCGGTCTCGCCGAGGATCGCGCGGGTCCATCCGCGGAACGCCTCGCGGTCCAGGGCGGGCACGCCGAGCAGTTCGCAGATGACGGTGAGGGGGAGCGGGAAGGCCAGCTCCTCGATGAGGTCGGCGGAGCCGGCCGGCAGCATCGCGTCGAGGAGCCCGTCGGTGATCTCCTGGACCCGGGGCCGCAGCGCCTCGACGCGGCGGGGGGTGAACTCGCGGGCGACCAGGCGCCGCAGCCGGGTGTGCCGGGGCGGGTCGGACTCCAGCATGTTGGCGGCGACCGGGCCCGCCTCCTCCTGGCCGTCGCCCAGGATGCGCCAGTCCTTGCTCAGCCGGGCGTCGGCGAGCGCGGCGCGGGCCTCGTCGTACCCGACGACGAGCCACATCTCGCCGCTCTCGACGACGGCCCGGTGCACCGGGCCGCGCTCGCGCAGCTTCGCGTAGTACGGGTACGGGTCGGCGACGAAGTCCTCGCCGAAGGCCGTCAGATCGACGGTGCCAGGGTCGTACGGCACGGGTCCCCCCGGAGGTCTCGGGTCCTGGGTGTCAGGTCGCGTCGGCCAGGCGTTCCAGCAGGTCGGCGAGGCGCTTGGTGACGGTTTCGCGGTCGCCGTCGGTGAGGGCCGAGCCCATGCCGACGGCGACCGCGCCGGCCGCGACCCAGTCGGGGGCGGCGGTGACGGTGATGCCGCCGATGGGCAGCAGTGCCACGTGCGGAATGATCGCGCGCAGGTCGACGACCCAGTCGGGGGTGTAGGCGGTGGCCGGGTAGAGGGTGAGGGCGTCGGCGCCGAGTTCCATCGCGCGGACGGCTTCGGTGGGGGTGGCCACCCCGGGGAAGACGGGTATGCCGTAGCGGTGGCCGGTGCGCAGCACGGCCTCGTCGAGGTTGGGGGCGAGCAGGAAGCGGGCGCCGGCCTCGATGGCCATCCGGGCGGAGACCTCGTCCAGCACGGTGCCGGCGCCGATGACGGCGTCGTCGCCCACTTCGCGGACCAGGGTGGTGACCGCTTCGAGCGCGAACGGGGTGGTGAGGGAGATCTCCAGGGTGGTCAGGCCGGCCGACAGAAGGGTGTCGGCGGTCGCCGCGGCCTGGTCGTAGCTCTCGGTGCGGATGGTGGCGAAAACCCGCTGGGCCAGTGCGGCCCGGGTGGTCTCCCAGCGGTACACGGCGGTCGCCCACCTTCCTGGAGGGGGTGGTGCACAGGCTCCGCACGGTACCGGCGCGGCCGGGGCGCGGGGGCCCGGGAGCGGGCAGCTGTGTCCGCACCGTGACATGAGAGGAGCATGAGCCCCGTGGGGCGGGCGTCCGGCCGGCCGGACGCCCGCGGGCCGCCGTCAGCCGACGTGGGTGGAGAACAGCCCGCCCGTCGGTCCCTGCTTGTCCCCGCCCTGGGCCTTCTTCAGCGCGTTGGCCAGGCCCTCGATGGTCATGGACTGCAGGATCACCCGGCCGTTGCCCTCCAGGGTGGCCAGCGACAGGCCCTCGCCGCCGAACACGGCGTTCATGATGCCCTGGCGGTTGAGGCCGCCGATGCGCTGCACGCCGTACTGGATGCCCTCCTCGAAGGCGACGATGCAGCCGGTGTCGACCTCGATGCGGCCGCCGAAGTCGGCGGGGTTGAGGTCGATGAAGTTGCCCGCGCCGGCGATGATCACGGTGCCGTGGCCGGTGAACTTCTCCAGGATGAAGCCCTCGCCGCCGCTCATGCCCTGGCGTCCGCCGGCGAAGGCGATGCCGAACTGCACGGTCTCCTCGGCGGCCACGAACGCGTCCTTCTCGGCGAACCAGGCGCGCGACCCGTTCAGCTCCAGGGCCCGCATCTCGCCGGGGAGGACGCCGGCGAAGCCCACGGTGCCCTCGCCGCCGGCGGCGGTGAAGTACTGGAAGGCCAGCGACTCGCCGGCCAGGGCGCGCTGCCCGACCTGCATGGCCGTGCCCATGGCCTGGCGGAGCAGGCCGCCCATGCCCCCGCCGCCGGCGCCGCCCTGCTGGCCGCCGCTGTTGCGGGTGCCGGGGCCGCCGAGGCGGGTCTCCATCGAGACGTTGGCGGTCTTGAACAGGAACTTTCCCGCCTCGCAGTACACCGTCTGGCCGGGGTTCAGGGTGCAGACGGCCATCTGCATGGCGTTGCCGACGATCTGCTGCTGCAGGGTCACAGCGGGGCTCCTCAGGACGAGCTCGTGGTACGGGGCCGGTGCGGTGGGCACCGCCCGGTCAACGTACCGCTCGCGCGATTCGGTTCCGCACCGGGTCGAGGGCGGCGTCCGGGCCGGCGGGCGCCTGGTGGGGCAGCTGGACGGGGCGCTCGCCGCCGGAGTCGAGGAAGCGGGCCAGCGGGAGGGTGGCGGCGCCGACGGTGACGGCGTCGGGGCCGAGCCGGCCCAGCTCGATGGAGGTCTGCGCGCAGGGGTGGTGCAGGGAGTAGGCGGCGGCGACCTCACGGACCGCGGGCAGCAGCCGCGGGCCGAGCAGCAGTCCGGCCCAGCCGCCGATGACGATCCGCTGCGGGTTGAAGAGGTTGATCAGGTCGGCGATGCCGGCGCCGAGGTACTCGGCGGCCTCGTCGAGCAGCGCGCCCGCCTCGGGGTCGGTGTCGGCGGCGGCCAGCAGCGCGGCGAGCGCGGTCTCCTCGCTGGCGCCCCCGGGTGCCGACGGCCAGCGGCCGAGCAGCGCCTCGGCGCCGACGTACGCCTCCAGGCAGCCGCGCGAGCCGCAGCGGCAGACGCGGCCGCCGACCCGCAGCGTGGTGTGGCCCCACTCCCCCGCGCTGCTGCTGGCTCCGTGGTACGGGGTGCCGTCGGCGACGACGGCGGCCCCGACGCCGGAGCCGATGAGGGCGATCACGACGTTGCGGGAGCCGCGGCCGCCGCCGAACCACATCTCCGCCTGGCCGAGGGTCTTGGCACCGTTGTCGATGTACAGGGGGAGGGTGGTGCCGGCCCGCAGCAGGCGGCCGAGCGGCACGGCGTCCCACCCGATGGTCTGGCCGTGCACCACGATGCCGTCGGCGTCGCCGGGGACCGCGACGCGGTCGGCGCCGGGCGGCACCTGCTCGACGATGCCGGGGACGCCGATGCCGACGCCGAGGACCTCCCGGTCGTCGATACCGGCCTCGCGGACCACCGACGCGATGCCCCGCAGGGCGAGGCTCACCACGTGGTCGACGTCGTGGCCGCTGTCGGACAACGGCAGGTCCGCGGAGGCCCGTTCGGTCAGTGCGAGGTCGAACAGCTCGACGCGGACGCGGGTTTCGCCGACGTCGACGCCGACGACGTGGCCGTAGCCGGCGGAGACCTGGAGGAGGGTGCGGGGGCGGCCGCCGTCGGACTCGACGGCTCCGGCCTCCTCGACCATGCCGTCGGCGATCAGCTCGCCCACGACGTTGCTGATCGAGCCGGCGCTCAGACCGGTGTCCCGGCCCAGTTCCTGGCGGCTGAGGGGGCCTTCGAAATACAAATGACGCAGAAGCGATGCACGGTTGCCGCGCCGCAGGTCACGCACGGTCCGCTTGCCCCGCTCAGCCATCGACCCTCCCTCTCCGCCCGTCCGGCGTGAATCTATCGCTGCACAAGGTCTTGACGCCACCTTTTCTCACAAGTTAAATCACGGCCTGAATTAAGGCACAGGCGCTGTTCACTTCCTGAAGCGATCCCCACCCCTGAGAGGGAACCGGTATGCGCACCTCCAGCACCTCCAGCAGACTCCTCGCGGCCACCGCCCTCGTGGCCGCGCTCGGTCTGACCGCCACCGCGTGTGGCGGCGGCTCGTCCGACAGCAGCGGCGGCGACAAGTCCGACCCCGCGAGCCTCAAGGGCCAGACCCTCACGTACTGGGCGAGCAACCAGGGCACCAGCCTCGACAACGACAAGCAGGTGCTGACCCCGGAGCTCAACAAGTTCACCCAGCAGACCGGCATCAAGGTCAACCTGGAGGTCATCGGCTGGGCGGACCTGCTCAACCGCATCCTGGCGGCGACCACCTCGGGCCAGGGCCCGGACGTGCTCAACATCGGCAACACCTGGTCCGCCTCCCTGCAGGCCACGGGTGCGCTCATGCCGTGGGACGCCAGCGCCTTCTCCGCCATCGGCGGCAAGGACCGCTTCGCCCCGGCCGCCATCGCCGCCGCCGGAGCGGCCGGCAAGGACCCGGCCGCGGTGCCGCTGTACTCGATGGCCTACGGCCTGTACTACAACAAGAAGATGTTCGCCGACGCGGGCATCGCCAACCCGCCGAAGACCTGGGACGAGCTGGTCGCCGACGCCAAGAAGCTGACCACGGGCGGCCACTACGGCCTCGCGGTCGAGGGCAGCAACGGCTCGGAGAACATCCACCACGCGTTCGTGCTCGCCAAGCAGCGCGGCTCCGACTGGTTCGACTCCTCCGGCAAGGCGACCTTCGACACCCCGCAGAACGTGGCCGCGGTCAAGCAGTACGTCGACTTCATCGCCGGCGACAAGGTCGCCGCCAAGGGCGACGCGGAGTACTCGCAGAACCAGACCATCACCGACTTCGCCACCGGCAAGGCCGCGATGATGATGTGGCAGTCCGCCGCGACCTCCATCAAGTCGCACGGCATGTCGGCCGACCAGTACGGCGTCGTGCCGGTGCCCACCCAGACCGCGGGCGCGACCGGTGACGCCGGCGTGACGTCGATGGTGGCCGGCATCAACCTGGCGGTGTTCCAGAACACCAAGCACAAGGCCGCCGCCGAGGCGCTGGTGAAGTTCATGACCAGCACCCCGGAGCAGAAGATCCTCAACGGCACCTACGGCTCGCTGCCGCCGGTCAAGGAGGCGCAGAGCGACCCGGCCTTCCAGACGCCCGACCTGAAGGTCCTGGCGAGCGTCCTGAGCACCTCCGCCGCCCCGCTGCCGCAGGTCCCCAACGAGAGCCAGTTCGAGACCCTCGTCGGCACCGCGATCAAGGACCTGTTCGCCGACGCCGCGGCCGGCAAGCCCGTGACGGACGACACCGTCAAGGCCGCGCTGACCAAGGCGCAGCAGCAGATGCCCGCGTCCTAAGGATCGGCCTTCCTCCCATGACTGCCACCGCGCCCCCACGGCGTGCTCCCGAAGCCGGCCCCGGCAGCAGCGGCAAGACCGCTGCCGGGCGCCGGCTCCGGCCGCGTGCCATCGAACGGCTGCGCCAGATAGGCCTGCCGTACCTGCTGCTTCTCCCCGCCCTCATCGCGGAGTTGCTGATCCACATCGTGCCGATGTTCTTCGGCATCCTCATCAGCTTCAAGAACCTGACGCTCTTCTTCATCCGCAACTGGAGCAAGGCCCCCTGGGCCGGGTTCGACAACTACCGCGCCGCGATCAAGTTCCACGAGCCGATCGGCCAGGCGCTGCTGCACTCGTTCTGGGTGACGCTCGCCTACACCCTCCTGTCGGTCGGCCTGTCCTGGCTGCTGGGGACCGCCGCCGCGATCCTCATGCAGGACAGCTTCCGAGGCCGCGCGATCATGCGCGCGATCTTCCTGGTGCCCTACGCGCTGCCGGCCTACGCGGCGCTGATCACCTGGACGTTCATGTTCCAGCAGGACACCGGCCTGGTGAACCACGTGCTGCACGACCAGCTGCACGTGACGTCGAACAAGCCGTTCTGGCTGATCGGCGACAACTCGTTCTGGGCCATGGTCATCGTCTCGGTCTGGAGGTCCTGGCCGTTCGCCTTCCTGGCGCTGATGGCCGGCCTGCAGAACATCCCGCGCGAGCTGTACGAGGCCGCCGCGATGGACGGCGCCGGCGTCTGGCAGCAGATCCGGAAGATCACCATGCCGTCGCTGCGCCCGGTCAACCAGGTGCTCGTGCTGGTGCTGTTCCTGTGGACGTTCAACGACTTCAACACGCCGTACGTCATGTTCGGCCAGTCCGCGCCGCACCAGGCCGACCTGATCTCCATCCACATCTACCAGTCGTCGTTCATCACCTGGAACTTCGGCTCGGGCTCGGCGATGTCCGTGCTCCTGCTGCTGTTCCTGCTGCTGGTGACGGCGGTGTACCTGCTGCTGACGTCCAGGAGGCGGGGCGACGCCGATGCCTAGGATTCCCGACCGGCCGTCCCCGATGGCCCAGCCGAAGTCGTTCCTGTGGACGCGGCGCATCGTGCTGACCCTGCTGCTGGCGTTCGTGCTGACGCCGGTCTACGTGATGCTCAGTTCGTCCCTGAAGAACCTCCAGGACGTACAGGGTTCGTTCAAGTGGATCCCGAAGGGGCTGACCTTCCGTCCCTACGTGGACATCTGGAAGACCGTCCCGCTCGCGCACTACTTCATGAACTCGCTGATCGTGTCGGTGAGCGCGACGGTGTTCTCGGTGGTGGTGGCGATCTTCGCCGCCTACGGCGTGAGCCGCTACCGCTTCGCGGGCCGCAAGGTGTTCACGGTGACGGTGCTGTCCACGCAGATGTTCCCCGGCATCCTGTTCCTGCTGCCGCTGTACCTGATCTTCGTCAACATCGGCAACAGCACGGGGATCACGCTCAACGGCAGCCGGCTCGGCCTGATCATCACCTATCTGACGTTCTCGCTCCCGTTCTCCATCTGGATGCTGGTCGGCTACTTCGACTCGATCCCGCGGGACCTCGACGAGGCCGCCAAGGTCGACGGCTGCGGCCCGTTCGGCGCGCTGTTCCGCGTCGTGGTGCCGGCCGCCATCCCCGGCATCGTCGCGGTGAGCGTGTACGCCTTCATGACCGCCTGGGGTGAGGTGCTGTTCGCCTCGGTGATGACGAACTCCAGCACCCGCACGCTCGCCGTCGGCCTGCGCGAGTACGCCACCCAGAACGACGTCTACTGGAACCAGGTCATGGCCGCCGCGCTCGTGGTGAGCGTGCCGGTGGTCGCCGGATTCCTGCTCCTGCAGCGTTACCTCGTCGCCGGACTGACCGCCGGCGCCGTCAAGTAACCCCGCCTCTTACCGAATTGAGAGACTTTGTGAACGACCTGAGCGCTCTTCCCGCCGATTTCGTCTGGGGTGCGGCCACCGCCGCGTACCAGATCGAGGGCGCGGTGGACGAGGACGGCCGGGCCCCGTCCATCTGGGACACCTTCTCCCACACTCCCGGCAAGGTGGCAGGCGGCGACACCGGCGACGTCGCCTGCGACCATTACCACCGCGTGCCCGAGGACCTGGAGCTGATGAAGTCTCTGGGCCTGGACGCGTACCGCTTCTCGATCGCGTGGCCGCGCGTCCTCCCGCAGGGCTCCGGCGCGGTGAACGCGGCCGGCCTGGCGTTCTACGACCGGCTGGTCGACTCGCTGCTGGAAGCGGGCATCACCCCCAACGCGACGCTCTACCACTGGGATCTGCCGCAGGCGCAGCAGGACCGCGGAGGCTGGCCCGAGCGGGAGACCGCCGAGCGGTTCGCCGCGTACGCGGAGATCGTGGTGAACGCCCTGGGCGACCGCGTCAAGGACTGGGCGACCCTCAACGAGCCGCTGTGCTCGGCGTGGATCGGCCACCTCGAGGGCACCATGGCGCCCGGCTGGACCGACCTGTCGGCCGCCGTCCGCGCCTCCTACCACCTGCACCTGGGTCACGGCCTGGCCGTGCAGGCGATGCGCGCCGCCCACTCCGACCTGCAGATCGGCATCGTCAACAACCTCAGCCCGTGCGAGCCGGCCACCGACCGCGACGAGGACGTCGCGGCCGCGCGCCGGGCCGACGGGCACACCAACCGCTGGTGGCTGGACCCGATCCACGGGCGCGGCTACCCGCAGGACATGGTGGAGCTGTACGGCGTCGACCTGCCGGTCAAGGACGGCGACATGGAGCTCATCGCGGCTCCGCTGGACTGGCTGGGCCTGAACTACTACTTCCCGCAGACCATCGTCGACGACCCCGCGGGTCCGGCCCCGCACGCCAAGATGGCGTACCTGCCGGGCCTGCGGCGCACCGCGATGGACTGGGAGGTCAACTCCGACGGGCTCGAGCAGCTGCTGGTGCGGCTGTCGGAGGAGTACGGCGCCCGCCGGATCTTCGTCACGGAGAACGGCTCGGCGTACCGCGACATCGTGGGCGCCGACGGCCAGGTCGACGACCCCGAGCGGGCCCAGTACCTGGACGAGCACCTCGCCGCCTGCGCCCGGGCGGTCAAGCGGGGCGTGCCGCTGGCCGGGTACTACGCCTGGTCGCTGCTGGACAACTTCGAGTGGGCGTACGGCTACGACAAGCGCTTCGGCCTCGTCCACGTCGACTACGCCACGCAGGTCCGCACCGTGAAGGGCAGCGGACGCCGGTACGCGGACATCATCGCCGCCCACCGGCGCAGGGTCCGGCGCGCGGCCTGACCCGCGCGCCTGCCGGTGGCCCGGGGCTGCGTCCCGGGCCACCGGCCTTTCACCCGTCCCCTTCCGCGGTCCGCTCCCCGCCGGCCGGAGCCGTCGATCACGCCCGGCACGGCGGGCGCGTCACCAGGCCCGCAGCTTGTCCGGGTTGCGCACGGTCCAGATGCGGCTGATGCGGGCCGTGCCGCCGTCGCCGGTGAAGGCGAACGCGGCGACCGAGACCGTCGTCCCCGCGTGCCGGGCGACCAGGCCGGGCCGCCCGTTGACCGTCCGCACCGACAGGTCGAGTCCGGGGGCGCGTGCCGCGAAGTGGGCCAGGTACCGGGCGATGGGCTCGCCGCCCTCGACCGGCCGCGCGGCCGCCTGCGCCAGTCCCCCGCCGTCCGTGACCATCACCGCGCCGGGGTCGAGCAGGCCGACCAGGGCCGCGATGTCCTTGGCCTGCCACGCCTGCTGGAACTCCCGTACCAGGGAGGCCTGTTCCGTCGCCGACCCGGCCCCCGCCGCCGCGGCGCCCGGCTGCGCGCCGCGGACCCGGCGGCGGGCGGAGGAGGCCAGCTGGCGGCACGCCGCGGGCGTGCGGCCGACGACGCCGGCGATCTCCACGAACGAGTACCGGAACACGTCGTGCAGCACGAACGCCACCCGTTCGGCGGGCGTCACCTCCTCCAGGAGGACGAGGAAGGCCATGTGCACCGACTCGTCGAGGGCCACCCGCTCGGCGGGGTCGCCGGCGTCCTCCGGCGGCCCGTCCCCCCGCTCGCCGCCGGGCAGCGGTTCGGGCAGCCACGCACCGACGTAGCGCTCGCGCCGCACCCGCGCCGAGCGCAGCAGGTCCAGGCAGATCCGCCCCGCCACCGTCGTCAGCCAGGCGGCCGGCACCTCGATGTCGCCCCGCTGACGCGCCGTCAGTGCGTACCAGCGCGCATAGGTCTCCTGGACGACGTCCTCGGCCTCGGTCAGCGAGCCGAGCAAGCGGTACGCGACAGCCGTCAGATGCCGCCGTTCACCGGCGGCCCCGCGCTCGCCGTCGGTGCCGACCGGAGCGGTCACGGCCCCCACCTCACACTTCGCGACGCTGCCTCGTCAATCCACCGAAACCGTACCCACCGACTGCCTGCGGGCAGAAGGGAGGGCCACCTGATGGCCGTCCAGACCACCACCGCGGCGCCGCACGGCACCACCGGCCTCGTCCAGGTCGCGGTCGCCCTGCAGACCGCCGCCATCTTCTTCCAGGCGGTCACCGCGGGCGTGCTGCTCACCTCGTCGCACGGCGAGCCGCTGCACAGCGTGGGAGCGCGGGTGATGTACGGCGCGTCGATGCTGTACGTGCTCGCGGCCGTCCTCGCCTGGAAGCCCGGCGGCGGCTCGCCCCGCCCCATCGCCTACGCGACGGGCTTCCTCGCGCTGGCCTCGGTGCAGGTCGTGCTGGGCATCAAGCACGTGCCGTCGGTCCATGTGCCGCTGGGCGTCACCATGTTCGGCCTGAGCGTGCTGGTCCTGAGCCGGCAGCCGCGACGGCGCGAGGCCGCGGCGGGGACCCCGACCGGGCCGGCGGGCCCGGCAGCCGGGGCCGCCGGCGAGCCGCACGGGGGGACCGGAGCAGGAGTCGCGACAGGGGCCGCCGAGGCGGGAACGGGCCCCGGGAGCGGCGAACAGCGCTGAGCCAGGGGCCCGTTCGAGTTGCGGGGCCGCCCCGCGGGGGGCCGTCCTCGCGGCGTGGCCGCTCAGGTGCGGGGGACGGGTGCCGGGCGGGTCAGCAGGCGTCCGGCGGGCTCGCTCACGGCCAGGACGCCGTTGCGGGCGATCATCTCCCCGCGCAGGTACGTCGCCCGGACGACCCCGTGCAGGGTCCTGCCGGCGTACGCGGTCAGCGGGTTGCGGTGGAGCAGCCGCCGCGGTTCGACGGTGAACGTCTCCTCGGGCGCCAGCACCGCGAAGTCGGCGTCGTGGCCGGGCGCGATCGCACCCTTGGTGCCGTCGAGTCCGGCAAGGGCGGCGGGCCCGGCGGACATCCAGCGGGCGAGGTCGGCCGGCGTGTGGCCGCGCTTCCGCGCCTCGGTCCACACCGCCGAAAGCCCCAGCTGCAGCGAGGAGATGCCGCCCCAGGCGGCGGCGAAGTCGCCGGTGTCGCGGGCCTTGAGGTCGGCGGTGGACGGTGAGTGGTCGGAGACCACGCAGTCGATGGTGCCGTCGGCCAGCGCGCGCCACAGGGCGTCCTGGTTGGCGGCCTCGCGGATCGGCGGGCAGCACTTGAACTCCGTGGCCCCGTCCGGGACTTCCTCGGCGGTCAGGGTGAGGAAGTGGGGACAGGTCTCGACGGTGACGCGAACGCCGTCGCGCCGGGCCGCGCCGATCAGCGGCAGGGCGCTCGCGGACGACAGGTGGAGGATGTGGATCCGCGCCCCGAACCGGCGGGCCAGCGCGATGAGTCCGGCGATCGCGGTGTCCTCGGCGGCCTGCGGGCGGGAGGCGAGGAAGTCCGCGTACCTCGGCCCGGGCCGCCGCGGGGCCGCCTCGATCAGCAGCGGGTCCTCGGCGTGCACGATGAGCAGCCCGTCGAACGGTGCCAACTCCGCCAGTGCCGCACCCAGTTCGTCGGAGTTGAGCTGCGGGAACTCGTCCACGCCGGAGTGCAGCAGGAAGCACTTGAAGCCGAACACCCCCGCGTCGTGCAGCGGCCGCAAATCCCCGGCGTTGCCGGGGACGGCGCCGCCCCAGAACCCGGTGTCGACGTGCACCCGGCCGCGCGCGGCGGCGCGCTTGACCTCCAGGTGCGCGGTGGTGGTCGTCGGCGGGATGCTGTTGAGCGGCATGTCGACCACCGTGGTGATCCCGCCGGCCGCGGCGGCCGCGGTCGCGGTGCCGAAGCCCTCCCACTCGGCGCGTCCGGGGTCGTTGACGTGCACGTGGGTGTCGACCAGGCCGGGCAGCAGCACGTCGTCGCCGAGGTCGGTGAGACGCGCGCCGGCCGGCGGCGGGGCGTCGTGCGCCAGGACGGCGGTGATCGTTCCGCCGGCCACGACGACCGAGGCGGCCCGCTCGCCCTCCGGCGTCACGACGCGCGTCGAGCGCAGTACCTGCTCCTGCTCCTCCACTGCCACGGGGACCTCCGCCTCGGGAAGAAATTCAACGTTCTGTTGACGGTCATGGTGGGTATCGTTCTGCCGGACGTCAAGGGCGGTAGGATTCCACAGAGCGAAAGCCGTCTTCCGCATTGCGCGGATCGTGCGGGTGTCGTCCACCGGGATGCCCGGTCGACCGAGGGGAGCGCAGGTGCCTGCAGACCGCACCGGAGGCGTCCAGTCACTGGAACGGGCCTTCGACCTGCTGGAGCGGATGGCCGACGCCGGCGGCGAGGTCGGGCTGAGCGAGCTGTCGGCCGGCAGCGGTCTGCCGCTGCCCACCATCCACCGGCTCATGCGCACCCTTGTGGCCTGCGGCTACGTCCGCCAGCAGCCCAACCGCCGGTACGCCCTCGGACCCCGGCTGATCCGGCTCGGCGAGGGGGCCGCGCGGCTGCTCGGCACCTGGGCCCGGCCGTATCTCGCGGAACTGGTCGAGGCCACCGGCGAGACGGCGAACATGGCGCTGCTCGACGGCGACGAGGTGGTCTATGTGGCGCAGGTGCCCTCCCGGCACTCGATGCGGATGTTCACCGAGGTCGGGCGGCGGGTCCTGCCGCACTCCACCGGCGTCGGCAAGGCGCTGCTGGCCTCGCTGCCGCCGGACGAGGTGCGGGCGCTGCTGGCCCGCACCGGCATGCCCGCGGCGACCGACCGGACGATCACCGAACCGGACGCGTTCCTCGCGGAGTTGGAGCGCATCCGGGCGCTCGGCTACGCGGTCGACGACAACGAGCAGGAGGTCGGGGTGCGGTGCCTGGCGGTCACCGTCCCCGACTCCCCCACGGCCGCGGCGATCTCCATCTCCGGCCCGGCCGGCCGGGTCACGGAGGCCGCCACCGACAAGATCGTCCCCGTCCTGCACGGCGTGGCCGAACGGCTGTCGACCGCGCTGAGCAGCAACGGCGTCAACGGGGCGGGCGCGCCCGCGAGTTGAGCGAGGGGCCCGCGGCGCGGAGGTTCGCGTGGTCAGCGCGGCGCACCGGGGCCCGTCGCGTGGTCAGCGCGGCACTCCGTGGATTCCGTCGGTCCCGTTCCCTCCGTTCGGGCCCTGCGCCTCGACGGCCTCCCGCAGCCCTTCCAGCGCGGCCGACAGGGCGCTGACCGAGCCCAGGGCCGCGGCCACCAGCAATAAGGAGTGGCGCAGCCGCTCCTGGTCGGGCGCCGGCTCGGCCGCCTGGGCCGCCAGCGCGTCAAGTTCGTCCTCGGCGACCGCGCGGTCGGGTAACGGTCGCCGGTACGAGGCGAGTTCGCCCCTCAGTCGGTTCACCGCGGCGGGCAGCCCCGCGTCCCCGCGGTCGCCGAGCGCGGGCGCCGGGGCGCCACCGCGGTCGTCTTCGAGCACCTGAGTCTCCCCCAGCACGTACCTGTCCCCTGTCTTCTGCCCTGCTCGCCCGCTCGCACCAAGTGATCGCCGGACGGGCCATCCGGGGCGGATCAGTAAACGCGACTCGGCCTCGTCGCGCTACAGGGTCCTACGAAAATGCGCTGAATTCCGTTCAGCGGAGGGGGCGGAGAGTCTCTGTGCGGGGCCCCTACAGGTCACTTTCGGCACTCTGGTCCAGAAGCCGCCACACCGTCACGTCGATGACGGCGAACTGCTCCGGGGCGGCGGGTGCGGAGACCTGACGGAGCGTCACCAGCGCGACGGTGCCGTCGATCATGTGCACGCACATTCTCCCGTCGCCCGGGGCGAGCGACTGCCGCGGCACGGAGGTGAGTTGCGGACCGCCCGCGGTACGGCACGAGTCGAGCGTCGACGGCAGGCCCGGCGCCGGCACGGACAGCCACGCCTCGTGCGGTTCGGCGAAGAAGGCGTCGCCTCGCGGGGTGAGCCCGAACGAGCCCCCCGTGACGTCAGGATGCACGAACGGCGGGTCGTCCCGCAGCACCACCGCGGAGCCCGCGGGCAGCCGCAGCCCCTGGTACGTGTCCCCCGGATCCGCCGCCGGCGACGGTGCGGGCGACGCCGGCGCGGTCGTCGGCACGCCGGACGGACTGGCGGCGGGCGCGGTCGCGGTCGCCCCGAACCCCTTGCCGCGCGCATCACTGCTCCGGCTGAACCCCCCGACGAGCGCGACCCCCACGCCCACCGCCGCCGCAACCGCCAGGACGCCCACCGCCCCCCTGACCACCCTCCGCCGCGGCTTTCCGTGCCCCGGCGCCGGCGGCGGGACCACGGGTGGGACCGGCGGGACGCCCGGTGCGCCCGGGCCGCCGCCGGGGCTCGGCGTGGGCGGGATCATGGCGAGGAGGGAGGGGGGAAGCCATGTGTCGGGGCGGGGCGCGGCCGGAGCCGCCTGCCCGCACATCGCGGTGACCTGCGCCAGCGACGGCCGCAGGCCGGGCTCCTTGATGAGGCAGCGGGTGACGATCTCCCGCAGTTCGCCGGGGAGTTCGTTGAGGTCGGGCTCGTCCTGCGGGACGCGCGCGGGATCGGCGAACGGCGGGCGCCCGATGGACGCGTACGCCGCGACCTGGCCGAGCGCGAACACGTCCGTCGCCGGCACCGGCGGCCTGCCCGCGACCTGTTCCGGCGCCAGGAACGCCGGCCCCTGGCGGTCCTGGCGCGCGTCCGCCGCGGGATCGGCGACCGCGGCCAGCCCGTAGCCGGTGACCTTCGGCCCGTCCGGTGCGAGCAGCACGTGCGCCGGGCGCAGATCGCCGTGGACCGCACCGGTGTTGTGCAGCGCCTGCAGCGTCTCCGCGAGGCCGGCGACCAGCCGCAGCACCACGCGGGTCGGCAGCGGCCCCTGCCCGTCGACCGCCGCGTCCAGCGGCAGCGCCGGCACGTACGCGGTCGCGATCCAGTAGCGGCCGCCCTCCTGCCCGCTGCCGAGCACCGGCAGGACACCGGGTGCCCGGATCCGCCCGGCCTCCTGCGCGTCGCGGTGGAAGCGCGCCGCGAAGCCCTCGGCCGCGGCGAGTTCGGGATGCACGACGGTGAGCGCGACGGGCTGTCCGCCGGGCGCGTGCGCGAGATACACCCCGCCGAGCGCGCTGGTGCCGAGCCGCCCGCCGATCCGGTGCCCGGAGACCATCGCCGGATCGTCCGCCGTCGTCGCCCGGAACGGACGCCGCGTGACGTCGGGGCCGCTGTGCGACGCGCCCATGAGTCCCCGCTCCTCCCCCGTGCCCGATCGCCCCGGCGCCGGCGCCCCCGCGCCTCGTCGCCCCGGTGCTCGCCACGCGGGCACGTCACCTCCCGCGACACGGTTCGACGATACCGGAACACGCCGCGCCGCCTGCGCCCTGTTCCGCCGCGGCGCCGGGCGCGGTATCCAAGGGGGATGGACGCAAAGGGCGAGGTGGCCGGACTGCTGCTGGCGGCCGGCGGAGGGCGGAGGTTGGGGGGCAGGCCGAAGGCCCTGCTCCCGTACGGTGATCGGCCGCTGGTCGAGCACGTGGTGGCGGTGCTGCGGGACGGCGGCTGCGGGACGGTGCACGTGGTGCTGGGCGCGGCGGCGGACGAGGTCCGCGAACGGGCCGACCTGACGGGCTGCGTGGTCGTGGAGAACCCGCACTGGGCGGAGGGCATGGGCTCGTCGCTGCGCGCGGGCCTGGCCTCGCTCGCGGCGGCGGATCGACGGCCGGCCGCGACGGTGATCGGGCTGGTGGACCAGCCGGGCGTCACCGGTGCCGCCGTGGCGCGCGTGGTGGCCGCGGCCCGGCAGGGCGACGACCTGGTGTCGAGCCTGGTGTCGGCGATGTACGACGGCCGCCGCGGCCACCCGGTGCTGATCGGCGCGAGCCGCTGGGCGGGCGTGGCGGGCAGCGCGGGCGAGGACCGCGGCGCGCGGACGTACCTGCGGGAGCACGCCGAGCAGACGGTGCTCGTGGAGTGCGGCGACATCAGCGACCACGCCGACATCGACACCCCCGCCGACCTGCGACTTCTGCACGCCGCTGCACAGCGTGCCACAAAACGTTGAACTTCCGCACTGCGAAAACTATGCTCCACCGTGCAGAAAGAGCCCACCGCACGGAACGGCCCGGCACCGCGTGCCACTCCCCCGCGGCGCGGCCCGGAGGACCGACGCACGAGCTCCCGCAGCGGGCGGCCGGCGGCCTGTCCCGCCCGATCACGGGCAGGCGGGCGGCGGCCGTCCGCGGCGGCGGCCCGGTGGAGGTCCGTCCCTGACCAGGCACCCTCTGGAGGAGTGACAGCATGTCCGCAAGCGCCCCGTCCCCGGCGGTCGTCAGCGCGGCCGCCGTACCGGTTCCCCGCGGTGAGGAGGTGCTCACGCCGGAGGCGCTGGCCTTCCTCGGCGCACTGCACCGCCGTTTCGCCCCCCGCCGCGCCGAACTGCTCGAGCGGCGGGCCGAACGGCGCGCCGAGATCGCCCGCACCGCGACCCTGGACTTCCTGCCCGAGACCGCGCACGTCCGCGACGGCGACTGGCAGGTCGCCCCGGCCCCCGCCGCGCTGCAGGACCGCCGGGTGGAGATCACCGGGCCCACCGACCGCAAGATGACCGTCAACGCGCTCAACTCCGGTGCGCGGATCTGGCTGGCCGACTTCGAGGACGCCTCCGCGCCCACGTGGGAGAACGTCGTCGCCGGACAGGTGAACCTGATCGACGCCTACGAGCGGCGGATCGACTTCACCTCCCCCGAGGGCAAGTCGTACGCCCTCAAGGACGCCGACGAGCTCGCGACCGTGGTGATGCGCCCGCGCGGCTGGCACCTGGACGAGCGTCACCTGAGCGTCGACGGCGAGCACGTCCCCGGCGGCCTCGTCGACTTCGGCCTCTACTTCTTCCACAACGCGCGGCGCCTGCTCGACCTCGGCAAGGGCCCGTACTTCTACCTGCCGAAGACCGAGTCGCACCTCGAAGCACGCCTGTGGAACGACGTGTTCGTCTTCGCGCAGGACCATCTCGGCATCCCGCAGGGCACCGTCCGCGCGACCGTGCTGATCGAGACGATCACCGCCGCGTACGAGATGGAGGAGATCCTCTACGAGCTGCGCGACCACGCCTCCGGGCTCAACGCCGGCCGCTGGGACTACCTGTTCTCCATCGTGAAGAACTTCCGTGACGGCGGCACGCGTTTCGTGCTGCCGGACCGCAACGCGGTGACGATGACCGCGCCGTTCATGCGCGCGTACACCGAACTGCTGGTGCGCACCTGCCACAAGCGCGGTGCGCACGCGATCGGCGGCATGGCGGCGTTCATCCCTTCGCGGCGCGACCCCGAGGTCAACCGGGTGGCATTCGAGAAGGTGAAGGCCGACAAGGACAGGGAGGCCGCGGACGGTTTCGACGGCTCCTGGGTGGCGCACCCGGACCTGGTGCCGATCGCCCGCGCGTCGTTCGACGCGGTCCTCGGCGACCGCCCGCACCAGAAGGACCGGCTGCGCGAGGACGTGCACGTCACCGCCGAGCAGCTGATCGACATCGCCTCACTCGACGCCAAGCCGACGTTCGAGGGCCTGCGCAACGCCGTGCAGGTCGGCATCCGCTACATCGAGGCGTGGTTGCGCGGCATGGGCGCGGTGGCGATCTTCAACCTCATGGAGGACGCGGCGACCGCGGAGATCTCCCGGTCGCAGATCTGGCAGTGGACCAACGCCGGGGTCGTCTTCGACGACGTCGAGGGCACCGGTACGCCCGGCAAGGCCACGCACGAGCTGGTCCGCCAGGTCGCGGCCGACGAACTCACCGCGATCCGCGACGAGGTCGGCGAGGACGCCTTCGCGGTCGGCAAATGGACGGAGGCGTACGAGCTGCTGCTGCGGACCGCGCTCGACGCGCACTACGTCGACTTCCTGACGCTGCCGGCGTACGAGCAACTGGAGGGCTGAGCAGGGGTCCGTGGCGGGCGCACGATCGCTGCGGGGCCGGCGGGGCGGCGGGGCCGGCGGGGCGGCGGGGCCGGCGGGGCCGGCGGGGCCGGCGGGCGGATTCGGCAGGGGCTTAATCCTTTGCCGGGCGCCCGCCCGCCCACCAAGCTGACCGCATGCTCATCCGCGACGTGACCGAGGCCGACTGGCCGCACATCTGGCCGTTCCTGCGCGACATCTGCCGGGCCGGCGAGACCTTCTCGTACCCCACCGACATCACCGAGGAGCAGGGCCGCGCGTTCTGGCTGCTGTCCGCGCCCGGCCGCACCGTCGTCGCCGTCGACGACGCGGGCACGGTGCTGGGCACCGCGAAGATGAACCCCAACCAGATGGGCAACGCGGCGCACGTCTCCAGCGCCAGCTTCATGGTCGACCCGGCCCACGCCGGCCGCGGCGTCGGCCGCGCCCTGTGCCGCGAGACCCTGGACTGGGCGGCCCGCGAGGGCTACCGCGGCATGCAGTTCAACGCCGTCGTCGAGTCCAACGCCCCCGCCGTCGCCCTCTACAGCTCCCTCGGCTTCCGCATCCTCGGCACCGTCCCCGACGGCTTCCGCCACCCCCACCTCGGCTACGTCGGCCTCCACATCATGTTCCGCCCCCTGTAGCCCCCGAACGAGGCGAGCCCGCGTGGCGGCCGGCCCGCCGGCCCTCCGGGCGAAGGGCGAGCCGGCCGATCCGCGTCCTCACCCGGCCGTGCCGGAATCACCCGCCAGCGGGGCGAGGCGGGCCCTGAGGAGGCAGAACTCGTTGCCTTCGGGGTCGGCCAGGACGTGCCACGGCTCCTCGCCGGTCTGCCCGATGTCGGCCGGGCGCGCGCCGAGCTTCAGCAGGCGTTCGAGCTCGGCGTCCTGGTCGCGGTCGGTCGCGTTGACGTCGATGTGCAGCCGGGACTTCCCCTTCTCCGGCTCGTCCCTGCGGCTGAGGATGATCGTCGGCTGGGGCCCGCCGAAGCCTTCGCGCGGCCCGATCTCCAGCGTCCCGTCCTCCTCGCGGTCCAGCACCACGAAGTCCAGCACCTCGCACCAGAACCGCGCGAGGACCTCCGGCTCCCGGCACCCCAGCACGAGTTCACTGATCCGACACGCCATGAACGCATCACTCTCCCTGTCAGGGGAGGCCCGCACGGGCCTCCGTGACGACCATTCCGCCGCCGAGACACTCCCACACGTCCCGCCCCGGGGCGGTTGCCGGCGGTGACTGCTCGACTGCTCGACCATGAGCATGCACGACGAGTGGGTTCTCTCGCTGCGAGTTCGCCCGGACGCGCCCGACGCGCCCGTCGGGGCGGACGCGTTCGTCGCGGCGGATCCTCAGCGGCCGGGTGCGGCACCCTCGGGGTGACGTCGCCGCCGTCGCGAGAGCGTGCCGGCGGTGCCGCAGAGAGCCACGAAGAACGAGCCGCCGAGCGACCACGGCAGGTGCGCGGTGAAGGACGTCGCCGGGTGGTGCTCCAGCAACCACCGCGACGTCATCTCGCCGAGCAGCGCCCCCGCCAGCGCGACCCCCCAGAAGAGCAGGAGCGTCGTCCACCCGCTCCGTGCGCGCAGCCAGTCGTTCACGCAGCCATCATGCGCCGAAAGCCCCACCCCCACAAGCGCGTTCGCCGCGCGGTCGGCGGGCCCGGTAATTCCGGGCGGCATCGGCCGCTGCCGCGGTACCGTCCGCCGGTGACTGATGAAGACGGGTACTTCGGAGAACAGGTGGCGCGCCGGTACGACGAGTCGTCGGGTTCCGAGTTCCAACCGGCCACGATCGAGCGGACCGTGGACGTGCTCGCCGAACTGGCCGGCGACGGAGCCGCGCTGGAGTTGGCCGTCGGCACCGGGCGCATCGCGTTGCCGCTCGCGCGGCGCGGCGTTCCGGTCCACGGGATCGACATGTCCCGCGCCATGGTGGCCCGGATGCGGGCCAAGCCCGGGGGCGAGGACATCGGCGTCTCCCTCGGCGACTTCACCACCACCACGGTGGACACGAGCCCCGGCGGGCGGCCCTTCTCCCTCGCCTACCTGGTCTTCAACACCATCATGAACCTCACCAGCCAGGACGCCCAGGTCGCCTGCTTCCGCAACGCCGCCGCGCACCTCGCCCCCGGAGGCTGCTTCGTCGTCGAGGTGGGGGTCCCCGAGCTGCGCCGGATCCCGGCCGGGCAGAACATCGTCCCGTTCGCCACCGGTCCGACCGAGTGGGCGTACACGACCTACGACACCGTCACCCAGGACGCGACCTGCACGTACATCACCGTCACCGAGGACGGCCGCGGCGAGGCGCGGACGATCCCGTTCCGCTACGTCTGGCCGTCGGAGCTGGACCTCATGGCCCAACTCGCGGGCCTGCGGCTGCGGAACCGGTGGGCCGGCTGGACCCGCGAACCCTTCACCGAGGACAGCCCCCAGCACGTCTCGGTCTGGGAGAAGGCGCTCGGCTGAACTCGCCTGTCCGGGCGCCCGGTTCCGGCAAGGGCGAGGCGCCTGGCCCAACGCCCGTGCCTCGCCTGAACGATCCCCGCAACCCCGTGGCGGCGACGTCGCCCGATGGCACAAGCTGAGCCGCATGGACTGGTTGCCCCTGCTCTCCACCCTGGCCGGCGCGGCGATCGGCATCGTCGCCACCCTCATCGCGGACCGGAACCGGTGGAAGCGCGAGGACGCGGCGGAGGCGCTTCGCCTCCGGCTCGAGATCTACACGCAGTACACCACCGCCGTGAAGCTCCTCGGCGAGACCCTGCGGGCCCTGGCCGAACGCGAGCACGCGTCCGACGGCGCGCGAACGCTCGCACTGCGCGAGGCCTTTCGGGAGTCAGGCATCTCCGTCGCGTCCGAACGGATGTGGCTCATCGCACCGCAGCCCATCGTGAAGGCCTCCAACAGTGTGTACCACTGCCTGCGCCGCATCTGCGAGGGCTATGTCGACGGCGTGGCCGTCAACAGCCCCGAGGACCGCGCACGTTGGGAGGCCCGCGGCAAGGCGGCCGCGAGGATGCGCCGGCTCATGCGCGAGGACCTCAACGTCGGCCCCCTCTCCGAACGCCACAGCCCCCTCCTCGACGACGACCACCACAGCGCCCCCTGAGCGGTCCCGCCGCGCCTCGCCGAGGCGCGACGGCATGCCGTTCGGTGCCCGGGAGCGCGTCCCACGAGCACCGTCACGGCCGCTGCCCGGCTACGAGCACATCCGGTCCAGCAGCCAGGTGGCGACGGCGCGCACCAGCCCGGCCACGGCGGCGTTCAGAGTGACGCGGATCAGGGCGAGCCGCTCGCGCCGCGTCAGGAAGTTGTCGGACATCGGGCCTCCACGGACACGTGGTGGATGGGTGGTCAGCCGGCCGGCTCGCCACCCACCATGAGGCCGCCCCGAAGACCGACTCCACGATGCGACGCGCCCCCAACGACGCCTGTTTGCTTGCCTGTTCACGGGGCGAGCCGCGGACACACCGGGCGCGACGATGCGACGAGCGGCGACGAGCGGCGACGACCGGCGCGGTTCGGCGGGCCGCCCGGGCCCTGCCCGCCGCGGCGCCGCTCCTGGGGGAGGCCGGACGGACGAGGCGGAGGACCCGCGGGACTCCCTCGCCCCCCACTGACCCCCGCCGACCTGCACCGGCCCGTACGGGCCCGCACCGGCCGGCATCCCGCTTGACGTATTCCGATATGGGAATATGATGGCTGCCATGGCACGAGCAGCGACGACGTCGGACGCGTTCAACGCGATCGCCGAGCCGCAGCGCCGGGACATACTGGCGCTGCTGCGAGCGGGTGAGCGGCCGGTGACCGACCTGGCCCAGGAGTTGGGGATGAGCCAGCCGGGGGCCTCCAAGCACCTGCGGGTGCTCCGGGAGGTGGGGCTGGTGCGGGTCCGCGAGGCCGGCAAGCAGCGCCTCTACGGCCTGGACGCCCGCGGGCTGCGGCCGGTCCACGAATGGCTCGGCGGATTCGAGCGGTACTGGAACGAGAGCTTCGACCGCCTGGACACCTACGTGCAGGACCTCAAGCAGACACGGCAGGAGGACTGACCGATGGCAGGGCAGGAAACGCGGGCCGAGCCGGCGACGGCCGACCGCGAGATCGTGATCTCCCGGGTCATCGACGCGCCACCCGAGCTGGTGTTCGAGGCGTTCACCGAGGTCCGGCACCTGTCGCGGTGGTGGGGTCCGGAGGGGTTCACCACCACCACGCGGTCCTTCGAGTTCCGCGAGGGCGGCGAGTGGCACTTCGTGCTGCACGGGCCGGACGGGACCGACTACCGCGAGTGGATCCGCTGGCTGCGGATCGTCCCGCCGGAGCGGATCACGCTGCTGCACGGCGAGTTCCGCGACGACCCGGACGCCTTCGAGTCGCTCGTGACCTTCGCGCCGGACGGCGCGGCGACCCGGATCGAGATGCGCACGCTGTTCCCCACCAAGGAGCTGCGCGACGAGGCCGTCGAGAAGTACCACGCCGTCGAGGGCGGCCGGCAGACGCTGAGCAGCCTGGCGGCCTACGTCGACGAGACCGTTCGCAACGGAGCTGAGGGCTGATGGCCGGGAAAGTGTTCTTCAGCGTGTCGATGTCGCTGGACGGCTTCGTCGCGCCCGAGTCCGTCCCTCTCGACGACATCTTCGCGCCCGAGAACCAGGACGACCCGCGGGTCCGGCACTGGATGGCGCAGTGGGGGGAACTCCAGCAGTGGATCTTCCCGCTGCGGTTCTTCCGGGAGAACCTGAAGCTCGGCGAGGGCGGCGACGAGGGCCGGGACAACGACATCGCGCGGGAGACGTTCGAGCGCACCGGCGCGAGCGTCATGGGCAAGCGCATGTTCGAACTCGGCGAGCGGTCGTGGCCGGAGGACCCGCCCTTCCACACGCCGGTCTTCGTCGTGACGCACACCAAGCGGGACCCGTGGGAGCGGCTCGGCGGCACCACGTTCCACTTCCTCGACGACGGCATCGAGCACGCCCTCGACCAGGCCCGCCAGGCGGCCGGCGACCGCGACGTCCGCATCGCCGGCGGCGGCACGACGATCCTGGAGTACGTCAACGCCGGGCTCGTCGACGAGTTCTCTGTCACGGTGGCGCCCGTCCTGTTCGGCACCGGCACGCGCCTGTTCGACGGCGTGGACGCCTCCAGGGTCGCGCTCGAACCGCTCCGCGCGGACCCGACCGCGCGCGTGACCCACCTCACCTACGCCGTCCGCCCCCGCTAGCCGCTTCCCCACTCCCCCGCTCCCGCGCCCGGCGCTGCGATCCGGGTGACGGCCGAACCGGTGATTCCCGTGCCCCGGGACCGGCCTGACCAGGCACGTCTCGTTCGGCTGCGGGTTATCCGGCTGACCTTGTGGCTGCGGACGCGCCGCGGCCGCCTGATCGTCGGAAGCGACCGGAGCCGCACTTCCCTACCGGGCGGCTGTCCTCCGAACGGTTTGGGGCTGCACTGTGCGTATCACCGGGTTGGGGCACGCAGGACTGTTCATCGAAACGGCGGGGGGGTCGGTCCTGTGCGATCCCTGGGTCTCCCCGGCCTTCTTCGGGTCGTGGTTCCCCTTCCCGGACAACAGCGACCTCGACTGGGACGGTTACGGGCGCTCCGCCGACTACCTGTACGTCTCGCACCTGCACCGCGACCATTTCGATCCCGTGGTCCTGCGCCGCCACGTGCGCAAGGAGGCCACGGTCCTGCTGCCCGACTTCCCCACTGACGAGTTGGAGTGCGAGCTGCGGGCGCTGGGCTTCACCCGGTTTCTCCGGACCCGCAGCGGCGTCCCCGTCGAGAGGGACGGGCTGCGCATGATGGTCACTGCCCTGACGGGGCCGGGCGATGGTCCCATCGGGGACTCGGCGCTGTCACTGGACGACGGGGAGACCGTCCTGCTCAACCAGAACGACGCCCATCCGCTGGACACCGCGGCCATTCGCGAGTTCGGCGGGGTCCACGCTCATTTCATGCAGTTCTCCGGCGCCATCTGGTGGCCCATGGTCTACCGCCTTCCACACGCCGCGAGGCGGCAGTTCGCCGAACGCAAACGCCGGGGACAGTTCGAGCGGGCGGTGCGCTACATCGACGCGCTCCAGGGCGCCCACGTCTTCCCCAATTCCGGCCCACCGTGCTTCCTCGACGAGGAGCTGTTCCACCTCAACGGCACCGGCGAGGACGGAGCGAGCATCTTCACCGACCAGCAGGAGTTCCTGTCGGCGCTCGCCGAGCAGCGTCCCGACGTCCCGGCGCACATGTGGCTGCCGGGCAGCGTCGCCAAGGTCAGAAAGAGCGACTGCGAGGTCGTCCACCGATACAACTCGCATGAAATCACTTACCTGTTCGACCACAAGCCGCAGTACCTGCGCGCCTATGCGCGCCGGCGGCAGCCCGAGCTGGCCGCCGAACGGGACAGCCGCGCTCCGAGCCTGCGCGGCGACGAACTGCTCGCCGCCCTGAAGGACTGGTGGGAACCCCTGCTGGCCCGGGCGAACAGGATCTGCGAAGGCGTCGGCGGCCCCCTCCGGCTCGATGTCGACGACACCTCCCTCGTCGTCGACTTTCCCGCACGGCAGGTCCGCCTCTGGGACGGGGAACGCTGCCGCTACACCCTGTCCGTCCCCGGAGACCTCGTGGCCACCAACATCGCGGCACGAGAGAACGACTGGTCCAACAGCCTGCTGCTCTCCCTGCGCTTCAGCGCCGAACGCGTCGGGCCCTACAACGAGTTCGTCTACACGTTCCTCAAGTGCCTGTCCGAGGAACGCATCGACTACGTGGAGAACTACTACGCCTCCGCGGACGACGACGTCGACGACGTCGTCATCGACGACTGGCAGGTGCAGCGCCGCTGCCCCCACCTTCGCGCCGACCTCACCGATTTCGGAACCATCGAGGACGGTGTGCTGACCTGCAACCTGCACGGCTGGATGTTCGACCTGCCCAGCGGCCAATGCCTCACTTCGGACGGACACGACATCCGGGCCTCCCGGACCGCCGACCCGACCTCCGATCCCGCCCCCAGCGAGCAAGGGGCGGGCCGCGAGGGAGCGCTGACGGGCTCACCTCAAGGGGAACGCAGTAGGCGGCCAGGGCGACCCTCCCGGAGGTAGGCGACCACCGCGCGATGGACTGGAAGGTCGTGTGGTGGTTGACCCACGTCAAGCGTTGTCCGTGCAGTGTTGGTGCCTCACCGTTTCTGGAGGACGCCAGGAGCCTCGTCCTCGAAGATCGTCGTCAACCAGTCGAAGACCGTCGCTCCACGCTCCTCACGAGCCGCGGCCAGTTCGGCGCTGACCGCCGGGCGGTTCGTGTAATGGCAGCGCGCCAAGCGGATCTCCAACTGCCGGACGGTCTCCGGATAACCCATGTACTCGCGAGACGTTTGATGGTCCCGCCACTCGACCACGAAATCATCGTCGTCGGGCGTCCCGAAACCACCCCTCAGGCAGTCGGCGAAGGCATCCAGATTCCTTCCGAAGTAGCCACCGGGACCGTTGATCGCTTCACCGATACCTCGCCAGAAGTCTTCCAACGTCCTGATCTGGGTGCCGTCCAGCACGTATATCGCGGTCACGGCCAGCAGGATACGCAGCGGTGTCGGCGACGCTTGAATCGTGACCCACTTCCGGCAGGTGAAAGTGAACCCCTTGCGTCAGTTGATGTTGGTCATTCCCCGGTGTTGGCGGCGGGAACCCGTCCGAGGTCGCGGCCGCGCATGCGGTAGCTGTCGCCCTTGAGGGAGATCACTTCTGCGTGGTGGACGAGACGGTCGATCATGGCTGCGGCGACGGTGTCGTCGCCGAAGACCTCGCCCCAGCGCCCGAAGGGCTTGTTGCTGGTCACAATCACGGACGCACGTTCGTAGCGGCCCGAGATGAACTGGAAGAACAGGTTC
>NZ_FODD01000073.1 GCF_900110255.1 Actinacidiphila rubida
GCGCACCGCGGCGTACGAGCCGGCGAAGCCGATGCCCGCGATGATCACCGCGCCCGCGACGACGATTCCGACGAGAATCCGGTGCGTCCGGGTCAGCAGGATCCCCGGCGTCTTGGCGGTCATGGCGTTCCGCCCAGGCTGGTCGGCATCGGCACCCGTCCACCTTGGCAGGGACCAAGGCCGACCTGTGGCCGTCGACCGCATTGAACGTGCAGCCACCTTGGTCGCATTTGGCACCTATGTGTTTTTGAGGGGCAGTTCACCCCACCAGTCGCGTGCTCCATACCCCCTGCAAGTACTGCGATGGCACGAGATGTGACGGTGGCGGGCAAGCCGCTGAGCGCGCGGAGATGGTTCATGGCCGGGCGGCGGCGCTTGGGCAGGAAAGCCCACCAGCAACAGGTTGGTATCACCCACGTTGGCCAAGGCACGCCTGCCAGCTGGCCGCTCCTTGAGTCCAACTCGCTTCGCGAGTCGCGGCCCAGGCGTCCGCGGACCGGCTGGCACGGGCCCCCCTTCACGTCGGCTCGGAAGGACGAGGGGAGTGTGAGCGGCCATCGCGCGGTCTACTTGATCCGCCATGCTTCGGGGGATCGGCTCGGTGATGAAGGCATGGACGTTCACATAGCGCCGTGCGTGCTGCCTCGGCCGATGAGGACCGACGGCACCACCCGTTCGCTGCCCGGTCCGCATCTCGCCTCCCGGGCAACCCCCTCGGGGACTGACGGTCAAGGGCTGGGCAACCGGGCAACAACACGGCTCCGTTGCCGAGGTCCCGTGCGAGCAGGTGGTCACGTTCCACCGAAATCATTACCGTGGTCGACACCAGAGTTGTCCGCCAGTTCGTCCAAGGAGCCTGGGCGCCGTGTTCGACAGCAGGCTCGTCCTGCCGGAACCAACTGCAGCGCGAGGCGCACCGCGGTCCTGACTGCCCGGTCCTGGTCATGCCCATCGCGGGTGACTCGCCAATGCTCGATGTCGTCCTCGGCGAGGAGGCCGTGGATGTGCCGGTCGACGAGCTCGCGGTATCGCTGGTCGTACGGGTGCCGCTGGGGCTCGACCGGGTCGAGGACGGTGGCCAGCAGCAGGTCGTACTTCGCGTGCTGCGTGGCAGCCAGCAGCCGGATCCGCTCGTCCTCGCCACGGTCCACGATCTCGCCCCGGAACTCGACAGCCGCGTGCCAGCAGGCCACAGCATCGATGACGGCACGGTCGGCCAGGACCACGTCCGCGCTCTGGGCGGCGCCGATCTCGTCGGCGACGCTCTGGGCGATGACCCATTCAGTGGAGGCTGCCGTGTGCTGTTCCATCTTCGGCAGCCCGAGGCTGGCGGCTCGCTTGCTGACCCAGCCGGTGCGGGCTACACGGATGCCCTCGGCGCGCAGTTCCATCTCGATGCGCCGCAGCAAGATCGTCTTGCCAGTGCCGTGCGCGCCGGTGATGCCGATGCGCATGGGGATTGTCACCACAGTGTGCGTTCCTCTTGGTTGTGAGGTACCAGGCCGGGCTGAACGGCAACCGCGGCGAGCTGGTCCCAAGTCGAGTAGTGCTCGGCCAGGCCGAATAGCAGCAACGCCGTTGCGTGGGCGTCGCAACGGGCACGGTGCCGCTGGTCCGGGGTCTCCCTGGAGTCGGGCTGGAAGTGTTCGAGCAGGGCGTCAAGTCCGTAGTGACGAGAGCTGACGAGTCCGGGCCAGCTGATCGTCGCAGTCGATAAAGACGGGCACGGTCCTGAACGCCCGCATTAACAACCCTGGGAGTCAACACAGCTAGCGGCTTGTGGGGTGCCCTCGGCGGACGGTGCGGTGTTGTCACTGGATCCCATGACTGCCTCTCGTGCGATGGTGAACAGTGCGCTCTGTTGCTCTAGACGTAGACTGGCGCGGTTGGCGTGGAAGATCACGTGGTGGGCCAGGACGGCGCGCACACCGCGCGTCAGTCCGGCCCCGGTGGCGAGGTAGGCCAGGGTCGTTCCGGCCCGCTCAAACGCGGCCAGCCACTCGGCGTGCCCGTCCAGCGGGCCCCCCGGTCCGGACAGGCTGCCGGTGTCGACGGTCATCAGGGTCTGCATCGCCGGTATCAGGGCGGCCCACTCGGGGGCGGGAGCTGCTGGCCGTAGCGCGGCAGCTTTCGCCCACACGTCGCCCTGCTCGAACCAGTCCAGGTTGGCGGCGCGCATCATGGCGCTGACGAGGACGACCGCGCTCTCTTTGCGGCCGAGCCGCCCAGGGCCGGGCTGGTAAGTGAGCAGGTGCCGGCTGTCCTCATGGAACAGGTCGTGGGCGGCGTCCATAGATAGGGCTCCGCCGAAGGCCGTGGATTCCGGTTCGTACACCCCGGGCAGCCACGACTTGACGATTCCGTCGTCGACGAGCTCGCTGAGCGCCTTCTCCACCAGCGGGGACGGCTGGGCGGCCCGGTAGCGCAGCGACCACGGCTGCTTGTTCATGAACCACCAGCCTTTTATCTGCCCGGCGCTCTCGGCTGCGCACAGGGCGGGACCGAGCCGGTCCGTGACGGCGCGAATGCCGCTCTCGCGCTCGGCGAATGTGACGTTGTGCTGGTGCCAACGGTCCGGTTCCATGCGGGTCCTTCGGTCGGGTTCAAGCGAGAAGCAGGCAGGCGTCCCAGTGCCTTTCGGGTGCGTCAGCGCCGATGGCGTCGGCGTCTTGGAAGGCCAAGGCAGCTCCGGTCTTCCCTTCGAGGAAGCCGCTTTCCGCTGGCGGCGCTGCGGTGAGGAATCTGCTGGTGAGTAGACCGGCCCGCGCCGTGAACGCCTGGGGTGTCTCGGCGTCCTGGGCAACGCGGTGGACGGTTCGAAGGAGCCCGCCGTAGCCGTGGCACAGACCGCGGTTGCCGATGCGGTCGAGCTGGTTCGGGTCGGT
Organism: Actinacidiphila rubida; assembly: GCF_900110255.1. Taxonomy (GTDB): domain Bacteria; phylum Actinomycetota; class Actinomycetes; order Streptomycetales; family Streptomycetaceae; genus Actinacidiphila; species Actinacidiphila rubida. The sequence continues at coordinate 2,886 of NZ_FODD01000073.1, forward strand.
GAGGCAGACGAGCAGGGCGCGCTCGGACATCTGCTTGCGGTCGCGGTCGTCGGTGACGATGGCGGCGAGCTGCTGGGCGCGGGCCAGGCCCGGGGTGCCGTAGCACCAGGACGGTGTAGCGGGCAGCGTCGGGGCGGGGCCGTGCTCGCTGATCCAGCGGGGCCAGCGCACGCCGCCGGTGTCGTGCTGCCGTATCTCGTCCAGCCAGCGGCAGATGCGTCGGATGGACGCCTCGTGTCCGTCGACGGTGATCCCGGCGCGCATGGCCAGGGCCAGCAGCGCGAGGGGGCCGGTGATGCCGTGCGCTATGCCCGCGTTGGCGTGACCGCCCGGCATGACGGCCGGGTTGCTGGCCGGTGCGTGGCTGACCCACCATCCTGGCCGGTGCTGGCCGTTCACCAGCCGTGGTTCGGTCAGGCGAACCAGGTACTCCAGGACGGCCTTCGTCTCGGGTCCGTTTGGTTGCCGGCGCAAGAGCAGGGCTCCTATCCCGGTCAGACCCCGGAACAGGTCATACTCGGCGAACGTGGGTGGGCGTCCGGCGTTGATGCGGGCGTGCGCGTCGGCCAGGCGCCGGCGGGCGTGGGCGGCCACGATGCCGTCGAGGCTGTGCAGGGCACCCGCGTACCGGTTGGTGCCGTCTGCGGCCGCGTGCAGGACGAAGGCCATTGCGGGAGCGCCGAGGTAGAGGCTGGCCTCCGGGCCATCGATCAGCGGGCCGGTGTCGGACAGGCTGCGGTGTACCTCTTCCCAGGTTGCGGTGCCGCGGCGGGCTCGCTCGATCCGCAGCAGGGTGGCTCCGAGCGGGCCATGCGCGAGGGACTGCCGGACGGACACCGGAGTGTCGGTGGTCGACGTGGCCGCGGTCACCGTAAGCCTCCTTCGGGGCGGGCGGTCCAGGACAGGGCTGCGGACCGGGCGATACGGCGGCAGGTTGCTTCGGCGGCGGGGTCGATGCCGGCGACGCGGTTGTGATGCATGTGCAGCAGCGACGGCAGTACGGTCGCTGGGTTGGTTCCGGCGTTCTCCAGTGCCGTGCGGTAGCGGTTCAGGCATCTGCGCCGGACTTCCCACGCCTCCGCCACCGTGGGGTTGGGTGGAACGGAGTTGGCATCAGGTCCCACGAATCGCACCGCCAGGGAGCGCAGTTGTCGCGGCGCCGCACCGCCGTCGCTGCGCGGGAGGTTGTGGATGAGCCAGTCGAAGGCGGCGCGGCGTGAGCCCAGCAGTGCGGTGGCGATGTCGACGAACGAGGCTGCGGCTGCGGCTGGCTGCTGGTCGATGGGGGCGAGGCGTAGTTGCGCAAGCGCAGCAGCGGAATCGGCGCAGAAGTACGCCTCTGCCGCGTCCAGTACGGCGCCGGTGCCGTACCGGCCGCTCTCGGGGTGGTCGGTGTCCCACGCCAACCTCTGCATCAGTCCCTCCTGTCGGAGTCCGCTCGCCCAGTCCGCGACCTTCGGCGCCGCGGTCCCGAAGGTCTCACTGTTGGGCAGGCGCAGTCGCAGCCGCACGTGCGACTCGGGGTCTGCGTAGCGCACGAACCAGGAGGCAGGGGCGGTCTCGAAGTCCGCGAGCAGGCGTGGCAGGTGCGCAGTCAGCAGTTCCGGGGCGCGGGCCGCGTTGCCGTAGAGCTTCACCAGCACCTGCTGGGAGCTGCCAGGCAAGCGTGCGTCGCTGCGGGTCGCGACGACCTTGTGCGGTTGCGCGTGAGCGGAGAGCGGCTGCTGGTCGGTGGCGAAGGGCAGCACCACTTCGTGGGCGTGGCCGATCCACCCGAACGCGCTATCGTCCGGCGCCTCGTGCAGGACGACGGTGCCGTGGCGGTTCAGATCGTGCCGCAGGAGGCCGCGGTGGGCGGCCAGGTCGAGGTCGAGTCGCAGGAGCTGGTCGTTGGACCCCATGTAGACGGTGCGGGGAACGCCGTACTGGACACGCCAGTTGACGAAGGTGCACTCCCACGCTTCCCCGTCGCCGAGATCCTGGGGGCGAAGGCGCCAGCAGGCGGCGGACAAGATGGTGCGGCCATATCGGACCTCGGGGAGGAAGGGTAGGCGGGCGGCCGCGCCCCAGGCGAAGGGGACGAGTATGGCTGCGTGGGAGCGGTGCACTTCGGTCAAGAAGCGGACCAGGGGGTGGGTGGCGTGGCTCAGCTCGACCGCGTTCATCACCGACGGCTCGACCACGCGGCCGGAGGACAAGTTCACGAGGTACAGGCGGTCCGCGTCGGCCACAACGCCAAGATCGTCCAGGTCCAGGTTCGCGGCCGGGTTGTGCTCGCCGACCGCCAGCACCTCCGGCGCGACCGCGGGGGCTCGGCCGACGTTGAACGTCTGCTGCTTCATCGGGGGCGCGGAGACTTGCGCGCGCACGGCGCCGGCCGTCAGTACCGGCAACGACATGTACGCGGCTGAACAGCTCGCCAGTTCCTCTGGGGCGAGCATCGACAGGAACCGGCCCGCGGTCGTGCCCGCGGCCAGGGACAGTCCCACCGTCGACAGGCTGAACCGTCCCTCGGTCAGATCGTGTTCGGTGAGGGCCAGCACGGTGAAACACAGCTCGACGTGCGCCGGGACCTGCTGAGGTTCCCCGATGCACAGGGCTTCGATGTCGTCCTCGGTGAGGATGACCCCGCGTCGATTGGTGAGCGCGGCACGCTGGGCGAGGGAGAGGAGGTGTTCGTCACGCGGGCTCGTGGCGAGGACCGTGCGTGACAGCACGGTGCCGCGGTAGCCGACAGGTACGCCGAGCCCAGTGTCCGGGTCGGTCAGTTCGCGAAGGGGCACGACGGTGCCCATGCTGTACCGCTCCAGGAATCGCGTCCGGTAGTCGTTCCAGGCCGGGGAGCCATTCGGGTACGGAGTGATGCGCGCCATCACCTGCAACGCCTGCTCGGCCTCGCGGGCGACCGCCTCGGGTAGCACGATCTCGGCGTCGGGGCGGACGGTGACCACAAGGGGCCTGGCAGTTCCCGGTATGAGGGCGCGCATCATCGTGGCGGCCCGTGAGCGCAGGCGGGGCTGCTCGCTGGTGTGCGAGGCGTCGTGACGTTGCAGGAGGCGGTGGATCTGACGGAGTTGAACGGCCAAGGGCGTGTCCGGGCCCAGGCGTTCCACGTGCTCGACGACGTGTCTCAGGGCGTCGACAGTCGTCATAGGCGGGTGGAGTTCGGTGAGCAGGACCCGGTGCGCGACCAGGTCGGCCACCATAGCTTCGACGGCGGACACGGGGCTGTCGGGGTAGTCCGCGTGGATCTTGTCCACTAGGTCACCGACCCGGATCGGCTCCTGTGCCAGCACGAGAGTCTTCTCAGCAGCGCGTGTTCGGCGGAGGCTGGTGCTCGTTGGGCCATCTGCACCCGGCTGGTACGGCACGGAGATGCGTGTTCCCCGCGCGCACCAGGTCGTGTCGGCGACGACGGTCAGCTCTCGCAGCACGGTCGGGTGGCTCTCCAGCATCGTGGTGATGTCGTGCAGCCATGCCGCGCCGGCCCCGGCGAACGCCCGCGGTTGGTCGCCCCAGCGGGCGAAGGCGGCTTCTCCCAGTGTCACGGGCGTTGGCCCGGCGAACAGGCCGAACGGCGTGGCGCGGTGCTGCATGCGCAGCAGGTAGCGGGCCAGGGAGCGCGCGGTGCTTTCCACGCGTGCCGGCGGAGCGGTGCCGTCGAGGGCCTTGTCGACGGCCTGCGCGAGCGCGGGGGCAGCCAGGGTGATGGCCTCGGTCCGTGAGGTGTCGCTCCACACCTGACTGACCCACTCGCGGACCTGCGCGGAGTCGGTGAAGTCAGAGGGGTAAGTGGGCATTGTGCCCGCTACTGGTTCGACCGACGCTCTGATCATTCCTGCGTCGAGGGCGTGGTACATCGTGCTTCCTTCCGTCTGCGGGCTCGGGGCCGGGTGGATCGTGCCCGCCCGGCCCCGAGCCCTGGGTCAGATCAGCCGCCGATGCAGGTGCTGTTGGAGCAGGCGGACGCGCAGGTCGAGGTGCAGTTGTCGCTCGTGTCGTTCAGCAGCGATCCGAGGACGGGGACCGCGCCGACGGTGGTGACGTCGAGGTCGAAGTCACTGTCGGAGCGGAAGTCCGTCGCCGCCTTGAGGATGGTGCTGGTGCTCTGCTGTGCCATCTCATGCCTCCAGGGAGGTGGGTAGGAATGTGCTGTTCCGCCTAACCGCGAGCCCGCGAAAGGGCTACGGCCAGGTGATCGTGACCCGCGTGTGCCGTCGCTCGATGTGACGGCCGGCGGGAAGTCGGTCGTCCGGCGTGCCCGCCGGGTCGACCTCGATGCGGGCACGGTCGCCGCGGTGCTCGCGGTCCCAGATCTGGATCTCGGCCACCAGGCGCTTCGCGAGCTGCTGCCCATGGGGACCGTGACCGATCGCGCCCAACTCGAACCGGTCCTCCGCGTCGGTGGCGCGCACCGTGCGGTAGGCGAAGGTGCCGCCGTCCACAAGGGTCGGAACGCCGAGCGGAGACGCGGAGGCAACCAGCCCGCGCTTGCGCGCCCCAGGCTTCGCCGCCATGAGCGGCAGGTTGTCCAACGCCGTCGTCAGCCACAGGTCCAGGTGCTCGTTGGACTCCATGCCGCCCAGCGTCACGCCCGACCAGGCGGTGGCCCTCGGCATGACCAGTGCCTCGGCGAGCGCCCGGGTGTCCGGCTCGGGGTGCCCGTCCAGCCGAAGTGCGACCTCCTCGCCTTCCACGTCGTGAAGGACCGCGAGCTGGACACGGTTCTCGCCGATGCCCTGCATCGGAACGAATCCGCACAGGTCGAAGCCGTCGCTGACCAGGCGCTCTCCGTCGCGGACGAAGGCGACGGTGCGGGTCAGGCCGCGCATCCGCAGCGGCACGACGAGCCGACCACCGTCCTTGAGCTGGGTGATCCACGCCGGCGGGATGTCGGCGGCTTGCACCGTCACGACAATCCGATCGAACGGCGCGTGATGGCGTGCGCCGTTCTCCGCATCGGCGGTCAGGACGGTGACGTTCTCGTAGCCGGTCGCCGTCAGGAAGGTCCTTGCTCGGTCCGTGACGTCGGAGTCGATGTCCATCGTGACAACTCGGCCCTCTTTCCCCACCATCTCGGCCAGGTACGCCGCGTTGGGGCCTCCAGAGCCGACCTCCAGCACATTCATCCCGGGCTCGATCTGGGCCTGCTCGATCTGCATGGCCTGGACCCGCGGGGCTGACACCGAGCTGATGTCCACACCGGTGGGGTCCGTCTTGGTGACTGCCGCGAACTCCGCGTCGTACGCCTTGGTCACGTCCACTTCTGGCATGGCCAGGTGCCGGGGCACGGCACGGAAGGCAGCGACGACCCGGGGGTCCTCGGCGGCGCCGAACTTCACGAGGCTCTGCACCATGGCGTCACGCAACTGGGTTGCAGTGCGGACTTCTCGGATTGCGTCGGTCGTCGTGCCAGGGGGGTTGGTCACCAGTGAACTCCTTCGTGGGTTGCGCCGTGCGTTGAGCGAGTGATGTTGCGGAGCGGGCCGCGAGGGCTGAGCCGCCGCGCGCCGCGTGGTGAACCGCCCGCCGATCCGATGCGTTACGTCAGGACCGGCGGGCGGTCGTCGGTGTCGATGTCTGGGCCGAAGCCGATCCACCGGCGCCTACGGGCTCCCCGACGCCGTCCGGGACGTGCAGGCTCGGAGGGAGGGGGCGCGGTGTGCCGGGCAGCGGGTGCCGGCGCCGCGCCGGATGGCGAGGCGATCGCGCCCCGCTGCTTCCAACTCGGCGTCGATGTCAACGAGGGTGACGCCTGTGAGTCGGCGGACCAGTTGCGAGGCGAGCACGTACGGCATCAGGTCACCCCTGGTGTAGGGGATCGGGTAGTCCGATCCGTCGTCATGAAGCAGCGGCGGCAGGGCTTCGATCTGGTGTCCGACAGCTCTGAAAACCTGCCCGATCACCCCGTGGAGTCGGGGCACCTTGGACCTCAGCAGTACGTAGCCGCGCTCGTGCAGGCGGCGGCAGTCGTTGATGCCGGCGACGGCGTGGTCCAGGCACACCGGCGGCTGGGCTGTCACGATGCCTTCAACCTCGGCATGGCCGGCCATCTCCAGGAACAGATACCCCAGCTTGTTCCGCGAGGGCTGTCCGTGACACACCTGGCAGCGCAGCGCCGCCATCGTCTCTCGCTGGCGGGCTGGGTGCATGAGCGCAAAGAGCGGCTTGCCCACGGGCCGCATGGTCCTCGGCGATAGGTCCTGGGAGACGCGCGCCCAGAGCACGTCCCGATCATCGCGGTTCCTCGCAAGCTCGTGCGTGTACCGGATGCCGATGGGTCGCCCCGCCCGGTTGTAGCGCAGGCTCAGCATTGACTCGGGGACTCCCTGTTCGCCGTCCCGCTTCGTGATGTAGGGCACTGCCCAGTCCGGCCCGCTCATGCGGCTGCTGCCTTCCGGGCGCCATGCGCTGAGGGACGGTGGGGCGGGATGATCTCGCCGCTGGGGAGCACTTCCCCCGTGTCCTCGAAGGAGATCACTCCGTTGCAGAGCAAGCTCCACCCTTGAACGGGGGCCTCGAACAGGGTCCGGGCAGCCTCGCGATCGGGGGCCTCGGCTGGGGGACACTGCGGATCGTGCCGACACATGGTGCGCTCGTCCTCTCGGGTTGCGGGGGGTGGCCCTCTTCGACGGCTACGACATCGGGGGAGACAGATGCGGCGCCGTCGAAGAGGGTGTCGGCGGACCGTGCCCAGGGTGGGAGCGGCGGATGGCGTCTTCGGTGTAGCCGTAGAAGCGGCGTCGTGCCGCATCGTTGTAGGCGCAAGTCGGCGGCTGGTCGCCCCACTCGACCACGTGACGGGCGTCCTGGAAGGGAGAGGCCCGCACGCGTACGTCGGCGAAGCCTGGCAGGCCTGTCAGGAGCCGGCGCGTCTTGTCGGCGAGGACCAGAAGGTCCACAGACAGGGATCCGCCCCGCCGCGAGCCGCCGGTGGGGACGGCGAGCAGCGGCGCCCGGTGGATGCAGACACCTACCGCCCCGTCGAGCAGGGATGGATCGGCGAGGCGGTTGGCGAAGTACTCGAAGTCGTAGGCGAGGCGGGCCGATACGAGACGAGGGATCAGGGGTCGAACGACGGTCATGCCGCCCCCTTGATCGAGTTGAGCACGACGAGCTGATCCACCAGCTCGCCGGCGACCCACCCCATCTGCCTCAAGTGCAGCACGGCCTGAGAATGGTCGCCAGGCATCTCGACCGCTCGCAGGACGCGCGCTCGCTGAACGAGGGTGTCGGCGTAGACCGACCGGTACCAGACGCGGGTAGCGACAGCGATGTTCACCAGCCTCATGAGGTAGCCGCGGTGTCGCTCAACGAAGTCCTCGATCTCCTCCTCCGGTGGGGGTACGTCGTCCAGGGCTCTTGCGACCTCGTCGAGGAGATCGTTACTGTCCTGTGCCGTCCACGCCCAGCGCAGCAGCAGGCCGTGCAGGTCGTTCAGGCCGGCAGCATCCAGTGGCGGCTGCCAACGCGGGATGGTCGGATTCTGCGGTTCGGGGCCGCGAGTCTGGACGGTCATCAGCACGCCTCCGGAAGCTTCAGCGTGCACCAGGTGATCGTGCCGTCGGGGCTGACCCCCCAGTCGTCGGCAAGGGCGGCAACGATGAACAGACCGCGGCCGGTCTCGCTGGTGTCGCCGACCACGCTGAGCTCCGGGCGGTGCGGGGAGTTGTCGTTGACCGCGATCATCAGCCCTTGGAGAGTGATGACGAGGCGGAATTCGATCTCCTCGCCGTCGCCGTACCGCAGGGCATTGGTGACCAGTTCGCTGACCAAAAGCTTGGCGTCGTCCAGGATCGGCGACAGCCCCCAGACGCGCAGCTTGGCCATGCTGATGCGGCGAAGCCGTCCGACCCATTGGCCGGCGGCGTCCCCTTCGAGCGGGCCGTTGGACGCAGCGCCGGCGGAGATACGCACCGTGAACTCGTCGCAGACGGGATCGACCTGGTTCGGGATCGGCGCTGTGGGAGTGGTGCACTCGACGGATTGCGCGGCGTGGGTCACGTCGCCAGCCCCCCTCGCCGAGCGCGGAGAGCGCGCGGCAACGTCAAGCTGGGGGCTTTGTGTGCCACAGCAACAGTGGCGGTCGCCGGGTGCAGGCCAGAGGCGACCAGATGGAGGTCGCCGCGCCGCTGGCGGTCGGCCGAGCTCCGCCGTGGCCGGCTCATGACGCGGCCTCCTGGCCGCCGTCAGGGTGTAAGAGCGCCTTCAAAGCGGTGCACAGGGCGTCGGCGTCTTCAGCGGTGAGCACCAGTTTGGCGTCGGTGCTGAATAACCTCCTCCCGAAGCGGCGGAGGCGGACCGGGATGGCGACGCGTCCGGCCTGCGTCAGTACCGGGCCTCCAGGTGCGCGCTCGACGCGCCAAGCCCGTAACGGCCCATTCGACAGCAGGTGACGTTCAGTCATGTCACCGACCGTATGCGCACAGTCGCGCGGTGACCCTGAGTAAAAATCAGGGCTGACTACCAGTCAGTGCTGCTGAGGCGTCAGGCGGTCATGCCAATGTGTTGAGCAACTGCCCGCAGATCCTGCCGCCACATGGGCTTTTCCCGCTTGAGCAGGTCCGCCACCGCCTCGCGAACGAGGGGGGAGAATCCCACCTCCTCGGGGGACTGGCCGGTGATGCGCTTGAGCATGTAGACCGTGGCGAAGTCGTCCCGCTGGATGCGGTTGCAGTTCATGACCTCGATCAGATACCTGGTCCGCCGCTCAAGGGGCAGCTCCTCGTTGTCCTCCACGCCATCAGCGACCCGCAGCGCCTCGGCCGTGTCGCCTTCCTCAGCGCGCAGGTGCACGGCGTGCATGGCTACGTTGGTCGGCCCGAAGCAGGTGTGCCAGTCGTTGCGGTCCCGGCCTAGACGTGCTGCCACGCGCTCAGCTCCGTGGTAGAGGTCCCATGCGACGGGGCCTTGGTGGTCGCGGACCGCGGCGACCGCCGCCTGGAGGTGCAGCGCCCCATAGGCCGACACGTGCTCGAGCGAAGCATCTTCGCCTGGCTTGCAGCTGGCGATCGTCTCCCTGGCCAGAGCCACGCTGTCTGCGACATCCCCGGAGGAGGTGAGTACGCACGACAGGTTCCAGGTCGCCGCCGCCAGCAGTGCCGGGTCGCCCACCTGGTCCGCCAGGGACACTCCACGGTCAGCCGCGATGCGGGCTTGAACCGGCTCGCCGACTCGGCGGAGCCAGATCTGAGCCAGCCCGTAGACGGAGATCAACAACGCGACGGCATGTCGTTCCTGCTCGTCGCCGTCGGCGTCCCGCACTGCTGCGTAGCCCTGCCGCAGCAGGTTGGGCAGCCGCCCGCCGACGTCGGCATAGCGGGCTTGGGTTTGCGTCTCGTACACCCGCCAGGCGTCGTCGACAGCCAGTCGGAAGTCGCCCACGGGTACCTCGCCGACGCCGGCAGGAAGAAGGGACGACGGCAGAGCGAGAGCGCGACGAATCGCGGGGACAGCCTCGTGCTCTTTCTGCTGGCCCGACACCGCACCGGTCAGGACGCCGCCGGTCAGGTCGGACAGGTTACGGACGTTCAGCACGCGGGCGACGTCGATCAGCACGGATAGACGGTCGATCGGCAACACGCCCTTCTCGACCTTGTACGCCCAGTTCTCGGTCTTGCCGACCAGCTCAGCCATGGCCCTCTGCGACAAGCCCTGTCGCTCCCGGAAGTACCGGATGCGCGCACCGATCCCGAAGTCCTCGACATCGTTCATGAGCTGACGTCCCCTCACCCAACCGAAGCGGCTGCAACCCTCCGCAGCCAGAGTACGGCCCCGCCGAGGGTAGGCGGGAACACACAGTGGGCAGATCGTCCCCGTGGGGTAGCGTGCCAACGCACCCACACCCACGGGGGGTGAGCCACATTCCAACGGAGCCTGACTTGACCTATCGCGGCCTGATCCTCGACTTCGGAGGGGTCCTCACCATCAGGATGCGGCTCAACGGCGAAGCTTTCGAGCGCAGCGAGGGCCTGGCGCCGGGCGCATACTTCCACGCGCTGAACGAGCACCCCGATGGCGTGGCCATATACAAGGCGCTGGAAGTCGGCGACGCCACGCAAGAGCAGTGGAACCAGGTCATCGGCGGCATCCTCGGCATCGACCCCACTGACCTCATGCGACGCGCGCTGGCGAACCTCCACCTGGAGCCGCGCATGGTCGACGCCGCGCATCGCGCCCGCGCCACAGGCATCAAGGTCGCCATGCTTTCGAACAGCTTCGGCCTTACCCCCTACAACCCATATGCGGAGCTGGGCATGTGGGACGGGGAGTGGGACGCCATCGTGCTGTCCGAACAGCTCGGCGTACGCAAGCCTGACCAGGGCATCTACCTGCACACGCTGGAGCAGCTACAGCTGCCCGGAGAAGACTGCGTGTTCGTCGATGACCACGCGGTGAACCTGCCGCCCGCCGCCGCCCTGGGAATCCACACCATCCACCACACCGACGCCGCCGCCACGGTGGCGGAGCTAGACGCGCTACTCCGCTGCGCCATGCCGGCCACGTGATCACACACGCCACCACGAGAGCTGAATGCCCGGCGCATCAGGGGTGCGAGAACAGCGAGGCGGTCACCTCGACCACTGCCTCTTCGCCGGGTCTGGTGCACGATCGGGTGAGGTCAACGCACCCCGATCGTGCACCAGACCCGAGCAACGAGGCGTTGCATCGTTCCGCTCTGAGGGAAACCGCACTGCAGCAACCGCCTGCTGCACGAGCAGCATCCGTGTGCCGCCTGACCTCCAGCCGGTGTGCCAAAAGCTGCAAATCACCTAGCGTTTGTCCCTGCTGCACCACGCTGGAGTTGCTGCTGCTCACGCGGTGCCCAGCCGATCCTGGGCGGGGCACCGCGCGGGCTACGCGACTGCGCGGAGGAACGGCTCGGTGCCGGTCAGCGTCTCGGACTTGTCTGCCAGGTAGAGGAGCGCTTGGTGCTCGTAGGCTTCGCGCCACCGCCCGTCTCTCGTTGCACGGCTGCCGGCATGAAGCCAGAGGACGAGGGTTTCGACGTCGACGTTGCATGCCCGCAGGAACGCGATGCATTGCTGCGGGGTGACGGGCAGGATCTCGCCCTTGATGATCCGGCGGGCGGTGGTACGGGGCAGATGGCCAGGCCCCGCGGCCTGCTCCATCTCTCCCGAAGAGGGGGCGCCTCCCCAGGCGTGTTGGTCCCGCAGAGCGCGGCAGAAGTCGGCCTTGGTGGCGATCAGCGTGGGGTCGGGAGCCGTGTGGACGTAGTGCGAGGCCCGGGTGGCACGGCGAGCGCGGATCCACAGGTCCCGGGCCTCTCCACAGATGCCCGCGAACGCCCCCGTGAAATGCTCCTCGTCCGTGATCGTCACTCCTACGTACAACTCGACGGTGTCCCAGGAGGCGACGCTGGGGCCCCCGGCGGCGGCGCGTTCGAGCGTCGCCGCGGACCGCCTACCGCCGCCGAAGATCGCCATGTCCCGGTACGTGAGACCGGCGGCCTCCCTGCGGCTGCGGAGGAATTCGGCGAGCCTGGCCGAGTCCGGCACAGTCTGGTCGACGGGCTTCTCAGGACGTCCGGCGCCGGTCACCTCGTCGTCCTGCCCGAGGTGCGGTACGCGTCCAGGAAGCGGCCGAGTCGGCCGTCAGAGCGCCCGCCGGTCGTCACGAGAACCAGCACCGCGGCGCCAATGCCGGCTGCACCCGCCAGGAGGAAGAACACCTCCTTCACAGCCATGCCCAACTCCGCCAAGACGGCCGCGGTGACGATGCACACCACGAGGACGAGCGCGTGAGGCATCGCGAAGCGGACGGGCACGAGGTGGTCGGTGTCCGACGGCCCGGCCGTCACCGAAGGAGAAGCCGCGGGACTCGCGGCAGGGAACGGGCTTACGCCCATGGCAACTCCCTGAGAGGGCGCCGTCCGGCGACCCCAAGATCGCCGGACGGAACGAATTTGACAGGAACCTGTGCACCCCCTCTGCCGTACGGGAGTTGGCGCCCCCGGGGCATGCGATGCACTGCTGTTCGCCATCATCCCAGCCCACTACGCCACGATTGGCCGAGAAAAGGACCGCCAACTGCAATTGATTCACGCCCGAACCAAAGATTGCTTTGTCGAGGGTCCCCCCTAAAAAGGCGATACCAGTCACCCTGCGGTTGGCAACTCGCGTAGACGCAAAATCACATCGGCGCAGGCCAGAGCCCTGCGTTGCGCCCTACCACGAGATGTCCACAACGCTTGCCTCCGGTGGCCACCACATTCGAACAGCGGTTGCATGCCCACCAGGGTTGATTCAGGATCGCGCCCATTGCGGCCGACGCCGGAGAGCCGCACGGCCCCATCCTGTCCAAGCGACATAGTTGCTAACTATCCGCGCCCTGATTGCTGCTGGCAGGAACCGACGCGACGGGGAGAAGATCGGGCAGGTGTTGGCGCACCTGCCCGAGTGAAGCCGATCGCTGTGCCCTCCCGGGCCAGCATCGGCTTCACCTGCATACCGAGGCCGCTGCGGGCCCCCGAGCCGGCGCTGAGGCCGGGCGGCGGCGCCGGGTTACAGGCGAGAGACCAGCGGTTGCAGCGAGTCTCGGGAGCACGCACCCGTAGCGGGGCGTAACGGCTGATCCTGCACTCATGCGGAATGGATCATCGACGCGCGAAGTGGGACGACGAGGTCAGCGCCCGAACTTCGGTGCGTGCCGGAACACCCCGGGGCCGTTCATCACCCATCGCAAAGGGAGCGCTGGAGGAGAGCGCCAGTAGTCCTCGAAGCAGTACGGAGGGGCGTGGACGCACATCCGCAGGCGCCGGAAGTAGTCCGCCTCCAGCCGGTTGCACGAGGTGCACAGCAGGCCGCGGACCCTGCCGCTGCGGTGGTCGTGGTCGATGGTGTTCGGAGAAGCGGGGCAGCACGCACATCGGCCTTCCTGGAGCTCGAAGAGTCGCCACCAGACGTACCAGTGCGGGATCTTCTCCCCGGCCCAGTTGCCTGGAAGCGGACCTTCGAGCTGGCGTGGCACGTAGAGGGGCCAGACAGCCGGGCCGCCACATCGCTCGGTGGTGGGGACGAGGGCAGCGGTGACCGGCTCGCCGAGGTACTCGTCAGGCAGCGGCTCGCACCAGGAGGCGCGCGGGCATGGCACGTTGGAGATCCCGGCAAGCGGCGCCCAGAGGTGGTAGCGCCCGGTCCAGACCTCGTCGCGCCGGGCCAGCTCGGGTGCGCGCGGCTCAGTCGTCGTCACCGCCCCCTCTACGCAGGCTCGGTATCCGGCCGGCACTGGGGGAAGTAGCCGGGGAGGGATCAGGTAGCGAGTCGACGGCACGGCACGCACGGTAGGGGCTGCAGCGGCTACGCGGTCGGTGACCCGCCGCTCCTGTTCGACCGATTGCTCCCCAGGTTGCAGTTGCAGCCATGCCGCCCGGGCCGTTGCATCGTTCCCCTCCTGAGGAGAGTGCAGGCAGCAACCTCGTGAGGCCTGGGGCGCAGCATGTCCCCAAAGCGCCGAAGCAACCGGTGAAGCAACCCGCGCAACGCTCCTGCGGCGTGCTGCCTGGCTGCTGCCGTTGCCTCGCGCCATGAGCGGCCTGGGTGTCGTTGGGTATGCGTAACGACCACGAGTGCGTTGGGTGAGGCGATGCACCGCGACGCGGCGGTGCTGCTGGAGAGCTACCGAGCCGGAGACTGGGCGCGGACCCCGCCGAACGGGAGCTGACCGAAGGCCTCGCGCGCAGCCGCTGGGACGCGCACGTGCTGCGCGCCGGGCTGCGGCAGATGCCGCCGGGCTGGCGGGGCGGGCGGCTTGGTCGACGTGCTGGCGCCGGCCGCCGACGTCGTCGACCTGGAGCAGGGCGCCAGCGATGCGGTGCTGCAGCTGCACATCCTGGTCGACGCCCTCACCACCTGGCCATAAGGCGCTCGAACCAGGCGACACCGGCCCCGCCGCCGGGGCACACTGGAGGCGATCGGGATTGGAGGTGGAAGACGTGAGCGTTGCCAGCATCGAGCAGCACGGCGGTCCCTGGACCGTGGAGGACGTCCTCGCCCTGGACGAGGACCGCAGGTACCGGTACGAGCTGCTCGGAGAGTCGCTCGTCATGTCTCCCGCCCCAGGACTTCGCCACCAGCGAGCCGCATACCGCCTTCACACCGCCCTGGACGCCGCGGCCCGCGCCGCCGGCGCCCCGGTGGAGATCCTGGAGGCCATCAACGTCACCCTGCCGTCGGGCCTGGTCGTCCCCGACATCGTGGTCGCCGACGCGGGCGCGACCGCCGAGGACGCGGTCTCGATCGACGCCGAGGCGGTGCTGCTGGTCCTCGAGCTGGTCTCCCCCGGCAACGCCACCATGGACCGCCGCTTCAAGCCTCTGCTCTACGCCGAGGCCGGCATCCCCGCCTACTGGCGCCTGGAAGCCGACCCCGCGCCCATGCTGGTCATCTCCGAGCTGGAAGGCGGGTGGTATCTCGAGCGGACCACCGCGCTGTCTGGCACGGTCACCCGCGTGCACACGCCGTTCCCGTTCGAGATCGACCCTGCGGGCCTGGCCCGCCAGTAGTCCCGCGATATGAAAGCCCCGGGCCGCCGTGGGGCGTCGGCACCGGGGCTTCGACGTGGGGGGATGCCGTGTTCAACGAGTCCGACCCGGGATGGTCACGGGGTGGCAGGATCCGGGCTGAGGTGATGGGCGAGCAGCGGTCGGGCCCGGTGTGGTTGTCCCGTCTCAACGAAGTTTGACCGCACGTCGTTGGAGCGGGCACGGGGGCCGCTCAGTCTTCGACCAGCGCCTTCTGTACGTCGCCCCGGGTGAGAGCGGCAACTTTCAGCGGGCCCATCTTGCTCGCAGTGGTCGTCGGCGGCAGCGCCCGCACGCCCACGACATACACCCTGACCCCCGCCAGTTCGAAGTATTGCGGCCAGGAGTCGGTCGGGCCGTCGCCGTCGACTACTAGAGTCCGGTCGGACGTGCGGTTGAAGACCACCAGGTAGGCAACGTTCTTCCCGTAGTCGACGGCGTACTCGTAGACCTGTCGTACGCCCTTGGCGATGTAGGCGACGCTCCCGGTGTAGAGCTTGCCGTCCAGGATGATTGGGTCCTCGCCGCTGAGCTCACCGACCAGATCGGGTTCCCCTGTCGCGGAACGCGGCTTTGCGTGGGTGATGTAGTGGGCATCCTGGAACAGGAACTTCTGAAGGTCGTCGTTGTACAGCTCCTCGCCGGTCGCGGTCCTGTCCAGGAACTGAGCGTTCAGGCCGACGCGGTTGAACCGCTCAGTGAGATAGACGTAGCGGCGCAGGGTGAGGACGACGCTGCTGCGGGACTGCAGCCGCCCGGCGAGCCACTCGAACAGCGGGGTGAAGGCTTCGTCGGCAAGCCTGCGGACCATGTTGTCGATGTCCCTGTCGTGCGTCCGACTGTAGATCCGGACCGCCAGGTCTTCCGCTTGATCGGGCTGAAGACTGCTCAGCAGATTCCAGAGGAGAACGGCCCGGCCTTCCTCTGTGTCCGTCGGCCAGACCATGCCGAGCTCTTCCTCGCATTTGTCCAGCCAACCCGGCAGAGGTGGTGGCTCCTCGACGTGGCGAGCTTCGGCGATGATCGCGGCGAGGAGCGGCTGCTTGCCGATCCAGTCGGCGGCGTACTTCACCTCGTGGCCGAAGTTCTGCCGCCTGGAGTTGACGATCTGGCGGTACCGCCTCGCAAGACCTTCCTGAAGGTCATCGAGCAAGCGCACGTCTTCTGTCCTTCCACTACTGTCGGCGACGCTTGAATCGTGACCCACTTCCGGCAGGTGAAAGTGAACCCCTTGCGTCAGTTGATGTTGGTCATTCCCCGGTGTTGGCGGCGG
>NZ_FODD01000087.1 GCF_900110255.1 Actinacidiphila rubida
GGGCGCGTTGACGCGCTGCGTCTCGTAGATGTCGTACGTGCCGCCGTCGCTGGTGACGGTGCCCTTGTAGGTGCCGGTCGGCCGGTAGGTGCCGTAGTTGTCGACGATGTAGTACTCGACGAGCGGGTTGGTGGTCCACCCGTACAGCGACAGGTAGGCGTTGCCGGACGGGTTGAAGCTGCCGGAGTAGTTCACGGTCTGGCGGCCGCCGTTGCTCCAGCCCTTGCCGGCCACGAAGTTGCCGACATTGCTCCACGAGGTGCTGTAGTTGCCGCCGGAGCCCAGCGTCATCGACGACGAGCCGCCGCCGTCGGTCCAGAACGAGTAGTAGTACCCATTGTTGGTGCCGGTCTGACTCGACGTGACGACCGTGTCGGCGTTGGCCGTACCCGGCAGGACCAGTGCGGCGACGGCGACCAGGACGATGGCGCAGACGCTGCTGAGGAGCAGCCTCAGACGGCCGGCTCCGGGGTTCGTGCGTGGGGCGAGGATGTCGTTCATGTGCGCGCTTCCTCCTCGTTGAGGCGGGTGGGGGGCAGGCGGCACGGCCCGACGCCGCGGCGGTCGGTGGATCGGGGCGACGGCGACCGCGGGTCGGCTCGTGCATGGCGCCGGTACGACCGGCCGGCCACCGTGCGCCCGGCGACCGGCCGAACGGGCCACCAGGTGACCCGGATCGGCAGGAGTGACGCCCTGCCGACGGCGCCCAGTGTTGGTCCGCCGCCGACCACTGTCAACAGTTTCGACACCAACTCCGAAACGATCGCCATGAGTTGCCGTGGCGCACGATCCCATCGGAGCAGTTCAGCGGCCACGAGAGGCAGGATGCCCGCGCGTGGAATTCGGAGGCGGAGGCGAAGTCGATCAGGACGCGGAAACGTCAATCCGAAACTTTCGAGCCCGGGTGGCCGTCGCCCCCGCCTCCCGCGCTCAGACGTCCCAGGCCCGCCCCAGCGCCAGCAGCCGCTCCCGGTACTCGATGTCCCGCACCCAGTCCCCGGGCCACGCGTCCGCCCCGTGGTACGCCCCCGCGAACGCGCCGGACAGCGCGGCGACGGAGTCCGAGTCGCCCGAGGAGTACGCGGCCCTGCGGATCACGGCGGGCGGGTCGTCGGCCAGCATCAGGAAGCAGTACAGGCCGGTCGCCAGCGCCTCTTCGGCCACCCAGCCCGCGCCCGTGGCCAGGCAGGGATCGGCCTCCGGATCCGCGTCGGCGAGCGCCTCCTCCAGCCGGCCCAGGGCACGCAGGCATGCGTCCCAGCCGCGCGCCGCGAAGGCGGCGGGACTCTCGTCGTGGGCCCGCGCCGCCAGGTCACCGAGCCAGTCGGCGCGATAGGCCGACCGGCTGCCCGTGGCGTACGCCGTGAGCGCCGGCACCAGGTCCGCCGGTTCCGCGCCGCCCGCCAGGAGCCGGACGGCCTCCGCCGTCAGGTCCGCGGCCGCCAGTGCCGTGGGGTGGCCGTGCGTCAGAGCCGCCTGCAGTTGCGCCGCGCCGGAGCGCTGCCGGGCGTCGAGCCCGGGCACGAGGCCGAGCGGCGCCACCCTCATGTTCGCCCCGCACCCCTTGGACCCGATCTCGCTGGCGTCCTGCCAGCGTCCGCCCCTGCTCAGCGCCTCGCAGGCGCGCAGGCACGTTCCGCCGGGTGCACGGTCGTTGTCGTCGGCGAAGCACCAGTCCACGAACCGCCGCCGCACCGGCGGCTCCATCCTTGCCGCGGTGAGCGGGCCGCCGGCGAGCGCGTCGAGAAGGCCCTCGCCCAGCGCCAGCGTCATCTGCGTGTCGTCCGTGACGTAGGCGCGTCCGGAGGCGAGCGGCAGCGGCATGCTCCGCCACGGTCCGGTCTTCGCCTCGATCTGCGCCATGCTGTTGAACTCCGTCGGGAAACCCATCGCGTCCCCGAACGCCAGTCCCAGCAGTGCCCCCGTAGCCGCCCTCTTCATGCCGCCCTCGACCCCTTCCCCCCGGTGAACCCCCAGGTCTATCGCATGGTGGGGCTGTGATGGAGTGGGGGCATGAACGAGATCACCATCAGGGCCGCGGGCGCCGGCGACGTGGCGGCCATCGTCGCGCTGCTCGCCGACGACGAGTTGGGGCGGTTGCGGGAGTCGCCGGAGGACCTGCGGCCGTACGAGGCGGCGTTCGCGGAGATCGCCGGGGACCCGCAGCACGTGCTGGCGGTGGCGGAGCGGGACGGCATGGTCGTCGGGACCGCGCAGCTGACGTATCTGCCGGGGCTGTCCCATCGGGGGGCGACGCGCGCGCAGATCGAGGCGGTGCGGATCGGCAGTGCGGCCCGCGGGACGGGCCTGGGGAGCACCCTGATCACGTGGTGCGTGGAGCAGGCGCGGGAGCGCGGCTGCGCGATGGTGCAACTGACCTCGGACGCCGGCCGCACCGACGCCCACCGGTTCTACGAGCGGCTCGGGTTCCGCGCGAGCCACGTCGGGTTCAAGCTGACGCTGGACCCCGCCCACTGATCGGCGGCCACCGGCGGGACGCCGGCGGTCAGGTCGTGGTGATCCGGCCGCCCGCGTCGACCCGGCTCGTTCCGTGGTCGCCGACCAGGTTCTTGCAGCGGCCGCCGTCCGTGTGGTGCACCACCAGCTTTCCCGTGGTGTCGAGGACGGAGTGCCCGGCAGTGTCCGCGAGCACCACGCGCACGCGATACGTGCCCGAGTCGAGGTGGCCCAGGCGGAACACCGCCTGCTGGGCGTTCACCGCCACGCTCCGGCCGGCCGCGGAGGCCGCGTCACAGGCGTTGCCGACGTCCACGAGGCAGACGCGCATGGTCGTGGCCCGCCCGGGATGCGCCCGCACGTAGGGCGCGGCGTCCACCGTGATCGTCGGGATCCCGCGCCACATCGGGCAGGCGCCGCCCGACCCGACATCCCCGCAGCCGACCAGCAGCAACCCCGCGCCCGCCACGGCCGCCGTCACGCAGGCCGTCCGGCGCCGTCCCCAAGTCCTCGTCCCACCCATGCCCGTTGGACGGGCCGCGGCGGTCCCCGGTTCCGGGCGGGGGCCGGGGGTCCGGCGCATCCGGCGCATCCGGCGCTACGGGTCCACGGGTCTCCGGACCCGAGGGCGGCCCCAGCACGATCGTGCTGCTCCGCAACCGCGACGGCCTGCTGCCGCTGTCCGGGACCGGCCGCGTCGCGGTCGTCGGACCGCTCGCCGACACGCTGTTCGAGGACTGGTACAGCGGGACGATGCCGTACCGGATCACCGCCGCGGCCGGACTGGCCGTGGCGGCCGCCGGGCGCGGCGGCACCGTCGAGACCGTCGAGGGTGTGGACCCGATCGCGCTGCGCGCCGCGTCGACGGGAGCGCCGCTGATCGCCGCCGGCCCCCGTGGACGCCTGACCGCCGCCCGCTCCGACGGCGGTAGGGGCGACACGGCGGGGGCCGAACCGGTGGGCGGGGAAGCGCAGTTCGACCTGTTCGACTGGGACCTGGGCGTCCTCACGCTGCGCAACGCCGGCACCGGCCGCTACGCCGGACTCAACGAGGACGCTTCGGTGACCGCCGACCGCCGCCTGCCCGGGGGCTGGGACGTCCACGAGACGTTCCGCCTCGAGGCGGCGCCCGGCGGTGGCGAGCTGCTGCGCAGCGTCCTCACCGGACGGTACGCGGTCCTCGACGCGGCGACCGGGGACGTCGCCATGTCCTCGGAGGACCCGGCGGACGCCGAACGCTTCACCCTGATGGTGCTGCGTGGCGGCGTGGCCGCGGCCGTCGGTGCCGCCGAGCGCGCCGGCACCGTCGTCGTCGTGTGTTCGGCAACGACCCGCACATCAACGGCCGCGAGACCCAGGACCGCGCCGGCCTGGCCCTGCCGCCCGCGCAGGAGCGGCCGCTGCGCGCGGTCGCCGCCGTGCGGCCGCAGACCGTGCTGGTGGTGATGAGCAGCTACCCGTACGCCGTCGACTGGGCGGACGCGCACCTGCCCGCGGTGCTGTGGACGTCGCACGGCGGCCAGGAGACCGGCCGGGCCCTCGCCGCGGTGCTGCTCGGCGACGCGGACCCGTCCGGCCGCCTCCCCCAGACCTGGTACCGAGGCGACGACACGCTCCCCGACCGGCTGGACTACGACATCATCAAGGCCGGCTGGACGTACCAGTACCACCGGGCCGAACCGCTCCACCCGTTCGGCCACGGGCTGTCGTACACCCGGTTCGCGCACGGCGGGCTCCGCCTGAGCGGCGGCCTCGTCGCCGAGGACGGCCAGGTCACCGCGTCCGTGACCGTCACGAACACCGGTGACCGGCCCGGCACCGAGACCGTGCAGCTGTACGTCCGTGCCCTGCACGCCCGTGACGAGGCACCGCTGCTCCGACTCGCCGACTTCCGCGAGGTGCGTCTCGGGCCGGGCGAGTCACGCGGGGCGGCGTTCACCCTGGACGTCGCGGAGTCGCTCGCGCGCTGGTCCGTGGCCGGCGGCGCGTTCACCGTCGACCCCGGCGGACACGAGGTGCTGGCGGCCCGTTCGGCCGGCGACGTCACGCTCGTCGCGCCCCTGACCGTCACCGGCCCGGTGCCCCGGCCGCGCGAGGCGGTGGGACGGCGGTTCGCCGCGGCGGACTTCGACGACGGCGCGAACGCGGCGCTGGTGGACGCCACCCGCGCCGCGGGCGACGCGGTCGCCCCCGCCGACGCCGCCGCACCGGCCACGCTCCTGTTCCGCTCCGTGGAGGTGACCGGAGCCCGCACCGTCACGGCCGAGGTCTCCCGCACCGGTGAGGGTGAGGGCCGCCTCGAGGTGTGGGCGGGCAGCACCCGGCTGGCCGCCCTGCCCGTCCCCGGCACGGGCGACCGGTACGCCTGGACGACGGTCACCGGCGAACTCGCCCTTCCCTGCTCGAGAGTTCACGACCTGCGTGTGGAACTGGCCGGGGAGCAGCGGCTGGCGGGCTTCACCTTCGGCGGGTGACGCGTGGTTCACGGGGGACGCCTGGGCCGACGTGGTCTGCCGGCGGAGGAGCCCGGACGGATGCGGGCCAACGCGGTCCGCTTCGCTCCCGGCGCCCGCACGGCCTGGCACTCCCACGGCCTCGGCCGGACCCTGTACGTCGTCGAGGGCATCGCGCTCGTCCAGGCCCGCGGGGGACGCGTCCTCGAGGCCCACCCCGGTGACGTGGTGGGGACCCCGCCCGGCGAGGACCACTGGCACGGGGCGGCACCGGACCGCTTCATGGTGCATCTCGCGCTCTGGGAGACCGACGACGTGCGGTGGCCGGAGTACGTGAGCGACGCCGAGTACGCCGGGCCGCGCACCGCCGCCGCCCGCCCCTGACGCGGACCGGGACGAGGCCGGGGAACCCGGAACCCGGACTCGGACGTGATGAGCCCCGGCCCCGCGGCGTTGCGGGCGCTGCGCGGCCACTCGCGTGGGCGAGGCCGCGGCGACCCGTATGGACCCGTATAAGCCGCACGCACGCGCGTCGGCCCGCCAGGCTGGAACCCGGCGGGCCCGCGGCCGTTCGGTCCGGGACCGGCCCCGCGTGCCCACCATCGAGGAGAACCGCAGATGACCGCCTGGACCGCCGCAGAGCTCGACCGGATCGACGGCACCGACGAGTTGGACGTCGCGCCGCTGGAGAGCGACGGCACCCTGCGCCCGCCCACCACCATCTGGGTGGTGCGCGAGGGCGACGACCTGTACGTGCGGTCCTGGCGCGGGACGGGCGGCGCCTGGTACCAGGCGGCCCGCTCGACTCACGCGGGGCGGATCACCAGCAGCGGCTTGGCCAAGGACGTGACGTTCACGGAGGAGACCGACCCGGTCGTCAACCACCGTGTGGACGCGGCCTACCGGTCCAAGTACAGCCGCTACAGCAACTACGTGGCACCGATGGTGGCGGACGGGGCCCGGGCGACGACGCTCCGGCTCCAGCCGCGCTGACCCGCGCCTCGTGTGAGGTCACACCCGCGTTCGGTCCCGCCCCGAGCGGGTCGGACGTGTTCTCGCCACGCCTGCTTGCCATGTCTTCATCAACTCTTGTGGCCGCTTGCGCGCCACGGATAGCCTCCCTGCGCTCCGCACGGAAAGCGCTGTCACTTTCGTACCCCCCCACGTCGGACGAATGAAGCTGCGAGGTGCACATGCACGCGTCGAGGCGACGCACTCCCCTCATATTGACCGCCCTGAGCGCGCTCCTGGGATCGCTGGCGCTCCAGGGCGTGGCGCAGGCACGGAGCGCGCCGGAGCCGGCCGCCCCGGCGGGCACGAGCTGGTCGGTGGACCTCGCGGCGCCGGCCGCGGACAGCGCCAACACGGTGCTGTCGGACGGCCGGCTGACGGTCCGCGACACGCGGTCGCACCCCGCCGCGATGCCGGCGGACCGCTCGTACGCCGAGTACACCGCGCCGAGTTCGGACCTCGGCCGGGACGTCTCCGCGCTGGCCGTCGACACGACGGCGACGCATCCGGCCGGTTCCACCGTCGAGACCGACGTCCGCGGCCTGGACGCGTCCGGCCGGTGGAGCCAGTGGACGACGGCCAGGGCCGGCAGCCCGGTCGCCTTCCCCGCGCCCGTCGCGACCGTCCAGGTGCGGGTCGTGCTGGGCGGGCCGGCCGGCTCCGCGGCGCCCGAGGTGTCCGCGGTGCGGCTGTCGCCCGCAGCGACCCCGCTGACCGCGCAGCCGCAGACGGCGCCCCTGACGTCCGTCACCTACCGCGTCTACGCCACCCGAGAGGGCCTCGTCGGCGGCACGACCGCGAACGGCCACGTGATCGCCAGCCGGGACCACTTCGTGGCACTTCCCTCGCGGGCCCTGCTGGACTCCCTCGGCAGCACCACCTACCAGGTGCGGGTGTGCCACGGCAGCGCTTGCGAGACCGCGCCGATCTGGGACGTCGGCCCGTGGAACACCACGGACGACTACTGGAACCCCGCCGGGGTGCGCGAGTCGTGGGGCGACCTCGCCCAGGGCACGCCCGAGGCCCAGGCGGCCTACCAGACCGGCTACAACGGCGGCCACGACCAGTTCGGCCGCGCCGTCTCCAACCCCGCCGGCATCGACCTCGCCGACGGCACCTTCTGGGACGGCCTCGGCATGACGGACAACGACTGGGTCGACGTCACCTTCGGGGTCTCCTCCGCGCCGGCCGGCAAGTACTGGGCGGACACCTTCGCCAGCGCCTCCGTCTACGCGTCGCCGACGAGCACGGCGCAGACCGGCACCCTGTACGCGGGCACCAACTACGTCTACTGCAAGGCGTGGGGCCGCATGGTCGGCACCAGCACCTCGTACAACCACTGGTGGCTGCGCACCGACCCGGACGTCGGCCCCGCCGGTCAGTACGTCTCGGCGTACTACCTCTCCAAGTGGGGCAACGACGAGGCCAAGGACAACAACGGCACGGTCATCCCCGACTGCTGACCGCCCCCGCGGGCGCCGCCCGGCCGCCCCGTCGCGGGCGCGCCGGGCCGGCGCCCGCGGTCACGCCCGCCCGGCACCGGGGGCCGGCCGCTGACGGGGCGTCGGTCCCGGCGAGGGGGCGGCGGCGTCTCTAGGCTGGGGCGGGTGACGAGTGGGCCGGGTGAGGTGGAGCGGGCGCTGGTGTACGGGCGGCCCGGAGGGCTGGACCTGCGGCTGGACGTGTACCGGGGCGGCGGCCCCGTCGTGGTGTACGCGCACGGCGGCGGCTGGAGCAGGGGGAGCCGCGGGGAGGACGGGGGGACGCGGCTGGCGCCGCTCGCGGGTTTCGGGGTGACGGTCGTCTCGGTCGACTACCGGCTCGTGCCCGATGCCCGTTTCCCCGACCAGGTGCACGACCTCAAGGGCGCCGTGCGCTGGTTGCGGGCGAACGGGGAGCGCCTGGGTCTGCCGACGGAACGCATCGGCGTGTGGGGCGCGTCCGCGGGAGCGTACCTGGGGTCGCTGCTGGCGCTGTCCGCGGGCGACCGGGAGCTGGAGGGCGAGGTCGGCGGGAACCTCGACCGGTCCAGCGCCGTGCAGGCGGTGGTGCACTGGTTCGGCCAGGCCGACCTGGTGGCCTCGGCGTCCCGCAGCTCCGTCGAGGCGCGCCTCCTGCCGTTCCGGTTCGAGGCGGACCTGCTGGGCCTCGACGACCCGGCGGAGCTGGCCGCGCGGGCCGCCGGCCTGAGCCTGCTCGACCGGGTGTCGGCGCAGGCACCGCCGTTCCTGATCGCGCACGGCGACCGGGACCGGATCGTGCCGCCGTCCCAGGGGTTCGCGCTCCACCAGGCGCTGAGTCACGCCGGGGCCCGCAGCCGCTTCGAACTGCTGGCCGGCGCGGGGCACGAGGACGCCGAGTTCGACGCGCCCGCCTCCCTCGCCGCCACGGCCGCATGGCTGCGGGCCGTGCTGGGCTGAGCCCGCGGGAGCAGCATGCCGGCCGCTACTTCCGCGGGAGTACGGTCACGGACTTCCGGGGCACGATGCCCGGCGGTCGGCGGATGGACCAAGCTGTCGCCCATGCCGACCCTCCGCCTGCCCCGCCCGCCCCATCCGTCGCGCCTCCGCCGCGCGGGCGCCCACGGGACGGACGTCGCGCCCGGTCCCGGCCGGCGTCCGCGCCTGCGGCGGTGGCTGCGGCGCGTCGCCCTGGGCTGCGCCGTGCTCTGGGCGGCGGTCACCGTGGCCTCCCTCGCCTACAACGGCTTCACGTCGGGGCGTGCCGCTCCGCCGCCGGGGCTGTCCTACGTGCAGGCCGGGGACGTCCGTACGCGGTACCAGGAGTGGGGCACTGCGGGCACGCCCGTGGTGCTGGTGCACGGCGCTTTCGAGACGGTGGACACCTGGTCGCGGCTGGCGCCGCTGCTGGCCCGGGACCATCGCGTGTACGCGCTCGACCTGACCGGCGACGGGTACAGCCAGCGCCGCGGCCCGTACACCGTCGACCACTTCACCCGGCAGCTGCTGGGGTTCCTGGACGCGATGCGCCTGAGCGGCCGGGGCGCCGCGCGCCCGCTGCTCGTGGGGCACTCCAGCGGCGCGGCGGTCGTCACGGAGGCGGCGCTGCGCGCGCCGGGACGGATCGGCGGCGTGATGCTGCTGGACGGCGACGCCCTCGACACGGGCGCCGGGCCGCCGTCGGCGCTGAAGTACGTGCTGGTCGACCCGTACCGCACGTCGCTGCTGCGGCTCGGCCTGAGCACCGACGCCGTGATCCGCGGGCTGTACGACGCACAGTGCGGGCCCGGCTGCCCACCGCTGGACGGTGCGGGCGTGGACCAGTGGCGGCGGCCCCTTCAGGTAGCGGGTGCCGAGGGCGCGCTGTGGAGCATGCTCGGCGCGGGCGTGCCCGGCCTGCCGGCCGCACGGGTGGCCCTGCTGGCCGCCGTGCCGATCCCCAAGGCGGTGGTGTTCGGGGCCTCGGACGACGTGTTCTCGCGTCAGAGCCCGGAGCAGACCGCCCGCCGTGTCGGCGCGCCCGCGCCCACCCTGATTCCGGGGGCCCGCCATCTGACGATGATCTCGAACCCCGGGGCGGTCGCGACGGCGGTGGAGCGGCTGGCCGGGCGGGTCGGGCAGGAGGCGCCCGCGGACGGGGGGCACGGTCCGCTCAGCCCATGAGCGCCCGCGTTGTTCCGGCGCCGACCGGGTGTCCGTGCTCGCCACGCCCGACGTCCGGCGTCGCGTGCGCCGGCGGGGCCGCACCGGCTCTGCGGTGCGGCCCCGCGGTGGGGGGAGGCGGCGGCCGCTCGGCCGCGTGCTCGGCCCTGGAGGTCAGGCCCAGGGCTGGGCCACGGCCCAGCTGGTGTCGTCGCTCCAGGAGGTCGCGCTGTCCCAGGCGTTGGAGCCGCCGTCGGTCGCGAGGTAGACGGTGTAGCCGTAGTGCCGGATGAAGTGGTCGGGGTAGTTCACGGCGGGGAACGACAGGCCCTGGCCGTTGTTTCCGGCCTGCGGGCAGAAGGTGGCGTCCTGCGCGAACTGCGAGGAGCCGTCGTTGGCGTTGAGGCGCAGCTGGAAGTTGGAGTGCCGCAGGTACTGTCCCGCGTCGTTCCCCGACTCGAAGGACACGCAGGCGCTGTTGGACAGTCCGGCCCGCACGATCCAGGTCGCGTCGCCCTTGTCGGTGGCCGAACTGGACGACGAGATCGCGGAGATGGCGACGTTGCTGTCGGCGTCGTCGTGGCGCAGGTAGTCGGAGGTGCAGCAGGCGGTCGTGGCCCGCAGCGAGAGGCGCTGCCCCGGTGTGAGACCGCCGGTGCCCGTGGACGTCGTCGCGTAGCCGACGGACGCGATGTCGGCCTGGACGGCGTTCTCGGTCGCGTCCGACGGATAGCCGGACGTCATCGCGCCCTCGTAGAAGGTGCCGGCCGAACCCTTGCTGTTGTCGCCTCCGATGCCGAGGATGATCGCGCCTTCCTTGTGCATCGGGTTGTAGCCGCTGACGTTGGGCCGCACGCCGCTGTAGAACGTGGACAGGCCGCCGGACTGCGCGTCGCCGCCGCGGATCGCCCACTGGTTGGCACCGCCCTTGACCATGGCCGTCAGGTAACGGTGGTTCACGGTCGGGTCGTTGGCGTTGTAGTGCTGGTCGACGCCGGAGAACAGGCCGTTCTCGAGGTCGGCCATCACCCAGGGGCCGTTGCCGGCGCCGTAGCCCCAGACCTTGATGTTGCCGAAGTAGATGGCCTCCATGTGGCCGTTGCCGGTGTCGTTGTTGCTCGTCTCGGCGTTGCCGTAGTCGAAGCAGCAGCCGCCGTTGTAGTGGGTGCCGTCGAGGATCGCGTACATGCCCTCGGACTGGTCGCCGGTCGCGATGCCCGACGTGTGGTCGTCGCGGTACCCGGTGCCGGGTGCGACGAACACCCCGTAGGCCTTGTGGCCGCCGACCGTGGTGGGCGCGGAGGTGGCGTTCGCGAGGTTGTCGGGGCCGCCGGCCGCGCCGCCGCCGGGCGCCTGGGTGAGGTTGTTGCCGCGCCCGGACTGGTCGTAGATGACGGTGATCACGCAGGTGGTGCCGGCGCAGAACGAGTCCTGCGTGGCGGCGTTGGCGTAGCCGCCGGAACTCAGCAGCCCGATGTCGCGGGTGCTGTTGTCCGAGGCGCGCCTGACCTGGTAGAGCGGCCCGTTGTAGGCCGAGTACAGGGCGCGGGTGGTGCTGTGCGCGGCCACGCAGGGCGTGCCGCCGGACGCGTAGATGTCGCAGGGCAGCGAACCGGCCGCCGGTGCCGGTGCGGCGGCGCCGGCCAGGACTCCGGCGACGAGCACGGTGGCCGCCGCGGCGCTGAGCGCCCAGGTCCTTAACCGGCGCACCAGCCTGGCGGTTGGCGATGAGGACATCGGTTTCCTCCTTGGATGTGGGGGGACGCCGCTCGGGCAGCGGCGCTGCTCGGGAGGGCGGCCGGGACGGCGCGAGGGGGGCGTGGGGCGCCGGGTACGCCAGGGTGTGCCCGTGCGCCCGGCCCGTGCCGCGCGGTCCCGGCCGCGCGTGCGGTTCAGCCGCGCCCGGCCACGCTTCTGGCGCGCAGCCGGTCCGCGGTGATGGCCAGGCCCAGGACGCAACCCAGCACGATGTTGGTGTAGTTGGCGTTGATCTGCAGTGTGGTCAGGCCGTTGTTGATCAGTTCGAGCAGCACGGTGCCCGCCACGATGCCGAGGATCCGGCCCTGCCCGCCGGTGAGGCTGACGCCGCCGATGACGGCGGCGGCGATCGCCGACAGCTCCCACCCGACACCGACGCCGCTGGCCGAGCCGACACCCATCCGGCCGAGGACCATGATCCCGGCGAACGCGGACAGCAGCGAGCTGGTGACGTACATGGAGACCACCCGGCGGTCACCGCGGATGCCGGCCAGCCGGGCCGCCTCCGGGTTGCCGCCGACCGCGTACACCTGGCGCCCCGCGTAGGTGCGTTCGAGGAAGAACCAGGCGGCGACGGCCACCACGAGGAAGACGACGAGCGGCAGCGGCACCTGCGCGACGTACGTCTGCCCCAGGTCGCTGAACGTCCCGCCGATGCCGGTGATGGAGGTGCCGGAGGTGATGGCCAGCGTGACGCCCTGCGCGACGGTGTAGGTGACGAGGGTGACGACGAACGGGGGCATCTTCAGCCGGGTGACGGCCAGTCCGTGGACCAGCCCGACCGCGCCGGCGATCAGCAGGGTGACCAGGATCGCGAGGACCGGCGGCAGCCCGGCCCTGACGTTGAACCAGGACATCAGGATGACGCTGGTGCCCAGCAGGGCGCCCACCGACAGATCGATGCCGCCGGTGAGGATGACCAGCGACTCGCCGATCGCGATGAGCCCGTACTGCGCCAGGTCGAAGCCCATG
>NZ_FODD01000049.1 GCF_900110255.1 Actinacidiphila rubida
ACGGTGACGGTGGGTGCGGCGGTCGTCATGGCTGTCTCCAGTGGGAGCGGGCACCGGTGGACCCGGGCCTTGGGACCTGCGGGAGTTCAGGACGTGCGGAAAGCCGGGGCGTTCAGGCGTGCGGAACGCCGGTGACGTGCGGTGTGCTGCGGGCCGGGCAGGGGTGACCAGGACGTGCGGGACGCTCAGGACACGGTGCTGCTGCGGACGATGAGCCGAGGCTCGATCACCACCCGCTCCGGCTCGGTGCGGGCCGCGGAGTCGAGCCGGCTGGTCAGCAGGGAGATGCTGGCCTTGCCTACGGCGGCGAAGTCCTGGCGGACGGTGGTGAGCGGTGGTGCGAAGAACTCGGCCTCGGGGATGTCGTCGAACCCGGCGATCGCGACCTGCCCGGGCACCGAGAGCCCGGCCTCGCGGAACGCGCGCATGACGCCCAGCGCCATCTGGTCGTTGGCCACGAACACCGCCGAGACGTCGGGTGAGTTGCGGCGGGCCCGGCCCGAGGCGACGCGTCCGGCCAGCTCCTGCCCGGCCCGGTAGCCGGACAGCGGGGTCCAGTCGCCGACGAGAGGCGGCGGCACTTCGGCGCCGGCCTCCTCCAGCGTGGCGCGCCAGCCCTGGACGCGGGCCTCGGCCTCAAGCCAGTCCGAGGGGCCGGAGACGTGCCACACCGTGCTGTGGCCGGCGGCCAGCAGGTGGCCGGTGGCCAGCCGGGCACCGAGGTCCTGGTCGACCGAGACGCCGGATATCGGCAGGGAGTGCCCGCCCTCGACGGTCACCACCGGGAAGGGCAGCCGCAGTTCGGCCAGGGCGTCGACGGCCGCGCGGTGCGGGACGATGACGACGATGCCCTCGACACCCCAGTCGCTGAGGTGGTCGATGGCGTCCTCCAGCGCCTTCGCGGTGTAGGCGCGGAGGGTCACCGCGGAGACCATGTACCCCTCGCCGCGGGCGGCCTCCTCCAGACCGAACAGCGTGCTGGCCGGGCCGAACAGCGTCGGGTTGCAGGCCACCACGCCGAGGGTGAGCGTGCGGCGCGTCACCAGGGCGCGCGCCGAGGAGTTGCGGCGGTAGCCGAGCTGCTCGATCGCCCGCTGCACCTCTGCGCGCGTGGTGTCGCGGACGTTGGGGTGGTCGCTCAGCACCCGGGACACGGTCTGGTGTGAGACTCCGGCGACCTTCGCGACGTCCGCCATGGTGGGGGCCCGGCGAGGGCCGGTGCTCTCCGCGGTCTGGGACATGGCTCTCCGATCCGTGATGCCCCATTGTTAGCGTTCACAGAGGTCACCGTCAAGGCACTCCGTCCCACCGTCGCACCCGTGCGGACGCGCCCGGACGGCGGGTTGTCGCCACCACCGCGGCCGCGCTCACCGGCACCGGCGGGCCCGGCTTCCAGAATGTGGCCGCAGGGGCCGGTACCGATGAGTTTGCCGGCGGGCCCCGGTCTGCACGGACAGGAGACACACCGGTGGACGTCTTCCGGGCCACGCGGCCCGGTGACCGAGGAGGACGACATGCGCAAGATCAGCGCGGGCCTGTTCATGGCACTCGACGGCGTGGTCGAGGCGCCCGACCAGTGGCACTTCCCCTACTACAACGACCAGATGGGCGCCGCGGTCTCGGCGAGCCTCGGCTCCGCCGACACCATGCTGTTCGGGCGCGTCACCTACAACGGCTTCGCCGGCGCGTGGCCCGAGCGGGAGGCCGCGGGGGGCGAGGACGCCGCCTTCGCCAAGAGCCTCGGCGATGTCCGCAAGATCGTGGTGTCACGCAGCCCGCTGGAGTTCACCTGGCGCAACTCCGAGCAGCTGCGGGGCGACTTCACCGAGGCGGTGACCGCGCTGAAGAACGAGCCGGGCGGGGACATCGGGCTCAGCGGCTCGGTCTCGCTCGTCCGGCAACTCCTCGCGGCGGGCCTGCTCGACGAGCTCAACCTGTTCGTGCACCCGATCGCGGTGCGCAAGGGCCTGCGGCTCTTCGACGAGGGCACGCCGCCGATCCCGCTGGCGCTGCTGTCCTCGCAGGCCTTCACCACCGGAGTGATGCACCTGGTCTACGGCCCCGCCGGGACCGGCGGCACGGCCGGCTACGACGACGTCAAGTCCCACCTGGCCCAGGACTGACCGCACTGAGCCCGGAATGCCGACCTCCCGAGGGGATCAACCGGGGGAGGTCGGCATGGGCGTTCCTGCCGGCCGTGCACCGCCCAACACCGCTTCTGCCGCGGCGACCAGCGGCTCTGGTTGGTCCTGCTTGGCTCCGCTCGGTCCTACTCGGTCCGCAGCGCGGTGGCGGTCCGCGACCGGGCCGCCCAGCCGGCCGGCAGCAGTGCCCCGAGCAGGGCGATCACGATCCCGCCGGCCAGCAGGGGGATGAGCAGCCCGGCGGTGTAGGTGTGGGTCACGCTCGGCGGCAGGTGCCGGCCGATCGCGTTCCCCATCGGGGTCAGCGTCGCCTTCTCCACCGCGACCCCGAGCGGGACCCCGATCAGCCCGGCGATCAGGCCGGTGAGGGTCACCGAGGTCAGGACCATCGCGATGGTCTGCCGGGGTGTCATCCCGAGGGCCTTGAGGATCCCCAGATCATGGACCCGCTCCCGGGTGTCCTGCACCACCGTGCTCAGCACCCCGAGCGCGGCGACCGCGACCATCATCAGCGTGAGCGTGGCCACCAGGGCGCCCATGGTGATCACCACGATGTTCTTGCCCTCATCGTTGTTCGGCTGGACCGAGGCGTCCAGCGGGGTCAGCGCGGCGGCGGCCGCGGTGGACCAGTCCGTTCCGTTGACGTTCGAGGCCAGCTCGACGTTGAACTGGTCGATGTGCGGGGTCAGACCGGCGGCGGTGAAGGTGGCAGCATCCGTCATGAGCGTGTAGTCGCCCTGGTTGGTGTCGAAGTTGATGCCGACGACTTTCAGCGGCAGTTGCCTGTTCTGCTGCACCACGGTGACGTCGTCACCGACGTGGATCCCCGCCGCCGTGGCCAGCTTGTCGCCGACCACGGCCTCGCCGGGCGCCGAGTACCAGCGGCCGGACAGCAGCTCCAGGTGCGTCCAGGAGAAGTCGCCGGTGACCGTGAACACCTTCGCCGGTTCGCCGCCGGGCGGGGCGGCGACCATGGTCGCGCCGCTGTCGCCCCAGCCGAACGCGGCCTTCGTGCCCGGGATCCCGGCGAGCGCGGCGGCCACCTCGGCGGCGTCCAGGTGCGGGTCGCGCGGGTCGTCGGGGCCGTAGAGACCCCAGGGCACGCCCACGTCGGCGGTGGGTTCCACGAACTCCGACGCGACGTCGAAGCCCGAGGTGCTGGCGTCCAGGTACCTGTTGAACCCGGTCTCCAGCCCCACCGCGAACGTGACAGTCACGACGCCGAACAGCACCGCCGCACCGACCAGTACGGCCCGGGCCGGCCGGGCGAACGGCTGGGCCAGCCCCAACGACATGGCCCGGGGCAGCGGCAGCCGGGAGGCCAGACGCTGCGCCGCCTGACCGCCCCCGGCTCTGGGGGCGCGGCCGACCACCAGGGCCCGCACCGTCGGCATCCGGCCGGCCCGCAGCGCCGGGACCAACGCCGTGACGCCGACGATCAGCAGGATGCCCAGCGGCACCACGGCGCTGACCCACAACGGGATCGTGGCACCGGCCGCACTGGCCGCGCCGAGCTGCTGGGTGGCCCCGCCCAGGATCGGCACGGCCAGGAGGTTGCCGAAAACCGTGCCGAGCACCAAACCGATGGTCGCCGGGATCATGGCCTGCGCGGTGTAGGCGCGGGCCACCTGCGAAGGGGTGAAGCCCAACGATTTCAGAATCCCGATGCGCCGGATTCCCGAGGCCACAGCCCCGCTGACCACGATCGAGATGATCAGCACCGACATGAACAGCCCGAGGATGCCGAAGCCGATCAGGAACGGCACGTAGGCCTTGGCGTTGCCGGTCGCCTGCTGCTCCGCGGTCAGGTACGACTGTCCTCCCTCGACCGCGCCGGCCGGCGCGGCGGTGGCGACCGCCTGCTTGTCGGCGGCGATGTCGGCCGCGGTCCCGGCTTCGGCGAACCGGTAGAGCATCTGCTCGTCGGACTTGGCACCGGCAGCGGTGAGCCGCGCGAAACCGCCGGCGGTGGCGAAGGCGGTCGCGCTGCTGGTCACCGAGTCGGCGAAACCGACGACCTTGAACGACGGCTTGCCCGGCAGGGAGGAGAACACCACCGAATCGCCGAAGCAGTCGGCGGCATAGTGCTGCCGCGGCAGGGCGATCTCGCCCGGGCTCGTCGGCCAGCGCCCCTGGGTCAGCGCCAGCTGGTCCATCCCGGAGGTGCTGCCCAGGTCGGGCCGGGTGGTGACGGTGATCGGACCGTTGTCGTGACCGGCCCCATCCTTCTCGGAGCAGTCCATGCCGATCGTCGCGTCCAGGGCGGCGGCGACCGGGTAGGGCCCGGCCGCCCCGGTGACGCCGGCGGCGTGAGCGGTGGCGGCGGCCTGCGCGGCCGTGACCTTCGAACCATCGAACTGGACCGCCAGGTGCGCCCCGTTCCTCGCGCGGAAAGCGTGCTCGAACGGGGCCTGCACGACAGTCAGCAGACCGAGGGAGAGTACTGAGGATGTCACCGCGGCGAACGTGGTCAGGGCCATGACGAGGGACTGGACCCGACGGCGGCCCACGCCGGAACGTACGACCTTGCCCAGGGCGCTCACCGGCTCACGACCGGCACCAGGCGGGCCATGGCCCGGAAACCGACCTCGAAGACGCGCCGGGGCATCGGCGGTTGGCGCAGGGTCATCGGACCTCTCCCGCCGGACGGGTCAGCGGTGTGCGGGCGGCCAGGCCGGCACCGCTGCCGTCGTTGATGACGTCCCGCTCGACCGCGCCGTCCACCAACTCGATCGTGCGGCGCGCGGTGCTCGCGGCCAGCCGCACGTCGTGGGTGACCAGCAGGAGGGTCTGGCCCTCGCCGTTCAGGTCTAGCAGCAGCCGGCGCACGTCCTCGGCCGAGCTCGAGTCCAGAGCGCCGGTCGGCTCATCGGCCAGCAGCAGCGCCGGCTTGTTCATCAGGGCCCTGGCCACCGCCACCCGCTGCCGTTGCCCGCCGGACAGCCGCTGCGGATGGGCCTTGGCATGCCGGTCGATGCCCAGCGAGCCGAGCAACTCGACGGCCCGCCGCTTCGCTTCGGCCTTGCCCATCCCGGCCAGCTGCGCCGGAACCATGACGTTGTCCCACACGGACAGGTCGTCCAGCAGGTTGAAGAACTGGAAGATCAGGCCGACGGAGGCCCGGCGGTACTTCGCCGAACCGGCCTCGCCGAGCCGGTCGACGCGGATGCCGTCGACGGTCACGGTGCCGCTGGAAGGTTTGTCCAGACCCGCGATCAGGTTCAGCAGCGTGGACTTGCCACTGCCGGAATGGCCGAGGATCGCCACGCACTCACCAGCCGCCACGGACAAGGTGACACCGGCCAGTGCGGGCGGGCCGTCGTCGTACTTCTTCGTCGTGTCGCGAAGATCGATCATCGGTGCATTCGTCATGACCGTGAACCTAGGAACGGACCACGATCCACCGCGTCGGCCGGCGGATGTCACCCCTTCCCCGGCCATCGGCCCGGGGGCGTATCCGGCGTACATCCCCGGGGCGACGCGCGGAGCCGACCCCACTGAATACGATCTCTGAATGGAACAGCTTCTCCAGCGTCTCTCGAGATCGAAGCGCGTGACCCGGCTGACGTCACAGGCCGTGGTGCTGGCCACCGCCTGCCTGTACGCGCTGATGCTCCCCTTGACGATGCCGACCCCTGAGTACGGTCTGTTCCGGTTCCCCGACCTCGAGCCCGTCCAGATGCTGGGTCTGTGGGTCGCGGTCGCCCTTCCGGTTCTGCTGGTGCGCCGTCTGCCCGCGACCGTCTTCGCGGCGATCCTGGGCGAATCGGTCCTCGGCGACGCCTTCGGCGCGCGGCCCTTGATCATGTTCATCCTGCTCATCGGCTTGGGCGGGTACCTCGCCGTCCGGCGGCCGAAGGCTGCCGCCGTCGGCTCCGTCGCGGGCGTCGCGGCCGGGTTCCTCAACGACATCCACATCCCCGGGCAGTCCGTCGGCGACGTGACCCAGTGGGTCGGTGGGCTCGCGTTGTGGTTCGCGGTCGCGTGGGTCTTCGGCGGGGTGTACCGCAAACGCCGTGAGTACCTCGAAGCCCTGCAGGAACAGACCGCGGCCCGCATCGTCATGTCCGAGCGGCTGCGGATCGCCCGCGAACTGCACGACAGCGTCGCGCACAGCATCGGGATCATCACGGTGCTGTCGGGAGCGGCGGCGCGGGTCGTGGAGACCAGGCCCGAGCAGACGCGGCAGGCGCTGACCGGCATCGAGACCACCAGCCGGGAGACGCTGCTGGAGCTGCAGCGCATGCTCGGGGCGCTCCGCCGCGCCAAGCCGGACGACGCCATGCCGCAGGCCGCTCCGCTGGCGCCGGCCGGCAGCCTGGCCGACGTCCCGCAGCTCGCCGAACGCACGGCCGGCGCCGGGGTGCGGGTTCATGTGACCTGGCGGGGCGAGCGGCGTCCACTGCCGCAGGAGATCGAACTGTCGGCGTTCCGGATCATCCAGGAGTCGGTGACGAACGTGGTGCGGCATTCCAGGGCGCGGACGTGCCGGGTCGCGGTCGGTTACGAGCCGGAAGGGGTGACGATCGAGGTGGTGGACGACGGGGAGGACGGTCGCGGCGGGCCGGGCCGTCCGAGGTTCGCGGCGGGGGCCGGTGGGAGCGGCTTCGGCCTGCTCGGCATGCGCGAGCGGGTGACGTTGCTGTCCGGACAGTTCAGCGCCGGCCGGCGTCCGGAGGGCGGATTCCGCGTGACGGCGAGCCTCCCGGCATGAGCGTGCGGGTGCTGCTGGTCGACGACCAGCCGCTGATGCTGGTCGGGCTCGGGATCCTGATCGGCGACACCGACGACCTGGAGGTGGTCGGCCAGGCCGGCGACGGCCGCGAGGCGGTGCGCCTGGTGCGTGAACTGCGGCCGGACGTCGTGGTGATGGACATCCGGATGCCGGGCGTGGACGGGATCGAGGCGACCCGACAGGCGACCGCCGAGCCGGACCCGCCCAGGGTCCTGGTGCTGACGACCTTCGACCACGACGAGTACGTCTACGGCGCACTGCGCGCCGGGGCCAGCGGATTCCTGCTCAAGAGCATGGCCCTGGACGCGATCCTGGAAGCGATCCGGGTGGTGGCCGCGGGCGACGCGCTGATCGCGCCGAGCGTGACCCGGCGGCTGATCGCGGACTTCGCCGGAACGTCCGGCCCCGCGGCCCCCGAACCGGACGCCGGACCCGGACCGGACGCCGGGCCCGCCGCGGACTCGAGTCCCATCGCGGGGATCACCGACCGGGAGCGCGAGGTGCTGGCACTGGTCGGACAGGGACTGTCGAACACTGAGATCGCCGAGCGGCTGGTGATCAGCGCGGCGACCGCGAAGACCCATGTCGCGCGTCTGTTCGCCAAGCTCGAGGCTCGGGACCGCGTCCACCTGGCGATCACCGCCTTCGAAACCGGACTCGTGCCGCGGAGACGGTAGGGGCAGACGGTGGGCCGAAACGAGCCGCTGACCGACGATCCCGCCGCGGGACACCCGCCCACCAACGCGAGCTCACTGGCCGCACGCGGGCGGGCCGCGGAACCGGGCGGCGCGCCGTTCCGGCCGCGCCGCCCTCCGCTTCCGGGGCCCGGGCCGTCCGCTCACGCCGGACGCCCGGGCCGGGCACTCAGGACGCGGGACGCTTCCCGTGGTTGGCGCCTTTGGTGCGGTGCGACTTCTTCTTGCGGCGACGCCTCGACGACATGGCCTCTCCTCTCACGGCCCCCCCGTTCGGCCCTCCCACCGCTTCCACCGTTCCACACGCGCCGTCAGCGTGCACCCGGGCCGGCCCCGGCGCCGAGTGTGACGGTGATCTTGAGGTGCTTCATGATCGGCTGGTCGCTCTGGGTGCTGGTGTCGGCCAGCGAGCACAGCACGTTCATCTCCGGCATGTAGCCGGCCGCGCAGCCGCGGGGGATGTCGTAGGGCACGGCGAGATAGCCCTCCAGCGAGCGGGTGCTGCCGTCCCGGGCGGTGCTGGTGATGTCCACCGGGTCGAACTCGCCGATGCCGCGCTCCCTCATGTCGGCGCGGTTCATGAAGATGAGTGTCCGCAGGTTGTTGACCCCCCGGTAGCGGTCGTTGTCGGAGTAGATGGTGGTGTTCCACTGGTCGTGGGAGCGCATCGTGCCCAGGGCCAGGGTGCCCGGCGCGGGGACGACGTCGGGCAGCGGGGCGCTGGAGAACTCGGCGCGCCCGGACGGGGTGAGGAAGACCAGTTCGCGGGCGGGCTGCCGGATCCGGAAGCCCAGCGGCAGCCGCACCCGGCGGTTGAAGTCCTCGAAGCCGTCGAGGACCTGCGCCATGGTGTCGCGGATCCGGTCGTAGTCCTCGACGTACCAGGCCCACGGGGTGTCGCTGTCCGGCAGCGCGGCCCTGGCCATGCCCGCGACGATGGCGGGCTCGGACAGCAGGTTCGGCGAGGCGGGGCGCTTCATGCCGACGGACCGGTGCACCATGCTCATCGAGTCCTCGACGGTGGTGCTCTGCAGGCCGCTGCGCTGGTTGTCCTTCTCCGTACGCCCGAGGCACGGCAGGATCAGCGCCTGCCTGCCGTGCACGAGGTGGCTGCGGTTGAGCTTGGTGCTCACCTGCACCGTCAGGGCGAGCTTGCGCAGTCCCTCGTAGGTGTACGGGGTGTCGGGTGCCGCGAGCGCGAAGTTGCCCCCCATGCCGATGAAGACCTTCATGTCACCGCGGTGCATGGCGGCGATGGTGCGGACGGTGTCCAGGCCGTGCTCACGGGGCGGGTCGATGCCGCACACGCTCGCCAGCCGGTCCAGGAACTCCGGGGTCGGACGGTGGTCGATGCCGCAGGTGCGGTTGCCCTGCACGTTGCTGTGCCCGCGCACCGGTGAGGGGCCGGCGCCTTCGCGGCCCAGGTTCCCGCGCAGCAGGAGCAGGTTGACGATCTCGCGCACCGTGTCCACACCGTGCTCGTGCTGGGTGAGGCCCAGGCACCAGCTGAAGATGCTGCGGTCGGCCTCGCGGTAGACGCCCGCGACACGGAGGATGTCGGCCCGGCCGACCCCCGACTGACGCTCGATCTCCTCCCAGGAGGTGGACCGGCACACCTCCTCGTACTCCTCGAAGCCGCTGGTGTAGCGCTCCACGAACTCCCGGTCCACGGACTTGGGGTCGGTCGACGCCTGCTCCAGGATGGCCTTGGCCATGCCGCGCACCAGCGCCATGTCGCCGCCGATGCGCGGCTGGACGTTGAGGGTGCTGGTCCTGGTCGACTTGAACAGGGCCATGTCGACGAACTCGTGCGGCACGATCGTGCGGGTGGCGGCAGCCTCGACCAGCGGGTTGATGTGCACGATCGCCGCGCCGCGGCGATAGGCGTCGGCCAGCGCGGTGAGCATGCGCGGCGCGTTGGAGGCCGCGTTGACGCCCATGATGAAGAGGGCGTCCGTGCACTCCCAGTCCTTGAGGTCCGCGGTGCCCTTGCCGGTGCCCAGCGCGGCCTGCAGGGCGCGGCCGCTGGCCTCGTGGCACATGTTGGAGCAGTCGGGCAGGTTGTTGGTGCCCAGCTCGCGGGCCATCAGCTGGTAGAGGAACGTCGCCTCGTTGCCGAGCCTCCCCGAGGTGTAGAAGGCGGCCTGGTGGGGGCTCTCCAGCTCCCGCAGTGTCCGCCCGACCAGGTCGAACGCGTCCTTCCAGCTGATCGGGACGTAGTGGTCGGTCGCCGCGTCGTAGACCATCGGCTCGGTGAGGCGGCCCTGGTCCTCCAGCGCGAAGTCGGTCCACTCCTCCAGCTCGGTCACGGTGTGCGTGGCGAAGAAGTCGCGACGGACCCGCTTCGCGGTCATCTCCCACGTGACGTGCTTGATGCCGTTCTCGCAGATGTCGAGGTGCAGGCCCTTGGTGTCGTCGGGCCACGCGCAGCCGGGGCAGTCGAAGCCGCCGTTCTCGTGGTTCATCCGCATGATGGCGCGCGAGCCCTCGACGACGGTGTGCTCGCCGAACAGGACCTTGGTCACGCTGCGTGCGGCGCCCCAGCCGGCGGCGGGGTGGTGGTACGGCCGGAAGTGCGGGGGCTCGGTGGGCTCCGCCCCCACCGACGGCTCCTCGGGGGGACGGCTGCTGTCGGAGGTGCTCACATCAGAGGCGTTCACGGGGGTCCTTCCGACGTTCTCGCGCGCGCCCGGCCGGCGGGCCCGGGGTACGCGCGACAGGCTACGGTCGCCGGTTGCGGCCTGCATGTCGGACACGTCATGGCCCGGAGGGGCCCCCGACCACGGGTGCGATGCCCGCCGCTGGGGAACGTCGCAGCTCAGGGCCGTGACGCCGCCCCGGGTGGCGGTACGGTCCCGGCTTGCGGGGCCGGTGCTGCGGCGTTTGAGTGGAAGGGGGCACGACTCTCCCGTGCCGACCGCAGCAGGAGCTGACATGACGACCCCGTTTGGTTCGGCCACCGGCCGGTCCGACCCGTTCGGCGGCCTTCTCCACCGCTCCTTCGGGATGCCCCCGGAGTCGACGCCTCTGGTGCAGCGGGTTGCGTGGGGAGGCCGAGCCGGGCGGCACCATCGTCGCGGACGCCCAGGACGGTGTCCTGACCTGCGTGGTCCGTCACGAGTGGGCGCGCGGGGACGCGGGCGACGACGGCCCGGGCGGCACATCAGCAGACGCAACGGACTCCGTGGAGACGGCGGACCAAGCCGTCTCCGCGAGGACGCGGGCGGTCCGCCGGACGGCGGGACGGCCGCGGGTCGGGACGCCGAGGAAGGATGAGCCATGGCGCACCACCACAAGTCGAACAAGGCGGTCGAGGGCGACCCGGACACCGGGCACAGGGGCGGCATGCCCCGGCGTCCGGACGACGCGGAGCTCGAGGAGCGCACCATGGAGGAGCGCGAGGAGATCGGCCTGAACCCGGAGCCCGGGAGGTCGGGCACCGAACGGAGCGCGGAGGACGAGTAGCCGGAACAGCCGCACCGGACCGGTCCCGCGGCCGGTGAAATCCCCCTGCGCGACCGGGGAGTTCAGTCCTCGTGCTCGCCGTGGGCCGCGGCTTCCGCGCGGGCGGCCACCACGGCCTCGCGGCGGCCGACGACCATGGCGGTGGCGACCGTGCTCGCGGCGAAGGCCGTCATGACCATGGCCGCGCTGTTCAGCCGGTGGCCGGTGACGTGGTCGAGCGAGTAGCGGCCGGGACCGGCGACGCCGAGGGCGGCGGCCACGAAGCCGAGGAAGGCCGGGTACTCGAAACCCCCGGACTGGGCGAAGAAGCCGCCGGGGCGGTGGACGGCGGTGGCCCCGGCCATCGCGCCGGCCGCGGCCGCGCCGGCGGCCGGAGTGGCGACGCCGAGCGCGAGCAGCAGCCCGCCGCCGGCCTCACCGGCACCGGCGGCCATGGCGCTCTGCCTGCCGGGGCGGAACCCCATGGCCTCCATCGCCTTCTCCGTGCCGTCGAGCCCGCCGCCGCCGAACCAGCCGAACAGCTTCTGCGCGCCGTGGGCGAAGAGCACGCCACCGGTGCCCACGCGCAGGGCCAGCAGGCCCAGGTCCTTGCGGTCGAGGCACATGTCGGTCGGCTTCCTTCCGTGCACGGAACGGGTCGTCCCAGTCTTGGGCACCCCCCTGCGGAGCGCCCCTCGGGCTGGGCCACCCAGGTCCGCCACCCGAGTCCGCCGCCGAGGTCCGCGGCCCGGGTCGCGGCCCGGGCGGCGCTGTTATGCTGTGCGACGTCCGTGATGTCACGAATTGCCCGTCCCCGACTTCCCGGGAGCACGCATGGCCGGCGAACCCGCACCGATCAGTCCTGACGCGCGCCGGGCCCTGGAGAAGGACCTGGCGGACCTGCGCGCCGAACGGGACGCGGTCGCCGCGACGTTGCGCGGCGGCAACGACTACGAGGGCGACCGTGCCGACCAGGCCGACGAACTCCAGCGCGCCGACGACCTCACCCGCCTGGACGACCGCATCGACGAACTCACCGACCGCCTCAAGCAGGCGGCCGTCGCCGGCCCGCCCGCGAAGGGCGTGGCGGGGGTCGGCAGCAGGGTGACCGTGCGGTTCGCGGACGGCACCACGCAGACCCTGCACATCGGCGAGATCGCCGACGACGAGGACCCGTCCGTCGTCACCGCGGACAGCCCGCTCGGCCGGGCCCTGATGGGCCGCCGCAGCGGCGACGCGGTCGCCTACGACGCGCCGGCCGGCCCGTCCACGGCGACGGTCACCTCGGTGGGCGACACCCACTCCCGTTGACCCGCCGCTCCCCCGTCCCGGGGCCGCCGTGGCGAACGGGCGCCCCGGCCTACGGAGGGCTGCCGGTGCTGGTGCCCGTCGGCACGGCGGCCCCGGGACGGGGGACCGCCCGCGCGGGCGGGACGGCCGCGGGTACCGGCTCGGCCAGGTGACGCTGCAGCAGCCGGTGCCGGAACTCGTAGTAGCCGTTGACCTCGCGCAGCACCCCGCGGTCCCGCGCGTCCTCCAGGAAGGCCACGAGGCGCCACGGCGTGTGGCCGCGCAAGGCCAGCCAGATCCGGGCGGTCAGGAACCGTCCCCACGAACTGGAACCGGCGGCCATCAGCCCGAGCCCGGTGGCACTGAGGAGCGCGCCGCTCGCCGCCCCGAGCAGCGCCTCGACGCCGCGCGGCAGATGGTCGATCAGCGTCACGTCGTCCAGTTGCGGGCGGCGGCGGCCGTCCTTGATCGAGGCGCCGAGGTAGGCGCCGGTGAAGGCCCCCGGTACCGCGCCGAGCAGCAGCGCGTAGAGCACGGTGGCGCGGTCCGAGCGCAGCAGGCTGACCGGGGTGACGGCCTCCATCGGGTCGCTGGGCTCGCTGAAGTGGCGCGCGGCCGCGAAGGTGCTGCCGCTGAGCAGCCCGCCGATGACGGCGTAGTGCGGCTCGCCGTACAGCACGAGCACGATCACCGCGCAGGCCAGACCGCCCACCGCCCCGAAGCCCAGGACCCGTTGGAGGGCGTGCGCGGTCGGCGGGCGGACGGACCGCAGGCGGGGTTTGGCGCGGCGGGGGTCGTCGGGCGAGACCAGCTCCACGGCCATGGCGCCGGCCAGGGCGGCCCCGAGCCCGATCCACAGACCGGTCCAGGGCCGGGAGAACAGTGCGAACAGCGCGACGGACACGGCCGAGCAGCCGACCGCCGCGTTCACCGTGGCGATCAGCGCGAACCCGGCGCCGGGCACCGCCCGGTACACGTGCCACCAGGCGAGCCGGCTGGTGCCGCGGTCCACGTGCCGGGCCAGGAACGCGAGATAGGCGCGGGCCCTGGCGGCCGGCATGCCGCGGCGCAGCCGGTCGGGTCTGCGGGGGTAGGCGCGCTCCACGAAGGAACCGAGCAGATGGCGTCGGATCAGGTCCTCGGCGTCGGGGCCGGTGACGGACGTCAGGTGGGCCGGGAGCACGCCGCGCAGGGCCACGGCCAGGGACAGCATGAACGGGGTGGCCAGCACGCGGGCGAGAGGCCCGTCGGGCTGGGCGGCGAGGGCCGCGACCAGTGGCTGCGGGCCGTCGCCGAGTGCCGATTCCAGTGCCCCGCCGGCCTCGTCGGCGCGCAGTGGCTGCAGGCGGACGAGCAGCGTCTCCGTGAGCCGAGGCCCGGGCCCCAGCGCGTCGAAGTCCTCGGCCCGGCAGGTCAGGACGAAGGAGCGGCCTTCCAGCTCGTCCTGGACCCGCAGCACCGCGGCGGCCGGGTCCGACACCTCGTCGAGACCGTCGAGCACCGGCAGCACCCGGTGCCTGACGAGCAGTTCCGCGATGTCCCGGCCCCTGGCCTCGTCGGCC
Organism: Actinacidiphila rubida; assembly: GCF_900110255.1. Lineage (GTDB taxonomy): Bacteria > Actinomycetota > Actinomycetes > Streptomycetales > Streptomycetaceae > Actinacidiphila > Actinacidiphila rubida. The sequence goes on from NZ_FODD01000049.1 coordinate 13,871, forward strand.
AACGGCGGGTAGTTGCGGGCGAGTTCCTCGGTCATCCACTCGGCGAGCGAGCGGGCGGGGTCCCAGGAGGAGAGCTGGAACAGCACGGGCACGACGGGCTCGCGCTCGGCCAGTTCCAGGGTCAGCAGCACGCACAGGGCGGTCTTGCCGGCGCCGGGCTCGCCGGTGACGACCAGCCGCGCGAGGTGCCCGGCACGGGCGCTGCGGGCGAACGCGCCGGTCAGCTGGTCGAGGACGCCCTCGTCCGGCAGGTCGGCCGACAGCCGGGTGGACCGTTCCGAACCGGGCTCACGGCGCCAGCGCACCGCTATCCGGCGCTCGGCGTACAACCCGCGGTGGCGGCTCTCTTCCAGCCAGTCCTCGCCGACCTTGCGGGCGAGCGCGGACGCGTGCTCGGTGGCGGCGGCGCCCAGGCCTCCCGCGCGGCGCCCGCCGGACTGCAGAGCGGTGAGCACGAGGGTGACGACGGTCAGCACGACCGGGACCATGGACGCCCACAGGTCCGTCGCCTTGAGGTCGCCGACGGCCAGCCCGTGCCCGGCGACCGCGAGGGTGGCGAGCAGGACGAGGCCGAGGAACGCGTAGATGATCCTCGTCAGGGTGCGTCGGGTCCTCATCGGGCGGTCTCCGGCGGAGCGGGCGGCAGGGCGTCGTCGGCGCGTGACAGGAAGGCCAGCGCGGCGGACCGCCGGGCGGGCCCCCTGGCCAGGCGTCCGAGGGCGGGCAGCCGGCGGGCCGCCCACGTCTTGAGGAGCAGGAAGAAGAGCATCCCGCAGTAGGGGGCGCTGGCGCGGCGGCCGTGGCAGCGCACCATGTCCGCGCGCAGTTCGAGCAGCCGGCGCGCGACGCCGTCCAGGGTCACCACGCCCCTCGACGCCAGGGTCGTCACGCCGTTCGCCCGGTCGCACTCGACGTCCATGCAGTCGTCGAGGGACTGCAGCGCCTCGCCGAGGTCCATGGCCAGCTCGCGTTCCGCGGGCGCCAGCGGGGACTTGACGACGCCGCACAGGACCAGGTTGGCGGCGGCGCCCTTCCCGCGGATGATCTTCTCCAGGACGTCGGTGGGTACGTCGGGTTCGCGCTGCCGGCGGGAGAGCACCTGGAACTCGTGGAGCGTGACCAGCGCGTCGAGCAGCGCGGCGTCCGGCGGGTGATGGAGCCGCCGCTCGATGCCGCGGACGAGGCGGCCGAGGAGCGTTTCGACGGGCGTGGCGGGCGTGAAGCGCCGGTTGCCCAGGAGGTCGGCGAGGCGGTCGTCGGCGGACGGGTCGCTGCCGCCGTCGATCAGGTCGTCGTAGAGGCGGGTGACGGCGCCGGCCAGCACCACCGCCTCCAGCGGTGGCCGCCGGTCCACCAGCGCCGCGTAACCCAGCACGGCGAGACCGAACTTCAGGGCAGCGGGACGTAACGACGCGACGACGTGGGCGTGTTCGCCGGAGCCGGCCAGGCACTCGTCGACCAGCGGCGCGGCCACCCGGTCGTAGGCGGCGCCGAGTTCCGGCATCGACCGGTACGCGATCGCCGCGGCCGCCGGCAGCCCGCGGGACATCCCCAGACAGCGCAGCAGAGCGCCCAGCTCCGCGATCCTCTGCCCCATCCACGCTCCCGACGCCCTGCTGGATCAGAGCGTCCCACACCCCCGACAGCCGGTAAAGCGGTTCCCGGGAGGCCGGCTCCGGGGACCCGCCGCGGGGTTCAGCGGCCGCCGCGCCGCCACCGCCGCACAGCCGTTCCCGGGCCGCCGCACGCTCCCTGAGGATCCGTCACCCACTCCGCCATGCCGGCGACGACGGCCGGATCGAGGTGCTGGGGCACCTGATAGCCCGCGGGGGTGGAGGGCCCGGAGCCGGGGAAGAACATGTGGTCGTCGGCCTCGTGCACGCGCACGGTGACGTCCGGGCGACGGGCCAGGCCGGCCCGCCAGCGGGCGAGGTCCTGCTCCACGGTCACCTGGTAGTCGCGCCCGCCCTGCAGGACCAGCAGCGGCCTGTCCAGCGCGGCGGCCGTCGCGACCTGGTCGTAGTCCCGCAGGTCCAGCCAGTATGACGCCGGCCAGCCGAACAGCAGGTCCTGGGTGGGCGTGCCGGGTGCCAGGTCCGCTGCGGCGGCCCGGGCCGCCTGACGGGCGACGGACGCCACGACCGAGGCTGCGTCGCCCGCGCCGTCGAGCGCGGCGAGACGGCGTGCGACGCGGACCGCGGCGTCCGGGAGCGGGTGCGCGTCCCCGGCCATGATCACCACACCGGCGACGGCCGGGTCCGCGGCGGCGGCGCGCGGTGCGGCCTTTCCGCCACCGCTGTGCCCGGCGAGGAACACCCGGGCCGGATCCACTCCCGGCTGCTCCTGGAGGAGGCGGACCGCGGCACGGGCGTGCGGCAGGTACTCGTCGGCCAGGGTGAAGCCCGGCTCGGCCGCCACCTCGCCGTGCACGTAGGTGACCTTGTCGAACCGCAGGACCGCGATCCCCCGCTCGGCCAGGCCCCACGCCAGGTCCTTGAACGGCTTGTTGGGGCCGGTCGTCAGGTCCCGGTCGGACGGGCCTGAGGCGAGCAGCACCACCCCCGGACGCCCGCCGCGAGGCCTGCGGCGGCGGGGCAGCGTGAGGGTGCCGGGCACGGCGAGGGGGCCGGTGCCGACCGTGACGTCCCGCTCGGTGAAGCGCCCGCGGGCGGCGTACGGCGGCGGCGTCCACTCCTGGCCGGCCGGCGGCGCCAGCCGGAACCCGTGCAGCAGGCCTGCGCCGTCGACTGACATGACGGCGGTGAGGCCGCCGCGTTCGCCGTCCACGGGTACGTGCACGCGCACCAGGCCCTGGGCGCCGGGCTCGCTCCACGGCTCGCCCACGGCACGCACCGCGCCGAGCCGCGACAGCTCGCCCGACCAGGCCAGCGCCAGCGTCTCCGCGGACACGGCGTTCCGCAGCCGCGGGGCGAACCGTGCTTCGGCCTCCGCGAAGCGCCCGGCCCGCAGGTCCTCGACGACGGACGTCGCGACGGCGACCGGATCCGCTTCCATGGTTCCCCCGCCCTCCACCGTTCTCAGTCTTTGCGAACGTTAGCATCTCATGAGAACGTGACCGGGTGGATCCCTTCGAACTCCTCGCGCATCCCGTGCGGTTGCGCATCATCCATGCGATGCGCGGCGACCGCACCCTCACCACCACGGGACTGTGCGCACTGCTTCCCGACGTGTCGAAGGCGACGGTGTACCGGCACGTCGACGTGCTCGCCGCCGCCGGCGTCCTCCACGTGGCCGAGGAGCGGCGCGTGCGAGGTGCGGTCGAGCGGCACTACCGCCTGCGGACGGACCGCGCGGCGATCGGCGCGGACGTGGCGGCGGCCGCGACCCCCGCCGACCATCGCGCCGTCTTCGCGACCGCGATGGCCGTGCTCGTGGCCGAGTTCCACGCGTACCTCGACCGGGACGACGCCGACCCGGCCCGCGACGCCGTCGGCTACCGCCAGCACGCGCTCTGGCTCTCCCCCGCGGAACGGGACGCCCTGATCACCGGTCTGCGCGACGCGATCCTCCCCCACCTCGCCCACCCCCCGACGGACCGCTCCCGCTACCTCCTCAGCCCCGTCCTCTTCCCCCTGGAACACCCCGCGCCCCCCTGACAACGGGGTCCCCCCGCGGCTTGCCGGGTTCGGCCTCCGGGGTGCCACGCGCTGCGCGCTGCCGTGTGCCGCGCCGTCTCGGCTTGTCGCGTTGGGGGCACCTCCCGGCCGAAGGCTGGGGGACCTCGCGCCCCTGATGTGCGTGCCCTTTGTCCGTGGGGTCGGGGGCGCTCCGGAAGCGTCTCCTCGGAAATGTGCATACGGGTACGTACGCATCCGCACCCGGGGGCCGCGCACATTTCGCTGCGGGAAGCACTTCCTCCCCACCCCCTCCCACTCACCCACCGTGCGGCGGGGGACATGGGACACGGCCAACGCCCTCCCGCAGACGGGGACCGGCCGGAGGGGGACGATCCGGGTGTGTCCCCGCAGAACTGTGCATCCACCCGCCCCACCGAACGGGAGAACGGTGCACGCACAGTTCGAGGAGACACACCCGGAGTGGCCCCTGACCCCACCCACGAACCTGCACCGCCAGGGGCGCGAGGAACTGCGCGACCAGCCACGACGGCGCAGCAGACGGGCACGGCGCCCCGGGGGCACCCCGGATGCCGAAGGGGGCGCGGGGAACGGCGCGACAAGCCACGACGGCGCGGCACACGCCGGAACAGCCCCGGGGGCACCCCGTTGGCGGCGAACCCCCGGGGAACCCGGACCCGTCACCGCCGAGCGCGAGCGTCCCGCACGTCGCCCAGCGACGCCAGCAGGCGGCGTCCCGTCTCCGCCACCGCCGTTCGGAGTTCTTCGGAGGCGATGACGTGGAAAGGGGCCCGGAGCGCGGTGAGTTGGTGGGCGTACCAGCCCGGGGTGTCGGTGCTGGCCAGCAGGCGGGTGCGGTCGGGGGCGATCGCCTCGCAGCGGGCGAGGCTGCGCGGGATCCAGCGGACGACCTCGTCCACGGGCGCGTCGACGACGACCTCGACGCGGTGCCGCCACCCGTGCGCGAGCTGCTCGTCGACGGCGGCCGGCGGGTCGAGGTCGTCCGGTGGGCTGAACGCGTCGGCGAGGACGCAGGCGCGGGTGACGCGGTCGATCCGCAACAGGCGCCTGGCGTCCCGGGCGTGGGACCAGCACAGGAGGTACCAGCGGCCCTCGCGCACGACGACGGCCCACGGGTCCACATCCATGTCGCGCGCGCCGTCCGGCCCGCGCCGGTAGGTGACCCGCACGCGCCGGCGCAGCGCGGCGGCCTGGACGAGGACCGCCGCCGTTCCGGCGTCGGGGCGGGCCGCGGCCGGCCCGGGGTCGGCCGCGCTGATCCCGCGGAGCGCCTCGGCCGGTGCGGCGACCGGTTCGGGCAGCACCCGCAGGATCTTGCCGAGCGCACTGCCCACGGGGTCGGCGGGGTCGGCCGCCTCCTGGCGGCCCTCCATGACCGCCATCACCAGGCCGAGTGCCTCGGCGGTGGTGAACATCAGCGGCGGGACGCGGTAGCCGCGCCCGATGCGGTACCCGCCGTAGGGTCCGCGGGCCGACGCGATCGGCACTCCCGCGTCACGCAGCGTCCCGACGTAGCGGCGCACGGCGCGCTCGGTGACGCCGAGCCGTGCGGCGAGCCGCTGCCCGGTGATGCCGGGGCTGGCCTGGACGGCCTCGAGGAGCAGCAGCGCCCGTGCCGCGGGGCTCTCGTCGTGGCTCATCCCCGCATCCTCGGACACCGTGCCGCTTTCCGGAAGGGAAACGTCCTGAACCCCCGCTAGCGTGCCGGTCATGACGACGAACGACGTACCCGTCCTGCTGGAACCGCCCGTCGCCGGTTCCGAGGCGGACACGCTCATCGGATCGCTGGAGCGCCAGCGCCGGACGCTGGAGTGGAAGTGCTCCGGGCTGGACGCGGCGGGGATGCGGGCCACCGTCGGCGTGTCGGCCGTGACCCTCGGCGGCCTCCTCAAGCACCTCGCGGTCGTGGAGGACGACATGTTCGGGCGGAAGCTCCTCGGCCGGCCGGCGGCCGGACCGTGGTCCGGGGTGGACTGGGACGCCGACCCGCAGTGGGAGTGGCGGACCGCGGCGGACGACTCGCCGGAGGCGCTGCTGGCGTTGTGGCGGGGCGCGGTGGCCCGCTCGCGCGCCGCCGTGCGGGAGGCGCTCGCGTCGGGGGGCGTCGAGCAGATCGCGCACTACACCAACGCGCGGGGCGAGTCGCCGAGTCTGCGGCGCCTGCTGGCGGACATGGTCGAGGAGTACGCCCGGCACGTGGGCCACGCCGATCTCATCCGCGAGTCCGTGGACGGCCTGGTGGGCGAGGACCCGCCGCGCCGACCGGAGGCGGCTTGAGGGCCGGGTGGTCGAACAGGGGGCTTGCGGCAGGGTGTTCGGCACCGACATCGGTGGCTTCGCTCCTGTGCGGTGACGGGTGCGGGGCGGTGCCCGCTCTCAGGCCCAGCCGGTGGCCCGCACGATCTCGTGGGCGATGTCCGCGACCGTCCGCCCGTCCGTGGCGACCCGCAGGGTGTCGCCGGGTGCCCGCCGGACCATGCCCGCGGAGGCCGGCAGCACGCTCACCGTGTGAGGCGGCCCGGCAAGCCCCGGGAAATCCGGCGCGCCGGAGCGCCCAGTCCGCACGGCGGCCGGTGTCGGTACGAGGATGAAGGGCCATCGCGGTGGAGGAGAGGAAGGCGTCCAGGTGCGAGAGGAACAGGCGGCGGGCGGGCACGGGGGTCCGGATCCCGCGGGCACGGCACGGGCTGGCGGGGCGGGAGGGGACGCCGGGCAGGCGGGAGTGGGCGGGGACACCAGGACGGCGGTGACGGCGACCGCGGACCTGGTGGCCCGGGCGCGCTCGGGTGACGAGGAGGCGTTCCGGGCGCTGACGGAGCCGCACCGCAGGGAGCTGCAGGTGCACTGCTACCGGATGCTGGGGTCGGTGCAAGACGCCGAGGACACCCTCCAGGACACGCTGCTCGCCGCCTGGCAGGGCCTCGGCGGGTACGAGGGCCGCGCCTCGGTCCGCACCTGGCTGTACCGGATCGCCACCAACAGGTGCCTCAACGCGCGGCGTTCAGCCAGCCGGCGGGCGGCCAAGGAGTGGAACGTCCCCGGGGTGGAACCGCCCGAGCCGACCCGGCTCGGTGAGGTCGTCTGGCTCGAACCGTGCCCCGAGGCCGTGGTCGAGGGCGCGCTCGCGACGCCGCTGGGCCCGGAGGCGCGCTACGAGCAGAGCGAGTCGGTCTCGCTGGCGTTCGTCACGGCGCTGCAGGTGCTGCCGCCGCGGCAGACCGCGGTGCTCATCCTGCGTGACGTCCTCGGCTTCCACGCGGCCGAGGTCGCCGAGATGATGGACGCCACCGTCGCGTCGGTGACCAGCGCGCTGAAGCGGGCCCGGTCCGGCCTGGAGCGCCGCAGGCCCGAGCTCCCCGAGGGCCAGGCACCCCCGGCGCCCGGCTCGCCGGCCGAGGACGAGCTGGTCAGCCGGTTCGTGACCGCGTACGAGGCAGCCGACGTGGACGCCGTGGTGGAGATGCTCACCGACGACGTCTTCATGTCGATGCCGCCGATGCCGCTGGAGTACGAGGGCCGGGACGTGGTGGCGCGGTTCTGCCGCGGCATCCTCGGCACGCACCGCCGGTTCGACCTGGTGCCGACGCGGGCCAACGGGCAGCCGGCGTTCGGCGCGTACCTGCACACCCCCAGCGGCATCCGTCACGGCACCGGCCTGATCGTGATCACGCTCGCAGGCGACCGGATCAGCGCGGTGTCGCGGTTCGAGAGCAGCGTGCTGCCGTGGTTCGGGCTGCCGCGCTCACTGCCGGACAGGTGAACCGCCCGGTGTCGAGGCGGACTTGGCCCGGGCGAACCGCACGCTACTCGGGGGTGAAGCGCAACTGGAGGCGCTGCAGCCCCCGCACGAACACCCCGCTGTCGGCCGGGGCCCGGCCGTCGGCGAAGTCCATGTGCGGAAAGGCGTCCAGGAGTTGGTTGGCGCCGGCCAGCACTTCGGCGCGGGCGAGCAGCGCGCCCACGCAGAAGTGGCGGCCGAGCGCGAACGCCAGGTGGTCGGCCGCCGCGGTGAACGCCGTGGTCGGGGTGAGGTCGGTGCGGAACACGTCGTAGCGGTCCGGGTGCTCGTAGCGCGCGGGGTCGCGGTGCGCCGAGCCGATCAGGCAGGTCACGGTCGATCCGGCCGGTACCGTTCCGCCGCTCAGGGCCACGTCCTCGGCGGGCTGCCGCATGATCATCTGCAACGGCGGGGTGTAGCGCAGCGACTCGGCGAAAGCCCCGGCGATGAGCTCACGGTCGGCGCGCACCGCGGCCAGCTGCTCGGGGTGGTCGAGCAGGTTGCGGAACATGCCGGTGATCGCCTTGTCGGTGGTCTCGCCACCCGCGGCGAGCAGCAGGCTGACGAACGAGGTGATGTCCTGGTCGGTCATCCGGGTGCCGTCGACCTCGGCGGTGCACAGCGACGACAGCAGGTCGTCGCCGGGTGCGGCGCGGCGCTCATGGATCACCGGCAGCAGATACGCCCGCAGTTCGCGCCCGGCCCGCAGCCCCGCCTCCGCGATGTCCGGATCCTGGCCGAGGTTGGCGAAGTAGTCGACGACCGCGCTGTACCAGGCGTGGAACCGGTCGTGGTCGGCCCGGTCGAGGCCGAGCATGTCGACGATGACGTTCACCGGGAAGTGGGTGGCGAACTGGCCGACGAGGTCGGCCTCCTTGGCGTCGCGGAAGCCGTCGATCAGCTCCGCCGCGTTGCGCTCGATCACCGGCAGGAAGCGGTCGCGTAACTCGCGCCCGCGGAAGGCGGGTGCCACCAGGGCACGGCGGACGGCGTGTTCGTGCCCACTCATCTGGACGATGGTGCGGCCGCCGTGCACCGGTTCCAGCTGCCAGTCGTAGTTGTCGGTGGTGAAGGCGGGGTCGCGGAACGCGCGGGCCACGTCCTCGTAGCGGGACAGCAGCCAGCTCCCGGTCCCCTCGTGGTAGTGCACGGGGTAGTGCTCGCGCAGCACGGCATAGCTGGGATACGGATCGGCGGCGAACTCGGCCGAGAGGATGTCGGGCGGCGGCGGGGTACTGGTCACGGTCGTCCTCGCTTCCCTGGCAACGGCTGCGGGCGCCCATGATTCTGACGTGTCGTCAGCACAGGGGGAAGAGGGGCCGCCGGGATACACCAGGGCGCGGGGCGCGCGCGCCCGCTCCGGCGGTGGGACGCCGGTGTCGGGCCGGCCGGCCGCGGCCTTGGCTGCCGTGGCCGGCCGGCCCGGGGTCAGGGCAGGGCCCAGTGCTGGGCACCGGTGTTGTTGCAGTCCCAGATCTGCAGCTGCGTGCCCCACGTGGTCGAACTGTTGGGGTCGTCGAGGCACTTGCCGGAGTTGGGGTTGAGGAGCGAGCCGTTGGCCTGCGGCTGCCAGACCTGCGCGACGGTGCCGTTGCAGTCGTACAGGTCCACGGTCGTGCCGTCAGCGGTGCCCGCGGCGTTCACGTCCAGGCACTTGCCGAGCACCTGAAGGGTGTTGCCGGAGACGGTCCACGCCTGAGCGCCCGTGCCGTTGCAGCCCCAGATCTGGATCGGGTTGAAGTTGGCGGTGCTCGAGGAACTGTCGTCCAGGCACAGCGAGGAGTCCACGCCCGAGGTGACCTGGCCGGTGTGCGTGGCGCTGCCGGAGCCGTTGAAGGCACCGAGGCCGTTGGGCGTGCCGAGTCCGGTCGGGCCGTCGTAGCCGGCCGTCCCGGTGCACAGGTATGACGGGCTGCACGAGCCGTCGGAGCCGGAGGTCACGTCGTTGAGCGACGAGGAGTGCGCGTACAGCGTCGAGGCCGCGGCACCGGAGGGCGCGCCGGCGAGGGCGAACACCGAGGCGATGATGGGCGACGACACGCTCGTCCCGCCGACGACGAACCAGCCGCCCTGGCCGTAGGTGTCGTAGACCGCGACGCCGGTGCCGGGGTCGGCGACGGCGGAGACGTCCGCGACGGTCCGGTTGCCGCAGCCGCTGTCGTGCTGCCACGACGGCTTGGCCTCCCACGACGAGCAACCCGCTCCCGCACCCGACCACACGGTCTCCGACCAGCCGCGGGCGGTGCCCGAGTCCGAGCGCAGCGACGTGCCGCCGGCCGCCACGACGTACTGCGAGGTGGCGGGGAAGCTCACGCCGTAGCCGCTGTCGCCGGAGCTGGCGACGTCCACGACGCCGGCGTGGTTGAAGTCCGCGTCGGCGCCCGCGTCGAAGGAACCGTCGCCGGTGCCCCAGCTGTTGGAGATGAAGTGGGCGCCGAGCGAGACCGCGGTGTTCTGCGCGGCGTTGAGGTCGCCGGCCTCGACGACGAGGATGTGGCACTGCGGACAGACGGCCGAGACCATGTCGACGTCGAGCGACGCCTCGGTGCCCCATCCGGTGTCTCCCGGCGGGTAGTTGCCCTGCTGGCCGCTCTGGTTGACCTTCCGGAAGCACCCGTTGGCCGTGGTGCACGCCGGAAGCCCGTACTGGGCGCGGTAGGTGCCCAGGTCGGACTCCAGGTTCGGGTCGTCGGCCAGTTCGGCCACCGCCACCGTCGCACTCCCGCCGTTGGAGGCGGCGGCCGAGGCGAGGTTGTACGCGCGCTGGAGGTCGGAGGGGCCGTACCCCGACGGTGTCGCGTCGGGGGCGAGGGCGTTGGCGTGCACGGCGCTGACGTCGGTGCGCACCAGGGCGTAGCAGACGGGCGAGCCCGGGTGGAGAGGCTTGGCGCACGCGTGCGCGGTCGTCACCGAGCCTTTCGAACCGCCGGCGGGGGCCGCGGACGACGCCTGGGCGGCGGCCGGGGAGACGGCGGCGATGCCCGCCGCGGCCGTTAACGCCAGGGTCCATTGGAGGATTCGTTTCACCATGTCACCTGTTCGTGTGGGGGTGGTGAGCACCGGTGACGCGGCAGGGCTCCGCCGCGGACGGCGCACGGGGCGCGCTTCCCCGGAGGACGGCGTGGGCGGACCGCCCCTTCGACAGCTGACAACGTTGCCAGTTCGCCCCGGGAGGGCAGGCGCAACCCTTGCCCCTCGGGGACTCCCGGGCCGGCTTGCGAGGTGGGGTGAAGCCTCGGGGAGAACGCCCAGTGAACGTAATCCCAGCATCATGAGCACGTCAATGGTCTGGACAAACCCCCGTCGCGGGCGCCGCGCCGTGCACCCGCCTGACCAGGGGGACCTCAGCAGTGCTCCTCGACGTACAGCAGGCGGCGGTCGGGCTCCGCACGGAACTCGTGGGCAGGTACCGCCATGCCGCGCCCGTACCGGGTTGGCGGGGAACCGCTGCATGCCGTCCGGTCTCGCGGGCGCCGAAGGCGACGGGCGACGCGGTATCCGCCGTTGACGCGCGGGATCGGGCCGCCGCGGCAGCCCGTCATCCCCCGTGGCCCGCGTCGGTGGTGGGCGTCCGGTCCGTGCCGGGTTCCTCCGCCGGCGCGGAGAGTTCGCCGAGCGGCAGCGGGAACGCGGGAGTCCGGCCGGCGAGCGGGCGGAGGTCGCCGGCCGTGGCGGGGCGGCCGCCGAGGCAGGCCGCGATGCCCGCGGTCGCGAAGCCGCAGACACGGCCCTGGCACCAGCCCATGCCGGGCCGGGCGAGCATCTTGAGAGTGCGGGCGTCGGTCGCGCCGAGCGCGGTGTGCGCGTCGCGCAGGTCGGCGTAGGTGACCTCCTCGCAGCGGCAGACGAGCGTCGCGTCGTCGAGCCACCCCGGCCAGGCGGCCGGGACGGGACAGGCACGGTGCATCGCGGTCGCGAACCGGCGCTGGCGCCTGATGCGGGACTGCTCACGGCGGACCGCGGCGGCCGCGACCGGGCGGCCCTGGGCGCCGGCCACGGCGAAGGCGCTGAGCCGGCCCTCGCTGACGGCGAGCGCGGCGCCGCCCACTCCGGTCGCCTCGCCGGCCGCGTACACGCCCCCGGCGCTCGTGCGTTGGAAGTCGTCGACCGCGACGACGAGCGAGCCGTCGGTGTCCTGCCGGGTCTCGGCGCCGAGCATGAGCGGCAGTTCGAGCGAGGGCGTGAACCCCCAGCCGAGGGCCACCAGGTCCGCGGCGACCTCCCGTTCGGGGCCGGTCGGGCGCCCGTCGCGGTCGACCCGTCCGAGGCGCACCGCTTCGACGCGGCCGTCGCCCAGGACGGCGCGGACGGCGGTCCTGGTGCGGTACGGAATGCGGTGGCGGGCGAGCAGCGCGGCGTACTGCACGGCCTCGACTCCCTTGCCGGGCGCGGAGACGGCGCCGAGCGGGTCGCGCGCCCACCCGCTCGTGGCGTTGGCCTCGGCGAGGGCGACGACGCGCGCCCCGGCGCGGGCGAGCCCCGTCGCGACGGGCAGCAGGAACGGTCCCGTCCCGGCCACGACGGCCCGCCGGCCGGCGAGCGTGCGGTGGCCCTTGAGCAGCGCCTGCACGCCGCCGGCCGCCATGACACCGGGCAGGTCCCAGCCGGGCAGCGGCAGTTGGCGGTCGTAGCCGCCGGCGCAAAGGATCAGTGTGCGGGCGGCGAGGACGGACACCAGGGCGGGAGTGGACGCGACCGCGGCGGTCAGCCGCAGCGTGAACGTCCCGTCGTCCTCGCGCGCCGCCAACCACACCTGGTGGCCGGGCAGGTAGCGGACCCGGCCGGCGTCCCGCAGGGCGTGGAGGCGGTCGCGCAGGCCGGCGAACCGCCTCCAGCCGTGGTGGCCCCGGCGGTCGTCGGGGCGGGCGTGCCGCTCGTCGTAGTGCCGCCAGTACTGTCCGCCGGGCTGTCCGGCCGCGTCGACGAGGGCGACGTCCAGCCCAGCCTCCGCGGCCTCGACGGCGGCGGCGAGCCCGGCCGGGCCGGCCCCGACCACGGCCACGTCATGCGTCGGCGCCATCGCCGTCCTCACCCTTCTGCGTGCGGTGGTGGGTCGTGCCGGCGTCCCCCGGCCCGGGCGCTGCCGGTTCGGAGCCCGCGTCCTCGGCGCCCTCGGGTCCGGCGCCCGCGTCCTCGGAGGGCGCCGTCCCGGCGTCCTCCGGGCGGGGCCCGGCCGCTCGCGGCCGTTCCAGCCGCGGGTCCTCGCCGAGCCGCATCCCGTCGGCGGCGGGCACGACGCAGGCGCGTTCCGCGGGCGCGCCGTCCACGCTGATCAGGCAGTCGAAGCAGACGCCGATACCGCAGAACAGGCCGCGGGGGCGGCCCTCCTTGCGGGTGGTGCGCCAGTCGAGGATGCCGACGGCGACGAGAGCGGCGGCGACGCTCTGCCCGGGGTCGGCGGTGACGGTCGTCCCGCGGAACGTCATCCGGTAGGCGGCGGGCGGCGGCTGTGCCGGACCGGTCGGGTCCTGCTCGGTGCGGTGCGTCATGTGCGGTCCCCTTCGGTGTCCGCCGGTCCGCCGGAGAAGCGGTCCGGGGCGAACGGGGTCAGGTCGAGGTCCGGCCGCCGTCCGGCCAGGGCCTGGGAGATGAGCTTGCCGGTCCCGGCGGACAGGCCGATGCCGGCGCCCTCGTGGCCGCAGGCGTGCCACAGGCCCGGCGCGCGCGGGTCGGCGCCGATGACCGGCAGATGGTCGGGGCAGTAGGGGCGGAAGCCCAGGTAGGTGCGCATCAGCCGGGCCTGGCGCAGCATCGGGAACAGGGCCACGGCCTTGGCGGCCAGGGCACTGACGGCGGGCAGGGACACGCTGCGGTCGAAGCCGACGCGTTCGCGCGAGGCCCCGATGAGGATGGTGCCGGCGGCCGTGCCCTCCACGACCGGCGAGGTCTGCAGGGCCGCGTCGGAGCTCGCGACGTCGCCGACGTACTCGGCGGCGTAGACCTTGTGCCGGACGGTCCGTGGCGGCAGCGGCTCGGTGACGAGGACGAAGCCGCGCCGGGGTCGGACCGGGACGTGCACGCGGGCCAGCGCGGCGACCTCGCCCGCCCAGGTGCCGGCGGCGTTGAGCACGGCGCCCGCGGGGATGTCACCGCCGGTCGTGCGCACCCCCGTGACGCGGTCGCCGTCGCGCAGGAATCCGGTCACCTCCGTGCCGGCACGCACCAGCGCGCCCGACTCCCGTGCCAGACGCAGCAGATGGGCCACGGCCAGCATCGGCTGCAGCTGGGCGTCCTGCGGGTAGAACGCGGCGCCGCGCAGGTCGGGCGACACGTGCGGTTCGTAGGCGTGGATCTCGGCGTGGGGCACGTCGCGGACCTCGACGCCCGCGGCCCGTTGCTGGACGCTGAGGTCGCGCAGCGACGCCAGGCCCTGCTCGGTGGCGGCGACGACGACGCCGCCCTTGGCCTCGAACTCCCAGTGGTCCGCGTGCTCCCCGAGGTCCTGCCGCCAGGCCCGCTGCGCGTAGAGGGCGAGGTCGAGTTCGGGGCCGGGCTCCTTGTCCGAGACGAGCAGGTTCCCCTCCCCCGCGCTGCTGGTGCCGCCCCCGATCGCGCCGCGCTCGACGACGGTCACCCGCAGTCCGGCCCGGGCGGCGAAGTACGCGGTGGCCGCGCCCACCACCCCGGCCCCGACGACCACGAGGTCGGCTGCCGCGGGCCGGGGGCTCACTCCTCCTCCGTGCCGCTCGCCCACAGTCCGCGGACGTGGCCGATGTGGCGGCGCATCAGTTCCTCGGCGCCGGCCGCGTCCCGGGCCTCGACGAGGTCCATCAGGTCGTGGTGCTCGGCGGCGGAGCGGCCCAGCCGTCCGCTGTGGAGCAGCGGGGCCAGGCCGAGCAGGCGGGTCTGGGCGCGCAGGCCGGAGACCGTGTCCACCAGGTGGCGGTTGCCGCTGTAGCCGAGCAGCGCGAGGTGGAAGACGTGGTCGGCTCTGACGTAGCCGACGAGGTCGCCGCGTTCCACGGCGTCGACGATGGCCTGGGCCAGCTCGCGCAGCGCGGGAAGGTCCGCCTCCGGGATCACCCGCACCGCCGCCCTTACGGTCGGCGGTTCGATGAGCAGGCGCACCGCGGCGATGTCGTCGAGGTCCTGCTCGGAGACCTGTGTGATGCGGAAGCCCTTGTTGGGCTGGGCGGCGACGAGGCCCTCCTTGGCCAGGTCGAGCATGGCCTCCCGCACGGGAGTGGACGACACGCCGAAGCGCGCGCCGAGGGCGGGCGCCGAGTAGACGACGCCCGGCTCCAGTTCGCCGGAGATGATCGCGGCCCGCAGCGCGTCCCTGACCCGTTCGCGCAGTGTCTGCCGGTGGCCCAGGCTCTGCAGGTTGGGGGTGGTCGGCACGGTCACAGCAGGAATCCCGCGGGGAAGGGGTCGGTGGGGTCGAGGTGGAACTGCGACGTGCCCGTCACCCACGCGCGCCCGGTGATCGACGGCAGCACCGCGGGGTACGGCCCGACCGTGGTCTCGCCCAGCAGGCGTCCGGTGAAGCGGGTGCCGATGAACGACTCGTTGACGAACTCCCGGCCGAGGTCCAGCTCACCGCGCGCGTGCAGTTGCGCCATGCGCGCGCTGGTGCCGGTGCCGCACGGCGAGCGGTCGAACCACCCGGGGTGGATGGCCATCGCGTGCCGGGACAGCTCGGCGGTCGACCCGGGGGCCGTGAGGTGGACGTGGTGGCAGCCGGAGATGTCGTCGCGCTCGGGGTGGACGGGCGCCCCGGCCGCGTTCACCGCGTCCATGATCGCCAGCCCGGCGGCGAGCAGGTCGTCGCCGCGTTCCCGGTCGAACGGCAGCCCGAGGCCGGCCAGGTCCACGATCGCGTAGAAGTTGCCGCCGAACGCCAGGTCGTAGCGGACCTCCCCGAAGCCGGGCACCTCGACCGTGGCGTCCAGGGCGTACGCGAAGGACGGGACGTTCTCCAGGGTGACGGAGGTGGCGGCACCGTCCTCGACGGCGACGGACGCGACGACGAGGCCGGCGGGGGTGTCCAGGCGGATCGTGGTCACCGGCTCGGTGACCGGCACCATCCCCGTCTCGACCAGCACGGTGGCGACCCCGATGGTGCCGTGCCCGCACATCGGCAGGACGCCCGACACTTCGATGAACAGCACGCCGTAGTCCGCGTCGGGGCGGGTCGGCGGCTGCAGGATCGCGCCGCTCATCGCGCTGTGGCCGCGCGGCTCGTACATCAGCAGCGTGCGGACGTCGTCGCTGTGCTCCATGAACCAGCGCCGGCGCTCGGCCATGGTGGCGCCCGGCATGGTGCCGACGCCGCCGACGACGACGCGGGTCGGCATGCCCTCGGTGTGCGAGTCGACGGCGTGGAACGTACGGACGGACCTCACACGTACCCCTTCGCGAGGACGGCCTCGGTCTCCGCGGTGACCTGTGCGGCCTGTTCGGGGGTGAGCGGCAGCCGCGGCGGACGGCAGGCCCCGCCCTTGCGGCCGGCGATGTCCATGGACAGCTTGATCGCCTGCACGAACTCGGTCCGCGAGTCCCAGCGCAGCAGCGGGTGCAGGTCGCGGTAGAGCGGCACGGCCCTGCCGAGGTCGGCGGGGTCGCCGGAGGTGACGAGGCGGTACAGCTCGACGGTGCTCCGCGGGATCATGTTGGGGTAGCCGGCGATCCAGCCGACGGCGCCGGCCACGCCCAGTTCGAGCAGCACATCGTCGGCGCCCACCAGCAGGTCGAGGCCGGGCGCCAGTTCGGCGATGCGGTAGGCGCGGCGGACGTCGCCGGTGAACTCCTTGACGGCGACGATCAGTCCCTCGTGGTAGAGCTCCGCGAGGAGTTCGGGCACCAGGTCGACCTTGGTGTCGATGGGGTTGTTGTACGCGACGACGGGCAGGCCGGCCTTGGCGACCTCGCGGTAGTGCTCCACGACCGCGGTCCGCTCGGCCCGGTAGGCGTTGGGCGGCAGCAGCAGGACGCTGCTCGCGCCGGCGGCCGCGGCCTGCTCGGCCCAGCGGCGCGCTTCGAGCGCCCCGTAGGCGGCGACGCCCGGCATGACGCCGAAGCCCTCGGGCGCGGCCCGCACCGCGGTCTCCACGACGCGGGTCCGTTCCTCGGCGGTCAGCGTCTGGTACTCGCCGAGGGATCCGTTGGGCACCACGCCGTCGCAGCCGCCGTCGGCCAGGAAGCGCACGTGTTCGGCGTACGCGTCGACGTCGACCGACCGGTCGGCGTGGAAGGGCAGGGCGGTGGCGACGTGGACTCCGCGCCACGGCCTGGCGGAACGGTGCGTACCGGTGGTCATGCTGCTGCTCCTTGCGGGGGCGGTCACGCGGCGGCCATCCACTTCTCCAGGCCGTCGGCGTCCAACGGGAGTGCGGCGGACAGGACTTCGGAGCCGTCCGCGGTGACGACCAGGTCGTCCTCGATGCGCACGCCGATGCCGCGCAGCTCCGGCGGCACGGTCAGGTCGTGGGCGTGGAAGTACAGGCCCGGCTCGACGGTCAGGGCCATGCCGGGGGCCATCGCGGCGCCCCGGTAGTCGTCGTCCGCGGCGCGGGCGCAGTCGTGGACGTCCAGTCCCAGGTGGTGGCCGATGCCGCAGACCAGGTAGCGGCGGTGCTGCTGCCCGGCGTCCGACAGCGCCTCGTCCACGGAGACGGGCAGCAGCCCCCAGTCGTGGAGGCCGTGCGCGACGACCTCCATGGCCGCGTGGTGGAAGTCGGTGAAGTGCCGGCCGGGGGCGACGGCGGCGAGCCCGGCCCGGTGGGCCCGCTCGACGAGGTCGTGCACCTGGCGCTGCGCCGGGGAGAAGCGGCCGGAGGCGGGGAACGTCCGGGTGACGTCCGCGGTGTAGAGGCTGTCGACCTCGACGCCCATGTCCAGCAGGAGGAGTTCGTCGGGGAGGACGGGCCCGTCGCAGCGCACCCAGTGCAGGGTCGGCGCGTGCGGGCCGCTGCCGACGATGGACGCGTAGCCGGGGCCGTTGCCGTGGGCGCGGGCGTAGCGGTCGAAGGTGCCCTGCAGCCAGCGCTCGCCGCGTCCGGCGACGGCCGCCGGGATCTCCCGGACGACCTCGGCGAAGCCCTCGACGGTCCGGTCGACGGCGTCGCGGAGCTGCCCGGTCTCCCAGGCGTCCTTGTACATGCGCAGGGTCGACAGGACGCGGGCGGCCTCCTGGTCCCGGGTGCCGCCGAGGCCGGCCGGCACGTCGTCCGTCAGCTCCGACAGCGGGCGCACGGTGATGCCCAGCGCGCGCGACCAGTCCTGGGGTCCGGGCGCGGCGCCCACCCACAGCTCGCCGTAGCGGGCGTCGGACCAGAAGGCCTGCTCCCCCGGGTAGGCGGGCGGCGGTATGTAGAGCACGGCGTCGCCGGACTCGACGACGGCGACGGCGTTCTCGATCGAGCAGCCGGTGAGCCAGAAGAAGTCGCTGTCGGCGCGGAAGTCGTAGGCGGTGTCGTTGCTGCGGGTCGGGGCCTCGCCCGCGCCGACCACGACGGCGCGCCCGGGCAGTGCCTCGGCGAGCCGTGCGCGGTGCGCGGCGGCGGCCTCGGGGGCGCCGGGCACGATCCGCGGGGTGCGGTCCGGGGTGGCCCATCCGGTGCTCATGTAGGCGCCGAACGCCGGGACTTCGGACAGTTTGGGTGGCCGCCTGCCGTCACTCACCGATGCTCCTCCTCGTCGTCTGCCGATCCCGCCGGCGGCTCATATGCGCCGGTCAGTGGTATGTGGCATTGCACATGGCACTGACCCTAGGGCCTGCACCCGCGGCACCGCAATGGTCCGCGGGCATCGGGCCCGGAGGGCGTCGGGCGCGGGGCTCAGTGCAGGCCGCGGGCCTGCCGGAAGTGGTCGAGGGCGTCGGACAGGTCGACGATCGGCTCGGGGTAGTCCAGCCCGGCGCGCTCCGCTGCGGGCAGCTTCCACGGCTGGTGCACGGCGTGGCCGGCGACGCCGGCCAGTTCGGGCACCCAGCGGCGCACGTAGGCCCCGTCCGGGTCGTACCTGCGGGCCTGCAGCAGCGGGTTGAGCACCCGGTTGGGCCGGGTGTCGGTGCCGGTGCCGGCCACCCACTGCCAGTTGAGCTGGTTGTTCGCCACGTCGCCGTCGACCAGCAGGTCCAGGAAGTGGCGGGCGCCGATCCGCCAGTCGGCGTAGAGCGTCTTCGCGAGGAAGCTCGCGGTCAGCAGGCGCCCGCGGTTGTGCATCCAGCCCTCGTGGGCGAGCTGGCGCATCGCGGCGTCGATGATCGGGTAGCCGGTCCTGCCCTCCTTCCAGGCGGCGACGTCGTCGCCCGCCGAGTCCTCCTGGCGCCAGCGGTCGTGCCGGGTGCGGTAGTCGGACCTCGCGGCGGCCGGGCGGGCGGCCAGCACCTGGTGGTGGAAGTCGCGCCACGCCAGCTGGCGCACGAACGCGTCGGCACCGGGGCCGCCGTGCTCCAGAGCCCGCTGCACGCACTCCACGGGCGAGAGCGTCCCGAAGTGCAGGTGCGAGGAGAGCCGCGAGGTGCCGTCGCCCGCCAGGTCGTCGTGCAGGTCCTCGTACGCCTCGATGGCGCCGCGCAGCCAGGAGGCCAGCCGCTCCCGGCCCTCCGCCTCGCCGCCCGGCGCCAGCCCCGGCGACGTGCCCGCCACGTCCGCCCGCCGCGGCAGCGCCTCCGACCCGACGCCGTCCGGCACGGAGATCGCCCGCGGTGCGCGCAGGACGGCCCGCAGCGGGTGGTCCGACCAGCGGCGGTAGTACGGCGTGAACACCGCGAAGTGGTCCGACCCGGCGGGGGTGACGGCGCCCGGGGCCACCGCGTGCGCGACCTCGTGGTGCACGGTCAGCCGGCAGCCCTGGCGGTGGAGTTCCTCGCGCAGCCGGCGCTCCCGGGCCTGCGCGTACCCGCTCGACGCCCCCGCCAGGTGCACCTGCGCCGCGCCGGTCTCGGCGGCCACCTTGGCCACCTCGGTCACGACGTCGCCCCCGCGCACCACCAGGCGGCCGCCCCGGTCCCGCAGCGCGGCGTCGAGGCCGGCCAGGCAGTCGGCGAGGAACGCCGCCCGGTTGGGGACGGCGAAGCCGGCGCCCGCGATCGCGTCGTCACGGACGAAGAGCGGCACCACCTCGTCCGCCGCCGCCTGGGCCGCGGCCAGCGGCGGATGGTCGTGCACGCGCAGATCGGACGTGAACAGGACGACGTGGACGGTCACGGGCGGCGGCTCCTGGAGCATCGGGAGGGCCCGGCGAGCGGCCGGGGCGGCTGCGCGCGGACGGGTTCGGCGGTCGACCGACACCGTCGCACACCGGCGGCCGCCGGCGCGCCCCGCCCGGCCGCGACCGCACCCGCCGCCGCCCCGCTCAGCCGGTTCCGGGCGCCCGGCGCGCGGCCGGGGACTGGTGTGCGGCAGCCGTCCGGGTGATGTTGCGGGCCATGCCGCCGAACACCAGGGCGTGGAACGGCGACACGCTCCACCAGTAGGCGTGGCCGAGCAGGCCGTGCGGGTGGAACACGGCGCGCTGCCGGTAGCGGGTGCGGCCGTGCCCGTCGGTGACGACGCGCAGCTCCAGCCAGGCCAGGCCCGGCAGCCGCATCTCGGCGCGCAGCCGCAGCAGCCGCCCCGGCTCGATCTCCTCCACCCGCCAGAAGTCGACGGAGTCGCCGACCCGCAGGCGCGCCGCGTCGCGCCGGCCGCGGCGCAGTCCGACCCCGCCGGCCAGCCGGTCGAGTCCGCCGCGGACCGCCCAGGCCAGGGGGAAGGAGTACCAGCCGTTGTCGCCGCCGATGCCCTCCACGACCCGCCACAGCTCCTCCGGCGAGGCGTCCGCGGCGCGTTCCCGCACGTCGGTGTAGAGGGTGCCGCCCGCCCACGCCGGGTCGGTGGGCAGCGGGTCGCTGGGCGCGCCGGGCACCCCCGCCGACGACCACCGGGTGGCGACCTTCGCGTCCCGCACCCGCTGCAGGGCGAGCGACAGCGCCGCCTCCACGCCGAGGCGACCGCCCGGCGGGTCGGCCACATAGGCGGCGATGTCGTCCTCGTCGCACACCACCTCGTGCCGCAGCGACTCCGTCAGCGGGCGGGCGATCGACGCGGGCACCGGCGTCACCAGGCCCACCCAGAGGCTGGAAAGCCGCGGCGTCAGCACCGGCACGGGCACGATGAGCCGCCGGGGCAGCCCGGCGACGGCGGCGTAGCGGCGCATCATCTCGACGTAGGTCAGCACGTCGGGGCCGCCGATGTCGAAGGCCCGGCTGACGTCGGCGGGCATCCGCGCACTGCCCACCAGCAGCCGGAGCACGTCCCGCACGGCGATGGGCTGGATGCGGGTGCGCACCCAGCTGGGGGTGACCATCACCGGGAGGCGCTCGGTGAGGTACCGCAGCATCTCGAAGGACGCCGAGCCGGAGCCGATGATCACCGCGGCCTGCAGCACGGCGGTCGGCACCCCGCTGTCCAGCAGGATGCGGCCGACCTCCGCGCGGGACCGCAGGTGGGGCGAGAGCTCGCGTTCGGGGACGCCGGCGGGCCGCAGCCCGCCGAGGTAGACGATGCGCCCCACCCCCTGGCGCCGTGCCTCCTCGCCGAAGGTACGGGCGGCCCGCCGGTCGGTGTCCTCGAACGAGGGGCCCGTGCCGAGGGCGTGCACCAGGTAGTACGCGACGTCGGCACCCTCCATCGCGCGGCCGACGGAGGCGGCGTCGGTGACGTCGCCGCGCACCACCTCGACGGCCGGCGCCCACGGCTGGTCGCGGAGCTTCTCCGGCGAGCGGACCAGGCAGCGCACGCGGTAGCCCTCCGCGAGCAGGGCGGGCACCAGGCGCCCGCCGATGTACCCGCTGGCGCCTGTGACGAGGCACACCTCGCGGGTCCTGGCGGCACCGTCCTGCCCCGTGCCGTTCGCCGCGGTGCCGCCCGCCGGACCGTCCGCGGGCGCGCCGCCGCGTGCGTGCCCGTCCGCCGCCGCGCCGCCCTGTGCCCTGCCGCCGTCCATGACCGCCTCCGCATCGCTGGGTGCGGGGCTCCGCCCGCGCCGCGCACCGACTCCTTTTCCAGAGCCTTACCGCGCCGGCGCGCTTTGATGACCCTCGCATGGCCGATCCGCCCCTCCCGTGGCGGAGCCGGTCCGCGGGCGCCGTGCTCGGCACGCTGCCGCGAAGGAGTGCGCACGGCGGGTCGCGCGGCAGGCGCGATGCCGTCAGGAGTTGTCGCCGGCTCTCCGCCCGCTCCCTGCCGCGGCGAGCCAGAGGCACCGGCAACTTCCCTGCAGGAGCTGGGGGTTCAGCGGGCTGACCCGGTCGTCCGTCCCGCTGTCTTGACGCCGCCGAGACGTCAGGTCTTGAATCCACGGTGGGCCGAGCCCAGTCTCCACCGCGCGTCCGGCACCGCAGTCGCGATCGCGAGCCGGAAACCCCCCACCCCGGCAGATGCTTGGAGGCATCGTGCTCTCGATCCGCGTGCCCTTACGACGCCGCACCGCGACCCTGGCCGCTCTGGTCCTCGTCGCGGGCGGCTCGGGGCTGTTCGCCGCCGGCGGCTCCCCCGCCGCCGCCGCCACCCCCGCCGCCTGTCCCTGGGTGCACTCGACCGCCCCCGTCCCGACGCGGGTCGGGCAGGTGCTGGCGAAGATGACGACCGCGCAGAAGGTCCAGCTGGCCACCGGCTCCGGCGGTTCCAGTTACGTGGGCTTCACCCCCGCGATCGGCTCGCTGTGCATCCCCGCGATGAACCTGGAGGACGGCCCGGCCGGTGTCGCCGACGGCATGGGCGGCGTGACGCAGCTGCCCGCGCCGGTCGCCCTGGCCTCCACCTGGGACACCGCCGCCGAGCAGCAGTACGGCGCCCTCATCGGCTCGGAGGAGGGTGCGAAGGGCACCACCGTCGACCTGGGCCCGACCATCAACATCGACCGCGACCCGCGCTGGGGCCGCGCCTTCGAGTCCGTCGGCGAGGACCCCTACCTCAACGGGAGGATGGGCGCGGCGGACATCCGCGGCGTCCAGTCCACCGGTGTGATGGCGCAGGTCAAGCACCTGGCCGTGTACAACCAGGAGACCAACCGCAACACCCCGTCGGACAACGCGGTGGTCAGCGGCAAGGCGCTGCAGGAGATCTACCTGCCGGCGTTCCAGGACTCCGTGCAGCAGGGCGCCGCCTCGTCAATGATGTGCTCCTACAGCACGATCAACGGCACGTACGCGTGCCAGAACCCGACGATCATGAACAGCGCCCTGCGGCAGCAGTTCGGCTTCCAGGGCTTCGTCACGTCCGACTGGGGCGCGACGCACTCCACCGCGCCGTCGGCGAACGCGGGCCTCGACCAGGACATGCCCGGCAACGACGGCTACTACGGCAGCGCGCTGACCAGCGCGGTCAACTCCGGCCAGGTCAGCCAGGCGACGCTGAACGCGATGACGTCGCGGGTCCTCACCGAGATGTTCGCGTTCGGCGAGTTCGACCAGGCGCCGACCGGGTCGCCGGCCCAGCCGGCCACCTCCGCGGCGCACCAGTCCACCGCGACCAAGCTGGCGGCCGAGGGCACGGTGCTGCTGAAGAACGGCGGCGGTGTGCTGCCGTTCTCCTCCGCGGCCGGCTCGATCGCGGTGATCGGCGCGGACGCGTCCACCAGCGTGCAGAGCGCGGGCGGCGGCAGTGCGGCGGTGAACTCCAGCGGCACGGTCACGCCGCTCCAGGGCATCCAGGCGCGGGCCGGCAGCGGTGTGAGCGTCACCTACAACGACGGTTCCGACAGCGGCTCCGCGGCGAGCGCGGCCGCCGCCGCGAAGGTCGCGGTGGTCTTCGTCAGCGACTTCGAGTCCGAGGGCGGCGACCTGGGCGGCATCGACCTGTCGAGCGCGCAGAACAACCTGGTCTCGGCGGTCGCGGCGGCCAACCCCAACACCGTGGTGGTGCTCAACACCGGCTCCGCGGTGACCATGCCGTGGCTCGGCTCGGTCAAGGGCGTGCTGGAGGCCTGGTACCCGGGGCAGGGCGACGGCACCGCGATCGCCTCGCTGCTGTTCGGCGACACCGACCCGTCGGGCCACCTGCCCGTGACGTTCCCGGCGTCGCTGTCCCAGGTCCCCGCGCACACGGCGCAGCAGTGGCCCGGCTCCGGCGGGACCGTGCAGTACAGCGAGGGCGTGGACGTGGGCTACCGCTACTACGACGCCAACCACCTCACGCCGCTGTTCCCGTTCGGGCACGGACTGTCGTACACCACGTTCGGGTTCAGCGACCTGCGCGTGTCGGCGCTGCCGGCCGGCGGCGCGGCGACCGTGACCGCGACCGTCACCAACACCGGATCGCGGGCGGGCGCGGACGTGGCGCAGCTGTACGTGACGCAGCCCGCCGCCTCCGGCGAACCGCCGCGCCAGCTCCAGGGCTTCGCGCGCGTCGACCTGCAGCCCGGTGCCAGCACCACGGTGAGCTTCCCGCTGACCCAGCGCGGCCTGTCGTACTACGACGCGTCCACGAGTGCCTGGGCGACGAGCACCGGGGCGTACACGGTCTCGGTGGGCGACTCGGACGCGAACCTGCCGCTGACCGGGACGCTGAACGTGACCGCGGCCCAGCTCGGGCATCCGGTGACGGTCACCGGCCCCGGCGCGCAGGAGGGCCTGGCGGGCACCGCGGTGTCGGTGCAGGTCGCCGCCCACGACACCACCGCCGGTCAGTCCCCGTCGTTCACGGCCGCCGGCCTGCCCCCGGGCACGTCGATCGCGGCGGGCGGCCTGATCAGCGGCACCCCGACGCAGCCGGGCACCTACACGGTGGACGTGACCGCGCGCGACGCGGCCGGGGCGCAGGACACCGCCACGTTCCTGTGGACGGTGGTGCCCGCCACGGCGGTGCCCGCGCTGCCGCTGGTCGGCTACCAGGGCCTCTGCCTGGACCTCTCCGCGGACAACAACACCGACAGCACCAAGGTCGAGGTGTACACCTGCAACGGCACCAACGGACAGGAGTGGGCGGAGATGTCCGACGGCACCGTCCGGGCGGCCGGCAAGTGCCTCGACGTGCAGTCCGCGGGCACGGCCAACGGCACCCCGGTGCAGCTGTACACCTGCAACGGCACCGGCGCGCAGGTCTGGCAGCGGCAGGCGAACGGCTCGCTGCGCAACCCCAACTCGGGCCGCTGCCTGGACGACACGGGCTGGTCGACGACGCCGGGCACCCAGGTGCAGATCTGGGACTGCACCGGCGGAGCCAACCAGGTCTGGAACCCGCAGGCGTCCTGACATCCGGTCAGGCCGGCGCTCGGGCCGTGCGCACCGTCCCCGGGGACGGTGGGCACGGCCCGACGCGTTCAGGGGCGGCGGGCACGGGTCGGCGCCGTCCGGGGGCGGGCCGCGCTCCGGCCCCGTGCCGGACCGGGCGGCTTGACCTTGACGCCGGTGTCAGGGCTTAGCGTGGCCACTCCACGGACCTGGAGGGGCGGATGCGGATCGGGGAGTTCGCGGTGCGCGCGGGGGTGAGCCCGCGCGCCCTGCGCTACTACGAGCAGCAGGGACTGCTGGCCGCCCGGCGGGAGGCCAACGGCTACCGCGCGTACGAGGAGTCGGACCTGCGCCTGGTCGCGGAGATCCGCGACCTGCTGGCGGCGGGTTTCACGCTGGAGGACACCCGGCCGTTCGTGGCCTGCCTGCGCGCGGGGCACGACAGCGGCGCCGTGTGCCCGGACTCGGTGACCGTGGCCCGGCGCCGGCTCGCCGAGATCGACGGCGAGATCCGCACCCTGCTGACCCGGCGCGCCGAGATCAGCGCCCAGCTCGCACGAGCCTGCGGCGGCTGCGCCCCCGGCCCGGCCGGGCGCCGGCCGTTCGACGAAGGGATCACCCGGTGAAGTTCGCCGTCAGCTACAGCACGCCCTTCTACGGCGTCGACCCGGACCGGCTGACCGGCTACGCCCGGCACGCCGAGGAGTGCGGCTTCGAGGCCCTGTACCTGCCGGAGCACGTCGCGCTCCACCCGGGCGCGAGGGTGGGGGCGATGGAACTCGATCCGTCGCTGCCGTTCGCCGACCCCCTCGGCTGTCTGGCGTTCGTCGCCGCGCGGACGGAGCGGATCCTGCTCGGTACCGGCGTCCTGCTGCTGCCGTACCATCACCCCGTCATCCTGGCCAAGCACCTGGCGACCCTGGACGTGCTCTCCGCAGGCCGGATGCGGCTGCTGACGGTGGGGGTCGGCGCGCTGCCGGGCGAGGCGAGCGCGATGGGCGTCGACTTCGCCTCGCGCGGCCGCCGTGCCGACGAGGCCATCGAGGTGCTGCGCCTACTGTGGGGCGGCGGCCCTGAAGGCGTCGGCTACGACGGGGAGTTCTTCTCCTTCTCGGACGTGTGCAGCTTCCCCAAGCCGCTCGCGGCCGGCGGCCTGCCGCTGCACGTCGGCGGTTCGAGCCGGGCGGCCGCCCGCCGCGCGGGCCGGCACGGCGACGGCTACTTCCCGGGCGGCGCACTGGCGCCGGAGGAGCGTGCGGCCCAGTGGGACACCGTGAGGGCCGGGGCCCGCGCTGCCGGACGCGACCCCGAGGCGCTGGAGTACACGCGTTGGGGTTCGATCGACATGCCGGCGGAGCGGGTCGCCGCGTTCGCCGCGCAGGGCGTCACGCGCGTCGTGGTGGCGGCCACCACGGCGGAGCCGGCGGAGCAGCGTGCCGAACTGGCGTCGTTCGCGCGGCGGTTCGGGCTGCGCGACGGCGTCGGCACCTTGGCGGGGTAGTCCGCCGGGGACACGGTGACACGCGGTCCTCGTGCGTCGTGCCGAGGGTGCGCTACGGGGTGATCCCGGCGAACAGGTTGGCGACGAGCCGGTCGGCGAACTCCGCCGACAGTGGTTCCGCCGGCATCAGCAGGCGGTGGTAGCAGGCCCCCCACAGCTGGTCGACGAGCGTCTCCAGGTCGACGTCGCGCCGGATCTGCCCCGCCTGCCGGGCCACGGCCAGCCGCTCGACGGCGAGCCGCCGGCGCGGGCGCACGTACTGCTCGGCGAGGGCGGCGGCCAGTTCGGGGTCGCTCTGCGCCGCGCCGATGACCTCGGCGACGGTGGCGCCGCTCCGCTCCAGCAGCGCGACGAACGCGTGCAGCTGAGCGGTGAGGTCGGCCCTGACGTCGCCCGTGTCCGGGAAGGCGAGGGTCTCCTCCAGCTCGCCGAAGTACGCCTCGAAGGCCAGGCTGCCGGGCGAGGGCCACCACTTGTAGAGGGTCATCTTGCTGACGCCCGCGCGGGCGGCGACCTTTTCGAAGGTCACCGCCCTGATGCCCTCGGCGAACAGCAGCTCCGCCGCGGCCGCCAGCGTCGCCCGGCGCACGTCCTCGGCCCGGCGGCGTCCGCGCCCCGGCTTGAGCGCGGGGGCGACGGGGGTGTCGGTGCTGTCGGAGAGGTCGGTGCTGTCGGAGAGATCGGTCGGCTTCATCTGGCGGCTCCGTATGTGTACGACGCGTCCACTGTAGCCCTCGGCCCAAGCATATGGACGACTCGTCCACAACGATGTTAGTGTATGAGTCGTCCACATCATCGAAGGAGCAGGCCATGAGCACCATGCAGCGCACCGAGGACGGCTCCGCGCGGGTCGCCGTCGTCATCGGCGGTTCCGGCGGGATCGGCAGCGCCGTCGCGAGGCGGCTGGCGGCGCAGGGGATGGCGGTGGCGGTCCACTACGCGGGCCGCGCCGAGCAGGCCGAGAAGGTCGTCGACGGGATCACCGCGGCCGGCGGCACGGCCGTGGCGCTGCCCGGCGACGTCGCCGAGCCGGACCGGATGACCGCCCTGTTCGACGCGGTCGAGCAGCGCTTCGGCGGCGTGGACGTGGTGGTGAACACCGCCGGGATCATGCTGCTGTCCCCGCTGGCGGAGATGAGCCTGGACGACTTCGACCGGATGCACCGGGTGAACGTCCGCGGGACCTTCGTGGTGTCCCAGCTCGCCGCGCGCCGCCTGCGGGCCGGCGGGGCGCTGGTGAACTTCTCCACCTCCGTCACCCGGCTCCAGACGCCCGGCTACGCCGCGTACGCCGCGACCAAGGGCGCCGTCGAGTCGATGACCCTGATCCTGGCCCGCGAGCTGCGCGGGCGCGACGTCACCGTCAACGTCGTCGCTCCCGGCCCCACCGCGACCCCGCTGTTCCTCGACGGCAAGAGCGAGGAGCTGATCGGACGGCTCGCCTCCGCCGCGCCGCTGGAGCGGCTGGGCACACCCGAGGACATCGCCGAGTCCGTCGCCTTCCTGGCCGGTCCCGGCGGTCGCTGGGTCAACGGCCAGGTGCTGTACGCCAACGGCGGCATCGCCTGAGCGGCGGCGCGGTCCTCGGCGGCGCCGGCGGCCCCGGCGGGGCGGTGGCCCCGGCGGTCCGTCGCTCCCGGCGCCCGTCACCGCACCCGCCTGCCGCCCCCACGTCAGTGGCTGGCCGCGTTCACCGCGATGATGAGCAGGCCGATGAGCACGTCCACGCCACCGACCCGGGTGGCCGCGCCCCAGCCCTGCCCGGCCACCCGGGCGGCGGCCAGGCCCCAGGCGAAGAGGGCCACGGTGTTGACGATCAGCACCACCTCGACCCCGCCGTTCTCCCCCCACCACCCGGCTGAGGCGCCGAGCAGCGCGAAGAGCGTCGGCACGGCGGCGGCGACCAGCGGCCACTCGGTCACGACGGAGCGCGCCGTCATCCCGGTGACCGTCCCGCTGGTCGCGGTCCAGTGGGCGATCGCGTGCGCGTAACCGTGGGCGGCGGCCGCCGTCATGGCTGCCACCAGGATCCACAGCGCGTCGTACGCGGGGTCGGGCTGGCCGTGGTCGTGGTCGAGCGCGGACGCCAGTGAGCTGGCGAGCACGGTGCCGTAGACGCCGCCGAACAGCAGGCGCTGGAAACGCGCGGTGCGCAGGGCGGTCCTCGATGACGCGGCGGCGGGGCTGTCCGGCACGGTGGCGCCTGCTTTCTTGTCTGCGCGGACCCGGGAGCCCGCGGCCGCACGGACACCGTGACGGGGGTACGACGCGTTCGGGCTCGTGATCAAGGGTGCCCTGCGGGCGGGTCGGTGGCCCGCCTTGGCGGCCCCGGCGCGGCCGTGTCCCCCACCGGGGCCGCGGCCCGGCGGGGTTTGCCGGGCCCGGCCGGAGGGCAGGCGTGTCACGCACACGGCGGAGCCGTCCGCGCCCGCGGACAGGGCGCCGAGGTCCGCCGGGGCGTGCCGTCCTCGTGGAGGAGAGCCTCGTGGGCTGGTTCTCGGACTCCGGCTACTGGCTGGGGCGGCTGCTGTTCCAGCGGGGGCTCGCCGCGCTGTACCTGGTGGCGTTCCTGGTCGCCGTCGCACAGTTCCGCCCGCTGCTGGGCGAGCGCGGTCTGCTGCCGATTCCGCGGCTGCTGGCCCGTACCCGCTTCCGCGAGGCGCCGACCGTGTTCCACGCCCACTACTCGGACCGGTTCTTCGCCGCGGTCGCGTGGGCCGGCGCGCTGCTGTCGGCCTCCCTGGCGGCGGGCGTCGGCGACCGGGTGCCGCTGGGCGCGGGAATGGCCCTGTGGGCGGTGGTGTGGGCGCTCTACCTGTCGATCGTCAACGTGGGCCAGGTCTGGTACGGGTTCGGCTGGGAGACCCTGCTGCTGGAGGCGGGCTTCCTGGCGGTGTTCCTCGGCAACGCGCGGACCGCGCCGCCCGTCCTGGTGCTGTGGCTGCTGCGCTGGCTGCTGTTCCGGGTGGAGTTCGGCGCCGGGCTGATCAAGCTGCGGGGCGACCGCTGCTGGCGCGATCTGACGTGCCTGTACTACCACCACGAGACGCAGCCGATGCCCGGCCCGCTCAGCTGGTTCTTCCACCACCTGCCGCGGCCGCTGCACCGGGCGGAGGCGGCGGCGAACTACGTGGCGCAGCTCGTCGCACCGGTGCTGCTGTTCACGCCCCAGCCGGTGTCGGGCGCGGCCGCCGCCTTCATGGTGGTCACCCAGTTGTGGCTGGTGGCGTCCGGCAACTTCGCCTGGCTGAACTGGGTGACGATCGTGCTGGCGCTGCCCGTGGCCGCGGGCCCGGCCGCCACCCGCCTGTTCGGCGTGACCGCACCCCATCAGGCGCCCGCCCCCGCGTGGTTCGAGGCGCTGGTGCTCGCCGCCACGGCGCTGGTCGTGGCGCTCAGCTACCGGCCCGCGCGGAACCTGCTGTCGCGCCGCCAGCTGATGAACGCCTCCTTCGAGCCGCTGCACCTGGTGAACACCTACGGCGCTTTCGGCAGTGTCGGCCGGATCCGGCACGAGGTGGTCGTGGAGGGCACCACGGACGCCGTCATCTCCGGGTCGTCACGGTGGGAGGAGTACGCCTTCAAGGGCAAGCCCGGGGACGTGCGCCGGATGCCGCGCCAGTTCGCCCCCTACCACCTGCGCCTGGACTGGCTGATGTGGTTCGCCGCGCTGTCCCCCTCCTACGCCGCGGGGTGGCTTCCCGCGCTGATGGAGCGGCTGCTCGACAACGACCCGGCGGTCCTGCGCCTGTTGCGGGGCAACCCGTTCCCCGACGCGCCGCCGACCGCGGTCCGCGCCCGGCTCTACCGCTACCGGTACACGACCTGGCGCGAGCTGCGGTCGACCGGCGCGTGGTGGCACCGCACGCTCGTCGGCGACTACGTCCGTCCCGTGGTGCGGGCCGGCTGACGCCGGGACGGCACCGATGGTCCGCCCGCGCGCGGCGGCGCCGGGTACGCTCACCGCATGAACGGGGACGAGCGGATAGCGCGGGCGGAACTCCTTTACGAGCGGGGCGTGTTCGGCGGTGAGGCTGAAGCGCTGGACAGCGCCGACGGCCTCCTGGACGCGGTGGAGGCGGATCTGTGCCTGGCCCGCGGCCGGGTGGTGCACGCCCGCTTCCTCGAGTCCCGCGACCGGGGCCGGCCCGTCGAGGACGATCTGGAACTGGAGCTCTTCGAGCGCGCCGCCGGGCTGTTCCGCCGCCTCGGCGACATCCGCGGCGAGGGCGAGGCGGTGTTCTGGGCGGGCACCTACCACCAGGTCGTCCGCGACGACTCGGAGGCGGCGCTGCCGCTGTTCGGCCTGGCCCACGACCTGGCCGCGCGCAGCGGCGACCGTCTCACCCTGTCGTACGCGCTGCGGCACCTCGCGTTCGCCGACCACATGGAGGGGCGGCTCGAGGAGGCCCGGGAGCGCTTCGAGGAGTCGACACGGCTGCGCCGTGAGCTGGACTTCCTGCCCGGTGTCGCGGCGAACCTGATCGCCCTGGCCTACCTCGCCGGACAGCAGGAACGCCGCGAGCAGGCGGCCGGGCTGCTCGCGGAGGCGGAGGAACTGGCCGCGCGCACCGAGTCCCACGGCGTTCTGCGCTGGGCGGCGGAGTGCCGCAGGGAGCTGGACCTGGCCTGACCCGCCCGGCCGCTCGGCGGCCGGACCGCCGCACCGCCGGACCGGCCCCACGGCGGGTCCGGTCCGGCGGTCCGTCAGGCGGCGGTGGGGCCCTCAGGCGAACTGGCCCGGGCGGTAGTCGCCGGCCGGCTGCCGGGTGATGACGTTCATCCGGTTGTAGGTGTTGATGACGGCGATCAGCGACACCAGGGCGGTCAGCTGCTCGTCGTCGTAGTGCTTGGCCGCGTCGGCCCACGCCTCGTCGGTGACGCCCCGGGACGCGTCGGCGATCCGCGTGCCCTGCTCGGTCAGCTCCAGGGCGGCGCGCTCGGCGTCGGTGAAGACGCTCGCCTCGCGCCACACGGCGACCAGGTGGAGGCGCTGCGCGCTCTCCCCCGCGGCCACCGCGTCCTTGGTGTGCATGTCGGTGCAGAAGCCGCAGCCGTTGATCTGGCTGGCCCGGATCTTCACCAGTTCCTGCGTGGCGGCCGGCAGCGAGGAGTCGGAGACGACCTTCGCGGCCGAGTTGATGTACTTGCCGAACAGGGCTCCGGCCGCCGAACCGTAGTAGTTGAAGCGCGCGTCCATGGTGTTCTCCTTGCCGTGATGGTGTCCTCACCTCACTGACGGGCCGCCCGGAGGCGATGTGACGGCGGCGCCTGTGACCTGCGTCTCCTCCGGCCGGGCAGGACCCGTCCGGGGCCCGGGCGGCCCGCGCCGGTGTCACCCGGATGGCCGCCGTACGGGTGTGCGGCGGCCGGACCGCCCGCAGCCTTGAGCGCATGAGGCCGCACAGGGCCAGGCTGGCGGCGGGGGCGCTGTCACTGGCGTTCCTCGTGACCTGCTCGGCGCCGGAGCGCCATCCGCGGGCCACCCGCCAGTACCGCGCGGTGCTCCATCCGGCGGTGCTGCGACCCGTGATCGTCAGCCGGGCCGTCTGGCGCGCCGACGAGGGCGCCGTCCGGGAGAAGCCGGTCTACGACAGCGGAGTGCGGGCGGTGTTCATCCACCACACCGACAACCCCAACGACTACGACTGCAAGCGGGACGTGCCCGCCATGCTGCGGGCGATGGAGCAGGAGCACATCGCGCAGGGCTGGGACGACATCGGCTACAACTTCGTCGTCGACCGCTGCGGCGGCATCTACGAGGGCCGGGCGGGCGGTGTCGACCGGGCCGTGCAGGGCGCGCACACCGAGGGGTTCAACATCGGCACCGTCGGCATAGCGGCGCTCGGCCACTTCGACGCGGGCCAGCCGCTGCCGCAGCCGATGCTGCAGTCCATCGCCGAGATCGCGGCGTGGAAGCTGGCGCCCGACGTGGACGCCGCCGGCAAGGTGCGGCTGGTGTCGAGCAACGACCTGAGCCGCTTCAGGCGGGGCACCGCCGTGAAGGTCAACGCGATATCCGGGCACCGGGACGTGTTCCAGACCGACTGCCCGGGCGCCGCGCTCTACGCCGCGCTGCCGTGGATCCGCCGCACCGCCGAGGAACTGCGCCGGTCAGCCACCTGGGCCGGCAACCGGCCGCCTCCGGTGCCCGTGCGCACTCCGCACCCCGCTCCCCCGGCCCCCGCTCCCCCGCGCTGAGGTCAGGCGTGCACCCGTCCGGCCTTCGCCCGGTCGTAGTCCTCGCGGGCCGCGAGCACCGAGGGGACGCGGTCCTCGGCCCAGCGCGCCAGGCCCCACACCTGGCGGGCCGCCTCCTCGCCGAGCGGGGTGAGGGTGTACTCGACGCGCGGCGGGATCACCGGATGCGCCTCGCGGTGCACGAAGCCGTCGCGCTCCAGGGTCTGGAGCGTCTGCGCGAGCATCTTCTCGCTGACGCCGCCGATGGCCCGGCGCAGTTCGCTGAACCGGCGCATGCCGTCGAGCAGCTCGGCCAGGACCAGCACGCCCCAGCGGCTCGTCACGTGCTCCAGCACCAGGCGGGAGGGGCAGTCCGCGGCGTTCACGTCCGCCGCCCGCCGCACGTCGCCGACCTCGTCACTCACGCTCATAGCAGTACCTTACTTCAAAGTGGGTACTTCCCCTGAGTTAGTACCCCACTTACGGTAGGTACCACACCCCCCGATGTCCAGCCCCTCTCTGGAGAGAACACCCATGAGCGTCGTCGTCACCGGTGCCACCGGCCACCTGGGCCGCCTCGTCATCGACGGTCTGCTGGCCGTGCTGCCCGCCGACCGGATCGTGGCCGCCGTCCGCGACAAGGAGAAGGCCGCCGACCTCGCCGCCCGCGGCGTGGAGCTGCGGCTCGCCGACTACGACCGGCCCGAGACGCTGGACGGCGTTTTCGGCAAGGGGGACGTGGTGCTGCTGATCTCCGCTCCGGAGGTCGGCCGCCGCCTGCCCCAGCACACGGCGGTCGTCGAGGCGGCGAAGGCCGCCGGTGCGGCGCGCCTGGTCTACACCGGCGTCCTCGGCGGGCCCGACGCCGACTTCGTGCTCGCCGACGAGCACAAGGCGACCGAGCAGATGATCCTCGACTCCGGCCTCCCCCACACCTTCCTGCGCAACGGCTGGTACCACGAGAACTACACCGCGCAGATCCCCGTCCAGTTGGAGCACGGCGTCGTGGGCAGCGCCGGCGACGGGCGCATCGGGGCCGCCTCGCGTGCCGACTACGCGGCCGCGGCGGTCGCCGTCCTCACCACGGACGGTCACGAGAACCGCGCCTACGAGTTGAGCGGCGACCACGCCTGGACGCTGGCCGAGTACGCGGCCGAGCTGTCCCGGCAGTCCGGCCGCGAGGTCGCCCACCAGGACGTCCCCGCCGAGGTGCTGCGGGACATCCTGACCGGTGCCGGCGTCCCCGCCCCGTTCGCCGACATCCTGGTCGACGTGGACGTCGCCGCCATCGGCCGCGGGCTCCTGGAGGGCGGCTCGGGCGACCTGTCCCGCCTCATCGGCCGGCCCACCACCTCGCTGGCCGACGCCATCGCGGCCGCGCTGGCCGCCTGACGCGGGGCGGCCGGCACAGCAGCACGACCGGGCCGGCCGGGCAGCGGTGAGAGCTGCCCGGCCGGCCCGTTCCGTCGTGCGGCCTCGCGGGCCGTCAGTAGGAGAACTGCTGGATCTGCGCGTCGTTCGGCCCGTAGGTCCATCCGGTGCGGGTGGCCGGGTCGAGCTGGACGGCGTCCTCGGCGCCGCCATGGCCGCCGATGGCGAAGCCGGCCAGCGTCTTGAGCACGGTGCCCGTGGTCAGGTCGACGACCGACAGCTGACCGGTGGCGTTGTTGTCGGGGATCCACAGCCCGGCACCGAAGTACGGAGTGCCGCCGGGCGCCGCGTAGGAGACGACGGCGATCTTGTGGACGCCGTCCACCGCGAGACCCGCGGGCTTGCCGACCCGCAGCGCCGTCGCGCCGCCGGCCGCCGTGCCCGCCGCCTCGTCGATCGGGCTGATCACCCCGGACGGGACGATGTTCACGCTGATCACGGTCGCCGACAGGTCGTACAGGGTGCCGGCGCCGTCGGAGCCCAGGCCGTGGCCGCACCCGGAGGCGGTGCCGTCGGCGGTGGTGGTGCGGGCCGCCAGGTCGACGCGGGCGACGGTGACGCCACCGAGGCAGTTGAACGGCCCCGCCGCCTTGCCCAGGAACACGGCGCCGCTGGAGCCGTCGAGCGCCATCAGGCCGTACGTGCCGGCGGGCACTCCGCCGGGGTCGGCCGGGATCGGATCGGCTGCCTTCCCCGCGGCCAGGTCCACGGGCAGCACCTCGTCGGCGTTCCCGTCGCCGTGCAGCAGCAGCGCGCCGCGGGCGTGGGCCGAGTCCACCCGGCCGGTGACGTAGGTCGCCCCGGACGGGAGGTCGCCAGCACCGACCAGCGTGTCGCTGGAGGTGTCCCACGTCTCGACCCGCGTGCCGCCGGACGCGGTGCGGTGGGCGAGCAGCACCCGGTCCGCGGTGGCGCCGACGACCTGGTACGCGGAGCCGTCGGCCGCGTCGGAGGTGATGACCGCGCCGTAGCGACCGGTCGCGGTCGCGTAGTGCCGGACCTCGCTGCCGCCGTCGGGGCGGGCGAGTGCGGCCACCGAGTGGTCGCCGGCCGCGGCGAAGCCCTCCACCGTGGCGCCACCGGGCGGCAGGCCGTCGTCGAAGACCAGCGTGGACAGCGGGGACGCCTGACCGGCGACCTTGCCGTTCCGGTCGAGGGCCAGCACCCGGACGCCGTAGCTGTCGGAGCCGGTCAGGCCCAGCGCCGCCGCGTCCAGCCGGACGTGCCCGGAGGTGCCGGGCAGGACCCGGTGCAGCACCGACGGGGTGTCCACGCCGTCGTTGTCGAGGGCGGTGCCGTTGGCGTTGGTGAAGGTGTTGAGCGAGCCGTGCAGCGTGGGCGCGGGCGCCGAGAACTCCACTTCGGCGCCGCGGGCCCCCTGGACCGCCCGCACGTCGTAGTCGAGAGTGAACTCCGGTGCGCCGCGGGTGACTTCGGCGGTGTGGCTGGTGGCGCCGCCGGCGCCCCGCAGCTGCGGTGCGTCCGGGCGGTCGCCGGCGGTGCCGCCCGCGACCCGGACGGGTGCGAACTCGCCGTAGGCGACGCGCAGCGGGTTGCCGCCGAAGCCGGACTGGGCGATGCCGATGCCGTAGAGGCCGCCGCCGTGGAACGCGCCGGCGGGGATGGTGACGGTGCCCTTCTCCGCGGTGAGCGGCTGGTGCCAGGCGGCGGTGAACAGCGGTGCCAGCGACGGGTTCCAGTGCCCGACGGTGGACAGCACGAGCTCCGGCTCGGACGTCCCGGCGACGCCCGTCAGGTCGTAGCCGACGGTGACGGACGCGCCGGCGGCGACCGTGGCGGGAGCGGTGGGCGCGGCCCCCTCGGCGTAGGTGCCGTCGCTCGGGCCGACGGCGAGGGTCCTGGCGGTGGCGGCGACGGTGCGGCCGCCGGCCAGGACGCGGTAGGTGACCGTGAGGGACCGGTCGGCGGTCGCGGTGACCGGCAGACCCGCCGCGGTGAGCAGCTGGGCCGGGGTCACACGGATCGCGGGGTTCGCGGAGCGGAACACCGTCGAGCCGACGGTGAGGCTGTACGAGGCGTCGGCGGGCGCGTTGGTGACGTCGCCGGCGAACGTGACCGGGCCGACCAGGCCCTCGCCGGTGCCGCCGGACGCGCGGTCGCCGAGGTCGATGCGGTTCTGGTCGGTGCCCTCGAGGAACGCGCCGCCCAGGTCGCCGATGGTGGTGCGGTGCGCGACGGACAGCCGGATCAGGGCCGGGGCGCCGCCCGCCCCGAGGGCCTTCTCGGCCGCGGCGGTGACGTCGATCTGCGGACCCACCTGCAGGTGCCGGTCGATCTGCGGAGGCGTGGGCACCGCGCGGCCGGTCTGCTCCAGCACCTGCCGCACCTGGCCGGGCGTCAGGTGGTGACCGCCGAGCCGTCCTGCCTGCAGCACGACCGCGGCCGCCGCGGCGATCTCCGGCGCCGAGGCGGACGTGCCGCCGTTGAGGGAGACGTTCACGTCGCTGGGGCTGCCGCCCGCGGCGTGGGAGAACGCGAGGATGTTGTCGCTCGGCGCCGACAGGTCGACCCGGCTGCCGAAGCCGGAGGAGAAGGAGCCGAAGCCGCTGATCCGCGTCTCCGCGGTCGTCGCCGGGCCGCGCGTGCCCGAGGCGAGGGTGTCGTCCAGCGTGGTGCCGCCGGCGGCTATCGCCCCGCTGTCGGGCACCTGGGACGGCGTGGTCGACTCGGCGTCGTCGTCGATCACCGTGGCGGCACGGGCGTTCGGCGCGAGGTCGGTCGGGGTGCTGCCGCCGTCGGGTCCGACGGCGGCGGGGGTGTAGAGGCGCGTGCCGTCGTTGGAGGAGATCGACACGACGATCCCCTCGCGCACGATCGCGGCGACGGTCGCCCGGATGACCGGGTCGTCCTCCAGGTACCGGCCGGGGAAGCCCTGCGCGTCGGTGCCGAAGCCGAGGCTCGCGGTGATCACGTCGGGGCGCGGCGACTGGTGGGCGGCGGCCAGCAGCGCGCCGGCGATCCGGTCGGTCGTCGGCTGCTCGGGCACCACCAGGCGGTAGTCGGCGCCGGGCGCGATGCCCAGCAGGTCGGTGTAGCCGCTGCCGGTCGCGTCGGGGCGCTGCCGG
>NZ_FODD01000035.1 GCF_900110255.1 Actinacidiphila rubida
CGCGTACTGCAACGCGACCGTGCCGAGGATCTCGCTGATCCTGCGCAAGGCGTACGGCGGTGCGTACATCGTGATGGACAGCCAGTCCATCGGTGCGGACCTGACCTACGCCTGGCCGACCAACGAGATCGCCGTCATGGGCGCGGAGGGCGCGGCGAACGTGATCTTCCGCCGTCAGATCGCCGAGGCCGACGACCCCGAGGCCATGCGCGCCAGCATGGTCAAGGAGTACAAGGCCGAACTGATGCACCCGTACTACGCGGCCGAACGCGGCCTGGTCGACGACGTCATCGACCCCGCCGAGACCCGCGAGGTTGTCATCAGCTCACTGGCGATGCTGCGGACCAAGCACGCCGACCTGCCGTCCCGCAAGCACGGCAACCCGCCCCAGTAGCCCGGCCGCAGGCCGCCACAGGTCGGCGGGTCCTCAGGACCCGCCGGCCCGTCCGGTACTCAGCCCGCCTCCGTGTCCCGACGGTGCCCCGTCAGGAGGCGGTGCAGGTCAGCGCCGGGACCGTGAACGCGCCCGAGGCGGTGCCCTGGAGGCCGAAGGTGGTCGAACCGGCCGCGGCCAGCGCGCCGTTGTAGCTCAGGTTGGTCGCGGTGACCGCGGCGCCGCTCTGCGCGACGGTCGCGCTCCAGGCACTGGTCTCCTGCTGGCTGCCGGGCCAGGTCCAGGCGACCTTCCAGCCGTTGACCGCCGCACTGCCCGCGGTGACCGTCACGGTGGCGGTGAACCCGGCGTCCCACTGGTTGTCGATGTGGAGGCTCGCCGTGCACCCGCCGCCGCCCGTGCCGCCGGTGGTCCCGGCGGACGTGCCGGAACTGGTGCCCGAGGTCGTCCCGGTGGACGTCCCCGACGAGGTGCCCGACGAGGTACCGGACGACGTGCCGCCGGTCGAGCCGGTGCCGCCGAAGGTGGGGGCCTTGATGGACGTCAGGTACCCGTCCTTGACGGTGTCGACGGTCTGCCAGTCGTCCTTGAGGATGCCGCCGGTGTCACCGGAGTCGGGGTTCCACGACCAGAACGTCCAGCTGAAGCTGTCGCCGCCGTTGCCGGAGGTGGGCAGCATGTAGCCGACCAGGGCCTTGAGCCACTGCTGGTCGATCGTCGACTGCAGCGTGGTGCCGAACTCGCCCACCCACACCGGGGCGATGTTCTGCTTGAAGAGGTAGCCCCAGTACTTGTCCCAGATGCCCGGCATGTTGGCGGGGAAGCTCGGGTCGGTGAACCAGGTCTGCTGCGCGACGGACGTGGCGTAGTCGTGCGCCGAGTACACCACGCGGTTGGCGACGCTCAGTTGCACGGGGTACTGGCCGGCGCCCATCAGGTTGCCGCCCCACCAGCCCGAGGTGCCGTTGAAGGTCTGGATGCCCTCGACGAAGATCAGCAGGTTCGGGTTCACGCCGAGCACCGCGTCGCCCGCCCGCTCGGCGGCCAGCCGCCAGTCGATCGTGGTGTCGCCGCAGCCCCAGCAGGCGGGGTCGTGCGGCTCGTTGTGCAGGTCGATGCCGACCACCGCGGTGTTGCCCTGGTACCGGGTGGCCAGCGCCTTGAGGTCGGTGATCCACGTCGACTCGGGGACGGCGCTGGTGTACCAGAGCGCGGACTGCGCGCTGGAGTCCGGGCGGTGCCGGTCCAGGATCACCCGCAGCCCGACGGACCCGGCGTAGTCCACGATCTTGTCCATGACCTGGAGGGACGTCAGCCCCTGGAGGTCCTGGTTCATGTTGTAGAAGTTGATGCTGTTCGGCGTCGTGCCGGGCTTGAAGATGTCGTCGCTGTACGGCAGCCGGATGGTGTTGTAGCCCAGCGACTTCATCTGGTCGATCATGCTCTTGTAGTCGCGTGACCAGAGGCCGTGCGGCACGTAGTTGGCCGTCTCGAAGCCGAACCAGTTGACGCCGGCGATGCGCACCGGCTGGTTGTTCGAGTCGAGGATCTGGCGGCCGCTGGTGTGCCAGTAGCCGGTGCCCGCGGCGGGGGCGGCGGCGGCCGGGGCCGCGGCCGCGGAGGGCGACTGGCCGATGTACGCGAGCAGCGCCATCAGGACCGCGGCGACGGCGGCGGCCAGCGCCGACCGCTGCATGCGGGACCTGCGCAGGGGGCTCGTCGGCGAGCCCGGGAGGGAGACCACGGTGCGATTCCTCTCAGTGGGGGGCGGAACGCTTCAGCTCGTGGTGTGGGCGTGTGCCGGGAACGCGCGTGGGAGCGCTCCCATATGCAGTGCATGAAAGCGGGGGTGGCGGCGGGGCGTCAAGAGGGCCGACCGGCTTCACCTCGTGAAGCCGGCCGGCCCTGCGGTGTCAGGCGGTCAGGGGTGCGTCATGCGCAGCACGTCGAGTGCCTGGTCCAGCTGCTCCTCGGTGAGCTCGCCGCGCTCGACGTAGCCGCGCTCCAGCACGACCTGACGGATCGTCGTCCGCTGGGCCAGCGCCTGCTTGGCCACCTTCGCGGCTTCCTCGTAACCGATGTAGCGGTTGAGCGGGGTGACCACCGACGGCGACGACTCGGCGTACTCCCGCAGCCGTTCGGTGTTGGCGGTGATGCCGTCGACCGTGCGCCCGGCCAGCAGCACGGCGACGTTGGACAGCAGCCGGATCGACTCCAGCAGGTTGCGGGCGATCACCGGGAGCATCACGTTGAGTTCGAAGTTCCCGGCCGCCCCGGCCCAGGCCACGGTGGCGTCGTTGCCGACGACCTGCGCGGCCACCATCGCGGCGGCCTCCGGCAGCACGGGGTTGACCTTGCCCGGCATGATGGACGAACCCGGCTGCAGGTCCGGCAGGTTGATCTCGCCCAGGCCGGTGCGCGGGCCGGAGCCCATCCAGCGCAGGTCGTTGGCGATCTTGGTGAAGCCCACCGCGACGGTCCGCAGCTGGCCGCTGAGTTCGACCAGCCCGTCGCGGGCGCCCTGTGCCTCGAAGTGGTTGCGGGCCTCGGTGAGCGGCAGCCCCGTGGCCTCGGCCACCTCGGCGATGACCGCGGCGGAGAACCCGGCCGGGGTGTTGATGCCGGTGCCCACCGCCGTTCCGCCCAGGGGGAGTTCGGCGACCCGGGGCAGCACGGCCTGGAGCCGCTCGATGCCGTAGCGGACCTGCGCCGCGTAGCCGCCGAACTCCTGGCCGAGGGTGACGGGCGTGGCGTCCATGAGGTGGGTGCGCCCCGACTTCACGGTGGCGGCGAACTCCTCGGCCTTCGCCTCCAGCGACGCCGCGAGCCGGGCCAGCGCCGGCACCAGGTCGCCGGTCACCGCGGCGGTGGCGGCGATGTGGATGGACGACGGGAACACGTCGTTGGACGACTGCGAGGCGTTGACGTGGTCGTTGGGGTGGACCTCGCGGCCCAGCCGCTCGCCGGCCAGGGTCGCGATCACCTCGTTGGTGTTCATGTTCGAGGACGTGCCCGAGCCGGTCTGGAAGACGTCCACCGGGAAGTGCTCGTCCCAGCGGCCCTCGGCGACCTCGGCGGCCGCCG
Organism: Actinacidiphila rubida; assembly: GCF_900110255.1. GTDB lineage: Bacteria > Actinomycetota > Actinomycetes > Streptomycetales > Streptomycetaceae > Actinacidiphila > Actinacidiphila rubida. The sequence continues at coordinate 3,479 of NZ_FODD01000035.1, forward strand.
CCTGGATCGCCTCGGCGGTCTCCTTGTCCAGTACGCCGAGTTCGGCGTTGACCTTCGCCGCCGCGGCCTTGATCCGGGCCAGCGCCTGGATGTGGGCCCGCTCCAGCCGCTGCCCGGAGATCGGGAAGTTCTCCACGGCCCGCTGGGTCTGGGCCCGCCACTTGGCCTCCGCGGGGACGCGCACCTCCCCCATCGAGTCGTGCTCGATCCGGAACTGATCGCTACCGGCCGCCATCGGGGCCACCTCCGTGCATCTCGGTGAGTTCTCACCAGTGTCGCGCCGTTCTCCCCCGAGGCTCGCAGGCGCCGGAACAGGCTGTCCCATGCCTGCTGGGCAGCCCGTCCATGCTCGCAGACGCCGGATCGGCCGCGTTCCAGCGACCCGCGACGGCACGTCGCCGCGTGCGGGCCCGGGGATCGGGCGCGGGATCGGGCGCGCGAACGGGGCACCGGCCGCGGGACACGCAGGCATCCTGCCGCCCATGCCCGGACGGCATGCGTTATGTCTCTTCCAGGCATTGGACGTATGGGGAGCCGGCGGCCCACTCTGGGCGGCGTCACGTTTCCCGGAGGCGACGAGGAGCCGATCATGACGACCCAGTGGAACGCGGCGGAGGGGCGCATCGAGACGACCGCCCGCGGGCGCGGGGTGCTGTCCCGCCCCCGGCTCAACCGGGGCACCGCGTTCACCCGCGAGGAGCGGGAGGAGCTGGGCCTGGTGGGCCTGGTGCCGCCGGCCGTGCTGACCCTGGACCAGCAGGCGCGCCGCGCGTACCAGCAATACACCGCGCAGCCGACGGACCTGGCCAGGAACGTCTACCTGACGGCGCTGCACGACCGCAACGAGGTGCTGTTCTTCCGGTTGCTCGGCGACCACCTCGACGAGATGCTGCCGATCGTCTACACCCCCACCGTCGGCCGGGCCATCGAGCGCTACAGCTACGAGTACCGGCGGCCGGGCGGGGTGTACCTGTCCGTCGACGCCCCCGAGGACGTGGAGCGGGCGCTGCGGGCCGCCGAACTCGGCCCGGACGACGTCGACCTGATCGTGGCCACGGACGGCGAGGCGATCCTCGGCATCGGCGACTGGGGTGTGGGCGGCATCGACATCGCGGTGGGGAAGCTCGCCGTCTACACCGCGGCCGCCGGGATCGATCCCGGCCGGACGCTCGCGGTGATGCTGGACGTCGGCACCAACCGGCAGGAGCTGCTGGACGATCCGCTGTACCTGGGCAACCGGCACCCACGGGCGGACCGGGAGGCGTACGACGCGTTCGTGGACGCGTACGTCACGACCGCCCGCCGCCTGTTCCCGCGCGCGCTGCTGCACTGGGAGGACTTCGGGCCGGCGAACGCCCGCCGCGTCCTGGACCGCTACCGCGAGCGGGAGTTCACCTTCAACGACGACATCCAGGGCACGGGCGCGGTCAACCTGGCCGCGGTGCTGTCCGGGGTGCGGGCCAGCGGGGTGCCGCTGCGCGAGCACCGGGTGGTCATCCTGGGGGCGGGCACCGCGGGCGTCGGCGTCGCCGACCAGCTCCGTGACGCGATGGCCGCGGACGGGCTGAGCACCGAGGAGGCCACCGCGCGCATCTACGGCGTGGACCGGCACGGCCTGCTGACCCGGGACCAGGACGGGCTCCGCGACTTCCAGGTCCGCTACGCCCGGCCGGCCGCGGAGGTCGCCGGGTGGCGGCGCGACGAGGCGCTGGGCGGCGTCCCGCTGGCCGAGGTGGTGGCGCGGGTCCGGCCCACGGTGCTGATCGGCACGTCGGGTCAGGGCGGCGCGTTCACCGAGGAGGTGGTGCGCACGATGGCCGCCCACACCGACCGGCCGATCATCCTGCCGATGTCCAACCCGACCCGGCTCGCCGAGGCCACCCCGGCCGACGTGCTGGCCTGGACCGGCGGCCGCGCCCTGATCGCCACCGGCAGCCCGTTCGCGCCGGTCGAGCACGAGGGCGTGACCTACCGGATCGGGCAGGCCAACAACGCGCTGGTCTTCCCCGGCCTGGGGCTCGGCGCGATCGTCGCCGGCGCGTCCCGGATCACCGACGGGATGCTGGCGGCGGCCGCGCACGCGGTCGCCGACCACACCGATCCGGACGGTCCCGGCGCGGCGATCCTGCCGCTCACCGACCAGTTGCACGAGACGTCGGTCGCGGTCGCGGTGGCGGTCGCCCGTGCCGCCGCCGCGGACGGCGTCGCGCGGGAGACCGTGGACGACGGGATCGGCGACCGCGTCAGGGCGGCCGTGTGGCACCCGGTCTACCGCCCGTTGAAAGCCGTCTGACGTCCGTTCACCCGCTGCCCGCCCGGTCGTCGGCTGGGCGCGGGTCCTAGACTCTGTCGGCATCGCTCGACATGTCGGTACCGAGGGGGGTGGGATGCCGAATTCCGAGAGGGGGCCGGAAGGTGCGCCGATCCTCCGGCCACGCGCGTGCCCGCCGGCCAGAGGACGGCCCCGCAAGCGGATCGACCTGGGCCGGGTCGCCGACGCGGGGCTGCAGATACTCGCCGAGAGCGGCTACGAGGCGGTGTCGGTCGAGGCCGTCGCCGAGCGCCTGTCGCTGTCGCGGGCCACGCTGTACCGCAGGATCAGCACCCGGGACGAACTGCTGACGCTGATGTTCGACCGCGGCACACAGCAGTTGGAGGTCGGCGCGGCGGCCCTGCTCGCGGAGGGCCGGGAGCCGTCGGAGGAACTGCCGACGCTGGTGCGGCTGCACGTGGGCTCCGCCGTGGACCGGCGCCGGGGCATGGCGGTGTTCTTCGGCGGCGCCGAACTGCCGCCGGTGGTGCTCTCCCGCTGGCACGCGTTCAACCGCCGCTACGAGAAGCTGTGGCGCGGGGCGGTGCGGCGCGCCATGGACGCCGGGGTGCTGCCCCCGGGCGATCCGGTGCTGACCACGCGTCTGCTGCTCGGCATGGTGATCTGGGTGGCGCGCTGGGACCGGCAGGGTGCCGCGTACACCACCGAGGAGATCGTCGTCGCGACGCTGGACCTGGTCGGGCAGCGGGCCCCCCTTCGCTGACCGCGGCACCGGACGGCCGGGCCCCCCGCCGGTGGCTGGGTTAGGCTTGCCTAACTGTGATCAGAGGGCCCGAGGAGGTACGGACGATGCCCGAGCCGACACCGCGCCGGGGGCGGCGGCCCAAGCACGCCCGGGTGGCGCGCACCGAACGGCTGACGCCGCACATGATCCGGGTGGTGCTGGAGGTCGACCCGGAGGACACGCTCGAGGCGGGTGAGTACACCGACCACTACGTGAAGCTCGTCTTCGCGCCGCCGGGTGTGGTCTACCCGCAGCCGCTGGACCTGGAGGAGGTGCGGGCCTCGCTGCCGCGCGAGCAGTGGCCGCGCACCAGGACGTACACGGTGCGGACCTGGGACCCGGACGCGCGCGAGATGGCGGTGGACTTCGTCCACCACGGCGACGAGGGCCTGGCGGGCCCCTGGGCGGCGGCCGCGCGTCCTGGTGACGGCATCTGGTTCATGGGCCCGGGCGGCGGCTACGCGCCCGACCCGGCGGCCGGCTGGCACCTCCTCGCGGGTGACGAGAGCGCGCTGCCCGCGATCGCCGCGGCCGTCGAGCGGCTGCCGGCCGGTGCACCCGCGAAGGTGCTGGTCGAGGTCGCCGGGCCCGAGGAGGAGCAGAAGCTGGAGACCTCCGCGGACGCGGAGGTGGTGTGGCTGCATCGCGGGGACCGGCCGATCGGCGCGTCCCTGGTGGAGGCGGTCGCGGCCCTGGAGTTCCCCGAGGGCGACGTGCACGCCTTCGTCCACGGCGAGGCCGGCTTCGTCAAGGAGCTGCGCCGCCACCTGCGTCTGGACCGCGCGGTCCCGCGCGAACGGATGTCGGTCTCCGGCTACTGGCGGCGCGGCGCCGACGAGGACGGCTGGCAGGCGTCCAAGCGCGACTGGAACGCGGCGGTCGAGCAGGAGCAGGAGCGGTCCGGCTGACCTGCCGGCCCGTTCCTGCGGCGGTTCCGGCCCGCGGGCGGGGCCGGAACCGCCCGCGGAACGGACTCGCTCCCGGACCCTGCCGGGTCCGGGAGCGAGCCCGTTCGCGGTCCGGTCAGACCGACTTCTGGTAGGCGCGGAAGGTGCGGGTGGACAGCCAGACCGCGGCGACGGCCAGCGCCAGCAGCGCTCCGCCGCGGCTGAGCACGTCGCCCCAGCGGGGGTCCGCCGCCATCGCCGAACGACCGGACACCAGCGCCCAGTTGACCGGGTTGAAGTCGGCGACGTGCCGCATCCAGGACGGCATCAGGGCCGGCGCCATGAACGCGGAGGACAGGAACGTCAGCGGCAGCAGCAGGAAGGTGTTGATGCCGATGATGCTCTCCCGCTGGCGGACCAGCATGCCCAGCGCGTTGGAGCACGCGCCGAAGACGGTGCCGAGCAGGATCGAGGCCACGACCAGGATGACCAGGCCGCCGATGCCGCCGGGGTAGTCGGCCCCGCCGAGCTTGCCGAGCAGCACGATGACCGCGGACTGGACGGCCGTGCTGATGCCCTGCTGCACCACGTTGGCGTTCATCAGCGCCGTCCGGCTCACCGGCGTGGTCAGGAAGCGGTTGAGGGTGCCGCGTTCGATCTCCTCCAACGTGCCCATGCCCGCCCACATGTTGGACGACACCGCGCTCATCACGACGACGCCGGGCACCAGGTAGTCCAGGTACGAGCCGGAGCCGAACCCGGGCAGTTCGACGACCTTGCGGAACAGCGAGCCGAACAGGAACAGCCAGATCACCGGCTGGATCAGGGTGATGACCAGGTACGCGGGCTGCCGCAGGATCGCGGTCAGCTGACGCTGCGTCATGAACCAGGTCTGGTTGAGGGTCGTGCTCATCGGGCACCTCCGGACGGGTTCGCGGGGGCGGCGGCCTGGGCGGGCGCGGGGACTCCGGCGCCCGGCGCGGTGCCGGAGTCGGCGTCGGCGAACCGGCGCCCGGCGTACCGCAGGTAGACGTCGTCGAGCGAGGGGCGGGCGACGGTGACCGAGGCGACCGTCACGCCCTGCTGCTCCAGCGTGGCGAGCACGTGCGGGACCGCCGCCGGGCCGTCCTCGGCGCGGGCGCTCAGCCGCCGCCCGTCCAGCGTCACGTCGCGGACGCCCCCGAACTCGCCGAGCGCGGTGGCGATCAGGTGGCCGTCGACGGCGTCGGGCGCGTCCCGCAGCTCCACCTGGACGGCGTCGCCGTGCAGTTCGCCCTTCAGCGCGTCGGGCGTGCCCTCGGCCACCACCCGGCCGCGGTCGACGATGGCGATCCGCTCGGCCAGCCGGTCGGCCTCCTCCAGGTAGTGCGTGGTGAGCAGGATCGTCAGGCCCTCGTCGCCGGCGAGCCTGCCGATCTCGTCCCACATGGCGGTGCGCGCCTCGGGGTCGAGGCCGGTGGTCGGCTCGTCCAGGAACAGCACCTCGGGCCGGTGGACCAGGCCGAGGGCGACGTCCAGGCGCCGCTGCATGCCGCCGGAGTACGTCTTGACCTGCCGGGCGGCGGCGTCGACCAGGTCGAACCGGGCCAGCAGGTCGTCGGCGCGCCGGGCGAGGCCGGCGCCGCGCAGCCCGTAGAGCCGGCCCTGCAGCAGCAGGTTCTCCCGGCCGGTGGCGACCGGGTCGGCGCCGGAGCGCTGGGCGACGACGCCGATCGAGCGGCGCACCCGGTCCGGATGGCGCAGCGCGTCGTGGCCGGCGACCAGGGCGGTGCCGGAGTCGGGGCGGGCGAGGGTGGTGAGGATCTTGACGGTGGTCGACTTCCCGGCGCCGTTGGGGCCGAGCAGGCCGAAGACGGTGCCGGGCGCGACGGTGAGCGCCATGCCGTCCAGGGCCCGGACTCCGCCGGGATAGGTCTTGATCAGGTCGTGCGCCTGTACGGCGGGCGCGTCCGCGGTCATGGTCGGGTTCCTCCGCTGGGGGTCGTGCCGGGTCGGCCGAGACGGCCTGCGGGAGGAGCCGGGGATATCGTGGGTGTGCCGCACCTCGATCGCCCGACGCCCGCCACCCGTGGGTGTCCCGGTCGCTGGTTGGTGTTCCGGCGTCCGCTGTTGCCGCAGCGGGCGCCGGTGTCGTGCAGGGATGTGGTCGTTCGGCCGGGCTCGTCGCCGAGCGCGGTCAGGGGCGCCTCCGCCGGGGCGCGGGGCCGTCGGCCTCCGCCTCCGCCTTGTCGACGAGCTCCTGGAACAGCTCGGCCGAGTCGGCGTCGCGGAACTCCTCCTCGAAGCGCGACCAGCGCTCCGGGACCTCGCCGGTGTCGTGCCAGCTGCGCCACTCGGCCATGCCGGGCAGGCTGCCGTCGGCCAGTTCGCGGTGCAGCGAGCGCACCCAGGCCGCCTCGGCGTCGATCATGTGGAGCTGGTACTCGCTCTCGATCAGGAACAGCCGCGGCAGGTCGTCGCCCAGGCGCCCGAGCACACCCCGCAGGGCGGCCGCGTGCACCTCCAGGGCCCGGAGCCGCTCGCCGAGCAGGTCGCCGACCTCGTCCGGATGGAGCGCCCCGGCCAGCGAGAGCGCCGCCTCGAAGGAGGGGTACTCGCGGGCCGGCACCGCGAGCAGGTCGGCCAGCCAGTCGTGCATCTCGACCCGGCCGGACTCGGTGATGCCGTACAGCGTGCGCTCGGGCCGGTTGCCCTGCCGCTGCACGCCGGCGACCTCGACGAAGCCGTGCTTCTCCAGGTTCTGCACGACGGTGTAGAGCGAGCCGTAGTTGATCTTGATGCTGTTCTCCTTGCCGCGCTGGCGCAGCAGCCTGGCGATCTCGTACGGGTGCATGGGGCGCTCGTTGAGGAACACCATGACCGCGAGTGCCAGCGGGTTGCCGAGCTTGCGCCGCTTGGGCAAGGACCTCGCCTCCTCCATCGCTCGTCGCCGTATATCCGTGACCGAACATATCGCGTCTCCGCCGCGACGACAACCGCGATGTATCGCGAATTTCGCGGGACGGCGCCCGCCGCGCACGCGCCGTCCCGTCGCGGCCGGCGCACGGGCCCCACGCGGGCCCGCCGTGAGGAGTTCGGCCCAGGCCCGACACGGCCGCGTCATTGCGGCGAAACACCCGCTCCCTAATTTCTGTCGCCCGACAGGAATGCGCGGACCTTCGTCTCCGCCAAAGGACAGGGGGCACGGCCATGACCGCCACCGCACCGTCCGACGTCCGCCCCGACCCGCCCGGCGGCGCGGACGCCGCCGGGCTCGCCGGCTTCGGCTACCGCCAGGAACTCCACCGCAGCATGGGCCGGTACGCGTCCTTCGCGGCCGGGTTCTCCTTCATCTCGGTCCTCACGACCGTCTTCCAGTTCTTCGCCTTCGGCTACTCCACCGGCGGCCCACGGTTCTTCTGGACCTGGCCCGCCGTGCTCCTCGGGCAGTTGCTGGTGGCCGCCTGCTTCGCCGAACTCGCCGCCCGCTACCCGCTGTCGGGCGCGGTCTACCAGTGGTCGTCGCGGCTCGGCGGCCGGGTCCTCGGCTGGTACGCCGGCTGGATCATGGTGCTCGGGCAGATCGTGGTGGTCGCCGCGGCCGCGCTGGCCCTGCAGGTCGTGCTGCCCGCGGTCTGGTCGGGCTTCCAGCTCGTCGGCACCGACACCTCGCCGGTCTCGTCGGACGGCGCGGCGAACGCGGCCGTGCTCGGCATCGTGCTGCTGGCGGTCACCACCGCGGTGAACCTGCTGGACAACACGGTGATGTCGGTGGTCAACCGGGTCGGCGTGACCGCGGAGATCGCCGGCGCCGTGCTGATCGTGGTGCTGCTGTTCACGCACGCCGACCGCACGCCCTCGGTGACCGTGCACGGCGGCGGCGGAACGCAGGCACTGCTGGTCGGGTCGTTCGCCGCGGCCTACGTGATGATCGGCTTCGACAGCGCGGGCGAGATGAGCGAGGAGACCCGCCATCCGCGCCGCGTCGCGCCACGTACCATCCTGTCCGCGCTCACCGCGGCGGGCGTGCTGGCCTCACTCCTGGTCCTGGCCGGACTGCTGGCCGCGCCCAGCCTCACCGACGGACGGCTCGGCACCGACGGCCTGTCGTACGTCCTCACCAGCCGGCTCGGCGGCACCCTCGGGCGGCTGCTGCTGTGCGACGTGGCCCTCGCGGTCGCGGTCGCCACGCTGGCCATCCAGACGTCCGCCACGCGCATGGTCTTCTCGATGGCGCGGGACGGCGCGCTGCCGTGTTCCGGCGTCCTGGCGCGGGTCTCGCCGCGTACCGGCCAACCGGCCGCCCCCGCCCTGGTGGTGGGCGTGCTGGCGGCGGCGCTGCTCCTGCTGAGCTTCGCCTCCCCCGAGGCGTGGCTGGCCATCGGGACCACCTGCATCGCGATGCTCTACCTCGCCTACGCGATGGTCACCGGCCCCCAACTGCTGCGCCGGCTGCGCGGCGGGCTGCCTCCCGGCGTCGACGAGCGCGGCGCCCCCCTGTTCTCCCTGGGCCGCCTCGGCGTCCCGGTGAACGCCTGCGCCCTGGTGTACGGCCTGGCGATGGCCGTCAACCTCGCCTGGCCCCGCGCGGCCGTCTACGACCCGTCCGGCGGCCACTGGTACTTCCAGTGGTTCACGCTGCTGTTCCTGCTGGCGGCCGTGGCGCTCGGGGTGCTGTGGCGGGCCGTCAGGACGCGGCCCGGCGGGAAGGCGTGGGCCGCGGTCGTCACGGCGCCGGCGGAACCCGCACCCTGACCGCCCTCCGCCGGTGCGCCCGGTCCGCCCGGCCGCGGCGCCCGGCAGGCACGCGGAACGGTCCGGCAGCCCACGGCTGCCGGACCGTTCCGCGTGTCCGCCCCGGACGGCGCTCCTACTCGTCGTCCGGCCACAACTCGTCGGCGCGCAGGGCCAGATCCTGGAGGACGTCGGCGGACGTCAGGTCCGTGCGCCCGGAGTCGTGGACGTCGGCCAGCGCCAGGAAGACCAGCGAGAAGACGCCGGCGATCCGCTCGAAGACCGGCCCGAGCTGCTCGCTCAGCGCCTCGGACACCTCCGCGGGCGACAGGCCGGCCGGCAGGGCCACGTCCGGCACCAGCTCGTTCAGCAGGACCCGCATGTTCTGGGCCGAGACGTCGTCGCGGTCCGGATTCTCCGCCAGGCGCGCCCGAAGCTCCTTGGCCTCGGTCAGGATGCCGATGACCCGCCGCACGAACTCGCTGTCTCTCATGCCCGGAGACTACGGCTCCCCTGGGCCGCGTTCGCCGGTGCCCCGTTCCGGCGCGTCGCCGCGGGGCCGCACCGCGGGCCCGCGCCGGGGGAACCGCCGTTGGATTCGGTCAGGGCTGAATCGATTCCGGGCGGCCGGGCGCGGGCGGCAGCATGGCGGACGCGGGCACCTTGCCGCGTCCGGGCCCCGGCCCGGCACGGGGGACGGCGGGGCGCCCGCGCGCATGCTGCCCGCACTTCCCGGACGACGAAAGCGGTCCCGCCGATGCCCGAGCCCCAGCCCTCCGCCACGCCCTCCGCCGCGTCCGCCGCCACGGTGGAAAAGGCCCGCCTGCTGCGGAAGTTGAGCGGCGAGGGTGTGCTCGTCCTGCCGAACGCGTGGGACGCCGGCAGTGCCGCGGTGATCGCGTCGGCGGGCGCGGCCGCGATCGCCACGACCAGCGGCGGCGTCTCGTGGTCGGCCGGCCGCGGCGACGGCCAGCAGCTGACGCGGGACCAGATGGCCGAGGCCGCGCGCCGGGTGGTGGACGCCGTGCCGGTGCCGGTGACGGTCGACGCCGAGGGCGGTTACGGGCCGGCGCCCGAGGACGTCGCCGCGACCGTGCGTGCCCTGGTGGCGGCAGGTGCCGCGGGGGTGAACCTGGAGGACTCGCGGGCGCCCGGCGGACCGCTGTTCGGCGTCGCCGAACACGCCGCCCGGCTGGGTGCGGCCCGTACCGCGGCAGCCGCCGCGGGCCTGCCCGACCTGGTGGTCAACGCCCGCACCGACGTCTTCCTCTTCGGCATCGGCGCCCCCGAGGGCCGCCTGGACGCGGTGCTCGCGCGCGCCGAGGCATACGCGGCGGCCGGCGCCGACGGCCTGTTCGTCCCGGGCCTGCTGGACCTGGAGGTTCTGCGCGAGTTGTGCGCGGCGTCGCCGCTGCCGGTCAACGCGATGGCCGGCGCCGGCGGCCCGACGGTGGCCGAGCTCGCCGCTGCCGGTGTGCGCCGCGTCAGCGTCGGCACCGCTCTGGCCCAGGCCGCCTACACCGCAGCCCACCGCGCGGCCGCGGAGATCCTCGGCGAGGGCACGTTCGCCTCGCTGGCCGGCGCGCTCGACTTCGGCACCGTCGACTCCCTGCTCTCCCGGCGATCCTGACGCCGTCACCGGAGGCCGAACGAGCGCCCGTTCCAGGGGACTTGCGGGAACTCCGCGCCACCGGCGGGGAACGGCACCCGGGGCGTCCGGGAGCCTCAGAGCGCGCGCGCTCCGGGCTGCGCCGCCCCCCCCAGCCGCGCCTGCGCCGCGCTTCGGCCGGCTTCGGCCACGCCTGCGCCGCGCTTCGGGAGCGGCTCAGCCCTGGCCTGCCACGCTCAGGCTCACCACGGCCAGGGCGATGCCGAGGGCCACGAGGAGGATGCCACCGACGGGCAGGAGCAGGGCGTTCCGCAGCCCGGGTGTCCTGCCGCGCGGACCGGCATGGGTGCCCGCGTGGCCGTGACGGTCGGCCCGCGGTTCGCCGGACGGCCGCGGCGCCGCCTCGCGCAGCCGCTCCCCGGCCGCAGGGGACACCGCGACGGGCGCCGGGGCCGCGCGGACCGCGGCGGCGACGGCATCGTCCGGCCGGCTGCCGTCGGCGAGCCGTCCGACCGCGAGCCGTACGCCGTGGGCGTCGGTGAGAAGGAACCGGTCGGTGCCCCGGCCCCTGCCCCGCAGTTCGATCCGCCGCACCCGCACCAGCCGCTGGAGGTCGACGGTCCTGCGGCCCGAGACCGTACGGCCCGACAGCAGCCCGTCACCGGTCAGTTCCACCTGCCAGGCCCGGACGGCGGCGTAGAGCGCGGCCACCCCGAGGAGGGGCGAGACCATCGCGAGCAGGATCACGCCGTCGCCGACGACCCCCTCCCGCACCAGAAGGCCCGGCACCAGCACCGCGCAGGGCACGACGAGCACGGACACGAGCCGGGCCAGCCGCTGGCCCGCACCGCCCTGCCCGGCGAAGGCCGCCCGGCGCTCCCCACCCGCATCCGCCGCATCGGTCGTCATGGACCGACCGTATCCGAACGGGGTACGGCGGTCAGGACGTCCGCAGGGCCGGCAGGTCCGCCTCGGGGACGCCGGCGATGCGCAGGGCCGCGTCAGCGGCGGCCGCGGTGAAGTCGGGTGACGAGCGGTTGGCGAGGATGAGCCCCTCGATCAGGGCGAACAGCAGGTCGGCCCGCAACGCGAGCGCGTCGGCGGCCAGTCCGGCGCAGGGTGCGGTCGCGGCGAGCAACCGGGCATAGGCGTCCTTGAGTTCCGCGCGGGCGCGGTGGAAGCCGGCGAAGCGCGGCGCCGCCACCTCGGGCAGCAGGTAGAGCGCGCCGAGGTTGTGCGGGCCGGAGCACAGGAGTTCGGCGTCGGAGCGGCACAGCTCCCACAGCCGCGCCCCGGCCGGCCGGCCCTCGTCGGCGGCCAGCGAGCGGGCCAGCCGCAGGGACGGGGTGACGGTGCCCTCCAGAAGGTCGGCGAGCAGGTCCTCCTTGCCGCCGACGTAGTGGTACATCGACGCCTGCCGCATCCCGGCGCGTTCGGCCAGCGCCCGGGTGGTGGTGGCGGTGTAGCCGCGGGTGGTGAACAGCTCGGCGGCCGCCGCGAGGAGTTCCTCGCGCGGGCTGAGCCCGCTCTCCGGCCGTCCCTGGGCCCGCGGCCGGCCCACGCGCCTGCTGGTGCTCACCGAAAGATCGTCGCACAGGCCGGCCGCCGCGCCGCCTCCGCCCGGTGCCGGGCGCACCGCGAGCGCCACGGACACCTCGGCGCGTCCCGGGCCCGCCCGCGGCCGGGCCCGGCGCGGTGAGGACCCGGTAACCGCCGCGCAACGCCCGGGCAATCGGGCCGAATCCGCCTCCGCCTAATTTCTGTCGAGCGACAGAAATGACGCCGCTGAGACGGAGGTGCAGCCCGTGGCGACAGGGACGGCGAGCGGGTCCACGACGGGGAGCGGAGCGGGGCCCGGAGCCGGGTCCGCGACGGGGTCCGCGACCGGGACCGGGCCCCGATCCGGGGCGAAGGCGAGGGCGAAGGCGGCGGTGGATACCGGGACCGCGCACGGCGCTCGCGACCACGCCCGCGCGCAGCAGGGCGCACGCGCCGACGCGATGCCGGTGGTGCCCGCGCCGGACGGGCTGGTGTGGGCGGAGACGGTGGCGGGCGGCGGCTACACCCACCGCGTGCTGGCCCGCGGGACAAAGCTGCGGCTCACGGACCCGACGGGGGACGCCTGCGCGCACGTCCTGCTGTTCGCCGCCGGCCGCCCCTGGGAGCGGCTGAACGCCGCGGACACCGTCAAGGTCCAGTGGAACGCGTATCTGGGGGCCGGACGGCTGCTGCTCTCGGACCAGGGCCGGGTGCTCGCGTCGGTCACCGCGGACACCGGCGGCCGCCACGACGCGCTGTGCGGCACCTCCACGGCCGTGCGCAACACCGCCCGCTACGGGGACGGTTCCGCGCACGGACCGTCGCCCGCCGGACGGGAGCTGTTCGTGCTGGCCGCCGCCAAGAACGGTTTGGAGCCGCGGGACCTGCCGCCGTCGGTCTCCTTCTTCCAGGGAGTGCGCGTCGAGCCGGACGGGACCCTGGAGTTCATCGGCTCCGCGGGACGCGGCTCCGCGGTCACGCTGCGCGCCGAGCAGCCGCTGACGGTGCTGCTGGCCAATGTGCCGCACCCGCTGGACCCGCGGCCCGGATACGTGTGCGGGCCGCTGGAGGTCAGCGCCGCGCCAGGGGCGCCCACCGCGCCGGGCGACCCGCTGTGGGACGCCACCCCGGAGGGCCGCCGGGCCTTCCTCAACACCGCCGAGTTCCTGGCCTGCGGGGGGATCGCATGACCGTGACGACCGTGGCCGCCCGCGCACCGTGGTCGGCGGTGGTGCCGGCCGGCGCCCTGCTGACCGTCACCGACCTGCACGGCAACCAGGCCGTCGACTTCCTGGTGTACGACGCGCACGACACGGCGGTGCGCTACAGCGCGCCGGACACCCTCCAGGCGCAGGGCGGGATCTTCCTCACCACCGGCAGCGTCCTGATGTCGAACGCGCACACGCCGCTGATGACGGTGACCGCGGACACCTGCGGGCGTCACGACACCATCGGCGGCGCCTGCTCCAAGGAGTCCAACACCCTGCGCTACGGCCACCACACGTGGTCCCAGCACGCCTGCGTCGACAACTTCCTCGCGGAGGGCGCCCGCCACGGCCTGGGGAAGCGCGACCTGGTGGGCAACGTCAACTGGTTCATGAACGTCCCGGTCGAGGAGGACGGCACCCTCGGCATCGTCGACGGCATCTCCGCGCCCGGCCTGCGCGTCGCCCTGCGGGCCGAGACCGACGTCCTGGTGCTGGTCTCCAACTGCCCGCAGATCAACAACCCCTGCAACGGCTTCGACCCGACACCGATCGCCGTGGGGATCACGGCGGCGGGCGGTACGCACACCGGCCGGGGCGGCGGCACCGACGCCGGCACGTCCGGACGCGAAGGGAGCGCCGGCGCATGACCTTCGACACGCTGCTCGTCGCCAACCGCGGCGAGATCGCCGCGCGCGTCATGCGCACCGCGGCCCGTATGGGCCTGCGCACGGTCGCGGTCCACTCCGACCCGGACCGCGGCGCCCCGCACGTCCGGCTCGCCGACGCGGCCGTGCGGATCGGCCCCGCGCCCGCGCGCGACAGCTACCTGGACGCGGAGGCGATCGTGGCGGCGGCCCGCGCGACGGGCGCGGGCGCGGTGCATCCGGGGTACGGGTTCCTGTCCGAGGACGCGGGGTTCGCCCGCCGTTGCGAGGCGGCCGGCCTGGTCTTCGTCGGACCGACGCCGCGGCAGCTGGAGGTCTTCGGCGCCAAGCACACCGCCCGGGCCGCCGCCGAGGCGGCCGGCGTGCCGCTGCTGCCCGGCACCGGGCTGCTGCCGGACGCGGCCGCGGCGCTCGACGCGGCGGCGGAACTCGGCTATCCGGTCATGCTCAAGGCGACCGGCGGCGGGGGCGGCATCGGGATGCGCGCCTGCCACTCCCCCGCCGAACTGGCCGCCGCCTGGGAGTCGGTGGCGCGGGTGGCCGCGGCCGGGTTCTCGTCGGCCGGGATGTTCCTGGAGCGCCTGGTGGAGCGGGCCCGCCATGTGGAGGTGCAGGTCTTCGGCGACGGCGGCGGGCGGGTCCTGACGCTCGGCGACCGCGACTGCACGCTGCAGCGCCGGAACCAGAAGGTGGTCGAGGAGGCACCGGCACCTGGCCTGCCGGACCGGGTGCGCGCCCGACTCGCCGACAGCGCGGCCGCCTTGTGCGCCTCGGTGGACTACCGCTCGGCCGGCACCGTGGAGTTCGTGTACGACGCCGGGCGCCGGGAGGCGTACTTCCTGGAGGTCAACACCCGCCTGCAGGTGGAGCATCCGGTGACGGAGGAGACCCACGGGATCGACCTGGTGGAGTGGATGCTGCGGCTGGCCCGCGGCGACGACCCGACGGCCGGACGCGAGGCCGCACCCGTCGCCCGGTCAGCGGCGCGGGCCACGGCCGGATCCGCCGCCGGATCCGCTACGGCCGCGGACACCCCGGACACCACCATCTCCATGTCGACAAAGCCCCAAGGCCACGCGGTGGAGGCCCGGATCTACGCCGAGGACCCCACCCGGGGGCACCTCCCGAGCGCGGGCCTGCTGACCCGCGTCGTGTTCCCGCCCGGCGTACGCGTGGACACCTGGGTCGAGACCGGCACCGAGGTCACCACCGCCTACGACCCGCTGCTCGCCAAGGTCGTCGCGCACGGCGCCGACCGCGTGCAGGCACTGGAGCGCCTCGCCGCCGCGCTGGCCGCCACCCGGATCGACGGCGTCGAGACCAATCTCGGCCTGCTGCGCGCCGCGCTCGCCCACCCCGACCTGCGGGCGGCCGGGCACACCACGGCCACCCTGGACGGCGTCGCCGACCCCACCCGGCGGATCGAGGTGGTCAGGCCCGGCACGCTCACCACCGTCCAGGACTGGCCGGGCCGCACCGGGCTGTGGCACGTCGGGGTCCCGCCGTGCGGGCCGATGGACGACCTGTCCTTCCGGCTCGGCAACCGGGCGCTGGGCAACGACGAGGGCGCCCCCGGGCTCGAATGCACGCTGCAGGGACCCCGGTTGAGGTTCAGCCACGCCACCACGGTGTGCGTGACCGGCGCCCCGGCGACGATCACCGTGGACGGGACGCCCGTCGCGCAGTGGGAGCCGGTCACCGTGCCGGCCGGCGCCGAACTCGACGTGGGCGCCCCCGGGGAGGCGGGCCTGCGCACCTACGTCCTGGTGGCCGGCGGCGTCGACGTGCCCGAATTCCTCGGCAGCGCGGCCACGTTCACCCTCGGCGGCTTCGGCGGGCACGGCGGCCGGGCGCTGCGCCCGGGCGACGTCCTGCACGGCGGGACGACCACCGCGGACGGTACCCCCGTGCCGCCCGGGCAGCGGCCCGCGTTCGGCACCGACTGGCGGATCGCCGCGCTCGAAGGACCGCACGCGGCACCGGAGTTCTTCACCGAGCAGGACGTCAGGGACTTCTACGACGCCCGCTGGAGCGTGCACTTCAACTCGGCGCGGACCGGCGTGCGGCTGGTCGGTCCGAAGCCGCGGTGGGCGCGGGCCGACGGCGGCGAGGCGGGCCTGCACCCGTCGAACATCCACGACACGCCGTACGCGATCGGCGCGGTGGACTACACGGGCGACATGCCGGTGCTGCTCGGCCCGGACGGCCCCTCGCTCGGCGGCTTCGTGTGCCCGGCGACGGTGGTGACCGGCCAGCGCTGGAAGCTCGGCCAGCTCCGCCCGGGCGACACCGTGCGGTTCGTACCGGTGGACGAGGACGCGGCGGCGGTCCTGCGGCGCTCGCCCGCCACGGCCCCCGCGCCGTCCCGGCCCGCCGTCGGCGACGGCGGCGTCCTCGGCCGCACCGGGCCCGTGGCGGACCGTCCGGCGGTGACGTACCGGCGCAGCGGGGACGACAACCTGCTGGTGGAGTACGGGCCGATGCAACTGGACCTGGCACTGCGGATGCGCGTGCACGCGCTCGCCGAGCACCTGGCCGCGCTGGACCTGCCCGGGGTCGTCGACCTCACACCCGGCATCCGCTCGCTCCAGGTGCACACCGACCCGGACGTGCTGCCGGGCGGCAAGCTGCTCGACGCGGTCCGCGAGGCCGAGGAGCTCCTGCCGCCCACGGGCGAGCTGGTGGTGCCCAGCCGCAGCGTCCGGCTGCCGCTGTCCTGGGACGACCCGGCCACCCGCGAGGCCGTGGCCCGCTACATGGCCGGGGTCCGCGACGACGCCCCGTGGTGCCCCTGGAACATCGAGTTCATCCGCCGGATCAACGGCCTGGACAGCGTGGACGACGTGTACCGCACGGTGTTCGACGCCGAGTACCTGGTGCTGGGCCTGGGCGACGTGTACCTCGGCGCGCCGGTCGCGACCCCGCTGGACCCGCGGCACCGGCTGGTCACCACCAAGTACAACCCGGCCCGCACCTGGACCGCGGAGAACTCCGTCGGCATCGGCGGCGCGTACCTGTGCGTCTACGGCATGGAGGGCCCGGGCGGCTACCAGTTCGTCGGCCGCACCGTGCAGGTGTGGCACAGCCGGCGCGAACGGCCCTGGCTGCTGCGGTTCTTCGACCGCATCAGCTGGTACCCCGTGGGTGCCGAGGAACTGCTCGACCTGCGGGCCGACATGGCGGCCGGCCGGTACGAACCGGAGGTCGAGGACGGCGTGTTCGCCCTCGCCGACCACGAGCGGTTCCTCACCGCGCACGCCTCCTCCATCGCGGACTTCCGCTCGCGCCAGGCCGCGGCGTTCGCCGCGGAGCGGGACGCGTGGGAGGCCGCGGGCGAGTTCACCCGCACCGAGGCCGTCCCGGTCGCGCCCGCGGCCGCCGCGGTGGAGGTCCCGGCCGGCGGCTGCGCGGTCGAGGCGGACCTGCCCGCCGCGGTCTGGCAGGTGGCGGTGCGTCCCGGCGACACGGTCGAGGCCGGTCAGCAGCTGCTCAGCCTGGAGGCGATGAAGATGGAGTCGCCCGTCATGTCCCCGTCCGCCGGCCGTGTCGCGTCCGTGCTGGTCGCGCCCGGCGACCAGGTCGCACCCGGCACGCCGCTGCTGACCCTGGCCCCGCTCGACTGAGAGGCCCCGTCCATGAGTTCCGCCGTCGCCCGCGTGCGGGCCGCGTACGACCGCATCGCCGCCGTGCGGCGCCCCGAGCTGTGGATCGGGCTGCGGCCGCAGGAGGACGCCGAAGCCGAGGCCCGCGGGATCGACGCCCGGCGCGCCGCCGGGGACGCCCTGCCGCTGGCCGGCACCGTGCTCGCGGTGAAGGGCAACATCGACGTCGCCGGACTGCCCACGACCGCCGGCTGCCCCTCGTTCGGGCGGCTCCCGGAACGCGACGCGCCCGCGGTGGCGGCGCTGCGGGCGGCCGGGGCGACGGTCCTGGGCACCACGAACATGGACCAGTTCGCGACCGGCCTGGTCGGCACCCGCAGCCCCTACGGGGCGGTGCACAGCGCCACGGACGCCGACCGGGTGGCGGGCGGGTCCAGCTCCGGGTCGGCGGTGGCCGTCGCGCTCGGCATCGCCGACCTGGCGCTGGGCACCGACACCGCGGGCTCGGGGCGGGTCCCCGCGGCGTTCAACGGCGTGGTCGGCGTCAAACCGACCCGGGGCCTGGTGCCGACCGAGGGCGTGGTCCCGGCGTGCGCGAGCCTCGACTGCGTCAGCGTCTTCGCCCGCACCCTGCCCGAGGCGCGCCGGGCGGTGGCGCTGCTGGCCGGGCCCGCCGCTCCCGCGCGACGGCCGGGGCCGTGGCGCGTCGCGGTCGCCTCCGCCGCCGCGCTCGGCGAGCTTGCGCCCGGCTGGCAGGAGGCGTACGAGGCGGCGTGCGCGCGGCTGGCCGCGGCCGGCGCGCGGCTGCGCACCCTCGACCTGACGCCGTTCACCGAGGCCGCCGCACTGCTCTACGAGGGCGCGTTCGTCGCCGAACGCTACGCCGCCGTCGGGGCGTTCGTGGAGAGCGGCGCGGCCGACCTGGACCCGACGGTCGCCGGGATCGTCACCGCCGCCCGCGACGTGCCCGCGTACCGCTTGTTCGCCGACCGGCAGCGCCTGGCGGCCCTGCACGCGCGCGCGATGACCGAACTCGGCGACGCCGACGCCCTCCTGCTGCCCACCGCGCCCGAGCACCCGACCCTGGCGCAGGTCGCCGCCGACCCGGTCGGCGTGAACGCGCGGCTCGGCCGGTTCACCAACTCCACGAACCTGCTCGACCTGTGCGCGGTCGCGGTGCCGGCGGGCGAGGTCGGCGGCCTGCCGTTCGGCGTGATGCTGCTCGGGCGGGCCCACTGCGACGAGCGGGTCGCGGACGTCGCCGCGCTGCTGGAGCCGCCGCACAGGGTCGCCGTGGTCGGCGCGCACCTGTCCGGGCAGCCCCTCAACCACCAACTGGTGGCCCTGGGTGCCCGGTTGGCGGCCACGACGGCCACCGCGCCCGCCTACCGGCTGTACGCGCTGGCCACCGAGCCGCCCAAGCCCGGCCTGGTCAGGGCGGCGGGCGGCGCGCGGGTGGAGGCCGAGGTGTGGGAGCTGCCCGCGTCGGCCCTGGGCGCCCTCACTGCCGCGGTCCCGCCGCCGATGGCGCTGGGCGGCGTCGAACTCGCCGACGGCACCTGGCTACCGGGCTTCCTCTGCACGCCCGGGGCCCTGGACGGCGCCCGCGACATCACCGCGCACGGCGGCTGGCGCGCCTACCTCGCGTCCGCCGGGCGGTGACACCGCCCGGCACGCGGCACCGCAATGGTCCAACCCGAACCCGGCGCCCAGCACCCCGAACCCGGCGCCCGGGACGGACCGGGCAGGCCCTCATCCGGCCGCGGACCGTGTCCCGTCGGGGCCGAGCCGCGACGGCCGTCAGCGGCCGTCAGCGGCCGTCAACAGGCCGCGTCCAAGCGGCCGGCGCACCCGCTCGGGCGCGGCCGACCGCTGACGGCACACGTGCCGGGGAGACGGACGCACTCAACCGGCCCAGCCGCTTCGCCGGCTCAGCCGACCGAGGAGTACGCCACCACGCCGCGCAGCAGGCCGTCCACGGCCTTGCGTGCGTTGCGCCGCACCGGACTGCCCTCGGGTGCCGCGTTGCCGATCTGTCCCAGGACGTCGATCAGCTGCTTGCACCAGCGCACGAAGTCGCCCGCGGGCATGTCGGCGTCCGACAGCACCGCGTCCAGGGAGTGGCCCGACGCCCAGCGGTAAGCGGCCCAGGCGAAGCCCAGGTCCGGCTCGCGCTGGCCGACGCCCTCGGTCTGGTTGATCCGGTGGTCCTCCTCCAGGGCGTCCAGGCGGCCCCAGATGCGCACCATCTCGCCGAGCGCCGCACGGGCGTTGCCGGACGGCAGCTTGGGCGCGACCGCGTCGTCGGCCTGCCGCGACTCGTAGACCAGCGCGGAGGCGCAGCCCGCGAGTTCCGCCGGGCCCAGCTCGTCCCACACGCCGTCGCGCAGGCATTCGCTGGCCAGCAGGTCCAACTCGCCGTAGAGGCGGGCGAGCCGGCGGCCCTCCGGGGTGACCACGTCGCCTTCCAGGTAGCCGAGTTCGGCCAGCACCGCGCACACCCGGTCGAAGGTGCGGGCGATGGTGTTGGTGCGGCCCTCGATCCGGCGTTCCAGCCCCTGGGTGTCGCGGCGCAGCCGGTGGTACCGCTCGGACCAGCGGGCGTGGTCCTCGCGGTCGTCGCAGCCGTGGCAGGGATGGGCGCGGATCTCGCTGCGCAGCCGGGCGATCTCGGTGTCGTCGGCGGCCGCGGAGCGCTGCTTGCGGTGCCGGGCCGGCGCCGCCCAGCCGGCGGTGCCGGCCTTGGAGCGCATCGCGGACGCCAGGTCCCGCCGGGACTGCGGGCTGCGCGGGTTGAAGGACTTGGGGATCCGCATCCGGTCGAGGGCCTCGACCGGCACCGGGAAGTCGATCTGGGCGAGCCGCTTGACCTGGCGTTCGGCGGTGAGCACCAGCGGGCGCGGCCCGTCGTGGTACTCGCCGCCCCGCGGGTGGTGGCCGCCGGTGGCCCGGCCCGGGATACCCGGCTCCAGCACCAGCGCGAGGCCCGCGTACTTGCCGGCCGGGACGTGGATGATGTCGCCCGGCTTCAGCTTCTCCAGCGCGTCGGAGGCCGCCGCGCGCTGCTGCACCGCGCCCCGCCGGGCGAGGTCGTTCTCGCGTTCCTTGAGGTCCCGGCGCAGCCGCATGTACGCCTCGAAGTCGCCCAGGTGGCAGGTCATCGCCTCCTGGTAGCCGCGCAGCCCCTCCTCGTTGCGCTGCACCTGCTTGGAGATGCCGACGACCGAGCGGTCGGCCTGGAACTGCGCGAAGGACGTCTCCAGCAGCTCGCGGGAGCGGTGCCGCCCGAACTGCCCGACGAGGTTGACCGCCATGTTGTACGACGGTTTGAACGACGACCGCAGCGGATACGTGCGGGTGCCGGCCAGGCCGGCGACGGCCGCGGGGTCGAAGGCCCGCTGCCACAGCACGACGGCGTGGCCCTCGATGTCGATGCCGCGGCGGCCCGCGCGCCCGGTCAGCTGGGTGTACTCGCCGGGGGTGATGTCGGCGTGGGTCTCGCCGTTCCACTTGACGAGCTTCTCCAGCACCACCGACCGGGCGGGCATGTTGATGCCCAGCGCCAGCGTCTCGGTCGCGAACACCGCCTTGACCAGGCCCTTGGTGAACAGTTCCTCGACGATCTCCTTGAACGTCGGGAGCATGCCGGCGTGGTGGGCGGCGATGCCGCGCTCCAGGCCCTCCAGGAACTCGAAGTAGCCCAGGACGTGCAGGTCCTCGTCGGGGATCGCGCGGGTGCGCTCCTCGACCAGGGCGCGGACCCGGGCGCGGGCGTCGTCGTCGTTCAGCCGCAGGCCGGCGTACAGGCACTGCTGGACGGCGGCCTCGCAGCCGGCCCGGCTGAAGATGAAGGTGATGGCGGGCAGCAGGCCCTCGGAGTCGAGGCGGTCGATGACCTCGGCGCGGCTGGGCGTCCAGACCCGGCTGCGGGCGCGGCGGTCACGCTCCCGGTCGGCCTCCCGGCCGCGGCGGCCGCGCGGCCCCAACGGCCGCTGGTTCTCCATGCGGGCGAGCCGTTCCAGGTCGGCGTTGACCTCGCGGCGGCCCTGGGCACCACCGGCCCCGGCCTTCTCCTCGAACAGGTCGTACATCCGGCGTCCGGCCAGGACGTGCTGCCACAGCGGGACGGGCCGGTGCTCGGAGACGATCACCCTGGTGTCGCCGCGGACGGTGTCGAGCCAGTCGCCGAACTCCTCGGCGTTGGAGACCGTCGCGGAGAGCGACACCAGCGTCACGGACTGCGGGAGGTGGATGATCACTTCCTCCCACACCGCCCCGCGGAACCGGTCGGACAGGTAGTGCACCTCGTCCATGACCACGTAGCCCAGGCCGTTGAGCGCGGGAGAGCCCGCGTACAGCATGTTGCGGAGCACCTCGGTGGTCATGACGATCACCGGTGCGTCCCCGTTGACGCTGTTGTCACCGGTGAGCAGGCCGACCTTGTCGGCCCCGTAGCGCTTGGCGAGGTCGTTGTACTTCTGGTTCGACAGCGCCTTGATGGGTGTGGTGTAGAAGCACTTGCGGCCCCGGGCCAGGGCCATGTGGACGGCGAACTCCCCCACGATGGTCTTGCCGGAACCGGTGGGCGCGGCGACGAGGACGCCGCTGCCGCCCTCCAGTGCTTGGCACGCTTCCACCTGGAACGGGTCGAGCTCGAACTCGTACAGCTCGCGGAACCGGGCGAGCGCGGTGGCGTTCTCTGCGGCGCGGCGGCGACTGGCCGCGAAACGCTCGGCAGGCGACATCTCTTCGGTCATCTCGTCCACGAGCCTACCGGGCGGCACCGACAGGGCGCGTGATCTTATCTGCTCAGCTCAGCAGACGGACGGCCCGCGGGACTGTCTCGGCGACCAGCGGCAGCGGTCCGACCCGCTCCCCGTCGGCGTAGCCGGTGATCCCCTCGGCGCTCAGCCGCACCCGCGCGGCGCGGTGCACGGTGACCACCGGGTGGCTGGGGTGGGTGCCGCGGTAGACGCGCGGGAAGACCGTCAGCAGGGTCGTGCGGCTGCAGGGCCCGACCACGCACACGTCGAAGAGCCCGTCGTCCATGAGGGCGTCCGCGCAGATCCGCATGCCGCCGCCGTACGAGGAGCCGTTGCCGACCGCGATGAGGGTGGCGTCGATCTCCCGTTCGGGCGCGTCGTCGAACTGGACCCGGTAGCGGATCGGGCGCAGCGCGGCGAGTTCGGCGAGCATCGCCAGGTCGTACTTGGCGCGGCCGGTCGGCCACTTCAGGCGGTTGCCGCGGTCGTTGACCCGGGAGTCGAAGCCGGAGGCCAGCACCGTGCCGAACCAGCGGTCGCCGATCCGGCCCAGGTCCAGCTCGCGGGTGCGTCCGGCGGCCAGTGCCCCGACTATCGCGGCGCCGGCCGCGGCCGGCGCCCGCACGGGCAGGCCGTTGACGCGGGCGAAGTCGTTGCCGGTGCCGGCGGCGACCACGCCGAGCGGTGTGCCGGTCCCGGCGACGGCCTGGAGTGCCAGCGACACCATGCCGTCGCCGCCGACGGCCACCAGGGCGCCGGTGCCGCCGTCCACGGCCTTCCTGGCCCGGTCCAGGGCGTCGGCGGCGTCCTCGCCGACGACGGTCCGCACGTGGTGGCCCGCGGCGCGCAGGGCGGCGGCGGCCGGTCCGGCGGCCCGGGCGCCCCGGCCGCGGCCCGCGCCGGGATTGACGAAGAGGGTGATCTCGCTGGTCACGGGCGGACACTATCCCGGAACGGGCCCGCCGAGGAATCCTCGACGGGCCCGTTCACCTGGTCATCGGCGGGGTGCGGCGGCTCAGGTGGCGTCGTCGTAGCCGTCGCCGCGGCGGCTGCCGCTGCCGTTGTCGCCGTCGGCGGCGTCATCGTCGTCGTAGGCCTGCGACTGCACCTGCTCCGGGATGTGGTCGAGGCTGGACGCCTCGTCCGGGTCGAGGCCGAAGTCCGGGTCGGCGGCGCGGCGGCGGGCCTTGCGGGAGTCGTTGAAGAAGCAGATGCCCATCGCCATGAAGTACAGCAGCACGATCGGGGCGGCCAGCAGGCACATCGTCAGCGGGTCGCCGGTGGGGGTGGCCACCGCGGCGAAGATGGTGATGCCCAGGACCATGCCGCGCCACCAGCCGAGCATGCGGCGGCCGGTGACCAGGCCCGTGAAGTTGAGCAGCACCAGCACCAGGGGTAGCTCGAAGGCCAGGCCGAAGACCACGACCATGCGGACCACCAGGTCCAGGAAGTCGTCCAGGGCCAGCAGGTTGGTGGTGTCGTTCGGCACGAAGCCGATCATGATCCGGGCGGTCTGCGGCAGGATCTCGTAGGCCAGCGCGGCGCCGGCCAGGAACAGCGGCACGCCCGCGCCGACGAAGCCGAGGGTGTAGCGCTTCTCGCTGCGGTGCAGGCCGGGCGCGAGGAACGCCCACAGCTGGTACAGCCACACCGGCGAGGAGACGACGATGCCGGCCATCAGCGAGACCTTCAGCGCGATGGAGAAACCACCGAGCAGGCCGTTGACGGTCATCTGCGCGCAGGGCGCGCTGTCGTGCTGGTGCGTGGCGCCGTTGACACAGCGGACGTTGCTGGGGATCCGGTGCTGCAGCAGCTCGATGATGTTCTTGTAGAAGAAGGCCGCCACGACGGTGACGACGATGATCGTCAGAACCGACTTGAAGAGCCGGTTGCGCAGTTCACGCAGGTGTTCCGCGAGCGGCATCCGCCCCTCGGGGTCCTTCTCCTGCTTGCGGGCAGTCTTGAGCACCCACGTCCTCGTCTCGTGCGGCAGCCGTCAGCGCGTGTCGGCTTCGTCCTACACCTGGGGGGCCGGCGGCGCTGCCGCCCGGCCCCGGCGGTCGGGCCGGGCTCAGCCCTGCGTCGTGCGGTCCGGTTCGGCGACCGGACGGGCGCTGGCGGTGTCACCGGGCGCGGCCTGGATGGTCCGCGGCGTGACGGCGTCCTGCGGGGTGGCGGCGGTGCCGTCGGCGGGCGTCGCGCCGTCGTGCTTCATCGCCTTGGCCTCGCTCTTGAGGATGCGGGCCGACTTCCCGAGGGAGCGGGCCACGTCGGGCAGCTTCTTGGCGCCGAAGAGGACGACGATCACGAGAAGGATGAGGACGATCTCGAGGGGCTTGAGATTGCCGAGCATAAGAGGTCTACCTTCTCACCGGGGCGGCGTGTCCTTGCGACTGCTGGTCGCGCCGGGCCCGGACAGATGTCCGAAACACCGTGCGCTGGCTGTGATCGTAGCGTGCGCCGGTGAACAGCGGGGAAGCCCCCGAAGTACTGCCGGCCACGGCCCCCGCCGCGCTCCGATGCGGGCCGTGGGCTCAGGGTACCCTCCCGTGACCCGGGTGGGGCAGGCTCAGTTGCGCGAGATGTCGCCCGCCCGGCCGCCCAGCCGGTCCGCCGCCTGCTGCAGCCGGTCGCCCGCCGCGGACAGCGCGCGGGTGCTCTCGGCCACCTGACGGGCCAGGTCCTGCACGGCGAAGAAGACGCGGACGGCCGGCACACCCAGCACCAGAAGGCCCGCGGCGGACAGGCTGACGTACGCGATGAGCCACCACATGGGCCGCGAGCCTACCGCCCGCGGACGCCGCCGCCGGCCGCGCGTCCCGCCGACCCGGCGTCAGCCGGGCAGGGGTCAGCCGTACGGGCGTCCGGTGCCGGGCGGCAGTGCCGGGCGCCGTGTGCGGAGCAGGCGTCAGCCCTGCAGGCGCATCGTGCGGACGCCGCCGCCGGTGAGCAGTTCCACGATCCGCTCCCCCGCCGGCTTGCGGACCGCCTCGCCGCACTCGGGGCAGGTGAACGTGTAGAAGGTGGTGCGGGCCGAGGCGCCGATGACCAGCCGCAGCTCGCCCGCGGGCAGTTCGGAGCTGCTGCGGCAGTGCGGGCAGCCGGCCCGGAAGAGGACCGATCCGGTGGCGGGCGGCGGGCAGGCGGCGGGCGCCGTCATCGCCGGCCCCTCACTCACCGTAGGCGCCGAGCGCCTGGACGGCGGCGTCCCGCGCCCCGGCCGCCAGGGCCGCCGGCGCCACGATCCGCCCGTCGCGGCCCAGCCGCAGCGCCAGCCGGCGCAGCGAGCCGGGGTCCGGGGTGCGCAGGGTGATGCGCAGGCCGCCGTCGGGCAGTTCCTCGGCGCTGTCGTGCGGGTAGTACTCGGCGACCCAGCGCCCGCCGGGCCCGACCTCGATGACCACCTCCGGGTCGTCGCCGGCCGGCTGGACGAGTCCCTGGGACAGGTCGCGCGGCTCGATCCGCGGCGGGTCGGACGGCTCGTCGAGCAGCCGGATCTCGGCGACCCGGTCGAGCCGGAAGGTCCTGCGGTCCTCGGAGAGCCGGCACCAGCCCTCGACGTAGGTGTGGCCGACGGCGAACAGCCGGATCGGGTCGACCTCGCGCTCGGTGAGGGTGTCGCGGGCCGGCGAGTAGTAGCGCATCCACAGCCGGCGGCGTTCGGTGATCGCCCGGTCCACGGTGGCGAAGACGCTGCCCTCGGACTCGAAGGTCACCGACAGGTGGGCGCTGGCCTCCGCCGCCTCGCCCGCGGCCGCCTCCAGCTTGGTGACCGCACGGAGCAGGGCCTGGCGGTCGCTGTCCCGCAGGCCCGGCAGGTTGGCGACCGCGCGGGCGGCCACCAGCAGCGCGGTGGCCTCGTCCGCGGCGAGCCGCAGCGGCTGCGCGACGTCGTCGGCGGTCCCGGGGTTGTGCCACCAGATCCGCTCGCCGTCGGTGTCGATGTCCAGCAGGTCGCCGCCGCGGAAGCTGGTGCCGCACAGCGGCAGCACGTTGAGGTCGCCGATCAGCTCGGCCTCGGACACGCCGAAGGCGCGTGCCACCTCGCTGACCCGTGCCCCGGGCCGCTCACGCAGATACGTCACCAGTGACAGCATCCGCCGCGTCTGGTCGATCGCGTTGCTCATCGCGCGTCCCCGCCCTTCCCTCAGCCCTTCGCCACCGCGCGCAGCCGGTCCACGACCTCGGCGCGCAGCTCCTCCGGCGCGACGACCACGACGTCCGGGCCGAACTCGGCCAGCCAGGCGTCCAGTCCGTGGCCGTAGGGGATCTCCAGTTCGTCCCACTCGCTGTCGACGGCGGCGGTGCTCAGCGCGCGCGCCCGCAGCGGGTAGCCGCTCTCGTGGCGCAGCCGGATCCGGGCGGTCGCGGCCGTGGCGCCCTCGCCGGCCCAGCGGGCGACGGCCTCCCTGACGTCGACGTGGTCCGGGACCGCGGCGGCCGCCGCGCCGCGGGCGCGCACCTTGCCGCTGATCCGGGAGAGCCGGAAGACCCGCACGTCCTCGCGGTCGCGGTCGTACCCGGCCAGGTACCAGTGGCCGCGCCAGCACTCCAGGGCCCAGGGCTCCACCAGCCGCGGCTCGGGCCGGACGGCGTTGGCCTTGCGGTAGTCGAAGGCGACGGCGCGGCGCTCGCGGGTGGCGACCATGAGCGCCTCGAAGGCCGGCTCGGGGGCCGGGATGCGCGGTTCCAGGGCGCTGCTGGCGTCCTCGTAGGGGACGCCTGCGGCGCGCAGCTTCTGCAGGGCGCCGCTGGCCGCCTCGGCCAGCCGGGCCTGCTGCCAGACCTTGGCGGCCAGGCTCAGGGCGGCGGCCTCCTCGGGGTCCAGCGCGATGTCGGGCAGCCGGTTGCGGTCGCTGCGGGCCAGGTAGCCGAACTCGCCGTCCAGGCTCTCCACCGTGTCGATGACCAGGCCGAGTTCGCGCAGGTCGTCCTTGTCGCGCTCGAACATCCGGTTGAAGGCGTCGTCCGAGGTGACCTCGTGGTACGCCTCGATGGAGGCGCGCAGCTCGCGCTTGCTGACCGGGCGCCGGGTGTTCATCAGGCACAGGGCCAGGTTCATCAGCCGCTCGGCCTTGGCGATCGCCATCCCGCACCCTTCTTCCGCCCTCGATCGCAGACCGTACCGCTCCGGGCGCCGGACCCAAAACCCGAGGGCCCCGGCCGTGCGGCCGGGGCCCTCGGGGGTGCGCGGCGGACACCGCGCGCGATCGCCGTCAGACGGCGACCAGGTCGCAGACGAAGATCAGCGTCTCGCCGGGCTTGATCGCGTTGCCGGCGCCGCGGTCGCCGTAGGCGAGGTGCGCGGGGATGGTCAGCTGGCGGCGGCCGCCGACCTTCATGCCCTTCACGCCCTGGTCCCAGCCGGCGATGACCTGGCCGGCACCCAGCTGGAACTTCAGCGGCTGGCCACGGTTCCAGCTCGCGTCGAACTCCTCGCCGGTGGAGAAGGCCACGCCGACGTAGTGCACGGAGACCGTGTCACCGTCCTTGGCGACCTCGCCGTCGCCCTCCCAGATGTCCTTGATCTCCAGGTCGGCCGGCGGCTCGCCGCCCGGGAAGTCGACCTCGGGCTTGTCGATGCTCACGTGGATGCTCCTTGTGGTGCTGATGCGGGCAACCCGCCCAGTCTTGCAGAACTACAGAATCGCCAGGATGTCCAGGGTGAAGACCAGCGTGGAGTTCGCCGGAATGCTGCCCTGGGCCTGGCTGCCGTAGGCCAGGTCGGGCGGCGTCACCAGCATGACGCGGCTGCCGACCTTCTTGCCGGCCAGGCCCTGCTGCCAGCCCTTGATGAGCTGGGCCAGCGGGAAGGCGGCGAGCTGGCCGTTCTTGTAGCTGGAGTCGAACTCCTTGCCGCCGTCCCACAGCACGCCCTTGTACTGGAGCAGCAGCGTGTCGGTGGCCTTGACCGTGGCGCCGTCGCCCTCCAGGACATAGGCGGAGACCAGCTTGGTGGGGGCCTTGACGCCCTTGGGCACGGTGACCGAGGGCGCGGCGCCGTCGGTGTTGGTGCCGACCTTCGGCAGGTTGGCGTCGTTCTGCGGGACGGCCTTGCCGTTCGCGGAGCTCTTGGCGTCGTAGCGGTTGATCACGTCCACCACGAACACCAGCGTGTCGGTGCCCTTGATGCCGGCCTGCGCGTTGCCGGAGGTGCCGTAGCCGAGGGACGGCGGGATGGCCAGCTCGACGCGGCTCTTGACCTTCTGGCCGACCAGGCCCTGGTCCCAGCCGGGGATGACCTTCCCCTCGCCGATGACGTTGGTGTAGGGCGCGCGGCCCCAGGAGGTGTCGAAGACCTTGGCGGTGTCCCAGATCTGGCCGAGGTAGTTCACCTGGATGTAGTCGCCGGCCGCGATGGCCGGGCCGTCGCCCTGGATGACCGTCTTGACCGCGAGGTCCTTCGAAGGGGTGACGGTTCCCTTGGCCACGGTGGGCTTCTCGCCGAACTTGGTGCCCGCGGTGATGTCCGGGACGGGCCCGCTGACGATGCTCGGCTTGGGCGTCGCGGACGGCGTGGCCGACCCCGACGGGGAGGGCGACGCGGCCGAGTCGCTCTTCTTGTCGTCACTGCCGCAGCCTGCGGCGGTGAGCATGAGCGCGGGCACGGCGAGCAGTACGGAGCGTCGGCGCACGGTGTTCCTCGATGGGGTCGTCGGGTGTGGGGCTGGCTGTCGTGGCTGCGATGCCGCCCCACACCCTACGGTGTGCGCCCGATGGGCCCGTCACCTCCCGGCGATCACGCTCGCGCGATCACATCCCGGCGATGAGCTTCTCCACCCGGTCGTCCACCGACCGGAACGGGTCCTTGCACAGGACCGTGCGCTGCGCCTGGTCGTTGAGCTTCAGGTGCACCCAGTCGACGGTGAAGTCGCGGCGCTGCTCCTGGGCCCGCCGGATGAAGTCGCCGCGCAACCTGGCCCGGGTGGTCTGCGGCGGCACGGACTTGGCCTCGAAGATCTTCAGGTCGCTGCAGATCCGCTTGGCCTGGCCCTTGCGCTCCAGCAGGTAGTAGAGCCCGCGGCGGCGGTGGATGTCGTGGTAGGCGAGGTCGATCTGGGCCACCCGCGGGTGGGACATGGTGATGTTGTCCCGGTTGCGGTAGCGCTCGATCAGCTGGTACTTCATCACCCAGTCGATCTCGGTGCCGATCTTGCCCAGGTCGCCGGATCCGATGGCGTCCAGGGTGCGGCCCCACAGCTCCAGCACCTGGTCGATGACGCCGCTGCGGATGCCGCGGCGCTCGCAGAACTCGACGGCCTTGCTGTAGTACTCCTCCTGGATCTCCAGGGCGGACGCCTCGCGCCCGGAGGCGAGCCGGACCTTGCGCCGGCCGGTGATGTCGTGGCTGACCTCGCGGATGGCCCGGATCGGGTTCTCCAGCGTCAGGTCGCGCATCACGGTGCCGGCTTCGATCATCCGCAGCACCAGGTCGGTGGCGCCGACCTTGAGGAGCATGGTGGTCTCGGACATGTTCGAGTCGCCGACGATCACGTGCAGCCGGCGGTAGCGCTCGGCGTCGGCGTGCGGCTCGTCGCGCGTGTTGATGATCGGCCGCGAGCGCGTGGTGGCGGAGCTGACGCCCTCCCAGATGTGCTCGGCCCGCTGGCTGACGCAGTAGACGGCGCCGCGCGGGGTCTGCAGGACCTTGCCGGCGCCGCACAGCAGTTGCCGGGTGACGAGGAACGGAATGAGGATGTCGGCGAGCCGGGAGAATTCACCGTGCCGGGCCACGAGGTAATTCTCGTGGCATCCGTACGAGTTGCCCGCCGAGTCGGTGTTGTTCTTGAACAGGTAGACGTCGCCGGCGATGCCTTCTTCGTGCAGCCGCCGTTCGGCGTCCACCAGAAGGCCTTCGAGGATGCGTTCCCCGGCCTTGTCGTGCGTGACGAGTTCGGTGACGTTGTCGCACTCGGGAGTGGCGTACTCCGGGTGCGAGCCCACGTCGAGGTAGAGGCGGGCCCCATTGCGCAGGAAGACGTTGCTGCTGCGGCCCCATGACACGACACGGCGGAAGAGGTAGCGCGCCACCTCGTCAGGGGACAGACGCCGCTGTCCCCTGAACGTGCATGTGACGCCGTACTCGTTCTCCAGCCCGAAAATGCGGCGGTCCATGTCTGAACATTACGCCTGATGCGTGGTACTGAAACGGGGTTCGACCGCACGGTTTCGATCTTTTTCCCCGCCCGATCCGAGGTTTGGGGCCGTCAGGATTCGGCCGGTCAGCAGCAGGACCAGCATCGCGGCCCCGCCACCGCCCGCCGCGGTGCCGAAAGCGGCGCCCGCGCCCGCGTGCTGGGCGGCGGCGCCGGCCACGCCGGTGCCCAGTGCCGCGCCCACGCCCACCGCGGTGACCACCCAGGAGAACGCCTCCGTCACGGTGCCGGCCGGGGCGTGCCGGTCGACCACCAGGAACAGGCAGGCCAGGGCCGGGGCCAGGAACAGGCCCGAGAGGGCCGCAAGCGGCAGCATCGCGGGCAGCGCGGGCACCAGCAGCAGCGGCGGGTAGCACAGGGCCAGGCCCACCGAGAGCACGCGCAGACGCCGTTCGGGGACGCCGGCCCAGGTCCGGGCGCCGTAGCCGAGGCCGCCGGCCAGCGCGCCGGCCCCGTTGGCGGCCAGCACGTAGGCCGCGACCGGGCCGCCGCCGTGCGCGTCGCCGTAGGCGACGGCGGCCAGGGACACGGCGCCCAGCGCGATGCCGACGAAGAAGCAGGCGCCGAGCAGCACGGCCAGGCCGCGGGAGCGCAGCGCGCCCAGCCAGTGCGGCTCGCGCTCCTCCGCGCGCCACTGCCGCGCGGGGTGCGCGGTGACCACGACGAGCGTGCCGGCGACTCCCAGCAGGCCGGTCAGGACGACGGCGGCGGCGTGCGAGGCCGCGGCGACGGCCACGGTCACCAGCAGCGGGCCGACCGCGAACATGACCTCCTGGGCCGCGGCGTCCAGCGCGTACGCCTTCTGGACCCGGTCGCCGTCGCCCAGCACGGCCGGCCACAGCGCCCGCAGCCCGCCCTCCAGCGGCGGCGTGGCCACTCCGGCGACCAGGACCGCCGTGACGGCCAGCGGCAGCGGCTCGGGGCCCGTGACGGCCAGCAGGGCGAAGCCCGCGGCCGACACCAGTGCGGCGGCGGTCATCACGCGGGGCTGGCCGCGCTTGTCGACGGCCCGGCCCAGCAGCGGCTGCCCGACGGCGACGGCCAGGCCGTACAGCGCGGACAGGGTGCCGGCGAGCCCGTACCCGGCACCCTCGGAGCGCAGGAAGAGCACGATGGCGAGCGCGGCCATCGCGTTGGGCAGCCGGCCCAGTAGCGTGCCGCCGAGCAGGCGCGCGGCGTAGGGCGTGCGCAGCAGATCCCCGTAGCCGCTTGCCATGGCCGCTCCCGCCGGTCGAGGTGTGGGTGAGGTGTGCAGTGTTACGTATAACGTCGGGCCACCACAAGTAGCATGGCCGCAGCTCACGGGCTCACGGCCGGGATCGGGCGGGCCGCCGAAGGCCACCGGAAGGGCCCTGGAGGGCCCTGGCCGGCCCGTACGGGGGGCGAGGGCGGCACGGAGCGGGACCGGGAGGCGAAGAGCGTGCACGAGGCGTCTGCCGTCCCCGCGGCGCCCGCGGCGCCGCCGGACGGCCCGCCCGCGGGGGTGGTGCGGTGACCGGCGCGGTGCGGCCGACGTCGCGGGACGTGGCGCGGGCGGCCGGCGTCTCGCAGGCGACGGTGTCGCTGGTGCTGGGCGGGAAATGGCGCGGCAGGGTCTCCGAGCGCACCGCCTCGGCCGTGCGGGCCACCGCGGACGAGCTGGGCTACCGGCCCAACCTGGCGGCCCGCAGCCTGCGGCTGGGCCGCACCCGGACGGCACTGCTGGTGGTCCCGGCGCTGACCAACGAGTACTTCGCCCGGCTCTACTCGGGGGCGGCCGGGGTGGCCGCCGAGCACGGCTTCGGGGTGGTGCTCTACCCCTCGCCCGAGGGCGTCGGGCCGGCCCGCGACCCGTTCGGCTCGGCGCGGGCCGCGATCGACGGCGTGATCGCCTCCTCGATGGCCGCCGACGCGCTGGCCGGCATCGGCGACGTCGGGCGGGACGGCGGCCTGCCCCTGGTGATGCTGGACAGCGACCCGTCGGCGCCGCAGGGCCCGCCCACGGTGAACCTGGCGGTGGGCGACGGCATCCGGCAGGTGACCCGCCACCTGCTGGACCTGGGGCACCGCCGGTTCGCGCACCTGGCGGCCGACGTCGACACCTGGACGTTCCGGGTCCGCGCGGAGGCGGTGGCCGCGGAGCTGGCGGGAGTGCCGGGCGCGGTGCTGACGTCCGAGCGGTGCGCGCTGGACGTGGCGGCGGCCCGGGCGGCCGCCGGGCGGGCTCTCGACGGGCCGGGGCCGCGCCCGACCGCGCTTCTGTGCGACGGAGACGTGCTCGCCGCCGGTGCCTGCAAGGCGGTGCGGGGCCTGGGCCTGCGCGTCCCGGACGACGTGTCGGTGTCGGGATTCGACGACCTGTCGCTGGCGTCCGCCCTGGACCCGGAGCTGACGTCGGTCAGGCTGCCCGCCGAGGAGGTCGGCTCCGCGGGCATGCGGGCCCTGCTGGAGCTGCTGGACGGCGGTACCCCGCGCCCGTCGGAGCTGCCGGTGGAGCTGGTCGTCCGGGGCAGCACCGCGCGCCCCGCACGGCGGCGCCCCTGAGGGCGGCCGCCGCTGCGGGCGGCGCCTCCAGGGGCGCGGGCCGGGACCGTCCGGGAGTCACACCGTCCGGACCGGCCGGGTCTACTCCTCCTCGTCGGAGGGCTCGTCCGTCTTCGCGGTGGACGCGCTCTCGGTCTCCATCAGGCGGGCCAGCTGGCGGCCCAGGATGCGCTTGAACTTCCGCTGCTGCGGCCGGGTGCGGTCGAGCACCGCGACCTCGAGCTGCTCGGCGGTCAGCTGCCGGTCGCTGCCGTTGGTGTCGCGGCCCAGGGACTCCACGGCCAGCGCGAGCGCCTCGGCCAGCGTCATCCCGTCGCGGTGCCGCTGGTCCAGGTAGCTGCCGATCTGGTCCGAGTTGCCGCCGACGGCGACCGCGCCGTGCTCGTCGACGATGGAGCCGTCGTGCGGCAGCCGGTAGATCTGGTCGTCCTCGGGGGCGGACCCGACCTCGGCGACGATCAGCTCCACCTCGTACGGCTTCTCGCCGACGCTGGAGAAGATGGTGCCCAGCGTCTGCGCGTAGACGTTGGCCAGGCCGCGGGCGGTGACGTCCTCGCGGTCGTAGGTGAAGCCGCGCAGGTCGGCGTAGCGCACGCCGCCGATGCGCAGGTTCTCGAACTCGTTGTACTTGCCGACCGCCGCGAAGGCGATCCGGTCGTAGATCTCGCTGACCTTGTGGAGCGCACGGGAGGGGTTCTCGGCGACGAACACGATGCCGTCCGCGTACTGCAGGACGACGACGCTGCGGCCGCGCGCGATGCCCTTGCGGGCGTACTCGGCGCGGTCCGCCATGGCCTGCTGAGGCGAAACGTAAAAGGGCGTGGACACCGGCTAACCGTGCCTTTCTGCAGTGAGGAGGGAACCCGACCGGAATCCGGTCACGTGGCGGTGGGTCACAGCACCTGCGCCTGGGGTCCGTCGGGCCGCTCCATGCGCTCGTCGAGCACCGAGCGGGCGATCTCGGAGACCTCCGCGTCGGCCAGCCTGCGGAAGCCGTCCTCCGTGATGACGGTGACGATCGGGAAGATCCTGCGGGCCACGTCGGGACCGCCGGTGGCCGAGTCGTCGTCCGCGGCGTCGTAGAGCGCCTGGACCACGGCGGTGACCATCTCGCGCTCGGCGAGGTCGCGCCGGTAGAGCTTCTTGAGGGAGCCGCGGGCGTACACCGAGCCGGAGCCGGTGGCCGCGAAGCCCGTCTCCTCGCTGCGGCCGCCGGTCACGTCGTAGGAGAAGATCCGGCCCCGGTCACGCTCGGTGTCGTACCCGGCGAACAGCGGCACGACCGCCAGGCCCTGCAGCGCCATGCCCAGGTTGCCGCGGATCATGGTCGACAGGCGGTTGGCCTTGCCCTCCAGGGACAGCACCGCCCCTTCGATCTTCTCGTAGTGCTCCAGCTCCAGCTGGAACAGCTTGACCATCTCGACGGCAAGGCCGGCGGTGCCGGCGATGCCGACCGCGGAGTACTCGTCGGCCGGGAAGACCTTCTCGATGTCGCGCTGGGCGATCACGTTGCCCATGGTGGCGCGGCGGTCGCCGGCCAGCACCACGCCCCCGTCGAACGTGGCCGCCACGATGGTGGTGCCGTGCGGGAGCTCCACCGCGCCCTTCAGCGGCGGCAGCGTGCGGTTCCCCGGCAGCAGCTCGGGCGCGTGATCGCCCAGGAAGTCGAGGAACGAGGACGAGCCGGGAGTCAGGAAGGCGGCCGGCAGACGCCCGGTGGTGCTGCGAGTGTTGGCTTCCACGCGATTCCTTCCACACGATCTTGGGAGTCGGTACGGACCCTACCCGTGGCCCGGAAATCCATCCGCCCCGCGGTCCGTGGGGATGCGGGGCGGGTGGAGGGGTGAGCGGCTACTCGCCGCCCTTCTGGACGAACGACCGGACGAAGTCCTCGGCGTTCTCCTCCAGGACGTCGTCGATCTCGTCGAGGACGGAGTCCACGTCGTCCGAAAGCTTCTCCTGGCGTTCCTTGAGGTCGGCGGCCGCCTGGTCGTCCTGCTGGACCTCCTCGACCTCTTCGGTGGAACGCGTCGCCTTCTGCTGTCCGCCGTCGGTGTCCTTCGTGGCCATGTCCCTCACCCCGCTCGTCTCGTGCGCTCGGTTACCTGCCGTACATGAGTCATGTCCCCGGTGTGACCGGTGCGTCCGCGGTACAAGATCAGACCCTATAGCCAGGGCCCGACATCGGCGCTCGATTACCTCAACGTACGACTGCCACTGGGTTGTTTCCCGATTCCGGACCGTTTCAGCCCCGGGCGCGGGATCGAGATCACGACGGGACCCGCGGGGCGGGCCTCATCCGCCGGACAGGACGCGGAGCAGGTCCTCCGCGGTGCGGCAGCGGTCGAGCAGCTCCTTGACGTGGTTGCGGGTGCCCCGCAGCGGCTCCAGCGTGGGGACGCGCTGCAGCGAGTCGCGGCCGGGCAGGTCGAAGATCACCGAGTCCCAGGAGGCGGCGGCCACGTCGTCCGCGTACTGCTCCAGGCAGCGGCCGCGGAAGTAGGCCCTGGTGTCCTCCGGGGGCTTGTGGACGGCCCGCAGGACCTCCGGCTCCTCCAGGAGCCGCTGGATGCGTCCACGGGCCACCAGCCGGTTGTACAGGCCCTTGTCGGGGCGCACGTCGGCGTACTGCAGGTCGACCAGGTGCAGCCGGGCCGCGTCCCAGCCCAGGCCGTCGCGGCGGCGGTAGCCCTCCAGCACCTCGCGCTTGGCGAGCCAGTCCAGTTGGTCGGACAGGCTCATCGGGTCGTTCTCCAGGCGGTTGAGCACGTCCTCCCAGCGGGCCAGCACGTCCTTGGTCTGCGGGTCCGCGTCGGCGCCGTAGCGCTCCTCGGTGTACTTGCGGGCCAGCTCGAAGTACTCCATCTGGAGCTGCACCGCGGTGAGCGTGCGGCCGTTGCGCAGGGTGACGAGCCGCTTCAGGGTGGGGTCGTGGGACACGTCGTGCAGGGTCCGCACCGGCTGGTCGACGGCCAGGTCGACCTTGATGAAGCCGTCCTCGATCATGGACAGCACCAGCGCGGTGGTGCCGAGCTTGAGGTAGGTGGAGATCTCGGAGAGGTTGGCGTCCCCGATGATCACGTGCAGCCTGCGGTACTTCTCCGCGTCGGAGTGGGGCTCGTCGCGGGTGTTGATGATGGGGCGCTTGAGAGTGGTCTCCAGGCCGACCTCGACCTCGAAGTAGTCCGCCCGCTGGCTGATCTGGAAGCCGTCCTCGTGGCCGTCCTGGCCGATGCCGACGCGTCCGGCGCCGGTCACCACCTGCCGGGAGACGAAGAACGGCGTCAGGTGGCGCACGATGTCCGAGAACGGGGTCTCCCGCTTC
The DNA here is from genome assembly GCF_900110255.1 of Actinacidiphila rubida. Taxonomy (GTDB): domain Bacteria; phylum Actinomycetota; class Actinomycetes; order Streptomycetales; family Streptomycetaceae; genus Actinacidiphila; species Actinacidiphila rubida. Next base: position 39,525 of record NZ_FODD01000035.1, read on the forward strand.
ATCAGGTAGTTCTCGTGCGTGCCGTAGGACGCGCCCTTGTTGTCGGTGTTGTTCTTGTACAGGTGGATCGGCTGGGCGCCGGGCAGCTGGGCCGCCCGCAGTGCCGCCTCGGCCATGATCCGCTCCCCCGCCTTGTCCCAGAGCACGGCGTCGCGCGGGTTGGTGATCTCCGGCGAGGAGTACTCGGGGTGCGCGTGGTCCACGTAGAGCCGGGCGCCGTTGGTGAGGATCACGTTGGCCAGGCCGATGTCCTCGTCGGTGAGCTGGGTGGAGTCCGCCGCCTCCCGGGCGAGGTCGAAGCCGCGGGCGTCCCGCAGCGGGTTCTCCTCCTCGAAGTCCCAGCGGGCCCTGCGGGCCCGGTGCATCGCCGCCGCGTAGGCGTTGACGATCTGGGACGAGGTGAGCATGGCATTGGCGTTGGGGTGGCCGGGAACGGAGATTCCGTACTCCGTCTCGATGCCCATTACTCGCCGTACGGTCATGCGGCCCTCCTTGCCCGGCTCCGGCCCGTCCGGCCCGGAAAACACACCGGCTGCGGGCACCCGCTGTCGGGGCCCCGCAGCCGGAGGGTAGTGCCTACAGATACTGTCCGGTGTTGGCCACGGTGTCGATGGAACGCCCCGTGTCCGCCCCCTGCTTTCCGGTCACCAGGGTGCGGATGAACACGATCCGCTCGCCCTTCTTCCCGGAGATCCGCGCCCAGTCGTCGGGGTTGGTGGTGTTCGGCAGGTCCTCGTTCTCCTTGAACTCGTCGACACACGCCGCGAGCAGGTGGGAGACGCGCATGCCGCGCTGGCCCTGGTCGAGGAAGGCCTTGATCGCCATCTTCTTGGCCCGGTCCACGATGTTCTGGATCATGGCGCCGGAGTTGAAGTCCTTGAAGTACAGGACCTCCTTGTCACCGTTGGCGTAGGTGACCTCCAGGAAGCGGTTCTCCTCGCTCTCCGAGTACATCCGCTCCACCACGGACTGGATCATCGCGTCCACCGTCGCCGCCGTGGACTGGCCGTGCTCGGCCAGGTCCTCGGAGTGCAGCGGCAGGCTGTCGACCAGGTACTTGGAGAAGATGTCCTTGGCCGCCTCGGCGTCCGGACGCTCGATCTTGATCTTGACGTCCAGCCGGCCGGGCCGCAGGATCGCCGGGTCGATCATGTCCTCGCGGTTGGAGGCGCCGATGACGATGACGTTCTCCAGGCCCTCGACGCCGTCGATCTCGGCGAGCAGCTGCGGGACGATCGTGTTCTCCACGTCCGAGCTGACGCCGCTGCCGCGGGTGCGGAACAGCGACTCCATCTCGTCGAAGAACACGATGACCGGCGTGCCCTCGCTGGCCTTCTCACGCGCCCGCTGGAAGACCAGGCGGATCTGCCGCTCGGTCTCGCCGACGTACTTGTTGAGCAGCTCCGGGCCCTTGATGTTCAGGAAGTAGCTCTTGCCCTGGGGCTGGCCGGTGACCTCGGCGACCTTCTTGGCCAGGGAGTTGGCGACCGCCTTGGCGATCAGCGTCTTGCCGCATCCGGGCGGGCCGTAGAGCAGCACGCCCTTGGGCGGCCGCAGTTCGTACTCGCGGAACAGGTCGGCGTGCAGGTACGGGAGTTCCACCGCGTCCCTGATCTGCTCGATCTGGTTGCCCAGGCCGCCGATCTGGCGGTAGTCGATGTCGGGGACCTCTTCGAGGACGAGTTCCTCGACCTCGCTCTTGGGCACCCGCTCGTACACGTATCCCGAGCGCGGTTCGAGCAGCAGCGCGTCACCGGCGCGCAGCGGCACGTTGTGCAGCGGCTCGGCGAGCCGGACCACGCGCTCCTCGTCGGTGTGCCCGATCACCAGGGCGCGCTCGCCGTCCTCCAGGATCTCCTTGAGGGTGACGATGTCGCCGACGCGCTCGAACTCCATGGCCTCGACCACGTTGAGCGCCTCGTTGAGCATCAGCTCCTGGCCGCGCCGCAGCTCGTCGAGTTCGACGGAGGGGCTGACGTTCACCCGGAGCTTGCGCCCGCCGGTGAAGATGTCCGCCGTCCCGTCCTCGTTGGCCTGCAGGAACACGCCGAAACCGGCGGGCGGCTGCGCGAGCCGGTCGACCTCCTCCTTGAGGGCCACGATCTGGTCGCGGGCCTCGCGGAGGGTGTTCGCCAGCCGTTCGTTCTGCGCGGACACGCCTGCCAGGTTGGTCTGCAGCTCGACGATCCGCTCTTCGAGAATCCTCGTGTGCCGCGGAGAGTCGGCGAGCTTGCGTCGCAGGACGGCGATCTCCTGCTCAAGAAAGGCGACCTGGCTCATGGGATCGTCCGATCCACGAGCCGGTCGGCCGCCACGGTTGATGTCGTCGTCGTGGGCCGCCACGGTCCTCACCTCCTCCAAGGGGAGCTGGACGTTTCCAGACCCTACCTGGGCCGGTAGGGGTTGAAACCCCTAGATCACAAAGACGATCGCGGTGTGTCCGATCTTCACCCTTGCGCACGTCCCTCCGCCACTGAGATACCCGCCGATCTCCATCCGAAAGCCGCCGGTTGTATCGTCGTTTGCGTCAACAGCCGTCGGGGGCTGTTGCTTCCCGATGTACTTCCCGAACGACGAACGCAGGGATGGGGTTCCGTGAGCAACGAGACGGCCGAGGCGCTCGAAGTCTGGATCGACCAGGATCTGTGCACCGGCGACGGGATCTGCGTCCAGTACGCGCCCGAGGTCTTCGAGCTGGACATCGACGGGCTGGCCTATGTGAAGGGGCCCGCTCCCGAGGGCGAGGAGGCGGAGCTCCTGCAGACCCCTGGTGCAACGGTACCGGTGCCGCTCGCCCTGCTGCGGGATGTGGCGGACTCCGCCAAGGAGTGCCCCGGGGACTGCATCCACGTGCGCCGGACGTCCGACCACGTCGAGGTGTACGGCCCCGACGCGGAGTAGCCGCCGGGGCCGGGCCCGGGCCTTCCGGGTCGGGCCCGGTCGGGGTCAGATGCTGTTGGCGAGCGGACCGGGCAGGGCCACGTAGTGCCCGTCCCGCCACTCCCAGGAGTAGCCGCGGCTCATGTCGGGGCAGCAGCGCGGCACCGTGGAGCTGGAGAAGCCGAGGACGGTGGCCCTGACCGTGCGGCCCTCCATCCGGAAATCGCTGATCTCGCGGTCGTCCTTGGGGTTGACCAGCATCTGCGCGATCCTGGGCGGCCCGCCCGCGGTCGCCGGCGCGGACAGGATGTAGACGCCGCTGGGCGGCGTGCCGGTGTCGGCGCGGCAGCGGACGACCGCGACGGTCTCCGGCCTGCCGTCCCCGTCCAGGTCGCCCGAGACGTGTGAGACGACCTGGACCGGGATGCCCGACGGACAGCCGAGCGGGTAGGTCGCGGCGGCGGCGTCCGGGGCGGCCGCGGGCCGCGCGGAGGGCGTGGCGGTGCTGCCTGCGGAGCCGGCGGCGGGGGTGGCGGGGGAGCCGGTCACCGACGCGTCGGCGGGCTGCACCAGGGCCACCGCGGCCACGACGGCCCCGAGGCCGACGGCCGTCGTCAGCCAGTGCACGCTGCGGCTGCGGGTGTGCGGGAGGGCCGGGCCTGCGGAGGGCTGCACGCGCCTGTCTCCTGGAGGTCGATCTGCGGGGGTGGCCAGCATCGTGCCATACATCACACCCGCCGGGAACGGCGGGGGCGGACCCGGTGCGACCGGGTGCTCCCCGCCCACGCGACCGCGCCGCCACCGGTGGCCGCGGAGCGGCAAAACGGTGGCGGCGCGGTGAAGTTGGCCGGAATCGTCCTCTTGCGGGAAACCGGATCAGCCGGATCGGGGATCGACCGGATCCCGGATCGACGGAGCCGGGATCGTTGGAGCGGGGATCACCGGAGGGCGGTCACCGGAGCCCAGGGACCCCGGGCGCCCGGCGCTCCCGGATCACTCGGCGGCGGACCCTCCGCTGCCGCTCCCGGGCCCGGTGTAGTCCTCGCCGTACGCGCCCTTCGCGGGGCGGCGGCGGCGCAGCGGCGGCTCGACGCCGTCGGCCAGGCGGCGGGCGGTGAGCAGGAAGCCGGTGTGGCCGATCATCCGGTGGTCGGGGCGGACCGCCAGACCCTCCACGTGCCAGGTGCGGACCATGGTCTCCCAGGCGGCCGGCTCGTTGAAGGTGCCGTGCTCGCGGATCGCCTCGACGGTGCGGGCCAGCTGCGTGGTGGTGGCCACGTAGGCGCACAGGATGCCGCCGGGCACCAGGGCCTTGGCGACGGCCTCCAGGCACTCCCAGGGCGCCAGCATGTCCAGGATGACGCGGTCGACGTCGGTGTCCGAGAGGTGGTCCTGGAGATCGCCGACGGTCAGCTGCCACGCGGGGTGCGGGCCGCCGAAGTAGCGCTCGACGTTCTGCGAGGCGATCTCGGCGAAGTCGGCCCGGCGCTCGTAGCTGTGCAGCATGCCGTGGTCGCCGATGGCGCGCAGCAGGAAGCTGCTCAGCGACCCCGATCCCACCCCCGCCTCGACGACGCGCGCGCCGGGGAAGATGTCGGCCATCGCCAGGATCTGCCCCGCGTCCTTGGGGTAGACCACGGCGGCGCCGCGGGGCATGGACAGGACGTAGTCGGGGAGCAGGGGGCGCAGCGCGAGGTAGGCGACGTTTCCCGTGGTTCGGACCACACTGCCCTCGGGGGCGCCGATCAGCTCGTCGTGGGGGAAGGCGCCCTTGTGGGTGTGGAACTGCTTCCCTGCTTCGAGCGTGAACGTGTAGTGGCGTCCCTTGGGGTCGGTGAGCTGGACCTGGTCCCCGACTTTGAAGGGCCCGCGACGGCGGGCTGCACCAGTCGGTTCGGACATGTGTCGAGTCTAGTGGCTCGAACGGACCCGTCCGGACCGCGGCCGTCCCGGCGCCCGGCGCTCAGGCCTCGGACCGCCCGGACTCGGCCCGGGACATGGCGGCCAGGAACGCGCGTTCCACGTCCGCGGTGGACAGCACCCCGTAGATCTCGCCGGTCGGCTCGACCACCAGGTACTCCGTGGACGGGGTGGCCCGCAGGCGGTCCAGCAGGTTCTCGCCGGCCAGCTCCGCGGAGACCCGCATCCCGGGGGTGAGGTCCTGGGAGAGGCCGCTGACCGCGACCCAGGGTCGCCGGTGCTCGGGGACCGTCACGATCGCGGACTCCCGGACCAGGCCGGTCGGGTCGCCGCGGCCGTCGACCACGACCAGGGCGCGGGCTCCGGCCTCGTTGGCCCGGCGCAGCGCCTCGGACAGGGGGGTGTCGGAGGCGACCGGCACCGCGCGGCGGGTCAGGGTGCGGGCCTGGAGCGCGGGCAGCCGCTCGCGCAGCCGGGCCATCCGCAGGCTGTTGCCGGCGCCGGTCCAGATGATCGCGGCGAGGATCGCCGCCAGGAACGCGTCGGTCAGCGAGGCGGAGCCGCTGCCGCCGCCGTCGAGGCCGCCGCGGTAGGACATCAGCGGCAGCCCGATCAGGACGGCCAGTGCGAGGGCGCGGCCCACCCAGGCGGCGGCGACGGTGCCGGCCATGGCCCGGCCGGTGATCTTCCAGACCACGGCGCGGAGCATCCGTCCGCCGTCCAGCGGCAGTCCCGGCAGGAAGTTGAAGATCGCGACGATCAGGTTGCTGACCATCAGGCCGGCCAGCAGCACGCCGGGCACCGTCCCGGACTCCACCAGCTGCATGGCGCCGTAGAAGATCGCGGCGAGCACCAGGGAGAGCAGGGGCCCGACGAAGGCCAGCACGAACTCGCGGCCCGGGGTGTCGGATTCCTTCTCGATCTCCGAGACGCCGCCGAAGAACTGCAGCTGGATCCGGCGCACCGGCAGCTTGAAGCGGAGCGCTGCGACGGTGTGCGCGAGCTCGTGGACCAGCACCGAGGCGTAGAAGGCCACGGCGAAGAACAGCGAGACCAGGTAGCGGACCCGGCCCAGTTCGGGCAGCACCGTGTCCAGCTGCCCCCCGAAGACCCAGGTGATCAGCGCGGCGACCAGGAACCAGCTGGGCGCCACGTAGATCGGCACGCCGAAGAAGCGCCCCATGAGGATGCCGCCGCCCGGCTCCCGCTGGGGGCTCTCGGCGGCGTTGTCGCCGTCCGGGCCAGGAGGGCTGCTCTTGTCCGACGGCGGCCGACCGGTCTCGCTCACTGGTTCCCCTCGTTCGACACAGTCCCCCGTACCGATCATGCGGCACGAGGGGCTCTGCGACCATGGTATTGCCCGGGCCACCGGAGGACACGGGGCACCGCCCCCGAGCGCCCCCGCGCCGCCTCTCGCGGCCCCGGCCCCCGCGCGCGTGCCGCGGGCCCGGCCCGCCGATGGCCGCGCTGTCGGTGGCAGGCCATAGGGTCGGTGCCATGGAGATCCCCGCGCAGAGCACGCCGCAGGACGCACCGGCCCCCGGCCGGGGTGGGCCCGCGCAGCCGCCCGCGCGTCCGGACCGGCGGCCGGGCGGGGAGGCCGCCGAGCACGCGGGGCAGCGCACGCCGCCGCGGCCGCCGTCCTCGCTGTCGCCGTCCCGGGCCTCGGACTTCATGCGCTGCCCCCTGCTCTACCGGCTGCGGGTGATCGACCGGCTGCCGGAGAAGGCCAGCGAGGCGGCGACCCGGGGCACCGTGGTCCACGCCGTGCTGGAGCGGCTCTTCGACGCGCCGGCCGCCGAGCGCACCGCGGACCGGGCCCGGTCGATGGTCGCCGGCGAGTGGGAGCGGCTGCGCGAGGCGCGGCCCGAGCTGGCCGAACTGTTCGGCGCGGCGGAGGAGGCGGCCGACCCGGCGGCCCTGGCCGACTGGCTGGACAGCGCCGAGCGGCTGGTGGACCGCTGGTTCACCCTGGAGGACCCGACGCGGCTGGAGCCGGCCGAGCGCGAGCTGTACGTGGAGACCGAGCTGGCCTCGGGACTGGTGCTGCGCGGTTACGTGGACCGGCTGGACGTCGCCCCGGCCAGCGGTGACCTGCGGGTGGTGGACTACAAGACCGGCAAGGCGCCGCGCCCCGAGTACGCCGAGGAACCCCTGTTCCAGATGAAGTTCTACGCCCTGGTCCTGTGGCGGCTGCGCGGCGTGGTCCCGCGCCGTCTGCAGCTGGTCTACCTCGGCAGCGGGGACCTGCTGACGTACGACCCGGTGGAGGCGGACCTGCTGCGCACCGAGCGGAAGCTGCAGGCGCTGTGGGAGGCGATCACCGCGGCGACCGCCACCGGGGACTGGCGGCCGCGGCGCGGCCCGCTGTGCGGCTGGTGCGACCACCAGGCGTTCTGTCCCGAATTCGGGGGGACTCCCCCGCCGTATCCGCTGGCGGAAAAGCCGGGCCCGCTGCCCGTCGTGGGCAAGAATGGCCCGGTCTAGCAAAGGAGTACCCGTGGCTATTCGCGTCCTGCTGGTGGACGATCAGCCCCTGTTGCGCACCGGGTTCCGGATGATCCTGGAGGCCGAGCCGGATCTGGCCGTGGTGGGTGAGGCCGGTGACGGCCAGCAGGCGCTGGACCAGGTGCGGGCGCTGCAGCCCGACGTGGTCCTGATGGACATCAGGATGCCCAGGATGGACGGGGTGGAGGCGACGCGGCAGATCACCGGCCCGGACCGCTCCGGCCCGGCGAAGGTGCTGGTGCTGACCACCTTCGACCTCGACGAGTACGTGGTGGAGGCGCTGCGCGCCGGGGCGAGCGGCTTCCTGCTCAAGGACGCGCCGGCCGCGGAGCTGGTGCAGGCCATCCGGGTGGTGGCGGCGGGCGAGGCGATGCTGGCCCCGAGCATCACCCGGCGGCTGCTGGACAAGTACGCCGGCCGGCTGCCGTCCGGCGAGGAGGCGGTGCCGCAGCCGCTGAACGCGCTGACCGAGCGCGAGGTCGAGGTGCTCAAGCTGGTGGCCCGCGGCCTGTCGAACGCGGAGATCGCCGCCGAGCTGTTCGTCAGCGAGACGACCGTGAAGACCCACGTCGGCCATGTGCTGACCAAGCTGGCGCTGCGCGACCGGGTGCAGGCGGCCGTGTACGCCTACGAGTCGGGCCTGGTCCGGCCCGGCGCCGGCTGAGCGCGCCGGGCCGGGCCGTCGGGCTCAGTTGGTCGGCACGCCCCGGCCCAGCTCCCAGAACTGGGTGGTGGAGGACGCGTTCAGCGCCCATTCGGTGCCGGTGATGTCGCTGCGCGCGGCGAGGTACTGCTTGCCCTGCCACAGCGGCAGGACCGGCACGTCGCGCGCGATGTCCTGCTGCGCCTGCTCGAACGCGGGGATCGCGCCGCTGCGCGCGGTCTTCTGCCGCGTCGCGGGGATGATCTGGTCGCGGATCTCCGGGTTGGAGTACGCCAGGTTCAGGAAGTCGTCGCGGCCGAAGAACGGGGCGACGTAGTTGTCCGGGTCCGGGAAGTCGGGGAACCAGCCCATGCCGAACACCTGGAGCCGGCGCGCCCGGTAGGAGGCCTTGTAGGCGCTCCAGTCGGCTATGCCCTTGAGCGTCACCCGGAACAGGCCGCCGGACTCGAGCTGTTCCCTGAGCAGGGTGAACTCCGGTGCGGTGGCCTCGCCGTAGTGCGTCGTGGTGTACGACAGCGTCAGCGGCACGGGGGTGTCGACCCCGGCGCGCTGCAGGGTGCGGCGGGCGGTGGCCAGGTCCGGCTCGTCGCCGTAGGCGTCGAAGAAGGCGTTGGTGTGCCCGGTGATGCCCTGCGGGACGAGCGAGTACAGCGGCGTGGTGGTCCGCTGGTACACGTCGTGGGTGAGGCTCTGCCGGTCCACGAGTTCGGCGATCGCCTTGCGGACCGCGGGGTTCTTCACCGTGGGGTCGGCCGTGTTGAAGACCAGGTACCGGATCTCGGTGCCGGGTGCCTCGGTGATCTTGATCTGCGGGTCGGCACCGTCGGCCAGCGTGTTGATCTGCGCCGGTGACATGGTGCGGCTCATCACGTCGATGCTGCCGCCCTTGAGGGCCTGGAGCATCGCGGCGGAGGAGTCGAAGAACCGTACCTCGATCTTGCCGTTGTTGATCTTCAGCGACCCCTTGTAGCGGGAGTTGCGGGTGAAGACCGCGCTCTTGCCGGGCGTGAACGAGTCGAGCGTGTAAGGACCGGAGCCCACCACGGAGGTCCCCGTGTGCAGCTTCGTCGCCCCGTACTCCCGCTTGTCGACGATGTCGGCGGCCGGGGTGGCGAGCTTGAACGGGAACGTGGAGTCCGGCCCGGACAGGTGGAAGACGACCGTCGAGTCGTCGGGCGTCTCCACCTTGTCCAGGTTGCTGAGCAGGCTCGCCGGCCCGTTGGGGTCGTTGATCCGGATCATCCGGTCGACGGAGAACTTGACGTCGGCCGAGGTGATCCGGTCTCCGTTGGAGAACGTCAGGCCCTTGCGCAGGGTGCACCGGTACTGCTCGCCGGCGGTGTCCGCGAAGTGGCACTCCTGGGCGGCCTCGGGCTCGGGCTCGGTGCCGCTGCGCGGAAGGCGCAGCAGCGTCTGGTACGTGTTGTTGAACACGTTCCAGCTCTCGATGTCGTACCCGGTCGCCGGATCGAACGGCGCCGGATCGTCCTTCGACAGCTGGATCGTGTCCGTCGTACCCACCACGATGGGGCGGCCGCCGTCCCCGCCGCCGCCGGATCCGCATCCGGCGAGCGGCAGGGTCGCCAGGCCCATCAGGGCCGGCCACACGAGCAGTGTGCGCTTCATCCCCCGTTGATCTCCTCGGTGTCGTCGGTCACCCGCTAACGCCACGGCCCAGCTCCCAGAACTGCGTGGTGGTCGAGGAGTTGAGAGCCCACTCGACACCCGTGATGCCGTCGCGCGCGGCGATGTACTGCTTGCCCTGCCACAGCGGCAGCATGGGCACGTCCTGGGCGATGATCGTCTGCATCTGGGCGAACGCCGTGCTGGCCGTGCTGCGTGCGGCCATGCCGCGGGTCTGCGGCAGCAGCGTGTCCTGGATCTCCGCACTCTTGTACGGCAGGTTCAGGAAGTTGTCCTTGTCGAAGAACGGTGCGATGTAGTTGTCCGGGTCCGGGAAGTCCGGCAGCCAGCTGATCGCGAACAGCTCGTACTTGCCGCTGGAGGCCGCCTTCAGGAAGGCGTTCCACTGCTCGCTCTTCGTGGTGACGTCGAACAGCCCGGTCGCGTTGAGCTGCTGGGCGATCGCCTCGGCCTCGGGCTGGTTACTCGTACCACCGTTGTCGCGGCGGTAGTTGATGGTCAGCGGGACCTTCGCGGTGATGCCGGCGCCGTGCAGCTTCGCCTTGGCGGCGGCCACGTCGGGGTTGCCGTAGACGTTGAAGAACGAGTTCACGTGGCCGGAGATGCCCTGCGGGACCACGGAGTACAGCGGGTCGGCGGTGCGCTGGTAGACGTTCTTCGTGATGGCCTGGCGGTCGATGACCATGGCCATGGCCTGCCGGACGGCCTTGGTCTTCAGGTCCGCCGAGGCGGTGTTGAGGAACAGGTAGCGGGCCTCGCCGCCGGGGGCCTCGGTCAGCTTGATGTTCGGGTCGGTGCTGGCCTGCAGTTCCTTGATCTGGTCAGGCGCGAGCTGCCGGGACATCACGTCGATGTCACCGGACTTCAGGGCGGACTCCATCTTCTTGGAGTCGCCGAACATCCGGAGCTCGACCTTGCTGTTGTTGAGCTTCAGGGCGCCCTGGTAGTTCGGGTTCTTCTCGAAGTCGCCCTTCTCGAACGCGCCGTCCTGGCCCGCGGAGTACGACTTGAGGACGTAGGGGCCGGAGCCCACGAGCTTCCACCCGTCGTACGGCTTGGTCGCGTTGTAGACCTTGCTGTCCATGATCGCGGCCGCGGGCGTCGCCAGCTTCGCGGGGAAGGTCGCGTCGGGAGCCTTGAGCTGGAAGACGACGGTCCGGTCGTCGGGGGTGTTCACCGACTTCACGCCGGATATCAGGGAGGCCGGGCCCGCCGCCCAGTTGATCTTCTGCATCCGGTCGATGGAGAACTTCACGTCCGCCGACGTCATCTTGTCGCCGTTGGAGAACTTGAGGTTGTCCCGCAGCGTGCACTGGTACGTCAGCGTGGTGGTGTCCGTGTAGTGGCACTCGGACGCCGCGTCCGGGGACGGCGTGGTGCTGCTGCGCGGGTAGCTGAGCAGCATCTGGAACGTGTTGTAGAAGATGTTCCAGGTGGCGCTGTCGTACGAGGTCGCCGGATCGAGGGGGGCCGGGTTGTCCTTGGTCATCTCGATGCTGTCGGTGGTGCCAACGACGATGGGTTTGCCACTGTCGCCGCTCCCACCGCCGGAGCTGCCGCACCCGCTCATCAGGGGTGTCAGGACGCCCAGCAGGGCGGGCAGCACCAGAAGCCTGCGATTCATCGTCGTTGTTCTCCTCTTGCTACTGCTCATGTGCCTGTCGACCCCCGTGGTGACGTGACGCAGCCGAACTGGCTCTCCGCGCACCGGAATCCGGGGCAGGGTGAAGCCGGGGTGGCTGACGCGCCCGGCTGAGACTGCCTCGCCGCGGGGTCACCGCAGGTATTCCAGCACACTCCGCGCGCACGCTTCGGCGACGATACCGAGATTGCGTGTGATCAGCACCAACGGGATGCCAAAGTTCGTGAAGGGACGGCTGGGAATTCCCCGATGAACACGCTCAGTGAAGAGCCGTGTTCAAAGAGCGTAGAAAAGGGATGCTCAGCTCCTCGAGGGAACGCAGCACGGTCCGTCCGGGCGCCGCCTCGATGGGGACGAGCGAGGGCACCGCGACCACCCGGCAGCCGGCCGCCTCCGCGGAGGCGACTCCGGTGAGGGTGTCCTCCACGACGACGCACGCGGCCGGGTCGGCCCCGAGACGGGCCGCCGCGGTCAGGTACGGGTCGGGGTGCGGCTTGGTGCGCGGCACCTCGTCGCCGGCCACCGTGAAGGCGAAGTGCTCGGCGCCGAGCGAGAGCAGCATCGCGTCGATGGTCCTGCGGTGCGAGGCGGAGACCAGCGCGGTGGGGATGCCGTGCGCGTTCAGCTCGGTCAGCAGCCGCCGGGCGCCGGGCATGAGCGGGGCGCCGCGCGCGATGAGCTTTTCGAAGCGCAGGTTCACGGCCGGCGACAGCTCGTCGAGCGTCGCGGTGGTGCCGGTCGCCTCGATCAGGTGGCCCAGGCTGCGCGCCATGGGGCCGCCCACCACGACCGCGCGGTGCGCCTCGTCCAGCACGTGCCCGAGCTCCGCGAAGACCTCGCTCTCCGCCGCCCACCAGATGCCCTCGGTGTCCACCAGGGTGCCGTCCAGGTCGAGCAGCACCGCCTGCGGTGACGGGCGCTGGACCGTGCGGGTGTCGGCGACGGGGATGCTGCTGGTCATACGCCCACTCCTCGGCTCGGCCGCCCGGCTCGGCTGGGTGCCCGCGGACCTGTCTCCGGGGGGCACAGAGGCCGGTCGCCGCGCCCCGCGGATCGCGGGGCGGCGACCGGCCTCTGCCGGATCTGCCAGTCTACGTCGCACGGCAACGGGGCGCCGGACAGGCGGCGGACGCGCGGTGGCGCGGGCGCGAACGCCTGGCGCCGCGCCCGCACCGCGCCCGCGTGACGCGCCGCACCGCCGCCGGGGGCGGAACCCGCCGCCGGGTTCCGCCCCCTACCGGGCGTTGAAGTACTTGGCCTCGGGGTGGTGGATGACGATCGCGTCGGTGGACTGCTCGGGGTGCAGCTGGAACTCCTCGGAGAGCTTGACGCCGATCCGCTCCGGCTCCAGCAGCTGGGCGATCTTCGCCCGGTCCTCCAGATCGGGGCAGGCACCGTAGCCCAGCGAGAAGCGCGCGCCGCGGTACTTCAGCGCGAACATGTCCTCGACGTCCGCGGGGTCCTCGCCGCCGAAGCCCAGCTCGGCCCGCACCCGGGCGTGCCAGTACTCGGCGAGGGCCTCGGCGAGCTGCACCGACAGGCCGTGCAGCTCCAGGTAGTCGCGGTAGGAGTCGGTGGCGAACAGTTCGTTGGCCGCCTCGGAGATCCGGCTGCCGACGGTGACCACCTGGAAGCCGACGACGTCGGTCTCGCCGGACTCCTCGGGCCGGAAGAAGTCGGCCAGGCACAGCCGGCGCCCGCGCCGCTGGCGGGGGAAGGTGAACCGGGTGCGCTCGGTGCCGTCCTCGTGGAGCACGATCAGGTCGTCGCCCTTGGAGACGCAGGGGAAGTAGCCGTAGGTGACGGCGGCCTCGAGCAGGTTCTCCGACTGCAGCCGGGTGAGCAGCCCGCGCAGCCGCGGCCGGCCCTCGGACTCCACCAGCTCCTCGTAGGACGGCCCGCCGGCCCTGGCCTCCTTCAGGCCCCACTGGCCCTTGAACAGCGCGCCCTCGTCCAGCCAGGAGGCGTAGTCGGCCAGCTGGATGCCCTTGACCACGCGGGTGCCCCAGAACGGCGGGGCGGGCACCGGGTTGTCGGTGGCGACGTCGGAACGCACCTGGCCGAGCTCCGGCTCGGGCTCGGCCTGCGGGCGGTGCGGCACCCGGCGGGGCTTGAGGTCGGGCAGCTTGGCGCCGGGCACGCCGCGCTTGATGCCGATCAGCGCGTCCATCAGCCGCAGGCCCTCGAAGGCGTCGCGGGCGTAGCGCACCTCGCCGGCGTAGATCTCGTGCAGGTCCTGCTCGACGTAGGCGCGGGTGAGGGCGGCGCCGCCGAGGATCACCGGGTAGTCCGCGGACAGGCCGCGCTGGTTCAGCTCCTCCAGGTTCTCCTTCATGATCACCGTGGACTTCACCAGCAGCCCGGACATGCCGATCACGTCGGCCCGGCTCTCCTGGGCGGCCTCGAGGATCGCCGAGACCGGCTGCTTGATGCCGAGGTTCACGACGTTGTAGCCGTTGTTGGACAGGATGATGTCCACCAGGTTCTTGCCGATGTCGTGGACGTCGCCGCGCACCGTGGCGAGCACGATGGTGCCCTTGCCGCCACTGTCGTCGGTCTTCTCCATGTGCGGCTCGAGGTAGGCGACGGCGGTCTTCATCACCTCGGCGGACTGCAGCACGAAGGGCAGCTGCATCTGGCCGGAGCCGAACAGCTCGCCGACCACCTTCATCCCGGACAGCAGCGTCTCGTTGACGATGTCCAGGGCCGGGCGCTCGGCCAGCGCGGCGTCCAGGTCGGCCTGCAGGCCGTTCTTCTCGCCGTCGATGATCCGGCGCTGGAGGCGCTCCTCCAGCGGCAGCGCGGCCAGCTCCTCGGCGCGGCCGGCCTTCACCGAGGAGGAGTCGACGCCCTCGAAGAGCTCCATCAGCTTCTGCAGCGGGTCGTAGCCCTCGGCGCGCTTGTCGTAGACCAGGTCGTACGCCGCCTGCCGCTGCTCCTCGGGGATGCGGGCGATCGGCAGGATCTTCGCGGCGTGCACGATCGCCGAGTCCAGTCCGGCCTTGACGCACTCGTCGAGGAACACCGAGTTGAGCACCACGCGCGCGGCCGGGTTGAGCCCGAAGGAGATGTTGGACAGGCCGAGCGTGGTCTGCACGTCGGGGTGGCGGCGCTTGAGCTCGCGGATCGCCTCGATGGTGGCGGCGCCGTCCTTGCGGGACTCCTCCTGGCCGGTGCAGATGGTGAAGGTCAGGCAGTCGATGAGGATGTCGGACTCGTGGACGCCCCAGGTGCCGGTGAGGTCGTCGATCAGCCGCTCGGCGATCTCGACCTTCTTCTCGGCGGTGCGGGCCTGGCCCTCCTCGTCGATGGTCAGCGCGATCAGCGCCGCGCCGTGCTCGACGGCCAGCTGGGTGACCTTGGCGAACCGGGACTCCGGCCCGTCGCCGTCCTCGTAGTTCACCGAGTTGAGCACCGCCCGGCCGCCGAGCTTCTCCAGGCCGGCCCGCAGCACGTCGACCTCGGTGGAGTCGAGCACGATCGGCAGCGTGGAGGCGGTGGCGAACCGGCCGGCGATCTCGGCCATGTCGGCGACGCCGTCCCGGCCGACGTAGTCCACGCACAGGTCCAGCAGGTGGGCGCCCTCGCGGATCTGCTCGCGCGCCAGCTCGACGCAGTCCTCCCAGCGCCCGGCCAGCATCGCCTCGCGGAACTTCTTCGAGCCGTTGGCGTTGGTGCGCTCGCCGATCGCCAGGTACGAGGTGTCCTGGCGGAACGGCACGGTCTGGTAGAGCGAGGCCGCGCCGGGCTCGGGGCGGGGGTGGCGCGGGGTCAGGTCGTGGCCGCCGACGCGCTCCACGATCTGCCGCAGGTGCTCGGGCGTGCTGCCGCAGCAGCCGCCGACCAGCGACAGCCCGTACTCGCGGGTGAAGACCTCCTGGGCGTCGGCCAGCTCCGCCGGGGACAGCGGGTAGTGGGCGCCGTCCTTGGTGAGCACGGGCAGGCCGGCGTTGGGCATGCAGGTCAGCGGGATGCGCGAGTGCCGGGTCAGGTAGCGCAGGTGCTCGCTCATCTCGGCGGGGCCGGTGGAGCAGTTCAGGCCCATCAGGTCGATGCCGAGCGGTTCGAGGGCGGTGAGCGCGGCGCCGATCTCGGAGCCGAGGAGCATGGTGCCGGTGGTCTCGACCGCCACCGAGCAGATCAGCGGCAGGTCGACGCCGGCCGCGGCCATCGCCCGGCGGGAGCCGATCAGCGCGGCCTTGACCTGCAGCAGGTCCTGCATGGTCTCCACGATCAGCGCGTCCGCGCCGCCGGCGATCAGGCCGGCCGCGTTGGCCTCGTACCCGTCGCGCAGGGTGCGGTAGTCGATGTGGCCGAGGGTGGGCAGCTTGGTGCCGGGGCCGATCGAGCCGAGCACCCAGCGCTCGCGCCCGTCGGCGGCGTAGCCGTCGGCGACCTCGCGGGCCAGCGCGGCGCCGGCCTCGGCCAGCTCGTGGATGCGGTCGGCGGAGTCGTACTCGCTGAGCGCGCTGTGGTTGGCGCCGAAGGTGTTGGTCTCCACGCAGTCGACGCCGGCCTCGAAGTACGCCTCGTGGACGGAGCGCACGATGTCGGGCCGGGTGACGTTGAGGATCTCGTTGCAGCCCTCGAGCTGCTGGAAGTCGTCCAGCGTGGGCTCCTGCGCCTGCAGCATGGTGCCCATGGCGCCGTCGGCGACGACGACACGGGTGGCGAGGGCCTTGCGCAGCGCGGCGGCTCGGGCGTTGCTGGCGGCGGGCGCGGCGGACGGACGGGACGGCGAGGCCATGGGGATGCTCCCTGGAGTGCGACGGCTGTCGGCTATGCGGTCCGTGCGGGGAGACCCCGGGCCGGGGCCGCCCGCGAAGGAGGCGCACCCCGCCAGCGTAGCCGCCGCCACTCACAAGACTCGATGGATTCCGAGGGGCGGACGGGTGGTGCCAGACTCGTGAATGCCATGATGAGGGTCGACAATGTCGACCGGGCACGGCGAGGGGCGCCGCGCCCGTCGTCCACGGACCGTCCCGGGAGGGCGAACGATGCCAGGTCCCATCCAGTCCCTGGAGCGCGCGGCGGCGATCCTGCGCCTGCTGGCCGGGGGTGAGCGCCGGCTGGGGCTGTCCGACGTGGCGTCGTCGCTCGGACTGGCCAAGGGGACGGCCCACGGCATCCTGCGCACCCTGCAGCAGGAGGGGTTCGTCGAGCAGGACCCGGTGACGGGCAAGTACCAGCTGGGCGCCGAACTGCTGCGGCTGGGCAACAGCTACCTGGACGTGCACGAGCTGCGGGCCCGCGCCCTGGTGTGGACCGACGACCTGGCCAGGTCCAGCGGCGAGGCGGCCTACCTGGGAGTGCTGCACCAGCAGGGCGTGCTGATCGTGCACCACGTCTTCCGGCCGGACGACAGCCGCCAGGTCCTCGACGTCGGCGCGATGCAGCCGCTGCACAGCACCGCGCTGGGCAAGGTGCTGGCGGCCTACGACCCGGTGGCGCACCGCGAGGCCGCCGAGTCCGAGTGGAGCGCGCTGACCGCCCGCACGCTGACCGACGCGGCCTCCTTCGAGGAGGAGCTGGCGCTGGTGCGGGCCCGCGGCTGGGCCGCGGACCTGGAGGAGACCTGGGACGGCGTGGCGTCGGTCGCGGCGCCCGTCCACGACCGGCGGCGGATGCCGGTCGGCGCGGTGGGCGTCACCGGCGCGGTCGAGCGGGTCTGCGACGGCGACGGCGTCAGAGCGGGCCTGGTGGCGGCGGTCCGGGACTGCGCCCGGGCGGTCTCCCGGGACCTGGGAGCCGGCCGCTTCTGACCGCCCGGGCGGTCCCGGCCGACCCGGTGGGAGCAGGTTTTCCGCGCTCTTCGGAGTTCTCGGTCACAACCCTCTTGACCCGGCCACCCCAGCGGAACAAAACTCTCGCCCAGCGGTCGACATTGTCGAACATCGGACGGGACTCGCGTCGCCGCCATATGGACTAGGACAAAGGAGTCGCAGTGTCCAACGGTCACATCGTCATCGGCGAGCTCTTCGGCACCGCCGTGCTCATCCTGCTCGGCGGCGGAGTCTGCGCCGCCGTGACGCTCAAGAAATCCAAGGCGAAGGACGCGGGCTGGGTCGCGATCACCTTCGGCTGGGGATTCGGCGTGCTCGGCGGCGCCTACATCGCCAACGGCTACTCCGGCGGCCAGCTCAATCCCGCCGTCACCCTGGGGGTCGCCATCAAGACCGGCCAGTGGAGCCACGTCCCGTACTACCTGATCGGGCAGTTCGCCGGCGCGATCATCGGCGCGTTCCTGGTGTGGGTGGTCTACATGGGCCAGTTCGCGGCCCACCTGACCGACGCCGAGGTGCTCGCCGGCCACGACGTGGACCCGGCCGGCCCGTCCACCCGCGACGAGTCGCTGCCCGGCGGTCCCGTGCTGGGCGTCTTCTCCACCGGCCCGGAGATCCGCAACGCGGTGCAGAACCTGCTGACCGAGATCATCGCCACCGCCGTGCTGGTGCTCTTCATCCTCACCCAGGGCATGACCAACGGCCTGGCCCTCAACGGCCTGGGCATCCTGCTGACCGCGCTGCTGGTGGTCGGCATCGGCCTGTCGCTGGGCGGGCCGACCGGCTACGCGATCAACCCGGCCCGCGACCTGGGCCCGCGCATCGTGCACGCCCTGCTGCCGCTGCCGAACAAGGGCGGCTCCGACTGGGGCTACGCCTGGATACCGGTCGTCGGCCCGCTGGCCGGCGCCGCGATCGCCGGCGGCCTCTACCGGCTGTGCTTCACCTGAGCGCGCCCGCCGCCCCGGCACCCCGCCCCCACCAGGACCCGCAGACCCCGAGGAGCACCCCGTGACCGACAGCACGACGACCCCCGCAGGCTCGCACGGCAGCGGCCCGTTCATCGCGGCCATCGACCAGGGCACCACCTCCAGCCGCTGCATCGTCTTCGACCGCGACGGCCGCATCGTGGCGGTGGACCAGAAGGAGCACGAGCAGATCTTCCCCAAGC
Source organism: Actinacidiphila rubida (assembly GCF_900110255.1). Classification (GTDB taxonomy): domain Bacteria; phylum Actinomycetota; class Actinomycetes; order Streptomycetales; family Streptomycetaceae; genus Actinacidiphila; species Actinacidiphila rubida. The sequence goes on from NZ_FODD01000035.1 coordinate 57,737, forward strand.
CCGGCTGGGTGGAGCACGACGCCGCCGAGATCTGGACGAACGTCCAGGAGGTGGTGGCCGGCGCCATCGGCAGGGCCGCCCAGGACATCCCCGGCTTCACCCCGGCCGACGTCAAGGCGATCGGCATCACCAACCAGCGCGAGACGACCCTGCTGTGGGACCGGCACACCGGCGAGCCGGTGCACAACGCGCTGGTCTGGCAGGACACCCGCACCGACGCGCTCTGCCGCGAGCTGGGCCGCAACGTGGGCCAGGACCGCTTCCGCCGGGAGACCGGCCTGCCGCTGGCGTCCTACTTCGCCGGGCCGAAGATCCGCTGGCTGCTGGACAACGTCGAGGGCCTGCGCGAGCGCGCCGAGGCCGGCGACATCCTCTTCGGCACCATGGACTCCTGGGTGATCTGGAACCTCACCGGCGGCGTGAACGGCGGGGTGCACGTCACCGACGTCACCAACGCGTCGCGCACACTGCTGATGAACCTGCATACCCTGAACTGGGACGAGCGGATCCTCGCCTCCATCGAGGTGCCCGCCGCGGTGCTGCCGGAGATCCGCTCGTCGTCCGAGGTGTACGGCACCACCAGCGTGGGCGGCCTGGCCGACGTTCCGGTGGCGTCGGCGCTGGGCGACCAGCAGGCCGCCCTGTTCGGACAGACCTGCTTCTCCGAGGGAGAGGCGAAGTCCACGTACGGCACGGGCACGTTCATGCTGATGAACACCGGTGACACTCCGGTCAACTCCTACAACGGTCTGATCACCACCGTCGGCTACCGGATCGGTGACGCAGATCCCGTCTACGCCCTGGAAGGATCCATCGCCGTCACGGGTTCACTAGTGCAGTGGATGCGTGACCAGATGGGACTCATCAGTACGGCAGCGGAGATCGAGACCCTCGCCTCGTCCGTGGAGGACAACGGCGGGGCGTACTTCGTGCCGGCCTTCTCCGGTCTGTTCGCGCCCTACTGGCGCGACGACGCGCGCGGAGTGATCGCCGGGCTGACACGCTACGTCACCAAGGCCCACATCGCGCGGGCCGTGCTGGAGGCGACCGCCTGGCAGACCCGGGAGATCGCCGACGCGATGACCAAGGACTCGGGCGTCGACCTGACCGCGCTGAAGGTCGACGGCGGAATGACGTCCAACAACCTGCTGATGCAGACCCTGGCCGACTTCCTGGACGCGCCCGTGGTGCGCCCGATGGTCGCCGAGACCACCTGCCTGGGCGCCGCCTACGCGGCCGGCCTCGCGGTCGGCTTCTGGCCGGACACCGACGCGCTGCGCGCCAACTGGAAGCGGGCCGCCGAGTGGACGCCGCGCATGGACGCGGCCAAGCGGGACCGCGAGTACAAGAGCTGGCTCAAGGCCGTCCAGGCGACCATGGGCTGGATCGACGAGGAGCACTGAGACACACCATGACCACCCTGCAGAGTTACCCCTCCCTCGGGACGCACCCGACGTCCGGCGCCAACCCCGGCCGGGCCGAGACCCGGGAACTGCTCGGCCGTGCCACGTACGACCTGCTGGTCGTCGGCGGCGGCATCCTCGGCATCACCACGGCCTGGCACGCCGCGCAGTCGGGACTGCGGGTGGCCATGGTCGACTCCGGCGACTTCGCCGGCGCCACCTCCTCGGCCTCCTCGAAGCTGCTGCACGGCGGCCTGCGCTACCTGCAGACCGGTGCCGTGAAGCTCGTGGCGGAGAACCACGTCGAGCGGCGCGCCGTCTCCCGGGACGTCGCGCCGCACCTGGCCAGGCCGCTCACCTTCTACCTGCCGGTGTACAAGGGCGGCCCGCACGGCGCGGCCAAGCTGGGCGCCGGGGTGTTCGCGTACTCCGCGCTGTCGGCGTTCCGTGACGGCGTCGGCCACGTGATCACGCCCTCCCGGGCCGCCCGCGAGGTGCCGGAGCTGCGCACCGAGAACCTGCGCGCCGTCGCGGTCTACGAGGACGGGCAGATGAACGACGCCCGGATGGCCGTGATGACGGTGCGGGCCGCGGTGGACGCGGGCGCCACCGTGCTCAACCACGCGGAGGTGACGGGACTGCGCTTCACCGGCGGCCGGGTCACCGGCGCGGACCTGCGGGACCGCACCGACGGCACCGAGTTCGGCGTCAACGCGCGGCTGGTGCTGAACGCCACCGGGCCGTGGGTGGACCATCTGCGGCGGATGGAGGACCCGGCGGCCGCTCCGTCGATCCGGCTGTCCAAGGGCGCCCACCTGGTGCTGAAGCGCACCGCGCCGTGGGGCGCGGCGCTGGCCACGCCGATCGACAAGTACCGCATCACCTTCGCCCTCCCCTGGGAGGACATGCTGCTGCTCGGCACCACCGACGAGTCGTTCGAGGGCGACCCGGCGGACGTCGCGGTCACCGACGCGGACATCACCCAGATCCTCGACGAGGCCTCGCTGTCGGTGCGGGACGCCCAGCTGTCCCGCGACCTGATCACCTACTCCTTCGCCGGGCTGCGGGTGCTGCCCGGCGGGCCGGGCGACACCGCCACGGCCAAGCGGGAGACGGTGGTCACGGAGGGTCGCGGCGGCATGCTGTCGGTGGCCGGCGGCAAGTGGACGACGTTCCGGCACATCGGCCGCACGGTGATGAACAAGCTGGCGGCGCTGCCCGGACATCCGCTCACCGACGACATGGAGCCCATGTCGCAGCTGCCCCGCCACGCCCCGCTGCCGGGCTTCGCCAGCCCGGACGCGGTGACCCACCGGCTGCTCGTCGACGGCGTCGCCCCCGGGCCGCGGATGGGCGCCGACACCGCCCGGCACCTGGCCACCCACTACGGCTCGCTGGCGTTCGACATCGCCCGGCTCGCCAACGAGGACCCGGCGCTCGCCGAGCGCATCCACCCCGACGCCCCGGAGATCTGGGCGCAGGTGGTGTACGCGCGGGACCACGAGTGGGCGTACGACGTGGACGACGTGCTGCGCCGGCGCACCACGATCACCATCCGCGGGCTCGACACGCCCGAGGTGCGCGAGCGCACGGCCCGGCTGCTCAAGGGCTGACACCGGCGGCGGCACCGCCCGCGACGACGACGCCGGGCCGGCCACGGGGGCCGGCCCGGCGTCGTCGTGGGCCGTCAGGGCGCCCAGTGCGGGTCGCGGCCCGACAGCGCCAGGGCGAGGTCGAGGTCCGGGGCCCCCGCGGGGACCTCGACGGGCTCGCCGAACCCCTTGTACTGGCGGTACATCTCGGCCTGCTCGCGGACCAGGCCGAGGGTGGCCGCGGCGGTGGGGCCGTCGAGCCGGTACTCCTGACCGGTGGCCCTGGCCAGGTCCCAGCCGTGCAGGACCAGTTCGAGGAGCAGCATGCCGCCCATCGCGGGCGCCGGCATGCCGCTGATCTCACCCTCCCAGGCCGCCGGATCGGCCCAGGCGTCCACCGAGCGCTCCAGCTGGGCGGCGTAGGCGGCGGCCCACCCCGGGTCGGCGGTGAAGTCGCGGGTGGCCAGGTCCTCGGGATGCGGCTCGCGGCGGGCCCGCAGCTCCATGCCGATGCCGGTGTAGGCGACGAGGTGGTTGGCCAGCGTGCGGGTGTCGTAGTCGGGGCAGGGGGTGGGTGCGCCGAGCTGCGCGGCGGTGACCCCTGAGGTGATCCTCGCGGCCTCCGCGGCACCTGCGGCGAGTTGTGCGTGGTAGGTCATGCCGCCGACGCTAGGGGACGCGCCCCGCGGGGTCTTGAAGAAACGCGACAGGGTGCCGCACGCCAGGCCCTAGGCTGGCCGCATGACCGGTCAGGAGCTGGGCCGCGGGGTGCTGCGGCCGGAGGCGGCGGCCGGGGTGCTGGAGGTGCGCCGGCACCCGCCCGGCCCCGGTCTCGCGGCGTTCGTGGAGACCTACTGGAACCCGCGCTGGGATCTGCGGGGGCGTGCGGACCACGAGCAGAAGGTGCTGGCGCATCCGAACGTCCACCTGGTCTTCGAGGAGCCGGAGCCGCTGGTGTACGGGGTGCAGCGGGACGTCTTCCGCCGGGTGCTGCACGGGCGGGGCCAGGTGTTCGGGGTGAAGTTCCGGCCCGGCGCGTTCCGGCCGTTCGCCGGCGGTCCGGTGGCCGCGCTGGCCGACCGCGCAGTGCCGGCCGCGGACCTGTTCGGGCCGGAGGTCGCCGAGGTGAGCGCCCGCGTCCTGTCCCACGACGGCCTGACGGAGATGGCCGCGCTCGCCGACGCGTTCCTGCTCGTCCGGCTCGGGTCCCCCGACCGGAGCGGTGGGCAGGGCAGCGGGCAGGAGGGCGAAGCGGGGGGTGAACAGGGCGCCGGCGACCCGCAGATGGCGCAGGTCGCCGAGCTGGTCGAGCGGATCACGGCGAGCCCGCGGCTGTTCCGCGTCGACGAACTCGCCGAGCGGACGGGCCTGTCGGTGCGGGCGCTGCAGCGGCTGTTCGCCGAGTACGTGGGCGCGTCGCCGAAGTGGGTGCTGCGCCGGGCCCGGTTGCACGAGGTCGCGGCGCGGGCGGACGGCGGCGCGGGCATCGACTGGGCAGCGCTCGCCGCGGACCTCGGTTATGCCGACCAGGCCCATCTGACACGGGACTTCACCGCGGCGGTCGGCGCGCCACCGGGCCGGTACGCCGCACGCTGAACGTGCCGCGGCGGCCGGGCCGGGCGACCGGTCAGCCGGGCAGGTCAACAGCCCGACAGCCCCCGGAGCGTCAGAGCGTGGAGCGCAGCCACTGCTCGACGCTGGCCACGTGCACCGTCGCCCATGAGCGGGCCGCCTCCGCGTCCCGGTCGCGCAGCGCCCCGAGGATCGCCCGGTGCTCGTGCAGGGTGCGGCTGACCGCGTCCTCCTGGGTCAGGCCCCGCCAGATGCGGGCCCGCGTGGTCGGGCCGGACAGGCCGTCGAGCAGCGAGCACAGCACCGAGTTGCCGGAGCCCTGCACGATGCCGCGATGGAACTCCAGGTCGGAGGCCACGAGTTCCTCCACCGAGGGCTGCGGGCCGAGCGCGTCGAGCTTGCCCTCCAGGGCGTCCAGTTCCTCGGCCGGGATGCTGATCGCGGCCATCGCGGTCGCGGCCGGCTCCAGGATGCGGCGCACCGCGAGGAACTCCAGGACGGTGTCGTCGCGGTGGAAGTCCACCACGAAGCTCAGCGCCTCCAGGAGCAGTTGGGGATCCAGACTGGTGACGTACGTGCCGTCGCCCTGGCGCACGTCGAGGATGCGGATCAGCGACAGGGCGCGCACCGCCTCGCGCAGCGAGTTGCGGGACAGGCCCAGTTCGGCGGCCAGCTCGCTCTCCTTGGGCAGCCGGTCGCCGGGGCGCAGCGCCCCGGAGACGATCATCTCCTTGATCTTCTCGATCGCCTCGTCGGTGACCGCCATCAGTGCCTCCCCTGTCCAAGGTCTCGTGGCGGCTCCGCCAGACCTCCGATGTCTTTCCTGTCCATTATGACCCAGCCGCCGGACCCGCCGGACCCGCACCGTCCGGCAGCCCGTAGACCTGCGCCGCGGTGCCGCCGAACACCGCCGCCCGCTCCCCCGCGTCCAGGGCCGCGACCGCCTGCTCGGCCAGCGCGTAGACGTCGGCGTACCGCGCGGCCAGGGTCGCCACCGGCCAGTCGGAGCCGAACATCACGCGCCCCGGGCCGAAGGCGTCCAGGACGTGCCGGGCGTAAGGCAGCACGTCCTGCGGCCGCCACCGCTCCCAGTCGGCCTCGGTGACCAGTCCCGACAGCTTGCAGCTGACGTTGGGGAGCTGGGCGAGCTCGGTGATCCGCCCGGCCCAGGGCTCCCAGCCGCCGTCGGCGATCGGCGGTTTGGCGCAGTGGTCGAGCACGAACCGCACCTCGGGCAGCGCCCGGACCGTCTCCACTGCGGCGGGCAGCTGCACGGGGGTGACGAGCAGGTCGTAGACGAGCCCGGCGGACGCGACGGCCCGCAGGCCCGTGTGCACCTCGGGCCGGGTGAGCCAGCGCGGGTCGGGCTCGTCCTGCACCTGGTGGCGGATCCCCACGAGCGGGCCGTCGAGCGAGGCGAGCATCTCGCCGAGCGCGGGGTCGGCGAGGTCGGCCCAGCCGACGACGCCGGCGACCAGGCCGCCCGACCCGGCGGCGGTCGCCAGCAGCTCGCGGGTCTCCGGCAGCGACGAGCTGGACTGCACGACGACGGTCGCGTCGATGCCGTGCGCGGCCAGCAGCGGGGCGAGTTCGGCCAGCCGGAACGTGCGGGCGATCGGGTCGAGGGCCGGGCCGGTCAGCCAGGGCTGCGGGCGCCGCGCCAGGTCCCACAGGTGGTGGTGGGCGTCGATGCGCAACGGTTCACTCCCCCGTGGTGGCGGTCAGCGGCAGCGGCACGTCCTCGTCGAGCAGCCCGCGGGCCACCAGCGCGTGCCACATCTCGTCCGGGACGGGTGTCGCGGCCATCGCCGCGTTGTCCCGCACCTCGGCCTCGCCGGCCGCGCCGACGACCGCGGCGACGACCGACGGGTGCCCGAACGGGAACGCCAGCGCGGCGGCACGCAGCGGCACCCCGAACTCCGCGCAGACCCGGGCCAGTTCCTGGGCCCGCCGCAGCACCTCGGGCGGCGCCGCCGCGTAGTCGTAGTGCGCCCCGGGGCTGGGGTCGGCCAGCAGCCCGGAGTTGTAGACGCCGCCGGCCACGACGCGCGTGCCGCGCCGCTCGCACACCGGCAGCAGGTCGTCCAGCGCGGTGCGCTCCAGCAGCGTCCAGCGGCCCGCGCACAGCACCACGTCCACGTCGAACTCGTCGACGAGCCGGGCGAGCACTCCGCTGACGTTCATGCCGAACCCGATCGCCTTGACCACGCCCTCGTCCCGCAGGGCCGCCAGGGCCGCGAAGCCGCCGCCGCGGATCGCGTCGAGATGGTCCTCGACGTCGTGCAGGTACACGATGTCGACCGCGTCCACGCCGAGCCGCTCCAGGGAGCCGTCCAGCGTGGCGCGGATGCCGTCCGCGGTGAAGTCCCAGACCCGGGCCCTGCGCGGGTTGTCGACGAAGCCCTGGCCGTCCGGCTCCTCGCCGGGCGCCAGGTCCCGCAGGCGGCGCCCGACCTTGGTGGACAGCACGTACGAGCCGCGGTCCCGGCCGGCCAGGGCCCGGCCCAGCCGCTCCTCGGAGCGGCCGAGACCGTAGTGCGGCGCGGTGTCGAAGTACGTGGCGCCGGTGTCGAACGCCGCCGCCACGGCCGCCTCCGCCTCCTCGTCGGTGACGGTGCGGTAGAGGTTGCCGAGCGGGGCGCAGCCGAGGCCGAGCCGGGGCAGTGCCGGTACGGGCATGGGCCGGTTCTCTCCTTGCTTCCGGTGTCTGCTGGTGTCCGGCGCCTCAGTCCTGCTTCTCGCCGCTGGCGAAGCGGGAGATGATCAGGGCGACGATGATGATGGCACCGTAGAGGAACTTGTCCCACAGCGGCGGCACTCCGCCCAGAGTGGTCACGTTCACCACGAGCTGGAGCGCGATCACGCCGGTGAGCGCCCCGAAGAGCGTGCCCCGGCCGCCGTTGAGGCTGACGCCGCCGATGACGGTGGCCGCGAAGACCTGGAAGATCCAGCCGTCGCCCTGCGTGGAGGACACCGCGCCGTAGTGGCCGACGTAGAGCACGCCGGCGAACGCGGCGAGCAGCCCGCCGAGCGCCAGCACGATCCAGGTGATCCGGTCCACCCGGATGCCCGCGGCCCGGGCCGCCTCGGTGTTGCCGCCGATCGCGTACAGCGCCCGGCCGTGCCGCAGGTAGCCCAGCGCCAGGCCCCCGGCGGCGAACAGCACCAGGCAGATCCACACCGCGGCGGGTGCCCCCAGCCACGACGCCTTGCCGAGGTAGGAGAACGAGCCGGGCACCTCGACGATGGACTTGCCCTGCGAGATGCCGTCCTGCAGGCCGCGCAGCATGGTCAGCATGCCGAGGGTCACGATGAAGCCGTTGACCCGCAGCTTGAGGATCATGAACCCGTTGAAGCCGCCGATCAGCAGGCCCACCACGAGGCACGCGGGGATCGACATCCAGCCGGGCAGCAGCCCGATGCCGTGGTACGTGGCGGGGCCGCTGCTGGGCATGACCAGCCACATCGCGATCACCGGGGCGACGCCGATGGTGGACTCCAGCGACAGGTCCATCCGGCCGCAGATCAGGATCATCGCCTCGCCGAGCACCAGCAGGCTCAGCTCGCTGGTCTGCTGCAGCACCCCGATGAGGTTGTCGGAGGTGAGGAAGGCCGGCGAGACGATGAAGCCGATCACGCCGAGGACGAGGATCACCGGCAGCAGCGACAGGTCCCGGTAGCGGCTCAACCGGATCCGCGGCACCGGGCGCCCGGGCCCGGCGGGCGCGCCCGCGTCGACGGTCAGCTGACTGGTCTCGCTCATTCCTCGGCTCCCTTGCCGCCGCCCGCGGGCAGCCCCTCCATCGCCGAGACCAGGTCCCGGTCGGTCCATCCGCTGCCGAACTCGGCGATCACCCGCCCGTGGAAGAGGGCGATCACCCGGTCGCACACCCGCAGGTCGTCCAGCTCGTCGGAGACGATGACGGCCGCGTCGCCGCGGTCGGCCACGCCCCGCACCACGGACAGCAGCGAGTCCTTCGACTTCACGTCCACGCCCGCGGTCGGCCTGATGGCCACCAGGACCCGCGGCTCGCGGGCCAGCGCACGGGCGATGACGACCTTCTGCTGGTTGCCGCCGGACAGGTCGGCGACCGGCTGGGCCGGCCCCGAGGTCTTGATGTCCAGCGAGGAGATCATGCGCTGCGCGAAGGCCCGGGTCCTGGACGGCAGGACGGTGCCGTACGGGCCGAGCTGGTCGGTCACGGAGAGGGTGGCGTTCTCCGCGACGCTGCGGCCCAGCACCAGGCCCTGCCGGTGCCGGTCCTCCGGGACGTAGCCGATCCCGGCGCCCAGCGCGTGCGGGACGCTGCCGGGCCGCACCGGCCTGCCGCCCACCAGGGTGCGGCCCGAGGTGGCCCTGCGCAGGCCGACCAGGGTCTCGCCGAGCGCGGTGTTGCCGCTGGCGGTGGCCCCGGCGAGGCCGACGACCTCGCCGGGGCACACGGCCAGGTCGATCGGCTCGTACGCGCCGTCCAGGGCCAGCGCCTCGGCGCGCAGCACCGGTTCGGCCGGCTCCGCGCTCGCCGCGGACCCGGCGTGCCAGGCGGACGCGGTGGGCGCCGGCGCCTCCTCGCCCGTCATGGCCGCCACCAGCTCCGCCTTGCCGAGATCCGCGACGGGCGCGGTCAGCACGTGGCGGGCGTCGCGGTAGACCGTGACGGTGCTGCACAGGTCGTAGACCTCCTGCAGGTGGTGCGAGATGAAGAGGAACGCCACACCCTGCGCCTGCAGTTCGCGCAGTTTGGTGAACAGCCGCTCGATGCCGGCCGCGTCGAGCTGCGCGGTGGGCTCGTCGAGGATGATGAACCGGGCGCCGAACGACAGCGCCCGGGCGATCTCCACGAACTGCCCCTGCTCGACGGTCAGATCGCCGGCCCGCGCGGCGGGGTCGACGTCCACCCCGTACTCCGCGAGCAGGTCGCCGGCCCGCGCGCGCAGCTGCGACCAGCGGATCCGGCCCGGCCCGAACCGGCCGAGGAACAGGTTCTCGGCGACCGACAGGTCCGGGACCACCATCGACTTCTGGTAGACGCAGGCGACCTTGGACTGCCAGGCGGCGGTGTCCCCGCCGGAGGGCGCGGGCTCGTCCTGGAAGAACACCTGTCCGGCGTCCGGGGTGTGCAGCCCGGTGAGCACCGAGACGAGGGTGGACTTGCCGGCGCCGTTGCGCCCGACGAGGGCGTGCGAGTCGCCGGCCGCCACCGAGATGCCCACCCTGTCGAGGGCCAGGGTGGGCCCGAACCGCTTCACGACGCCCTCGGCGCGGACCGCCGGCGGCGGATCGTCATCGGTGGTGCCGAGGGTGCCTTTGGTGCTGTCGGTCATGGGGTCAGCTCTTCCCGAGCTGGTTGGCCCACAGGTTGGGGTCGTCCACGTTGGCCTTGGTCACCAGCGGCGCGGGCAGCTGGTCCTCCAGGCCGTTGGGGATCTTGATGATCGTGGAGTCGTGGTCGGTCGGGCCGGGCTGGAACGTCTTCCCGGCCAGCGCCTCCTTGGCGTAGTACAGCGCGTACTTGGCGTAGAGGTCGGCCGGCTGGGAGATGGTGGCGTCGATCTGGCCGGCCTTGATCGCCTTGAACTCCTCGGGGATGCCGTCGTTGGAGATGATGGTGATGTGGCCGGGCGTGCCGGGCGGCTTGAGCAGGTGCTTCTGCTCCAGCAGCGCCAGGGTGGGCTGCAGGAACACGCCGCCGGCCTGCATGTAGATCCCGTTGATGTCCGGGTCGGAGGCGAGCGTGGTCTGCAGCTTGGCCGAGGCGACGTCGCCCTTCCAGTCGGTGGCCAGCGCGATCACCTTGACGCCGGGGAACTTGCTCTTCATGCAGGACGCGAACGCCTCGGAGCGGTCACGGCCGTTGATGGAGTCGAGGGCGCCCTCGAACTCCACGACCTTGCCCTTGCCGCCCAGTTGCTGGCCGAGGTAGTCGCAGGCCTTGGTCCCGTAGGCGCGGTTGTCGGCGCGCACCACCATGTACACCTGGCCCTTGTCGGGGCGGGTGTCGACGCTGACCACCGGGATGTGCTTGCCCGCGAGGGTCTGCAGGGTGGAGGCGATGGCGCCGGTGTCCTGCGGCGCCATCACGATCGCCTTGGCGCCCTGGTCGACGAACGTCTGCACGTTCGCGACGAGCTTGCCGATGTCGTTCTGCGAGTTGCTGCGCGGCAGCGCGGAGACGACTCCGGCCTTGACGCCCTTCTCGATGTAGCCCTGGTAGGAGTTCCAGAAGTCGCTGTCGGAGCGCGGCAGGTCGATGCCGACCTTGCCGGAGCTGCCGGCCTTGTCGTCGCTTCCTCTGTTGCAGCCGGCGAGTGCGGTGACCGCGAGCAGGGCGGCACAGGCAGCCACGGTCGTCGTACGCAGTCTCATCAGCGAGACCTGCCTTTCGATGAATGAATCGGCTCGGTGCGGTGCTGGTGCGGGTGCGGTGCGGTGAGGCGGGGGGTGCGAGGCGGCGCGCGGAGTGCGGGGGTGGGGTGCGGACTCCGGTACGGATCGGGCGGGTTGGCCCGGGTGTCGGGGCCCGGCGCGCGGGGATGGTCGCGTGCGGGGCCGGGCGGCCGGCCGGGTGGCCGGAGGGTCAGCCGGCGGCGGGACGCAGGCGCAGGCCCTGCATTCCGCCGTCGACGGCGAGCGCGGTACCCGTCACGCTCGCCGCGGCGGGACTGGCCAGGTACGCGATGGCCGCGGCCACTTCGCCGGCGCCGACCAGCCGGCCCATCGGCTGGCGGGCGTCGAGCGCGGCACGTTCGGCGGCGGGGTCCTCCGCCTGCCCGAGCAGGCGTCCGATCCACGGGGTGTCCGCGGTGCCGGGGTTGACGCAGTTGACCCGGACGCCCTCGCGGACGTGGTCGGCGGCCATCGCCAGGGTGAGCGCGAGGACCGCGCCCTTGCTCGCGCTGTACAGCGCCCGCTGCGGCAGCCCGGCGGTGGCGGCGATGGAGCATGTGAGGGTGATCGACGCGCAGCCCGGCCGGTCCTGCGCGGCCTTGCGCAGGTGGGGCAGTGCCGCGCGGGCGGTGCGCACCATGCCCAGGACGTTGACGTCCAGCACTCGGTGCCACTCGTCGTCCGGGTTGTCCTCGACGGTGCCGATCGCGCCGATCCCGGCGTTGGCGACCACGGTGTGCAGCCCGCCCAGGACCTCGGCGGCCCGGCCGACCGCGGCCCGCACCGCGTCGTCGTCCGTGACGTCGGCCTGGACCGGGACGGTGCCCTCGGGGGCGCCCGACACGTCGCGGTCGAGCACCGCGACGCGGGCGCCGCGGGCGGTGAGCAGCGCGGCGGTGGCCGCGCCGATGCCGGAGGCGCCGCCGGTCACCAGGGCGGTCAGCCCGTCGAAGTCCCGGGCGGCGGAGGTCGGTTCGCTCATCGGGCCGGCTCCTGTCGTGCGGTCCACACCGGACCGTCGGGGTAGCGGTAGTCGGTGAGGGACTCGGGCACCATGCGGGCCGAGAAGCCGGGCGCCTCGGGCGCGCGGTAGGCGCCGTTCTCCATCACCACCGGGTCGGTGAAGTGCTCGTGCAGGTGCGGCACGTACTCGATGATCCGGTCCTCCTGGGTCCCCGAGACGGCCACGAAGTCGAACATCGACAGGTGCTGGACGAGCTCGCACAGGCCCACGCCGCCGGCGTGCGGGCAGACCGGGACGCCGAACTTCGCGGCGAGCAGCAGGATCGCGACGTTCTCGTTGACGCCGCCCACCCGGGCCGCGTCGATCTGCACGAAGTCCACCGCGCCGGCCTGCAGGAGCTGCTTGAACACCACGCGGTTGGCGACGTGTTCGCCGGTGGCGACCCGCACCGGCTGGCCGGCCCGCACCGCCGCGTGGGCGAGCACGTCGTCCGGGCTGGTGGGCTCCTCGATCCAGTACGGGTCGTACGGCGCGAGGGCGTTCATCCAGTCGACGGCCGCCTGCACGTCCCAGCGCTGGTTGGCGTCGACGGCGATCCGGACGTCGGGGCCGACCGCCTCGCGGGCCAGCCGCATGCGGCGCAGGTCGTCGTCGAGGTTGTCGCCGACCTTCAGCTTGATCTGCCGGAAGCCGGCCGCGACCGCCTCCTTGGCCAGCCGGACGAGCTTCTCGTCGGAGTAGCCCAGCCAGCCCGGCTCGGTGGTGTAGGCGGGGTAGCCGTCGCGCCGCAGCAGGGCGACGCGTTCGGCCCGGCCGGGCTCGGCGCGGCGGAGGATCTCCAGCGCGTCCTCCGGCGTGAGGGCGTCGCTGAGGTAGCGGAAGTCGACCAGGTCGACGATCTGCTCGGGGGTCATGGCGGCCAGCAGCTCCCAGACCGGGCGGCCGGCCTGACGGGCGGCCAGGTCCCAGGCGGCGTTGACCACCGCGCCGGCGGCCATGTGCATCACGCCCTTCTCCGGGCCCAGCCAGCGCAGTTGCGAGTCGTGGGTGAGCAGGCGGTAGAAATCCCCAAGATCGCTCGTGACACTGTCCACCGAGCGCCCGACCACATAGGGTCGCAGTGCGCGGATCGCCGCGGCGACCACGTCGTTGCCGCGGCCGATCGTGAAGCACAGGCCGTACCCCGCGAGGCCGCCGGGCGCGTCGGTACGGAGGACGACGTAGGCGGCCGAGTAGTCGGGGTCGGGGTTCATGGCGTCCGAGCCGTCGAGCTGCTCCGAGGTCGGAAAGCGGATGTCGTGGACGTCGACCTCGGTGATGGTCGGACTCATGCACACTCCCGTCGCAAGACATCGGATCTTTTCTTGATGATCCGATGTATAGCGGCGCAGCCCGCCGTTCGTCCAGGGGGAGGCCAGAACTTTGTGGATTACAGATCGGATGTCTCATCGGCTGGCCACGCGGGTCCGGCAGCGGTTCCGGCAGTGGACCCCGCCGTCCCGCCGGCGGGTCCTGCGGCTGCTCCGGCATGCGACGATCGCCGCGACGGTGCTCGCCGTGCTGGCCGTGGCCGCCGCCGCGACGGCGCTGCGCGCCCAGTACGCGGGCAATCCCGCGGCCGCCGGGCGCACGCGCGGACATGACGCCGTGTGGCTCGGGCACGCCTGGGTGGACGGTCGCCGCGGCCCCGCCGATCTGGCCCTGCTGCGCTCGCGCGTGCGGGACTCCGGCATCAGCGACCTCTACGTCCACACCGGCCCCCTGGCGGACGACGGCACCCTCGACCCCAAGCTCTACCCCGCGGCCGCGGCGTTCATCGCCGACGTGCACCGCGAACTGCCCGGCGTGCGGGTGCAGGCTTGGCTGGGCGACGTCGTGGCGCACTCCGGCGGGCCGGGCCTGCACCTCGACGACGCGGCACTGCGGTCCCGCGTGCGCGACTCCTGCGCGCAGGTGCTGGACGCCGGGTTCGACGGCGTCCACCTGGACCTGGAGCCGGTTCCGTCCGGCGACCCCGGATTCCTGACCCTGCTGGACGCGGTGCACCAGCTGACCGAGGAGCGCGGCGTCCCGCTGTCCGCCGCCGTCCCGCAGATCGACCCGCTGCCGCACCTGCACACCGTCGCCCACCTGCCGTTCAGCCACCCCAAGTGGTGGGCCCAGGCGTACTTCGGGCAGGTCGCCCGCCGCGTCGACCAGATCGCCGTGATGGCCTACGACACCGCGATGCCCACGACGTCGCTGTTCGGCGGGTACGTCGCCCAGCAGACCGGGCTCGCGCTGTCCGCCACGCCGCCCAGCACCGAACTGGTCATCGGCCTGCCGGGCTACCACACCGGCGACATGGGCCACCACGCCTACGCCGAGACCGTGGACGCGGCCGTCCGCGGCGCGCGGGTCGCGCTGGCCCGGCACGACCGGCACCGCCGGATGTTCGGCCTGTCCCTTTATGTCGACTTCCACGCCACCGCCGGCGACTGGGCCGCCTACCGCAGAGGTTGGGGCACTGAGGGCGGTACGCCGTAGGCTTGGTGCCGCACGTCTGGAACAGCACAGCAGCCGGCACGGGGACGGCATCGCCCCCTCCGGCCTGGAAAAGGAGGCGCTGGGTGATCGAGCTCGAGGGGGTTCCCGAGCTGATCGACCCGGTCATGGTGGCCGCGTTCGAGGGCTGGAACGACGCCGGGGACGCAGCCTCCACTGCGGTCGACCACATGGACCGGGAGTTCAAGGGCGAGGTGTTCGCCGCGCTCGACGCGGAGGACTACTACGACTTCCAGGTCAACCGGCCCACCGTGTGGATGGACGGCGGGGTACGCCGCATCACCTGGCCGACGACACGGCTGTCGGTGGTGCGCATCCAGTCGCCCACACCGCGTGACCTGGTCCTGGTGCGCGGCATCGAGCCGAGCATGCGGTGGCGCTCGTTCTGCAACGAGATCCTGGGCTTCGCCCACGAGCTCGGCGTCGAGATGGTCGTCGTGCTCGGCGCGCTGCTGGGCGACACCCCGCACACCCGGCCGGTCCCCGTCACCGGCGTGACGTCCGACCCCGAACTGGCGACGTCCCTCAACCTGGAGGAGTCGAGCTACGAGGGGCCGACGGGCATCGTCGGCATCCTTCAGGAGGCCTGCACCCACGCGGGCATTCCGGCGGTGAGCCTGTGGGCGGCCGTCCCCCACTACGTCTCGCAGCCCCCCAATCCGAAGGCCACGCTGGCCCTGCTGAACCGCCTGGAGGACCTGCTCGACCTGCGCATCCCGCAGGGCGAGCTGCCCGAGGACGCCCGCGCCTGGCAGGTCGGCGTGGACCAGCTGGCGGCGGAGGACAGCGAGGTCGCGGAGTACGTCCAGACCCTGGAGGAGGCCCGCGACACCGCGGAGCTCCCCGAGGCGTCCGGCGAGGCCATCGCCAAGGAGTTCGAGCGCTATCTGCGGCGCCGGGACCCGCAGGCGGGCGGCGCCGGCGGCTACGCGAGCGAGGGCGAGGACGGCGTCCCGCCGATCCGCAGCCAGGCCTCCCGGCCGCGCGACACCCCGGCCGCCGCGGACCGCGACGGCGCGGAGGCGGCGGACGGCACCGACGCGTCCGGCGACACGGACGAGGGGGGCGACGCGGCGGCCCCGGACGCCGGCGAGCCCGCGGACGGCGCCGTGCCCGGGCCGGACGCGCCCGGGGACGCCGACGCGGACCCCGGCTCCGGTCGTCCGGACGCGGACGGCGACGACGTCGGCGACGACGGCGACAGTGACGGCGCCAGCGACAGCGACAGCGACGGGAAGTGACGAGGGGCGCCCACCGTCGCGGTGGGCGCCCCTCCCCCGGCCGGGCGGACGGCGCTCTTCGTCGGACAGGCGGCTTTAGAGCGCCACGCCCAGTAGCGCGTCGACGGTGCGGGAGACGAGGCCGGGGGCGCCGGTGTCGGTGCCGCCGGACGCGGCCTGGTCGGCCGCCCACGCGTCGACCAGGCGCAGCGCGCGCGGCGCGTCCAGGTCGTCGGCGAGGGCCTCACGGATCTCGGAGACCAGCGTTTCCGCGGGCGGCCCGTCGGGCCGCGACACCGCTGCCCGCCAGCGGTCGAGGCGCTCCACGGCCTCGGCCAGCACCCCGTCGGTCCACTCCCAGTCCGACCGGTAGTGGTGCGCGAGCAGCGCCAGCCTGATGGCCGCCGGGTCGACGCCCGCACGCCGCAGCGCGGACACGAACACCAGGTTGCCCTTGGACTTGGACATCTTCTCGCCGTCCAGGGCGACCATCCCGGCGTGCACGTACGCCTTGGCGAACGGGTACTCGCCGGTGAGGACCTGCGCGTGCGACGCGCCCATCTCGTGGTGGGGGAACGCCAGGTCGGACCCGCCGCCCTGGACGTCGAAGCCCATGCCGAGGTGGTCCAGGGCGATCGCGACGCACTCGATGTGCCAGCCGGGGCGGCCGGGGCCGAGCGACCCGCCGTCCCAGCTGGGCTCGCCCTCGCGGGCGCCGAGCCACAGGATCGGGTCGAGCGGGTCCTTCTTGCCGGGGCGGTCCGGGTCGCCGCCGCGCTCGGCGGACAGCACCCGCATCGCGGCCGCGTCCAGCCGCGACACCGTCCCGAAGGCGGGGTCGGACTCGACGGAGAAGTACACGTCGCCGTCGAGCTCGTACGCCGCGCCGGCCTCCCGCAGCCGCTCGATCAGCGGCACGATGCCCGGTATGGCCTCGACCGCGCCGATGTAGTGCGCGGGCGGCAGCATCCGCAGCGCGGTCATGTCCTCGCGGAACAGGGCGGTCTCGCGCTCGGCCAGCGCGGTCCAGTCCTCGCCGGTGGCCACCGCGCGCTCCAGCAGCGGATCGTCGACGTCGGTGACGTTCTGGACGTAGTGGACCTGGCGCTTCGTGTCGAGCCACACGCGCTGGACGAGGTCGAACGCGTTGTACGTGGCGGCGTGCCCCATGTGGGTCGCGTCGTACGGGGTGATCCCGCAGACGTAGATCCGGGCCACGGGGCCGGGGTCGAGCGTCACCCGTCCACCGGTCGAGGTGTCGTGGAGACTCAGGGGGCGTCCGGTGCCGGGAAGGGCGGGGACGTCGGAAGCGGGCCAGGCATGCATGTCTTGAGGTTAACCGGGCGCCCGTGCGTCAAAACGGCGGGGCCGACCGGCGCGCCACCGCCGCCGTCCGGTCAGACCGGAGGCCAGGGGATCGACGGCCAGTCACCGCTGGGTTCGGGGTGCTTCCCGCTCTCCCGCAGGTGGCGGACGCGAGCGCGCAGGGCGTCGGTCTCGGCGGCGGTCAGCAGCTCGCCGAGCCGCGCCCCCAGGGCGCCGTCGAGCTGCGCGGCCAGCGCGTCCAGGACGGGCCGCGCCTCGGCGGGCAGCGGTTCGCCCGCCCAGCCCCACAGCAGCGTGCGGAGCTTGTCCTCGGTGTGGAAGGTCACGCCGTGGTCGATGCCGTAGAGGCGGCCGTCCAGGGCGGGCAGCAGGTGCCCGCCCTTGCGGTCGGCGTTGTTGATCACCGCGTCCAGGACGGCCAGCCGGCGCAGGCGTATGTCGTCGGCGTGCACGAGCAGCGCGCGGCGGCCCTCGCCGACCTCGGCCTCGACGACGGCCTTCCAGCCGGGCGCGGGCTCGGTGTCCTCGGTGAGCGCCAGCAGCGGCCCGTCGCCCCCGTCACCGCTGCCGCCGCTGCCGCCGGTGCCGTCGCCGCCGGAGGCGTCCTCGGTGCCGGAGGCGTCCTCGCCGTCCCCCTCGGAGTCGTCGGGAGCGACGTCGATCCAGAGCTGGACCATGCCCTCGCCGTACGGGCCGTCGCGCAGCACGGTGGGCGGCACCAGGCCCCAGCCGGTGGCCTCGGAGACGAGGTAGGCGGCGACCTCGCGCTGGGCGAGCGTGCCGTCGGGGAAGTCCCACAGCGGGCGCTCGCCGGCGACCGGCTTGTACACGCAGGCCAGGGTGCGCCCCTCGTACACCGCCTCGCAGTACAGCACCGCGTTGGACGCCTCGCGGATCTGTCCGCGCACGGTGAGCTCGCCGCGCAGCAGGACGTCGGCGGCGCCGATCCCGTCCCGGCCGGAGCCGGGGGCGATCAGGCCGACCTCCGGTACCCGTTCTGGCGCGGGCATACGTGTCCTTCCGGGTCCAGGGGCAGGCTGCACAGCGGGCAGGGCGGGCGGCCCGCGGAGACCACGTCCAGGGCGCGCTTGGCGAACGAGCGGGCCTGGGCGCCGGTGAGGAGGACCCGCAGCAGCGGCGGGCCGTTCTCGTCGTCCTGGAGCATCTCCTCCTCGGCCGCCTCCAGGTCGTCCTCGTCCTCGCCGGCGATCTCCACCAGGGCCTGCGCCTCGATGACCATCCGCTCGTGCGCGCCGTCCCAGGCCAACGCCATGGTGCCGACCCGGAACTCCTCCTCGACGGGCACGTCCAGGGGCGCGGTGTCGGCGAGCTCGGCGGGGGCGACGGCCGGCACCGGGGCGCTGCCGCCGCTGCGGCGCACGACCTCGTCCAGCAGCTCGTCGACGCGCTCCGCCAGCGCGGCCACCTGGGTCTTCTCCAGGGCGACACTGGTGGTCCGCCCGGACGCGGTGGCCTGCAGGAAGAACGTCCGCTGGCCTGGTTGGCCCACGGTCCCGGCCACGAAACGGTCGGGATGTTCGAAGAAGAAGACCTGACGGGGCACGCCTTGCTCCGTTTGCTCGTCCGATCGGCTGTTCTGGCTGCTGTACCGGTCACCCACCCTACTGCGGAAGCCGATCACCGGGTGCCGGTGGAGCCCCCCACCACCGCGTCGTCCGCCGCACCCGGTGCGGGAGAGGGCGCGGGCGCGAGCGTGCTGAGGTCACCGGTGTCGCCGAGGCGCAGCAGGAAGGGGCGGTTGGCGGTGTAGCGGATCGCCGTGACCGAGCACGGCTCGGTACTGATCCGCTGGAACAGGTCGAGGTGCATGCCCAGGGCGTCGGCGGCCAGGGACTTGATGATGTCGCCGTGCGAGCAGACCACGTAGACCGCCTCGGGGCCGTGCTCCTCCTCGATCCGGCGGTTCCAGTCGCGGACCGCGTCGACCGCGCGGGCCTGCATGGCGCGCAGCGACTCGCCCCCCTCGCCGGGGAAGACGGCCGCCGAGGGATGCCGCTGCACGGTCGCCCACAGCGGCTCCTCGGCGAGTTCGCTGAGCTTGCGGCCGGTCCAGTCGCCGTAGTGGCACTCGCCGACCCGCTCGTCGGTGTGCAGGGTCAGCTCCGGCCGGGTGTCCGTCAGTGGTTTGACGGTCTCCTGGCAGCGCTGCAGGGGGCTGCTGACGACGGCGGCGAGCGGCAGGGCGGCGAGCCGGGCGGCGAGTGCGGTGGCCTGGGCCCTGCCGGTGTCGTCGAGGGCGACTCCGGGGCTCCAGCCGGCCAGCACTCCTTCCGCGTTGGCGGTCGAACGGCCGTGCCTGACGAGGATGACGGTGGGCATGTCCGCCACCGTAACCCTTCACGGGCGCGGGCGTTGTGCTGGGTGACGGCCGTGGCGGGGAGGATCCCCCGAGCCCCCACCACGGCCGCGGGAATCCCCGTCGATCACGGCGATCCGGCGGCTCCTGCGTGCTCCTGACTGTCCGCCCCGCTGGGTAAGGTTCAGGGGGGCCGAGGGGGTCCGGGAGTCGGGATCGCGAAGCGGGTGGAGATGTTCGGCAAGGCGACGAGGAGCCGTCCGCGAACAGTGGCAGGGGCCGGCGCCGCCGGGGCGGACTGGTCACCTTACGGACGCCTCGAGGACGCCGCCTCGGTGTACTTCCTGCACGCCGACATCGCGCTGGACGCCATCGGGGGCGTGCTCGGCCGGCGCCGGGTCCGCGGCTTCACGCTGGAGCGGGTGGTGGACCTCACCGAGGCCGGCACCTCGGTGTGGCAGGAGGCCGCGGTGTGCGACGGCCGCCGCCTGATCCTGTGGCACAGCGAGGAACTGGCCGACGACAAGGCGCCCGGCGGCACCGTGCTGGACTCCTCGGTGCAGGTGCTGCCGCTGGACTCGATCGGGCACGTCGGCATGCGCACCCTCGTCGGGCGGGACGAGGACGGGCGGCGCATCGACCGCGGGGTGTACGTGGTGCTGGCCACCGGGATGCCCCACGAGTTGAGCGCGGTGACCGCGGACCCCGACTCGCCGCTGCCCGTCACGTCCGCGAAGTTCCGCCCCGAGGCCTTCCGGTTCAGCAAGTCGCTGGACGACGGGGGTCCGGGGCAGATAGCCCGGCTCATCGACTTCGGGCGGCTGCTGGGGCGGCTCGTCCCCAGCTAGAGCCCGTCCGCCGGGCCGGGCTGCCGAGCCGGACCGCCTGACGCCCCGTCAGCCGGGTGTCGGCCGGCCGCCGGGACGTCATGCGGGGACGTCATGTCACCGCGTCAGGCCAGACCCGCGCGCTCCAGCGCCTCGACGCCGGCCCGCAGACCGGCCACCCGCTCGTCCAGGGTGAAGCCGGCCGGGCTCAGGTTGAGGGTGGTGACGCCGGCTTCGGCGTACTCCGTCATGCGGTCCGCGATGCGGGCGACGGGCCCCAGCAGGCTGGTGGCGTCGATGAGGTCGTGCGGGACCGCGGCCGCGGCGCCGTCCTTGTCGCCGCCCAGGTACTTGTCCTGGATCTCCGCGGCCTCCCGCTCGTAGCCCATGCGCTGGGCGAGCTGGTTGTAGAAGTTCTGCTTGCGGCTGCCCATGCCGCCGACGTACAGGGCCGTGTAGGGGCGGAAGACGTCGGCGAGCGCCGACACGTCGTCGCCGAGCGCCAGCGGCAGCGTGGGGCTGACGTCGAAGCCGTCCAGCGTCAGGCCGGCCTTCTCGCGGCCCGCCCTGATGTGGCGCAGCGCGGTGTCCTCCAGGTGCGCGGCCGAGGGGAAGATGAGCAGGGCGCCGTCGGCGATCTCGCCGGTCTGCTCCAGGTTCCTGGGGCCGATGGCGGCGATGTACAGCGGGATGTGCTCGCGCTGGGGGTGGACGGTCAGCTTGATCGGCTTGCCGGGGCCGCCGGGCAGCGGCAGCGTCCAGTGCTCGCCCTCGTACGACAGCCGTTCGCGGGACATCGCCTTGCGGACGATCTCCACGTACTCGCGGGTGCGGGACAGCGGCTTGTCGAACTTGACGCCGTACCAGCCCTCGGAGACCTGCGGGCCGGAGACCCCGAGGCCGAGCCGGAAGCGGCCGCCGGACAGCGAGTCGAGGGTGGCCGCGGTCATCGCGGTCATCGCCGGGGTGCGGGCCGGGATCTGGAAGATGGCCGAGCCGACGTCGATCCGCTCGGTCTGGGCGGCGACCCACGACAGCACCGTGGGGCCGTCGGAGCCGTAGGCCTCCGCGGCCCAGCACACCGAGTACCCCAGCCGGTCCGCCTCCTGTGCGACCGCCAGGTTGTCCGCGTCCATCCCGGCGCCCCAGTAGCCGAGGTTGATCCCGAGCCGCATGCCGCACCCCTAGGTACTCATCAGTAACGTCGTTGTCACCCCGGACTGTAGCGCCCACGCCGCGCCCCGGTGCCTGTCAGGTACGTCACTGCCGCCCATTCGGGGAGTGCGGGCGCTAGCCTCAGCGGTCATGGAGCAAAGGCACCTCGGCCGCACGGGTTTGCGCGTGTCCCGGCTCGGGCTCGGCACGCTCACCTGGGGGCGCACGACGGGGGAACGCGATGCCGCCGACCAGTTGAAGGCGTTCTGGGACGCGGGCGGCACCCTGGTCGACACCGCGGACGTCTACGCCGACGGAGGCGCCGAGTACCTGCTGGGGCAGTTGCTGGAGGGCCTGGTGCCGCGCTCGGACCTGGTGATCGCCACCAAGGCCGGCAGCGTCCCCGACCCCTACCGGCGGTTCGACACCTCCCGCGGGCACCTGCTGTCCGCGCTCGACGCGTCGCTGCAGCGGCTCGGCACGGACTACGTCGACGTGTGGCAGGTGCACGCCTTCGACCCGGGCACGCCGCTGGACGAGACGCTGCAGGCCCTCGACATCGCCGTGAGCTCCGGGCGCGCCCGCTACGTGGGCGTGTCCAACTTCTGCGGCTGGCAGCTGGCCAAGGCCGCGACCTGGCAGCTCGCGGCGTCCGGCCGCACCCCGCTGGCCAGCACGCAGATGGAGTACTCGCTGCTGCAGCGCGGCGTGGAGCGGGAGGTGCTGCCGGCGGCGACCGACCTCGGTGTCGGGCTGCTGCCGTCCTCCCCGCTGGGCCGCGGCGTGCTCACCGGCAAGTACCGGCACGGCGCCCCGCCGGACTCCCGCGGCGGCTCCGAGGACATGTCCGCGTTCGTCGCGCCGTATCTCGACGAGACGGCCCGGCTGATCGTGGACGCGCTGGCGATAGCGGCCGACGGCCTGGCCGTCGCCCCGCTGCACGTCGCCCTGGCGTGGGTCCGCGACCGGCCCGGTGTGGTCGCCCCGATCCTCGGCGCGCGCAACGCCGCGCAGCTCACCCAGGCGTTGTCAGTGGAGGCCCTTACGCTTCCGGAAGAGATCAATCTGGCGCTCGACGACGTCTCGGCGCCGCTGCACCGCTACCCGGACCACGACTGGAGCACCCTCTGAGCCGCGGCCGGCCGCTCCACGGAAGGCATTCGCTGTGACCGACACGATCCCCCCGTCCGGGGACGGCGCCCGCCGTTCGTCCACCGCCACCGAGGGGCCCGCCGTCCCCCGGACCGCACACGGGTCGGGCGGCGCGGGGCAGAGCCCGTCCGGCGCCGCGTCCGGGCCCGGCGCGTCGGGCCCCGAGGGCGCGTCCGGCGGCACGGCCGGTTCGCCGGGCGGATCCGGCTCGGGCGGATCAGGGCGCCCGGCGGACGGGAGCGGGAGCGAGGGCGAGGGCGGGGACAAGGACCGGGGCAAGGACCAGGGCGCGGCGTCCGGCGGCGGGCCGGGCCTCGCGGCGCTGGCGGCCGCGGTCAAGTCGATCGAGCGCGGCGAGAGCCCGTCCGCGCCCGCCCCGCGCGGCGACGCCGCGGAGGCACGGCGCAAGCGGCGCGAGGCGATGGCCGCGGAGATCGCCGAGACCCAGGCCGCCGAGGCGGCCGGCGAGGACGGCACGCCCGGCGGAGCGGCCGCGGACGCCGGCCAGGAGCCCGCGGCCGGGACCACCGGCGGCCCGCGCCGCCCGCGGCCCGCCGAACGGCCGCGCGCCGCCCGGCAGTCCGCGGTGGTCGACCCGGCCGCGGTCGAGGCCGTCCGCACGGTCCTCGCGGCCGGCGGCGCGCCGGAGACGCTCGCGGTGGCGGCGGTCCGCGCGCTGGGTGAGGGCGCGGCCGAGGCGCTGCGCGAGGACCCCTGGGGCGTGCTCGCGCTCGACGGCGTACGGGTGGAGCACGCGGACGCGTTCGCCCGGGCCCTGCTGGGCGGGACCGCCGGCCCCGGGGACCCGCGGCGGGCCCACGCGCTCGTCGGGCACCTGATGGAGCGCGCCGCCACGGCCGGGCACACCGCGCTGGACGCGGACACGCTCCGCGCCGAACTGGCCCGCAACGCGCTGCCGGACCCGGCGGCCGCCGTGGCCGCGGCCGTCGAGGAGGGCCAGGTGCTGGTCTTCCGGGACACCACGGGGGACGCGTCGCGCGGCGACGCCGAGGAACCCGTGAACAGCGGGGACGGAGGCGGCGCCGAGGACGCCGAGGACGCCGAGGCGGACGTGCCGCTGCTGCTCGCCCTCGACCGCTACGCGCTGGCCGAGGAGAGCGTGGCCGACGGCTGCGTGCGCCTGCTGCGCTCGCTGGACGCCGAGAGCGCGGGAGAGCCGGATAACGAAGGGGACGGGGACGGGAACGGCAACGGGGACGGGGACGGGAGCGCGGCACGGCGGGCCTGGGGCGAGTCCGCCGCCGCGGCCGCTCCCTCGCCGTCCGCCGCCGAGCTGATCCGCGCGGCGGCCGGCAGCGGGCTGGTGCTGCACACCGGCGGCGAGGCGGCCCGCGCGGAGCCCGCCGCGCTGGTGGCCGCGGCGCGGCAGGCGGGCCTGCGCGCGTACGCCGCCGCCTACACCGAGAACGGCCGCCGGCGGCTCGCCGAGGAGCTGGGCGAGGACGCCGCGGTGACGGTGGAGGGCCTGCTCGACGGCACGCAGGGTCCCGGCCGGGCCGCGGACGCCGCCCTCGCGCTCGACCTGCTGGCGGTGCTGGACGCGCCCCGGCTGTCCGTGGTGGAGGCCGCCGACCTCGTCGAGGCGCTGCCCGACGGGGCCCGGCTGGTGCTCAGCGGCGATCCGTACACGCTGCCGCCGGCCGGACCCGGCCGTGCCTTCGCCGATCTGCTGGCCGCCCGGATCTGCCCGCGGGTCGCCTCCCGGACGCCCGACGCCGGGCCGATCGGCGAGCTGGTCTCCTGCGTCGGTGAGGGCGAACTGCCCCAGGTGGACGCGCCGGACAAGGAGGTCGTGGTGGTGCCCGTCCGCGACCCGCGGGAGGCCGTGCACCGCGCGGTGCAGCTGGTGGCGGACTCGGTGCCGCGGGCGTTCGGCATCCCGGCCGAGGAGACGCAGGTGGTCGCCGTCGCGCACGGCGGCCCGGTCGGCACCCGTGCGCTCAACGCGGCGCTCAAGGAGCGGCTGAACCCCGGACCCGGCCGTTTCGGCGGCTTCGACCAGGGTGACCGGGTGGTCTACGTGCCGGGGCCCGGGCGGGCGCTGCCGGGCACGGTGGCCGGCGCGGAACCCGAGGGGCTGCGGCTGTCGTGCGAGGGCGGGCCGGTACTGGTGCCGCGCGAGGAGGTGGCGGACGCGGTCCGCCACGGCTGGGCGGTCACCGGGCACCAGGCCGCGGCGATGCGCTGGCCCGCGGTGGTCGTGGTCGTCCCCGGTGACGCGGGCGCGCTGCTGAACCGGGCCTGGGTCTACACCGCGTTCGGCCGCGGCGAACGGCATCTGTCGGTCGTGCAGGGCGCCGATCAGGCGCTGGCCGCCGCCGTCGCCGAGGGCGCGGCCAGGCCGCGGACGACCCGGCTGGTCACCGTGCTGAAGGAGCTGGCCGCCGACGAGTGAGGACGGCGGCCGGTGTGCGGCGGTGGCCCAGCGCCCCGCCGCGCACCGGCCCCGCGGGGCCGACCCGTCCCGGCCGGCACGTGCGGGGGCGGACGGACGCCGCGGAGATCCACACGGCAGACCCTAGTCCGGGTCCAGCACGCCCAGGTCGTCGTCGAAGACGGTGCTCATGTCGAACCGGCAGAGCACGAGCTGCGGGTTGACCTCGTCGAAGGGCGCTTCCAGCCACTCCCCCGGCTCGGACGGCTGCTCGGCGGCGGCGACCCACAGCGTGGCGTCGCCCTCCTCCAGGCCGAACTCCTTGGGCCGCTGGGCGACTTCGTCGGGCTCGTACTCCCCGAAGACCACCCCCAGGGCGGAGCTGACGGTGGCGTCGGCGCCCTCGGCGCCGTCACTGACCCGCCGTGCCTGGGAGAACAGCCGGTCCGGCGCGACGATCGTGTAGTCGCGGCGGATCAGCACGCTGATCGCCTCGGGGTCGGACGGCCCGCTGTACTCCGGGTTCGCGGTGCCGGTGGGCACCTCGAACGGGGTCACCTCGTCGTAGGTGTCGTACAGCAACTCGTCATAGCTCTCCGCGGCCGCGGCGAGGGCCTCGAAGGCCTCGTAGACCGCGGGGTCGTCGTCACCGACACGGGTCTCGATCGCCTCGAGGTGGCGGTCGAGGGCGGCCTTGAACGCCGCTACGGCGGCACGGACATCCGCCACGCTGGGCTGCACGTCATCAGACATGAGGCAGACGCTATCCGCACCGGGCCGTTGCCCGCACAATAGATGCGATGCCGGAATACGAATTCAGAGAGATGTACGTGCCGCGGGAGGTCTCCCGGAAGGACGCGGCACGTCTGCTGACCGACGAAGCCGAGTACAGGCACTGGGAGCTGGACCGGGTACGGCTGTACCCGGACGGCAGCCGGCGGGTGCGGTTGCGCCGCCGCATCATCCGCCAGGTGCGCGCGACCTGGTGACCGGAAACACAATGACCGGACGGCCGCCACGGGCCGTCCGGTCGCGGGGCACGGTGGTGTCAGCCGTGGCTGCGGCCCCGGCGGTAGAGCACCGCGCCGCCGAGCAGCAGGGCGCCGGCCAGGGCCGCCGTGAGGCCCATGCCGCTCGCTCCGGTGTCGGCGAGGACGGACGTGCGGGTCCCCGTCTCGGCGACGGTGTTCGTCGAGGTCGTGCCGGTGGTGCCCGGCTGCGGGGTTCCCGGGGTGCCCGGCGTCTGGGGGGTGCCGGGCGAGCTCGGGGTGACCGGCGTGCTGGGCGTGCCCGGGGTGGTGGGCGTGCCGGGGGTACCGGGGGTGCCCGGAGTGCCTTCATCGTTGCCGCAGACGTTGCCGAACGCGGGGTTGAGCAGCGCCGCCACGTCGACGGAGTTGCCGCACACGCTCACCGGCACGTCGACGGGCACCTGGGCGGAGTTGCCGGAGCCGACGCCGGGCGAGCCGCCCGTGTGACCCGTCGCGCTCGATCCTCCGCCGTGCCCGCCCGGACCGTGGCCGCCCGCGGAGGTGTTGGCGCAGTGGTTGCCGAAGGCGGGGTCGAGCGCGCCGACGACGTCGATCGTGTTGCCGCACAGGTTCACCGGCACGTGCACCGGGACCTGTACGGAGTTGCCCGAGGCGACGCCCGGCGAGCCGGCGGCCGTTCCCGCCGCCCCCGCGTCCGCGTACGCGAGGCCGCCGGTGGCCGCCAGCGCCCCCCCGGCGGCGACCACGGTGAGCAGGCCCTTCGTTGCGACCTGTCGCATGTCCTCATCCTGCTTTCGAATCACCCGGAGCATCCGTCACACCTGTGCCAGTCCCCGGAAAAAGGCGAGAGGCCCCAGGGCGCGGCTCAGCGCCCGGGGCCGTCCCGATCCGGCCGATCTGCGGCCGGCGGGGGAACTACTGGTCCACGCAGGTGCTGCCGAACGCCGGGTCCAGCAGGCCGATCACGTCGATCGTGTCGCCGCACACGTTGACCGGCACGTGCACCGGGATCTCGACCAGGTTGCCGGACAGCACGCCCGGGGACTGGACGGCGGCACCCTGCGCGCCGGAGTCGGCGACAGCCAGTCCAGCACCGGCGAGCACGAGTCCACCCGTGGCAGCCGCGACAGCGGCGACCTTCTTGAACATTTTCTTCCTCCTCATGGGACACATGTGGTCCCAGCCGCGGACCACACCCGTCGTAACGACGAGGAGGAAACAGGGCTACGAGGCCCGTGGATCATTCACCCGTACCGGCGAAGCGGCGGGCCGGCAGGGGTACATACGGCCGAATGCCGGGGCGCGGCGGACGGCGGGGGCGGGCGGGGCGGCAGGGGTGCCGCCCCGCGGCGGAGACGGTCAGCGGTGGGCGGACGGTCAGCAGTGGTCGAGGAACCGGTCGAGCACCCGCACGCCGAACCGCAGTCCGTCGACCGGCACCCGCTCGTCCACGCCGTGGAACATGCCGGCGAAGTCCAGCTCGGGCGGCAGCTGCAGCGGCGCGAAGCCGAAGCAGCGGATGCCCAGGTCGTCGAAGGACTTGGCGTCGGTGCCGCCGGAGAGCATGTACGGCACGGCGCGGGCGATCGGGTCCTCGGCCTTGAGCGCGGCCTGCATGGCGTCGACCAAGGCGCCGTCGAAGTCGGTCTCCAGGGCCTTGTCGGAGTGCAGCGTCTCCCGCTTGACCCGCGGGCCGAGGATCCGGTCGAGGTCGGCCAGGAACTCCTCCTCGTGGCCCGGCAGGAAGCGGCCGTCGACGTGCGCGGTGGCCTGGCCGGGGATGACGTTCACCTTGTAGCCGGCGCCGAGCATGGTGGGGGCGGCGGTGTTGCGCAGGGTGGTGCCGATCATGCGGGCGATGCCGCCGAGCTTGGCGAGGGTGGCCTCCATGTCCTCGGGGTCCAGCTCGACGCCGAACGCGTCCGAGAGCTCGTCCAGGAAGCCGCGGACGGACTTGGTGACCCGCACCGGGAACTCGTGCCGGCCGAGGCGGCCGACGGCCTCGCACAGCTCGGTGATCGCGTTGTCCCTGTTGGTCATCGAGCCGTGGCCCGCGGTGCCGTCCACGGTGAGCCGCATCCAGTGCATGCCCTTCTCCGCGGTCTCGATCAGGTACAGCCGCAGGTTCTCGTTCACGGTGAAGGAGAAGCCGCCGACCTCGCCGATCGCCTCGGTGACGCCCTCGAACAGCCCGGGGTGCCGGTCGACGAGGTACTTGGCGCCGTAGGTGCCGCCGGCCTCCTCGTCGGCGAGGAAGGCGAGCACGACGTCGCGCGGGGGCTTGCGGCCGCTGCGCAGCCGGTCGCGCACGACGGCCAGCGTCATGGCGTCCATGTCTTTCATGTCGACGGCGCCGCGGCCCCACACGCAGTCGTCGGCGACCTCGCCGGAGAACGGGTGCCGGGTCCAGTCGTCGGCGTTGGCCGGCACCACGTCGAGGTGCCCGTGGATGAGCAGCGCGGGCCGGGACCGGTCCTCGCCCTCGATCCGGGCGACGGTGGAGGCCCGGCCCTGGTGCGACTCGAAGATCTGCGGCTCCAGCCCGACCTCGGCGAGCTTCTCGGCCACGTACTCGGCGGCGGCCCGCTCACCGGGCCCCGAGTGGTCGCCGTAGTTGCTGGTGTCGATCCGGATCAGCTCGCTGCACAGCCCCACGACCTCGTCCTCGCCGCTGACGGCCGCGCTCGTCGACTCGCTCACCCTGACTCCTCCTCCGTGCCGCTGCTCGATCCCCCCATCCTCCCCCGACGCCACCCCAGGCCCAAGGCCCACCCACGACTGACCGTGATCGACGGGCCGGGATCTTTGCTATGGTTTACCTCGTCGCCATGGCCCCGCAGCCGTGGTGACACACCCGGTCCGGGTGGCGGAATGGCAGACGCGCTAGCTTGAGGTGCTAGTGCCCTTTATCGGGCGTGGGGGTTCAAGTCCCCCCTCGGACACACTTCTTCATCATCACCGTGCCCATCGGGCGGGCGTTCGCCCCGCGTCGGGCGGCCCGCGTTGCGGCTGCCGCCGGTGCGCGACCGTGCCGCTCCCCTGCCGGTCGCACCCCTGGACTCACTCCGAACTCACTCCGGCCAGGCGCTGTTCCGGATGATCTCGACGAAGTCGGTCCTGCGGAAGCCGGGGTCGAAGTGCGCCAGCACGTCGTCGTTCATGGTGCCGAACGTGGTGTCGGGCCGGTCGGCCATGCCCTGGTGGAAGGCCCGCAGGATGCGGTTCTTGAAGTCGGGCCGCGGGTGGGCCGCCACCACCTCGGCGACCTGCGCCTCGGTGATCTCACCGAGGTCGAGCCCGAGGACGTCCGTCTCCACGCCCAGGGTCACGACGGCGACCTCCGGTTCGAGGTGGAGCGGGACCTCGGGCGTGGTGTGCAGCGCGATGGCGAGCCAGACGTTCCGTGCGTCCCGCGCGGAGCGGCCGTGGTCGAGCAGGAACGCATGGGCGGCCGCGGCGCCGTCGAGTTCGAACCGCCGGTCCTTGGTGCGGTACCCGGGGGTCAGCCCGAGGTCGTGGAACAGCCCGCCGACGTAGGCGAGTTCGAGGTCGACGTCGAGCCCGCGGGCGGCGGCCTTGAGCGCTCCCCACAGGAACACCCGGCGGGAGTGGTGGTACAAGGTGTCGTCCGCCGCCGCCCGGACGAGCGAGGTGGCCTCGCGGACGAGTGCGGTGTCGGGAACGGTGATGCCTGCGATGACGTCCGGCATGGTGCCCTCCTGGTCGTGTCGAGCGGGACTGACTCCAGTCTCGGCACGTACGGCCTCCTGCCCCACCGCGCACGGCGACGGCCGTCCCACAGATCCGGACATCGGGCGGGCGTCAGCCCGTCGCACGGGCCGGCCGTTTCCGCCGGGGGAGCGTCAGCCCGTGGGCTCCCCCGCCGCCCCGGGGTCCTCGCGCGGGCGCGGGCGGGTGCTGCCGAACCGGTCGCGGTACTGGCTGGGCGAGACGCCGAGCCGGGACACGAACGTGCGCCGCAGGGTCTCGGCGCTGCCGAAGCCGGCCTCGCGTGCCGTCTCGGCCACGCCGTGCCCGGCGTCGAGAAGCGCCTTCGCGTGGTCCAGCCGCACCTGCTCGACGTACCGGGCCGGGGTGGTGCCGAGTTCGGCCGCGAAGAGCCGGGCCAGGTGGCGCGGGCTGACGCCGGCCCGGGCGGCGAGCGTGGACGCGCCGTGGTCGAGCGAGGGCCGGGCCGAGACGAGGTCGACGACGGCGCGCAGGGCCGCGGTCCGCGGCGGCCGCACCTCGAGGGGTGCGGAGAACTGCGACTGCCCGCCGGGCCGCTGCATGAACATCACGAGGCTGCGCGCGACCGAGCGGGCGAGATCCGCCCCGTGGTCCTGCTCGACCAGCGCCAGGGCCAGGTCGATCCCCGCCGAGACACCCGCCGAGGTGTGGATGCCGCCGTCCTCGACGTAGAGGGCGTCGGGCGCGACCCGGATGTCCGGGTACGAGCGGGCCAGCAGCGGCGCGTGGCGCCAGTGGGTGGTGGCCCGGCGCCCGGCGAGCACGCCCGCGGCCGCCAGTACGAACGAGCCGGTGCAGATCGACACCAGCCGGCGGGTGCGCGGCGCCAGGGTCCGCACGGCGGCGACGAGTTCGGGGTCGATGGGCCGGGTGACCAGCGCGTCCCCGCCGGTCACCACGACGGTGTCGGCGTCCGGCACGTCCCGCGCGGTCCCGTCGACCGCCAGCCGCAGGCCGGTCGAGGTGGCGACCGGCCTGCCCGACGGGGACACGTGCGCCGGCGAGTAGGCCGCGCCGAACAGGTTCGCCTCCGCGAACACCTCCGCGGGCCCCGCCAGGTCCAGCATCTTCATGCCGTCGAACACCACGAACACCACGCGCCGTGCCCCGGTCATCGTCGCCGCCTTCGTCGGGTCGCCTCGCTCCACGGTCCCACAGCCGCCGGCCGGCCCCGAGGGCACGGTCATGGGGGTGCGCGGAGGGGCGGACTCGCGGGAGCGCGACCTGCTACCAGGCGTAGACGCGGCGCATGATGTCGCCGGACAGGTCGACGCCGTCCGGGGAGTGCATGATCATGACGGGCAGGCCGTCGGGGTCCCGGCCCTCCACCACGGTGCGGTCGTCCACGTTCGTCGTCTCGACCAGGGCGGACCGCTCGTCGAGGTACTGCTCGCAGCGGCGCAGGTCCGCCAGGTCGGGGGCGAACCAGCAGGAGTACTGGACGCCGACGGCGCCGAGCGCGTGCTCGCCGCGCGGGCCGATGGCCCGCAGCACCAGCGCCCCCCGGCCGGCGGCGCCGGCCAGCACCAGCGCGGTGCTCTCCCGCGTGACGACCGACAGCTGCAGGAGCCCGCAGTAGAAGGAGGCGGACTCCTCCAGATCGCGGACGAAGACCACGACCACGGCGAGGCGCGGACCGGTCGGCCGGGCGTCCGCCGTGCACGCTCCGTCCTGCGACGCGGTCGTCTGTGGCGGCCCTTGCGCAGCCGGTGGCTCTGCCTCGGGCGGCATGGCTCTCCTCGGGTCGTCTGCCGGGTCCCCCGCCTCGTCCTCACGGTAGCGGGAACGGAGGGCGGCTGCTCCCCGGAGGCACCAGGTCGGCAGGGTCAGGCGGGAACGAACAGGGCGGCCTTCTCCCCCGGCTCGCGCCCGGCCAGCCGCACCCGGGTGCCGGTCGGCAGCGCCTCCATGCCCTGGGCCTCCACCGTCGCCGGCACGGTGAACCCCTCGTCCAGCACCACGACGCAGGTCTGCCGGATCCGGTGGACGAGCTCCTGCGTGCGCTCCAGCTTGGTCGTCCAGCTGATCGCACCGCTGCCCTCGCTGCGTTCCTCGTGCAGCTCGGTCGATCCGCACACGCGGCACAGCGTCCGCGTGTACTCGGTCGCCGAGCGGCACCAGGCGCAGCGCCGGTAGCGCAGCGCCTCGTCGCCAGTCGAACCGGGCGCACCCGGCCCGACCGTGTTCTCCCGGGCGTCGCCCGTGGCAGTTCCCGCGGCGTTCTCCGCGACGTGCACCGGCTCTTGCAGCAACTGGGGCATGTTCCCTCTCCCGTCAGGCGTCCGCACACACGTGACACCCGAGGCCATAAGGCACTCAGTGTCGGAGAACAAGGCACTCAGTGCCTTCATCTTGGGCCCGCGATCACCGGACCCGCCGCCCTCCCGCGCGTGGCGAACGCCACAACGACGCCCCACGAATGACACTGAGTACCGTCGGGTAGGGTACTCAGTACCATCGCGTCCATCCGGTGCCGCAGCGAGCACCGTGCGGACCGGACCGAGGCTCGGACAAGGGAGTGCTGGCGTGAGCTTGAGGATCGTTGTGGCTGTGAAGTATGTGCCCGATGCGACGGGTGATCGGCATTTCGCTGGGGATCTGACGACGGATCGTGATGCGGTGGACGGGCTGCTGTCGGAGTTGGACGAGTATGCGGTGGAGCAGGCGTTGCAGATCGCGGAGGCGTCCGGTGATGCGGAGGTCACGGTGGTGACGGTGGGTCCGGAGGATGCGCGGGACGCGGTGCGTAAGGCGTTGTCGATGGGTGCGGATCGTGGTGTGCATGTGGAGGACGAGGGTCTGCATGGCACGGATGTGATGGGGACGTCGCTGGTGTTGGCGAGGGTGGTCGAGCGGGTGGGGTTCGATCTGGTGGTGATGGGGATGGCGTCGACGGATGGCACGGCGGGTGTGGTGCCGGCGTTGCTGGCGGAGCGGTTGGGGGTGCCGCAGGTGA